>NC_011830.1:4052067-5279134 GCF_000021925.1 Desulfitobacterium hafniense DCB-2
TTTTTTTCTTTAATCAATTGCTCATGGGTTGAATTCAGGGTAGCCAACTGATGGGTAAGGCGGTTTAATTCTGCGCTGGACTCGGCCAGCTTGCTCTGCAGATGGGAGAGACTGCCCCTGAGGATTTCAATTTCCTCTAAGCCATTCCTGGCTTTAGCCTCGACCAAGCGTTGTTCATCCGCCGCCAAAGCCTGATTAGCCTGGTCCAGAGTCTTATGTAAGAGGGCTTTTCTGTCCTCTAAGGCTCTGAGCTGTTCTGTACTCTGGCGAACCTTCTCCTCATGATTGGAGAGCTCCGTGGTGACACGATTAATCTGCTCGCCGAGGTAGCCTTCCCGCTCCTGGCGGAGCCGCAACTCCTGAACGATTTGGTTGACTGCTTGATCCAATTGGTAGGTGGTTTCCTGCTGCTTCTGGATCTGCTCATCCAGAAGATTGAGCTTCACTTTGTTGCTGAGGATGCCGCTTTCCTTCTGGCTTAGATCCGCTACTGCCGCGGCGATGGCCGACTGAAGTTCTTCCGTTTCCTGAACGGAGGAAGTCAGCTTATGGCGCACCTCTTTTAAATCAAAGGCCACCATCTCGATCTCCAGGGCTTTTTGTTCTGTGGTCAGCTCCACAGCTTCCCTGGCTATGGTGGCTTGCTCTTCCAAAGGTCCTAATTGCCCTTCGATCTCGGCCAGGATATCCCTGATCCGCTCTAAATTATGTTCCGTTTCATCCAAACGCTTAAGTGCTTCCCGTTTGCGCATGCGGTATTTGGTTATTCCTGAAGCTTCTTCGATCAAGGTGCGCCGTTCTTCGGAGCGCAGATTGAGAATCTCCTCGACCCGGCCTTGACCAATAATGGAAAACCCTTCTTTGCCCGCACCGGTATCCATAAAAAGTTCATGGATATCCTTAAGGCGGCAGGAGGAGCGGTTGATAAAATATTGTCCCTCTCCGTCCCGATAGACTCTGCGGGTGATGATCACTTCCTGATACTCCAGGGGAAAAATCCCCGTGGAGTTATCAAAAAATAAGGAAACCTCGGCCATCCCCACCGGGCGCCGCACACTGCTGCCGGAGAAAATGACATCCTCCATCTTGCTGCCCCTGAGGTTTTTGGCGCTCTGTTCCCCCAGAACCCAGCGGATGGCATCGGCCACATTGCTTTTGCCGCTCCCATTGGGCCCCACTACCACACTCAAGCCCTGCCCTAATTCCAGCTTCACTTTGTCCGCAAAGGACTTAAACCCTTGGATTGTAATGGATTTCAAGAAAACAGGGAGAGTATCGGCTTTAGCCATTGTTCTCCCCCCCAAACTCATCTAACACTTGTTGGGCTGCCCGTTGTTCTGCTTCCTTTTTGGTCCGTCCGATGCCCTTGCCCCGCAGATTTCCCTGGAGGAATACCCCGGCTGTAAAGCGCTTATTATGATCCGGGCCTTCCTCGGCCAGGATACGATAAGTGACTTCCGTCTCTTCCCGCTGGGCTTTTTCCTGGAGCATGGTCTTATAATCGCCGTAGTTGCCTTGGGCTACTTCGGCAATTTCTTCCTTCAGCAAGGTCAGAACCACTCTCCTCGCCTCTTGGAAGCCATACTGCAAATAGACAGCCCCCACGATAGCCTCCCAGGCATCGGCTAAGATGGAAGGCCTTTCCCTGCCCCCTGAGACCTGTTCACCTTTACCCAGAAGCAATTCTTCCCCCAGCCGAATCTTCTTGGCAGTGCGGGCTAAGGTGCTCTCGTTGACCACCGCCGCCCGCATCTTCGTCAATTCACCTTCAGGCCGCTCCGGATAACTCAGGTAAAGATACTCCGCTACCACAAAATCCAGAATGGCGTCACCCAGAAACTCCAGCCTTTGGTTGTTCTCCAGACCGGATTGGGGATTCTCAAACAAATACGAGGGGTGGGTTAAAGCAGTCGTGAACAAGCGATTGGGGGGATCATCCAACTCCAACCGTTTCGCTAAACCTATTCCTGTAGGAATCCGCTGCAAAGTATCGGCATGATACTTATGACGTTTATTCCCCTGCAGATTATGCTTAGTTGTTTTTGCTGTACCCTGATGTTTTTTTTCCACCGCTCATACTCCTTACTCACCTAATAACGTTTTAATACAATTGTAGCATTATGTCCTCCAAAACCAAAGGTATTTGATAAAGCAACTTGAACTTCTTTTGGCCGGGCGGCATTGGGAACATAATCCAAATCGCATTCCGGGTCAGGCTCTCCATAGTTTATGGTGGGTGGAATCATGCTATTCTTAATGGTTAAAGCGCAGGCGATGGCTTCGATAGCTCCTGCCGCTCCTAAGAGATGCCCGGTCATGGACTTGGTGGAGCTGATGGCCACTTTTTGCGCCGCTTCCCCGAAGAGGGCTTTAATCGCCGCCGTCTCCGCCGAGTCGTTGGCATTGGTTCCTGTGCCATGGGCGTTGATATAATCCACTTCTTCCGGCCGCACCTCAGCTCCTGTCAAGGCCGCCTGCATGGATTGGATGGCTCCTGCTCCTCCCGGCGCCGGAGAGGTGATATGATAGGCGTCACAGGTGCTGCCATATCCGGAAAGCTCAGCGTAAATCCTGGCCTGCCGCTTTTGGGCATGCTCCAGGGATTCCAGAACGAGGATTCCCGCTCCTTCACCCATGACAAACCCCGACCTTCTGGCGTCGAAAGGACGGCAGGCTTCCCGGGGATTTTCCTTCTCCGTGGACATGGCTTTCATGGCGCAAAAACCCGCAAAGGCCAAAGGTACAATAGGGGCTTCCGTGCCGCCGCAAAGCACTACATCGGCATAGCCGTGCTCGATCAGGCGCATGGCCTCACCGATGGCATTGGTAGCCGAGGCGCAGGCGGTGGCCACACTTAAGCTGGAGCCCTGAAGGCCGAATTCAAGGGAAATATGACCGGCAGCCATATTGGAGATCAGCATAGGAATAAAGAAGGGGCTGATTCTTCCCGGCCCTTTATTCATGAGGACTTCTTTCTGCTGTTCCAGGGTGGTGACCCCGCCCACTCCGGTTCCCACAATACAGCTGGCCCTTTCCTTATTGACCTGGTCCAGATTTAACCCGGAATCCTGGACGGCCATTTTAGCCGCAGCCATAGCCAACTGGGTAAAGCGATCCATATGGCGGCTTTCTTTACGATCCAGCCAATCCGTAGGCTCAAAATCCTTAATCTCCCCCGCTACTTTCGTGGGCATATCCCCCACATCAAAACGAGTGACAAAATCTATCCCTGATTGTCCGGTAATTAAGCTGTTCCAGAATGTTTCCAGGTTACTCCCAACCGGGGATACCACACCCATTCCTGTAATAACCGCTCGTTGCTTTTCCATCTTTATCCTCCTTTAATCCCACTGTCAGTAAAGTAGCTCAATCCTTGTCTAGGCCCGGAGTATTTGTTCACGAATATCTTCAAAGATCTCATGGACCGATAAAACTTTTTTGATGCGGGAATAATGAGCTCCTGAGAAGACAAGGCCTTCTTTCATATCCCCTTGCTGAGCCTTGATCAGGCGCTCCATGATGCAAAAATTCCGCTCACAATGCTTGAGGCATTGGTCGCAGCCGATCCGCCGGACATTCTTCCCTGCCGCCAAGGCCTCGGTAAAGGGATTGCGGATGCCCCGCCCCGGCAGACCCACGGGGCTATGGACAATGACCATATCCTCTGCCTGAGCATCAAGGAGATGCTGCTTCCATTCCGGAGCGGCGCTGCTCTCGGTACTGAGGGCGAAACGGGTGCCCATCTGTACTCCGTCAGCCCCTAAGCGCAGAACCTCCGCCACATCTTGGCCATCCATGACTCCCCCCGCGCCAATAACGGGGATCTTTACAGCTTCCTTAACCTCAGGCAGAATCTCCCGCATGGGGCGTTCGGTCCCTAAATGTCCGCCCGCTTCATGTCCTTCCACAATCACCGCCGCCGCACCGAGCTTTTCGGATAAGCGGGCCAGCTTGGCGGAAGACACGATGGGCACCACAGGGATTCCCGCTTCCTGGCCCCAGGTGAACATATCTCTGGAAAAACCTGCCCCGGAAACCAGCAGGTCAATCTTTTCATCAAAGGCTGCTTTGACAAGCTGAGCAAACTCACGCACCGCAAACATGATGTTCACCCCGATAATCCCCTTGGTGCGCTTCCTGGCTTCTCTGATTTCCTGCTTTAATTCTTCAACGCTCAAACCACTTCCGGCAATCAAGCCGATTCCACCTTCCTCAGCAACGGCCGCTGCTAAAGGAGCCATGGATATTCTAACCGCCATTCCTCCTTGAATTACAGGCATCTTAGCTATATGATGGGCGATGCGGAGTTCTGGAATTTTCACTTAAGTTCCTCCATTCAAATCCAAAGCATTATGATACCGATATTTTCCACATAGTCGCTTCATTTCATTCCGTATATTAACCTTCTCAATGCCAAGGGCAAGGCTGTCCCCGGGACAGAAAATTAGGACCTGATACTAAAATCAGCTTCTGACTCACCCTTGGGAATTGGCAGGAAGAGAGCTTTAAAGAAAGTCCCGCAGTATTCTACGGGACTCTCTATGTACTTAGGGGACCTTGAGTCTTATTGGTTTTCCTTGATGTAATTTACTGCATCACCGACATTACGAATTTTCTCTGCATCCTCATCCGGAATATCGAGATCAAATTCTTCTTCAAGAGCCATAATAAGTTCAACGATATCCAGGGAATCCGCATTCAGATCTGCGAAGGTGGTTTCTAATGTAATTTCATCTTCTTCTACCCCAAGTTGATCCACTACGATTGATTTCACTTTGTCAAAAACGCTCATGCTGCCTGTTCACCTCCTCTCAAGGTTCGCTGAAACTATTACATAGCCATGCCGCCGTCTACGGCTAAAGTTTGCCCAGTGATGTAGGAAGCGGCCGGTGAAGCCAAAAAGACGACCGTCCTGGCTATATCCTCAGGCTGACCCATTCTGCCCAGAGGAATCTGGGTCATGACCTGCTCCCGGACCTCTTCTCCTAAGGATTCCGTCATATCTGTAGAAATATACCCCGGAGCCACTGCATTGACCCGGATGCCACGGGAGCCCAGCTCCTTGGCAATGGATTTGGTAAAGCCAATGATTCCCGCTTTGGCCGCTGAGTAATTTGCTTGTCCTGCATTGCCGGTAATACCGACCACAGAGGAGATATTGATAATCACTCCGGAGCGTTGCTTCATCATGGACTTGCTGACCGCCTTCGTGCATAAGAAAACCCCTTTGAGATTGGTATCCAGTACCGCATCCCAATCCGTTTCCTTCATACGCAGCAGCAGGGTGTCGCGGGTAATTCCGGCATTATTGACCAGAATATCGATCTTGCCATAGGTTTTAAGGGTGGTCTGAATCAGCCGTTCCACATCTTCAACCTGGCTGACATCAGCCTGAACTGCCAAAGCCTCTCCGCCCGCTTCCTGAATGAGGCTCAGAGTCTCTTCCGCCTTTTCCCCATGTCCGGCATAGTTCACCACCACTTTAGCCCCGGCACGGGCCAGTTCCAAGGCAATGGCACGTCCAATGCCGCGACTTCCTCCGGTGACAATGGCTACGCTATTATTCAGCAACATTTTATCTACTCTCCTTTAAATATGCAAGTAGCTTTTCCTAAAGAAGAAGAATCTTCTACATTAATCAGGGTCGCACCGGGAAGAATTTTCTTAACCAATCCTGTTAAAACCTTCCCCGGACCCAGCTCAATAAAGGTGTCAACCCCTTGCTCGCCCAAGAGGCGGATGGATTGCTCCCAAAGCACGGCCCCGCTGACTTGCCGCACCAGACTCTCCACAATCATGCTGCCTTCCCTGACTTCTTGGGCATCAATGTTGGCAATCACAGGAACATTGGGGTCCTGCCAAGCCACGGCTGCCAGCACCTGACGCAGCTCCTTGCCGGCTTCCGCCATCAAGGGAGAGTGAAAGGGGCCGCTGACTGCCAAGGGCAGGGCTCGCTTCGCCCCCAGCTCTTTAGCATAGTGGCAGGCTTTCTGCACGCCATCGGTCTCGCCGGAGATCACAACCTGCCCCGGAGAATTATAATTGGCCGGGCCAACGATCCAACCGCCTTCTTCCCGTGCTTGGCGGCAGGCTTCCTCCACCTTGGCATTCTCCAAGCCGAGAATGGCAGCCATGGCACCCTGGCCCTCGGGAACAGCCGCCTGCATCAGTTCTCCCCGGCGACGCACCACCCTTAAGGCTTCCTCAAGGGAAATACTCCCGGCCGCGGTATAGGCCGAATACTCACCCAGACTATGGCCGGCCAAGTAATCGGGGCGAATCCCGGCCTCCTGCAGTCCCCGCCAAGCCGCCATACTGGTCAACAAAATGGCGGGCTGAGTATAGGTGGTTTTTTTCAATTCCTCCTCCGGTCCTTCCAGGAGGATCCTTATCAATTCTTCCCCAAGAACACGCTGTCCAGTCGTCAGCACTTCCTGGCCCCAGCCGGTGGCAAAAAGTTCTTTACCCATGCCTACGTATTGGGAGCCCTGACCGGGGAAAATGCATGCTATTTTGGCCAAATCCGTTGCTCCTTTCCCCTATCTGCCGAAGCGCTGACTGAGCCGGGCCAGCTCCCGCTCAGCCCCTTGCATCACGTCCTGAATGATAACCGCCGCCGGTTCGATCTTCTGGACCGCTCCGGCGATTTGCCCGGACATCACGGAGCCATTTTGGGTATCTCCTTCCACCATGGCCAGACGCAGTTTGCCTGCACCCATTTTTTCCAGGACTTCCGGATCGGTTCCCTCTTTCTCCAGCTGCTCGAACTCCCTGGTCAGTTTATTGCCCAGGCAGCGGACAGGATGGCCTGTGGAGCGTCCCGTCACCACGGTGTCCCGATCCTTGGCCTTGAGGATCATTTCTTTAACCTTAGAGGAAATGGTGCACTCTTCAGCACACATGAAGCGGGTTCCCATTTGTACACCCTCTGCCCCTAAAGCCAGGGCTGCCACCATTCCCCGTCCATCATAAATCCCCCCGGCGGCAATCACAGGAATACTTACCGCATCCACCACCTGGGGCACCAAAGGCAAGGTGCTGATTTCACCGATATGGCCGCCGGATTCCATCCCTTCAGCGATCAGAGCGTCCACCCCGGCTTTTTCCAAACGTCTGGCCAAAGCCACCGAAGCCACTACCGGAATGATCTTCGTCCCCACCTCTTTGAGCATGGGGATGTATTTTCCCGGATTGCCCGCCCCTGTAGTAATGACGGGAACCCTTTCCTCCACAATCACTTGCATCACATCCTCGACAAAGGGAGACATGAGCATGACATTGACACCATAAGGTTTATTAGTTACCTTTTTAATCTTATGAATTTCCTGGCGCAGCCAATCCGCCGGAGCCTGGCCGGCGCCGATAATGCCTAAGCCTCCTGCTTCCGACACCGCGGCCGCCAGTTCACCGGTAGCAGTCCAAGCCATACCTCCTTGAAAAATAGGATACTCAATGCCGATGAGATCACAAAGTTTCGTTTTAATCATTCACTAAACCCCTCTCTTGGACCACTTCACAACAGCGGCTCCCCAGGTTAAGCCTCCGCCAAAGCCCACCATCACCATAATGTCTCCATAGTTTAAACGTCCGCTCCGTGCTGCTTCATCCAGGGCCACCGGGATGGAAGCCGCCGACATATTCCCATAGCGGTCCAGATTGACCACGACTTTCCCGGCATCAATCCCCAGCCGTTTGACTGCCGCATCCACAATGCGGGTGTTGGCCTGATGGGGAATAAGGCAATCCACATCTCCGATCCCTAAACCTGCCTTGTCCAGCGCTTTTAAGGCGGTCTCCCCCATAATGCGGACGGCGAATTTGAACACTTCACTGCCGGCCATCTGGATGGTGTGCATTTTCTTGGCCACGGTTTCTGCGGAAGCAGGGTGCATGGAGCCCCCTCCCGGCATGGTCAAAAGGCTGCCCCCCGCACCATCCATACCCAGGTCATAGCCCAGGAATCCGTACCCCTCTTCCACCGGCTGCAGAACTGCCGCACCGGCGCCGTCTCCAAACAGGATGCAGGTCCCCCGGTCTTCCCAGTTTAAGATCTTGCTTAAGGTTTCCCCGCCAATCACCAGGGCATTTTTATAGATACCGGTAGCGATGAATTGAGCCGCAGTGGCTACTCCGTATAAAAATCCCGTGCAGGCGGCCTGCAGGTCAAAACCGGCCGCCTTTTTGGCTCCCAGGCGTTCCGCCACCAGGCAAGCTGTGGCCGGAAAAACAAAATCAGGGGTTATGGTGGCGACAATCACTAAATCCAGCTCTTCCGGAGCGAGTTTGGCATCTTCTAAGGCCCGCAAAGCCGCCTGGTAGCAAAGCTCGGATACCGGAGTCTCAGGAGCTGCGATGTGCCGTTCCTTAATCCCCGTCCTGCTCACTATCCATTGATCATTGGTGTCCACCATCTGCTCCAGATCAAAATTCGTCAAAACCTTATCGGGTACATAGGAACCTGTGCCCACGATTCCAACACTAACCATGCTGCTTCCTTCTTTCTTAAGTACAGTAATCGATCACAGTCTACTCCTGTGCAGCGGTAAATCGCGGCAGCTCTTTTTTAATCTCCTCAATGAAACCGCTCTCCACACATTCTTTAGCGACGCGGATGGCATTAAATATGGCTTTCTCGTTGGAACTGCCATGGGAAATGATGCTGATGCCATTCACACCCAGCAGGGGGGCTCCCCCGTATTCCGCATAATCCATCATTTTGGCGATTTCTTTCAAGCCGGGTTTAATCGCCAGAGCCCCCAGTTTGCGCAGGGGTGTGGCGGTTATCTTCTCCTTAATCAGCTGGAATAAAGCTCCTGCCAGCCCTTCGGTGGTCTTGAGCACCACATTGCCTACAAACCCTTCACAGACCACCACATCCGCCGCCTGACCATAAGGTATGGCCCGGCCTTCCACATTGCCGATAAAGTTCAAGGGAGCCTTTTGGAGAAGGGGATAGGTGGCCTGAGTCAGTTCATTTCCTTTAGTTTCTTCTGTCCCGATATTTAAAAGCCCCACTTTGGGGTTTTGGATACCCAGGATGCTCTCGGCATAAATGCTTCCCATCATGGCATACTGGAGGAGATGTTCCGGTTTGGCATCGGGATTGGCCCCCACATCAAGGAGGAGCTTTCCTCCTTCTAAGGTGGGCAGCACGGTCACGATGGCCGGGCGGTCAATCCCCTTGATCCGGCCTAAACCAAGCAAGGAGGCAGCCATTTGGGCCCCAGTGCTTCCCGCGCTGACCAGGGCGTCCGCTTCTCCTTCTTTCACCAAACGGGTGGCCACCACGATGGAGGAATCCTTTTTCCTGCGCACGGCCTGAGCCGGATGCTCATCCATCTCCACCACCTCAGTGGCTTCTTTGATGCGCACCCTGGCCGGCACTTCACCCTGAGGCAGAAATTCTTTGATACGCTCCGGCTGCCCGACCAAAATGACCTCTATATCAAACTGTTCAATACTGCGCAATGCTCCTTTGACGATCTCGGCCGGGGCATGATCCCCTCCCATGGCGTCTACAGCGATTCTCATCACATTAACTCCCCCTTCTTACACTTCCAAGGGCTTTTCCACGGCAAACACTACCCAGGTCCCGGTCAAAACAAGATCCTGGTTGACATGGGCTGTAATCTCCACCCAGTATTTATTCCCTTTGCGGCGCAGGACTTTTCCTTCAGCCAAGACTGTTTCTCCATAACGGACCGGACGCAGGAACTTCATATCCACGCTCCCTGTGAGCACGATCTCCGCATCCACCAGGGCAATGGCCAGAGAATTGGCCTGAGCGAACAGATGATGTCCCCGGGTGACCCGTGCTTTGCTTAAAACCATGGATTCTTCGATCTTGAGCAGGGTGGAGCCTGATTCCCCAATATGGAGGCCCCGGAGCTCCCCAACCAGCTCAGCTTCACCTAACGACTTCAAGGTGTCATAAGCTTCATGAGCCACAGCCTTGGTCCGTTCCCGCAGCTCAGGAATACTGAGCTCCGTCCGATCCAAGCGAATGGTGGAGACGCTTACCCCAAAATGCCTGGCCAGCTCTTCATCTGTCGAAAATGGATTCTTGTCAATTTCCTCTCGTAACGCTTGATGGCGTTCATGTTTATGATGTCTTGTCATAATACCACCAACTTTGCTTATTTTACGACCTGGTACTAATATTATAGATCAGGATGATTCTGATGACAAGGAGTAAGCCCTCTGTGAATCAGGATCCTTTAAAATTTAGGAGAAAACGACAGAAAATGCAAAAAAGCACAGTCAAACGACTATGCCTTAAAATCCAATTTGGAGAACATCGCCCTCTGTGCCTGCACCTCTTTTCTAAGGGAGCATACAATCTTAGACAGAAACCAATGATGGATTATACGTTCTGCCCCCGCTCAATCTCTCTTACTGATAGTTAAGATATCATACTTGCAAACGTAGAACATTTGCAACTTTCAATGCCATCTCAGTATCCTTTAATAATTCCTCAAGCGCTATAACCAAGGCCAAAAGTGGCACAGATACGCCATCATAATCATTATATCCGATTGGATGTGTTTGGGCTTTTATTCTTTTCAGATACTCCTTTAAATCGTCAATAGTACGAATTCTGTCTACCAAAACCGCTTCTTTTTTTACCTCAGCCGCATTGGGTTTTATATCGTTGTAATTGACATCTATGTAAGAAATGCCCAGCATCTCCGGCTTCCCATTTCTTTTGAGCCATCTGAAGAAGCCAATGACATGTGTTTCGCCGAATTTCTCAATTCTTTGGCGCTTCTGTTTTCTTGGACATTTGAAGCCGGTTTCTTCCCACAATTCTCGCTGCATTGCATAGGTTATGGTCTTTCTAAAGTCATCTCCACAAATATCATCATAATCGCACGAGCCACTTCCAGAAGGGACGATAAGCTGCCCACTTGACTGAGCTCTGTCAGATTGGATTAATTGAAAAATATAATTATCTCTCGTAATAGCAATTGTTGATACGCCAAACTCATTATTTAACAGAGTGTTTCTATAAGCTCTCAAAGTATCACTTTCACTAATGTCCGCCTTATTATATTTATCACCTTTTTTTGAATAAGGTCGCATTTGGCTGAACGCTTCTGATGCATATGCTATACTTTTCTTATCACCATTCTTATCACGTAAACGGTGCTCATATATATTGTTTGTTAGATAGGAATCGTAGTAGCCTCCTTTTGAACAATTTATCTTCAGTACGTGAGCATCGCTATTCAGGCTGAAGCCATCAGCCATACATAATTTATCTTCATTATAAAAAGCTTTACCATTTTTAAATGCTTCTGTCGCCTTATGTATAAGATAACGAGACAGAGTATCCCAATGTCCTTTAATGAGCCTAGTGATTTGCTCTTTTTTTACAGAATCATCTTTTTGATCTTCTAATTTCAATGTATAAGACGTATCGCAAAGATATTTATTTAATTCATGTGACATAAATATCCAATCTATATCTTTCTTGCCTTCGCTATTTTCGCTAAGGATTAATTCTTCTCGAGTGAATTCCACAGTTCCTTTATCAGATGAAAATTCAGATTCACACTGTATGATTTTTGTTATATCAAATGCATTCGTTCTTTTGAGTTCATACTTAGAATATTTTCCATATTTAATTATGTTCAATATTAGACCAATAAAAAAGATTACCGCACCTAAAACACTACAAACGAGCTGCGTGCTGATAATAGCTACTGGCAGTCCTATTATTAGCATTATAAAACCAACTATTTCTAAAATTATATCTGCAAAACGCAAAAGTGATTGAAAAGATGCTTTCTTAAAAACATAAAAAGCAAAATCCCGCCTTGTTCGAATTTTGTCACTTATAATTTTCATTAAGCCGCCTAACCTCCCGATACTCCAATAAATCGGAAATCTCTTCCATGGGGCTCGTCGTCAAAAGAATCATCACATCTCAATAAAAAACGGCTCAAACGAAGAATAAACCGTTCAAACCGTTGCTATAATTGTATTGGTGCGAGTGGTCGGAGTCGATCCGACACGTCCGTTAAGATAATGATTTTTGGGGAGCTATCCATGCTTGCTAAGATCAAGTTTACCAGTGAAATGCAGTAATTGCAAGAATTTTATGATTTCAGCATTGGGGATAAAAGGGCTAATTTAGGGGTACTTTGAAATAAAAAAAGAAGCCCTTCCGGCTTCTTTCTCTTGACCTTATTCACCCATGGAAATAACTTCTTTGGCTTTATAATAACCGCAGCTTGGGCAAACATGATGAGACAGTTTTGGTTTATGGCATTGGGGGCATTCGATGTGGTTTGGTGCAGTTAACTTCCACATAGCCCGGCGTTTACGTACTCTGGATTTGGATTGGCGATGTTGAGCAACACCCATTGATTACACCCCCTTTAAACTTTCGAATAATCAATCTTCACGAGGCCAGTTGGCCAAGGCTGCAAAACGTGGATCAATCTTGTCTTGGCTACACTCACAAGATTTTTCATTAAGATTCACACCGCAAACAGGACACAACCCTTTGCACTCAGAAGAACAGATAAACCTCATTGGCAAAGCCAACACGATTTGCTCAAGAATACGCTCGGTGAGATCGATCTCATCCTTATGGAACACCAGCGCCGTCTCCAATTGCTCTTCTGTAGCTTGAGGAGCAAAGACCCATTCATCCTCATAATCCTGATGGATCTGATAGTGAAAAGGTTCGAGACAGAGACCGCACTGAGCTTTAAGCTCAGTCTCAATCGACCCATTAACAATCAAGGATTTTCCCGTGTTGTTCACCTGAAGTTGAACGTGTACAGGAGCGACAAAATCTACCCCCTCAAGTTCAGACTCAAAGGCCGAAAAATCTTCCTTTAAATCAAAATGAGCAGTTCCATTTTCATCACGGCGAATTTGAGCGACATTAATATGCACAATGACCACTCCAATACACAACCATTATTATAGTTTGCTGGATTTTCTTTGTCAAGGAAAACTCCTTAACCCTTCTGAATAATATCCAAAGTATCCAGGGCAATCATCAACTCTTCATTGGTAGGAATGACGAGGACCCGGCAGGTTGCCTCAGGAGCTGAAATATCAGCTTCCTTACCGCGGACCTTATTCTTTTCCAGATCCAGTTTGGCACCGAGGTATTGCAGGCCATCAACAACCGCTTCCCGCATCTCCGCAGAGTTTTCCCCTAAACCGGCCGTAAAGATAATGGCATCGGCACCGTTTAAGACGGCTGCATAGGAGCCGATATATTTTTTCACATCATGAGAAAAGACATCCAGAGCCAAAGCGGCGCGATAGTTTCCTTGATCACGGGCTTGTTCGATATCCCTGAAGTCACTGCTCACTCCGGAAAGCCCCAGCACTCCGCATTTTTTATTGAGAAAATCATTGACTTCATCGGAAGACAGGTTTTCTTTTTGTTGAATGAAGGAGACAATGGCCGGATCCAAATCCCCGGAGCGGGTTCCCATCATTAATCCTTCCAAAGGGGTAAAGCCCATGGAGGTTTCAATGGATTTGCCATCTTTAATCGCCGTAATCGAGGAGCCATTGCCTAAATGACAACTGATCAGCTTCAATCCTTCAGCAGGACGATTGAGCAGCTTAGCGGCCCGTTGACTCACATATTTATGCGAAGTCCCATGAAAACCATATTTACGGATTTTGTATTTCTCATAAAATTCATAGGGCAATCCATAAAGGTAGGCATGGGGGGGCATGGTTTGGTGAAAGGCAGTATCGAAAACAGCTACTTGAGGCACTCCCGGCATTAATTTTTGACAAGCCTCAATTCCGGCAATATTGGGGGGGTTGTGAAGAGGCGCTAATTCGATGCATTCTTCGATGGCTTGCATGACTTCATCCGTGATCAATACGGAACTGGCAAATTTCTCGCCGCCATGAACCACACGGTGACCCACCGACCCGATTTCCTCAAGGCTTTTCACTACGCCATATTCAGGATTCACTAGGGCATCCAGAACCAATTGGATAGCTACCGTATGATTAGGAATTTCCGCCGTAATAATTTCTTTTTCACCATCAGCCGGGCGGTGTGTCAGCACGGCGCCCGGAAGTCCGATCCGCTCCACTAGACCCTTGGCTATCGGTGTTTGTGTGTCCATATCCAATAATTGATATTTCAGCGAGGAACTTCCACAGTTAATCACAAGAATCTTCACTATTGATTACCCCCTATTTTTCTTTTCCACCCATTTTCTTTCTGTCTTTGTCTCTTTTAAGCAAAGGTTCTTCTGCTTCATTTTGCCCCAAAAGCGACTTTTTCTTTGATACTTTTAAAAAATAACACAAAATTTCGTGTGAATCTCTCTTTCTGTCTCACACGATAAAACACCTTAATAAGTTTAACATAATTTGTTTGCATTTCAAGAGTCAATAGAAATTACGAACAATTTCAGAAATTTGTGACTTTGCTGCAGTTCTTCCTAAGGCGATGGCCTCCTCCGCCAAATCAAATTGCAGGACTCCTATATGACCGACTTCAGGCTGAATCAATACATCAGCCTTTTCTTTCTGGGTGCAAAAAACCTCTTCTTCCAGGATCTCCAGAGCCTGCAGCATGACATCCATGGCCGTATTAAGCTTTGTGGAAAGCCCCTTTTTCACATCCACTGCCAATACTTTCTCCGCTCCAATATCCTTAGCCACTTGGATGGGCAGACGGTTTTTGACAGCTCCATCCACAAAAAGCCGGCCTTGATAGCGGTATGGTTTGAAGATGCCGGGAATGGAGATGCTGGCCCGCACGGCATGAGCCACACTGCCTTCCCGGAATACAACTCTTTCCCCTGTTTCCAGATCGGTGGCGACAACGGCTAAGGGAATCTTCAATTCGGCGAAGGTCAGATCCCTCGTCAAAAGGCGCATGGCCTCAAGGACTTTTTCCCCTTTGACCAGGCCATCCCGGGAGACGGCAAGATCCCAAAGCCTCTTGCTAAATCCCTGGTAGGTAATAAGCCGCTCCAAGCGGTAGAGATCCATCCCCGCTGCCCAAAGGGCACCAAATACGGCACCAATACTGCACCCCACGATACAATCCACCTTGATGGATTCCTCTTCCAACACCTGCAAGAAACCCAGGTGGGCCAGCCCCCGTGCTCCCCCTGCTCCCAAAACCAAGCCTCTCTCCATCATCACAACCCCCTGTGATCAAAAATCCTTCTAAGGAGCCCCCTTTCTCCATATATATTTATGTGGAAGGGCGGGTGAGATATGGCTTCTATTCTTCGTGTTATCCCCTTTTTTCTTTTGGCCATAGGAATGTTCTATTATCCCCAGGAGGTGGTACGTTCGGCAGCCGACGGTCTGTCTTTGTGGTGGAATTATGTGGTTCCTGCCCTGCTGCCGTTCTTTATTCTTTCTGAGCTTCTTCTTGCCTCCGGCTTTGTTCATTTCCTAGGTGTGCTGATGGAACCTTTAATGCGTCCGGTATTCCGTTTACCCGGCCAGGCTTCCTTTGTGGTAGCCATGAGCCTTACCTCAGGAATTCCCATTGGCGCGATCCTTACCACACGGCTTTGCCAGGAAAATGCTCTCTCTCAAATAGAAGGGGAGCGGCTCCTGACCTTTACCTGCAATCCCAGCCCCGGCTTCATGTTTGGAGCCGTGGCCTCCAGCATGCTCCTCAAGCCGGAATTAGGCATCGTCCTGGTAGGCTCCGTTTACTTAGGCAACATCTTAGTGGGGATACTTTTTCGCTTTTATGGGGGTCGGGGAACATCCTCCTCCCCTGCTCCCACCTCCCTCGGCCGGGCTGTTCAAGCGCTGAGAAAAGCTCAGGGTCAGGACCCGCGGCCTTTTGGCCAAATGTTCGGGGATGCTGTACGGCAAAGCGTTAACACCATCCTGGTGGTGGGAGGCTTTATTGTCTTTTTCTCTGTGCTGGTGAATATGCTGGAAACCTATCACATCACCGGTGGCATCGGCACTCTGATTCACGGGCTGTCCGGCGGCTTGGTCAGCGGCCAGGAAGTCTCGGCGTTGGTGAACGGCACCTTGGAAGCAACCTTAGGCTGCCGTTCGATCATCGACTCTTTTTCCAGCCTTAATCTTACGATCGGGCTGCTTGCCGGGGTTTTGGGATGGGGAGGGCTATCCGCCTTTGCTCAGGTCGCCAGTTTTACCGGCTCTGCGAATTTACGCTTCCTGCCCTTTGTCATCGGCAGGATCCTGCACTCCATCTTTGCTTTCCTTTTAAGCCAGCTCTTCTTAACCCTGATTAAGATTCCTGTCTTTGACCTGCACCTCGCCCCCGGTCCCTTTGGGTTCATGGAGACCTGGCAGATGAGCTCCTGGATCTTCTGCGGGATAATGCTGTGTTTCCTGCTGCTCAGTCTGGGAGTCCGAGTCTTTTATTCATCGAAATAGGTTCTTATTTCCATCATACCATACTTGTAACAAAATGCACATACTCTATTCTGAAAAAGGCCCGAAAGGCTCTCCATGATTTTGCTTTGGGCATTCACTCCTGAAGCAAAATCTGGGGCCATCTTTCGGGTCTAAGCAGTTGAGATGAAAAATAAGTTAATCAGGCTTCAGAAACAAGTGAGATAGTTCCACCGGAACCAGCGGGAATCAAGACTCTCCCTGCGCCGGGTTTCCTTTATCGCCGGGCTTTTCCCTCTGATCCCGTTTAGCCAGACTCCGCAGTTCCTCCCGGTTGCGACGGACAGCCTGCAAGGTCTCGGCCACATTCTGCTCTACTTGAAGGAGCATTTCATCGGTATACTGGATAGCACCCAGTTTAACCTCTTTAGCATAAGCCTGGGCCTGACGGGCAATATCCTCTGCATAGCCTTGAGCTTGTTTGACAATTTCGCTCTCTTCGGCCATTTTCTCTATATAAGTTTTTCCACGCTCCAGCAACCGTTCCGCTTCCGTATGGGCCTCGTCCATAATCTTTTGTCTTTCCGACAAGACCCATTTGGCATTCTGAAGCTCCTCAGGGAGAGCTGCTCTTATCCGGTCAAGCAAATCAAAAACCACATGATCATCCACTAATACTTTTCCGGTCATCGGAATCTTGGTTCCCCGATCCACGATTTCTTCTAATTCATCAAGCAAAGCCATAACATCATTTTCCAAGGCTATCCTCTCCAATCTGTTCATTCCGTTCTTTGCAAATACCAGATCTTTGTATCTCCATATTCCCCGGTTTTTTTAATTTCAAAGGGATCGTAACTCTCCAGGTTTTCATCCTTGGCCGTTTCGGCGATAATCACGCCTGAGTCAGTAAGCCGGCAAGGAGCCGCCAGCAGCTTCAAGGATTTCTCCACCAAACCCTGATGGTAGGGCGGGTCAATAAAAATCAAATCAAAGCGCTCTTCTCTATGCTGTTCAAGATAAGCAAAGGCATCCATCCCTATGAGTCGGGCCTGTTCTATTCCCATATGGTCAATATTCTCACGAATAATCTGCTGCGCCGTCCGGCTTTTTTCAATAAGTACCGCTTCTTTCGCCCCCCGTGACAAAGCTTCCAGAGCTAAATTTCCCGTACCGGCAAACAAATCCAAAACCCGGGCACCCGGGGTTTTTTCCTGCAGCACATTGAAAATGGCACCTTTAATCTTGTCCGCTGTGGGCCGGGTGTTCATCCCGGGAACAGCTTTCAGACGCTGCCCGCGGTAATCTCCGGCAATAATCCGCATATCATTTCACGACCTTTGAGTGGGGTTATCCAGAAACTATCACTTTATATAATTAATTTCAGCATAAGTATAACACAATCTTCTAAATTCTTCCCTAAAAAATATTGAATAAAAGCATTTTTGCTGTAAATACTAAAACTGGTCGTCGAGATTTTCAATCTCCGAGACCTTCCCCCATCCAGTTCTTCCTTTCGTTTTCTCCTCTCTGGTCACTGGTCGCGAGGGCCAGTGATTTTTTTTCACTATCAAAATGGAGAAGATTTTTTTGGCAGTTAGCATAAGGAGGGTTATATTTTGAAAAAAGCAGATCTATTCCGCAATTTTAATGTAACTATCGATCTGGCCGTTGAAGCCCATGAATTATTGAGGGGAGATGCAGACACCGAGGTCCCTGGCGTCAGCATGGAAGAAGAAGACTTTGAACATGCCACAGTAACCACGATTAAAATTTTGAATGAACAAGGGGTTCAGGAAATGGGACGGCCCCAAGGTACTTATATCACCATCGATGTCCCGGAAGTTCATGATAACAATTACTTAATCCACCAGGAGATTACCAAAACTCTTTCTGACAAGCTTTCCAAGCTGATGAACTTGCCTGAAGACGCCAGCATCCTTTTGGTTGGGTTAGGCAATTGGAATGCCACCCCCGATGCTTTGGGGCCTCAGGTCATTGACAAAAGCCTTGTCACGCGTCACTTATTTAATTATACACCCGCGGAGCTCCAAGGCAAACTGCGCAAAGTCAGCGCGATAGCTCCCGGAGTTCTCGGCATCACCGGCATCGAAACGGCGGAAATCATTCGCGGCATCGTGGAACATGTCAAGCCCGATCTGGTGATCGCCATCGACGCTTTAGCAGCCGGTTCCCTGGAACGGATCGGGACCAGCATTCAAATCTCCGATACAGGAATTTCACCGGGAGCCGGTGTAGGAAACCACCGCACGGGAATCAACGAAGAGACTTTAGGCTGCCGGGTCATTGCCATCGGTCTTCCTACGGTCATGAATGCCGCCATTATCGCCAATAATTGCCTGGAATCCCTTTTGGATGAATTAAAGAGCAGTCCCTCCCTTTACCGCCTATACAAGGAATTCAGTCCCAAAGTCTTTGAGCAGATTCTTAATAAGGCTTTATATCCTTATCACAACAATCTCATGGTCACACCTAAAGAAATTGATTCCCTGATTGAGACCACCGCCCGCATTATCGCCGGAGCCCTGGGCATGAGTCTCCATCCCGGGATCAGTGTGGAAGAGTATCAGATGTATATGCAATAATCATGACCACCCGCTCAGCGGGTGGTTTGCTCTAGCCCTATAAGGGCAGGGTACAGGCTGAGCCTTAAGGCTCACTGAAAGTTCCGCCAACCGCACTCTGTCCCGTGCTACCCCTAAAGGGGTTGGGGGGCTATTTTTTTTCTTCTCTACCGTCTCTCCTGTAAATGGATCTATAAATTCCTTGATACTTAGTTGATCGGCTGCAATGTCTTCCTGCAACTGCTTTCGGATATACTGTTCTATCGCTTTTTTATTCCTCCCTACTGTATCAACGTAGTAGCCTCTGCACCAGAAATGCCGGTTACCATACTTATACTTTAAATTGGCATGTCGATCGAAGATCATCAGTGAGCTCTTCCCCTTCAGATATCCCATAAATGCCGATACACTTAATTTTGGAGGGATCGACACTAGCATATGGATGTGATCTGCACACGCATTGGCTTCAATGATTTCTACTTTCTTATAATCGCACAACGTTCTTATTATCTTTCCTATATCCTTTTTGATTTTTCCATAGATGATTTGTCTTCGATACTTTGGGGCAAATACAATATGATATTTACAGTTCCATCGAGTATGTGCTAAACTTTCTGTATCCATTGGGATATCTACCTCCTCTTTGTCTAGTGCGGTTGGCGAAACCTGCACTATTCTATCAAAGGGGGGTAGCTTTTTCTACTCATAGCTAAAGCTTCTTGGAACCACCTGCATAGCAGGTGGTTTTCTTTTATACAACAAGAAGAGAGCGATGACCTCGCTCTCTTTTGGCTGAATCCACAGATTAGGTATTCGGGAACTTCTTGTGCTTACGATTTGCGATGCCGATTTCCTGAGCCACTTCATACTTGAATTGCTCTAAAGCAGCACTGAGTACAGGTTGGTTCGTTTGTTTGGTATCTGCCATGCGTAAGCCCTCCTCTTTCTTTCCCTAATTTTTTACGGCAGACCTGCATCGCTGCCTTTCATTCTTTTACTCCACTTCACTTTTATTATCGTCTAAGACGGTCATAAACATTCCCGACAATAGCTGGTGAAGTTGGAATTTAATGAAGGCCAATGTTTTCTAAAGAAAAAAACTGATCACATTCTTGCCATACTCCGGGATAACGGTCAGGATGGGTGAGAACTTTTTGAGCCAATTGATAGGCTTGCTCCACGAGACGGCCATCCCGGGATAAGTCGGCCAGACGCAATTCCATCACCCCATGCTGTCTGGTCCCCAGCAATTCCCCGGCTCCTCGGATCTTTAAGTCTTCCTCAGCAATCTTAAAACCATCCTGAGTCTCACAAAGGACTTCCAGGCGGCGGCTGTTTTTGGCATCGGACAAGAGGAAACAATAGGACTGCTCACTACCCCTGCCTACTCTGCCCCTGAGCTGGTGCAACTGGGCCAGGCCAAAACGTTCCGCTCCCTCGATAACCATCACGGTGGCATTGGGGACATTGACTCCTACCTCCACCACCGTGGTAGAGACCAGGATATCCACTTCCCCTTTCTGGAAGGCGGTCATGATCTCTTCTTTTTGAACCCCTTTCATGCGGCCGTGGAGAAGGCTTACCCGACGGTTAGGAAACCGCTCCAGCAGGGATTGAAAACGCTCCGTGGCTGAGATCAGATCCACATTTTCCGATTCTTCCACCAGCGGGCAGACCACATAGATTTGCCGGCCTTTTTCCATCTGCTCTTCCATGAATTTTTCCAGGCTGGGCCGGCCCCGTTCCGTCAGCTTTCGCGTCATGATGGGCTTGCGGCCCTGAGGCATTTCATCCAAAGCGGAAAGCTGGAGATCGCCATAAAGAGTCAGAGCCAGTGTCCGGGGGATAGGAGTGGCGGTAAGAACCAGGACATGGGGGTTTTCCCCTTTGGTCTGGAGAGAGGTTCTTTGTTTGACCCCAAAACGATGCTGCTCATCAGTGATGGCTAATCCCAGGGAGTGAAACTGCACACTTTCTTGGATTAAAGCATGGGTTCCGACGATGACATGGGCTTTTCCGTAAGCGATCTCGGTAAGAATCTTATCCCTTTCGCTTTTGGTCTGGCTGCCCAAAAGGCAAACGACATGCAGCCCCAGGGGCTTAAAAGCGGCCGCCAAGGATTGGTAATGCTGCAAAGCCAAGATCTCGGTGGGAGCCATCATGGCCCCCTGATAGCCTGAGCCCACAGCCATCAGCAAAGCGGCCATAGCCACTGCGGTCTTGCCTGAGCCCACATCCCCCTGGACCAGACGGGCCATACCTTGAGTATTGGCCATATCCCGGAAGATTTCCTGAATCACCCGCTTTTGGGCCTGAGTCAGTTCAAAAGGCAGGCTCGCTAAAAACCGCTGAACCAGGCTCTCCCCGCTCTTAAGCTGAGGGCTGTTTTCCCTTTGTACTCCGGATCTTAAACGGGCAACAGACAATTGCAGAAAGAGCACTTCTTCAAAGACCAAGCGTTCACGGGCTTGACCCAAACTGTGGAAGGTCCGGGGAAAATGAATCTCTTGATAAGCCTGGGCACGAGGAACCCATCCCTTTCCTTCCTCAGGAGGCAGAAACTCGGGAAACAGCTCGGGAGCCTGACCCAAAACTCCCTGCACAATGGTTCGTATCACTTTGGAGGAAAGACGGGCTGTTTCCGAGTAGACCGGCAGGATGGCTGCCGGCTGTGCTGCTCCTGCCTTTTGAATATCGGTGGCCTGGATTTCCGGCACCCGCTGCTGCCACCTGACCTTTCCCGTCACAATGACGGAGGTTCCTACAGGGTATTGCTTGAGGATATAGGTTTGGTTAAACCAGACTGCGTAGACTAAGCGGCCATCCTGCTCGATGCTGAGCTTAACCACCTTCAGCTTCCCTCTGGCTATTTGCCCGGCCACTACTTTTCCGGCCACAGAGGCTAATTCTCCATCTTTAAGTTCGCCAATGGATTGCAGACTTCTGTCTTCATAACGACGGGGAAAATAGAAGAAGAGATCCTTGACTGTATGTAAACCGATCTGAGCCAGAAGCTTCGCCCGTTCCGGTCCCACCCCTTTAAGGAACTGCAGGGAGCGGGACGGGGAAGGCTTGGCGGTTCTTTCTTTTTTGTCGGGGTCGGATTTTTCGGAGACAGGAAGGGTATCCGATGGCTGAGGAGGTTCTTTTTCCGGCAAGGACCGGTTTTCTGGCTGGACAGAAGCCTGACCTTGGCTCCCCGCTTCCTGATGTGCTTCCAGCTCCTGATGCTCTTCGATAAAACGACGGAGATGGGCCAGAGCCTGGCGGCGCTGTAGAGGGCTCCAGTCTTTGTAATGGCCGGTAATATCCTTCAGTACCTTAAAGTCTTCATTCTTCTCCAATTGCTCCAGGCGGCTGAGAATTCCTTTTAAAAAGAGATGAAACCCGCCGATGACGCCTGTGTTGCAGCAGCCTTGCTTTTCTTCCGCAGCAATAGCTCGTTGGAGATGATTCAATACTATTTTTCCTTGGTTGCCGATCATAAGAATTCCGCCTGAATTCTCTGCCCGGTTGGGGTAATGGCTAATCCTCCCTGAGCCGTTTCCCGAAGCGAGCAGGGCATACTTTTGCCGATTTCGTTCATGGCATCAATGACTTCGTCTAAAGGAATCGCACTTTCTATCCCGGATAAAGCCATCTCCGCCGCCGCAAGAGCCACAGTGGCTGCGGTGGCATTGCGTTTGACACAGGGAACTTCCACAAGACCGGCTACAGGGTCACAAACCAACCCCAAGAAGGATTTCATCGCTATGGCTGCAGCATGGATACAAGCTTGGGGACTCCCACCTGCCAATTCCGCCGCTGCTGCCGCGGCCATTCCCGCAGCAGAGCCGATCTCAGCCTGGCACCCTCCCTCCGCTCCCGAGACATTGGCCCGATCGGCTATGATCATGCCGATTCCCGCAGCACAAAAGAGGGCGGTCATCATGTCTTCCTCAGAAGAGCCAAGGGCCTCCTCAGCAGTCAGCAATACCGCCGGCAGGACCCCACAGGACCCAGCCGTAGGAGCTGCCACGATTTTACCCATACTGGCGTTGACTTCTACCACGGCCAAAGCTCTGGCAATCGCTCCGCTGACCCGCTCCCCGATCAAGCTCTTCCCGGAACGGCGCAAAGTTTCTACTTTGAGGGCTTCTCCGCCCACCAACCCTGATAAGGATTTCCTTTCTCCCCTCAGCCCGCTTTGAACAGCTTCCCTCATCACCTGAAGATTGGCGGCCATTCTTGTTCTTAACTCATCCTGGCTTTTCTCTGCTTCTTCAGCCTGCTCCTTCAAGACGATTTCGCCAAACCTTTTTCCTTTTTCTTCAGCCAGGGCCAGATAATCCATGGTGGAACGCATGAACTTCCCTCCTTATACACCTTTCGGTAATTATTAGTTTTCAATCCAAGGGTTCTATGGCCATAGCCTGATTCACTGCCGGGAGCTTTTTGATCAAAGCTAAGGCGGCCGGATCGATGGCTTGATCCGTCTCGATAATCATCAGCGCATGGGCTCCTTTTTTCTCCCTGGAAACCCTCATCTGAGCGATATTGATCTGGGTGGCGGCGATCAGAGAGCTGACTTGGGCCACCACACCGGGCAGATCATTCTGCAGAACCACTAAAGTATGGTAATCTCCCATGATCTCTACCTTAAATTGATCAATGCCGCCAATGATGATGCGGCCCCCGCCGATGGAAGAACCCACTACTTCCACCTCTTGCCCTTCCTTGGCTTTCAACTTGATCTTGACGGTATTGGGATGGACATCCCCCAAGTCCCCGCTTCTAAATTTTATGGCGATTCCCTGCTCTTCGGCCATCGCCAGGGCTTGAGGAATCCTCTCGTCATCGGTATGCATTCCTAATAATCCTGCCGCTAAAGCAAGATTCGTCCCGTGGCCTTTGCCCGTCTCGGCAAAGGAGCCATGAAGGGTTAACACAGCCTCAACGATCTGCCCGCCGCATATCTTTCGGGCCATAGCCCCCAGCCGTACGGCCCCTGCGGTGTGTGAACTGGAAGGGCCGACCATAACCGGGCCGATTAAATCAAAAACGGTACTCCGTCCCATAACATTCTCTCCTACTCATGGTCTCATCTATTGATTGTAAAAACCCCTCCGGATGGCTCCGGAGGGTATCGTTCATTGCCTATTATTCTACCCCGAAAATATAATAATACAGGGGTTGATTGCCGGGATAAAGCTCCAGTTCGATATGGGGGGCTTCTGCTTCAATCCATGCTCTGAGCTCTTGCGCTTGTTCTTCGGAAACATCTTCTCCGTAGAAAACGGTGAGCAAATCATGTTCTTTCCAGTTCATTTTGCCCAAGGTCTCCTGAGCAACCTGAAGGCGTTCTCTGCCCGTGACTTGGATAACATCCTCAATTAAACCCAGAATGTCCCCTTCTTTGATCTCTAAATCACCAAACTGAGAATCCCGGACGGCATAAGTAACTTCTCCCGATTTGATCAGGGACAGCCCTTCTTCCATCGTTCTGGCATTCTCCTCGGCATCGCCATAAGGATTGTAATTGACCAGGGCAGAAATACCCTGAGGGATAGATTTAGTAGGAATAATAAATACATTGCGATCCGTCACGATATCTTTAACCTGGCGGGCCGCCATGACGATATTGCCATTGTTGGGCAAGATATAAACATTTTTAGCAGCAACCTTGCGAACGGCTTCCACTAAGTTCTCTGTGCTGGGGTTCATAGTCTGGCCGCCAAAAATGACTTCATCCACGCCTAAACTTTTAAAGACCTCGGCTATACCTTCACCCATGGCTACAGCCACGATACCGTGCTCTTTCTCTTCCCCCGAACCCGGTTCTTGCTCTTGACCGGCTTTTGACCGGTTTTCCTCCGGAATGTCTTCCATCTTTTGAGCATGGGCCATGGCTTCATTTTGAGCTAACATATTATGAATCGCTACCTCATGAAGGGTTCCCCATTGGATAGCATAATCCAGAATTTTTCCCGGATTCTTCACATGAACATGAATTTTTACCACTTCTTCTGTGCCCACAACCAAGAGTGAGTCTCCGCGATCCGCTAAATCTTCACGGATTTTTTCAACCTGAAGGTTCTGGCCTTTAACTAAGAATTCCGTACAATAAGGAAATTCCAGATCCTCCACCGCAGTAATTCCCCGCACTGTTTGCGGTTCAACTTGCGACACAGGGAGAACGTTTTCTTCTTCAATCTCCTGGCCTTCCAGAGCTGCAATCCAACCGCTCAGTATAATGAGGAATCCTTGTCCTCCGGCGTCGACCACCCCGGCCTGCTTCAAGGTGGGAAGCATATCCGGTGTTTTTTCCAGGGTAAGCTGTCCGCGTCCATAGGCATCTTTCAGAACCTTCACAGGATCCGAGCCCTGCTTGGCACTGCTTTGTGCCCCTTTGGCCACTTCCCGGGCCACCGTGAGAATAGTTCCCTCCACAGGCCTCATGACGGCTTTATAGGCAGTGTCCACGCCCATCTGCAAGGCCTGGGCGATTTGCTGGCCGCCGGCTTCCTTATGCCCTTCCAGACCCTTGGCAATCCCCCGTAAAAGCTGCGATAAAATAACCCCGGAGTTCCCACGGGCTCCCATCAGAGAACCCATAGAGACGGCGGCGGCGACTTCAGCCACGGTCGCTCCCGAAGTTTTATCGGCATCCCTTACAGCCGATTGAATTGTAAAATTCATATTCGTTCCGGTATCGCCATCAGGTACGGGGAAAACATTCAATGCATCCACATCATGCTTCTTGCGTTCCAAGGCTCTCGCACCGGAGCGCATCATTTGTTTCCACTGTTGTCCTGTAATCATATTGCCTGTATCTCCATTCAAAATAATCCCCCTACTCTTCAGAACCTCGATCTATCACTGAACTAACCCGCCCTAAGTATAGCCGGCGGGTGCCCAAGGGCGGTTAAGTCCAGTATGGACTCGACTAACCTTCAGTGGTCCCCCACTGAAAAGTTGGCTTCGTTCAATCCAAGACACGGACACCCTGGACATTGACATTGACCTGCGCTACCTTGAGACCGGTTAGATTTTCAGTGGTATAGCGAACCCGTTCTATGACATTGGCTGCTACTTCAGAAATCTTAACTCCATAACCGACAATAATATACAGATCAATAACCACCTGATTATCATCGATGGATACAACAACCCCACGGGCTAAATTTTCGCGGCCCAAGAGTTCGGAGAACTTATCCGAGGATTTTCGGGAAGCCATCCCGACAAGACCATAACATTCAACTGCGGCAGCACCTGCTATCGTCGCAATAACCTCTTCGGAGATATCGATTTTCCCCAAATTATTATTAATCTCTTTACCCATATACAAGGACCTCCCTTTATCGGCATGTGTCCATATCGTCACTATTTTACCAAGTATTCATGAAATGTTCAAAGAAAATTATCCTAATCTACAATTAATCTTATGTGTGAGGTTTAATTGTATGCAACTTGTACAAATTATGGATTTTACTGGAGAAAATAAAGCCGGCAAAAAAGATTTACCCATCTTTCACGGAAAAGGCCCGGAAAAACCTTGCCAACCCAGTAAACATTTGATAGAATACATAGGTATCATTTCCGGTGTAAAGGAGGTAAGAGCATGGCTAATGTATGTGCTATTTGCGGAAAAGGGGTTGCTTCAGGTATTCAGGTCAGCCACTCCCATATCCGGACAAAGCGGACTTGGAAACCTAACCTGCAAAGGGTTCACGCCATCGTCAACGGCACTCCGACCCGGATCAGTGTTTGCACCAGATGCTTACGTTCCGGTAAAGTTCAACGTGCAGTATAATGTCTTAATTCCATCACATAGAGTGTAACTTGGCTGGTATCGTTATGACGGTGCCAGTTTTAGTTTTTTAGAGCCTGGGGAAACCCGGGCTTTTTTCTTTTGGCTTGCTCCTGGAAAAGAGCCGAAAGCTGGGTCTCCAGGATTTTGCTTTACACCGGTCGCTCCATAAGCTGCGCGGACAAAACTAACGCTCAAGCCCTTCGCTCCGAAAGGTGCCCGCCCAAATCGCTCCTGCTCAATGGGCGGTTGGAAACGTCCTGTTTCCAACCTTTCTCCGCTGCGGGCTTTTCGCGAAGTTTTGTTTCCGCTCGCTTAAATTCGCTCCCTAGCGTAAAGCAAAATCCTTGGGGTGCTTTTCTGGTCTGTACGTTCGTGCATGCGGGGCTTTGTAGCGTAAATAACACGACGGGTAGCTTTTTCCGTCTCTACCGACGCCGCTTAAGCGGCATGGTCGGCCATTTGCCCATTCGCCTGGGAGTAAATCCCGGAAAAGCTCCTTAGAGCGACCCAAAGAACCCAAGTACGGCTTGCACTAAGCCCAAAACAGGGCCAAAAAGATCCAAAAGACCCATAAGTGTAGCTTTACGCACAAAAGCGGACGGATTTAGCGAGGGGCGGTCAGGTGAACGAGGCTTTCTTAACGTAGCGGAGCCACGGTTCACATCAGGTATTACCCAGAGGTTTGGCGCAGCTGTTAAGAAAGCGAGTGAACCAGCCCCGGAGCTATGGAGTACGCGTTGGGCGTGAAGCTACACGACCCGGACAGCACGTTTCCCCCACCCACCGCCATCGCATATATGAAAAACGGGACCTGTCCCTTTGATTCATTTCGACTGCTCGTAAAGCTCACGCAGTTCCTCTTCGTTAAAATGGTAACGCTCATTGCAGAAATGGCACACCAATTCAGCCTGTTGATCCTTGATCAGATCTTCAAAGCCCTCTTTGCCGATACTGATCAAGGTCTCGCTGACCCGCTCTTTGGAGCAGGTGCATTTGTACTGCACCGGTCTTTTTTCCAGAACACGATAATCCAGATCTCCTATGAGCTGCGCAACCAATTCTGCCATGGTGGAACTATCTGCGGCGATTTGGCTGATGCCTTGAATCCGGGCCAACTGGGCTTCCAGTGCCTGAATACTCTCTTCAGAGGCATCAGGCAGTAATTGGAACAGCATCCCGGCCGCTCCGGCCACGTGAGAATCTTTACCCACCATTACACCTAGCAGGGCAGCGGAACGTACCTGTTCGGAATTCAGCAGATAATGGACCAAATCGTCGGCGATTTCCCCACTGACCATGGGAACCATTCCGGTATAGCTTTCGCCATTGCTCAGGCTGCGGCTTACGACAAACTCTCCGGCTCCTACGGCACCGGATACATCCAGCTTTCCCTGAGGATTTAAAGGAAGCTCCACTTGGGGCTCATGGACATAACCCCGCACCTCTCCCTGAGCGTTACCTACGGCAACCACTCCTCCCAAGGGACCGTCTCCAAGCAGCCGTAAGGTAATGGCCTCCTCTGCTTTCATAGAGCTGGCCAGAAGCAGGGATGCCCCCATAAGCCGTCCTAAGGCTGCGGTGGCCACAGGTGTGGTGTGATGACGGTTGGCCGCCTCTTCCACGGTATTGGTCATGCCTAGGGCAACCCAGCGAATCTCACCATTGCTCAGGGTACCCAGCCATAGTTCATCAGCATATTTATTGTTCATCTTCTTATTCAACCTCATTCAATTCAATTGGGTTATGTACAAATTATCTTCTATTGTCAGGGCTCAAAACCACAATCAGGGCCGTTCCTTCCGAAACGTCTACTATTGCATCTTCCCCCAAAAAAACATTGCTTATCCCTCGGGGAGAATCCCGATACAAAATCTCATCATAAAGAGGATAATAGAGACCCTCAGTGCGTACAACAGCTTTTGCCGTTATGGGTATTACCGATAGTTTTTGCCCTTTTTTCCCTGTTAACTTCCCCAGCCCCTCCAAGAGCCAAAGCTCCTGATCAGGCCCTTTCATGCGAATCCGAACACCCCTTTTTAAGAAGCCCTGCAAAAGAAAAAGGTTCCCCAATAAGTGATCGATGCGCCCGCCCATTGCTCCTAATAAGAAAACATCCTGGCTCTCCCAGCCTTGGACTCCTGCCTTCTCCGCTTTCACCGTCCCCTCTTCCTGCTCCATAAGCTTGACAGCATATTCCAGGGCCAGCTCCAGGTCGGTCTCATCCTTTTCGGCGGGATAGCAAACTATAACGGTTCCCTTCTGGCGGCAGATTTCCAGGGTCTCAGGCTCCGCGGAGTCCAGATCGCCGAGCAAAGCGTCCGGAACGAATCCTGCCCGGACGATATGATTGCCCCCACCGTCCACTGCGATCAGCCGGTCATAAGCGGCCAGCTCTCTTTTACCCCATTCCTGATCCCATTCGCCATTGGCTACTACGGCAATCCTCACTTTGGATCACCCTTATAGCCTTGGGCCGCTTCCCGGAGCTCTTGGACTGCCCGGGCCGGGTCAGCGCAGGCAAATACCGCCGCTCCGGCCACCAGGATATTGGCACCGGCTTTGACTACGGCAGGAGCCGTGTCCAGATTGATTCCTCCGTCCACCTCAATCTCACAAGAGGATTGCATCTGATCGAGATGCCGGTGAAGAACTTCAATCTTAGGAAGAACCGCGGGGATAAATTTCTGCCCCCCAAAGCCCGGATTAACGCTCATAATCAAAACCATATCCAATTCATCGAGGATGTACTTGATTCCGTCCAAAGGGGTGGCCGGATTAATGGAAACTCCTGCGGTAAGACCTAACCCCTTAATCTGCTGGATGGCACGATGGATATGGGGCGTGGCTTCCAGATGCACTGTAATATGATCCGCCCCGGCTTTCGCGAATTCCTCAATAAAGCGTTCCGGATGTTCAATCATTAAATGGACATCAAAGCGCATCTGGGAATAAGGCCGCAGCGCTTTAACCACCAGGGGGCCAATGGTAATGTTGGGTACAAAATGCCCATCCATCACATCAATATGTAAGACTTCAGCCCCTGCTTTTTCCACTAAGGCAACCTGATCTCCCAAATGGGCAAAGTCTGCCGATAAAATGGAGGGCGCAATTTTTATCATTCTAATATCTCCTCTCGGCTGCAATAACTTCCTCTAAAAACTGACAATAGTGCTCATAACGGGATGGCTGAATTCTCCCTGATGCCACCGCAGCTTTTACCGCGCAATCCGGCTCTTTATGATGCTGGCAGTCGGCAAAGCGGCATTCTCCTACGTCCTGAAATTCCCAGAAATAATCTGTCAGCTCTTCCCTCTTCATGGCGGGAAGATAGAGGGAGGAGAACCCCGGGGTATCCGCCAGCAGCCCTTCCCCGCAAACCATCAGCTCCACATGGCGGGTGGTATGGCGGCCTCGCTTCAGCTTGCGGCTGACATCCCCTGTCTTTAACTCCAGACCGGGGGATAAGGCATTGACAAGGCTGGACTTGCCGACACCGGAGGGACCGGCCAGAACGCTTACCTTCCCGTTGATATGCTCCTGCAATTCAGCCAGCCCTTCCCCTGTCTTTGTCGATACCTTAACTAATTCGCAGCCCAGCTGCCGGTAAAAATCCAGCCCATCGGCCGGAAAGGTGTTCTCGGCGGTGCTTTCGCCCCTGCTGCCCAAGTCGATTTTATTTAAAACGAGAATGGGCTTAATCTGAGCAGCTGTCACTTGAACGATAAGCCGATCAAGCAGGTTCAGATCCGGTGCAGGGGATACACAGGCAAAGACCAGAAAGGCCTGATCCACATTGGCTATGGTCGGCCTGACCAAGGAGTTATGGCGGGTCTCCACTTCTTCAATCGTCCCTTTATCCCCTGTTCCCGGTAAAATCTTTACCCGGTCTCCCGGCAGAAATCCCTGATTGCGAATGCGAAAGCGACCGCGCAGGGAACATTCCCATACCCGGCCTTCCGCGAATACATAATAAAATCCACTGTATCCCTTGAGTAATATTCCAGAAATCATGCGTTCCTTTTACCCTTTCTCAAAGAGTCCTGCCTTTCATTGCGCAATTTTATCCAGCTTGGCCACATGGCCTAAAATAACCGGATTAAAGGCTATAGGCCCCGGCCCCCGGGAAATGATGATCCTGACCGTATCTCCTTTTTTAACCATATCACCTGGTTTAGGATCGGTTGCCATCACCACATCCGACGGATATTCGGTGGAATTTTCACTGTCCACGATCACTTTTAACTCATACTGCTGCTCCAGAATTGCTTTAGCATCAGCCGGTGATCTGGAAATGACATTGGGCATGGGCTTCGGTTCATCGACTTTCCCGGCGCTGACCGTTAAGGTGATCTTCCCATTTTTGGGCCAGTCTGAACCCGGGGCGGGATCCTGCTCCACCACAATGCCTTTGGGCAGAGAAGAGTTTTGATCCTCCTGGGCAACAATGTTATCTCTTTTGAAACCCTGGCTCTCTAAAAAATTAATGGCCGCTTCCTGAGTGATATCTCCGGTCTTAAGGTTAGGAATTCTTGCTTGTTCGGGACCTAAGCTCACCCAGACCTTGATGCCCCGTTCTTTTTTCACAACGGCACCCTCTTCAGGGTCGGTTCGGGTAATCTTCCCCTTCTCCATGTCATTATTGTATTCTTCCTGAGTGTTCGGGTCTAAGGATAAACCTTTTTGTTCAGCAAAATAACCGGCTTCCTGAATTGTTTTTCCCACCAAGGGAGGAACCGTCGTGGTTCCTACATTAAACCATTGGGATAAAGCAACCCAGCCTCCCCCCATGATCAGTACCAAGGCCAGCAAAGCCACCCAAGGCCAGCGTTTACGAAATAGTGGGACCTTAGCCTTTTTCCGGCCTGCTTCCTTTTCCTCGGAAGCTAAAGCTGAGTTCACTCCGGCCCTTAGCGAGCTGTGGACCCGGGTGCTTTCTAAGTCCTGGTCCTCATCCACCGTCTTGTCCACAGGCAAGCCGGCCTGAACTTTGCGCAGATCCTGCAAGAGATCTTTGGCCGTAGCATAGCGCTGATCCGGAGATTTGGCAATGGATCTCATCACCAGATTCTCCAAAGCAGGACTGACCCTGGCGTTCAGCTTGCTGGGAGGGACGGCTAATTCCTGCAAATGCTTAAGAGCAATGGAGATCGGGGTCTCGCCGTCGTAGGGCACCTTCCCTGTCAAGAGTTCATAGAGAATAATCCCTAAAGAATAGAGATCGGATTGTTCGTTGGTCTGGATTCCCCGGGCCTGTTCCGGAGAGAGGTAATGAACCGAACCCACGATATCTCCCGTATGGGTCATGGTGGCTGCTGAAACAGCCCGGGCGATGCCGAAATCAGTGACCTTGATCCGCCCGTCTTCGGTAACCAGAATATTATGAGGTTTAATATCCCGGTGAATAATATGATGCTCATGGGCATGGCGGATGGCCTCCGCAATCTGGATGCCCAGCTCCAGGGTCTGTTCCGTGGATAAGGGGGCATAATTGCGGATGATATCCTTCAGGTTCTGTCCCTCGATATGCTCCATGACAATGTACTCCGTCTCACCGTCCTTGCCCACATCGTAGATGGAGACGATATTGGCGTGGGACAGACTGGCTGCCGACTGGGCCTCCCTGCGGAAACGGCGGACGAATTCCTCGTCTGCGGTAAACTGCTCGTGGAGAATTTTAATGGCGACGATCCGGTTCAATAAAAGATCCTTGGCTTTGTAGACAATGGCCATACCGCCGGACCCGATCTTTTCAATTATTTCATAGCGATTACTCAATATCTTGCTCACGAGTTATCACCTGCTTTCTGCCTTAATGCGGTCTCAATGATGGCGCGGGCAATGGGCGCCGAAGCCCCTCCCCCGGTACCCCCATTCTCGACCAGGACTGCTACAGCGATTTGAGGATTATCCGCCGGAGCAAAAGCAATATACCAAGCATGGGTCCTGACATTTCCTCCCGGTTCAGCCGAACCTGTTTTGGCGGCTACCTGGAACCCGGCAATGCCACCGGGAGCCGCTGTCCCCTCATTAACTGCCGTGACCATGGCGCTCTTAATCCTTTCCGCTTCCTGGGAGGACAGAGGGGTTAACCACGGTTCAGGTTTTTTTCTGTAAAGTACATTCTGATTCTCATCCATCACCTGATCCACAATGTGGGGCTTCATAATCACACCTTGATTGGCAATTCCTGCTGTGATCAAGGCCATATGGAAAGGTGAAACCAAAACTTCCCCCTGCCCAAAAGCACTGGCTGCCAGCAGGTTATCATCCATGCGGCTGGGCACTGCCTCTTCGTTGGTCAGGGTACTGCGCTTCACCGGCAATTCAAAAGGTATCTCCTGGCCAAATCCGAAAGATTTAGCTGCTTCCAGAAAAACCTTATCGCCCGCTTGCACACCGTAGGTTGCAAAATAAGTATTGCAGGACTCAGCCAAAGCCAGATTATAATTCACCCAGCCATGGGCCTTGTCATTTTGTTCACGGATCACTTGTCCATTAATGATCGCCGTACCTGTGCAATGATAGAGATCACTTGTATCCAACCCGGCCCGCAGGAGGGCCGCCGAGGTCATCACCTTTAATGTAGAGCCCGGGGTATAGAGAGCAAAAGCATGATTCAGAAAAGGGCTCCCCGGCTTCTTGCTGATGTTCTCCCAATCTTCATCCACAGTATTGCCATCAAAGCTGGGCTGACTGACTAAGGCCAGCACTTCCCCATTGCGGGGGTCGATGGCTACCGCCGAACCGATCTTTCCTTTTAAGCCTTCATAGGCCACCTTCTGCAGACCATAATCCAGGGTAAGCACCACATCATTGCCCTGGCGGGGAAGTTGGAACACCTGCTCCAGGGTCTGTTCAGCCGTGGCATCTTTGATCCCCAAAAGCCAATCGCCAAGATGAGCCTCCAGCCCGGAAGAACCGCGCAGCAGGGTTGCATACCCGATCAGGGGCTCTAAAGCTTCACCTTTAGGGTAAATTCGAGTTTTCTCGTCTTCTTTTACTTCGGTTTGTGCCAATACTTCGCCATTTCTGTCGAAAATTCCTCCTCTAACCACCCGCTGCTCCATGAGAATAAGCCGGCGATTGGCGGGATTGTCCATCAATTCCGCAGAACGGGCCACCTGCCAATAGACAAGACCAAAGCTCAGGCCAATGATGCTTAAGGAGAAGCCTATGGCTACATTTCTTAAACCTTTTTTCATGCGGCATACTCCCTTCCTTTATTCTTGATATGCAAAGGACCTGCAGCTTCCGCATGAGAAATATTAGCTAGAATTCCCAACAGTAAAAAGTGAATAAGCAAGGAGCTTCCGCCATAACTAACCCAGGGCAGAGGGATTCCCGTTAAGGGCAGGAGCTTGGTGACTCCGGCCAGGATGATGATGGCTTCCGTCCCTACCAGGATTCCGATACCTGCTGCTAAAATCTGACCAAAGCGGTCTGCCGCTTGAATACTGATGTGGAAGGCCCGCAAAACCACCACCAAAAAGAGCATCAGCAGGGCCATAGCCCCGGCAAAACCAAGCTCTTCGGCAATGATGGAAAAGATAAAATCCGTGCTGGCGGCAGGTACCTGAGAGGCGCCGATGCCATTGCCCAGACCTGTTCCCAGGATCTTGCCCCCGCCAATGGCAAAGAGGGATTGAGCAATTTGATAGCCGCCACCGCTGGGATCCCCCCAGGGGTTGAGCCAGGTGGCAACACGGACTTGAACATGGCTGAAAAGAAAATAGCCTAAGGTTCCCGTACTTAAGAAGACAGGCAGGGCAACACCGAGATAAAGCACCCGCTCCGTCACCACATAGAGCACCAAAACATACAGAGAATAGAACACCAGGGCTGTACCTAAGCTCTTCTGAGCAGCCAACAGGAGCAGCGAAAATCCTCCCATGACCAGAAAGGGTCCCAGGGTGCGCCAGTCCGGCAAGGAAAGCCGGCCGATCTGTACCGTCCCTACACGCAGAACCTCTTCATGCTCACTCAGGTAAGAAGCTAAGAAGATGAGCATAGCCACCTTAACCAATTCCTCGGATTCAAAGCCCATACCACCGATATGCAGCCAACTGGTTGCTCCTCCTTGGGTCACCCCAAAAAGCAGGGTGATCAGCAACAGAACCACGGCACCTAAACCGGAAAGATAACGGAAGCGGCCCAAGGCCCGATAATCCCGCAGAGCATAAAGGACACAATAAAAGATAAACAGCCCCAGACAAGCCCACCAGAATTGCTTTAAGGCCGAAGCCGGGCGGATGCGGGTGATAAAGACCAGTCCAATCACCAGAATCATCTGCACTGTGGGCAACAGAAAGGGATCCCCCTGATAGGCCACAAGTTTTTCCAGGGCTGCGCCGATTAAGAGCAGCAGCGAAAAAACCCCCGCCTGCCAAAGGATTTGCTCGTTGGCTTTGCCGTCTAAGGCTAAGACGCCCAGTCCGACCCAGAGAATACTTAAGATTAATAGACGTAATATCCAGACCCTTTTCATTTTGTCACTCCGTAATACAGCATAAAGCTGTAAAATTATCGGGTGCACCTCGTTCTATGATCAGTTGATGAAGGCGCTCCAGGTGCTCTTCCCATGAACCTTTCTGCAAGAACTCCTCCTCTAACTCCCGATCGCTGATCACATTGGATACCCCATCCGTACAGAGGAAAAAGATATCCCCCGTCTGCAACTCCAGGAACTGAGAGTCCACCTCCACATCCCATCCGGCTCCCACAGCTCTTACCAACATATGACGCTTGGGATGGCTATCCGCCTCTTCCGAAGAGATCTGTCCCAGACGCACCAGCTCACCGACTAAAGAATGATCACGAGTCAGCTGAATCAGTTGCTCATTGCGCCATACATAGGCTCTGCTATCCCCCACATGGGCGAGGACAACCTTAGTCTCTCTGAAGACCAGAACGGTCAAGGTCGTACCCATTCCTTCCGTGGCAGGGTTGCGGGTCGAGCTCATATACACTTCCCGGTTGGCCCGCACCAAAATCTCCCTGACCTGGTTCTCCAGGTCCTCATTCTCTTGGGCCCCCAGATGGGGAGCACCCTTGATCAATTCGTCCAGGGCTGTCCGTGCCGCTACTTCCCCTGCCAGATGCCCGCCCATACCGTCGGCTACTGCATACACACCGTACTCCGGCAGAGCAAGGAAGGCATCCTCATTATTTTTGCGTACGCAGCCTGTTTCACTAAAGCTTAGAACTCTCATTTTGCCACCTCGAATATTGGAAAGTAATACTTCCAATTTTCACATAATCTCCGGCAACCAGTTGAACCGGGGAGGAGATCCGCTCTCCGTTAACCCAGGTTCCATTGGTGCTTCCTAAGTCCTCCAGGGTCGTTACCCCTTTATGATGCCGTACCAGGACATGATCCATGGAAGCGAAGTGATCGGCTAAAACCACATCGTTATTTTTCCCGCGGCCTATTTTCAGGCCTTTTTGGTCAATGCGAAAGACCCGGCCTTTAGGCAACAGCTCTCCTCCGGAGAGCACTTCAAAGCGCCCAAATTCCTTTTCCCCCTTGCGGATCAGCCCCTTAACCTGCAAATCAGCCAATAAGGCTGTGAGTATCCGAAAAAGAAAAAGATAAATTAGTCCAATGAAAAGTATCCTTCCCAGTACTAAAATTCCTTGCATAGAAACCTCCGCACTTTACTGACCTTCTTAACCCCTCCAGCATCCCGTTCAATGGTGACGCAGGATAAAGATCGTCTGCCCTATTTCCACCCGGTCCCCCAAGCCTATTTTCTGCTTGGCAATCCTCTGTCCATTGAGCCAGGTTCCGTTGGTGCTGCCTAAGTCGTCAATCACCCAGTCTTCCCCGTCGCTGCTGAGCTTGAGATGCCGCCGGGATACCTCGGGATCCTGCAGGACAATTTCACACTGACCATGGCGCCCGATATGAATCGTCTCTTCCTCCAAAGGGAAAGTTTTTCCAGAATCCGGTCCTTGAATTATTTCGAGAGCATAACGAATTTTCCTGCTCTGTTCATAGGAATTTCGGAGATTGTAAGGAAGTTCCCCTTGAAAGATATTGGTCTGATCCCGCCAGTCCACAGATTCAACCGCTTCCTGGGCCTCTTCTTCGTACTCGTCATCGTCGTCCCAAAGGACCTCGATGGAATCATCAAAATCCACTTCGATGAACATTTCATGAGGCTTGACCGTGTCATCGGAGTGAAGTTCGATGGAAGGTTTGCTCAAGAAAGTAAAGCCGCTTTTCTTGCCCTCGGCATGCAGATATTTGGAAAGCTCAATTAAAAAGGCATCCCCAAAATTAGCAAAAGGACTCCAATCACTGGAGTGGAGAAAAACCCGGTAAACATTGGGCACATAAACCTGGGAAATGCTCACCTGCTTGTTTTTCTGCATGATGCGAACCAGTTCTTTAGCCAATTCCACAGGTTGCAGCCGAGAATTGTTATTCTTTTTAAACATACCCGTAAATAGACTTTCCGCTACTTCTTCAAAACGGGCCAATAGGTTCATTTCTGCTCACACTCCAATTGCCGTCTTAATTGACCGCAGGCTGCGTCGATATCTGTTCCTTTCTCTTCACGAACAGAAACAGGGATGCCCATACTCTCTAAACTCTGGGCAAATTGCTGAACCTCCTTGGCCGTGGGCCGGGCCATTCCTGTTCCCGCTACAGGGTTGACCGGAATGAGATTCACATGGGCTAATTGTCCCTTTAAAAGATGCCCTACTGCTTGAGCAGCTTCCAGGGTTGCCTGACCGGAAATCAAAGCGATCTCAAAGGTAATACGGCGGTTCGTCAGCGTAGTATAGTCTCCGCAGGCTTCCATAAGTTCCTCTAAGGGATACTTGCGATTCATAGGAATAAGCTGATCCCGGGTCGTATTATGGGCACTATGTAAAGAAACAGCCAAGCCTACCTGAGGATTATCCTTAGCCAATTGCCGGATTTTCGGGGCTACTCCGCTGGTGGAGATGGTCATTCTCCTCATCCCAATCCCCTGACCTTCTGGATCATTGAGCAGTTCGATGGCTTTGAGAACCGCCTCATAATTCAATAAAGGCTCACCCATGCCCATAAAGACAATATTCGTGACCTGAAAATCCGGATCTTCCTGGCGCATGAGGTACGTGATGTCCAGAACCTGACCCAGGATCTCCCCGGGGCTTAAATTTCTCCGCCATCCCCCCAGGCCGGTGGCACAGAAGGCACAGCCCACGGCACAACCGATCTGAGTGGACACACAAACCGTATGACGATCCCTGTTCTTGCGGCGATCATAATCCATCAGCACACATTCCAGGGTTTCACCGTCAGCACAACGGAAGAGAAATTTACGGGTGCCATCCTGAGCAATCTGTTCCCTGACTTTTCTTAGAGGCTGCAAGAAGAGGCCCTCCTGCAGCTTTTGCCGATCCCCTGCTCCGATGTTCCTGAGCTCTTCCCAGTTTTGAACAGCTTTCTGCTGGACCCACTGGAATACTTGGCGGCCCCGGAATTTCGGCAGTCCCAGCTCAGCACAATGCTGGGTTAACTCACTTTGATTCAGATCCCGGCAATCCATTCTCTTCATAGTATTCACCCAAATCTTTCCACCTAAACTTCCACCCGGCGAAATTTCGCCAGGAAAAAGCCATCCATACCCTGTTTATGGGGCAAAATCTGCAGAAATCCCTTGGCGGCTTGTTTCCTGTCTTGTTCTGATGCCAAAGAATAAGGAAGTTCCCCGCTGAAATCAACGGTGATGAATTCCGGATGATTGGCACGAAAAGCCTTCACCACTTCGAAATTCTCCTCAGGTTCAATCGTACAGGTCGAATAAACCAGCTCGCCGCCGGCCGCAACGCATTGAGCCGCCCGCTCCAGGATGGCCAATTGCAAGGCCGGTAAAGTTTTTATTTCATCCTCTTCCTTATGCCAGCGCATATCCGCCCGGCGACGCAGGACCCCCAACCCCGAACAGGGGGCATCAACCAACACTTTATGACAGGAAGCATCCTTTACTCCCGCCAGCTCCCGGGCATCTCCGGCCTGGGCGCGGATGATGGTAATCCCTAAACGGGCGGCCAGATCTTCGATAAGCTTCACCTTATGGGGGTGGATATCAAAAGCAAGGATTTCTCCCTGATTCTCCATCCTTTGCGCCAGGTGAGTGGTTTTCCCTCCCGGGGCGCCGCAGGCGTCCAACACCTTTTGCCCGGCTTGAGGATTTAAGACATGAGCAATCAATTGGGAGCTTTCATCCTGAACGGTGAAGTGTCCTTCCTGAAAACTGGGCAGTTTATCCAGAGATCCGAAGTCTTCGATCACCAAACTCTCCGGAACCCGTTCCCCAATCGTCACCTTTACTCCTTCCCCCTCCAGCCTTGCCTGCAAGTCTGCCCGGGAAATCTTCAGGGTATTGGTACGGATCCACACAGGAGCGGGCTCGTTATTGGCTTGGCATAAAGCTTCCGTATCCGCCATGCCATAGCGTTTCAACCAGCGCTTCACCATCCACTCCGGGTGAGAATAGCGCAGGGAAAGAAAGCGGACGGGTTCCTTCTCTTTGCTGGGCCAAAGCATGTCCCAACCGGTTTCCAAAACTCTCCTTAAGACACTGTTCACTAAGGAAGTGTATTTTCCCTGCTGCTTTTTGGTCAACTCCACCCCTTCGTTGATGGCCACAGCTGCGGGAATCCTGGAAAGGTAGAGAATCTGCAAGGCGCTGATTCTGAGAATCCAACGCACCTCATGGGGCAGTTGGGATAAAGGTTTGCGCAGATGGCGCCTTAAAGCATAATCCAGAGTCAGACGGTGTTTTAACGTCCCATTGACCAGAAGGGTGGCCAATTGGCGCTCCCGGGGATCGCTTAAATCGTGCAGAGCTTTTTGCATTACCAGATTGGCATAGGCTTTTTCTTCCTCGATGCGCCGGAGAATCTGCACAGCCAAGGCTCTTGAGGTTATTTTATCCATGCTTTACTCATCCTTTTGTCCTTCCCTGTCCAGTTTTCACCCAAAGCTCTCTCCCGCCTGTCCACGACGACCTAAGAAAAAGTCCCGGGCCGGCATGGGCTTCTTACCTGCAGGCTGTACCTCAACAATCCGGATCAACCCTTCTCCGGTCTGAACCAACAAGCCCTGCTGATCCCAAGCGATGATTTCACCTGGCTTAAAATCTTTAAGGGCAGGCAGGCCCGGTTCTGCTCCATCTCCTCTTGCTTGCGCAGAGATGCTTGATTTCCACACTTTGACCGTTTCTTCTCTGAACAGAATATAGGAACCGGGCCAGGGATTCAGGCCGCGGATCTGATTATGAATGTCTTGGGCGCTGCGTGCCCAGTCGATCTTCTCATGCTCCCGGGTCAGCAAAGAGGCATAACGCACCGGCCCCTTTTGGGGTGTCCTGGGCAATTTCCCCTTGTGAAGCTGCTCCAAAGTAGCGATTAAAAGCTGAGCGCCAGCTTGGGCCAGAGCATCATGAAGCTCCCCGGTGGTGGTATCCTCCCCAATCGGGAGTTCGGTTTTCAGAAGCATATCTCCCGTATCCAGCCCTTCATCCATCTGCATGGTGGTCACGCCGGTCCTTTGATCTCCCTTCAGGATGGACCAATGAATGGGAGCGGCGCCGCGCCAATCCGGCAAAAGGGAAGCATGGACATTGATGCAGCCGTAAGGGGGCAATCCTAAGATTTCTTTGGATAATAGTTGTCCATAGGCCACCACGATGATGACCTCCGGGGCCAGTTCCTTTAAGATTTCCAGGCTCTCGGGGCTTTTGACTTTGGGGGGCTGATAAACGGGCAGCCCCAGCTCCTGAGCGGCTGTCTTAACCGGACTGGGCTTCAGGTTCTTGCCCCGGCCGGAAGGGCGGTCCGGCTGGGTAAACACTCCCGCCACATCGTGACCGTGAGCCGCCAGGGCTTGGAGAGTTGGAACGGCGAAGTCCGGCGTTCCCATGAAAACGAGTCGCATAGTGATTACTCCTTATATTGAAGGTTATATCTCCAGGATTTTGCTTTACGTCGTTCGCTCCATAAGCTGCGCGGACAAAACTAACGCTCAAGCCCTCCGCTCCATCGGGTCCCCGCCCAAATCGCTCCTGCTCAATGGGCGGTTGGAAACGTCCTGTTTCCAACCTGACTCCGCTGCATGCTTTTCGCGAAGTTTTGTTTCCGCTCGCTTAAATTCGCTTCCCTCGTGTAAATCAAAATCCTTGGGCTGTTTCTTGGGTTCAAGCAAGCGGGGCGTTGTAGGATAGGGATTACTTCACTCAGGACCCTTAAGTGCTGCTTATACTCAAGAGAAGATCTGAAAAGAGGACCTTCAAGTGTAGCTTTGCGCACAAAAGGGAACGGATTTAGCGGAGGGGTGGTCGGGTGAAGGTCGCTTTCTTAACATAGCGCAGCCACGGTTCACATGCAGAAAACAGCGGGGTTTGGCGTAGCTGTTAAGGAAGCGAGTGAACCAGCCCCGGAGCTATGGAGAGACCGTTGTGCGTAAAGCTACACACGACCCAAGCATCGGTTCCCCTTCTACCAATACAGCCAACAGGTGCTACCTCCGAGAAGTCTTCTTCGCTTTATCAACGAACAAGATCCCTTCCAGGTGGTCGATTTCATGCTGGAGGCAGCGGGAAAGCAGTCCTTCTCCTTCGATGACCTGGAGCTCCCCCTGGCGGTTGAGGGCTTCTACTTTGACTTTGGCTGCCCGGGCTACCTGACCGGTTATGCCGGGGATGCTTAAGCATCCTTCATCATCCAGATCTTCGCCCTCTTTGGCGATGATGACAGGGTTGATTAGCTCCAAGGGGCCTTCTCCTACGTCGATAACGACGACGCGTTTGGAGACTCCCACCTGGGGAGCGGCCAAGCCTACTCCATTGGCATCATAGAGTGTATCCAACATATTATCTAAAAGCTTTGCAATATTAGGTGTTATCTCTTTGACGGGAACAGCTTTCTCCCGCAGTACTTCGGAACCAATTTCTACAATCTGATAAATCGCCATGTCACGGTTTCCCCTTCCTACTCATTTCTTCTTATTTTATTATTTATTATACTACATATCTCCAATATTGAACGAGACCCCATTCAGAAGGAGATCCAACACCCACTGAAGGCCTGCCGAATCCACCCTGGACTTGGGGCGGGTTAGTTCAATACTCGGTAATGTCTTACATGCTTAAGGGATCTACTTCGATATTGAGTTGAATTCCCGAACTAATGGGATCACGTGCAAAACGCCGGACACCTTGATGCAAGAATTCACGTAGTGTATCCATAAGTTTTCCTTTAACCGAGACCTGCCAGCGGAAATGATTTTTGAGGCGGGGAATCACAGCCGGAGCAGGGCCGAGAATATCTAAAGAAGTATGCCCATTTTGATCGGATACTATTCCCTGCCTTAAAGAATTGACCAGGCTATGGGCTCCTTTGATCACTTTCTCTTCCTTTTCATGAATAAGGGTCACCCGGATGACATGGGTGAAGGGAGGATAATTTCTGGCTTTCCGATAGCCAATCTCTTCCCAAAAGAAGCCCTTAAAATTGTGCTGAGAGGCTTGAATAATCGCCCTGTCTTCCGGTGTATAAGTCTGAATCACAACCTGCCCGGGTTTTTGACTGCGGCCGGCCCGGCCGGCCACTTGGGTCAGAAGCTGGAAGGTTCTCTCCCTGGCGCGGAAATCCGGCATATTCAGCATCTGATCGGCTGCCACAACTCCTACTAAAGTGACATTAGGAAAATCCAGTCCCTTGGCCATCATCTGGGTGCCCACGAGGATATCTGCCTCCTGGCGGCGGAATTTGCCCAGGATGTCCTCATAGGCATCTTTAGAGCGGGTGGTATCAAAATCCAGGCGGAGGATTCGTGCCGCCGGGTAAAGTCCTTTGATTTCATCTTCCACCCGCTGAGTCCCTTGCCCAAAAAAGCGAATATAGCGGCTGCCGCATTCCGGACAGGTGCGGGGAGGAACCTCTTCATGATTGCAATAATGGCAACGCATGGTGTGGCCTTGAGTATGGTAAGTCAGAGCAATATCACAGTCATGACAGCGAATCACATAACCGCATTCCCGGCAGACCACAAAGGTGGAGTAGCCGCGGCGGTTTAAGAACAGCATGGACTGTTCTCCCCGCTCCAGGGTCCTTTTCAGCTTGTCTTGCAGGGAGAGGGAAAACATACTGCGATTCCCTTTAATCAATTCCTCCCGCATATCCACCACTTCCACAGGGGGCAGCGGGCGGCGGTTGACCCGTTCTTCCATGGTAAGCAAAGGAACCTTGCCGGTCTGAGCCGCGGCATAGGCTTCCAGCGAAGGGGTAGCGCTTCCCAAAAGCACTACTCCCCGGAGCTGTTCCATCCGTTTACGGGCTACATTGCGGGCATGGTATTTGGGATTTTCCTCTTGGTGATAGGCGCTCTCATGCTCTTCATCCAAGATGATCAAGCGTAAATCAGGCAGCGGGGCAAAAACCGCCGAACGGGCCCCGACGACAATCCTGATTTTCCCCTGGAGAATATCCTGCCAGGCCTTGGCCTTTTCCCCCACTTGCAATCCCGAGTGAAGTACAATCAACTGCTCGCCGAATTGGTCTTGAAAATAGCGGGCGATCTGAGACGTCAGCGAAATCTCAGGAACCAATAAAATGGCTGAACCACCTTTAACCAGCACTTCCCCAATCAGTCTTTGGTAGACTTCCGTCTTGCCGCTGCCGGTAACCCCATGCAAGAGCAGGGTTTCATAACTTTGTTTATCCAGGGCCTGAGTAACTTTTTCACATACTTTCCCTTGTTCAGGAGTGAGTGTCCGCAGGTAATCCGGTCCCTGGTGAACATTAAGTTCAATATCGGCTTCATGCATCATACCGGTCATCGATTCCCTATCTCCCAGGTCATCGCCAACCCTCTCTTCGGGAGTAAGCGCAGCCTGGACCTTGCGGGGAACACCGGAGGTAAAGCGGGATTCCAGTTTGAGCCAGCCTTGTTTGGCTAAGTGCTCTACCTGAGTCTTGGACAGCCCTGAACGCTTAAGATAGGTGCTCAGGGGCAATGTCTTATTCCGCGACCGAAAGATAACCGCCAAAGCCTGATAGGTCTCTGAATCCAGGATTTTTAAGGCCTTAACATCCTCATCCTCCTGGGAAGCCATAGGAATGACATACTCTTCCACCTTACCCTTGAGCAGGGGCCAAACGGTATGAAGACTCTGGGCGATGGAGCAAATGGTCGTCTCCGCCAGCCACAGAGCTAAATCCACAAGATCTTCAGGAACGACATACATAGTGTCAACAATCCCCAAAATGGGTTTTAGAGCCGAGTGCGCTATCTCCTGGGGCAGCTGCTCCGTGATCCGGACCACCACGCCTTGAACTTGACGATATTGCAAAGGGACAAGGACGCGCATCCCTCTTTTTAAGGATAGCCCTTCAGGAATTTGGTAGTGAAACACCTGATCAAGGCGACGATTGGCCACATCAACAAGAACTTCTGCATAATGCACTTTCATCGCCTCCTTTAATTTCTCTCTTAAAGCTTAATTCTGTCCTCACAGAGGATAAGGGCGACTTAGCTTCAGATGGAGTTAAAACTCCGTTTGAATCTAAATCTACTTTTACTTTATCACAAAGCAAGGCAAATACCCAAATTCTTGCCTAATGAACATGATCCAAAAAGGGATGCCGGCTTTTCCAACATCCCCGAACCTTTCATCTATAGCTTTGCCGCTCACACCACGGTAACAGCTGTTCCTGAGGCGCTCACCATAAGCATGCTGCCGCTTTGCCCTACCACTTCATAGTCGATATCCACACCGACCACGGCGTTGGCTCCCATGCGGGCTGCATTTTGCTCCATTTCTTTAAGGGCTATTTGACGGGCATCCTGAAGTTTTTCTTCATAGGCCCCTGAGCGGCCGCCAATGATATCTGTGATGCCGGCAAAGATATCCCGCACCACATTGGCACCCATGATGGCTTCTCCTGTAACGATTCCATAGTAGTTCTGAATCTTACGGCCGTCGATATTAGGGGTTGTTGTTACAATCATAGACTATACCTCCCGCTTTAAACATCAGCTTAGTTACTAAAAGTTAATTCTCCGCGAAGCAACAGAGTCCTGCTTAGTCATTATCTAATATTCTCGATGTTTCGATACTTTACACCTTTAATGACTACAAATTTACAAAACAGGAAAAATAATAACTCAATCTTCCTTCCCAGAGCATCATCCTCAAGAAAACTCTTGCCAAACTAATTTTATTTATGCTATGCTCTAAGCAAGGTAATTATCCCGTGACCTTTAAATTAGTCCCGTGAGACTAAGAAGGAAATGGCGTACCATGAACTATGTGCATGGACACCTCTTTCTTGCTTGCGGGCAAGGAAGAGGTTTTTTGTTTTACTAAAAAAGGAGGACAACCCATGATTAGAGAAGTTCAGATTCATGAAAGACTCTCTCTTGCCCAAACGATACCCCTGGGATTACAGCATGTTTTCGCTATGTTCGGAGCCACGGTACTGGTTCCTTTTCTCACCGGATTAAGTCCCGCCGTCGCTCTTCTCTCCTCAGGGATTGGCACCATCGTTTTTCTTCTCTTAACTAAAAGTCAAATCCCGGCTTATCTCGGCTCATCCTTTGCTTACATTGCCTCCTTGACTTATTTTGTTAAGGATCAAAACAATTTAGCCGCGGCTATGGGCGGCGCACTGGTCATCGGCATTATTTATGTCCTTCTTTTCGCTCTCATGAGTTACTTCGGAAGTTCCTGGATTCATAAAATTGTTCCTCCGGTCGTAGCCGGTCCTGTCGTGGCCATTATCGGCTTAAGCCTCACACCTACCGCTGCCGGAATGGCTTCCGAGCAATGGTATATCGCTATCTTCACCTTGGCTGTTACCGCTTTCCTCAGTATCTATGCCAAGGGCTTCTTAAAAATCATTCCCATTCTTGCCGGGATTGTCATCGGTTATATTGTCGCCGCCTTCGCCGGTCTGGTGGATTTCACCGCAGTAACGGCTTCTGTTTCTGTGGATTCTTGGGACAAGATTATCGTCTCCCCTATCAACGCCGACACTTGGCAGGCACCAGTCTTTAATAAAGCTGCTATCCTGATGTTCGCACCTTTGGCCTTTGTCACCATTATTGAAGATTTAGGCCATATGATTGTTCTGGGAAATATCACCCATTCCGACCCCATCGAGAAGCCAGGATTTAACCGGGTCTTGCTGGGCAATGGTCTCGCCACCGGAATCGCCAGTTTCTTAGGAGGCCCTCCGGTGACCACTTACGGTGAAAACATCGGCGTACTGGCAGTTACTCGGGTTTACAGCACCTTCAATATCTGGGTAGCAGCTTTTATCGCCATTATCCTCAGTTTCGTCAATCCCCTGCAAGCTCTGATTATGTCCATCCCCACAGCGGTTATGGGTGGAGTATCCCTCTATCTCTTCGGTATGATTGGGGTCACCGGTCTGCGCACTTTGATTGAAGCGCGAGTAGATTTCTCCAAGAACAAAAACCTGATTATCGCCTCTGTCATCTTTGCCGTAGGAATCGGCGTCCAAAGCCATGGTGTCGCTTATGCCACCTTGGCAGGGATTATCCTCAACCTGGTTCTCCGGGAAGAGAAGGATGAAGTAGCCGGAAGTGGCAAAGAAGTATCCTAAGCTAACCGTTAAACGCCAAAGCCTTAGAGAGACTGACATTACAGTCCTCTAAGGCTTTTTTGATCGTTCCTCACGATAGGGCAAGATAAAACATTAAACCCCAAAAATAGGCTCTTGACTTTTATAAAAGCCTATGTTGGAATAAATTTGTAAACTTGTGTCCAGAAGGGGGGCTAGGCTTATGGATAACAAAGTTGAGTACTGGTTTAGCATAGCCGATTATGATTTTGAAACTGCAAAGGCAATGTTAGAAACAAAGCGGTATCTATACGTCGGCTTTATGTGCCATCAAACAATAGAAAAGGCACTCAAAGCAATTATTGCCCGCGACTGCGCCGATGGGGAACTACCGCCAAAAACTCACGACTTGACAAAACTATCCATTAGGGCAAAACTCATAGACATAATGAGCGACGAACAACAGGATTTTATTGAGGAATTAAACCCGCTGAACATTGAAGCGCGTTACCCGGAATATAAAGAGCGTATAGCGCAAACGCTTGATAGCGAGGTAGGTCAAACCCTTATCAAGAGAACGGAGGGGCTTTTATGTTGGATAAAGGAACAGTTATAAATACCGTCACACAATATGCTGACGCTGTAACAAAAGAATTCAGCCCTGCCGCTATTGTCTTATTTGGATCTTATGCGAAAGGTGAAGCACATGACGAAAGTGATATTGACGTTGCTGTCATCTTTAACGGATTTTCCGGTGATTGGCTGAAAGCATCGTCTTTGCTGTGGCGTTTGCGTCGTGGTATCAGCTACGACATTGAACCGCACTTATTGGATACCACGGACGACAAAAGTGGCCTTGTGCAACATGTTTTCAAGACGGGGCAAATTATTTATCAGTCATAATTTTCGCGTTGCCTTACTCTGTTTTGGGTTTAATGAAGCTTTAATAAAGAGTGAGCTCTGTAGACGCTTTATTTTATCGCCTGAGACCACCCTTAAATGCCAAAGCCTTAGAGAGACTGACATTACAGTCCTCTAAGGCTTTGGCATTTATAATTTTCCATCGCTTATTTCCTGCTTGATATCCCGCATTGTATCTTCAAGCGGACGCTTTCTTCCTTCTTTTACTGCCGCCCTGCCCTCATGAAGCAGGCGGTAAATCCGCATTGTAGAGCATACCATAAAAGCTCGCTATCCTCGGCTGCCCTGCCATGTTTGCAGCCAATCCATAACCCGCCCTCTCAATTGCGGATTAGCGGCCTTCACCGCCAGGAGCCAGGCCAGATCCTCCGGCGTATCCAAGTCCCGCCGGACCGGCCCCAATCCTGGACGTAAGCCGTGGGCAGCACAGCAGGCCAGAGCGTCGGCCAGCACACTGCCGGTGCTGTACCGCTGTCCCTGGAAAACGGGGCGGAAAGGGGTGTGCATCCCTACCAGCCAGTACCCGCCATCGGTTGAGGGACAAAACACAATGTCCTTTTCCTCCAGGATGCGGCCTGCTTTTGCCACCTCCCCAGGGTCAAGGAGAGGCAGGTCGGAACCCAGCAGCAGGCAATCTTTGTAGCCAAGAGTCAGGACCGTATCCAGGGCATTATACATCCGCGCCCCCAAACCCCTCCCCTTCTGGGGGTACAGGCGTGCCTTCTCCGGCAGTTCATCCAGCAGCTCCACCGGCCCCTCATCCGAGTAAAAGATAAAGAGTTCCCGTTCCAAAGTGGCAAGGGCATAGGCTGTGTCCAGAGTCATGGCCTTCTGCAGGGCGGCGCATTCCGCTCCGCTCAACAAAGGCATCAGCCTGGTTTTCACCCTGCCCGGCACAGCAATCCTCGTCAACAAAATCAGCGCGCCTTTACTCATTGCCTCTCCTCACATCACGATATTCCCGGCTGATGGTCTCAATGTCCACCCCCCGGCGGTACATAGCCCGCAGCCGCTGCATAGACCAGGTCACCCGGAAGATCCCACCCGCCTGAAAGCGCCGGGATGAAGTAATGATCCGGCTCTTCACCTGCACCGGAAATACCTTCATGCGCTTCAGCCCCAGGGAAAATTCATAATCCTCCATAATCGGCAGCTCCGGAAAGCCTCCTACTTGCTCAAAAAGGGCCCGGGTCACGAAAATCCCCTGATCTCCGAAGGCGATGTGCCCCCAGCGCACCCGCAGGTTAGACATGTGCCCGCCCAGCCGATAGAGAAGACCAGTATTGTCAAAGCGGAGGGTGAGACAGCCCCACCTCGCTCCCCTGTCCACAGCAGCCCGGATGTGGAAGAGGGCGTCGGCAGGGACGATGCTGTCACAGTGAAGAAAGAAGAGCACATCCCCCCGGGCCTCAGCCCCAGCCCGGTTGCATTGAGCAGCCCGCCCTTTGGCCCCCGTTATCACCCGGTGACCTGTCAGCAGTTCCAAAGTACCGTCAGTGCTGCCCCCGTCGGAAAACAGCACCTCATGCTCTCCCGCCAGGCTGTCCAGGGAGGGTAAAAAAGTAGCCAGGGTCTGTTCCTCGTTGTAAACCGGGATAATGACGGAGATCATACGCCCTCCGTAGCCCCGCCGCAGCTGGAGCCTTGTCCTGCCGTACAGGCATAGCAGTGTTTGCCAAAGCGGATTCTCTGCTTCGCCATGGGCTTGCCCGTCCAGTCGAAGATCGTGGCGCCGTCTGCCATAGGCAGATCCGCCGCCTGGTTGAAGTCGCAGTTATAGAGCCTGCCGTCCCAGCCCACCGACACCTGGAAGCGGCACATCATGCTTTCCAGAGTGCTTGCATTAAAGGCTCCATAGAGCCTGTACATATAGTCCTCCAGATTGCCGGAGCGCTCCAGAAAGGCCCCGAAACGGCCGATGGGGTTGTTGGTAATCGTGAACAGATGGCTGAAGCTCACTCCGTACTCCCGCAGCAGATGTTCCTTGTACTCAGCCTCCATAGCAGTCTGGGAGGGGGGCAGAAAAGCCCCGCCCGGGTTATAGACCAAGTCAAGAACTAATTCCGGCTCTTGTCCATAGCCCACTTCGTTCAGCCGCTTCATAGCTTCGATGGACCGCCGGAAGACCTGCTCTCCCCGCATACGGTCGGTGTTCTTGGCTGTGTAATGGGGTAGGGAGCAAACCACGTTGACGCGGTGATCCCGGTAGAATTCCGGCAGATCGGTATACCCTTCTTCCAACAGGATGACCAGGTTGGTGCGCACGATAACATGAGCACACCCCTTGGCGCACTCCCCCACCAACCAACGGAAGTGGGGGTTGAGTTCGGGGGCTCCGCCGGTGATGTCCACCGTGGCGAAGGGATTTTCCTCCAAAAGGCGCAAGCAGGCTTCCATCACCTCCCGGCTCATCTCCTCAGTCCGGTTGGGTCCGGCTTCCACATGGCAATGCTTGCAGGCCAGATTACACCGCTTTCCCACGTTGATTTGCAGCACCGAAAGCCGCTCGGCGGTATCCATCAAGGCTTGATCCCCGAATTTTGTCTCAAAAGCCGGGATGCCGTCCAGCCTTTCCAGTCTTGCATCACCCATAGCTTAGAGCTCCAGCTTCTTCACGATATTTTTCATCTGCACCCCGTGGACCAGGCTGGCTCCGCCCCGGATAGCGCAGGCAACATGGATAGCCTCGGTCATCTGCTCCTCTGTGACCCCCTTGGACAGGCAGTCCTGAGTATAGGAGTCAATGCAGTAAGGGCACTGGACAGCTGTGGCCACTGCCAGAGCGATCAGGGATTTTTCCCGGGCGGTCAGATTCCCCTCGGCGAAGACTGCGCCATAATAGCCCATGAACTTCTCCCATAGTTCGGAAGCACACTCTCCCATAGTAGCGAATTTCTCCAGATCCTTTGCTTCATAGTAAGTCGCCATAGTGCATTTCTCCTTTATTTTGCAAATTTTCTTCTCGCCCGGTTGAAAAGGGCGTGGGCGGCATCCGGCTCCTCCTCTACTCCCAGCAGGGAGGAGAGAAGATGGCGCACCTGGCCGCAGCCCTGACGCTGGAACTGCCCGGAGCAGGAAGCACAGTAGGTATAAATGGTCTCCCCTGCCCCTTCCTCCTTTACCAGGGCACACAGCTTGTCTGCCGCCGCCGGGCCATGGGCGGCGATGTCCCCCCGCAATCCGCAGCAGGGAACCCTCTCCATGGTACGCAGACCCGCCAAAGATACCAATTCACCGATCTCTTCCAGAAGCCGCCCCGCCTCCCGATCCGGACAGGGGCGAAAGACTACTCCGGACGGGGGTGGGCTCTGGCTGGTGTAACCCCAGCGGGAAAGCAGGGCGTAGATGCTGATCACCGGGAAAGCCAGTGTTTCACCGAGATACTCCAGGCAGTTGGGGCACAGACAGACTACCTCCCCCACGCCCAGCCGCTCCAGCCGCTCAGTCATCTTTTCCCCGATCCGCACCGTGTGCCTCTCCCCCTTCAGCTCCGCCACCGGTTTGCCGCAGCAGTCATAGGCTACGCCCACCCCATGTTCCCGGCACAACTCCGCCAGTGCGTCCATGGTCTTGGGGAACTGGGAAGGGAAACTGCACCCTGGAAAGAGCAGGGTCGCACAGGACACTTTAGGGTAATTGCGGAAAGGATAATGACTTTTTTCCAACAGAGTGATGAGCTGTCTCGTCTTCACTCCTTCACCCCCTTCTTCAATATGAAGGATAATGTCAACACAACGGCCAGCAAGACCCCTGCAACTATGAGATAAGGACCCCGTCTCTCCGGGCTGGCCACTCCTGCCGCCCCTACGGTATAGGCCGCAGTGCCCGGTAGCATAAAAAGGGCCGAGTACAAGGCATAGGGCAGGAATCTGATGTCAGTGATGCCGTAAGCAAAATTTTGCAGATTATAGGGGAAAAGCGGTACCAGCCGGGTGATCGCCAACAAAAATACATCTCTCTGTCCCGCTCCCGCAAAGAGCAGGCGGTTGAGATAGCTGTTCTTCTCTAATTGGGGCTTCAGCGTATCCTTGAGAAAGTAGCGCCCGGCCAGAAAAGACAGGCAGGCGCCCAGGGTCACGGCCAACCAGCAGGCCAAGGTTCCCCATACAGGACCGAAAAGCACCCCGGCTACAATAGCAAAGGTCACCCCCGGCAAAGCCAGCAGCACACAGCCGGCCACGGTAAGGACCCCGTAGAGCAGCAGGGCCAGGGCAAAGTTATCCTCCAGAGCGCGGCGCATAAGGGGCAGAGTCTCCTGGTTGGCAAGATCATCCGACCAACCGAAGATAAGGTTGCCGATTAACACCAGTACAGCTAACCCCAAAAAGAGCCAAGGCTTTCTATTGTTCATCCGTGGCTTCCCTTTTCCGCTCCTGATAAATCTTCCTGAATAGGTAAATCAAAACTGTAAGGGCGAAGAGGATCAGCAGGGCGGTGACGAAGAGCCTGGCCCCTCCGGTGAGCATACCCCCCACATAGGAGTACACAAGGGTGGCCGGGAGCTGCCCGATGCCCGTAGCCAGGAAAAAGCCCCCAAAGCTCATGCCTGTCAGCCCCGCAGCATAGCTCACCAAATCGAAAGAGACGAAAGGGAGCAAGCGGCAGATAAGAATAGTATGCTTTCCGTACTGCCTGAAAAATACATCCACGCTGCTCAGTGCCGTCTTAGAGGCCAGCTTCTCTACGGTGTCCCGCCCCAGAAGGCGGGCAAGCCAAAAGCAGATGGCCGCTCCGGCCATGGCGCTGGACCAGGAGAGGATGGCCCCCTGCCACCAGCCGAAGATCATAGCGTTGGCGAAGGTAATCAGAAAGGCCGGAAGAGGGGCAGCCACAGACTGGAGGAGCATCAGGCAGAAGGAAACAACGACGGCCCAGGGACCGAAGGAGCGGATGTACTCCACTACCTGGCTGACGTCCATTGAGGAGAGCAGGGTGAAGACTGACCCAAGTCCGCTCCTAAGGGGAGGTACAATCAGGCAAATGATCACCGCCAGAATAGTGACTGCCCAAACAGTCCACTTCCGATATTTTTTCGACCATCTTTGTTCGTTCATTGACATACCTCGTTTCTACCCACCGGGCACAATGTGCTAAGGGCTGCCAGGGAAAGCAATAACCCCCTGGCAGCCCTTCTTTAGCCGTATCGATCCTTACCTTGGGCATCTGCAAAGAGCACATCTTCACTGCCCGTCCGGTCTTTATATACTGAGGATCGTCCATGTACTGGTCGCTGAATGATGTGGTCACCCTAGAGGCGGCCTAATTAGGAATGGTAGAGTCGTTGGCAGTGGTAGTGTATTCGGGAATTTTCCAACCATCACCGCCACCTTCCAGGATGAACAGGCGCTCGGGGGCAACCCCCTGATCCTGCAGGAAAGATATGGCCCGTTTTGCCCCTTTGTTGCCGCTCTTGCATACGATCACGATGGGGTCATCACCCTGGAGATTGGGCACCGCATCTTTCAATACCTGTTCAAGCTCCGGAGTATCCATAGGATAGCTGGGCACGTGGTAGGCACCGGGAATATGACCTTTAGTATACATGTCATCCGGGCGGCTATCAAGAATGATGACGCTCTCCTGAGCATCCAGCATAGCCTTGGTCTCGTCCGCGGTCTTGTACTGCCAGCTGATGTCGGCCTCTGCACGATCGGCAGCCGGCGCTGCGGAACCTCCGCTGGCAGGTGTTGCCTGAGTACAGCCTGCCAGCACGGATACTGATAAAAGCAGGCACATTGTCAGGGACAGTAATTTTCTCATAGTTAACCCTCTCCTCCTTCTTATCTCTGCTACAATCTTCATTATAATCAGGCAAATAATGGGGTGTCCAATTGAAAATTACAATCAGATACCCAAGCACTATAGTTTTTTTATATGAATCCATAGCCCTGCAGAGCCACCTGAAGAGCAACCAAACGTGGGTAAATCCATTTCACAGAAATATTAAAGAAGCACAGAGATATTAAAAAGCCAGGATTTTCAAACAATTAATGATATACTTAAGCCATTCATAATTAACGATCACTATACATTTGGAGGTTATTATGCTTTACGATCCCTTATATCATCCTTATCCTTCCAAGCGTTCCCTGAGCTTTGCCAGCCGGGGCATGGTGGCGACTTCCCAAGGCCTGGCCGCTCAAGCAGGTTTGGACATCCTCAAAAAAGGCGGAAATGCCATTGATGCGGCTATTGCTACTGCCGCTTGTTTAACTGTGGTTGAACCCACATCCAACGGCATGGGCGGCGATGCTTTTGCTCTCGTCTGGACTAAAGGCCGGCTTCATGGCCTGAATGCCAGCGGAACAGCCCCTGCTTCCCTTTCCGGCCATGACCTCATCAAAGCCGGACACCAAGAAATGCCCCAATACGGCTGGATTCCCGTGACGGTGCCGGGTGCGCCTGCAGCCTGGGCAGCCTTATCGGAACGCTTCGGCCGGCTGCCCCTGACTGAAGTCCTTAAACCCGCCATCGATTATGCTGAACAGGGCTATCCCGTCTCTCCCGTGCTGGGCCAGAACTGGCAGATAGCCTACACGAAATACGCCCAGGAGCTCAAGGGGGAGGAATATGAATCCTGGTTTAAGACCTTTGCTCCCCAAGGGCGCGCTCCTTTCATCGGCGAAATCTGGCGTTCCCCTGATCATGCCCGCTCTTTAGCCCAAATCGCGGCAAGCAAGGCCCAAGCTTTTTATAAAGGAGACTTAGCCGATCGGATCGATGCCTTCTCTCAAAAATACGGCGGCTATCTGCGCAAAAGGGATCTGGAAGACTATCAGCCCCTCTGGGTGGACCCCATCCATCTCCATTACCGGGGCTATGATGTCTGGGAAATCCCCCCTAACGGCCACGGCTTAGTCGCCCTGATGGCTCTTAACATCCTTAAGGGCTTCCAATTCTCGGCAAAGGACTCCATCGAAACCTATCATAAGCAGATCGAGGCCATTAAGCTGGCTTATGTGGACGGACGCAAATATATTGCCGATCCCCGGAGCATGGAAGTCAAGATCAGCGATCTGCTCTCCGAAGGATATGCTCTGGAACGCCGCAAACTTATTGGCCAAACCGCCCTCCTCCCCGAACCGGGCACTCCACCCAAAGGGGGAACTGTCTACCTCGCTGCTGCCGATGATGAAGGAAACATGGTGTCCATGATTCAGAGCAATTATATGGATTTCGGCTCAGGCTTGGTGGTTCCCGGCACGGGTATCAGCCTCCATAACCGGGGCAATAATTTTTCCCTTGATCCCCACCACGCTAACTTTTTAGAACCTAAAAAGCGCCCCTACCATACCATTATTCCCGGCTTCCTTACTAAAGACGGCAACACGGTAGGTCCTTTTGGGGTCATGGGCGGATTCATGCAGCCCCAGGGGCATGTTCAGGTGCTGATGAATGCCATCGACTTTCATCTCAATCCCCAAGCTGCCTTGGACGCTCCCCGTTTTCTCTGGGTCCAGGACCGCCATGTTCAGGTAGAGCGTTCCCTGCCTTCCCATATCGGGGACGGCCTCAGCCGTATGGGGCATGAGATCGAGTGGAGTGCGAATACCGGACTCTTTGGACGAGGGCAAATCATCTGGCGCAATGACAAGGATGTCCTGGTCGGTGCCACCGAACCGCGAACTGATGGCGTCGTTGCCGCTTGGTAATAACTAATCATGGGATCTGGCTTCCGTAAGCCTGGACTAAATGAATTTGGCCGTTTTGGATTGACTCATCCAGATGAGTCGATCTCAAAACGGCCAAATTTTATCCCCCCTAGGAGGACGGCGGCAGATTGATCACTACCCGGCATCCTCCTTCCGGCAGATTTTCAAACTCCGTGGTCCCCTCATGAACCCTTGCGATCTGCCGGACCAGGGTCAGGCCCAGGCCATGGCTCGGCATCCCGGTCAAAGAGTTCTCCTCCTTGAGCCGGTCCAGAAGCTCTTGGTCAAAGCCCTTGCCGTTATCTGCCACTGCCATAACCCAGCAGGAATTTACCCGCTCAAGGGTTATGCGGATAGCACAGCCCTGAGGATTATGGCGGATGCTGTTTTGGATCAGATTATAAACGGCACGCCTGAGCAGCTCCTGATCCCCCAGGACCTTAGCCTGCCGGGCTGATTCGCCCACATCTAATTCAAGTGAGTAGGGCCGGGCAAGCCCTCCGTTTAAAAAATCAGCGGCAATCTGACGCAGCAAGGGCGCCAGGAGAACCTCCTCCTGGTGCAAGGGCTGCATATCGTATTCCAGCTTGGAGGCCAGATTCAGATCGTTGACCAGGGTCTTGATCCGTTGGCTTTGCTGGCGCACGATTCCCGCCTGCTCCCTGGCCGGCCGGGGAAGCTCCTGATTGTCCTCCAGCTGGCTGGCATAGCCCATGACCATGGAAAGAGGAGTGCGGATGTCGTGGGATATGCCGGCGATCCATGAGGTTCGTGCCTGCTCCCTTTTTTGCAGGGCGATCTCCTGCCTTTGCAGCTCCCGGGAGGTTTGATTCAGAGCGGCGGCCAGCTCCCCTAAAACTCCGTTGGTCCCCAGCTGCACCGGCTGCTTTGCCGCCATTTGTTCAATCCCCTTCACCAGGGTGTGCATGGAGCGGAACAGGCGCAGGCCAAGCAGCAGGGCCAGCAGCACGGCAGCCAGCCCATTGGCCGCCAGCACGATAGGTATCCAAAGGATGGTTTTATCCATAATGCTTTGGGGCATCTCCATGCCCGTTTTCCAGACGCTTCCTTTGGGACAGCCCACCACCAGAAGCCCGTCCTGATGACGCCAGACATAGACGGGATAATCCTGCAAATACCATTTGGTAAAGCTGGCCACTTCCGGGATAGTATAGGTTCGGGAAAGCTCCCGGGGCAAATTCAGACTCCACAGGATTTCTCCTGAATCACTCAGGAGCATGGCCCATTCATAACGGACACTCATGGCCTGCCGTGCACTGTCGGCAAGGGTATACTCTTCCCCCTCCTTGGCCAGGCCGTCGGCAATGACGGAAACCCGGTAAGAGTTTCCGTTTTCTTGTTTAGCTCCGGTCACCCACAGCAAAAACAAAGCGGCATTCAGGATCAGCAGAATCAGTGCAATGCCGGCGGCGCTGCCCACATAACGTCCCAAAATCCTCAGCATGCTTTTCATTTTTCCACCACCCCGGTCAGCTTGTATCCTAACCCCCGCACCGTGAGGAGATAGCGGGGAGAAGAGGGTTCCGGTTCTATCTTTTCCCGCAGGCGGCGGATGTGCACCATCAGCGTATTCTCATATCCGTACAGATCATCCCCCCAGACCGCCCGGCACAGACTGTCTCCGGTGACGATGCTGCCCCTGTTTTCATACAGTTTTGCCAATAAGATATATTCTTTGGCGGTCAGGGTCACCTGACCCTGGGGACGGGTTACCAAGGCGCTGTTCAGATCCACCACCGCTTCCCCCAGACGGAAGAGGGGTTTCTTGCTCTGCCGCAGGGTGGGGGGAAAATAGGTTCGAGTCAGCACGGCCTTGAGCCGAAGCAGCAGTTCCCGGGGCAGAAAAGGCTTGGTAATATAATCGTCGGCACCAAGTCCCAAGCCAAGCAAACGGTTCTCGTCCTCATCCCGTGCCGACAGAAACAGCACCGGCACTGCGGAAATACTTCTGAACTCGGACATTAATGAAAAGCCGTCTCCGTCGGGCAAGGAGACATCCAAAATCACAACCTGGGGCTGTTCTGTTTGGAACAGCTCTTTTGCTTGTTGGCAGCTGGCTGCTGTCCGGACGCGCTGAAAGCCTTCTTTGTGGAGAATCTCCACCAGCATCCCGCGCAGATCCGGCTCATCATCCACTAACAAAAGTTTGCAGTCAAAAATTGTGTTCATGTTTATCACCGCCTTTATTATAAGGTATCGCTGGGAGAATACCTATGAGCCGGCAAAGATTTAAGGTAAATGTAAGGTGGCCCAAAGGTTCCTGTAAGCCTGCTCTGCTATGCTGAGCTTACTTTCAGATTAAAGGTGGTACTTGTATGGCTGATATTATCAAAACACAGGGTCTGTGTAAGCACTATGGCAAGACGCCGGGAGTCAGTGATTTGGATCTGTCGGTTGCCGAGGGAGCCGTCTACGGTTTTCTTGGTCCCAATGGCGCCGGCAAATCGACAACACTCAAAATGATTCTGGGGCTGGTTAAGCCCACTGCCGGCAGCATTACGGTATTCGGCAAAACCATGAATCACCGCAGCCGCATGTCCATTCTCAAGGATGTGGGCTCTTTAATCGAGTCCCCCAGCTATTATGGCCATTTAAGCGGCTACGAAAATCTCCGGATTATTGCCACCCTTAAAGGTACTCCGGAAAAAGACATCGGCCGAGTTCTGGAGATTGTCCGGCTGGAAAACCAAAAAAACAAAAAGACAAATCAATATTCTTTGGGCATGAAGCAGCGTTTGGGGCTGGCCTGCGCCCTTTTGGGCAATCCCCGGCTTTTAATTCTGGATGAACCTACCAATGGGCTTGATCCCGCCGGGATTCAGGAAATGCGGGAGCTGATCCGTTCCCTGCCCAAGGAGTACGGGATCACGGTTCTGGTCTCCAGCCATTTGCTCAGTGAGATTGAGCAAATGGCGACCAATCTGGGCATCATCAGCAAGGGCCGGCTTGTTTTTCAAAGCAGCCTAGGGGCCCTGCACCAAAAAAGCAGCCCCAGCATAGCCATCCGCACTTTGGATAACCACCGGGCCGCCGCTGTTCTGAGAGAACAAGGTATTGCTGTTCAGTGCCAGCAGGATTACCTGCTCCTCCCAGCCTTTGCGGATGGGGAATTGTCCCGTTTAACTCTGAACCTGTTTGAACAGAAGGTAGGGGTCGTGCGGATTGAGCAGCGCGAAAAAAGCCTGGAAGATATCTTCCTAGAACTGACGGGATCGGCGGTGAGTTTATGAGAAAAGCCCTGTCCGTCGAATTCAGAAAAACCCGGCACCGCAAGATTTGGCTGATTGTGGCCGCCTTGCTGGGCTTTCAGCTGCTCTGGTTCTTCTGGGGGTTAAAGCATATGGATGCCGGGAAGCTGCAGCAGGGCTGGCTGCTCTGTCTGTACCAGTTTCCTGTGCTCAATGCCATTATCCTGCCGGTGGTCACAGCCGTTGTGGCCTCCCGGCTCAGCGATGTGGAGCATAAAGGGCAGACCTTCAGGCTTTTAAATACGGTCATGCCGGCGGGGAAATTGTTTGATGCCAAATTTCTCTGCGGCGCCTTCTATATTCTTGCTATCGTTATTTTACAGGTCATGGCTATGCTTTTAGCCGGCTATGCCAAAGGTTTTACGGAATCTCCTCCCCTTCCCCAGCTGGGATACTACCTTCTGTTTACCTCCTGGGTTACCCTCACCCTTTTGCTGATCCAGCACATTGTCTCCCTGTTGTCCACCAATCAGATGATCCCTCTTTCCCTGGGATTGCTGGGAGGCTTCGCCGGGCTTTTCATCATGTATCTCCCCCCGCAATTTGCCAGGCTGATTCCCTGGGGCTATTACGGGGTGTTGATGCAGGTGGGGATGAATTGGGACCGGGAAACACGAGTCACTGATTTTTATTGGACGGATATCGACTGGCCGGGATTCCTGATCATCACAGCCGCCTTCCTGCTGTTCTATAGCGGCGGGCGTGCCCTCTTCAGGAGAAAGGAGGTCTGATTATGTTTGGCCGCGCTCTCAGAGCCGAAGGAATGAAGCTGCGCCACAGTCCCGTCTGGCTGGCCTTTATCCTGCTGCCTATTCTGCCCGCTTTGATCGGAACCTTTAACTATTTGCTGAATATCGGTATTTTGCAGGATGGATGGTACAGCCTCTGGACCCAGCACACCTTGTTTTCCTGCTATTTCTTTCTTCCCGCCATTATTGGTGTCTACTGCTCCTATCTCTACCGGCTGGAGCATCTGAACCACAACTGGAATTCGGTTATGACCATGCCCATACCGGTGAGCTGTTTCTTTCTCGCCAAGCTGTGCATCGCCTCGGCTATGGTCATCTTCACCCAGGTATGGACAGGGGCATTGTACCTTTTGTCCGGAAAGCTGGCGGGGCTGTCTTCCCCGGTTCCCGGACAATTTCCGGAATGGCTGCTGACCGGCGCTGCGGCAGCTATCGCCATCTGCGCCGTACAGCTCTGTTTATCCCTGATGATCCGCAGCTTTGCCGTGCCGGTGGGGCTGGCTCTGATGGGAGGTATTGCCGGGCTGGGCATGCTTGCCAAAGGGTATGGGGTCTTCTTCCCTTATTCCCTTTTAAGCCTGGGCATGCGCGCCAATCAGCCTGGGGGACCTATGCAGTGCGATCTGGGGCACTTTCTCCTGAGCTGTGCCCTCTATGTCCTTGCTTGCGTACTGTGGGCCGTGCTCTGGATGAAGCGGCGTGATGTTCACACCGGCTGAGCCGGGTTTGCGGAAAGGGGCCTGCTGCTATAGCTAAATGAAAATTCGGCCGTTTTGCGATGGATTCATCTAGATGAGTCCATCCAAAACGGCCGAATTTTTAAGCAAAGAACCCTGATTCCCCAATCAGTAAGTCGGTTAATTCCAGTCGATGTCTGAATGGCTAACGGTTTCATTGTTGGCTATTTCTTTTTCGGCTTCTGTTAACCTCGCTCTCTCCGAAGGGGTTAGCTTTGTAAAATCGCTGTCCCAGGCAAGAACCATCCTTTTAATCATTTCAAATGCCAGCTTCTGTTCCGACTCAGGCAACATATCGATCATATCAATAATTTGCTTTGAAACTGCGGACATACTATCACCTCTCCTTATTTATATATGTCCCCTCGTGAGCCAATATCTTTGATCATCAGGACTTCTTTATTATTAAGACTAATATATTCATATAATATCCGGTATCTTCCTATTCGCAAACGAAATGTAGGGGGATTTAATCCCTGCATTTGCTTAATATCACCCTTTGGTGGTACTTCAAGTAGTCCTTCTATTCCAGCTTTAACTCTCAGTTTTGTAGATTTATCAAGACTATTGATTGCTTTGAAGGCGACTCTGGAATATACAATTTCCACGCTCTTCACTCCCTTACCGGAGATATCTAAGTGGTGCATGTGGAAGGAGCTAATTCCCCTACAATTCGATCGCAATACAAATTGTGCGAATCCACCTTCATTATAAATTCCAAGTACCCAGAATTCAAGCTTCGTATTTTTCAAGGCCCGCCCATTATAAGTAGTCGGGGTTCTCATGTTAATTGCTTACATCGAGACCCCTGGGCTCTCTGCTCATCTCTTTGCTTCCATTGCTAAGGATCAAAATTCAGTATAAAATAAGATCAAAATATAGACTTAATTTTGCACAGGAGTGATTTTATGATAATAAAACCCACATCTTCACTGAGAACGGAACTCGGGGAAATTACTAAAATATGCAAGGAGAAGGCCGAACCTGTTTATCTGACCAAAAATGGGGAGGGTGAGTTGGTTATTATGAGCATAGCTGCTTACGAGCACAGGGAAGCTATGTTAGATCTGAGGACTAAGCTATTAGAAGCTGAAAAACAGCGTCTTAATGGCGCACCGAGCTATACCTCAGATGAAGTGAGGGAATATATAAGGAGTCTTCACAATGATCAAGTATAAAGTCACTCTATTGCAAGTGGCCCGTGATGACATTGGCGAGATATTCATATATATTGGGGCAGACAATCCAGAATCAGCCCTGGGAATATCGGAGAAGATTATTGAGAAAATCGACTTATTGGCAGAATTTCCGTATGCGGGGAAAATCGTACCTGACAGTGCATTAGCTAAGCAGGAATACAGGATGCTCATTGTCAGCAACTATATAGTTTTTTACAAAGTCATTGATAATGAGGTTATCGTATACAGAGTTCTTCATGGAATGCGCGATTGTCCCGGCTTATTCAATGAATAGTCGTAACTTTCCCATGGGAAAGCTTCCTTTAAAATTCAACAAAGATCAGAGAACCCTGGCCCCTCGATTGATGAGTGGTCAGGGTTCCTTGCTGCCCTCAGCAATTATTGACGCCAAGCTCCCGCATCGTGCAGCTGCCCTTAAGATGGCAAAAGTCACAATGGGTTTTACCTTTGAAGTCCGGTAAGTTGCTGCCCACTCCCATGACCATGGCAATGGATTTTTTGGGCAGCATAAGGTTGGAGTCGGTCAGGCTGATGCCGATCTGCTCCCCTTTCAGGTAGTCAATGATCGTTCTTACATCTTCGAGCCCTTTCCAGTAAGAATGCCCGGGACCTAAAGAAAACGTGGTATCCAGCTGCTTTTCTTTATAGAGTCCTGCGAGTTCGGAGATAGCATGATAGGCCGCTTTGGCCAAAATCGCCGATCCGGCCGCATCAAGGATGAAGGCTTCCAGGGTTTTGCCTTGATGGGTGTATTCCTTGACTCGTTCATCGATCCCTTCCCCGATGGTCATCGCAAACAAAACCGCACTCTCTGCCGGGCCTAACACCTTGGGCAATAAGCTGCCCCTTAAGGTAAGCCCACCCTCAAGATAGAGCTCCTGCTGCTGCGAACCCAGCACTTTGACTTCCTGCCAAATGATGCTGACCTTTGCCAATTCCCTGGCTTCCGCCAATAGCTTGATGTTTAAATCCACCATGTCCTGTCTCGGTGAGCGGCGGCTCAGATCCGCTCCCTGAGCCGTAAACAGCTCTTCTATGGTTATCTCCGGCACCAAAACCGCCAAGGTTCCTGCTTCTGCCATAGTGTTCCCACTCCTCAATCCAACTTAAAATAGGTGTTTTGTGCAAAAATAGTGTTGAATCCCGGATAGCTGCCCAGTTCAACAAAGGAAACCTCTCCGGCCAGATCCTTGGCCCGCGAAAACTCCTGGGCGGAAAGCAAGGCAATTTTTGCCCCATTTCCTGCCGCATTGCCGATGGTCTTGATCCGGCTCTCCAGCTCCCGGGGAATTAAGCCGATCACACAGGCACTGTGGGGATTGAGATAATTGCCAAAAGCTCCGGCCAGCAGCACTTCCTTAATATCATCACACTCGATGCCCATGGCCTCCTGCAAAATCTTCACACCGGCTGCAATAGCCCCTTTGGCCAGCTGAAGCTCGCGAATATCGTTCTGAGTGATCAGAATCGGTCGGCCATGACGGGTTTGACCGGCTTCAACCAATTGAAAAGCCCAAGTCTCTTCATATTTAATAAGTCTGTCCTTTAGTTTAAGGGCGCTGGGATGAGTTAGTTTTTCAGGCTCTAAAAACTTGCCCCGTTTATTGATCATCCCCAGCTCCACAAAGCCGGCTACCCCGTCAAGAAGAGCGGAACCGCAGATTCCTATGGGGCGCCCGTTGCCGATGACCGTATAGCTCAAACCGTGGTCAAAGGAAATATGATCAATCGCTCCCTCGGCGCCTCGCATGCCGCTGGTGATCTGGGCTCCTTCAAAAGCCGGACCGGCCGCTGCGGAACAGGCCACCATCCGGTCTTGGGAACCTAAGACAATCTCTCCATTGGTGCCAATATCCAAAATCAGGGTAACCTGATCCCTTTTCTCCAGATCGGCGGCCAGCAGAACAGCCGTAGTGTCCGCACCTACAAAGCCGGCGATATTGGGCAGGACGAAAACCCGGCCGGCCTGATTGATTTCCAGACCCAGCTCCTCAGGAGCCACCACAAGCCCCTGGTTAACGGCGGAAACATAGGGGGACATGCCAATGGTCCGGGGGGTTATCCCCAGGAAAAGGTGATGCATGGTGGTATTGGCTGCCACGGAAATTCCGTAAAGCTGATTTCTGCTCACCCCCGCCTTGTCAACCGCTTCGCCGATCAGCCTGTTCATAGCCCCTGTTACGGCTTGATGCAGGGTGTCCAGCCCCTTTTCCTCTTTGCCGGCGAAGGTTATCCGGGAGATGACATCTCCCCCATATTGGGCCTGGGGATTAAGGGTCGATACCACTTCAAGCTCTCTGCCCGAATTTAAATCCAGCAGATAGCCGACAATGGTCGTCGTTCCGATATCAAAGGCCATGCCCAAGAGGGTCCCGGTGGTATCCCCCTGCTCTATTCCCAAGACCTGAGAACCGTACACTACAGTTGTCACCCGGTTGGCGGACTCCCTTAGGGTGTCCGGCAGCCGGCGGAGCACGGAGAGAGGGGCCTGCAAATCATGGACACTGCTGCCAAGCCCGGCCAGGCTTTCCTGCAAGCGCTGCCAGTCTGATTTATGCTCGCTGAGGGAAGGTTGGGCAATTTCTGCAAATACTTTGAGCAGATGGGGCTGAATATGAAAGGCTCTCTCCGCAGAATCAATCAGAATATGATGCTGCAGCTTTTTGGGACTTTGCATCTCGACCATCATGTCTCTGTTTATTTTGGTGGCACAGGCTAAACGAATGCCTTCCGCCAACTCCTGAGCTGTCAGATGATCTTCATCAATCGCCGTAAAGTCCTCCAGTCCCTCCCTAACTTTTACCCGGCATTTCCCGCACTTCCCCCTGCCTCCGCAGGGGAAATCCTCTCCCAGTCCCGACCGGTTCATGGCTTCCATAATGGTGGTGCCGGCAATTACCGGCACGCTGATCTCTCCAGGTTGGAACACTATCCTGACTTCTTTCAAGAAAACGACCTCCTCCCCATGGTGGGCTTGTGTAAAGCAAAACTGCATCGTAGATTGATGCAGCTCATTAAATCAGCAAGTCTACTCACTTCTGCCCTTTAATTTTATATAGTCTCCCCGGAAATAAGTCACGCAAAAGCCAATCGGCTTATTCTCTTCATTATGGATGCGCTGTTCGATAACCAGCAGTGCCAGGTCGTCATGAATCTTTAAATGGCGCCTGATCTCTTCATCAGGGGGCTGAGCATAAATGGTCAGTTCCTTTTTTAGAGAAAAAGAGGACACACTGCCCGAAACCATCTCGGGAAAAGTGGCTTGTTCCAGCTCTTCTTCCACAATGGGCATCCCTTTGGAGTAGGGCAGATATTTTAGATCATAGGCGATGGGTTTGCCTTCGGTAAAAAACAACCTGCGAATCACAATCACATTTTTGTTCCTGGTGATCTGCAATTCCCCGGCCAGTTTTTCATCAGGCATGATGATATTGACTTCCAGCAGGCGGGAGCGGTCTACCGTGTTGATGGAGTTCTTCATCTCATCATAGTAAATGGTGTATTTGTTCAATTCCGGTTTCTGTACGAAGCTGCCTTTGCCCGGAATGGAATAAATATAGCCATCCTTGGCCAGAATAGCCAGACCTTTTCTGACCGTCATCCTGCTGGCCCCATATTCCCTGCTGAGAGCGCTTTCTGAAGCAACGGCATCCCCCGGCTTCAAGGACCCGCTATTTATTTTCCGTTTGAGCTCTTCCACAATCTGAAGATAGACGGGATTAATCATCTTTTCATCCATTCCAAACATATTTCAATCCCTTTTGAGGCATCGGTGGCGAAAGCATCAGCACCTATATAGCTGCAGCCATCGGCGTTAAGATAATTTGCCCCGGCGATAATCCTGACTTGGTCCTTCAGTCCTGCAGCGGCTAAAATGTCGATGACCTGTTTCATTTGATCGATAGTGCTGGTTAACACTCCGCTCAGTCCAATGATATCAGGCTTAAACTCCCTGGTCTTTTTGACAAAGGTTTCCCCGGATACATCCACACCAAGATCCAGGACTTCAAAGCCATGGGTTTCCAGCAAGGCCCGGAAAATCTCTTTGCCAATATCATGGATATCGTCTTTGACAGTGCCCAGGAGCACCTTCCCGCTTTTCTTTTTGTGATGGCTGCTGAAATACGATGTCATAGGCTTCAGCTCCAAAACTCCCCGAAAAATGATGCCTGCCATGATCAGGTCGGCGATATAATACTCCTTTGCTTCGTAGCGTTTGCCCACCCGGCTCATCCCTTCGATGATTAAGTTGACCAGGTCTAAAGGATTCATCCCTTGGTCTAAAGCATGATTGGCAAGCTCAAAGACTTTAGTTTCTTCGAGTTGTTCCACATAATTGATCAAGAGTTCTTCAGTCGTGCCAAAATCCTTCATTACGCCCTCCCTAACAGGTATACTCAGGTCACTTTATATAGAAGTATTTCTCATAATCATCTTATTTCCCACTCTGGGGTTTGTCAATTTTTAAAGGGAATGGGTCTTCCCTCAATACCTGCAGGTCAATAGGGCTGGCGGGGAAGGTCCTGGTCGCAGCAGGCAAAATCCTGTTGACTTACTGTTTCTCCTCGGGGTGTGATGCTGAAGTCCTGGGCAAAGCTCCCTGAAAGCAGTTTCCTTAAAAACCAAACATCGCCCTCAGCAAAGGTCAGTTCTAAATTAAGGCTTTGGGCCAGCAATTCTACTTCAGCCAAACATTCCTCAATACTATAGGACTTGGTATCGATGAGCATTAAATGCTTATAGTGCCTGAACATCTGCTCAAAGATTTTTTTCGCCCGTTCCGGCCCGTAGCGTTTTACGGCATGCTCTATTTCTCTGGCCATGCTGTGGGTGCCTTCCAGCCAGCCCTTGGTCATAAAAAAGGTGGCTTTGGGCCGCAAATAGGTCTGGCCCTGCCGGCTCATCAGCATGGAAATACAATCCTCCGTCCGGGGAATGATCAGATCCCCGGTGGTCGCCTTCAAGCCCACGGTGCCATTGCCGCAGCAGCCATAAGCCAAGAGAATGGTTTTTACCTCTTCAAGCCGGTCAATTTCCTCCTGGAGCTTGGCTCTTAGTCCATTAGGGTCTGTATGGTATTCGGAATCAATCCAGATGATCGGATAGGGGCAGCCATTCTCGGCTATGGCCTTATTCAGTTCATGCTGAAGCATCTTGCAGGCAATCAGCACCGTGCCTCCTGCACTTTCCTTAACCATACATCCTCCCCATTTACTCTTTGATGGGGCCGATTTTATTCTTGCGGAAAGCATTGGCGAAGTTTCTGCAGAGACGGTCCCGGCCCAGCAGAGCCTCAGTAGCCATCAGGGTAGCCATCATATCCCGGTTGGTGGGATCGAGAATGGCGGAATCCATTCCCGCATAAAGAGCGATGGTTAAAAAGCCTTGATTGACAACTTTTCTGAGAGGCATGCCAAAAGAAATATTGCTTAACCCGGAAGTTACTTTAATTGTGGGGTATAACTCTTTAACCAACTTCAGGGTTTCGGTAAAGTTCAATAAGGATTTATTATCCGCCGATAACGCCAGCACCAGGGGATCAAGATGGATGCGGTCCGGAGTGATGCCATGCTTTTGAGCCTTTTCCACAATCCTCTTCGTAATCTCCACCCGCGTCTCAGTGTCGGAAGGGATGCCTTTATTATCGCAGGTCAGGGCTATCACCTGCCACTCCGTGCCTTCAAGCAAAGGGAAAATAATCTCGCATTTATCCCCTTCCTCGGAAACGGAGTTAATCAGCCCGGGACGCCGGGCATGCTTGAAGACTTCTTTGATTACGGCGGCATTAGGGCTGTCAATGCACAGAGGAGTATCCACCGTATCCTGAACGATATTCATCAGCCAGATCAAGGTTTCCACTTCGTATTCCGGTGCTGTGCTGGCGCAGACATCGAGAAAATGGGCTCCCGCTTCCGTTTGTTTAAGGGCCAGGTTGCGGATGAACTCTTCATTCCGCTCAGCAATCGCCTGTTTTACGCTGGGGATGGTTCCGTTAATCTTTTCTCCGATAATGATCATAGCTTAGTCTCCTTTTGTTACAAAAGGGGCTGTTTAGCCACAGCCCCTTTGTTTTTGTTTTTTATAGAACTACTTTAAGCGCAGAGGAACATAATGAAGCTGAACATCATATCCTCGTAGCTCTGCATTTTCGGTGCCATGACCTGGGCTTCCTGCTCATCGATCTCCGGATGAGCGGCCAGGTATTCTTCCCATGTTTTATAGTAATCGGTGTTCATGAAGTTCCCCTCCTTAATAATTGGCGTTATTGGCTACATAATCCAGAACTGCTCTGGTATTATCAATATTCACGCTGTCAGCGGTGATGATCGCCTTGTCAAAGCTAAAGTAATAGCCGCCGCCTGGGGCCAGAATGTCATTAAGCTCTTTTGCCTTGTCGATGCATTCCTGTTTGGTCCCTGTCTTCAGGAGGGTAAGGGGATAGAAGCCGCCGATAATATGCTTCTTGCCCAATTTTTCCTTAACAAGCTTGGGATCCCCGTACTCAAAGGTCATTACGGTGCCGGCCGGCAGCTCGGCCAGATAGTCGATATAACGCATCCAGTCCTCCTCCACAAACAGATAGGACCTCATGCCTTTTTCCGCCAGACCTTCCACCAGTTTTTTAAAGCTGGGCCAGTAGAATCTGTCGAAATCCTTCCCTCTGAGATAGGGAGCCATATGCAAGGGAATAAAGGTGGCATTGTATTTGTTGGGGAAAGGCTGGGTTCCCATTTTGATCATCAAAGGAGTGACCGCATCGACAGCGGCTTCCACCTTATCAGGAATCCGTCTGACATCCATGGAAATATTTTTGAACCCTCTTAACTGGTCGGTCAAAATATCAAAGGGTGCTTCGCAGAAGGCAGCAAAGAAGGATACGGTACCGTAACCGTATTTGCCGATTAGATTCCCATAGATCCTGAACAAGTTGTTGTTTTCGTCTGTATAAGCTTTGAAGGCCTTAGCCATGACGATAGAGCGGGTGACCGGGTCGGCGTTAAGTTCGGAATATAAATTGGGCAGCACTTTTTCAACGATACAATTATAGGGGGAAGCAATAAAATCGTCATACTCTTCTACTTTGAGCCCTTCCACCTCCGGATGCTGCAGAAAACCATTGGACCCCATGACAAAGTTTCGCGAACCCAATATCTTATAAAAGGACGGCATTCTGAAGGCTGAGACAGGCAAGAGGTCGGAATAAAAATCCTCGCACACTTTCTCGAAGCAGGCCTCTAAATCCGTCGTATCCCATTGGACCTTTTTTAAATCCATGCCGGCATATTGAATAGCAAATTCATGGGTAAACATTGACATAATGGGCACCCGCTTGGGGATTTTCCCGTCAATCAGATCCGTGAATAACTGTGTTCTTTCAGCCATCTTATCAGACATGTTGTTCCACCCACCTCTGACAAATTTTTACGCCCTCGGCGGCATTGGTTGTAAACATATCGGCTCCGATCTGTTTGCAGGCCTCCTCGGTGACAGGGTTGCCGCCGATGATGACCTTCACCTGATCCCGCAGGCCCGCCGCTGCCAAAGCGTCAACGGTTGCTTTCATGGAATCAATGGCCAGGGTAAGAACTCCGCTCATCCCCAGTATTTCTGCTTTCACCTCTTTTACCTTGTCCACAAAAACCCCAGGCTCCACATCGATGCCCAGATCATGGACGACAAAACCTGCCGCCTCCACCATACTGGCAAAGATGTTTTTGCCAGTATGGTGCATATCCCCCTGGACCGTGCCGACAACGATGCTGCCCACCTTGCTGTTGCTGTCTCCGCCAATCACAGGTTTCAAAAGATCAAATGCCTCGCTTAAAAGTTCACCGGCGAAAATAAGGTCACCAACATAGTACTCCTTTTTTTCATAAAAGTCTCCGACGATGCTCATCCCTTTTTGACAAGCTGCAACCACTTGGTTGGCCTCCGCCATACTGGGCTTGGAGGCAACAAATTCCTCCAGTAAGCTTACTACTTGTCCTTCGTCCAGATCCCCAATGGCCTGTGTCAATGCATTTAAATCCAGCATCCTTTTCACTCCCTTAATGTTTTTAATAACCGGAAAGTTACATATACCTGTATATACAGCTTGGGGCAAAATAAAAGATGTTCTATGTTTTTATATTAACACGCCAGAACTATTTGTCAATATCAAATATTCAATCAATTTCTACTATTTTTGCGCTTATTTTTACTTAGGGCTGGCGCTTACCCTGGCACTCACTATCCTTAGCAAGCTGTTTATACTCATGAGGATTCATAACACCCCTAAGTTTAACCCGACCCGCAAATACAGCCCGCCGCCTAAGCATAGCAAAAGAGCCCCTAGAATCCAGTAATCCATTGCCGTCGAAGGGTGTTCATGGCTTGGGGTTATCGAGGAGCTATATCCGTAACCGCGGTTCAGCATACCTTTTGCTAAGTCCTCGGCAATCAAAATAGCATTTACAAATAAAGGGACCATAATCGCAAGATAGGTTTTGAGCCGCCCTATACTGCTTTGATCATTGATCCTGACACCCCGGGCCCTTTGCGCTTCGATAATAAGCAATCTTTTTTTATCCAGTGTGGGGATAAAGCGCAAGGCTGTCGTGATCATAAAGGTTATTTCCGCCGGCACCCTAAGCCGATTCAAAAACTCCATGAACTCATCCAGGGGGGTCGTTAAGGTTAGCAGAGAGGACCCCAATACCATAATAAGCAGGCGGCAGATGTAATTAATCCCCGTTAAAAAGCCTCCCACGGACAAGGCAAGCCGCCCCTCATTGGCTGCGGAGAAAAGAATAACCTGACTTATTTCGCTCTGAAATCTTTCCTGAGGGTAAGTTATGCCGGTAAAAAGAAGCAGAAAGAGACAGATGGGCATTAAAGGCCGGATCATCTGCCAGACTTTCTGCACAGGGATTTTGCTTTGCAGTGCTAATATTAGGATGCCGAGTAAACAACTTAAATTGTAGAGAGGATTTTGAAACAAAAAACCCCAGATAACAGCCACTAGAAAACCACATATTTTGGTACGGATATGGAGACGGTGCAGCAGAGAGTCCCCTGGCAAGTAGTCTATAAACAAGGTTTCCTTTCCCCCTCCTCAATGAGCTGGAACAATGCCTGCCTGAATTCCTCAGCCGATTGGGCAGAATAGCCCAAATCCTGCAGTCTTTGATTTAAGACGCATAATTGGGGAGGAAGGACTGCCGCCTGCCGGAGCATGGATTCATCAGCAAAAGCCTCCCAGGGAGGGGCATCGATCATCACCTGACCCTCCCGCAAAATGATCACCCGTTCGGCATAGTCGGCAACACTGTCCATATCATGGCTGATCATCAGAATGGTGGTCCCCTTTCTATGGAGCTGCTGAAGCAGCTTCATAATTTTCTCCACCCCCACCCAATCGAGACCTGTCGTCGGTTCATCAATGACGAGAATTTCCGGGGTAAGGGCTAAAACGGAAGCCACGGCGATGAACTGCCTTTCCCCTTTACTTAGAGTGTAGGGATGAACCTGACGATAGTTTTCCAGCCCGGTTAAGGCCAAGGCCTGGGTGATCCTCTCTGCAATCTCCGTCCTGGTAAAGCCGGCGTTCTTCAGGCCAAACTCCAGCTCCTTCTCTACCGAGACGGAAAAGATCTGGTGATCAGGGTTCTGGAACACATAGCCGACAGTTTTGGCTAACTGGGCCGTGTCAACATCTTTAGTATTCAGGCCCTTGACGATAACTTCCCCCTCGGTGGGCTTAAGCAAGCCATTGATGTGTTTGGCTAAAGTGGTTTTTCCGGCTCCATTGGAGCCTGCCAAAGCCACAAATTCTCCCTTTTCAATGGTCAGATCAATCCCCTGTACGCCTATTTGTCCCGATTCAAATCGGTGCACAAGCTGCGTAATTTGAATCAAGGCTGAATTCAGTGAGCTCTTCTCTGCTTCCTTTTCTTGATGGACTTTGCCTCTTGCCGGCGGCTCACTCGGCGGGACCACTCTGTTTTGTAGGCTGGGCCGCCCTATTAAATTGCGGATCAGGGATTCCGCCTCGGCAACATCCAAAGGAATGTCCTGGCCTTCAATCCATCCTCTTTGCCAAAAACTCCAGCCTAATAAGCTGACTGGCAAGGGCTTGATCCCGAATTCCTGCAAAAGAGGGATATTGCGGAAAAGCTGTTCCGGTATCCCTTGCCAGGCAACTTTCCCGTGCTTAAGTACGATAACTTCGTGGGCTCTATGCAGAATTTCTTCACTGGAGTGCTCGACGACAAGAATCGTCCGCTCTTTTTCACGACAGAGATCATCCAAGGTGCGATAGACCTGGAACCGTCCTTCCGGATCCAGTTCAGAAGCCGGTTCATCCATGACCAATAGTTCCGGTTCCAGGGCCAGCACTCCGGCGATCACCAGCCGTTGTTTTTCCCCGCCGGACAGCTCCGCTGTAGAGCGCTGATCATAGCCATTCAGCCGGACTTTGGCCAAGGCCTGGGCAACCCTTCGGTGAATTTCCTGCAGGGGTACACCGAAATTACGAGGGCCAAAAGCCACATCCTCCCCCACTGTTCGCCCGACGATCTGACTTTCTGCATCCTGAAGTACAAGCCCTACTTGCTTAGCCAGGTCCTGCACCCGGACCTCACGTGTCTCTTCCCCCCCAATCCTGACCTCTCCCTGCAGCTCTCCTTGCAGAAACTGGGGAATCAAACCATTCAGACACAAGCTTAAGGTTGTTTTACCTGCTCCCGTGGGACCCATCAAAGCGATGAATTTTCCTTTGGCCACTGCCAGGCTGACTTGTTTTAAACTCTCCTCTTCAGCTCTTGGATAACGATAAGAAACATCTCTTAATTCAATCACTGTCTCCACCCCAGCACTCCTCTAGATCAACCGGCTTCCTTTAAGCGCTTTATAGGCTAAGGCCGATACGGCAACATTTAAGACCGACCCTAATAACAGAAAGGGCATTAACCCTAAGACTGCACCCATACCACCGATGGGGAATACGGAAAAGGCCGCCACCACACCATTGAGGAGGGAGGTAATAATCACGGCAGGAATCAAACCGATTTTCTTATTGACCAGGCGATAAATCAAGGCAAAGACAGCCATTTCTATGGCGATCACCAAATGCATAGGAATTCCCAGGGGAAAACCGACCACCGCCGAGGTGAGCAGATGACCTATGGCAATAACAATACAGCCTTCTATGCTGCCAAAAGCCAAAGCGCTGAAAAAACCCGGAGCAGAATCCAGGGCCACTGTCCCCAGCGGGCTGGGAATTTTAATCAAGGCACCTACCGCACTCAAGGCAAGAAAGACTGCCATGATGGCAATCCGTCGGATATTCTGAGCTGATTTGGGAATCGTTGTTTTCTTTGCAGGTTCAATCATTGTTATTCTCTCCTTCATTTCATTTCATTTTTTCTTTTCATTTAACTTGATAACCTGAATCTTTCCGCTAACCTTTCTCTTGGATTCTAATCTTCATTTTCTGTTAGGAGACCTCCACCTCCATCCTCCTCCAGCCTGCCGATTTTATGGATGGGTAGCTTGCCGAAATCCCCTAATTCAATATCCTCAGCGGCCGTAAAAATGAGACAAGTTGAAGGCCCTGCCGATTTATTGATATCAAGTCTGCATTGGGAATCTTCTCCAAATCGGGCACCGACAGCTTGGGCAAGGGCTTCGGCTTCACCCCGTATCCCTTGGGAGCCTACGGGAATAATGTCATACACCCCAGGAATATTAAGCAATTGAATAAGATGTATCCCCTGCAGAATATCCGGATCTTCCGGGTCAGCCGCCTCAGTTCCCACTTTGGGGAGCCCCAGACAAAACAGGCTGTTGCCCGGCCTGGCTCTGCCAATGCGAAGTTTATCCTGATCGCAAAGCCCTATGACCGTGATGCCTAAGCCGGTTTGTTCTGTGGGCATATTCTTTTCCGTGCTGACGGCCGCAGGCAGGGAGAGCAGGTTCATAGCCTTCAGCTCTTCTCTCACCCCCTTCATTATTTCTTCCCCTGCGGGCAGGGGCTCATTGGCAATGGCAATGCTGAGCATCTGGGGAACCGCTCCCACCGCCAGCACTTCCAACAAAGCGACCCGGGCCGTCATCCTGCCGGTTACCCTCCAGGGAACTTTGACTGCATCCAGCTCTTTCTCACCAATAGCACCGCATGAATCGCAGGCTGCGACAAGATATTGAGCATCATTCAGGGCAACCACCTCAACATCTCTTCCCTGATATCCCAAGGCCCTCAACTCTCCTCTCCAATAATTTTTATAAAAATAAAAAGTCCATAGCCACCTCGCTTCTCCTTGCAGACAAAGCAAAATGACCATGAACTTTACCAAACTTCATGTGTCCCCGGATCCAGGCAGGTCTCCTGACTTCGAGTCATTGTCTCCTTGCTGCCTTCCCAGTTACCCAGTGGCATTCAGCGCTGAGACTCCTCTTTACAGTGGCGGGTCCGTCCGGGAATTGCACCCGGTTCCCTATTCTCCCTTCTTGGCGAAGGGCACCTGAAATCCTTAAATTGTTAAGACCTACTAAATTCAGTTTAGCCAAAACCAGAATAATGTCAAGTCAAAAATTCGTCCTATTGCCAAAGTAAGGGGGTGTTCTATCTTCTAAACCAATCAGGCCGGAGGATTGTTCCTATTGAAACAATCCTCCGGCCTGATCCATCTGCTTTTGAAATTTATAATTTATAGGCCTGCTTGCTCCCGCAGGGCAGCGGCTTTATCGGTCTTTTCCCATGGCAGGTCCAGATCAGTGCGGCCAAAGTGTCCGTAAGCAGCCGTTTGGCGGTAGATGGGACGGCGCAGATTCAGAGTCTTAATGATCCCTGCCGGACGGAGGTCAAAATTATTTTTGACCAGTTCGCCGATTTTTTCCTCGTCAATTTTGGCGGTTCCGAAGGTTTCCACCAGGACGGATACGGGCTGGGCTACCCCGATGGCATAAGCCAGCTGGATTTCACAGCGCTCAGCTAAACCGGCAGCCACCACGTTTTTAGCTACATAACGGGCGGCATAGGCGGCGGAACGGTCCACCTTTGTGGGGTCCTTACCGGAGAAGGCTCCTCCGCCATGGCGGGCCATCCCGCCATAAGTATCGACGATAATCTTGCGACCGGTTAAGCCGGCATCCCCTTGGGGACCGCCGATGACAAAACGGCCTGTGGGGTTAATAAAATAACGGGTGCTCTCATCCAGCAATTCCGATGGGACCACGGGAAATACCACATGCTCCAGGAGATCCCGGCGAATCCGCTCCTGAGTTGCTTCCGGATGATGCTGAGTGGAGATCACGATGGTATCGATACGGACAGGGCGATTATCCTCATACTCTACCGTCACCTGAGTCTTGCCGTCGGGACGGAGGTAATCCAGGATATCCGACTTGCGGACTTCACTGAGGCGGCGGGCCAGACGGTGGGCCAGATCAATGGCCAGGGGCATATAGCTTTCCGTTTCGTTGGTGGCGTAGCCGAACATCATCCCTTGGTCGCCGGCGCCAATGGCTTCGATTTCTTCCTCGCTCATCTCCCCGTTTTTAGCTTCCAGAGCTCTATCCACTCCCAAAGCAATGTCGGCGGATTGCTCCCCGATGGAGGTGAGCACGGCACAGGTATCGGCATCAAAGCCATATTTGGCCCGGGTATAGCCGATTTCACGGATGGTTTGTCTTACTGTGCTGGGAATATCCACATAACAATTAGTCGTAATTTCACCGCTGACTAACACCAGGCCGGTGGTCACCGAGGTCTCACAAGCGACCCGGGCATTGGGATCTTTAGCGAAGATAGCATCTAAGATGGCATCGGAAATCTGGTCGCAGATTTTATCGGGATGTCCTTCTGTGACCGATTCGGAGGTAAACAGTTTTTTTGCCAATGAAGTCACTCCTTTTCACTAAGGCGCTCAGCAATCTCCTGAACCAGCCGCCGAGCTACGTCTAATTTGTTCATTTGGGGCAGATCGATTTTCTTCCCATCCGGGAAAAGCAGGCTCACGATATTCGTAGGGCTGCCAAATCCCGCTCCGGGCTGGGTTACGTCATTGGCCACCAGCATATCGACATTTTTGCGCTGCATCTTGGCTTGAGCATGCTCATAAAGGTTTTCCGTCTCAGCGGCGAACCCCACCAGAAACTGGTTTTCTTTCTTCCTGCCGCATTCCGCCAGGATATCGGGATTGGGCACAAGTTCCAGAGCAAGATTTGTCCCAGCTTTTTTGATTTTCTGCTCAGCACTGACCGCGGGCCGGTAATCGGCAACTGCTGCGGCTTTGACCACAATATCCATCCGGGCAAATTCGCCCATGACCGCAGCATGCATTTCCTGAGCTGTCATAATATTGATTCGCCTTACTCCCGGCGGGGTGGGCAGTTCATTGGGCGCAGAGACAAGGATTGTTTCCGCACCGGCCTCCCTTAAGGCTTCAGCCACGGCAAAGCCCATCCTGCCTGAAGAACGGTTGCCGAGATAGCGGACCGGGTCAAGGGGTTCCTGGGTTCCCCCGGCAGTGACCAAGGCTTTCTTGCCCGCCAACACTCCTGAGGCGGCAAAAAAACTCTGCAAAGCCTCCACAAGTTCCTGAGGCTCACTCATACGACCGTCGCCATCGGTGCCGCAGGCCTGAAAGCCGGCAGCCGGTCCCAGAATGCGTACGGAACGTTCCCGGAGCCGCTTCAGGTTCTCCTGGGTGGCTGGATGATGATACATATGATGATTCATGGCCGGAGCCACAAAGATAGGGGCCTGCGTGGCCAGCAGGACAGTGGAGAGAAAATCGTCGGCAAGGCCCACGGTCATTTTGGCCAATAGATTAGCCGTAGCCGGGGCAACCAATACGGCATCGACGGCTTCCGCCAGGGCGATATGCTCAACATTCCACACCTTAGGCTCCTCGAACATGTCCACATAGACCGGGTTAGCCGAAAGAGTCCTCAGGGTTAAGGGGGCAATAAATTCAGTGGCCCCCTTAGTCATCGCCACATAGACGATGGCGCCCTGCTTGCGGAGGCGGCTCACCACATCCGCAGCTTTATAAGCCGCAATACCACCCGTGACGCCTATGAGGAGTTTCTTACCCCGCAACATTATTTAATTCCTTCACGGGTTAATTCAAAATGATATTTCCCTTTGGCGATTTCATCAAAAGCAAGGCTTACCGGTTTGGAACCGCGGTAATTCACTTCAAACTCCGGATCCTCCATGAGGGTACGGGCCCGTTTCGCCGCCGCCAGCACCAAGGTATATTTACTGTCCACTTTGCTCAACAAAATATCGAGGGAAGGCTGTTTCATGATTACACCCCCTGAAATACATAAGGTTTTCTTTTCACACGGCATTTCTCAGCCAGCAGAATGCTCTTTAATTTGTCTACTGCCAGAGGAATTTCATCATTGACGACCACATAATCATACTCGCTCACATATTCCAGTTCCCGAGCGGCAGTCTGCAGCCGTTTTTGAATCACTTCCTCGGATTCGGTGCCCCGTTTATGGATGCGCTGGGAAAGTTCATCCATGGAGGGCGGCACGACAAAAATAAACACTCCCTGGGGGAAACGCTGCTTGACTTGTAAAGCTCCCTGAATTTCAATCTCCAGAATGACATCATTCCCGGCTTGAATGGCCTGCTCCACAGCGAACTGGGGAGTTCCGTAATAGTTACCGCAAAACTCTGCCCATTCCAAAAGTTGATCCTGTTCGATCATGGTTTGAAATTCTTCCCGGCTACGGAAATAATAATGCAATCCATCCACTTCACCAGGACGGGGCTGGCGTGTCGTGGCCGACACGGAATACTTTACCTGAGGCAGCTGTCTCAGCAGTTCCTGGCAAAGGGTTCCTTTTCCCGCCCCGGAAGGACCGGATAGAACAATCAATAAGCCATGATTTTGTTCCACTCTTGTCCTCCCCTTAATCAGCTGGGTCTTCGGCAGTGTTGCTGGCTTCTTTCGCGGAGAGGCGATGGGCAACGGTTTCTGGTTGAACTGCCGACAGAATGACGTGATGGCTGTCACAGATAATCACGGCCCGGGTTCTGCGGCCATAGGTGGCATCGATCAGCATTCCTGCGTCCCGTGCTTCCTGGATAATCCGCTTGATGGGAGCTGATTCCGGGCTGACAATGGAGATAATGCGATTGGCGGATACGATATTGCCAAACCCAATGTTAATCAATTTAATGTCCAAAACTTAACCCTCCAATTATTCCAGATTTTGAACTTGTTCCCGAATTTTCTCTAATTCGCTTTTCATCTGAACGACATGCTGAGTAATGCTTAAATTATTAGCCTTCGAGCCAATGGTATTGATCTCCCGGTTCATTTCCTGAACCAGAAAATCCAGCTTGCGCCCGACGGGTTCAGAGCTTTGCAGAGCTTCCCGGCCTTGGTCAATATGGCTCTGCAGACGAACCAATTCTTCGGTAATGGATGCTCTGTCTGCAAAAAAAGCCACTTCATTGGCCAGGCGAGCTTCATCGAGAATGGCCTTATCTCCCAGAAGGACCTCTATCCTCTCCTGTAAGCGGGTTTGATAATCTATAACGATGCTGTCGGTATAACCTGCTATTTCATCTTTAGCCAGCATGATGGTATGTAAACGGTGCAAAAGATCTGCCGCTAAGCCTTCCCCTTCCACCTGCCGCATGGCTGTGAAGCCATTCAAAGCCTCGGCTACGGCACGGCTCAAGGGTTCCCAAATCAGTTCCAGATCAATATCCGTATCCTCTAGGTCAAAAACCTCGGGCAAGGCAGCTAAACGGTAAATATCCGTCTCATAGGTTGTATTGAGGGCTAAAGCGAGTTCCTTCAGTGTCTTATCATACGACAGGGCTAAATCTTTGTCAACCTTCACCAATCTCTTTTTTTCTTCGGTTTCCTTCACATTAACATAGACATCAATACGTCCGCGGTTGATTTTGCTTTGCAGGATTTTGCGTATTCTATCTTCTAAACTATTCAGATGGCGGGGCATCCGTACCGACGTCTCGAAAAAGCGATGATTGACCGCTTTCAGCTCGATGGTGAATTGGTAACCGTAACCGGAGGCTTCCCCCCTGCCAAACCCTGTCATACTGTTTGCCATGCTCTGACCAACTTTCTTTTTTAAGTTTTTAATTTATTATAGCGATTAATGTTCAAAAAAACAATTTAAGTTGATTTTGACTTGGATAATGGCTTGTTATGGATACATTATTTGTATGCTGTGAAGGTACGCAGATGAAGTTGAAATTCTGTCTGAAGCAAGTTTCCTTCTATAAATATAAGCAAGCAACAGGTAAAGAAATAAAGGAGAGTAAAGAAATAAAGACCGTATAACAACAGACTTTGTCACAGTCATTATACAGCCCTAGCTTTACCATTTTAAGATAGTATATCATACTATGAACTATAACGCAGGTGATTCTGTGACTTTTTCCCCCGCCAAGGAGCACCTCACCCTTTGCCAATCTACCTATAAAAAGTTCGTGCCAAATTCCCAAGCGCTTGGGAATTTGGCACAGGTTTCAATCTTTCTTTCTCTCCATATAATACAGAAAAGAATGGAGTCTGTCTTTCATGGTGGCAACACCTGATTCATCAAAGCCCAGTCTTAAAACCAGGCCATCCTCCTCACCCGCCAGCAAGTGCAGCACGGTCTGGGCATTTTCATAGAGGGAAGCCACTTCGATACAGGGAATCCCCTGCCTTTGCCAGTCCATGGTTTTGCCCCGGCGATAGCGGCCATTGGCTCCGGCGAAATCAGGAATAAGGTCATCCGCACTGGCTAAGAGATCAGCAAAGCTGGGGGCAAAAGGGGTATTTTCCCCTAAAGCAGCGGAGAGCCGCTCCATTTGTGAGATATATCCGGCCACCACTCCCCGCTCCTTTTTGTTCTCACAGCGGGTGTGCCACAGAAAACACAAGTATTCACTCAGGGGCATCGTGGCAATCTTTTTGCCCTTTTTCTCAACTTCTTTAAATAGTTCACCATTTAAATAGGCATTGTAGAGCACATAGGGTTCCCCCAGGACGGCTATCTTCCCAGCTTCCGGCTTTAGAGCCCGAACATCCCAGAGAGCCTGAATATCCTGAACATCCTGAAGCTCCTGAAGATCCCGGAGATCCCGAGCAACCTCATGGGCGGCCTCCAGCAAATCCTCCACGGATAGGGAAGCAAGGCTCTTCAGTCTTTGGCGAAGATCTTCTCTGGCTGCCGCGGGGGCGGCCAGAATTAAATCCCCGGCCAGGATGCTGATAAAAAGCTGGGGGCATAAAGACGATTGAAAAGGCAAGGTTTCCAGGGTGGGGGAAATAATCGCGACGTGGTCCATATTCTCTCTGGCCAGGATATCGTAAATCACCCGGCTGTAGAGTCCGTCGATCTCTCCCCCTTCTGTGGCGGGGAGAATCACTTGCATCTTTTCCTGATCCTGAGCTTTGTGCAGCACATCCCCCAGCAGAGCCGTAAAGGATAAATATTCCTTGGCCAGGGTTTTGCTTTTGCCCAGATTAAGGCTGGAGACCGTGGTTGGCGGGAGCTCATGCCCCTCATAGCCATTCCTCTTCAGCGTATCCCCCAGCAAATCGGCATAAGGATACAGATGGGGAAAATAGACCGGCACACCCTGCTCAGGAGTTTTTCTCAAGGAAACTTCCCGCCTGGGCAGATCCTTGAGGAAATCCCGTTTCACTTCCCCGGGGGCAGGCCGATGCTCAAGGGTGTTGATAAAGGCTTCAATGCGGGTTATGACTCCCACCTTGGAATAGTGTTCATCTACTTCAATATTCAGGTAAGGCTTATCTCCCATCTCCTGCCGGAAAAGATGGGAAATCATCGTATCCGGGCCGCAGCCATGGTTATTAAGGTAGACTGCATAAAGATTGGGATGGTTCCTGATAATTTTGGCGCCACCGATAATGTGCTGGCCAAAAGGCCAATAGAGGTTCTCATACTCATGGGACAGATCCAGGTCATGACCGGGAAGATGTCCCAAAGTGATGACCTTATACCCTCTTTTGATGAACTCCTGGGGTATGCCCATATTGAGCACCGGATCGCTGATGCCATAGTTCCTGGTCATGATGACGATGACTTTTTCCTGATCCGGCAGAGAGTCCAGCAGTTCCCGGCCGGCCTTTTCCACCTGAGCGGTGTACCTGCGCACCCCCATGGCTCCTTCCGCCAGGGCTTTGACACAAAAGGGCTTCATTTTTCCCAAAGAAGTGCCGATCTCAATCATGGCTCCTGCCATGGCCGGCTTGCCGTAATCAAGGTTGAAGACAGGGTTGAGGAGCTGAATCCCCTTGTCTGCCAGTTTCAAGGTTTTAAAGACAAATTCCGGAGCCTTTTGCATATAGACACAGCTATAATTGTGATGTACCCTGGAGGTTTCATGTTTCATGGTCAGGATGCTGGGCAGGAAAATATAATCCACCCCTTTTTCCGCCAGTTCCGCCATATGACCGTAGATTAGTTTGACAGGATAGCAGGTTTCCGCCTGGGCATAGTTTTGGGCCAGAGCAATGGTCTTTTCATTACTTTCATCAGACAAAAGGACATTGAAGCCCAGGGACTCAAAGAAACCTTTGATCATGGGGAAGAATTTATGGACCACCAAAACATAGGGAACCCCGATGGTTTTCTTCTTCGGATCAATCCTTCCGGTATAATCCCCCAGCAGCATCTTTTTGGCCTCAGCGAAGTAGTTATGATGGCTAAAGTCGTTATGATGGCTAAAGTCGTTATGATGGCTGCTGAGACTGATTTCCAACCTTTCGGCCTTGTCTTGCGCGGACTTGACCTTATTCTGCGGGGACAAGTCAAACCCTTGGAAGCGGCTGGGGCTTAAGCCCATACTTTCACCGGCCAGCAGAGCTACTCCATAGGCTCCGCTTACCGAGAAACAGGGAGACACCTGAACCCTATCCCCAAAGATCCCCTGGAAAGCGGCCACTACCGACGGGTTATAGCAAACTCCTCCCTGGAGAACGATCTCTTGGCCCACGGGCTTGTTCCCTACCACCTTATGGAGATAGTTGCGGATGACGGAGTGGCATAACCCTGCCAAAATATCCGGTTTCTCCTCACCGTTGGCCAGGGCCGCCCCGATATTGCTTTCGATAAATACGGTGCAGCGTTCCCCCAGATCCAGAGGGGACTGAGCTTTTAAGGCGATCCCCCCATACTCTTCAATGGGGATGCCCAGGCGCAAGGCCTGTTCCTCGATGAAGGACCCGGTTCCCGCCGCACAGATCTTATTCATCTGAAAGTCGCTGACTTCTCCCCTCTCCAGGGAAATATATTTGGAGTCCTGCCCCCCGATCTCAAAGACGGTATCCGCATGAGGGTTGACTTTCAGAGCGGCTTTGGCCTGAGCGGTGATTTCATCCTTAATCGTATCGGCCCCGATCATTTCCCCGATTAAATGACGTCCCGAACCGGTTACTCCTACGGCATCTATGATCAGTCTGCTTCCCAATCGTTGGCCAAGAGAGGCCAGGCCTTCCCGGACCACCCTTTGGGGATCCCCCTGGGTTCTCAGGTATTGAAAATCAAGGAGACGGCCCTCCCCATCGGCGACCACCAGGTTCGTGCTTGTGGAGCCCACATCGATACCGAGGACGCAATGGGTCCCTTCCGCAATTTCCTGACATTGGGGATCCTCGGTCCTCGTCCCCTCCCTGAGAGCAAGAGGGCTAAGCCGGGGCAGAGAGGTTCCCAGTTTGACCTGAGCCTCTGTCCTGTGGAAGGCATGGATCAGCTTAGAGGCGGGCACCAGGAGTTGGTTGGCCAAGGCATACCGGGCTGCTCCCACAGCCTGGACAAAAATCAGATCTTCGTCGGCGATTAACTCCTCATCGGTTAAGCCGAAAACATCCTTTACTCCTTGAATGACTCCTTTGTTCTTAAGGATTCCACCGCACAAAGCCAAGGGCTTTTCGATGGGCATCCCTTTGACGATGGTGGCTTTAAAGTTTTTGACGGCAGCATAGCATAACCCTAAAAGAATGTCGGCAACAGGCACCCCTTCCTGTTGCCGGTGGATCATATCTGTTTTGGCGAAGACAGAGCAGCGGCCCGATAGTCTGGGAACTCCTTGGGCCTTTTCGATGATGGGGGAATAATCTTCAAGCTCAAGGCCTAGGCGGCGCATCTGATCCTCGAAAAAAGACCCTGTGCCCCCGGCGCAGCTCTCATTAACTCCATACAAGGGCAAGGTATGGCCGGAAAGCCTGGTTAAATACCGGGCATTTTGGGAGCCCATTTCCATCGCGGATTTCGCCTGGGGGCAGAGAACTTTCAGGCCCAATTCAAGGGCAGGAATATCACTTACCTGACCAAACTCATCCCCCAGAACCTTGCCGTAGACTCCGGTCAGTGCCCCATACAGATGTTCTTCAGGATAGATTTCAGTCATTTCTTTAAGAATCCCGGCTGCCGCCACAAGGGCTTTTCCCCCATGGAGTTCATATCTCCTATACAGTATGGTTTGGGTTTCGGAAAGCAGGACAACTTTTACCGAAACATTCCCTATGTCTATCCCTACACTATACATCTTCTATCTCTCCTCAATTTCGTGGCCTTATGGGTTAGGAATTCTTAACCACTGTCAGCAGCATCTTAAAGGAGGTTATGGACTGTACGGCATGGGGAATTCCGGCCGGCATAACAATCCCTTCCCCTGCTTTAAGCCGGTAGCGGGTCTCGTCGATGGTGATTTCCGCTTCTCCATCCATAATATAGGCCATGGCATCCCCGGGGGCCGCATGAGTGCTCACGCCCTCCCCTTCGGCAAAGGCCAGAATGGTCAGGCCCACGCCGGGTTTTTGAGCAAGGGTCAAACTGGCTACTTTGCCTGGTTCGTATGCAACCAAGTCCAGAAGCTTAAAAGGGGCGGAGTGCTCAATATTTTTAATAAGTTTTTCAGTCATGTTTATCTCTCCTCATCGATCAATGTTATCTGCAGCATTTTAAACCGGCCTTTGCCCGCTATGGCATGGATTTTGTGAGCCGGAACCATCAACACATCCTCAGGGACTAAATCAATTTTTTGATCGTCAAAGGTGATGACGGCTTCACCCTGGAGGATAAGATACAGGGTATCGCCGAAATACTCCTCTTCACTGACGGATTCCCCGTCTGCGAAACTAAATAAACTGATTTGAACACGGTCGCTCTGAGCAAGAGCCATGCTGAGCACTTGGTTTTCACGGGCTTCGATCAACGAAGCCAGGGGTAGGGGCCGCTCCTGGGGCAAATTCTTCAGCCTTGCCATTTTTCTCCCTCCTTAATTTGCTTAATTGGTGATTGCCGCAATAATCTCCCGCCGGATGTCCGTCAGCTCAGGTGAACCCGGATCCCTTCCTTCTTGTCCCGGCAGCATAAATTCTTTGCTGATTTCACTGGGCCTGGGGGATAAGACGATGATCCGGCTGGCAATGGTTAGGGCATCATCAATCTCATGGGTAATAAACAGCACTCCTTGTTTATGCTTTTGCCAAACTTTTAAGAGCAGATGGAGCATTTCCCTGCGCAAGCAATAATCAAGCCCCTGAAAGGGTTCGTCCATCAGGAGCAGATGGCTTTCATAATAAAAAGAGCGGGCGATTCCACAGCGTTTTTTCATACCTCCGGAGAGCTGGGCGGGATAATAGGTCTCAAACCCGCTTAAACCCACCGTATCAATCAATTCCTGAATCACGGACCGATTCTCCTTGTCCCTGACCAGCCGGATGTTGTCCCAGACGGTCCGCCAAGGCAGGAGCCGGTCATCCTGGAAGACATAGGCCATGGCGTCCGACCCTCCGGAAAGAGCTCCCTCATCGGGTTTTTGGATTCCGGCGATAATATTGAGCAGGGTGGATTTTCCGCAGCCTGATGGTCCGATTAAAGCAACGATTTCACCATCTTCCACAGTGAAACTTACCTTGTTAAGGACCGGGAGAGTGCCGAAGGATTTACTGATCTCATGGAGTTGCAGCATAATTTTTTTCCTTCCTAAAGAGAAACTTACCGATGAGGAAATCGGAAAGATAAAATAAGAGCACAACGAGGATGGACCAGGCGATGATGCTCTCCGGTTCCACATTGAGCCGTCCCAGTTTGATCATCCCGCCAATCCCGTCGCTGGTGGTCAGCACTTCGGCCATGACCGCGATCTTCCAGCCGCTCCCTAAGGCAATCTGGAAAGCGGATTTAAAATAAGGAAGTATGGAGGGAAGGATCACATGCCTTAATCTTTTCACCTTAGAAAAACGGTAGAGAGAGGCCATTTCCAGGAGGTTTTTATCGATGCGCCGAAATCCTGCGCAGACGTTGATGGTGATCACCGGCAGGGTGGAAAGGATGACGATAAAGACGGCAGGCTTGCCGTTGAACCCAAACCAGACCAGGGCCAAAACCACCCAGGAGACGGGGGGCACCGTCTGCATGATCCCGACCAGGGGGGACAGCACCCCTTTAACCTGTGAAAAGTTCCCCATTAAAATCCCCAGCACCAATCCCAGGCTCACTCCCAAGGATAAGCCGGCCAGGAGCCTTCCGGCGGTCAAGGGAATCATGGCGTAAAGATCAGGACTTGTCAGTATTCTATAGATCTCAGCCAACACACTGCCCATAGTGGGCACGATCAGGGGTGAAAAGTGCAACGTCAGCACTTTCCACAAGCTGATGACCATGAGGAAAGACAGGAGTTTGTAACCGGAGTCCTTGGTCAGCAATCCTCTATTTTTCACCGTGCGCTCCCTTACTTACCACCATAATACAGGCCGTCGTCGGCAACCTTTCCCCCAATCATGGAGGGTTCAAAATTCCAGAGCAGCTCATAGAACATCTTCAGTTCTGTTTTGGAATCCTGGGCGCTTTGGAAGGTCAGACCCATACTGGGCAAGGCTTTGGCCACCAGCTCTTTTTTCAACCCCAAATACTTTTCGGCCAGTTCACCCATTTGCTCAGGGTTCTCATTAGCCCATTGGGTGGATTGGGCATAGGCTTCCTGGAATTGAGCTGTTAATTCCGGATAAGCGTCGATGAATTTCTGGGTTGTTCCGAAACCGGCATTAGGTATTTTGGTGTCCGTAGCGTTCACCCTCTGCCATTCCTCTTCGAAACTAAAGGCAATCCGCAATTGGGGGTTAGCCAGCAAAGCTCTTGTCACCTGTGGTTCGATGAGGGTTGCATAGGCAGCCTTGCCTGAAGCAAGGAGTGTGGCGATTTCCGGAGTTGAGGCATAGATGATCTCCAGGTCTTTGCCTGCTTCCAGACCGGCTTCATGGAGGAAATACTGGGTTAAAGCATCCGGCGGCGAGGACTGCAAGGGCACATACACTGTCTTCCCTTTCAGATCCTGCCACTCTTTTATGTCGGGGTCGGAGGTCAAAAAGTAGGTGACTCCCCAGGTGTTGACATTCATTAAGCGCACGTCCAACCCTTTGTTATAGAGTTTGGAGACCACCGTCAGGGGAAAAGCAAACAGGGCATGTTCGCCGTCCTGAACCATGGCGATTAAGGTTTCCGGTTCATCCCAGATGGACAATTCGATGTTCACATTCTCACCCAGGGCCTTGGTCTCCATCATATGCAGAACAGGCAGGGCCGGAGGTGCGGTGGGCACACCGACTTTAATGGTCATGGGTTCCGAGGCCGTTTCCTGAGTTCCTTGAGTTTCCTGGTTTTTGGGTCCTGCCGACTGGGCCGGCTGGGCAGTGCCGCAAGCCGCTAAGGTCAGCATCAGGAAAAACATGATCAGTATTGGTATAGTCCTCGATAAGGTCTTTTTCATTGAAAATCCTCCTTTTTTGGTATATACTAACACCAGGTTAGCTCAAGCTAACCCAAAGTGGTAAAATGCGGTTAGCAAAAGCTAACCTCACTATAGTTTTAGCAGATTTTTGCCGGCAAATCGGTTGCTATAGCAACCCGGAGGAGGTCCTATGAAAAAAATTGATTCCGTATTGCAATCAATGCCTCTCTTTAAAAATATCCAACCGGATAAATATACTAATGTTCTTTCCTGTCTGAACGGACGTATTCAGGACTATGCCAAAGGTGAGATCATCTATAGCCTGCAAGATCCCCTGAAAAGTGCCGGCATTGTTCTTGCCGGCCGGGTCAATATGTCCATGGTCAGTGTGACCGGCACAGAGCATTATGTTCAGCAATTTGATCCGGGAGATATTTTCGGTGAAGCTTTGGCCTGCCAGGCTGATCCTATGGACAACGGCGTATTGCAAATAACGGCTGTCCAGAAAAGCAGCATCCTGTTTGTCTGTCTTTCCCATCTGTTTATGGAAAAGGCCCTGACTTGCCCTTATGCCTCTCAAGTGGCTTTAAATCTGCTTAAAGAAGTGGTGGATAATAATATCTTTCTGAGCAGAAAAGTGGAGATTTTATCCCAGAAAAAGATCAGGGACAGGATCTTCATTTATTTGCAGTCTGTGGGCCGCTCCGGAAATACGGTGAATATCCCTTTCAACCGCCAGGAGTTGGCTAATTTTCTGGGGGTGGACCGCAGCGCCCTCTCCCGGGAGCTTTGCCTGATGCGGGATGAAGGGATGATCGACTTTTACAAAAATGAGATCATTCTTTTAAGAAATGATCTCATTTCCTGAGAGGGTAAGCCGGGTTTAACAACTGTGCAGAAACTTCGTCTTCTCGCCGCAACAGGTTAGATCCAATTTATGCATGGCTCTTGTGCAGGCAATATAGAGAAGGCTTCGGTCCAATTGGGTTTTAAAAAGATCATCGGAAACCTCGGGGACGATCACCTGATCAAATTCAAGCCCCTTGGCCATATGCACAGACGTAACGACGATACCCTCCTGAAACTCGCTGCTGCCAAAATCCAATAAAACCATAGTGTCATAAACGCCATGGAGCTGTGCAAACAGCAGCCTGGCCTGTTGCTGGGATTTGCAGATAACACCCAATGTGGCATATTCAGATTGCCTGAATTCCTCGATCAAATGCTGTATTTCAGCAAGCTGTTCCTTTGGGGTCCGACATACGGTTATGGTTGGTGTGTCACCATGCCGCTCAATCGGAATCAGCTTTTTGTTTTCTAAAATCTTTTGGGTGAACCCGCTGATTTCAATGGTTGAACGATAGCTCCTGCACAACTCCATACCTTGGCAATCGGCAAAGTAGGGCTGAATCTTGGTCAGGGAGGATGAGCTGTAAGGATTCACGCTTTGATGGCTGTCCCCTAAAATGGTCATGTTGCAGGAAAATAATTTTGCTAACACGGCATATTGGATAGGTGTATAATCCTGCATTTCGTCAACCAACACATGCTGTATGCTTTGGTAATCCTGCTCTGCTCCTTCAAAGTACATTTTGACATAGATAAAGGGATAGACATCGCCGAATTCAAAGGTATTTTTACGGATAAAGCGCAGCAAATCATCCTCACCGATCCTGTGGTAAAAATCCTGATACAGGGAAAGGGTATCGGTAAATCGGAACATTTTTTGGACGCTGTCTCTGATTTGGCGGGAAACTGCGGGGTTCATCTTGTTAGGGGTATGCCGCTTGTGTTTTGCTCTCTTTGGATGGTGGCGACAATGTTTTTCATTTTGTCATCGGAATTCCGGCTCAATTCCTTTTGCAAAATTTCGTCCCCAATATTCAGGGAGCTTTCAATCATATACTCCATTTGCCTTTGTCTGATTCTGTATTGCCGCTTTAGGGTCAGCATTCCCTCGATTTTGCCAAGGGGAGCCATATAAAAAGCCGGACCCCTTTCAAAATCATAGAACATACTGGAAACAGGCGCCCGCCAGTCGAAAATGATAGTATGGGCTGTCACCGGATCGGCAAACCCATGGACGCCAATATACAAGGCCTCTTCCTTCTTCGCTTTTGTCTCGGCAAAATCAATTCTCCCAAAATAGGGAGATTGGATTAGTTTTTGGAGCTTCTCTCTTTCCTTGATGGCTTTTTCGCCGAAGGCAACGCTGTCATGAACAGCGATTCTATTCGCCGCTTTTTCGGCAAGGTCGAGGTGATTTTCATAGATATACCGCTTCGTCTCTAAGATCTCTCTGGCGTAATTGTCTATTTTGGCCTGCATTTGTTCCAGGGCTGTTTTGAGTTTTTTCTGTACTTCTTTTAAATAGTTTCTTTCATCGCTTTCCTTTTGGTTAAACATCATTGATCTCCTTTATGGTTCCCAAGTAAAGGGGTGGAACTTAGTTTGGAAATTAAGTTCATAGTCTCAGTTTAGAAGGAATTTTTCCAAATGCTAGACTTATAGTTTTTCGCTGTGATATCATTTAGATTAAGTATTGCCCCCAGAAAATAATGCAGAAATAAACATTGTTTACATATTTTAGCACATTGTATTATATAGCTTTGCCAGTATTCTGTATTGGGAGAGCTATATTTTTGCCATCTTTCCGGGGTTATGGCAAGAATCAAGGGCAACTCTCCCCCTATGAATAGGATATGGATATCAGATGGACTGCCACACCGCAATGGAAGCAGTCCATCTTTTGTTAGGGAAAATTCAAAACGGCACTCAGCTAAAAGGTTGCCGGATTTATGCTATTTAAAAATTCAAAAAAATAATTAAAAAATAATTTCACATTAACATTTCATTAATATTTGGCTCAGTTCAACTCTAATTTATTAATATTTTTATGCTAGCATCTGTTTAGTGATAGTTATTACAATCCCATAAAAATACATGGAAAGGAGGGCAGCGTGCAAACCCGGTTAAACTGCTTAAATGACGATTTAGAATCAAGGAGGTTATTAGGAAATGGCAAGTCTTTTCGACAGCATTACCCATTCTGCAATGAGCCGCCGAAGGTTTATCCAAGCAAGTGCTGCCGCTGCAGCCAGCTTATCACTTGCCGGTTGCGGAAATTCCTTAACAACGGCCAGCGCTGATAAAATGACTGCTCAGGAAGGGAAATGGATTACAGCCGCCTGCTGGCATAACTGCGGCGGACGCTGTCTTAACAAGGCCTATGTGGTGGACGGTGTGGTTGTGCGCCAGAAAACCGATGATACACATCCGGACAGCCCGGATTATTTCCAGCAGAGAGCTTGCCTGAGGGGACGCGCCCAAAGAAACCAGGTCTTTGGGGCGGATCGTTTGAAATATCCTATGAAGCGCAAACATTGGGAACCCGGCGGCGGGGATAAATCACTGCGGGGACGGGATGAGTGGGTACGCATTTCCTGGGATGAGGCCCTGGATTTAGTGGCTGCCGAACTCAAAAAGGCTAAAGAAACTTATGGCAACCGCTCCCTTTTCGCCTGTGGAACTGAAGTAGGCCGGTTGTTGAACCTGTACGGCGGACATATTACCCGCTGGGGCACCACTTCTTACGGCGCCTGGAAATTCACTCCGGGAAAGATTGGTTATTCTTTCAATGCCGGTGAAGAAACCATTAATGACCGTATTGATCTGCGGGGCTGTGAGACGATTATTCTCCTGGGTTCCAACCCTGCCTGGAGTTCTGCGGGAAGCCCGTCTTATCATTTCCTGCAAATGAAGCAGGCAGGAGCTAAATTTATCGGTATTGATCCTTTCTATAATGATACCTACGCTTTGCTGGAAGCCGATTGGATCCCTACCCGCCCGCAAACCGATGTTGCCCTGTTGACCAGTGTGGCTTATACCTTGATTACGGAAGATGATCCGAGCACTAATCCTTTAATTGATTGGGATTTCTTAAAACGATGTACCATCGGTTTTGATGGGGACAGTATGCCTGAAGGAGCCGATCCTAAAGAGAATTTTAAAGATTATGTGCTGGGCACTTATGATGGCGTCCCCAAAACCCCTGAATGGGCGGCGGAGATTTGCGGTGTCGAGCCTAATACTATCCGCAGCTTGGCCCGGCAATTCACAAAGACCAAAAAAGTAGCCTTTCTGGCCGGGTGGGCCAGTGCCCGCAATCAAAATGTGGACGGTCTTCCCCAAATGATTATGACCATCGGCGCCATGACCGGCCATATCGGCAAGCCTGGCCACTGTACCGGGGTAAGCTGCCATGCCGGTGCGGGCAACGGCGGAGATGCTCTGGTCAGTCCCGGCAAAGACGGGCTTCCCGGCGTGAAGAATCCTCTGGATGATGTCTTTAATGACGCTCATATCTGGCGAAGTATTGTGGACGGTAAATATGTGTATATGGGACCCGGCGGTCAGGACCCCGGAGTAGAGCGTGATGTGGATATCCACGTCATCTATCATGCCGGCCGGGCGCTGCTGCAGACAACGGACGGCATGAATTTAGGGATTGAAGCCCATCGCAAAGTGGATTTTGTGGTCACCCATGCTCAATTTTTAACAACCACTGCCAAGTATTCCGATATTGTTTTGCCTATCAATACTGAATGGGAGCGGGTAGGGGGATTCCTCACCGGCAATCGGGAAATGGCCATTATGTATTCCCAGGTCACAGAGTCCCTCTATGAAGCCAAGAGTGATCAATGGATTGTCACGGAATTGGCCAAACGCTTAGGCTTTAAGCCGGAGGAGCTTTATCCTTTTGATGAGAAGCAGCAATTCTTTAATAAAATCGCCGGTTCTAAGGTGGTTACACCCGACGGCAAGGACTTCGAGCCTCTCGTCACTATTACTGCGGCGGATATTGCCCAATGGGGGGTCCAGGGAACACCTCAGCAGGGCCGCATCACTTTGCCGGAGCTTCAGGAAAAGGGTATTTATCAGGTGGAGCGCTATCCCGGGGATAACTATGGGTATATCGCCTGTGCGGATTTTGTCACCGATCCTGAAAATAATCCTTTGCCATCGGAAAGCGGTAAATTTGAGATTTATTGCCGCAGCCTGGCTGAGGTTATCAATGGCACCGGCTTCAGCAAGATCAAACCGATTCCCACTCATATCCCCGCCCCTGATGGCTATGAATCCACCTTTAAGGATTGGGGCAACAAGGTTAAAGGGGATTATCCTTATCAGGTCCTCAATCCTCATTATCTAAGGCGTTCCCACACGGTTTTTGACAATGTCCAATGGCTCAGAGAAACCTGGCCCAACCCGGTCTTTATTAATACCAAGGATGCCGAATCCAAAGGCATTATGGATGGGGATACCGTACTGCTGACCAGCAGACATGGCAAGACCCTGCGCAGGGCTTGCCTGACCGAACGCTTCATGCCCGGGGTCATCGGGCTGCCCCACGGCGCCTGGGTGGATATTGATGAGAAGACCGGTATTGATACGGCCGGAGCAGACAATATTCTTTGCGGCTCTGTTCCCACCGGTCAAGGGGTTTCCGGCTGGAACACCTGTGCCGTCAACATGGAAAAGTATGCCGGCGCCCCCCTTATCCCGGATATAGAAAAACCCCAACGAATTTTCTTTTAGAGAGGAGTGGGTGACGCATGGGTCAAAAGGGCTTTTATTTTGATATGACCGCCTGTGTCGGCTGCCGGACTTGCCAAATCGCCTGTAAAGATAAAAACAATTTGAATGTAGGCACTTTCTTCCGCAAAGTGCGGGCTTATGAGACGGGCGTCTTTCCCCAACCCGGCATTTATCACTATTCTGAAACCTGCAATCACTGTGAAAAACCGAAATGTGCGGAAGGCTGCCCCACCACTGCTTTGCACAAGCTGGAAAACGGCATTGTCGATCATGATAAAAACAAATGCATTGGCTGCCGGTTCTGTGTCTGGAACTGCCCCTACGGTGTCCCCCAGTTTATCGAAGCTTTGGGGCAGATCAGCAAATGCGATATGTGTAAAGATTTGGTCGAGGAAGGTGCAAATCCTGTCTGCGTGGACGCCTGTCCTCTGCGGGCTATTCATTGGGGAGAGCTGGAGGAATTAAAAGCTCAATACGGCAGCGGAAGTGTCCGCGATTTAGCCATCCTGCCTGATTCCTCCATCACACAGCCTTCCCTGCTTGTTAAGGCTAAAACCATTGCCCTGGAAAAGGATTACCGGGAAAAGGAGATTTAACTATCCCTACCATAAGTAGTATCCCCGGCAATATGCCAAGATGGACTGCCTCATCCCCATGAAGCAGTCCATCTTGTGCTTTAATTCAATACAAAACCACCGGTCATATTACGATTGACGGCAACGTAGTCCGGCGGGAATTCAACCGCCGGAAATGGCAGGATTAAGTGTTGCAGAGTACTGGCTTCTCCGCTCTTAGCTGAGGGCATCCTCCAGCAAAACCCCTTTAAATACATAGGCCGCCGGTCCGGTCATGTACACCCGGTTATCCTCTCCCCATTCAATCAGGAGATCGCCTCCCGGCAAATGAACGGTGACCTTACGCTCCGTCCTGCCGTTAAGGACGGCGGCCACTACAGAAGCGCAGGCCCCTGTTCCGCAGGCCAGGGTGGGACCCGCTCCCCGCTCCCATACCTTCATGGTCAGTTCCCGGGGGCTGTTGACGATGATAAACTCCACATTGGTTTTGCGGGGAAAGAGTGGATGTTTTTCAATGGCCGGGCCGATCCGCTCAAAATCAAGGGTTTCGTAATCTTCCACAAAGAGCACGCAGTGAGGGTTGCCCATGGACACTGCCGTAAATTCGAATTCCTGCCCATCCACATCAAGCCTGGCTCCCACTACAGGATCGCCCTGAATAAGTACTGGAACCTGTTCCGACTTGAGGATCGGCTCCCCCATATCCACCCGCACCCCGGTGACTTGATCTCCGGTGATGCTGAGCTGCAGGGTAAGAATCCCGGCCAAGGTCTCCACCTGGAGGGGGTTTTGGGAAACATAGCCCTGATCATAGATATAGCGGGCAAAACAACGAATGCCATTGCCGCACATCTCCGGCTCTGAGCCATCCGAATTCAGGATGCGCATCCTGGCGTCCGCTTTATCCGAGGGCAGAACCATAATCAGCCCGTCTCCCCCCACTCCGAACTGGCGGTGGCAAAGCTTACGGGCCAACTCCGGATAATCGGGGAGCTCTGCCGGGGCGCCCTGAAAGTGATCGATAAAGACAAAATCATTGCCCAGGCCGTGCATTTTGACGATTTCCATAGCTAACTTCAACTCCTTACCCAATGATCCTGGGTGTTTTTTCCTAGGGAAGAGCGATCGAGGCGAACAGATCCGGCACCAGGTAATAGGCCATAATCGTGATCAATACAAAAATGAGGGCTAATTTGAAGACCTTTTTTATGATTAAGGAAACCGTGAAGATCGCTAATAACCCAACCACAATATAGGATAGGGTATCAATATTATCTGCCAAAACAAATCCTATCAAAAATTCAAACATGATCGTCCTCCTCTTGCCTTGAATAGTTTATCCTGAAATCAATGAAATAGTTACATCCATGATTCTTCTAGGTATTCTGCATTACAGGCAAAAATCCTTTTTAAAATGCTTGGTTTCCCCAGGTATGGACAATAAGGAACGACCTTATCTTACCACAAAAGCGGGGATAAGGTCGTTTTCCCTTAATGATTATACAGCAGATTATCTCCCGATGATCTCGCTGTAGGTATAGCCTTTATTCTGCTCAACTCTTGTATAAAGCCCCACACCCTCAACCTGCCTGGCCGTGAGAATATCCAGAGCGGTCTCAATCTCCGCGGCGGGTATCCGCAGACAGATCCCGCAGCCGGCGCTGATTTGGGCGGGCAGGGGCATGACTTTCACCTGGAGTTTTTCCCCCAGCAGATATTGTTCAGACTTGATGGCCCAATTGGTGTTTTTAAAGGTAATAATATATTCCATGCTTATCGACCATACTCTTCCGCAATAGTTTTCAGGGCCCTGCTCCCGGTGGCAATTTCTTCTTCAGTATTGAAATAGGAAAAAGAAAATCTGACCATCCCCGTTTCCACGGTTTTGAATCGCTGATGAAGAAGGGGGGCACAATGGCTGCCGGCCCGGGTGGCGATCCCGTATTTTTCCCAAAGCAGCCCGGCCAGGTCGGAGGCCGGGAGTCCCTCTATATTCAAGGAAACCACCGGCAGCCTGTTACCGCCGGAAAAATCCCCGTAAAGCCTGAGGCCTTCGATCTCTTTGATGCCCTCCACAAACAACTGGGTCAAGCGGTTTTCTCTGCTGTGAATGGCCTCGATGCCTGTATGGAGAATAAACTCCACCCCTTTTTGCAGGCCGTAAAGGCTATGGCTGTTCAGAGTGCCGGCTTCAAAAACGTCGGGCATCTCATTTTGCTGGAACATGGCAAAGCTGTGTACCCCTGCGCCCCCTGTCTTGACAATCTCAAAGGGCAGCCGGCGGTTGACAATGATCCCCCCCGTGCCCTGGGGGCCGAACAGGCCCTTATGGCCCGTAAAGCAGAGCACGTCGGCCATATCCCCGCTGACGGGAATCAGCCCCATGGTCTGGGAAACATCGAGAATCATGGTCAGATCATGAGCCCGGCACAGGTCATAGAGGCGTTTAACTTCCGTAATATTGCCGGTAACATTGGACCCATGGGTGCAGATGAGAAAGCGGGTTTCCGGCCTGATCAGCTCTTCAAAAGCATCCCACTGTAAAACTCCATTCTCATCGCAGTCGATGAAATCCAGCCGGCATCCTTTGAGATAGAGGGGCCTCAGGACCGAATTGTGCTCCGTCACGGTGGTAATGACGGCGTCCTCCTGCTTCACCAGGCCGCCGATGACCAGATTGAGACTCTCGGTGGAAGAGGAGGTAAATGCTATATTCAGGGGCTCAGCGGAGCCGACCAAAGCGGCGATGGCCGCTCTGGTCCTGTAAATTTCCCGGCTGGCCGTCATGGCGGCATCGTAAAAGGAACGGCTGGCATTGCCGAAATGGTTGATAGCGTAAGCTACCGCTTCACCGACTTCCGGCGGCTTGATGAGGGTTGTGGCGCTATTGTCAAAATAGATCACAGCCGGTTACACCCCCCTTATGGAATGGTTGGATTTTTGAGCGGCACAGAGGCAGGCCCCGATGGCTCCGGCGTACAAAGCCTGGGAGCAGGATTTAACCTCATAGCCGATATGCTGGGCTATGGTGTCTATGAGCAGCCCGGATTGGGATAAACCGCCGGTCATCAGGATGGGCTTATCTGCCGTGAACTCCAGCTTGCCCGCCTGCTGCTGTATTTTGCGGGCAATGGATTGCAGAACCCCGGCCATGATTTGGGCCCGGTCCTTCTGCATGGCTAAGAGCCCGATAATCTCCGATTCCGCAAAAACCGTACACATGCTGTTGATGGAGACCGCCTGGTGGGGATCGGTGAATTCATCGATCTGGTCCAGGGGGATCTCCAGGGTATCACAGGCCATTTTTAAAAAACGGCCTGTTCCGGCGGCGCATTTATCGTTCATCAGAAAGTTGACCGGCTTCCCGGCCTGAATCTGAATGACCTTGCTGTCCTGGCCGCCGATGTCGATGATGCCCTGAATATCCGGCATCAGGTAGATGCCGCCGTAAGCATGGCAGGTGATTTCCGTCATGGTATACTCGGCAAAATCGATGGCTTCCCGGCCGTAGCCTGTGGCTGCAACCAGGATTTCCCGGCTGTCCAGATCATTTCTTTCCTTTAAGACGGCCAGGCTTTCCTCGGCAGAGGTTTTGGGGTTCCAGCCGGTTTTTACAGCCAGAGTATCAAGGAGCCCCTCTTCACTCATCACCACGGCTTTACACTGAGTAGAGCCTGAATCGATGCCGACAAAGATCTTTTTCACGAGAGCATCTCAATGAACGCAGCCAGGCGGGTTTTAAGCTGGGCGGCATCCGAAGTGGAATAGTCGGTCTCCACGCTGATAAAGGGCATATCTTCTTTTTGCATGTGCTTGCGGATCTGGGTGGTTTCCAGATTGTAGGTGTGGCAGGCCTGGAGGGTCATTTCCACAACGCCGTCCACCTTGAATTCCCGGACCAGCCGGCTCAGCAGATCCAGGCGGTTGGGGTTGGGGGTCATGACGGAGCAGCCGATCTGCAGATACCGGTCGGCAAGGGCCTTGTAGGGATCGATGGTTTCGTCAACCAGGCGCTCCACGGGTTTAACCCCGATACAGTTTTCATAAGCCACGACCACGCCGCCGGACTCTTCGATGGCTCTGACCACCTTCTCGGTGACCCCGGCCAAAGGACAGCCTGTGATCAGGATGCGTTTCGCGGCGGGGGAGACATTTTCCACGCCCTTAGCCTGATCGGCTTTGACTTTGTCGATGGTTTCCCTGATTTCCCGGTTCTTGGCCTCGGGGTCGAACTTGAACTGAGAGCCATAGAGGACTTTAAGCTGTTCCGCCCCGGTGATGGGGGGAGGACAGGATTTGCTGAGCTCGTAAAATTCTTTGAGGAGCTTACGTTCCTCATTTTTTACCTTGATGGCATTTTTGATACCTTCCTCGGTGATGGTTACTCCGAAATCCTGCTCGATTCTGTCCTTCAGACGCAGAACTTCTTGATACCACAGTTCTTGGGAAGCTTCATCCTGTTGGGTCTGGGGAAGCTGCATGACATGGAGGTTTTTGAATTCTCCTAAAAGCTCATACATCTTTTTCTTGCCGTCGCAGGTGGTCTCACCGATCATCAGATCAGAAAAAAACATATAAGGACATTTGTCGGTGATGGCAAAGCCGTAGCTGGATTTGACCAGGGGACAGAGGTTCCGGGGCAGGACTTTCTCAGCTTCGGGAATGGTCTCGTCACTAAAAGCACAAAGCCCCACAGGCACGGCTCCCGCAGCGAGGACCAATTCCACCGGGGCGTAGGTACAGAACACTCCCGCCACTTTCTTTCCCTGCTCTTTCAGGTTTTTAACTGCAATGAACCCTTGTTTCCGCGCCTCAGCAAAACTTTCAAATTGGCTAGGCAGCTGAATTTCACTCATATTTAGACCGCCTTTCGTTTATTTTTTTGAATATTAAATCGTCTATCCTCCCTAATCATAAAGACGGGTCTTGGCCCATGCAATACTTATTGACATAGTGCTCCAAAATACTATAGGAGGATGGGCATCTATAGGAAATATCAATAGATCATGAAACTAACACAGTACCTATGAGCCTATCAACGCTCATTTTCTCATTTGCTTCACCGCTCTTTTACACTACACCCCCCGCAAAATATTAAGTCCGCAAACCCTTATAATTACAGGGCTTGCGGACCATTTTCTTCTTCTTTGCTTCCGAAAACAAAATCCGGATCCTCCGGCGGTTCCAGCCATCGACTAAGCAAGTCATCCCGCCATTGGTTTAGAGATCGGCAAACACACGTTTAAGCTCTATCGCCAAGTCCGGGAAAATACCGACACCGATAGTATCCTCTTCCGTATAGGTCTCGGGCCTGCCGTATCTGCCGTCCTGCAGCTTGAAAACACTGACCACTTTCTGTTCAGGCTCCACAATCCAATATTCGCGGACGCCGGCCTTTTCGTATGCGTTAAATTTTGAAACTTTGTCAAATTTCCCGGTGGAGATGGACGATACTTCAATCACAAGCTCCGGCACCCCGAAATAGCCCGTCCCTTTGAGTCCGGTTTTATCGCAGATTACGGTCAGGTCGGGCTGAAAGACATAGGTTGCGTCTTCATCTGCTTCTGCAGCCAGGGGCAGCCGCAGATCGAATGGTGCGCCAAAGATATGGCAGGGTTTATCTGCCAAATAATTACTGAACTGCCTGAACAGTTCCCCGGAAATCGCCTGATGCTGCCAAGTGGGTGCGGACTGCAGAAGAGGAGTGCCGTCAATAATCTCCCAGCGTTCCTCTCCGGGCCAGGTAAGATAGTCGGCATACGTATGCTTTTTATTCGCCTTTGGTATGGACATAAAACCAGCCCCCCCCTGAAAACTTGTTCTTGATCATTATTATATACTTTATTTTATTTAATTTAAACAGAACCGTGCAGGAGCACTTGCCGCTTTTTTTCAGTCATGAATCCAAGCGCGCTTAACCTACCCTATCAGTCAGTTAAATGGTATTTTCGGCAAGCTCAATGACGCGCACATCCAGTTCTTTTGCGGTTGCCATTCGGATCATTTGTGCCGTATTGCTTTTCGGATTGCCCTCAGAAACGGCTATGACTCTCTATATTATAAGCAGTTCGCCTCTTTTCTTCAAGTCTGTAAACTTATACCAAGAGGTGATGATATGTCCAAATCATGGGATATTAATGATAAACGCTTTATCCAAATCGGCTTAAGAATCGCGTATTATCGAAAACTGAATGAAATGACCCAGGATCAGCTTGCGGAACGGATCGGAATTACGTCGAAATATTTATCACAGGTGGAAACCCCATCCTGCGTACAGCCGATTTCTTTGAAAACGCTGTTTGCCATAGCGGATTTATTCCACGTTCCGCCTCACAAGTTCCTGGAATTTGATAAGGACTAACCAGAAGAACAGTTCAATTACCATCTCTTTTTATAAAAAAACCATGATCATCCCTATTATTGAAGTATGGCCGACAGCTTACCGACATGTTCTATCTGAAAAAAGTATGTACTGAAGTTGTTGAAAAAAAATAATAAACGGTGCTCAAAACTGGTCAAGCCAATGTTTTTGAGCACCGTTTGTTCTGTTATCATGTTAGTTTTTTTGTCAGATGCTTAAAGGGATGAACTTCTCAAAAAACTATTGCCTATTTTCCACCCACCATGATTTCTTTGCCCCGCCAGGTATTGCGGACTAAACGGTATAAGCCAATCAAAATGGAAGGACCGCCGGCTACCGCTAAGATCAATGCCCATTGCCAGCCCATTAAAGGTGTGGTTTTAAAAATGGCCTGGAGAGGCGGGAGGTAAATGACACTGAGCTGCATCAGGGTGGAGCCGATCACTGCCGCTACCAGATAAGGATTAGAGAAGATTCCCACCTCAAAAATGCCCCGGGTTTCCGATTTGCAGTCAAAGACATGGAAGAGCTGGGAGAATACCAAGGTGGTAAAGGCCATGGTCCGGGCCGCCAGCATATTCACTCCCAAGAACATGGCAGTCACAAATACCAGCAGGGAGCCTAAGCCAATGATCAGACCGCGGACCATGATCTTCCGTGCCAACCCCCGGGCAAAGATACTCTCCCCGGGTTCCCGCGGCTTGCGGTTCATAATATCTTTATCCATGCCGTCCACACCCAAAGCCATGGCCGGCAAACCATCGGTCACCAGGTTAACCCAGAGAATCTGGATAGCCAGCAAGGGCAAGGGCAACCCTACCAAAGCGGCCAGGAACATGACCAGAACTTCACCGATATTGCAGGAGAGCAGGTAACGGATAAACTTGCGGATATTATCGTAGATGGCCCGGCCCTCTTCCACGGCGGCCACAATAGTGGCGAAATTATCGTCGGCCAGGACCATGGCCGAGGCTTCTTTGGTGACGTCGGTCCCCGTCTTGCCCATGGAGATCCCGATATCCGCCTCTTTGACGGCGGGGGCATCATTGACTCCGTCCCCCGTCATGGCCACCACTTGATCGTTCTTCTTGAGGGCGCGGACGATCCTGAGCTTATCCTTGGGGGTGACCCGGGCGTAGACGGAGATATTCATGACTTCCTTTTCCAGCGCTTCATCGGACATCCGGTCCAGATCGGAGCCGGTCAGTATGCCGTCGCCATTGCCTTTGAGAATTCCCAGTTCCCGGGCCACAGCCTCTGCTGTGAGACGGTGATCCCCTGTGATCATCACCGGCTTGATGCCGGCTCTTCGGCACACTTTGATCGCTTTGGCCGCGCTGGCCCGGGGCGGGTCAATCATCCCCATAAGCCCTACGAAAGTCAAATCTTCCTCTACCCGTTCGTCAATCCGCTCGTTTTCCTGCAAGGGTTTCTCGGCTAAGGCCAGAACCCTTAAAGCTTTTTTAGCCATCTCATCATTGGCCCTCAGAATAGCCCTTCTTCTCAGCTCGTTCAATTCCACAATGCCTTCGGAAGTCAGCTCATGGCGGCAGCGCCTAAGGATCTCATCAGGAGCTCCCTTGACATAGGCCTTCTTTTCCCGTTTGCCTTTATAGATCACGCTCATGCGCTTGCGATCCGAGTCAAAGGGAATTTCCCCAACCCGCTCTTCCTTGCGCTCCAGGGTTTCCCGCCAGATTCCCGCCTTGGCGGCGGCAACCAGCAGAGCGCCCTCCGTAGGGTCTCCCTCGATTCCCCAGGGAGAATCCTTGCCCGCGGCCCGGAACATTCCCGCCACCTGCACCCCCTTGCGGGTCAGGGAGGAATTATTGCACAGGGAAGCAATTTTCAAAGCTGACTGTAAGGGGCCTTTTTCCTTGGTGGGATCCGCCCCATGGAAGTCCCCTTTAGGATCATAGCCCTGTCCGGTTACGGCAACCATTGTGCGATCCGTATAGATTTGCCGTACGGTCATTTCATTTTGAGTGAGGGTCCCGGTTTTATCGGAACAGATGACTGTGGCACAACCCAGGGTCTCCACAGCAGGGAGCTTGCGGATGATGGCTTTGCGCTTCACCATTCTTTGCACCCCGATGGCCAGGGCTACGGTAACGATAGCCGGCAACCCTTCCGGAATGGCCGCCACAGCCAGGGAGACCCCGGCCAGGAACATCTTATAGAAGCCTTCCCCCCGCAGAACCCCGGTCAGGACTACAATACCGCAGACGATAATACTGATAATGACCAAATATTTGCCCAGTTGGGCCAGGCGCTTTTGCAGAGGGGTCTCTTCCTCCTCCACACTCTGGATCATGCCGGCAATAACGCCCATTTCCGTCTCCATTCCCGTGGCCACCACGACCCCGGCCCCGCGGCCGCCGACTAAGGAGGTACCCATATACCCCATATTCACCCGATCAGCCATGGGGGTCAGCTCATCGGTCAAAGGAGCCAACCGCTTGGCCACCGGGTGGGATTCACCGGTCAAAGCGGATTCCTCCACTTCCACATTCACGGCCTGAATCCAGCGGATGTCGGCAGGAATCCGATCCCCGGCCTCCAGGAGAACGATATCTCCCGGAACAAGGTCCGCTGCGGGAATCCTGCTTTCCAGGCCATCCCGCAAGACCCGGGCTTCCGGGGCCGTTAAGGATTTTAAGGATTCAATAGAGCGCTCCGCCCGGAATTCCTGGATAAAGCCCAGGACTGCATTCAGAACCAGGATGGCCATAATCGTTACGGCATCGGCGATTTCCCCTAAGAGTGCGGAAACGATGGTCGCAGCCAAAAGAACCAAGACCATAAAATCCTTGAATTGTCCGAGAAAGAGAAAGACCGGATGAACCCCTTTTTTGGTCTCCAGAATGTTTCTCCCCACTTCGCCCAGCCGCCGGTTAACCTCCTTCAGGTTTAACCCTTTGCCAGGATGCACCTCCAAAGCCTTAACCACATCCAGCCAGGGCAAAACATGCCATGCTTGCTGCCTCATTTCTCGATCGTCCTCCTTTGGACTGTTGTCCAACCTTTTTGTACATGCTTATTCAGGAGGAGCAGGAAAAATACCCAAGATTTGTGTTATACTATGGACAATCCGCATTTTGTTGCCCAGAAGCTTAGGGGGCGCCGGGCATGGCTCCCTTAGCGGCTTGAGTGAAACCTTCCAACTCAGAGAGGAGATTATATATGGCCTTAGACGGCATTACCCTGCATCATTTGGTTCAGGAATTAGCCCCCCAACTGGCGGGGGCCCGCATTGATAAAATCACCCAGCCGGAGAAAGAAGAAATCCATCTCCAGCTGCGCAGCCAGGGCCAGTCTTACCGGCTCCTGCTCAATATCTCAGCCACAGCGGCACGGCTGCATCTTTCCCAAACAAGCAAGAAAAACCCCGCTTCCCCTCCCATGTTCTGCATGATCCTGCGCAAACACATCGAGGGGGGCAAGATCCTGGCCCTGGAGCAGTTAGGATTGGAACGGATCGTACTTCTCACCGTGCAAAACTATAACGAGTATGGGGATTTGGCTACCCTTCATCTTTATCTGGAAATCATGGGCAAGCACAGCAATCTTATTTTAGTGGATCCTCAAAGCGGCTTGATCCTGGATGGACTGAAGCGCTACTCCCATGCTTTAAGCCGTCATCGTGAGGTGCTGCCCGGACGCCTCTATCTCGCCCCTCCTTCCCAAGGAAAAGCCGATCCTCTGGCAAGTGAGGAAGAATGGCGCACCATCCTCTTCCGGGATGGACTCAGCGAAAAAGTTGTGGACTTGCTGGTCAGGCACTACGCGGGAATCAGCCCGGAACTGGCCCGGGAAATCATGACCCGGTCCGGATTGGCGCAGACGATCACCCTTGATCAGTGCGGAGATATTGACCTCTCCCGGATTTTCCAGGCCTACACCCTTTTAGCCAATCCAGCTCATACTCCTCCTTTGGAGCCCACCCTCTATTATCAGGGAGCTGTTAAACTCACCCGCCCCAACCCTCTTCCTACTGCCTTTACCCTTCTGCCCTTCCAACAGTACCAGGGCCTTCCTGCCCAGAGCTTCCCCACTCTGGCTGAAGCCGTGGCGAGTTTTTATCAGAGCAAAGCCTCCAGCAACACCCTGGAGGCCAAACGGGGTTCCCTGCGCAAAATTATTCAGGAGCAGCTCCAGCATCTGCACAAGAAAAAAGGCATCTATGAGGATACCCTGGCCACGGCCGCCAAAGGATTGAACTACCAGCGCTGGGGAGAACTGCTTACAGCCAACATCTACCGGCTTGAACTGGGGATGAAGGAGATTGCGGCGGAGGATTATAATGAAGAATCTTTGCCCCAAGTAAATATTCCCCTGGACCCTCAGCTGACGGGGATTGAAAATTCCCAACGCTATTACCGGCTTTACAATAAGGCCAAAGCCACTATTCAAAAAACAACGCCCCTTAAAGACGCTGTGGAGGAGGAAATCGCTTATCTTAATTCCGTTCTTTTAAGCCTGGAGCAAGCCACTGTACCCTCTGAGCTGGATGAGGTTCATAAGGAACTGATTGAGGAAAACTATTTGTCCGGCAAACACCATGGCAAGCACCATGGCAAGCCTTTGGCAGGGGAAGGAAAAAATCCGGGGCAAAACAAACAGAAGGGCAAACCTCATAAAAACAGCAAGCAGGGACAGGGCGGCAAGGGTGCCAAGGATGCCAAAGGAGCTAAGCAGGGGGCTAAACAAGGTTCTAAACAGGGCTCTAAAGCCGATTCTCCCCAACCCAAAATCTACTTTTCCAGTCAAAACCGCCCCATTCTGGTGGGCAAAAACAATCGTCAGAATGATTGGCTGACCCTCAAAAAAGGCCGTCCCCAGGACCTCTGGCTCCACACCAAGAATATCCCCGGCTCCCATGTGCTGATTCCCCTGGAAGAGGGTGAAGAGTTCCCCGATGACGCCACTTTGGAAGAGGCGGCTGCCCTGGCTATCCATTTCAGTCAGGCCAAGGGCTCCACTTTGGTTCCGGTGGATTATACTCATGTGAAGAATATTAAAAAGCCTAATGCCGCCAAGCCCGGCATGGTCATCTATGAGAAGAACTGGACCCTCTATCTGACTCCCCAAGAGGAGATTGTGGAACGTCTGCTGGCCAGTGAGGGGGAGGAAATGCCTTGACGGCCATTCATGGCCTACTATAAAAGATAACGCCGGAGCAGAGTTCCGGCGTCATTTTGCTTTGCTTGCCGCATGAAGGGTGGTAAATGTATGGACATACAAGAACGCATCAAGCAATTGATGGATACAAAGGGCTGGTCGGAATATAAGCTGGCCAAAGAAGCCAACCTACCACAATCCACAATCTCTCATTTATTCAAAAGAAATAACGCTCCGACATACCCCACAATAGAGGCAATATGCCGGGCGTTTGGCATTACAATGGCACAGTTCTTTGCTGATGAAGGCGAGGCCGTGGTGCTCACGTTAGACCAGAAAGAGCTCCTGCTGTTATGGGGGACGCTTACCCAGGAACAGCGTCAAATTGTGATAAGCACCATGAAACATTTCAACAATAATGACTAAGAACGCGAAAGCCTGCAGAATCCAAAAGTATGGAGCCTGCAGGCTTTCATTTCTCATCATTTCCATCGTCTATACACCGCTTGATATCTCATTCTCGGCTGCAATCACCACATCCTTTAGCGTAGTGTTCCTTCTTTCAGCAAGTAATCAATGACCTTTTGAATTTCAGTCTGCACCTTTTTGTATTCAATCTCCTTCCAGGCTTTAAGGAGCGGTATAAATCGTGCATTGCCCGTTCGTCTGATTTTTTCAAGCAACAGCAGGATCATTCCTCTGTTTCTATCCTTCAAGTCCTGAACAAAACTATAATCTTTTCCTTCCAGCAGCTGGATAAGTTGTTGCAGCAATTCCTCGGCATAGGTTTCCCGTTCTATTTCCCAGCCTTTTTCGGAGAAGACAAGTACGGGAAGCCTATCCCTGTATTCGATTTTCAGGTAATCTTTCTTGATCAGCCAATCAATACGGTTTGTTATTTCCGACAAGGTTAGCTCCTGATAGTATCCGTAGGCAGGACATTGGTCCAGTCCATGCTCCCGTACCTTTTTATCTTTGGAGCCTTTGAGAATTTTGGCCAACATGCTTCTGCCTCCTATAGCAACGAGTTCATCAGCTGCACGGAGTATTGATCTGATTTCTTCATCAGTTAAATAGCTTACATCACCGCTGTTCAGCTCATATCTTACTCTTGGTTTTTTACTGCTCATCGCTGCACCCACCTCACCTCTAAAAGTATCGCAAAAAACGGAAGAACTTGAAGTACTGTGTTAATAGTTTAACATTCTGAGTTAAAACATTGCTATAATAAAATCAAAAGGCTATCAACATAAGGAGCTGATGCTTTGAGCTATTCCATCATCACCGAATATTCCAACCAACTGCATCAACTGCTGGTTTCCGTTTCCCAGCATTTATATTTTGACAAAGACGGTTATGTAACATACCAGAAAAAACCCTTGGGGGTGAATATTAAAAGCTGCCATAAATCACGAAAGGAGCACCTGGTCTATTATGTTTTACGGGATCACTTCAGCGGTACTTTCACCTTCCAAATTGCCACTACGAAAAGACTGATTCCTCTTGCCGATTTCCTGCACTACGCCTGGAGTGAACCTAAGGGAGAGGAAAAGTTCATCTGGGGTATGCCGGACTCTCTCTTTATCCCCCAAATGATTGCCAGCGAGGAGCTTTTATCGGGTTTAGAGGCCTTGAATGTCAGGCCCTTGCACCCTCCCAGCGGATTTGCTTCAGGAGTCAGAGTCATCAGGGATATTGAAAACGACTTGTGTTTCTTTATGAGAGAAACAGTTGATTACAGCCTGGAAGGCCTCAACAAACTACGCTTCAGAGTATATCAATATCTCATCAATTCTTCTCACCGGGACAATAAATTCTCCAACTGGAAGGCAGGTTTGACTTACCAAAGTCATCCAAGAATTACTCCTGTTTATTCTGATTTTGTTAACTTCTTCCCCGCCGATGATCCCAAAGCCCCCTCTCCTATCCCGCTAAATCAGGTTCCAAAAGACAAGCAGCTGGAAAAGCGAACTCGGAAAAGCAAAAAAGCAACTCCCGATTATCCCCCCTTCTCTGAGGAAAAACTCAGTCACGCCCAAGAATTAATTTATGATGCCTGGGAAGAGCCGAACAGACAAAAATGCCTTGCCCTGGCTCGCAAGGCACTGCGCATCTCACCCTATTGCGCCGATGCTTATACTCTGCTGGCTGAAAAATGCGAATTACTTAAGGAGCGCCAGGAATTATACACAAAGGGAGTAGAAGCTGGCCGCATGGCCTTGGGAGATTCTTTTTTTCAAGAAGAGTCAGGCCATTTCTGGGGATATCTTAAGGCCCGACCTTATATGAGAGCTTTAGCCGGATTGTCTGAATGTCTCTGGAAAAACGGACTCCGGCAGGAAGCCATTGAGAGCTATAAAGAACTGCTTCGTTTAAACCCTAACGATAATCAGGGAATTCGCTATATCCTGATCAACTGCCTGCTCGCTGAGGGGCTGGACGGGGAAGCGGAAAAACTCCTGTCAACATATCCTGAGTCATCTTGCTTTATGTTATACAGCAAAGCCCTCTTGTCCTTCCGTAGGTTAAAGCATCGCAAAGCTGAGGCATCACTAAAAGAAGCTCTTCTCTCTAATCCTCATGTGCCTCCATACCTGTTAGGCTCAAAGCATCTGCCCTGGCCTCTGCCTGCCTACTATTCCCCTGGGAGTATAGAGGAAGCCGTTATTTACGCGGCAGATGCCTGTACAGTGTGGAAAAACACCCCTAACGCGTTGACTTGGCTGACCGAAAAATTAAAAAGTATCACATAAAGCAAAAGAGCCACCTGCAATAACAGTTGACATGCCAACTCAAAAACTGCGAGTATGCCGACTTTCATCACCTAATTAATCACCATGCGTGGCACATCACAAAAGCCTGCAGAATCCAAAACATGGAGCCTGCAGGCTTTTTCCATTCATTTTACTTGTTCACAGTGTAGCGCAGCCACACACTTCCCCCTTCTTTGACTTCGGCACTTTTTAAGGTGAAACCGACAGGGCTCTCAGCAGCCAGGCCGCTTCGTGCTTCGAATAAGGTAGGAGTTTCCGAGGAACCATCGGCGGCGGCGGCAATCAGAACACTCAGCTCGTCGCACATGCCGGCCTGAATAAACGACCAGTTCAAAACGCCCCCACCGCCCAGCATCAAGCTCTGGATACCAAAGAGGCTTTTGAGCTTCGCCATGGCCAGGGCATAATCCAAAGCGTCTTTGCCGGCGATGATATAGGAGATGCCCAGCTTGAGCAGAAAGGCTTTATAGGCATTACCGGCCTTTTCGGTCAACACTTCAAGAACATGAGCAGTCGTATCCTCATAGGTAAGCTGGCTGTTTTCCCAGCCCAGCTTGCCGGAAGGATCCACCGATACATAATACATGGGAGCATTGGGCAAAGCCACAAAGTCTCCCTCGGGGACCGGAGGAGCTTCCTCATCCAGAACAGGTGGTTTGTAGAAGGTAAAGTTATCATCTGTGGTCATACGGCCGGACAGCCAGCCTTGATGCTGGTAGTGGGGATTGCTGCCGAAAGCAATGTTGTAAAACGCTTTACCGGCGGCCTCTCCTTCGGGGGTATCCATATATGACCCCATAATTTTACCGTCAAGAGAAGTCATCATATGGCAGAAAATATAAGGTCTGCTCATCAGCTTGCTTTTCTCCCTCCCTTTTCATAAAAATGACGTTGTCTAAAGGCCGGTACTCCTAGCAATGATCATGATATGGTTTCAACCGCCGGCCCTGTCAGCGATATGATTTTCTGTAAACTTCCACGCAGTCCTCATGAGTCATTGCATAGGGATTCGCTGCGAACAGACCGCCCATGGTCTCACGGGCATTGGCTGCCAGCTTGTCGAACTCATCGGGAGTCATACCGTAATCGCTCATTTTCAGGTCGGCCACACCGCAGTTTTCCTGAAGCTTAACCAGCATGGTGATAAAGTCTTCCGGCCTGGCAGCATCCTTCATGCCCAAAGCCTGGGCCATACGGACAAAGCGCTGATCACAAGCGTGCTTTTCGATAAAGAATTCGTAAAAGGCCCGGGAAATCATAATCAGTCCCGCACCGTGAGGAAGCTCAGGGTGATAGGCGGACATGGCGTGCTCCAAGGAGTGTTCCGCCGTTGTCACACTGACAGTCATCACCACACCGGAGAGGGTGTTGGCAAAGGCCATCCCTTCCCGGGCTTCCATATCCCTGCCATCCCGGCAGGCACGGACCAGATAGTTCCCCACATTCTCAATCGCCGTCAGGGCATACATATCGCTCATAGGGCTGGCAAATTTGGAAATATAGCCCTCGGTGGCGTGGAACAGGGCATCAAATCCTTGGTAGGCGGTAAACTTGGGAGGCACGGACACCATGAGCTCAGGGTCAATGATCGACACTACCGGGAAACTGGCATCATAGCCGCCGACACCGATCTTTTCATTGGTTTCCTCGTTAGTCACAACGCCCCATTGGTCCGCCTCGCTGCCGGTTCCGGCCGTGGTCGTAATGCAGACCAGGGGCAGGGGCTCATGGCGGAGGGCCTGCCCCTTGCCTGTTTTGCCCCCCACATAATCCCACAGGTCGCCGTCGTTGGTGGCCATCATGGCTATGGCTTTGGCCGCATCCATGACACTGCCGCCACCTAAAGCCACGATAAAATCACAGCCGTGGTCACGGGCAGATTTTGCCCCCTCCATTACGGCGGTCTTGGTGGGGTTGGCCCCTATTTTGTCGAACACAACCATTGCCACCCCGGCAAGACGAAGCTGCTCCTGTGTGCGGTCCAGGGCGCCGTTTTCCCGGACAGACTTGCCGTTGGAGATAGTAATCAGCGCTTTTTTACCGGGCATTTTTTGCTGATGCAGCTCCCTCAGGCGGCCGCTGCCAAAGACAAAACGGGTAGGTACATACATATTAAACATGATTATTTCCTCCTGTTGCTTGTTGATATTCTTCATCCGTCACGGGCAAAAGCCAGGTTGCTCCGCCCTTCCGGGTATTGGGGCTGATGCCGATATGGGTGAATGAGCTGTCGGGTGCGGCCCCATGCCAATGCTCCACCTGGGGCGGAATTTCCACCACATCGCCCCGTTGCAGCCGCCGGGCCGGCTGATCTTTTTCCTGATAATAGCCGATGCCGTCGGTGCAAAGCAGGATCTGCCCACCGGGATGGCTGTGCCAGTCATTCCGGCAGCCGGGCTCAAATATTACGTCATACACCTGGCAGTTATAAGTGCCGCTTCCATCAGGCACGAGCATGTTGACAAAGGCTGCGCCGGTGAAATTGGCGACAGCCTGACTGCCCTTTGGGAAAACTTCCTTGTTTGGCATACGAATTCTCCTTCTTTCCTGTTCCATGAAGCTTGACAGAAATCAACAGATTCTATACTGTCTATGATAGAACCTAAAGTCAGGTTTAGATCAAGTAAGATTTTAAAAAAAATTCGGGAGGTTCGATCATGCAGCAGTATTCCATCGGGGAAGTGGCGAACATTGCCGGTATCGCCATCTCCACCCTGCGTTATTATGACCGTGAAGGCTTATTCCCAAATTTGGACCGCAGCGAGGGCGGGACCCGGAAATTCACCGATACGGAGATCGAAACCCTTGGCATCATTGAGTGTTTAAAAACTTCCGGATTATCGATTAAGGAAATCAAGCTGTTTCTGGATTGGTGCCAGGAGGGCAACAGCTCTCTGCAAAAAAGAAGAAATCTATTTTATGAGCGTCTTGAGGTCGTAACCAAGCAAATGGAGGAGCTGCAAAAAACGCTGAACACCCTCCGCTTCAAATGCTGGTATTATGACACGGCCCTGGCCGCCGGAACCGAGGAGGTGCCGAAAAATTTGCCGCCGGAGGAAATCCCGGAGGATATCCTGGCCTATCAGCGTTCCGGCTGCCTGAACAACAGCGGTCATAAGCACCTTTAGGACCTGCATTTTATGGCCTTTCATGCTAAAGCCTGCTCATCTTTAATCCTAAGAAAGAGAAGAAAGAGCAAGCCCTTGATGATGCCCACCTTCCTGGATAGTGGGGAGACATCATGAGGAACTTGCTCATTTAACTTAACTTTGCTCATTCAACTTAACTTTTTTCTCTTCCCAGCCCTCATTCTTCCCAGCCGGCTTCCCTAAACAGCGGAATGAAACCCCCAGTTAAGAAGCACGACCAGGGCCGCAGCATAGACAATCATCTCGATAACAATTAAGGTGATGCTGTTTTTAAATCTGGATTCGGACATCAGGTTCACTCCTTAGTTTTATCCTTGCTAAGTACATTGGGCTCCCTCTCGATTCTTTCCAGCTCAATGGGATGGTCTTCTTCCATTTCCTCACGGGTCAATGTTCCCACATACCAGGCTTTGCTCATAGGAAAGTATCTGTTGTTGAAATGGACATTGTAGAAATGCCAGATAAAAATCGCGCTGATCGCTAGAATAGCTTCATCTGTATGAGCATAGCGGGATGAATCGATCACCCAGCGGGGTAAGAACAGGGTGAAGAACTGAGGATACCACATCATCAGGCCCGAACCGGCCATGATAACCATTCCCCAGAACACTGCCCAATAGTCGAATTTTTCCTTATAAGAATAACGGTCAAATCGCGCCGGTTCCTTTTTGAAGCCGAAGAAATAACCAAGATTCTGGATCAGATCCTTAAAATCTTTGAAGGTGGGGACAATGGCCCAGGATTTCTTTTTGCCTCCCAGGGGGACCACTACCAGATAAATCAGATGGTAAACACTGGCGAAGATCATGAGCACCCCTCCCAGCAGGTGCACGTAAAAGAGATTATCAAAACCGCCAAACAAAGAGACAACGCCCTGGGATAGTCTGCTTTGTTCAAATTTTATCGGCAGCCCTGTTATGGTCAGGACAAAAAAACTGATAAACATGCCCATATGCTGAATACGCTGATGGATATCAAAACGCTGATAAACCTGCTCCTTACCCATTCCGATCAACTCCTCCTGCGCTTTTGCAGTATGGTTCGCAACTCACGGTACAACTGCAATTCAATATGAATCACCAATAAGGTCATGGCAATCATGGTCAGCCAAACAAAGAACTTGGCCGTATAATACATGGGTTTTCCCGGACCCATGGCCGACAGCTCGAAATGCTCCGTCCCTTGGGCAAAACCCGGAGAAGGATTATCATGGCATTTTGCACAGGTCTGGGGAACATTCTCCTTAGCCACTTGAGAATTAGGGTTATTATGGCTTAATACTTCATGGGCACTGTGGCAGTCCACACAGCTGGCGGAGCGCTGGCTGCCCAGGAATACGGCTTTGCCATGAAAACTATGCTGATAACTATCCTCTACCCGCCCGGTATGGCAGGTGGTGCACATGGCAACGCTTTTCTTCTTATCTACCTTCGCGCTTTCCGGGTGAGGGTAGGTCGTCACATCACTGTGACAGCTTGTACAGCTCAGGGAGCTGTGAACAGAGCTTTTAAACTCATTGGCTACATCGGCATGGCATTGATTGCAGTTGAGTTGAGCAAGGACCTCCGCCCCATTGGCAAACAACCAAAAACTAAAGAAAAATGTAAAAATAATTCCCTTAAACGCCCAGCGCTTTTTCTTGTTCATCGTCCCTACCTCGTCTTCCGGATTCTGATTCCATGGGCAGCCCCTTGGCTGTCTATGCCCACAGCATCGTTAGTTTACCTTGAATTCCCGATGAATATGCACGGACAGCTATTTAAGCTGTTTAGGGCGCCAAGCCATCTTCTTCGACTCTTTGCCCCGCTAAACGAGGCGGCGGGACTGCCTGCCGTGCACGAAAAGCCGCCCCTAAGGACGGCCTCTGGTCATGGTTTAAATTCCTGGGGAAGGCATCTCAGACCCGTGGCCAAGGACAGGTCAAGACTGCCGGCAACAGATTTTACCGGCAGTCCGACAGATAGGACCATGGATGAGAACTGCCCCGCAGATAGGGACTGCTCCGCTAAGCAGGATCCCTTACACCTGAGGCGGGTCATAAAGGTCATTGGTTTGGGTATCAACGACCTTGATATCCCTGATCCCCAGCAGAGAACCGCCGGCAGTTAAAAACAGATCACTTTCAATCAGGGAATTCATAACAGCCACCGCTTCGGCCTGCTGCAAATCATCTTTGGGATTAGGGATGGTTATGGAAAACGTCTTTCCTCCCGTAGTGGTAAAGGTTAATCTCACCACCTTAGTGGTTGTGATCGCCATGGTCTCACCTCCTCCCCACCTGGATTTTTCCCGTACTCTTTAAGCTTTTCTTACTCCTCAAGGAGCTCGAAGGTTTTCCGGTTCAGGACATCCAGCACCGAGTACTGGGATAAACTGAACAAGGCGTGGGCCGCATTATAAATCGCCTGTTCATCAGCGTCGAACCGCAAACCGTTCAGGCTCTTCTGCCTGGTTACCGGGGCTCCCAAGGGGGTGAGCCCGGCTTGGTATACGATGACCAGGGCTGAGCTCAAAGGGGTGGATGTTACCGCCATGCTATACCGCCTCCTTTCCGGGGGATTGGCAGGGTTTAGACCGCCTCTACAATGTATGGGCCTGCTTTAGCCGAGGTTACCCGGAGCGGCAAATTTTTTCTGAGGGGCGGGAGACTGACGGGCTTAGCCTTGTGGCAAAGATAGGCGCGATAAAGAAAACCCGGCTTCGCCGTGCCTTAAACGCATACTTACGAAGGAGGCGAAGTCGCTGGTTGCCCTTATGCTTAGAAAGTATAGTGCGCAAGCTTATACTTTCTGATAGTGCAAGGCTAAGCTGCGCCCCCAAACTTATCTACCGGTTCTTTAATGCCAAAGGACCTGTCCGAAATAGGTACGCGCGTACCTATTTCGGACAGGTCCTGCTTTTTCTGCCAGTCATTGGGGTCCCTCTCTAATCATATGATGTGAAAGAAGGAAAAGAAAGGAGCGGTGTAGCCATGAATCCTACTGTCCCGGAACGCACCTCCCTGATCATTGCCGTGGAAATCAACAGCATCAAGGACCAGACGGAAAAATTAGTGCTGCATAATTTTATTGAGATCGGCCGTCGTCTGCATGAGGCCAAGGCTTTGCTCCCTCATGGGGAGTGGCTGCAGTGGCTGGAGGAATCGGTGGACTTTTCCCCTAACAGAGCCGCCAAGCTGATGCGCCTCTATGATGCTTACGGTCTCCCTCACTCCTCCCTGCTTGACTCCGACGCACAGGATCAGGTGCTGTCCAAGTTAAGCTATACTCAGGCCCTGATCCTTCTGGGCGTCCCGGAAGAAGAACGGACTCAGCTCCTCCTCGATCTGGATATCGAGAACATGAGCACCCGGGAGCTGAAGAAGGCCGTGGACAAACAAAAACAAATCCAACAGGAAAAAGAACGGGCCGAGCAGGAAAATACGGCCCTCCGGCAAGCTCTGGACGGAGTCAAGGAGGCAAACACCGAGCTGGCCAAGGAGCGGGACAGCCTGAAGCAGGAAGCGGTGGAGCTGCGCAAGACTCAGCAGGCCTTGCAGGAGAACGTAGAGAAAGCCACACTTCAGAATAAAAAGCTCAAAGAAAACATGAATTATAAGAGCTATCAAAGGGTGCGCAACGACCTGGCCGCCGCCCAAACTAAGCTGTTCACCAGCCAGGTCGCCTTCAAATATGAAGCTCTGGAAAGAGCCTTCAAGGAACTGTCCTATGAGCTGGATCTGCTGGCCAATCTTGATGCTCAGGTCCATGCCGGATATATGAGCAAGCTGAATGACTTTTTGCTCAAAGCCATGCGGGGGAGAATGCAGGGCTGAGGTTCAGCCCAGTGAGCCCTTTTTTCACGTTGGTTTCACAACTGCCAAATAGGGATGATCTTCCCTGTCCCTTGTCCAGCGCTCTGAGCTATTTTGGTGGTACAAAATGAAGGTAATGGAATTTACAAGCCGCGACTCATCGTCCAGCCCTCCCGCTCCATCTTGATACTTCATAGACGGATTTCTTCTCAAAACCTTTTCGTGTCATTGCCTCTGCACCGGGGTGAGCGGTAGGGGATGACTAGATTTAGACCTCCTGCCACGTCATTTTATCTGTTACAATTTTTTACTTTTTCATCAAATAAGAGTCTGTCCGAAATAGGTACGCGCGTACCTATTTCGGACAGACTCTTTCCTCCGCATAATTACTCTTTCCTGTATTACATATTTTATTGAGCCTTTAGCATTGTGATCTCTCTTGGGCAACAACTACCGCCGACATGATGTACATATATTTTTAGACTCTTCTCAGAAGCTCTAATCTCTCTAAGCCGTTCCTGCTTCTCCTTAATCTGATTGGCTTCAATCCCTCATAGGTAAGCTAACAATTTAATACGGCAAATGGAAGAGACCGCAGGACATAAGTTTCAATCCCTTATAGGTAAGCTAACAACTTTTGCCCAATTTTCTCTACATGAGTGTGGATGATATGTTTCAATCCCTTATAGGTAAGCTAACAACCATCCTTGAGGTCACGGAGTTTTTGAGTCATGTTTAGTTTCAATCCCTTATAGGTAAGCTAACAACAAACCGCTCAATTTTCACCCGAAGCTTCTGAAAGCGTTTCAATCCCTTATAGGTAAGCTAACAACAAACACCAGGCTGGCCGAACTGGCGGCGCTCATATGGTTTCAATCCCTTATAGGTAAGCTAACAACTCGGTGTGCTTTTGGGATTGCCCAAAAACGCATTTGCGTTTCAATCCCTTATAGGTAAGCTAACAACTGTGGGGTTGGAGCCGGTGCGTATGGCTTCCAGCAGGGTTTCAATCCCTTATAGGTAAGCTAACAACCATTTTACCCGCATAAAATCAACATCTACAGCTCCCTGGAGCCGTCTCAAAAATTTCACTATTCTCTGCAGGCCGCTTACTAAGCGACATCCCTTGTCGTCGATCTCCAGGGATTTTTACCTTACTGCACATCGACGACAATTTCATATGATTAAATTCTGACCTCCCTTTCGCAAACCCATGATCTCCCGCTCAGAATAGCGGGTCGTCCTCAGTGTATAAATAATAACCGAATCTTCTTCAGGCACTATAATCCTGTCCAGCTCCATCTTCAGCTTTGCCAGATTGCTTTCCGAAATCTCTCCCTCAAAGACAGAATTCTGCACCCAGTTCAGGTACTTTCTGCACCGCTTCAGTGCTTTGGCTACCCGCTTTTCCCCCATATCATAGACTAAGATCACAAACATAAGTATACCTCATCTTCCGAATTTTCTCTCCCCTAAATTTATGCCTATCCCTTTCAAAAGTCGCTGCATACCGTCTATTCGATAGTGTGCTCTCAACTCTTCACCACTGGCTGACAAAAGGCTCGTAGTCTTTCTCACCCATGAGATGCTTTTCCAGCTTGTACAGCTCAAGACGAAGCAAGCGCCGATAAGACACCGGAGTGCCTATATCCCGGTGGTTGATGGTGGTTTTCAAACGGTTTTCCAGCTCCTCAACGAAAACCCTCCGTCCGTTCTCCTTCAGCATTAAGCCCCCGGACTCCTTTTTAAAATCGCTCTTTTTGATCATCTTTTTCCCGATCAGAGTAAAAATCACCCGATCCACCAAAATCGGTTTAAAGATTTCCGCCACATCCAAATTCAAACTAAACCGGCGAAAATTAGTGGTATGAAGATAGCCGATGCGCGGATCCAGATGAGTTTTATAAATTTCACTCAACACTGTGGAGTATACAATGGAATTGCCAAAACTGATCAAGGTATTCATTGCATTTTTAGGAGGCCGCTTTGAGCGCCCCTCGAACACAAATTCCGGGTGGCCATGAATCGCGTCAAAGGCCTTATAATAATGTTCCCTGATATTCCCTTCAAAAGCCATCAGCTCAGGAATCGTGCCGGCAGCTCCTATACCTTCACTCAGCTTTTCTATCTCCGTTAACCGGGGCCCCACTTCCTTGCCCCGATTGGCATAGTATTTAAGAACCTGCCTGATATTTAAAAAAGCACCGTTCACAAATTGCCGCGCCAGCAACAGCCTTCTTTCCTCATTCAGGTAAGCTTCAGCCTGCTTCAATATCATATACCCTGAGTTATAGTGTTCCCGGGGATAAAAGGTACCGCTGTAATAACCATAGTTATTAAAGTAATGAATGATAATCTCCTTTTGCGTGCAGAACTCCAGGAATCGTTTATTAATATCCACCTCCCCAAAGACCATCAACTCGGAGGTATCTTCCACAGGGATATATTTTTGATCCCCCTCCTCATTGACGAAGAAAATCGTATCATCCTTCCGCCGGAGCTGACCATTGGAGAAGATATATAAGGTTTTTTTCACAAATCCACCTCCATTTTCGCAAAACCAAGTGCTGTTAACTCAACCCTTGGCAGCACTATGCACACGCACTAAGCCCAGCAAAATTCCTTATAGGCACAATTTCTGCAGAAATGAATCTTTTGGGGCTGGGGAGGCCTTTCCAGAAGGGCGATCCCTCTGATCTTTTCCATGGTTTCCAGCAGTTCCTTCTCCATGTCTTCTGTGAGAGCCACCTCTTCTTTCTTGCGCTCTTTGGGAAAAAACAGTTCCCCTTTGGCTTCGATGCCCCGCTCTTTCAGCTCCAAAAGATAAAATCCCAATTGCATCCGGGCGCTTTTGGCGTATTTGGAGCTTTTCTTGACTTCTCCAATGACCAAGCCCTCTTTGTCCTGACGCACGATATCCAGTCGGATATTGCCCAAGGAGATCTCCTTGTTTTTATCCCTGGCATAACTCATCTCATGGATGAACCGTCCCAAATCCAGATTAGGGTCGTCCTCGTCGGGATTGACCTGGCGGAGCATCAGCCAGACCTCCCTGGGGCAGCAATAATAATACCAGATATGGGTCCCGGTAAGATTAAACTCCGGATGCTCCATAAACCCTCTCCCTCCCCACTGCTTAAATTATGGCGTCAAACCCTTCCACAGCCCGTTTGGCCAGGCCTGCCACCGGATCATAATCATTCCCGCTCCACAAGCAGGGTATCCTGTTCTTTAGATAGAGTTCTTTGCCCACCAAGGAAAAAGCCAGCTTAGCCGGAACATTGACCACATAATGATTCAGCAGGATCATAAATTCTTTTCTGCCCTTGAAGGACAGGCGGGAATAATAATCCCTGTCTTCGTAGCAAGCGTAAATATCTTCCGCCTCATAAAGTCCCAACCGCTCCTGCAGCTCTACAAACCGCTGAGGAAAATAGGCTTGATCCTCTTCTTCGGTCTGCCAGGGAACAAACACCGGCAATTTAAAGTAATCCTCCCCAAAGGGTTTGAACTGTTGTCCCAGCAAGGGCCAATTCCCTTCATAAGCATCAATAATCGCCTGCTTGCCCGCCTCATAAGAGTTGCGGGCGAACATCCTCCTATAATACTCCTTGATCAGCTCCAACAGCTCCGACTCCAGCCATACATCCTGCTTCTGCAAGAGTTCATCGGTAAGCTTCTGCAGTTCAGAGGGGTAAATGAAGCCGCGGGTATTTTTCTCTCCTCCCCTTAAAAAGGTCATCAGAGTCAAAATCCCCCGCCTCCCGGAACCATTGCGGTTGACCCGTCCTGCTGCCTGAATAAGGGAAGGAAGGATCGGCAAGGCCCGCATGATATGATCAAAGCTGAGATCAACCCCCGCTTCGATAATCTGTGTGGAGACCACATACTGGCCTTCCCGCTTATTCTCCGCCTGAAAGTGCCTGATTTTCTCGATTTCCACCCGTTTATGGAGAGGAATCATCATGCCGTGCAACAGCTTCAGTTGAGACGGCTCTACCCTGGCGGCCAATTGTTTATAGACCAGATAGGCATCGGCAATGGTGTTGAGAATGGCTGCCTGAGATAAGCCCCTTTCATCCGCTGCCAAGAGCTCGCTTCCCTTCAGCAGGTAGCCGGCCACTCCCTGTTCATCCATCTCTCTTTTCTGCTCCACCTGATAACGTTCAATTTGCTGTACAGGGTTTACAGCCAGGCAACCCGGCTGTTCCGACAAACCGTAATCAAAAGGAGGCATGGTGGCGGACAAAAAGAAAATGCGCAGATTATATAATTGGGCGACAGACTCCAAACCGCACAAAAAAACATTCCAGCTTTCAGGAGCAAAGATCTGGGGTTCATCAATAATCACCACACTGTTGTGGAGATAAGCCCGCCGCAGAGTATCCTGAGCCTTGCCCGGGAACAGGGCTTTGGACCACTGCTGAAAGCTGGTGCAAATGACGGGATTGGCCCAGGCCTCCATCATCAGTTGACCGGAATGAAACTGTCCTTCCTCTTCCCGGTCTTCATCCTTCTGCTTTTCTTCCAGCACAGCCAAGGAGTGATGCTCCAGGACAGAGGCACCCATAGCCTTTTCCATCACACCGCTGGTCTGCTCCAGGATGGACAGGTAAGGCGCTACATAAATGATTTTTTCATAGCCTTGTTCTCTTCCCAGCCAGGCGGCGATTTTCAGAGCCGTGATGGTCTTGCCGTAGCCGGTGGGCATCTCCAGGGTATAGATTCTGCGCCGGGGATCCCTTGCCAGCTGATTAAGAATCTGCCTTTGCGCCTGGCCGCGGATGTCTGCCATGACCTGCTCCCCATTATTCCGGCAGAATTCATCCAGCGCCCGGTCATGCCGGATGTGATCCTCTTGACTAAATCCGACCCTTTCCATAGGGGCAACGTGAAACCGATCCCCGGCAATCAGGGCTGTGGTCAATTCCCGCCAAAAAGTCAATTGAGCCATTGCCTTGCCGTAATCGGGGGAATATCCCAAATCCAAACCATCCGATGCCTCTTGGAGCACATCATAAAGCCGGTCGATCCATTGGTCCAAAGCTTCAGCCGTTATGGGGACCTGGCGAAGCTCAGGATAGATTTGTTCTATGAACCTGGTGATACCGGGCAAATCCATCTCTTCCCAAGTCCCTGCTCCTATCCGATGCTTCTCGTCGAGATGCTTCAACGCCCCATGGTGATCGGCTATATCCCGGGTCAGCCACAGCCAGAAAACGGCATATGAGGGCCACTTACTTTCCTGTTGCAGCAGGTGAAAACCCAAATACGAAAAAAGAAAGGCGCCTTCAGGAGCATGGTTCGGCCCCCCCTTGTTCTGCCCCCGGATGTAACTCTGCCACCTTCTATGGGCCTTGGCCATATCATGGCAAACCCCGGCCAAGCCAGCCAAGCGGATGAATATACGGTCATGGCAGTAGGGGCAGCATTCGCTTTTCAGCCGTTGTTCCACTGCCTCCTTAACCCCGAGCAAATGGTCCTTCAACAGATGTGTTCCGCCCTGCTCATCGGGCCGGGCAATACATTGAGCAAAGGGAATCAAACGGGACATCTTCAAGCCTCCTTGAACTGAGCAGGTCTATCGTCCTGCTCCCGGATCTTTCACCGCCGTATGGTATCACAGGGATTATATAAAAAACCCTCTCTATTCTTAGGTATTTCGACCATAAATTGTAAAATCCTTTAATATTTTTATCTTTTAATATCTTCTTTTGAGGATATTCTTTTGAGGCGAATCCCAAAAGCTATCGGCACTATTTAATGTAGAACCAAGCCTTGCCGGGTTAGGACTTCTCTCCAAATAGGAAAAAGCACCCGCAAACGAGTGCTCGTATGTAATACTTTATTCTGTAACAGAAAAGGCTTGCAGAGCGGTCGGCTTTTCCTCCGGAAGGAGATGATACCATTGGCTCCTCTTTGATTTTGTTATACCACATCTTGAAGGAGAATATGACTATTTATAGTTTTGGTCAGTTTATTTTATATTGTCAGATTTATACCGATGTTTCGCCTCCATCCCCGGGCAAAGCCGACCGCGGAGCTGCCATCTGGGTATGTATTACATTGCTAATTTTGATTCTAAAATTTCTATTCTCTTACGAAGTTCGTTCAACTCAGTTTTATCATCCTTATGACCTTTTCTCGATAAAACGGACATTCTAGAGTTAGGGATTCTCCCAGAATCGCAGGATTGCTTCTTTTTTCATCTTAAGTAAATGCTCCAAGCTGCTCTCTCAGGGGCCAGCCCCTGAAACCCCGCCCTCGCCGGGTGGCAGCAGAACAGTCTTTAAACTGTTCTGAGACATAAGGGTCTTAGCTAGTTGGCCTATCAAGGGCAAGGACTTCGTCTCGGCTGACACCGCCCCTTGACAGGCGCCTACCAAGTTGACCCTAAGCAGCCTTTTGGGTCTCACAGTGCTTCTTTAAAAAAGCTGCCGGTGTCAGATTCCCTAACGCTTGATGCCTCCGTTGTCGATTATAAAAACATTCGATGTACCAAAAGATATCCCGCCTTGCTTCCTCGATGTCTTTGTATGTTTTGTGATGGAGCCTTTCTGATTTAATGGTGCTGAAAAAAGACTCTGCGCAGGCATTATCAAAGGGGTTGCCCTTTCTGCTCATACTTCGTATCATTCCCCAGTGCTTTAATTCTTCGACATAGACGGTGCTGCAGTATTGCCGCCCTTGATCCGAATGATGAATCAACCCTTTGAGCGGTCTATGACGCTTGACAGCGTTCCTTAAGGCTTCCAAACAGAGCTCAGTCCTCATGTGTTCAGCCAAAGCCCAACCCACAATTTCTTTATGAAATAAGTCCTTGATGGCAGCCAGATACAGCTTGCTTCCTTTAGCTGTTTTAAATTCTGTGATATCCGTGACCCAGACTTTATTCGGGTGCTCAACCTTAAATTTTTGGTTTAAGAGATTCGGGGCTTTGGGCAAATCATGATTCGAGTCGGTGAGACAGACGCGATAGGGCTTCTTTCGAACACTGTATAGTCCATGTTGCTTTTGTAATCGGTAAACCCGGTTTCTACCGCATTGAAACCCTGCCTCTTTGACATCGCTCCAAAGTTTATCCAGACCAATCATTGCCTGAGCCTTGGTATGGCTTTCCTTCATCACCTTAAGAATCGTTTCGTTCTCTTTTTGACGCTTGCTGGGTTCACGCCTATCCCAATCATAATAACCGCTCCGAGATACCTCTAAGGTTTCGCACATCTTCTCAACCGGGCAGCTGGAGCTGCTGGCTTTTTTAATCATCTGATAGATTATTTCCGGTTGCTTTGGGCGAAGATGGCGGTAGCCTTTTTTAAGATATCTATCGTTAACTCCTGATCGGCAATCTTTTTATCCCTTGCTTTAAGCTCAGCTTCAAGCTCGGCTATCTTGGTCTTGATAGGATCTTGCCTCTCTTTGGTTTGCTTAAGCCAGTTGCGCACAGTTTGCTCATTGACCCCAAAATCTTGAACCACACTTGAAACTGAACGGTTTTCTTCAGTGATTAAGCGTATAATGTCATGTTTGAATTCTTGATTATACCGTTTCCCGTTTTTTGACACGTTTATCATCCTCCACAGGTCTTATTTTACCCTAACTCTCCTGTGTCCGACAAACCGGGTATGGGTCATTAATTCCTGAATGGCTCTCCATGTCATATCCACCTTTTTACTAATCGCCTGAGTTTCAGATTTTAAGGAACCTATTTCGGGTTTTAAAGAACCTATCTCAGATTTTAAAGAACTTATCTCAGCTTTTAAGCCTCTATCCATTGCCGTTAATCTGTCTAAAATCAAATCTAATTTATCATCCACGCCTTATCCCTCCTAATTTTTAGGTTACCACAAGGATATATGTAATACAATGCCAGGAGCTGCAGCCAGCGAAATGTATTACATATATTCTTTAAACTCTGTTCACAGGCCTTAAGGGAATTATCAAGGGTCTTGAGACTTTTTTCAAGATAACGAACATCAAACAAAGCCCTACCAAGTTCATATTTCAATTCCTTATAGGTAAGCTAACAACCTAACCATTACTGTTGTTATACCGTCAGGTACAGTCGTTTCAATCCCTCATAGGTAAGCTAACACCTTTTCGACCGAATCCACTGGTTGGATATTCGCTTCAATGGTTTCAATCCCTCATAGGTAAGCTAACAACTCTGAAGCAGTTTCGAAGATCAAAGCGGAAATGACCGGTTTCAATCCCTCATAGGTAAGCTAACAACTATAATCATAGTATAAACTTTAATAATCCTAGTGTGTTTCAATCCCTCATAGGTAAGCTAACAACTTGAGGACTACTACAAAAACCTCTATTTGCAAACCCCGTTTCAATCCCTCATAGGTAAGCTAACAACGGGCTTGCCGGCCAAGACGGAAATAAGGCAAACATTAGTTTCAATCCCTCATAGGTAAGCTAACAACACAACGAGGATGAATGGATATCTTACTATGAGTCCGTTTCAATCCCTCATAGGTAAGCTAACAACTGGTCCCGCGAAGAATACCGACAGAGTTATGAGGTTTCAATCCCTCATAGGTAAGCTAACAACCCTCAATATCGGGGCCAGGATGGATGCGATGACAACGGTTTCAATCCCTCATAGGTAAGCTAACAACTTAAATCGTTGAGAGCATCCTGATACTGTTTGCGCGGTTTCAATCCCTCATAGGTAAGCTAACAACCCAGAGATCTCCGGGACCTTTTTAGCCCCTGTTGGAAGGTTTCAATCCCTCATAGGTAAGCTAACAACATTTTTATCTCAGGAGTTGATGAACTTGATTAGATGTTTCAATCCCTCATAGGTAAGCTAACAACCTTGCTCGATTGCCGTATATGATGGCTTTATCTACGGGTTTCAATCCCTCATAGGTAAGCTAACAACCGGCGGGAACCGGGGCTGCTTTTTTATTGACTTCTTGTTTCAATCCCTCATAGGTAAGCTAACAACTATGCGTTTTGATTTTTTGGTTTTCGGCGGAAGCAGGTTTCAATCCCTCATAGGTAAGCTAACAACGCTGGAAACGACTGATTTCTATACAGCGCCATGTTGTTTCAATCCCTCATAGGTAAGCTAACAACAAAAAAGAAAATCCAACTCAAGCCACCGAGGAATCGTTTCAATCCCTCATAGGTAAGCTAACAACCCATTTTACCCGCATACAATCAGCATTTATGGCTTAACAAGTTCAGCCCGGAGAATCCGCGTTTACCCCACAAGCTGCTTGTTAAGCCATAGTCCTTGTCGTCGGTCTCCAGGCATTTTTACCTTACTGCATACCGACGACAATTTCATATAGCAAAATAATCTCCGCCCATTAAGCCAAGGCCATTAAACAAGACATACCAAGTCCTCTCCGAACTGCGCCACTCTGAGATCCAAAGGCGAATCCGGGCCATCGCTTTTAGGGATAAACGCAATAGGCTTCCCGTCTTTCTCATAAAGGAAATCCACTGATTTCTCAAAGGTCCGCTGCCCTTTATACTCATACAAATACCCACCTGCCCGGCAATAGTAGCGATCCGCCTTGAGAACGATCTCCCGGATAAGAGCCGTAGGCACAACTGTCCTCATCTCAATTTCCTTTCCCTCCGCCACAGGATAGGATACTTCCGGGTAGACCTTATAGAGTATCGGCTTAGTCAGGGCATAAGCAGTACCTAAATAAGTAGTATACACCGCCCTTTCCCCAGTGAGAAAATCCAGCAACTGCTCTGTATACTCTTCCCCAGTGTAATAAATGCGATAGCCGGGATTGACTAACAATTCAATAGTGGTGGGACGGTTAAAGGTGCTTCCCGGATCTTTCCCCAGCATGGACATCTGCTGAGCTACGGTTCGCACCGGACGCAGCAGCTCAATACCCACCCGGTCGGTGGTCACAAAATCCTCAATCCCCAGAATCGCCCCCACCAGCCCTTTGGCCGCTGTAGGTGTAATAAAGGGATAGGTCAGCTGGGTTGCCGTGGTGTCGGGGCGGCGGAAATGACCTACAGTGCCCAGGACATCAAATGCCAATCCTTTCATAACCTTCTCCTTTTAGTATAGTGTTGTTCTTCATAAGCGCAGCTTACCATAAAGGCTGCAGCCAAGGGGCGATATCCCCGCTGATGGTCACTCCTGGATGAGCCCAAATCCGGCATTGGGCTATCTTGTCCTGCTTCTCTGCGACAGCTGCTAAAAGCCGGGTCAAATCGAAGGAAACATCCTGGAGAGATGAAGGCAGCTTTCCAGCAGCTTTCCAGGCCGTGGTATCGGGAGACATGGTGATCAGATCTTCCAGATAACCGATCCGGTAAAAGGGATCGCTATATTCAATATGGATCAATATCAGGGGCTGCTGCTGTCCTCTTCCCCGGGCCTGGCGGTGCTGGGTGCCCTGCCACAGTGCCCGGAGCAACAGTTCCTGATCCTCAGCAGTCATTCCCGAGTGCTCTGCCGCCTTGGCGTTGATCACCGCCGGCATGGCAAACACGGCAAAGGGCACCGTATAGCTGGTCCAGATAGTTCCCTGAGTCTTTCCCTCTCCGTCAGCGGTGGAATCCATACTGGGCATGACCACCGTTCCTTGCACATATTGGGTATCCACAGGATGAAGGGAGTGGGCCCACCCGAATTGAACCGGTCCGGTAAGGTTGAACTTAGGCTTCACCGAGTAGACGATGCCGAAGGTGCGCACATCAAAGCAATGTTCAATCAGGACACTCTTCATGTCTTCCTTGGCCTTTTTCTCTTTGCCCACGCTTTTGGCAATTCCTTCCGCCAAACTGCCCCGGCCAAGCAGCTTCCCTTTGTCATTCACCTTTTCCTGAACAAAGATGTGGTTTTTCTGGTCCTTACCGCCGTCCTGCTCCAGAGCAATCACAAAATCCCGCACATCTCTTTTAATGCTCACATCGCTTAAAGAGATACGCCCGTCCTCTTCGGGAAACAACCGCCTGGCGTCACTGTCATTCAAAGGATCCCGGTTGGGTATCCCATCCTTCACCGATTTGACAAACAAAATCTCGCCGCTATTCATTATCCCTGCCTCCATCCTCTTCCTTAACTTCAGGATCACTTTCAGTTCCACCATCGTTGTTCTTATCCGATTTATAGAGCAAATAGCCCGACCAAAAAGCGGTCATAAATGTATCCTTTTCCGGAATCAACTCCTGCTCCTTTTCCAAAAACTCCAGCAGAGTTTGAGCCAGCATAGGCCGGAAATTGCTCCCCAGCTTCATGGACCATTGCTGGGCCAGCTCTTCGCAGCGCAGCAAGCCATTCTTCCAGATCATTGCCGGCGTCAATTTGCTGCCGAATTTCATCACCCGCTGTTTGAGAAAATCCTTACCCGTCTTTTGGTAATACGAGTTGGAAAACTGCTTCAGCAATAAACCGGCAGCAAAGCCCAATTGCTCTGCCTTGGCCAGATGACTCAGCTCCAGCTTCCCCTGGGCATACAACGCTTTAAATTCATCCCAATCCGCCAAAGTTCTCACTCCCCCTTGCTTGTGCAAAATCTTCTCTTCATATTCCTTTAAAAAATACAGAAAGCTATAATGGAACACCAGCTCCTGGAGCATTTGCCCCCGGTCTTCCTTATTGGCCAATTCATTGAGCTTTCGGGCAGTAGCCATGTGCAGCCGCTCCCATCTGAGGGGCTCCTTGTGAAAAACACTCCGCAGACTCTCCCACACATAGCCTGGACCATACACATTGGCCAGCAGGGCCGGAAGATTCTGGGTGCGATAGACAGGTTGTTCCCTCACTCCGAAGGCCTCCTGAATTTTGCCTGTTTCTCGCGCGCTTAACCGATACAGTATTTTTTCCACCTGGCCGGCTACACTGGGGATCACATCCTCGATCATAGCCCGGATGTGCATATTGCCACGGGACAAATCACCAGAATAATAGAGGATGGTCAAGCGATGCTCATCTCCCATTTCCGGAACGATCCTGTCGATGCCCGCCAGCACTTTTAGCTGCAGATCGCCGTCACTTTGTTTCTCGTCGCGCTTTTTCAGCAGCTTTTGATACTTGACAAAAAGCTGCCGGGAGTCGCCGTCTGTCAGAGGCAGAACCATGGGAATACCGTAAATGGATTCAAAGCTTTCCACGCTCATCATCTTCTTCGCTTCCACACTGGTAATAGGCGCAAACATCTCCTTAAGAACAGCACTGGAAATGGGCACCTGAATTTCCTTGAGGAATTGTACTCCGTATAAATAGGCGGCGTAGCTTTCCTCATCCACTTTAATACCTTTAGTCCATTCATCGTCATTCCAGTAGATGGAGCGTGGGGATTCCCAGGTAGGGGACAGCCAAAGCCAGGATTTGTTGTAGATGGAGACCACCTCATCCGTTTTGCGATTGGTGAAGGTGGATAGGGCATTCTTCTCTTTGCCCAACTCAGCAGCCTCGTAAAACTTGGCCCGGCCAATTCTTTTCAGGACCTCTTCCCCGTCTAAATGGAGGTGAGCTCCTGGAGTCAGCGGGCTTTCAGCGATCCACATGGACAGCTCATTCTCTCTCTTTTCCTGATATTTATGAAACATCGGCAGCTCTTGGTCGAAGATCATCATGACTCCCAGCTGCTTGTCCTCAGTGATCAGTTCGGCCCCCCGAGCAGCTAATAATTCAGCAATCCGGTCGGCTAAAGCAGCTCTCTCTGCCTCTGTTCTATCCCGATAGCCTAGAGTTTTGCCCAGGCGGGGAAGAAGAAACTCTTTTTTAAAGGCCTCTTCATCCTTCATGGCTTTAATATGAGGGTCGTACACCAGATAACACGGGAGCGGATAAATGCCTTGGGCATGGAGGGGGTTGCCCCCATTGGGATAGAAAATGGGAAAGGCCACATTTCTTACGGGATTGACTTGGAAGGTTTCTTTCTTTTCCTTGGTCTCCCTGTCCCCTACCTCCATCGGCTGAAAGCCGATGTCCTTCTCCGTGATCTCAAGCAGGAAGACATGGCGGAAAAAATTTTTGCAGTTTTCACTGCTTACATCGGTCAACAGCCGGATTTTGTCCCGGCAGGGCATGTCGCTGTCTTTGATCGGACGGCCGATGCGGATGATGGCTTCGGCTAGCATTGGATCACCTTCTTACAGTTTTTCTTCAACCGTTCTAATATTTGAACCATCTACTGAGAAATACAGAAAACAAGGACAGGTTTTTACCTATCCTTGTTTTCATTCGACTAAATAATACCAATTCCTGCATATACTTCTGTTTATTTTCGCTAAAAAATTAAGTTCTCTTTTCACCCAAGAGCTGATTTATCTGTTGCACTAGCTCGGGAAGGCTTTCCCCGATAGTACCCCATAAAACCCCCAAGTTGACATTTTCATAATCATGAACAATTTTATTGCGCATACCTCGAATACTTTTCCAAGCAATCTCAGGATTTAATTCTTGTGTCTCGGCGCTGATGTCTTTTGCCAGCTCCCCGATTTGTCCGATGCAAAAGGCACAAGCAGCTATTGTTTTACGATCACCCACAAACTGTTTATAGTCCATATTATCGACATACCCGATTATCTCCTGGGCATAATTTATAATCTTATGAAGAATGATTCTATCTTTATCGGTCATAGAGCAAAACTCCCTGCTGCCTAATCTCGTGGTCGATGGGTGAACCAGGCCTTATTTCGGAAATTTCAAAGAGATCTACTTTGCGCCCTAGCGTCTGAGTAATGTCCTCCAGTACCCCATAAAATTTGATATTTAACAATTCTCCCCGGCTATCAATTACAATATCCACATCACTGCTGTCGGTAGCCTTATTTTGAGCGAAAGAACCGAAGAGTATCGCCTGGTAAATAGGGGCAGCCTCAAATATAGGGAAAAGCTTATCTTTTATCTCCGCTACGTCCATTGACATCGTGATCATCCTCCGTTATGAAACTATCACTATCGACCTTAATATCCATTGTATGGAAACAGTATATCATAGCCTGCTTTTATTCTCCATATTTAATCCCTTAATATAGAATTTCCCGGCAATGGTGTCACACCTGACACCATTGCCGGGAAAAATTTATCTGTGATGCTGATTATCAACTCGGTAGATGCTTGTCAAGGGGCGGCGTCAGCCGAGACGAAGTCCTTGCCCTTGATTGGCTAACATGGCCAAGACCCTTATACCTCAGAACAGTTTAAAGACCGTTCTTCTGCCACCCGGCGGGGGCGGGGTTTCAGGGGCTGGCCCCTGAGAGAGCAGCTTGGAGTATTTACCTGAGATGAAAAAAGAAGCAATCTTGCGATTCTGAGAGAATCCCTAACTCTGGAGTGTCCGTTTTATCGAGAAAAGGTCACTTATAGGTAAGCTAATAACGATAATTTGGGTTTTCTGAGCGCAAGATCACTGTTGAGCGTTTCAATCCCTCATAGGTAAGCTAACAACTGGAGAGGTGTTATAATTTATCGGGGAACCCGTAAATGGTTTCAATTCCTCATAGGTAAGCTAACAACTTAGCTTTTGTTATGTACCCTGATGACCTCGATGAGTTTCAATTCCTCATAGGTAAGCTAACAACTGTTCCCCCACTTGTTCTACATGTGTCGCAAGATCATGTTTCAATTCCTCATAGGTAAGCTAACAACCGAAGGCACCTTTGGCACAGCCTCGACAGGACGAGCGTTTCAATTCCTCATAGGTAAGCTAACAACCTCTTCGAGAGAGAAGAAGAAGGCGATATCCTTCTCCTGTTTCAATTCCTCATAGGTAAGCTAACAACTGCTTCCTCAAAGACGATCTCTTTGGTGAGCAGCTGTTTCAATTCCTCATAGGTAAGCTAACAACCCTATTGCAGTCGGTGTTAGCCATTTAGTATTACCTGGTTTCAATTCCTCATAGGTAAGCTAACAACCCGTACACCTCGTAGGCATCACTATAGCGGATTCTATGGGTTTCAATTCCTCATAGGTAAGCTAACAACGTGTTGAAAAAGCAGTATTGGACAGGTGGGAGATGTTTCAATTCCTCATAGGTAAGCTAACAACTAGGATGTCCTGAATACGAAGAGCTGCTGATTCATTGTTTCAATTCCTCATAGGTAAGCTAACAACCGGTGGCACATAATGGCTTTGCGCCCGGGCAGATTTGTTTCAATTCCTCATAGGTAAGCTAACAACGATGGCGGCCATTTCAGCCAGAACATTACCGGGCGGGAGTTTCAATTCCTCATAGGTAAGCTAACAACTACCCACCTTCTTGGGGGCCTGTTTGCCATTCTTTTCTTGTTTCAATTCCTCATAGGTAAGCTAACAACGGGACTAAGGAATCTCACATTTTCAGCGATGACCTCAGTTTCAATTCCTCATAGGTAAGCTAACAACAGGCCAGACATGGCAGCGACGTAAGATTGATTTTGGGTTTCAATTCCTCATAGGTAAGCTAACAACGAAGTCGAGAAAAACACGCCGGTTGACACGAAGGAGCTTGTTTCAATTCCTCATAGGTAAGCTAACAACTGTGATAGGTTTTAGTGATGCTTATAGTTTGTTCTTGTTTCAATTCCTCATAGGTAAGCTAACAACGTGATGAAAAACGATCCCTCACACTTGAAGAGCAGGTTTCAATTCCTCATAGGTAAGCTAACAACTTAATAGGCCTGATGTATTGTCCTCAACAGGCTTATGTTTCAATTCCTCATAGGTAAGCTAACAACAATCTTACCACCGTAGACAGGAGTCCAACCAGATAGAAGTTTCAATTCCTCATAGGTAAGCTAACAACGTCAACATATGCCTCTGAGTCTTTGCCGTCCGCAATATGTTTCAATTCCTCATAGGTAAGCTAACAACTTCCTATGAGCAATATCATATTATCACGGATATTGCGTGTTTCAATTCCTCATAGGTAAGCTAACAACCGGTAATAAAGCAAGAACGTTAACCGCGAGGCACGATTGTTTCAATTCCTCATAGGTAAGCTAACAACAGTAGTGTATTGGGTAGTTGGACGGTATTGCAATATAGGTTTCAATTCCTCATAGGTAAGCTAACAACAAAGGCAGGGATTTTTTTACCTTGCCTAGATTATAGTTTCAATTCCTCATAGGTAAGCTAACAACGGAGCGTGAGGGCCACAACGACAACAAAGGTCACTGGGTTTCAATTCCTCATAGGTAAGCTAACAACAGCTAATCCACATCCCCACAGGCAGGCCGGTCATGGTGAGTTTCAATTCCTCATAGGTAAGCTAACAACCTTATGGACCACAGGGCCAGGGCAAGGCTGCGGTAGTTTCAATTCCTCATAGGTAAGCTAACAACGGGAAACGAACTCTATGAGTTTGTAGAAGGATTATCGCCAGTTTCAATTCCTCATAGGTAAGCTAACAACGCAACGTCAATCACCCTCAGTGTCTCTTTTCTGAAGTTTCAATTCCTCATAGGTAAGCTAACAACTGATCTTACTCATGCGGGAGGTTTTGAGGAAATCGTGTTTCAATTCCTCATAGGTAAGCTAACAACTAGGTACAACGAAAAGGCTTACGATAGAATAGAAAGTTTCAATTCCTCATAGGTAAGCTAACAACACAGGTCAAAGGATTACATCGATAGGCTTTGCGATGTTTCAATTCCTCATAGGTAAGCTAACAACGAAAGTGAGGAAGGCTCAGTATGACAGAACGTGAGATGTTTCAATTCCTCATAGGTAAGCTAACAACATGCAGTCTTTTGAGTTATGAGGGCTTTGAGGATTGTGTGTTTCAATTCCTCATAGGTAAGCTAACAACTCCGTCACTATCATAGGGGATGGGGTGGGACTTGCGTTTCAATTCCTCATAGGTAAGCTAACAACCTCCTTATGTGTTATCTACCAGGAGTACGAGGATATAGTTTCAATTCCTCATAGGTAAGCTAACAACTCGCCATCCTAATCCTCCTTTTCTTCCTGCTTCTGTTTCAATTCCTCATAGGTAAGCTAACAACATTGAAAGGCTTGCTTTATCGTGTATCATGTACTTGTGTTTCAATTCCTCATAGGTAAGCTAACAACCAAAAAATTTGGAAAGCTTATGGACAAGGTCTCGAAGTTTCAATTCCTCATAGGTAAGCTAACAACTCGGGTCTTAGGGTTTTGGATTTTACCTCACGATGTTTCAATTCCTCATAGGTAAGCTAACAACCATGGAAATAGGCCGAAACATAGCGAAATATCGGAGTTTCAATTCCTCATAGGTAAGCTAACAACTTGCAAAATACGTCCCCGATTTGTGAGGATTAATCCTCGTTTCAATTCCTCATAGGTAAGCTAACAACATGTATTTGCCGTGGTCCTGGTTAGGTTGGTGAAGTTTCAATTCCTCATAGGTAAGCTAACAACTCCCGGTTGTCGAGAAAGATGGGCGCCGATACTCCGGTTTCAATTCCTCATAGGTAAGCTAACAACTGCCTGTTAGCTGCGCCAGTTCATCTATGCTCATGTGTTTCAATTCCTCATAGGTAAGCTAACAACAAGTATCTTAGGCGTTAGGAGGTACACACAATGGCGTTTCAATTCCTCATAGGTAAGCTAACAACACAATCAGGGCGCTCAGAAAGGTAAAAATAAAGCGGTTTCAATTCCTCATAGGTAAGCTAACAACTTAGCTAAACTCTACGGGGATGGTCGGCCATTGGAGTTTCAATTCCTCATAGGTAAGCTAACAACTGAGATAAAATACAAAGTTCCACCGATATCAAAAAGTTTCAATTCCTCATAGGTAAGCTAACAACTGCCCCCACACTGAATAGGCAAATAGCATATTGAGTTTCAATTCCTCATAGGTAAGCTAACAACGGGGAATTTAGAATCCTCATGATTGGCCATAAGAAGGTTTCAATTCCTCATAGGTAAGCTAACAACAAGACGTTCACGCGATGTCGCAGCGCCATAATCACAGGGTTTCAATTCCTCATAGGTAAGCTAACAACGGAACCGCATGAAGATTTATTTATGCCAGAGCGAGAGTTTCAATTCCTCATAGGTAAGCTAACAACCTGGCCAGCGCCTTTGACGGAGCGTTTGAACTGGCGGAAGTTTCAATTCCTCATAGGTAAGCTAACAACGAGGCGCGGAAGGATCTATGCCCACGAAATGAGTGATGTTTCAATTCCTCATAGGTAAGCTAACAACGTCTACCCCGTGATCAGGAATGATGGAAAGGAAGTGAGAGTTTCAATTCCTCATAGGTAAGCTAACAACTACACTCACTCCATTATCACTTACGATGTAAAAGCCGTTTCAATTCCTCATAGGTAAGCTAACAACTTCAAATACCTTCTTCACATGCTCATCTGAACAGGCGTTTCAATTCCTCATAGGTAAGCTAACAACCCATTTCACCAGCATTAAATAAGCCATTACAGCCATTGACCAAAATTAACCAAATCAGCACTTCTCTTCTTAGCCCGCTTATTTAGCCATATTCTTTGTCGTCGATCCCCGGGCATTTTTACCTTACTGCACATCGACGACAAGAGCTACGATTAAAACTTAGCCTTTTATCCTCCCCCTAATCTAGTGGTAGGAGGAATAAACCGGCTAGTTTATCTAAAACGAAATCAGCCCTATCTCTCATGCTAATATTAGCACAGGAAGGGATTAGATCAAAATCGAAATTCTGGGATTGTTGAAAAAGTAAACTCTTTAATACCAAACTCCAGTATCACTTTGCCAGGAAAAGGTCTGTCCGAAATAGGTACGCGCGTACCTATTTCGGACAGACCCAACGGCGATGTTTACTATCCATTGATAATCTCCACACACCCGAACCCCTGGCTGTTCTTACTTCCTATTCCTCCATCGACGGCCAACTGAAGCAGCTCTTTCGGCCCCGATAAAAGCAGCTTACCGGCATACCCTTTAATTACTGTGTTTTTATAATTGACGATCCTCATCCTTTGTATTCCCAGCGGTCGGATTTCCACTTCCCCTTCCGGTCCTTCTGATCCATAGAGGGCCCGGTATTTCTTGCGCAGATTTTCATTGAATAAACGGCTATAATCCGTTTCTCCCGGTTGAAAGTAGACCGTATATTTCCTGCCATCCGGCCTGAGCAGCGTACTGTACAGCACCACCGGGGAAAGGGTTCTCACCATAACCTTATTTTCTCTCACCTTATACTGACCGGCACTTATTCTATCGATCTCCAGCTCCTGGGCCCCTAAGCGCATAACCCCTTTTGTAAGCAGCACATTGACCAGGGACTGGCAAAAATCCTGCAGCGGAGAGGATACCGTCAACTTCAGCTCTCCTTCAAAAGCAATCCTTTTATTCACCCTATCCATTTGATACACACCCTGGATTAAAGAAAAACAAAACAGCTTAAAGGCGCGGTTTCCGTCGCTATAGCCCTTCTCATGCAAAAAAGCCGCCAGCTCCTGATCAATGGAATTGTACAACGCTGCCTGAACCAAATAATTATAGTGAATAGGCAATACAACCGGTTCCCGCAAAGGTTTAAAATAAATCTCTAAATTCATTTTCTGCCGCTCCCCATCCTTCCTCGGTATGGCCTGAATTAACAACCTCGTTTCAATTCCTCATAGGCAGGCTAAAGACCCGGAGCATCCTTACCTTACTCCATACCGACGACAAATTCACATAATTAAACCTAACCCATTCCCTTCTAACATCCGCCCGTCCCCTACCCTTCCTGATAATGTTAGCATATGGAACACTAAAATCAAAGACAGCAATCCTTTAAGCCTTTCTTCTCAACTATCCAACTATCCCGAATCAGACAGGACAGGACCTTGATTCTTTTCAGCCGTCTTCCTCCCGGCTTTTCAATTGACACCTATAGAGAACATGCTCAGCTAGAGGACTATTCTCTGCAACATGGGGGTGCTTAAATTCCATAACCTTTTTCATACCAAGCTTCTTCATCACATTTTCCGACGGAAGATTAGCTTTCGCCGTGAAGCTATAGACTTCATCCAATCCCAAGGTATTGAATCCATAGTCCAAGCACGCTTTTGCCCCTTCAGTAGCATAGCCCTTTCCCCATGCCGCATAGTTAAGCCGCCATGCTATTTCCACACAAGGAGTGAATGCCGCCGCAAATGTTGCTCTATGAAAGCCTATAAACCCGATAAACTCATGATTGTCTTTGGTTTCCACAGCATAGGCTCCATATCCCAAACTGAGTTCATCGCGAATCATCTCATAGAGTGAATCGGTTTCCTGCTCTGTAAGGGTTTCGGGGAAATATCTCATCACCCTTGAATCCTTATTCATCATTCTGAATTCCCTTAGATCCTGTTCCTTCCAGTCACGGAAAATTAACCTTGGTGTCTCAAAATAAATCATTGCCTGCTCCTCCACTTACCCCTTATATCAATCGCTCCCTATTCATCATCTTATAGGAATATACAAATCCACTTCTGAATCCGGATAGCCATCCCCCCAAAAACCCTTCATCCTACAGCTCAAAGTCCTCCCACCAGTACATTTCTTCCTTTTGGAGAGAAACCATGTCCCCAAACACGACAACGTTGTCGCATTTGGGGACAAACCCGGTTTCCGGCATTTTACTAATCAGAGCCAAGACTTCCTTATTCACACTCACAGCCTTCATCTTGAATGACCATGACTTTCCCCTCAGGAAACGGCTCCCCATCCATGAATTCCTTCTCACCCTCCCGCTGTGCCTTTAAAAGGATATCCATGGCATCGGCAACCTTAGCCGCCAGTTGAAAATACATCTTTTTATAGTCCGTCATTTCGTCTATACCCCCTATTTCAAGCAGCGGCAAGGCTCCGGGCCCTGACCCGGTCCTGCCGTCTGCTTTGATAGGGGAAATTAAAAAGCACATATGCGAGGTTTTTTTACCCTACACATGTGCCATGCTTCGTTATCTGCTGAATCCTAACACCTAACCCCACTCAACCGGAAACAAACCGGCTGTGAACAGAAAAGCGGTCCGCATAACCGTATGCGAACAAGCCCTTTCAGCTGCCTGGGTCAGGAATAGGCTGTATCCCCTGTTGCGTGAAGCCGCACAGTCTGCTCTGTTCCCTGCCGGCACCTCATTACACTCACTCCACCCTAGGCACAGGCAGTTTGCTTGTGCAGAAAGGGGCGGCATTGTATAATAAGAATGTCGTCGTGGACAGCCGGACTGTTACGTGTAGGTGCTCTCTCACCTGCTCGTGCCTGAGAGTGCGCTAACACTTTCAGGTCACGGCGACTTTTTAATTTCCACCTATTCCTAATTATAGCTTGTTTGAAGGAAAATGCAAGGGAGTACGCACATTGGTTCACCTTGGCTAAGTTATGGGAACACCCTTGTTAGCCGGAGCCGGAAGCCGCAGACAATCCCTGATTTACTTGCTCCAAAGCAGAACCGAACCCTGGGTTTCCTCAGTTAATTCCTCTGCCGATAAGTTTTCCAAGCCGTTGTACTCTCCTGTGAAGTAATCAATATGATCAATTTCCCCCGCTCCTTTTTCTGCATAGGCCAGTACGTATTCGTAAAAAGTTCTTGAATTGGACGCCACCACATCATCCCACAAGGATGTGGAAAAGCAGAAATATACATTGGTTCGGTTTGTCCGTTTTTATTTACTGTGACAAGGACAGATCTTTTCCACCCTCCGCAATAGGCTTAAGGGTTCCTCGGAGGCCGGTTCAATCACAAGCCCCTCCCGTTCTTGTTAACTTGGCGGCAGCAGCAGGGTGAAAACTGCTCCCTCTCCGGGGCGGCTGGCCACTGTAATAGTTCCCCCAAGCCGGCGGACAATCTCCCGGGAAATGGCCAGCCCCAGCCCCAGCCCGGTGGTATGAAAGCCGGCCTGTTTTTTGGTATAATAGGGTTCAAAAATATGGGGAAGATCCTGGGGCTCGATGCCCGAGCCCGTGTCGGATACGGCAAAATGATACATGCCCTTCTCCACAGTGATGGATATGCCGATCTTCCCGTTGTCATTGCTGTGGCGGATGGCATTTGCCACAATATTTTCGACAGCCTGCTGCAGATAGAACCGGTCGCCGCAAAAGCAAGCGACCTCCTCGACACAGGACAGCTCAAAGTCCAGACGCTTGCCGCCGGTTTGCAGGGAAGCCTCATGGATAATCTGACGGCCAAGGGCGGCAAGATCAAAGCGCTCCTGATTGAAGCGGATTTGTCCATCATCCAGCTTAGCCATCAGGAACATATGGGCCCGACACCCTGATTAGTTCTCCCGTCTCCAGCATTTTTTGCACCCGGAGGAATAACCAGCGGTCTACCACACCGGAAATCTGTCCCAGGGTACTGCCGATTAACCAGGTTATCCTGAATTCTCCTTCAGGCATATGAGCCCGCAAGGGGGCATTTTCCCGGACCAAATCCAGCCAGGTATTGCATAGACTTTGCGGCGCAGCGGGCTGATGGGCTTTCCCCTCCATTCAGTCCGGTTCAGCCAAGGGAAATCGAATACAGATGCTTAGCTTTTGCTCCCGGTAGTGGGCGGTGATCTCGCCGTTCATCTGTTCGACCAGGGTCTTGGCAATAGCCAGCCCCAAGCCTGTGGAATGCCTTGCCGCTTCAACGGTAAAAAAGCGGTTGAAGAGTTTACCCACCTGGACCTCGTCTAAAGCAGCCGCTGTATTGGTAAACAGGACCTCCCCATTGTCCCGGAGCCGCACCTCCAAATCGCCGTCGCTGTATTTCAGGGCATTATTCAAAATATTGCCGAATATCCTGGACAGAGCCCCCTTATCCAGCCGCCGCTTAACGGGCTGTTCCGGCAGGTGAACGACGGGAGTGATCCGGCGTTCCAGCAAAGCCGGATACACGGCGGCAAGGCTTTCCTCCAGGACCCCCTTGACACTGAGTAGTTCCATCTGCATGGTATCCCGGGCAGCAAGGATAAGCGAATAGCGGAACAATTCTTCGGTAAGCTGCTTCAAGGTCTCCGTCCTGTTGGCGATAAAGGCCAGATAACGCGCCGCGGCGGCGCTTTTTTCCTCCTCCTCCAACAGCTCCAAATATCCGCAGATGGCGGTGAGAGGAGTCCGCAAATCATGGGAGATGTTGGTCACCGCTTCCTTCAGCTCCCGGTCGCCGTTCAGATAGTGCCGGCGCTGCCGGCGCAGCAAGCGCAGCTGGGTATTGATGTCAGCAGCTAAACGCCTGGCCCGGGGATCGGTGGAGGATATGGAGATGAGCGTGTTCGTATCAAGAGTAAGACGCTCCTTGAACTCCACGCGGATTTCATCCATGCTTTGATGGAGAAGCCGTATCTTGACACAAAGCACAGCCACGGCCAGGGACAAACCGGCGCACAGAATCCAAGGAAGCATCTTTTTCGCCTGCCCTTACTTCAAATCTTTTTTGCCAAAGGCGAACACACCAGCAGCCGTTGTAGCCAAGGCGATCACCCCAGAGGCTGCCAAAGAGAGGAGAGGGCGGCCCAGTTCCTGGTTGGCCATGAGAATTCCCTGACCGCTCGGCAGGCAGTCGAGGACCAGCTGATATAGTGTCCGTTTCATGCCGCTCACATAATTCGGGTTGGGTGTCGGCTCTGCCATCTCCATGCCATTTTTTGTGATCACCATGCCGCTATTCAGCTCCGGCACGCAAAGGCTGTTATAAAGCAGGGCGGCTGCCACCAACAAGCCAAGGGCCAGCAAAATAGCCAGGACAGCTGTGGTCGCCTTGTTTGAAGAAAGCATGGCGAGCAGGGTGAACATGCCTGTCCAGGCCCCCGTGAAGCAAAGGGCGGTTACAACGTAAAGCAGCACCCCATTGGTGCCCATCTCCCACACCCCCAGGACAGGAATGCCCACAAGCCCGCCCAGCAGCCACAGGGCCACAAAGCACACCCCCGCAGCGAAGCAGATCACATAATTGGCTAAATAGATCGCTGGGCGGGTGCGGCCGACAACGATCTTATTGCGCAAAGTACCCTCGCTGTGCTCCGTTCCTATGAACAGGCTGGCAAAGATGGCGCAGCACAGACCGATGACAGGAGCCAATTTGAAATAATAATCATCAAGGGTCCGCAGATAGCCCTCTGCCATCATAGCGCCGGCCTGCCTGGAGGCATTCAGCATCATCCCGGTGGAAATAGCCAGCATGGCCAGCATCCCCAGCCAAAAGACCTTATTCTTCCCAAGGCGGCAAAATCCCGCCGTTAAAAGATTACCCATGGCTGCCACCTCCCACGATGCTCAGATAATAGCTTCCAGGCCTTCGTCCCTTTCCTGCACGGAAATCACCTCACAGCCCTCCCGGGCCAGGGCCAGGGTGAGCTGTGAGATATTGACTTTAGCGAAGACATCGGCCCTGCGTTCGGAAAGGATCTTATAGTCCAGCTGCAGGCCGTCCAGGACCCGAGCTAGCGTTTCTGTGGAAGAAACCTCTACACGCAGGCATTTGCGGCAAGCCTCTTCCAACTCCCCGGCGCTGATCTCTTTCACCATGCGCCCACCGTCAATAAAGCCGTAATGGGTGGCCAGCCTGGCCAGTTCATCAAGGATATGACTGGAAATAAGGACGGTGATCCGCTGCTCCCGATTAAGCTTTAAAATGAGTTCCCGCATTTCAATAATGCCCTGGGGATCAAGCCCATTGACCGGCTCGTCCAGCACCAGAAAATCCGGATCACCGCAGAGGGCCACGGCGATACCCAAACGCTGCTTCATACCCAGGGAGAAGTTTTTGGCTTTCTTTTGGCCTGCTTCCGCCAGTCCTACCAGCTCCAGAAGCTCCGGGATTCCCTCAAAGGAGGGTAAGCCCAGAACACGGTACTGCTCCTTGAGGTTTTCCCGGGCTGTCATCTCCAGATAAATCGACGGCGTCTCCACCACCGCTCCCATCCGGCGACGGGATTTCACAATCTCTCTTGTCCGGCTTGATACTCCGTACAGGGAATAATCGCCGGAGGTGGGCCTTTGCAGTCCGCAAACCAGCCGGATCAAAGTGGTTTTGCCGGCACCGTTTTTGCCGACGAAGCCGTAGATCGCTCCTTGGGGAACGTGGAGGGAAAGTCCGTTCAGGGCCTTAAACTGTCCGTAGTGCTTGCTTAAGGCATGGGTTGTCAGAACATAATCCATCTTGAAGCCTCCTTTTCCGCATGAACTTTCCAGGAACTCTGCCTTGAATTCCTCATGAATTTCATGTCTGCTGCTCACATTTTAGCGGACAAAGGCCGGGAAAACAGTAAAGAAAAAAGTAAAGATTCAGTAAGGATTTTAATCTGTTTTCAGTTTAAAACCGATCCCCCATACCGCTTCAATGTAATCCTGACCGGAGGCTTCCCGCAGCTTCCTGCGCAGGTGGCTGATATGCATTTTCAGGGAGCTTTCCGTACAATCCGGCGTGTCTTCGCTGATCCGGTCAAGGAGCAGGGATTTGGTGATAACCTGGGCAGGATTTTGCATCAGGAGCTTTAAGATGGCATATTCCGTCCGGGTCAGCCTGACTTCCTTTTCTGCAACCCAAACCGTATGCAAGGCTGTGTACAGCCGGATATCGGCGAAAGCCAGGACGGATTTGTCCGGCTCAGGCCCTTTGCGGAGTCCGACAACGACTCGGGCCAGCAATTCCTTCATATGAAAAGGCTTGGTGATATAGTCGACTGCGCCCTCCAGCAACAGCCCGACTTTATCATCTATATCGGTCTTGGCGCTGACCACAATCACCGGAATCCCTTTGAGCTTGGGCATAATGTCTTCCCCTGATAATCCCGGCAGCATCAAATCCAGCAGGATTAAATCCGGCTTCTCCACCGGAAGAGCCAGCAGGGCTTCGGTCCCGGAATAGGCCCGCGCCACGGCGTACCCTTTTTTTACCAGCACTTCTTCCAACATGTTGCCGATATGCAGATCATCTTCAATGATTAAAATACGCATCACTTCCAACCACTCCCATCCTCAGTATAGTGGGGCCGAGCGAGAATAACAAATCGGCTGCAGGAAAACCGCAGCCGATTTGTTATTCTTTACAGAACGGCTTGATGGGGGCTAGGCAGAAGTATCCGAAAGTAATGGCGCAAAAAAATCATTATGTAAATAGCCGATGTCAACACATGTAGCTTGAAAACATTGACCGTAGCACCAATAGAGTCAGCCAAATGCTTTGTTTTCTCAATACCAGGTTTCCCTTTCCGCTGATAGTTCGTATCATTTCCCAGTGCTTCAATTCTTCGACATAGACGGGCAGTACTGCCGCCCTTGATCCGAGTGATGAATCAACCCTTGGACGGGTCTATGACGCTTGACAACGTTAAGGCTCTAAGCAGAGCCCGTCCTCATGTGTTCGACCAAAGCCCAATCTACAATTTCTTTATGGAATAAGTCCTTGATGGCAGCCGGATACAGTTTGCTGCTCTTAGTGTTTTAAATTCGGTGATATCCGTAAACCAGACTTTATTCAGGTGCTCGACCTTGAATGTTATTTTACCCTAACTCTCCTGTAGTCGACAAACCGGTATGGGGCAATCCTAGAACGGATGCCGTGTCTTCAATTGGCAGCGGAAAGAATTTCGATGAGATTACGCTTGGGAACAGCGAGAGTTGGGGGAGATTGTTAAAAAACTAAAATCTTATCCTTTATCTCGAGATGTTGAAACTAAAGAAAGAACAGGATATAGGTATATCCATTATGGAGATATTCATAAGCAAATAGCTGATTTGATAGTACAGGATGAAGATTTGCCCTCTATAAAAGAAGGGGATTATATACCACTTAATCAGGGTGATTTAGTTTTGGCAGATGTTTCTGAAGATTACACCGGGATTGCAGAGCCAAGCATCATTCTCCATGAACCAAAAACAAAGATTATTGCAGGATTGCACACCATTGCAATCCGCCCTCAGAGTGCCACCTCTTTGTATTTGTATTACTTACTACACACAGAAAGATTTAAAAAATTCGGAAGCCATGTCGGGACGGGCTTAAAAGTATTTGGGATAACTTTTAATAATTTATCTTTATTTCAAATAAAGACTCCGAGTTTTCCCGAACAAACCGCCATCGGCAACTTTTTCCGCACCCTCGACGATACTATCACCCTTCATAAGCGTAAGCTGGATAAGCTGAAAGAGTTGAAGAACGGCTATCTGCAAAAGCTGTTTCCTCAACCCGGAGAAGATGTGCCAAGGGTGCGCTTTGCCGGATTCAATGAACCGTGGGAAGTGCGTTCATTTGAAAATATTCTTGCCCCAGCCGTGGCCAGTAACACTCTGTCAAGAGCTGAATTAAGCTATGAAAAAGGCAGCATTAAAAATATCCATTATGGTGATATACTTGTGAGATTCGGAGTCTATATTGACATTGCAAGGGATCCGATTCCTTGTATCGCCAACGGAAGAATTATTGATTATAAGAATAAATTGCTCCAAGAAGGAGATGTCATATTTGCTGATACGGCAGAAGATGAGACTGTCGGTAAAGCGGTCGAAATCACTAATATTAGTAATTTCCAGGTTGTTTCTGGATTGCACACAATGGCATACCGACCCAAAATTAAAATGTCACCTTACTATTTAGGCTATTATTTGAATTCTCATTCATTTCGCTATCAATTGCTTCCCCTTATGCAAGGGGTAAAAGTGTTATCGTTGAGCCGCAAGAACCTGTCTAAGACACTTATTCGCTATCCGGCTGTATTAAGCGAGCAGTCTCAAATTGGCGATTTTTTACGAAATCTGGATGAACAAATCTTTACTCTATACAATAAATTAGGCAAGCTGAAACAATTAAAGTCGTTTTATCTGCAAAAGATGTTTATATGACATGTAGCACCGCGCTAACCTCCTTTATAATAGAGAGATGATAATCTGTATCATCAATTTATTCAGGAGGTTTTTATGCTTACAAAAGAAAGAACACTGCAATATTTTCATGAATACTTCTCAGAATGGATAGAAATCTATAAGCGAGGCGCTGTCCGCCCTGTTACCTATCAAAAATATTTAATGACATTACAGAGACTTACAGAGCTTTCGCCAAATTTGAAAATTTGTGAGCTTGATAAACGAAAATACCAAACACTACTCAACGATTATGCAAAAACTCACGAAAGACAAACGACGATGGATTTCCATCATCATCTTAAAAGTGCAATTTTGGATGCTATGGATGAAGGGTTGCTGACAATAGACCCTACTCGAAAAGTTATCATAAAAGGCAAGCCTGTCTCAGATAAAAAGAATAAATTTTTAAGCCAATTTGAACTTCAATCCTTATTAAAAAGCCTAAACTTGACAGATAAGCCAAACTGGGATTGGTTTATACTGCTTGTAGCTAAAACAGGGCTGCGCTTTTCCGAAGCCCTGGCCCTAACGCCTAAAGATTTTGATTTTGAATGTCAGAAAGTAAAAATCTCTAAAACCTGGAATTACAAAAATGCCGAAGGAGGATTCGGCGAAACCAAGAATCTCTCTTCTAAACGCACTATTCAAATAGACATTCAATTAAATACGCAAATAGAGCGCCTTAGCAAAGATCTGGCGGATGATGAACCTATTTTTGTGCAAGGCCGAGTGTTCAACTCGACAGTTAATAACCGTTTAAAGGTTCTATGTAAAAAGGCGGGGGTTCCTATAATTTCAGCTCATTGCCTTCGTCATACCCATGCCTCTCTTTTGATTTTTGCGGGTGTTTCTATTGCCAGCATCGCTAAGAGGTTGGGACATTCAAGTATTAGCACAACGCAGGAAACATATCTCCATATTATTAAGGAACTGGAGAGCCAAGACAATGATAAGATTATGAGTCACCTATCCATGATAACACAATAAAAAAAGGCAATCAGCGCACTTTTTATAGGAACATCCTTTGAAGATATGATCTTTTAAGTTGATTAAGTTGATCTAGTTTTTGCTGCCGGACAAATACTTGATTGTCAAGATTTAAGAATAGATTTCCAATATGTTTTTGTTCCTCTTTAGTTGGTATTGAAATGTCTTGATTTTTTACAATGTCAGAGTTCAGATTTATTTGACTCCCTGGTTGCCCATATTTCAGCCATTGTTCTTCAAACATCTTCAGCCATTGAAACATAAATTCTATTTCAAAATTAGGATTTTGAAAAATCAAGAAACCGTCATGAACCCCTGTGTTTACGTAATTAATTACAGGCTTTCCAACGCTTGCAGCAATGCTTAGTAACAGATGTGGTTGAGTAAGAACACGTGTCTTTTTTTGTCCAGCTTTTGAGATATGTTGCTCTAGATAATGCACCCTACCGTCTTGCACTGATACATCCGAAATTCTCAACCATCCAACATTTGATTTCTCATCAAACCACTTGGGATCTTGTATTGGTCTTGGACTTGCTCCGCGTACAATCTCAGCAACCTCACCTAATTTTCGGCTTGCCCACGGCTCAGTAAACCCAGCAAAACGCACTTTTGGCACATCGTTCCCAGCTTGAGGGAACATCCTTTGCAGGTAAGCTTTCTTCAACTCTTTCAGCTTATCCAGCTTACGCTTATGAAGGGTGATAGTATCGTCGAGGGTGCGGAAAAAGTTGCCGATGGCGGTTTGTTCGGGGAGCATGGGATAGGCCATCAAAAACTTTTGAAAATCAGGGAGGTTAATTGATTGGACAGTCGTCCCTGTTTTCACTATATGTTTCAGTATGAATCCTTCATTCTTTTGAAGGCCCGCAATTAAAAAATCTGTTGCAATTCTTTCATCATCGTAAAGAAGTGCTTTAATATCTTGATTGATTGCAACATCAACAGTAGGAATGCTTATAGGAAATCGTTTCGCTAAAATACCACTTCTTGTTACAATTAAAGGTGTTCCAGCTTTAATGACCTTTGTAGCGTTATCTTTCACGGCCTTTTTTGTAATTTTATAGGTTCCAGATGTAACAAAACGCTCTTTGATTTCTTGAGAAGAAAGCCAAACAATATCACCATTCCAGTATTCTGGATTTTCCTTAAAGGGAGTTGCGCCTCCAACGAATTTGATGTCCTCCCCCAACTCTCGCTGTTCCCAAGCGTCAGTAAACCCCCGAAACCTTATTTCAGGAACCTTCGTATTTTTATCCTTCATATGTATATCCCCCAATTTCATGATGTTCTCAAAGACGCTTCACGCACTACATAAAGATACCCTTTGTCGCCTCTATAAGCTCCTTTGTTTCATCTGTTATGGCAAGCTGGCTAAGCATGCCTAAAAACTCCGCCTCTCTCTGCTTGATCTGCAGATTCAGGTCGGTAATTTCTTTGCTAAGTGCCACAATATCGATCGGCGCTTCTTCCTCGAAGGTATCCACATAGCGGGGGATATTAAGATTATAGTCGTTGCGGACAATCTCATCATAATCTGCCAAATGGGCATATTGGGGGCTACTGCTCCGCTTTTTATAAGTATCAACAATTTTTCTAATATCTTGGCTGCGTATACAGTTTTGGTTTTTTTGCTTTTCAAAGGCTTTTGACGCATCTATGAACAGAACATCCCGCTTGGCACGGTTCTTTTTCAGGATCAGCACAACAGTTGGTATGCTTGTACCATAAAAGATATTGGCAGGCAGACCAATCACTGCCTCAATGGCACCCATATCAAGCAAAGTTTTTCTGATAACACCTTCAGAAGCTCCTCTGAATAGCACTCCATGGGGTAGAACGATACCCATCGTCCCTTTTTCATTTAGGTGATAAAATCCATGCAATAAAAACGAAAAGTCAGCCTTAGACTTTGGTGCAAGCTTTCCATATTGTTCAAAACGGGGATCGCTCAAAAATTTTCCGTCCGCACTCCAATTCGCCGAGTAAGGAGGATTCATAACGACCGCGTTAAAAAGATACGGTTCATCGGTCGGCCAGTCCTCATCAAGGGTATCGCCATTTCTGAGACGCATTTGTGACTGTTCCACATTATGCAAGATCAGGTTCATTCGAGCGAGGTTGTAGGTTGTTGTATTCAGCTCCTGTCCATGGTAATGCACCTGCCCTGGATTTTTCACAAATCGGCGGATATTGAGCATGAGTGATCCTGAACCCATGGTAGGGTCGTAGATATGGAAGGGAGCGGTTTCCTCTTGTCCGATAGCCACAATTTCCGAAATGATTTTGCTGACAGCTTGCGGAGTATAAAACTCTCCCGCTTTTTTGCCGGCTCCTGCCGCAAATTGGCCGATCAAATACTCGTAAGCATCCCCGATCACATCCCCGTCATGCCCGAAAAGGTCAATTTCGTCAAGCGCCTTTATGACCTCTGTTATAGTTACATTACGCTGTTGCGCATTTGCCCCCAGCTTGGTTGAAGCGAGGTCTACATCGTCAAACAATCCTGCAAAATGCTCACCTTGCCTTCCGAGTTCAATAAAGGCGTTTTGGATGTCTGAAATGTGCAGCTCATATTCGCCGGCTTTCTTTCTAAAAGTATAAAAAAGAGAGTCCGGCTCAATAAAATATCCTAATTTTTTAGAAATGATCTCCCTGATGCCTGCTGCATCATCATTATACCAATCCAGAAGCCCCGAAAACTGCTCGTCCCGGCTTGGATACTCCGCCACCTTGCCTTGTTCCTCTTCATATACGGCGCGCAGTTCTTGGTCTGATAAGTATTTGTAAAAAACCAACCCCAGTAGGTAGTTTTTATATTCACTTGCATCCATTTTCCCACGCAGTATATCCGCGCTTGCCCAAAGCTGATTGTTGAGTTCACTCATTGTTGGGGTCCCTCCATTTTTTTAGTTCATTGTCAAAATTTGCGAGTTCATCCTTTAAAGGCAATAGTTTGCTGTTCATTTCCTTTTTCCAATAGTTCTCTATCGTTCGGCGGCGTTCTCTAAACTTTTTGTAAAAGATTTGCTCAAACTCCTCGCGGGTTATGGTGGAATTGTCAATAATCATGTTGATATAGGGAACCTCCGGTTTATCCCGCCGATATTCGTTAAAGCTTATCTTTAAGTCCTCCTCAGGTACCTTCAATACTGAAGAGGTTTCCCTTATTATCTCCCCGATAGCGTATCTAAAATGGCTGTCCACGCTATTGACAATTTTCTGATCGTCCGCAAGCGATTCTAAAGCCTCCTCGTAAACCGCTTTGACAATGGGGGCCTTGTTCTTGATAATTTCGTTAAACTTTTGTTTGCTTTTCTCGTCTTTTATATCCTTGAGAAGCTGGCTAATATAATAACTGTCAATCTTCTCTTCGAGGGTTGCACGCTGATCCGATGAAAACTCTATTTCAAGGAGTTCCGGCAACGGATCGTCATGGATGCTGGCCTCTGTCAACGCTTCCCGAACCTCGCCCTTTAGGTTTTCGATATGACCCATTTCATCGGCAACGGTTTGGACGATATCGGACAGGTTTGCGAAATCTGTCTCGTATTCCTCATAGCTTTTTATCGACTCTCCTAAATTCTTCATCATTTGAAAAGCCTTTATGGCCTGAAGCTGTTTTTTGATGTCTGTTGGATTTTCAATCAGTTCCCTGTTGGCTTCCCTGAATTTTTTGTAAGCAGCTTTGAGGTTTTGCTTAACCTCCCTATACTGCTTCGGCACCAATTTCTCCCAATCTCTTTCCTCGTTTGAAAACAGCTTGATGGCATCACGGACATTTTCGACCATCGTATTTGGCTTTCGGAAGGTGACAATCATGCCAATACTCTTGCCGGAGCATGTTCGATTCGTGCGGGAAAAGGCTTGCAGCAGCTTCTGATAGCGCAGTTCTCTGTCGACATATAGGGTTTGAATAGTAGGCGCATCAAAACCCGTTAAAAGCCTATCCACTACAATAACCAAATCCAGCCATTGCCCGTCCTTTTGATATTGGGCATCTTTGCGGGCTAAACGGTTATTTATGTTTTGGTTGTACAAATCTATATCCGTATAGTTCGTACCAAACAAGCTGTTGTATTGTTTCATGATTTCGCTTAACTCTTTATTCGCTGCAATCATCTTATCCTGGTTCTCTGTAACAGAGTAGGTAATTGCCACACGCGGAAAGTCAGGGTCATTTAATCTTCTTCTTTCGTCTATCGGTTTGCCCGTTATGAGGCTTCCGGCTTTTTTAAGATCCACTAATTTACGGTATATCCGTTTTGCCTGGGCTATGGAATGGGTGGTAAGAATGGCGCTCATCGTGGGTATGCCGTCCCTCACCCTGAATTTTTCAAGGATTGACTGATGTTTAAATATCTTTTTCAGCATGGTTTCTACATAAGCGTCGTTTTCGTAATCCGCAGATTCCAATAACTCCTCTTTTTCAATATCATCAAGCATGGCTTTTAGCTTGGCTTCCGGATCGTCGTTTGGATACTTTGCTCTAATTTTTCTCAGATATATCCGCTCTTCTTCCTCTTCACTCAAAAGTGAATGGTATTCCACCTGAAAATCCAATACCGATTTATCTTCCATGGCGTTTTTAGTGGTATAGGCATGAAGGAGTTCCCCGTATTGATCAAAGGTTGTTCGGGCATAGGTTCCATTTTCCTGCTTTTTATTCGTCTCGAAAATAGGGGTTCCGGTAAGACCAATCCACGAGGATTTCGGGAATATTTTCTTTATCTCCCTCATTTCCTGGTCGGAAACAGCCCTGTGACACTCGTCTACAATGAATACAATATGTTCGCCCTTCAATTTCTGAAATTTATTCACTTCCGACTTCTTGCTTTCACGAATTGCACGGCTTAATTTTTGTATGGTCGTGATGATGATCGTGTTGTTATTTTTCCGGCTGAGGAAATTTTCCACCAGCTCGCGCTTATTATCTATGCCTACTATAAGCGTATTATCTGCACCCTTGCCTGAAGCAAGGCCTGTATTGTACTCAGAAGCAAATTTACTGAATTCATTTTTAGTTTGGCTGTCTAAGTCTTTGCGATCAACAATCATTACGGTGCGGGCAACGGAAATAGCTGATTGAGCCAATAGCTTGGTTGCGACAAAACTGGTTATCGTTTTGCCTGAGCCGGTGGCGTGCCATAGGAAGCCTCCTTCATGACTGTACGCTTGCTTCATGATCTTCTTTATGGCGTGTATCTGATAGGGGCGCAGTACCATCATAAATTTTTGACCTTTTTTATCGTCAACTAGGATTGAGAAACGGCTTATTAACTCATGGGCCATGGGGATGCTTAGAGCTTTTTTGGTGAAGTCGTATAAATCCTCTATGGGGGCATTGTCCGGTTCACGCCAGTTGAACAAAAACTTTTTGGCAGATTCAAAATCGTTGTTTGCTCTCGGTCGCGCAAAATACCTTGTAGAAACTTTGTTGCTGACCACAAAAATCTGCACAGTGGAGTAAATTCCGTCAAAAAAACCCGACTGAGCGTATCTTTCAATTTGTTGGAAGGCTTGCCAATAGCCATCTTTGGCAAGCTCGCTTTTAAGTTCTATATGTATGACAGGCAAACCGTTGATGAGCAAAGTAACATCTCCCCGGGTCGTTCTGCCCTCTACAACAGGAACGACTTGGTTTACTACCTCATAGCTGGATATCCCTCCGGCGATATCCTTATTGCTAAAGAGCGTAAGGGCAACGTTTCCTTTAGCAAGCTCATCTCGCTCTATGGAAATCTGCGCTATGCCGTTTTCACCCCGCAACCATTGGGAAGCTTTAAATGGAGTTTGGGTGAGACGATTAAATTCATCTCTCACTTGCTTAAATTCGCTGTCTGTAAGGAGCACGCCATCCAGCCGGGCAAGATTAATCCGATTGATATGCCCTCGCAGGTTTTCCCAAAGTTCGGATTCTGTTTTAATATCGCCGCGATAGGTCCATTGGTTCTCTCTCATGGTTAAAATGTCAATAAATGTGCTCTCAATCTGATTTTCAGGCGTCATGCTCTATTCCCTCCCGATCGATCTCGAAACCGCCATTATCTTTTATTTTTCTGCGACATTGCCCTGGCGGCTTTCGTCCTGCCGTCAAGAGGCTTAGGCGTATCCTTGGGCATCACCCAGATATCACCTAATTTGAATGCACTTGGAATACGCCTATTGTCACATAGGGCTTGTACACGGCGAATCGTTATTCCCCATATTTCCGCTGCTTCTTTTGTTGTTATCAAATCCATGTTATCAACCTTTCAAAAAGAAACACAAAATGATGCCTATAATTATACAGCGTACAAACGAATAATAAAATATATTTACTAATTTTTGAATACAAGCAAAGCAATACCCCACAGATTTTGCCTGAATCTGCGGGGTATTGCGGGTTCTGGATCGGTTTAGAGTATTCTTCAGTAAGTTACTTATTGGACAGCACCTTTCCACCGCTCTCAGCTCTCTTTTCCTTTTGATCCTTTCTGCTCTGCCATCCACTTTAATTCGCTGCCTTTAAATTTTGAACAGAGGTGAAACCGGCATCCTGATGGGTGTTATAAAGGGGCGTTGTCCGGATTCTGCAGATTATCTGATCGGATATACAGATTATCTCCGACTCGGGATGATCATAGCCCAAAAAACGCCCGTCATACAGCTCAAAGTCCTCCTGCCAGTCCAGCTCTTCCTTGCTGGTGAGAAACCAGGCGCCCAGATATTGTCAAAGATCTGGGGCAGCATCCCCAATTTTTGAGGATAGGGCCGTGTTTTGTGCCTAAAGGAGCTCTTCATTGAGGAAAAAAGGTCTGTCCGAAATAGGTACGCGCGTACCAATTTCGGACAGACCTTTTTTCATAGAGTCACTCCGGTGCCTTTAAGCCTATGGCTCAAAATCAAAGCTGAGCCCTGTTGGTTCAGTGCTGTCAGGTCCGGCTGGACGTTATTCCCGATCCTGCCACGCCGGGAGCTTGCTCAAAGTGCGGATGGCCGTCTGCCGGGCTGCTTCTTGGTCCAGACCTTGAGTGCGAATGAGAAAATCCGTCATCCCCTCCACTTTCTCCGGATAAGACTGCATCGAGCCGTCAGGCCTTGCGCAATAGAGACAATAATCCTTGCTCTCGTCCCCCAAAGCATAATCGGCGGCTTTCGTCATGGGCATACCGCAGGCAATACAGGTTTTCATGGTCAATCCTTCTTTCGCAAATTCTTAATTTAAATTCTCAATTCAGAAATTCAACTATCTAAAAGATCATCAACGGATTTTAGAGAAACTGTTACCTTCTCCTTTCAGAACTGTTACCTCTCCTCTCATAAATGTCCACCCCTAATTCCGCAACCCTTGTTTACCCCGCTCCGTCAGTAAGTAAACCGTAGACTTTTCCTGCTCGAACCAGCCCAGTTCCACCAGCCGCTCAAACAGCCGTCCCCCTAACGTTCCGCCGAGATGTCCGTAGCAAGATCGCCCTTTAAGGACCTGGGGCGTTTTGGCCATCATTCCTTCTCCCCTCCTTTACCCCCATCCCTGCGGATCATCTTCATATAATGATCCACCAGGGTATCACCGTAACGGCCCACCACATTGCCTTCCGGGGCAAACAAATCTCCGTTGACCAGATAATAATGGACCAACCCTACCCAAGTATTGAAGAGGAAATAGAGGGGAAGGTCGATACTCTGACCCGACCCTATTTCCCGCTGGGCCACCTGGCTGAAGTGAAAGGAAATAGCGGATTGAATGGAAACCCAAACATCCCTTGCCTCAGGCGGCAACAGCCGGTTCTCGATCACCAGCCTGGCATAAAAGGGTTCAAATTCCCCGATTCCGGCCAGATGTGCCGCCAGAAGTTCTTCCATATGCTCGCAGGTGCCTGCCGCCTCATGGGTACGCCGGGCAATTTTCTCTCCATAGGTTTCGATCACTTCCGTGATCAGCATTTCCTGGGTCTGAAAATGGGCGAATACCGTACCGTGAGAGACTCCTGCCGCCTGGGCAATGTCGGACATGCGGGTATTCATGATGCCCTGGCTGGAGAACAGCTGGTATGCTTTGTTCAAAAGGGTTTCTTTAGTCTGCACTTTCTGCAATTGACGATTGCTTTTTTTCATATTTCATTGACTCCAAAGTCATTGATTTTAAAGTCATTATACTCCTGGAGTTTTTACCTGTCAATAATTAGGCATAAAAAAAAGCGAAAGCACCGAATAGACGGTGGCACGCTATCATACCAAAGCCACGGGGCAAGCCCGGATAATAAACGGACTTGCCCTGCACTTTTTGGCATTGCCAAATGGAATCAGGTGATTCCGGTGTTATTTGCGGTATTATTTGACGTAGGCAGCAGCGTTTTGGCCCGCAATACGTCCAAACACCAGGTTGACGGCGGCTGGGTTGGCGCCCCAGGTTCCATCGTTAGCGCATTCACCGGCGGCGAACAGTCCGGGAATAGCGGTTCCCTCCGTATTAAGCACCTGGGCCTTCACATCCGTGTTGATTCCGCCGAAAGTCCCCTGCACGCGGCAGGTCATCGGCGCAGCATAGTACGGCGCCTCGTCAAAGGTCATGTTCAGCATGGCGCGGCCAAACTCCTCATCCTTGCCGTTAGCCACATAACCCTTGTAATTAGTGATCGTCTTAACGAGGTTCTCCTTGTTCACACCGATTTTATCCGCAAGTTCTTCAATCGTGTTTGCGCTCACGAAGAGGCCCAATTTCTCATACTCGCGCACATCCTTAACCCCTGCGACAAGGGAATCATCGAAGATCGCCCAGCCGCTGCCGCCCTGGGCAACGACCTGAGGGCCTACTCCATAGCCGCCCTGATCGTTTACAAAACGCTGACCATCCTTGTTCACGAAAATCGCGCCGGTGTTGAACAGGCTGCCCATATAATAGAAGTAGCCGTTCTCCGCCGTAGTATAGGTAAAGTTGACGCGGATGTAATCCATGTTCTTCAAGTCCGCGCCCGCAGCCTGAGCCATCAGATGACCGTCCCCCGTACCTCCGGGGGAGCAGGAACTCTTATAATCCTTCAGAGTGGGGGCATATTCGGCGACCATTTTGTTGTTGGCCCCAAAGCCACCGGAAGCGATGACCACCGCCTTCGCGGAAATAGTGTAGTCCCCCTGCTTCGTGGACACTTTAACGCCGTCCACCATGCCATCCTTCATGACCAGCTCAGCCGCTTTGCTGTTGACCCGCACGTCCACGCCGGCCTTTGCGCACTCTGCCTTAAGTGCCGACACAATCGTGTTGCCAAATTCGCCTACCTCCCGGGACGAAGTGGAGCTGATCTGACCACCCGCCACCGTCAGTTGTGCCCCGATAGTGCGCAGCCAGTCCGCTGCCGCACCATTGTTATGGGTCAGTACGCTGAAGGCCTCCGCCGTTCCGTTGGGGTTTTGTTTTGTTAATATTGCCGCTTGTTCGTCTGCGGTCACATCGCTGCCCAGCGCGATATGGGTCTTATCCCCTATGGCACCAAAGCTCTCGATGGAGTAATTAGAGGTACCGCCCACAAAGCCAAGCTTCTCCAGCAGGATAACTTTCTTTCCTGCATTGGCCGCGCTGATCGCGGCGGTCATACCGGCACCGCCGGCACCAACCACCACCACATCGGCAGTGGTGTCTTCATGGGGCACATCTGCGCTCACCTTGCCGGTGAACCGGGCAGGATCGCCGCCCGCCTGGGTAACAGCATTCCTGACGGCGTTCAGGAATGCGGCACTGCTGATTGTCGCCCCGCTTACGATATCCAGGTCCAAGGTCTGATTCTGCACGATCAAATCAGGATACTGTTGAATGGGTACGGAACCGGTGTTGTGTGTCTCTCGTTCACTCACAACCTTAACGGCGTCGATGCTGTCCGCCCCGAGTGTGACCTTAACCACGATGGGGCCGTTGCGGCCGTTGCCCACGCCAAGGTAGTCACCGGGAACCATCCCTGCCTCCGCCGGGGCTGGGTTTCCCCCACCGGCGGGGGCGGCGGTGCAGCCTGCCAGCCCCAGTGTCAAGCACAGGAAAACCGAGAGAATTGAGATAACCTTTTTCTTTTTCATCTTCTACCTCCTAATTCTGGCCGTATAGACTATACGACTTTGTGAAATCTATGGTATACTATGGGGCAACCACAGAGTCAATACCCGGAGGTGAAATTATTCATGAAAGTCACCGTTCGAAAATTGGCGGATTGCATTGGTGTAACGCCGGAAACCATCCGGCATTACCGGGAGATCGGGCTGCTGAATCCGAAGGTGAGGGAAAACGGCTATTACGACTACACTGTAAACGATGCCCTTGCGGCGCTGCTGACCAGAGAAATGCGCACCTATGGTATGCAGCTTGAATCCATACGGGATTCCTCCGGCAGCATCGGCGAGTACAACAAGCTTTTGGCAGATCGGGAAGGGGAGTTGGAGCAGGAAATAGAGATGCTCCGGCTGGAGCTTTCACGAATGCAGGAGACCCGGATCTACGCCAGCTGCGGCCTACGGATTCTCAACAAGGTGGAGGAATTCGCAGGGCCGCCCACCTGGGCGGTGGCGGCGATCAACCGGAAAAAGGGCTTTCTCCCGGACTGCGGGGTGGAGCAGTGGGTAAAACATTTTCCCTTCACCTATGTATCCGCCACCATCCCCCTGGAGGAACTGAACAGCAGAAAAGGACCGGATCTTTACGACATTCAGATTGGTTTAGGCGCTCTTATTCATTATGTGGAAAAGTTCCGGCTTCCCCTGGACGGCCGCGCCTATTACCAGCCTGGAGGCCGCTTCATCCGCACCTGTATCACCACCCGGGACCTCTTCTCACTGTGCCCCCAGGATATCTCCCCTCTGCTGGAACACGCGGAAGCCCACGGATATGTCTTTGCCAGCTGCACGGGCGGGCGGCTCCTGTATATTGACCGCACGGAAAAGGGGCCCCTTTTCTACCTGCTGGTCTGGGTGCGCGTCGATTAACCTTCTTTAACTAATCGTCTGGCAACACTGCTGACCTTTTCCTGAGTTTCTGTCAACTCTCTTTGCGGATGTGACATTTCCACAATTCCGGCTCCTACTCTAACCCATGTTTCTTCTGAATTCTGAAATATACTTCTCAATACCAACGCCGCATCTAAGGTGCCATTGTCATCATAGGTTAACACAGCGCCACTGTATAAATTGCGTGCATCCTTTTCAATCCTGCCAATGGCTTCGATTGCTTCCTTTTTAGGAATTCCGGAAGCAGTGACCGCCGGAAACAGGCTGCAGAATGCATGCCATGAATTGTACTCTGCCCTAAGCTTTCCTCTTAATCTGGAACCCAAATGCTGTACAGTTCCCCGTTCAATAACCGACATAAACTCTATTACCGCTACCGAATCCGGTTCACACACCTGTTCCAGCTCTGCATCAGCCAACTTTACCGAAATGGCATGTTCAGTGATTTCCTTAGCATCCTGCAACAATTCCTCTTTTAAAGAGTTATTTGCTTTTGAATCGTTAAGCAAAGCTCTGGTTCCGGCCAGGGGAAATGTATAAACGGTACCGGAATCATCCACTTCAGCAATGGTTTCCGGACTGAAGCCTGCCACCTCTAAATTGGGAAACCTGTAATAGTAGGACCTGGCCGGAGTGTTTCCCTGTCTTCCCTGCAGGTAGGTCTGCAGCATATCCAATCGATGGTGTACCGGAATCTTTCTGGATAAGATGACTTTCTGATATTTTTTATCCCTGATCTCTTTAACCGCAAGTTCAACGATCTCTTTATAATACTCTTCATCAAATAACAAGATCTCTTGCCCATCATAAAGCACAGCATTTTTTTCCTTTGCACTGTTTGGCAATACATTTGCTATAGTTTTCTCCATCCTTTCTATATCTTCCTTATGAAAAGCACGCAACAGAATTGTATCCTTATGGACTCTGTATTCTTTATCAGGTATGATGAAATGAAAGAGTTCCTCTGTTTCCCCTCCCCTGTTCAGATCATATAGGTATCTGGCCAACCCGAAGTTGGCAATTCCATAGGCTCGCCAGGAATCAACAGCCACAGATTTAAACAGCTTATCAAGATCCCGGCAGAGCTCGGATACCTTGATGCTCTGTCTGACACTCTCCTTTTCCATAACCATCTCCTCCGGAGTAACGATGATCTCGCAATATATCCCTACTCCTACGGAAACACAATCCTTGTTTTCATATAAATAGACATTTTCCTTTTCACCACCGCACAGACGGCCGGCAATCTCATAAATTGCCTTGCTGCTTTCCATTGAGATGTTTTTCTCATAGTATTTTTTCATAAGATGCTCCTCCCTTTCCATCCACTGACAAAAATCCACCCTCTTTTCAAATTGAAACGGCATGGCTAATACCTGCTTTAACAAAGCCCATGTGTCGGGCGGGCTCGACACATGGGCTTCGCCTTTGGGCTTTTTCAAGTATTAGTATGGCAGCCAGGCAATCCAGACGCCTATCATCTCCTGCCGATACTCCACATCAACAATAATTCAAAATCTCCCTGATCAACCGGGATATTTTCTCCGGCTCCTTGCTCAACACTTCCGCATGCCCTCGGTTGGGAAATTCATAGATATCAAGGGGATGTCTGCTGATTTCTGCCAACAAGGGGGTGAACTGGGCCCCATAGATCTCATTGCCTCCGATCAGAACAGAGACACGGGCATCCACCCTGGCGTTTTTCGCTTTCAGATCATAGCGGTAAGCGGCTAAAAGCGCATGGAGCAGCGCTTCCCGGGTTATATGCTCATAAATGAGGGGTTGGAGAACCTCAACATCATTGTTGGCGGCAAAGCCCATATTTTCTTTGACCGGGGATGGGAGGTGCTCCCCGGCCAGCAGGTTTAAAAAGGCATCGGCCATGATATTGGCGTATTGTTCCGTCATTTCCCCCATCCCTTCATATTGACCCCCATCCAGGAGCAGGTTCATGACCTTGATCTCACCCCTGATGGCCATTTCTACGGCTACACTGGCACCCAGGGAAACCCCGTAGATGGCCTGAACCTTATCAACCCTAAGTTCCTCTAAAGCTTCGCCAAGCTTGCCGGCCGTTTCCTCCACCGAGACCATGTATTCCCTGGGGTGGGCGGTATGCCCTTCCAGTTCCGGAATCAGGAGGCAATACCGGTCTTTCAGGTCCCTTATGATCCTGGCAAAGCAGGTTTGCCAATAAAATCCCGCCCCATGGATCAAAAGCACCTTGGGGCCATGGGGTTCCCCCATCCTATGCAGCTTACAATTCCCCTTCTTCATACTCATCATCAACCTCCTGTTCCAAAACTACCTTACTGATCCGGATCTCTGCCTTCAGCTCAGCAAGATCCTTGAGTATTTCCTCCATATTGATAATGTCCATGGCGTAATGGATGCCAGGGGGTAAAGGCTTCGCCAAAACCGCCTTCGCTGCATAAGCGGCTATGATGGCGCTGATCTCGCTGCTGCAATCACTGGATACCTCCGCCGTCATCAGCGTCCGCTCCTTCCCCAGCAGCCCTTGCCCCTCAATCCTTGTATAACTGAAGGATTCACGGCCTGCCATGGTTTGCCGGAATATCTCAATCACTTCCCGGACAATGCTTTTGTATCCAGCTCTTTCCAACTTATACTGGATGACCGCCTCCTGCAATTTGCGGATAACCTGGTCGCCAAAGGATGAATGGTACCAATGGGCTTCCTTCAGCCCATAGTGTTGCGCAACCCTTGCCGTTTCAACGGTCAGGTAATTTTGAAAGCGGAATTCCCTGCCCCTGATCCTTTCCAGCCTTTCCCCTTCATCCCTGACCACAGCGCCATGATCATAATAGCTGAGTGCCGTCCCAAAACCGGATAAATTGGTGAGAATAAAATCTTCGATAGCCGACATGCTGGGTATTTCTTCGCTTACGCTTAAGCCGCTGATGGTCTCCGGAGTGTCAAAGGACTCGCAGACATGCCGCATCAGCAGCCCGCTCATCCCCGGGAAATAGCCGGCGGACAGCACAAAGACAGCCTTATCCTTTCTGTCCTCCAGCCGCTCTTCCAGAAAGGCCTCCCCCGAAGGATCAATATAAGGGATCTGCCAGTGGGCAGCCATCCGGGCCACCTTCTCACCATTGAGGAAAGACGCCCCTGCGCAATTGATCAGGACATGGCATTGCCGGCAGAAGTGCTGCAGCTGCTCAGCATCGGCAATGTCAAGCTTTACATACTCACAACCGGCGGCAGATGGTCTGGATTGGCTATGATAGGAAGCCATCAGGCTGTATTCACCCTTCAGCAGGTTCACTATTCTGCTGCCGATTTCACCCGTACCACCTAAAACCCCTATACGGTGCATAGAATCGCCTCTTCTCTTTTAGTATCTGAAATTCAGGATCCTGCCGATGTTCTTTTGCAGATTAGGTTCAACAATACAATCAAAATGCTGGCCGGCGATCACCTCATAGGTGTATTCCCCTTGGAGATAGGGCAGCCAGGTCTCCAGGTTCTCCCCAAAAAACTCCCGGAAGAAGCTCCCTTCCTGCTGTTCACAAGAGAACAACCGCACCTGCCCCCCATAGGGTCTGGGCTCATGACTGGCCACGCAGCCGAAATTCTGGGAAAAAATATTAAACAAGGTATTGAGCATCCTCCGTTCATGCTCCATTAAATTGGACTCAGACCGCTCAATGGTGGCGTAGAGATCGTTCAGTCTTTCCGAAATCGGCTTTCTGGACAGCTCCTTAAAGTTATCGCCAATCTCCTGATACGGACCGTCCAAAGAGCACAAGGCTTCGGCGCTTACTTCACCCTGGCGTTCCTTGACCAGGAATTCAATGCACCTTTCCAGATCCGCCTCTTGGGTGGTATATCCCGCTTCATACTCATTGGCGTTAATCAGCCGGGCAAAGGTGCGCTCCAGCAGCAGCTCATTGTCCAGGCTGGTTTCCAAAGCTCGGGCATACACCTGGTCGGGCAGCTCCCGGTAGTGGGTCATCTCTTTCTGCATTTGAATGGTGGCGCTGATCAAGGTGACATCGGAAACCCGATGCCCGGACTCCCGCAGATGCTCCGCCGCCTCCAGGGCAATCACCCCGCCTACGCAATGCCCAATCAGAATATAATTGGCAAACCCTAAGCTGCTGAGAATTTTGCCGTATTTTTTGCCCAGCAGCTTGAAGGTATCCTGGGTCTCCATGGAAATATAGTCAACCTCATTGCCAAAGGAAAATCCCAGGACACTTTCATCCTCTTTGCTGTCCTTTTCAATATAGGCGATGAGATCCGTATAGGCGGAGAGGGTCCCTGTTCCCGCATGGAACAGCACCTTGGCCACGGACTGCTCCCGGGGCAGCCGGCTGTCTTTGATTTGGATCAGGGAGGGATCAATAAAGGTGTCCCTATGGCTGAAGAATCTCTCTATTTTGGCGGCGACCTCTTTGACTGTGGGCGTTTGCATCATTTCCGTCAGCAAGGCGCTCCATTCCCAGCCTTCCGCCTCTTCGATCTCTTCCACCATCTTGCCCACCACCTGGGCGATCAAAAGTGAATCTCCCCCTACCTCATAGAAATTGTCCTCCCTGCCAAAGGAAGCTATTTTTAATTCCCGGCACCAGATGACGGCAATCCGCTTCTCCAGCTCCGTTTCCGGCAGGGCTTTTTCTCCCGGCTCCGTCCCGGAAGCTTGGTGGTTTTGCTCCAGATAGGCCCTTACCCTGCCCATATCCACTTTCTTATTGTCCGTCAGGGGCAGGGCCGGCAGCACCAGCAGGGTGCTTGGAATCATGTAGGGAGCAACCGTATTGGCTAAATGCTCCTGCACCCGCCCTTTGTCCAAGGGCTCATACTCCCCGGCATACCTGGTGATATAAATGGTTTGGCCGGAGATATCCAGCTTGCTGTCCTGACCGGGAAATTCAAAAACAATCTCCCCGCCGTGGCGGCTGAAGATCTTTTCCCACTGGGCCCTGGTGAAAAAGGTTTGCTCCTCCCCCCGCTCGTCCTGGAATCCGGTCAGTCCGTCCTTAAATTCCATGGAGGTCAGCAGCATGTAGCTGACGCGGGTCTCCTCCAGAATGATCATGGTTCCCCGGTCCACCAGCAGGTGCTTCAGGTTATCCATCACCTCATGAATATCCCTGGCGTTGTGCAGAACATTGGCGCAGAGAATCAAATCAAAGGAAAAGGCCTCATAGCCCTGGAGGGCAAAATCCTGATTGATGTCAAACAGCCCATAGTTCACCCATTCATAGGAACGGAAATTCTCCTGGGCATGATTGAGAAAAAAGGCGGACAGGTCGGTAAAATGATATTCCACCTGCCGGCCCTCCAGCTGGGGAATCAGATCCAGGGATGTTCCGCCCACTCCCGCCCCCACCTCTAAAATCCGGAAGGGCCGGCCCGGTTCCTTTTGGTTGGCTTGCCGGCACAGATAGAGGACCTCCTTAACCGCAATCCCGTTCTGGATCTGATTGATTTTGTTATCATGGTAGGCCGCCATGGCCGGTGCCACATCCCCCTTGGGGAAGAGCACGTTGAGAGGGTTTTCCTGTCCCTGAATCATTTCCGGCAGCACATCGCTGGATTTTTTCAGATAATCCACAAATTCCCGGCTGTAGTTGAACTCCTCTTCAATCCGGTAGAACTCATCCCAGAGGGCCCCGGAATCGAGGTGAAGGTTATGTTCCACCAAAGCAAAGGTTTGCTCTTCTTCCCGGAGCACCCCTTCTTTCACCAGCACCTGCAGCCATAATCTGGTCAGCTTATGGAGCTTTTCGGGAATGTTCATGGTTTGCATGATTTCCCCAAAGGAATGGCGCTTATCCACTTCCGCAAAGATCCCGAAGCCTTTGAAGGTATGATAGATATCGCTGATCACCACTTCTTCCGATTTGGTCGTCCATTTTTCCAGCAATTCCCCGTCCATGCCTGTCTCATAAAACCGGCCCGCCGCGGCCAGCATAGCCAGTTCCTGATCATCTGGCTCGATATCCTGCTGTTCCGACCTGCGTTTGGGCGTCATCACCGCACTGATCTTCAATTCATCGGGGGGTGTCCCTACGGCCAAAGCCAGAGCTGAATCGATCAGGGGATAGTCGGTTAAGGCCGTACGTATTTCAGCCAGCTCGATGCGGTGGCCGTGAATTTTGATCTGCTCATCACCGGCCTCCCTGCCTCTGAACATGATATTGCCATCCCGCCTGTAGTACCCCCTGTCCCCGGTCCGGTAAATTCTTTCCCCCGTCGCCGGCAGCCTGCCATACTTTTCCCCGTTCAGCTTCTCATCGTTCAAATACCCCAGGGATAAGCCGTCACCGGCTATATAGAGGTTCCCCTCCACATAATCCGGGCAGGGCCGCCCCTCACCGTTGAGCACATAGAACCTTTGATTGGCCATGGGTTTCCCATAGGGAACACTTTTCCCAAAGACTTCACCTTTGGCAATGTCATAATAAATCGACCAAATGGAGGCCTCCGTGGCCCCGCCCATGCTGACCACCCTGGCCTGGGGAAACATGGCGCCAATGCGCTCAGGCAGGTTGACCGGTATCCAATCCCCGGATAAAAACACCTTGCTCAAGGAGGTTTTCTTCTTCATGCTCTCCACAGATTCCAGATAATTGACCACCATCTGCATTTGTGCCGGAACCGAGTTCCACACACTGATCCGGTTCAGCAGGATCAGATCATACAAATACTTGGGGTCCCTGATCTGTGACGAAGCAGGCATAACCAGGGTGCCCCCCGCCGCAAAGCAGCCGAAAATATCATAGACCGACAGATCAAAGGAGAGATTGGCTAAGCAAAGAAACACATCGGATTCGTCTATCCCATAGCGGTGATTGACATCCATGATGGTATTCATGGCCGCCCGGTGGGAAATAACCACCCCCTTGGGCTCCCCGGTAGTCCCGGAAGTAAAAATAATATAAGCCGGCCGGTCATAATCGGGGCCAGAGGAGGCGGAGCCGAGGGCAACAGAGCCGGGAGCAGCAGAGCCGGGGCCACCAGAGCCGGAGTCATCAGGATCGGACGTAAAGACATCCAAAGGCTCATTTCCCAGGGATACCCCCTGCAGATTGATCGTGGTGCAGCCCTCCCAGGGTGGGCAGCCTCCCTGGGCAGAGCAGCCTTCCCGGGCGGGATGGCCCTTCTGGGAAGAGTAGTCCTCATCCTGGATTAACAGCACTTTAATGCCGGCTCCCTTAATGATCTTTTCCTGGCGGGCAGAGGGTTGGTGAACATCAATCGGCACATAGGTCCCTTTCACCAACAGGACGGCCATGACCGCCGCAATCTGCCATTGATTTTTATCGATGCTGATACCCACTCTGTCCCCGGGCCGCACATCCTGTTCCTTCAACAGATCCACCACGGTCTTCACATAGCGGGAAAAAGATGCATAGGTAAACTCTTCCCGGTCTGTAATCAGAGCCGTCTTGTTGGGATAGTGCCTCAGGGCATGAAGGAACCCCTCCTCCATCATCCGGGGAGGATACTCCCTGGCCGTGGAGTTGGTGATGTTTCTTACCTCCCTGGTTCCCAGGGGCAATTCCACCGGAAAATAGTCTGCCAAAACCTGCTGTTCAGGCTCACAAAGGGAGCTGATTAAGCGGGAAAAACTCTCAAACATGTCGCTGATCACCGGCTCTTCAAAAACCCCATCCCGGACATCCCAATTTATTTTCGCCCCCCCATTTTCATCCGCTACCTGGCAGTCAAGATACACTTGGGGGGTTTGGCTGATCTTGTAGCGGATGCTTCTGCGGACCGTGGCGTCCTCCTTGCCGGCGATCCCTGCCGTACTTGTGAAAACCACCGGGATAATGATGTTCTTTTTGCGCTCTTTGGTCATTTTTCTGAGCACTTCCACCCCGGATAGAGCGCTGTGTTCCAAATCCGTCCAAAGATCCTTTTGGATAGCCTGGGCTCTTTGGCTAAAGGGGATACTGAAATCCAGATCGATAGAGGAAACAATGACGTCGGTAAAATCCCCCACAACCTGATGGATATCTTCGGCAAGAGGAGGACGATTGAAGATGGTTGTGTTGATGCTGAACTTGTGACTTGAGGACCATAAGGCGGTCACTTCCGCCAGGGCCGCCATGACCAGCACCGAGGGCGTAATCTGAGCATCTTTGGCCCGCTCACAAAACCCCTGCCACCTTTCCCTCTCCAGGAACAGCTTTTTTTGGGAAAAAGTATGCTCCGTCAGTCCGGTTTTCTTGATGACCGGAAGCTCCGGGGCTTCACCCAGAGAAGGAAGCTTTTGCTCCCAATAGGCTTCGGCAGCCTGCCGCTCCTGGGGGTTCAGCATCTTCCGGTCATTTTGATACATGACACTATCCCGGTAAAGGGTGGGGTAGCTGATGGGCTCCTCAGGATTTCTGTAAAAATGCTCCAGATCATTGAGGATAATGTTCATACTGGAAAAATCAGCGATCAGCATATCCACTGAAAAATGGACCACCGATTTTTCTTCATCAATGCTGACCGCCACATCACACATAGGCCACTGGCCCAAGGGGTATTGCTTATGGGCCAGACTTTTCCGCAAGGCTTCCCGGCCCTTGTCATTCCCCCCGCCCCGCAGATCAATGGCCGGAATCCTTACCAGAGGCACCGTTTCCTGGACGATTTGGTAGCCCACATCGTAGACGATGGCCCGCAGCATATCATGCTTTTGGATGACCTTATTCCAGGCTGTCTCCAATCTCTCTATATCCAGGATTTCCTCAAACTCGATTTCCAAATAGCCGTGGCAGGCCACCCCGCCTAATTCATAGTGCTTATTGCGGCCCACCACATAAGAATTCTGGATATCGGTCAAGGGAAACTTATTGAACCTGCCCGCCCTGTTCCTTGCCCAAGCAGCCTGCTGATTCCCCTCCAGGTACTGGATAATCCTCTGTTTGTTTTCTTTTAAAAAGCTTCTTATCTCTTCCGTAACCACACCCTTCGGTGCTTTGAATTTCAAGGCAGTCCCTTCAGGCCATAAAACAATCCCTTGGTTACGGAATTCCTTCATTCTTTTTTCAATCGTCATTGACGGCAACCTCCTCTAACCTAGCATGAACTTCTTCAGATGATTTCCTCTTCATAGCCGCTGCCCAGCTTAGCTATTTCCAGGGCAAATTCCCTCAGGGTGGGGCATCGGAACAGGGTTTGGATGGATAGGGTCAGGGGAAGCTTTAACACAGCCCCGGCTTTGGTGACGATCTCCACCGCTTTCAGACTATCCCCGCCTAATTTAAAGAAATTATCATGGCGGGATAGCTCTTTTTTATGCAGCACCTCCTGCCACACTTTGGCTATCTGCCCTTCCAGCGCCCCCTCCGGCGGCGAGAAAGACGTCTTCTGCCAACGGTTCTTTAACAGCTCACTGATTTGCCGCTTATCAGGTTTTCCATTGACCGTTAACGGCAGCTCCCCGGCCCAAACATAGACCGCCGGGATCATATAGTGGGGAAGGCAGGCCGCCAGAGCCTCTTTTACCCCCTCCACCTCCGCATACCTTTTTTCCTCTGCCTTGACCTTTTCCTTGGCCACCAGATAGGCCGCCAGCACCTTATCCTCATTTTCTTCGCTCAGGCATACTACGGCATTCGCCACACCGGGCAGCTTCATCAAGGCACTTTCCACTTCTCCGGTCTCAATGCGGTAACCCTTGATTTTGATTTGATTGTCCAGCCTGCCCAATAATTCAATGGTGCCGTCTTCCCACATTCTTCCTGAATCACCGGTTTTGTACCAGCGGATGGTGTCCGTTTTAAATTTCTGCCCGGTCAGTTCCTCGTCACCCTTATAGCCTTTGGCCACACCGGCTCCCCCTATCCAGAGCTCTCCGGCCACATAATTGGGGCAGACCCTTGCCCACTTGTCCATGACCTTGTAGATTTGGTTTTTTAAGGGTTGACCATAAGGAATAGTGATCCAGTCTGAGGGAAGCCTCTCCGGCACAACCTGATAATTGGACCATATGGAGGCTTCCGTCGCCCCTCCCAGGGCCACCACCGTGGCGTTTCTGTTCAGCTCATAGAATCGCCGGGGCAGATCAAGCCCTATCCAATCGCCGGAAAGCATGACCAGCCTTAAGTCAAGGGGCGCCTCCCGCCGCTCCGCCATGGTCACCAACATATCAAAAAGGACCGGAACCGAATTCCAAACCAATAGGGAATAGTGTTGCATAAGCCTCAGCCAGACATCAGGATCTTTATAGTTCTCTTCGTCCAGGACAATGACCCTGCCCCCCTCCGAGAGCATGCCAAAGAGATCGTACACCGAAAGATCAAAATCAATGGCGGAAACCATCAGGACCGAATCCCTGGCTGATATCCCGAATTTGCCATTGATATCCTCAATGGTATTCACCGCTCCCTCATGGCTGATCTCCACTCCTTTGGGGCTCCCGGTACTTCCGGAGGTCATAATGACATACGCGCTGTCCTGTGGGGAAGCCATGACCGGCTTTTCCAGACCTCCTTTGTCCGTCCCCACTCCCGGGCCTCCTTTGCCCATCCCCTCCTCCAGACCTCCCTTGCCCATCCCCTCTTCCAGCTCCACCACCAGGATACCCTCATGATCCGGATGCCCGCTGGGGATGGTTTCCCCATGGGTTATAATCCCTTTTAACCCTATCTGCCTGTATAGTTTCTGCCGGCGCCCCTCCGGCTGGCTGATGCCGATGGGCACATAAACCCCGCCGGCCATGAGAATACCCAATATGGCATAGATCTGCCCGCATCCTCTTGGCAATAAAATGCCCATATAGTCGCCGGGTTGGACTCCTTTCCGAACCAATAATCCAGCCACGGCCAATGCTCTGCGGTATAATTCCCCGTAAGTGATTGACCCCTGGGTCCGGCCGTCAATGAGGGCGATGCTGTCAGGGTTTTGGCGGACATGACTCAGAAAGCCGCTCAGCAGTGTCTTAGGGGGAGGGCTTAAGGGAAGGAGATCTGCCAGTTCCCCGGCCCGTTGTGCTTTTTGTCTGGGCGGCAGAACATCGAACCCCTGATTCCAGTCATCATGTTGAGCCAGCCCCTGGATCAGGTCCTGCAGGGCGCCGAACATATCATCCACTAAACCCTCGGGGAATAATTCGTCCACGGCATCCCAGCAGAGCATCAGCTCTTCATCACGGACATAAGTTTGAAAATCAAGCCACACCTGAGGTGTCTGGGACACCATATAGCCCACCCCGCCAAAGGCCCGGCGCGATAGGGGGGTCTCCAGGGGGTAGTCGATGTTGCAGGCGAACACAACCGGTGCCACAAAACCCGTCCCCCCCATCTTGCCAAAGTGATCTCTTTGCACACGCACACCGGAATAACCGCTGTGGGAGACATTCTCCAAAAATGTGCTTTTTACCCGTTCCATGGTCATGAGAAAGGTTTCCTGGGGTTTCTTCATAAATTCAACCAGCAGGAGATTGGTAAAATCCGCGACCATGGCGCTGATCCTCCCGTCCTCCAGATCCCGGTTGAATAAGGGAATATTGATGAAAAAACTCCCCTGGCTGCACCATCTTTCCAGGACGAGAGCATAAGCCGTCAGCAGGATCATGGAGGGGGTGGATTGGTAGCGGGCCGCGGTTTGCCTGATTCTCTGCCAATCCTCCCGGCCTACGATGGCCTGCCTTCTGCTGAACCTGGTTTTGCTGATCAACTCAGGCTTGGTTTGCAGGGGCATCCGCAGCCCTTCCCAGTCCATGGCCTGCAGCTTCCCTTCCCAAAACCGTTTATCTTCCTCCCGCTCCTGGTTTTCCGCTTCCCCTTCTCTGCCGCGGATATAATCCTGAAAGGTATATTCCGGCGGTTCACCAAGCCTCTTCCCCAGATAAGCTTCCGCCAGATCCCGGATGATCAGGCTGAGGCTTAAAACATCGGCGACCAGCAGGTCAACATCGAGGAAAAGCCGGCCGGTACCGTCCGGAAGAAGAGCCAGAGCAAGGCCGGCCACCTCACCTTCTTCCACCTTGAGTTTGCGGTGAGACCGGGCGGACCTTAGGGATAAAAGCTCCTCTTGCAGCTCATCTGGGGCCAATCCTCCCAGCTCAAACACCTCAATCTCCTCACTGTAGGGGGAAGGCATAATGGCCTGCCGGCCATTGGGGAAGAATTTCGCCCTCAGCATGGGATGATGTCTCTGCAGCGCATTCCAGGCCAGCTTCAGCCTGAGGGGATCGATAGACTGTCCATGAAATTCCAGATAAGCATGGCATCCTACCCCGCCTAAAGGCTGGTCATCATTTCTGCCCACCCAGTAGGCATATTGCACATCCGTAAGGGGGAATTGGCCCCCGGGCTCCCCCGCTGTCCGTTCCACTGCCCGTTCCGCTGCCGCTGCCTCCCCCGCTGCCTCTTCCACCGCCTCTTCCACTACCCGTTCCACCGCCCCTTCCGGGACCTGCCCGGCTTCCTTGAGCTTTGCCTTGTTGATGAGTTCAGCCCAGTCCCTCAGGGTAGGCTTTTCAATTAAAGCGGCAAAGGAAATCCTGAGCTTGTATTTGCGGAGGCCGCCGGCAATCTGCATGATCATGAGGGAGCTGAGCCCCTCTTCAATGAGGTTGCTGTCGGCGGCGATCTGCTCCGCAGCTAACAGGTCCCGGACCTTTTGGCCCACAAACTCCATGGCTGCTGTTCTCGGATTCTTATCTTCCATGAAAAACCTCCTGATTACCTCTCTGTGTTCCCAAGACTCTTAATTGGTTTCTGTCGATTTTCCCTACATTGGTGAGGGGCCAGGCCTCCAAATAAACCAGCTGATCCGGCAGTTTGTATGAAGCCACCTGCTGCCCCACTAAATAATTGCGCAGAGCATTCAAGGTCAACCCCTTATTCTGAGCCATTATAAATACGCAAATCCTCTCCCCCAGCTCTTGATCCTCAACCCCCACCACCTGAACATCCTCTATGTCTTCATGTCTCAGCAGCAGCTCTTCCAGCTCCGACGGGGTGATTTTCTCTCCGGCCCGGTTGATCATCTCTTTCAGCCTTCCTGCCACCTGGAGATTGCCATCCTGCCAGCGCGCTTTGTCTCCGGTTTTAAAATAGCCCTGATCCGACAGGCAGCTTTGGTTGACTTCTTCAAGATTATAGTAGCCATAGATGGTATAGGGGCCCCTGACCGTCAGCTCACCATACTCTCCCTCCGGGACCTCCTGGCCTTTTTCATCCACAATCAGTATTTCATCGTATGCCGAGATGGGTTTCCCTTGGGTGTGATACCTGATCTCCTCCCTGTCTGCCAAATCCGTACAACAAATCAAGCCTTCGGCGATTCCGAATATTTGCTGCAAGGTGCAAGCAAAAGCCTTTTCGATCCTGGCGGCTAAATAGGAATCCAGGACCGCTCCCCCCACCTGGATGACTTTAAGGGAGGATATATCGCACTCCCCATCCAGCTCCAAAAACTCAATACACATATGGGCCAGGGCCGGCACCAGGCCCGTTATGGTCACCCCTTCCTCTTCAATCAGGGGGATGATTTCATCCGGGCTGGCCACCGCACAAATCACGACTCTGCCGCCCACACTCAAGGTACCCAGCAAACCCGGACAACCCAGGGGGAAATTGTGGGCCACAGGCAGGGCCGCCAAATAGACGGACTCCTGATCCAGGCGGCAGCGCTCCGCAGTCTTTTGCGCCACATATAAATAATCGGCATGCCTTCGGGGGATCAGCTTGGGGATTCCCGTTGTTCCTCCCGATAATAAAAACAAACCCACCTCCCCGGAGCCTATCTCCGGTTCATCTCTTAATTCCGGGCCTTCCCCTAAATCCTCATAAGCTATAAATTCGTCGCTTCTGCCGATGACGATCACCGCCAGATCGGTTTCGATTTCCCGGCGGATTTCCCTGGCCAGGCTTTTATAGTCAAACCCCAAGTATTTTTCCTTGATCACATAGCCCTTGGCCCCGGATTTTTCGATAATCCCTTTGATTTCTGTTTTTCTTTGGGCAGGCAGAGCCATGACGGGAATAACTCCTAATTTGAACAGGGCAAAAGCGCTGACGACAAACTCAATGGAGTTGGGAAGCTGCAGGACGATCTTATCCCCCCTGCCAAATCCCCGCCTTTGCCAACCGGCCGCCATTCTCCTGGCTGCCGTTTCCAGCTCCCGATAGGTTACTTGTCTGTCCGCTTCGGTTAAGGCGATGTTGTCCCCATATGTTTCACTCCAAGCCGACAGCGCTTTGCCCAGGGTGATATCTTCCCACACCTTGGCAGCATAGAAGCTTTCCAGACTCTCCTTCAGATTTCCAGTCATGAACTCCCTCACTTTCTTTTATAGACAATTTCTTTTCCAGGCACTTTCCCTTGCAGACACTTTCCTCTACAGGTACTTTCCTTTATAGACAACTGAATCCTATGCTGCAGGACAGGTGCTCCGTCATAAAGACCGGGTGACAGGACCCGCTGGTTTTGTCCAGCAGGATGATCTTCCCCTCTTCTTCCCCTTTGACGGCAAGCTCTTTCAGATCACTGTAAAACCCTGTTCCCCTGAGTTTCAGATAAGCTTCCTTGGCCACCCAAAGCCTGAAAAAATTCCCGGGCTCCCTCTGTATGTATTCCCGATCTTCCTGGGCGAACAGGTCCCGGGCAATGGCTTTATAGTCCAGCCCTTCGTCAATAGACTCGATATCCACCCCCAGCTCCCGGCCATGGATCCCCACCAGGGCAAAGTTTTTCGAGTGGGCTATGTTATAGTGATAATTCAAATCATTGCTTATAAAGGGCTTTTGGTACTTTCCCCGTCCGAAAAGAAGCTCCTCAATCCCGCAATGCAATACATTGGCATAGATATAGTTGACGATACTATGGGTTACCCGGTAATTGTTTTGATCAGACTCTTGCCTGTAGGAGCCAAGCAGCCCCTCCTCTTCCCTGGTTAAATACCGGAAACTTTCTATTCTGCACTCCCCCCTGTTTGTATTAACGAGAAAGATCTGGGGTATCCCCTTGTTTAACAAGTCTTTTACCTCAGGAATGGCCACTTTCTCATTGCTGGTGATGTGATATAGCTTAAGCCTCTCGCCATCTGTGTTCATGGGCCCATATAGTCCTGAAGTATCTTGATCACAGCCTCTTTATTGCTGAGAATAAACATATGTGCTCCGGCGACGGTCTGAACAGCAAAGTCACCCTGGGTATAATTTCTCCACATCAGCAGTTCATCAAGGGTAAGCTCCGGATCCTGATCCCCCATGAGAGTCAGGATAGGGCACTTAACCTTTTCTATCTCCCGGCGGTGATAGGTTTCGTCCAAGCGGAAATCCGCCCTGAGTGCCGGCAAGAAAAGGCTCATCAATTCCGGGGAGGCCAGGATAGCAGCAGGTGTGGCTGAAAACCTGCCGATTTCCCGGATAAAATGAGCATCATCCAACTGATGAATGGGATGGGTTTCCTTCAGGCAGGGGGCTTTTCCGGCGGCGATAATCATTCCCTTGGACTGGCAGGGAACATTGCTTTGCTGGATCAGCAGGGCCAGTTCATAAGCCACTTTCGTACCGGGACTGTGTCCAAATAAGTAATAGGGAGTCCCATCCCTAAGCAGCGGCTCCATCCCGGCCCACAATTCCTCAACCAGAAGGGTCAGGCTTTCCAGCGGCCTTTCCTTGATTCTGGTCTCCCGGCCCGGATAGTGGGCCGGGAGAATCTCTGTGTCTGTAAAATGCTTTTGCCATGGATTGAAAGCCGAGGCTCCGCCCCCTGCATAGGGAAACAAAAAAAGTCTGTTTTGGGCTGTTCCCTTGAACGTCCTTACAAAATAGGGATTGCTCATCATGCTTGCTCTTCGTCACCCCCTCGTGAGTTATTCATCATACCTTCTTTTCGCCACCTCCCAGCCACCCCCAAAAGTTAGTATAAGCTAACTTTTTCTTTAAAAAAATTGGCCCTGCCCCGGCAAAGGCCTAAATTTGCTGAAGAGATACCAAATGGGCATAAAGTCCGCCTTGATTTATCAATTGGGCCGGAGTACCCTGTTCACGGATATGGCCGTTGTCCAGAACCACAATCTTATCGGCATTGGCGACGGTTCTCATCCGATGAGCAATGACCATCACGGTTTTATTTTCCAACAAGACCGACAAGGCCTCCTGGACCAGGGTTTCACTTTCAGCGTCCATGGAAGCCGTCGCCTCATCCAGCAAGACAACCGGCGCATCCTTCAACAACGCCCGGGCAATGGAAATACGCTGCCGCTCCCCGCCCGACAAGGCACTGCCGTTTTCGCCGATGTTTGTCCGGTAGCCTTCCGGCAGGCCCTCGATGAATTCTTCACACTGAGCAGCCCGGGCGGCTGCCCTGACTTCCTCATCCGTAGCCTCCCGGCGGCCCAGCCTGATGTTCTCCATGACCGTATCATCAAACAGCATCACATCCTGAAACACAATGGCGAAATTCCTGAACAGAGTTTCCGGCTCAACCTTGGTTATATCGACTCCGCCCAGGGTAATCCTGCCTGAATCCGCATCCCAGAAACGTGCGGCCAGTCTGGAAACGGTGGATTTCCCGCTGCCCGAAGGGCCCACCAGGGCTGTGATCTCTCCCTGTTTGGCCACAAAGGAAATCCCTCTCAATACGGGCTCATCGTTATAAGAGAATACCACCTGGTCGAACTCTAGATCATATCCCTGGTTGTTGCAAACGGGGTCCCCGGTTTGCTCCGGTGTGGCATCGATCTGCTTCATTCTCCCCACACTGACCAGTGACGAAAAGACTTCCGCCAACATCATAAAGCAACTGGTGAAAGGATCATAAATCCGGCCGGCAAACAACAGGAAGAGAATGAACATGGGAATGGAAAGGGAACCCTTGGCAACCAGGTAGCCCCCCACCAGCAGCACAGCGACCAAGCCGAACCGCAGAATAAACTGGGCTGCTGTGGTGGCCGCGCCAGGGGCCAGCTCATTGCGGAAGGAGCAGCGCACCACCTGATCCAGCTTTTGTTCCAGCCCCTCCAGATACTCCTTTTCCCGGGAGCAGGCTTTGAGCTCCCCAATCGTCTCCAGGTACTCCTGGACCCCGTCATAAGCAGTGCGCTTGGCATCCAGATTGGCCCTTTCCGCTTTCTGCTGAGCTTTACGGGCGGCGATGACCACCAGGGCGGCCACCGGCACAGGCAGGGCAATGCACAGGCCCAACCGCCAATCCAGGATAACTAAGCCAAGGACCGTCAGAATAAACATGAAGACTGTTCCCAACAGCTGGGGAATCGCGTTGGCGAAGACCCGCTCCAGGGCTGTGCAATCCCCCATAATGGTCGCCGTCAAATCGGCCAGATTCTTCTGCCCAAAGAAAGATAAGGGCAGCTTGCGGAGCTTTTCCGCCAGCACAATTCTCCGGTTGGCGCTTTCCTGATAGGCCACCGTATAGGTCTTGTTGTACTGCAGCCATTGGGTGGCAAAGACCATCACGAACAGCACCACTGTGAGCACCCCATACAAGGGCATCAAGGAAACGGTCCTTTGCAGTCCGGCGGTTTCTCCCCCCATCCCATTGAGCAGCTCCATGACCACCAGGATCAGCAGGCTGACCGGAAGAATCAGGACTATATTGCTTAGGGTAGTGGCGGCGATCCCTTTGTTTAAATCCTTTGCTCCCTGATCGCTCAGGGCAAACATGCCCTTCAGCATGACCTTACCTCCCCTCCAATATGCCATTGGGTGGATTTTTGATAGTTATCCCACATCCGGGCATATTCCCCTCCCTGAGCCACCAGCCCGTCATGGGTCCCCTTTTCCACAATCCCGCCCTGCTTCATCACCACAATCTGCCCGGCATCCCGCACCGTGGACAGGCGGTGGGCAATCATGACCACGGTTTTGCCCTTGGTAAGCCCCTTAAAGGCCTGCTGAATCTGCTGCTCACTCTCCGGATCGGCATAGGCGGTGGCCTCATCCAGCAGGACGATGGGAGCGTCCTTCAGAATCGCCCTGGCGATGGCAATCCGCTGGGTCTCACCGCCGGAAAGATAAACCCCCCTACTGCCCACCACCGTATCGATCCCTTGGGGCAGCTTGGCTAAAATATCATCGCATTGGGCCAGATGGGCCGCCTGCAAAGCTTCTTCCCTGGTGGCCTCCGGCCGGGCGGCGCGAATATTGGCCAGCAGGGTATCCTTGAACAGCCTGGGGTTTTGAAAGACAAAAGCCACCTTTCTCATCAAATCCTCAGAGGCCATCTCTCTGATGTCCACCCCGCCGATCTTAATCACACCCTCCTGAACATCGTAAAAACGGGGAATCAGGCTGGCCGTGGTGCTTTTCCCGGAACCGGAATGCCCCACCAGGGCCGTAGTGGTCCCCGGCTTGGCGATAAAGCTGAGGTGGGACACCGCCGGATGGTCCGTCCCCTCATACCTGAAGGTGACGTCTGCGAAGGAGATCTCATGGCCGCCGGCCGTCTGGGGCCGGGCCGCTTCCCTTTGGGGCTCGGCGCTCAGAATCCCATCAATTCTGCGCATGGATTCCTCGGCCTGCATTTTGTAGCTGGTCATATACATGATTTTGTTGAGCATGACGGCACAGGCCGGCGAAAAGATCAGGTAAAACAGAAAGCTCTGCATAAAGCCCGGCAAATCGGGAGAAACCAGCCCGATGAGCAAGGCCGCCGGCACCAGCACCAGAAAGCTGGAATTGACGATGGAGTTAAAGGCCACCATCCCTTTTTTACAGGACATGGTAAAGGCCAGGGCGTCATCCCGATAGGATTGGATAGCGGCATTGAATTTGCTGAAGGAATGCACCGTCTGCCCGAACACCTTGACCACCGAGATCCCTCTTATATACTCTACAGCCTCATGATTCATGGTCTCCAGAGCGTCCTGATAGCTTTGCATAAACTTCATGCTCTCTTTGCCGTTCAGGGAACCTTGCAGAAAAAAGCCCACCCCAAACAGCAGCAGCAGCGGCAGACCCACCCGCCAGTCAAAGAGCAGCATGAGGACGAGACTGGCGGCCATCGTCACCTGAGCTCCCACTAAATCCGGGAGCTGGTGGGCAATAAAGGTTTGGGTCTGAAAGCTGTTATCATCAATGATTTTACGCAGCTTGCCGCTGGGATTCCGATCAAAATAGCCCAGGGGCATTTTGGCCAGATGGGTGAGGACGGCCATCTTTAAATTCTTTTCCGTGCGGAAAGCCACCACATGGGAACAAAGCAGGGCCGCAAAATAGAGGGCCAGCCCGATTAACTCCAGGATAAGGGCCAGAACTCCCCACCGGACAAGGCTCTCTGGGTCCAGGGAGCCCCCCGCAAAGACATTCACCAAATCTTTAGCGGCAAAGTAAACACACAGAAACGGTCCCAGGATAAACAGCGCGCTGATCCCGGATAAGATACGGGATAGGGTGAGCAGGCCCCGGCTTTGGCCGGTAAATTCAAGAAGCCGTTTTATCCCGCTTGATTGCTGATTCATAACACTCCCCCGTCCTTATAGTTCTTTCTGTCTTGCTGTCTTTCACCTGACTGTCCTTCACTTGACTGTCTTTCACCCGGCTGCCTTTCACTTGGCTGCCTTTCACTTGGCTGCCTTTCACTTGGCTGCCTTTCACTTGGCTGCCTTTCACTTGGCTGCCTTTCACTTGGCTGCCTTTCACTTGGCTGCCTTTATATTCTGAATGGAGGTGAAGCCGGCATCGGCCGGGAAATTGTAGCCGGCAACTTTATCATTATACAAGGCGACTTGATGGGTGTAATAAAGAGGAGTCATGAGGCAATTATCCGCGATGGTGTTTAAAATGATGGTATAAATCTCCTGGATTCTGGCCTCATCCGTTGTTGAATTCACTTCATTGATCAGACCCACGCCATCCGGCAAAAACTCACCGGCCTGCATGATGATGGGGTCCATGGACTGGCTTGGATTCATAGCGCTGATAATATTGGCCGGATCATAATAGCCTCCCTGGGTTTTGAAAACAGTCACTCCGTACTGCCCTCCGGTAATCATGGCATACCACTCCATCATGGGCGCCGATTTCGGGGTCAATTCAATGCCAATCTTTTTCAGCTGATCGCAGATATAAACCACCATATCATTGTTGGCTACGGATTCGGTCTGATAGACAAAATCAGCGGCCAGTCTGGTTCCGTTGATCTCGCGGATACCGTCCCCGTCCCTATCCACATAGCCGGCATCATCCAGCAAACGGTTGGCTTTTGCCAGGTCAAACTCATAGGTGGTTTGCTCCATATCGCAATAGGGCAGGGATTTGGCAAAAAAGGTATCCGCCTGCTCATGAATTCCGCCGAAAATCCCGTCCACTATATTCCCTTTGTCAATAGCGGCTGCCATGGCTTCCCTGACCACTTTTTCCGCAAACAGGGGATTCTTCAGATTATAGCCCAGATAATAGGTCTGCATGGGGGCCTTATCCACCGCCGCGCCAAAGCCCTTGGTGTTTTTCATTTCCTGATAACTTTCCGAGGATATTTTGGCAATACCCGACATAAAGTCCAGTTCGCCATTTTTAAGGGCAAGCACCTTGGCGTCATTATCAGCGATCACCTTGATGGTGAAACTGTCCACATCCGGCTGCTCTCCCCAGTAATGGGGATTTCTCACAAAGGTATAACTTTTGCCGTCTCCGTCACCCCCGTACATATAAGGCCCCGTTCCATAACTTATGGTATTGAAGCTTGTTTTTGCCGTCAGATCCTCGTTGAGCTGCTCACCGGACACGATGGCAAAGGGGTTGGCAAGGCACAAATCCCGCAAGGTGCTGTAATAGGGCTGAGTCAGGTATAATTCCACCGTATGATCATCCTTGGCCACCGCATCGGCGATGATGGTGGAAAGCTTGCCGTAGCTGCCGTTATATTGGCCCAGATTGACCGGAACTGCCAGCAGGGATTGAGCCACATCCTCTGCGGTCAGCGGGGTTCCGTCGGAGAATTTCACCCCTTCCCTGATTTTAAAGGTATAGACCTTGCCGTCGGTGCTCACAGACCATTCCTCCGCCAGCAGCCCGGCTAACTCACCCTTTTCATCGTAAGTGACCAGGGTATCGTAGAAACTGGTCAAATAGTAGGTGATCCCATAGCCGCTTGATGAATTAGCCGGCGTAATGACGGGATAAAACGACTCAAAGCCCCAGCTTTCAGGCAGATTCAAATGAACGGTCTGCTCCCCTGAGCCGGAAGTCTGTGCGCCTCCTTGATTGTTAACGCTCTGAGAACAAGCAGCCAGTGAAAACACCAGAACCCCAGACAATACAACCGCCAACCATCTTTTCATCTTCATTTTTTAAGCATTCCTCTCTAATAATTTCATATTTTTCTCCGGATATCTTTCATATTGATTTATTGGCTCAGCCATGCCACTGGCCGCCAGCAACACCTTCGTGTATTGATTCTGAAACACGGCATAATCCCCCCCGAAGGGCACTTGCTCAACCAGAACCGAATCCCGCATCACCAGAACTTCATCCGCTGCCGCCAGGGCAAGTTCCATATCATGGGTAATAAAAATCAAGGTAAACCTGAGCTTTTCCTGTAAATCAAGGATTTCTTCCATGATCTTCTTCCTTAAGGGCAAATCAAAGCCATTGGTCGCTTCATCAAAAATCAGGCAAGCGGGTTCCGCCGCCAAAGCTCTGGCAATGGCTACCCTTTTTTGTTCCCCACCCGATAATTCCGACGGCAGGCGGCTATAGTAATCAGCCGGGAGGTTGCAGAGATCCAGCAATTTTTCGCACCGCTTGCGGCGTTCCTGCCTGCTCAGTCGGAAAAAACAAAGCAAGGGCTCCTCAATGGCTTTGCCGATGGTCATTTTGGGGTTTAAGGCCGCAGCGGAATTCTGCTGAATCAACTGCACCTGCTTGAAGTGGCTTTTGCCCGCTCTGTGCCGGCCAAACACCGGCCTTCCGTCAACATACACATTGCCGCCATCCGGTTTCTGTAAGCCGGCCATCATCCTGGCCAGGGTCGTCTTGCCGGAACCGGATTCCCCCACAATGGCGTACCGCCCTCCTTTTCTGAAGCTGACACTGAGGGGTGATACAGCCGTTAATTTCTCTCTCGACAGGATGCCCCCGGAAAATGTGCAACTTAAATCCCGCAGTTCGATCATCCTCATTACCTCCTCTCCAGCTGGCAGGCCAACAGCAGATGTTTTGTATAATCCTCTTGAGGATTATTGAAGATCTGCTCCGTGGGGCCGGACTCGATGGTTCTCCCCTGATTCATAATCAATATGCGATCCGAACAGGCCGCAGAGCGCAAGTCGTGAGTCACAAACAAAACCGACATCCCTTCATGGCAAAGCAGGCGCAGCTCCTTCATCAGCTCCATCCGGTTGCAGGCATCAATGGCCGTGGTCACTTCGTCCGCAATCAGCAGGCGGGGATCATTCATCAAAGCCGCCACGATCATCATCCTTTGCAGCATCCCCCCGGAAAGAGCAAAGGGATAGCTTTTCCAGACCCGTTTTGTGTCCTCTATGCCCAGGCGGCGCAGGATCGGGGCTGCCCTGGGAAAAACCTCCGCCCTGGACCCTTGGGGATGATGCTGAAGAAAGGTCTTCTCCAGCTGTCTGCCCATCCGCAAGGAGGGGTTGAAGGCTGTCATGGGGTTTTGCATGATATAGCAGATATCCTTGCCGTAAATCTGGGCCAGACGCTTTCCGGGCAACGTCAGGAGATTCTCGCCGCCGTAATCAATGACCCCTTCCGTTTTGTAGCCCGCTCCCAACAAACCCATGACGGCCTTGCACAGGGTTGTCTTTCCCGCCCCCGAGCTGCCGACAACGGCAAGCATTTCACCTTTTTTGATGCGAAAGGAAATATCCTGGGCCACCCTTTGGCCCCCGGCAAGTGAAATCTGTAAATTTCTTACCTCAAGCGACATGGTGTTCGCCCTCCTTTCCGATGGTATCCCTGAGGCCTTCACCCAGAAGGTTAAAGCCGGCGCAGCAGACAATCAGGCAAATCCCGGGATAGACAATCAAGCCGGGGTTCGTATACATACTGTTGCGCGCCTCATTGAGCATGGCCCCCCATTCCGGCGTTCCCGCAATCAGGCCCACACCCAAAAAAGCGAAGCCGGAAACCGACATAATGGCTGCCGCAATCCCGGTTGTGAAATACACAACGAATTGAGGAAACACATTGGGGATTAAGTGCCGTATCACAATGCGCAACTCAGAGGCCCCGGAAATCCGGGCCGATTCGATATACTCTTTGCCGCATTCCGTTTTGGCGTAGGAGCGAACCATACGCAGAAACCAGGCCGTCATGGAAATGCCGATGGCCACAATGATGCTGACCACCGAATTATCTATGGTGGATACCAAGGCCATGGCAATGACGATTAAAGGAAAGGCCATAAAAATATCGCAGAGGATCCGGACGGCTCCATCCCAGACGCCCCCCCGATAGCTGGCATAGCTGCCAGCAAACAGGGAAAAGGACGCCAATATCATCAGTACGGGCACGGATAAACCGAGGGAATATCTGGCTCCATAAAGCAACCGGGAAAGCTCGCATCTGCCCAGCTGGTCGCAGCCTAAAGGAAATTCTGCCGTAGGCGGCCCATTCTTTAAGGCCAGATTGGTGGCGTTCGGATCATTAGGCGCCAGCCAGGGGGCTGCCGAGGCCATCAGAACAAAGAAACCGATCAGAATAAGCCCAGCCAGGATCTGCTTTTTTCTTTTCATATCCTTTTCCTCCCGTAAGCAGGGCAAACCGCGCTGGACAAAAGATCCGCCGCCATGTTAAACAACACAAAGAGCACCGCACATACCAAAATAGAACCTGAAATTCCGTAGACATCCATGCTTTCGCAGGACTCCATCAGATAGATGCCCAGCCCCCGGATGGAAAAAACACTTTCCACCAGGGCCGATGTGCCGAAAAGTGCGGCACAATATTGAGCGAACAGAGTAATGGCCGGGGGCAGGGCATTTTTCAGAACCTCGCCATAGATAATTTGTCCATTGGTAAAGCCCCGGGCCCTGGCATAAGTAACATAATCGCTGTTCAACTCATTGAGTACCGAAGCCCGCAAGACCCGGATGGAAATGCAGGTGATCGGAAAGGCCATGGCCACGGACGGTAAAATGAAAGATTTTAAGCTCCCATCTGCAATCACCTGAAAAACCGGCATCCTGACGGCAAAGACCGTGAGCAAAATCAGGCCCAGCCAGAAACTAGGTACACAAATCCCAATGATGCAAACGATCCGCGTCACATTGTCAAAGGCTTTGTCTTTCCTGAGAACGGAAGCCGCCGCGATCATGATGCTGAACAGGACCACCCAGAGCATGGCCAGCACAATAAGTATGGTGGTAACCGGCAGCACCTCTCTGATATTTTCCGCTACCGGCCGCCTGTTCATGATGGCGGTCCCCAGATCCCCCTGTACTACACCCCCCAGATAATCCAGATACCTTACATGAAAGGGGGCGTCCAGCTTCAGCTCCTCCCGGACTGCCTGGATCTGTTCCTCCGTGGCAAAAACATTCTGCTTGCGCACGATCATTTCCGCCGGATCTGTCCCAGTGAAAAGCTGGAGGCAAAAACTCAACGTGATCACACCAAAGATGACGACCACCAAACGCAACAGCTCTTGCCAAACACTTATGCCACTACTTGTTCCTTTTAACACACATTCTCCCTCTCCACATTCCAATTAGCTACCTTTTGGTTAGCCACAGCTAACTAAGGGCCTAAATGAAAGAGCCGCAACAAGGGGGCTCACTCTCAAAATAAGTACCGTATTTTGGATTATTGTATCACAGGAGAACTTCCCAATCTATGCCATATAAGGTCATTTAAACTCCAATCAGCTCATAGATGCTTGTTCTGGCTCATAGGTGCCTGTTCTGGTATAGCAAAGGAGTCACACCATATACAGATTTAAAAGCGGCGGAAAACTTGCTTTGATTCTCGTATCCGGCTGCTTCGGCAATTTCGCCGATGCTGAGTTTCTCCCCCGCCGTCAGCAATTCCGCTGCCGCCTCCATCCGCTTTGCCTTCATAAAGGTGCCTATGGAACTGCCGGAAATCGATCGGAAGCATCTTTTCAGGCTGGATTCTGTGATATCGAACTGAGAGGCCAGTTCGGAAATGGTCACTTTGGCCAAGGGATTTTGCAGAATATAGTGATAAACCGCTTTCGTACCCCTGGCTACCTCCCCGGAAAATATTTTCAGGGGTTGCCTCTGCCCCTCATCCAGCACGCTCAGAAACAAAAGCAGCTCGATAGTCTTTAGCCAGTAATAGGGAGCTTGAATCCGTTCATCCACATCACTCAGCTTACTGAATATGCGGTCAACATCCCCTCTGGATTTTACAAGCAGGGACTGTTCTTTGGCACAAAGCTCATCAACCATCCCGGCAAGGTTAATTTCAGCTTGAGGAAACCTAGCACCTAAAGTATGCTGGGCCTTTTCCACCTCCAAAAACAGCGTAACCCCACGGTATTTCCTGAGGGGAAGGCGGGAACTGACAAATACCTGCCTGCTTAAATCCGTTACACATAAGTCCCCTTCACCCAAAAAGCTGACCGTCCCATTTTGATACTCAACTTCATAACAGCCTTCGATACAATAATCAATTTGCAGAAATTTCTTAATGGGAGTGATGGCTTGAAACGTCGAATCCATCATCAGATGATTAAAGGACATTTGGATGCCGGGGGCTATGTCATAGCAAACCATTTCACCGGAACCCCCTTCGCCCTTGAGTTGATACACCGTGCAGCCGTTCTTTTGCCCGCGGCCGGCAAAGCCATAGCCGCGATAAGCCTGTTCAATATTACTCATAGCAACCTCTCACCCAATCACCCTTCTCAATAATTAGATAAAGTCCTAAAGATTCTATCTAATTATTTCAGTACGGATTGAGCAGATTCCTATCTGAGAGCTCAATTTTTCATCCATAAATTTCGACTTATTCCAACAATCTACATCCCTAACCCCTGGAATAGGCGTAGGCTGGGTTTCGCTTTACAACTTCTGAGTTCTACTCATTCAGATGAGTCAACTGGAAAAGCGGCAATGTTTAATGCTCTGATCCTGCATAACGCCGCAGATGCTGTTAAGAAAGCGAGTTGACCAGCCCCGGAGCTATGGAGTCGTGAGCCTCTGATCAAGAAACCTTCCGGTGACGAAACCATCCGGTGAATGGTTTCGCCCAAGCCGCAACGCTACAGAGGAAAACTTAGCGGCGCAGGTTGGTTTCAGGAGATCACGCCCGAAGGTCGCGTTGGGCGTAAAGCTATGCGACCCAAGCAAGAGCACGCTTCACAAAACCACCGATTTAGAATTCAAATTGATTTCACTGTTCCCGGGTGATAAGCTTGACTATAGTAGGCGGAATGCTTCCGCCTGCCAAAAATCATTTAAGCAGGGAGCAATCCTATGTATACAGTATTAGTCGCTGATGACAAAGAGGTCTTCAGAAGAAAAGTCAAGCGTATGCCTTACTTCCAGGACCACAAGGAGAAATTCGCAATCAGGTACGAAGCGCAGAACGGCCTGGAAGCGCTGGAAATTCTGCGCAGCCATGACGTGGATATGGTATTGACGGATATCCGGATGCCCTTTATCGACGGGATCGAGCTTCTGAAACATGTCAACGCCGAAAATCTGTGCAAATGCGTCATTTTATTGAGTGAATTCGCGGAGTTCAACTACGCCAAAGCAGGTATCCTGAACGGCGCTTTTGATTATGTCCTGAAACCTGTCGATGATGAGAAAATTCAGGAAACCTTTGACCGGGCCTATAACTATCTGACGACGATCAACGCGGCGGTGAACGCCCAAACCCAGAGAATAGAGACACTGGCCCGGCTTATGCTTGCCGGCGACCGGATGAACGCGCTGGCCTACGCCAAACATATTGGGGCGGGGTTACAGGCCCATGGGGCAATCACCGGAGAACGCATCGTGCAGGCCAACGATACCCTGGCACAGTTAAACAAGTACATTTTGCAGAAACGCCCCTTTTTGCACTATTATCTTCCTTTTGACGAGCTCTGCTGCCTTGACGCCAAAAAGACAACGCCCGGAAAGATTTCTGACGCTTTCAATGCATGTGTTTCGACTGTTATGGACGCCATCGAGCCTTTTTGCGTACAGTCCACAAACGAGCTGGTAGGCAGGACCTGTCAGCTCGTGCTTGAAAAGCTGGATAGCAAAGTCAGTCTGCATGGCATCGCCGACAACCTATATGTCAACCCCAAATACCTTGGCGCACTCTTCAAGAAAGAAACAGGGAGGAGCTTTGTCGATTACGTTACCTTTGCCAGGATGGAACGGGCGAAAATGCTCCTGCGCAATCCGACGCTGAAAGTTTACGAAGTAGCCGCTCAGCTCGGATACGATGACGTGGATTATTTCAGCAAGGTTTTTAAAAAGCTGACCGCTGAATCACCCAGTATTTACAGGGAGATGAGAAAACAATGAGTACCGACGGGGATGGGAAAATGGAGAACCGAAGGCGGGAGAATCAGGGTGTTTCAACAGATCCCGACAAAACGGCTCTTATGCAGGCTTATGAAGACCTGAATTCCTTCATCTATACCATATCCCACGAATTGAAAACCCCGGCGCGGGAGATCAGCCTTTATGCGGAATTCATCGAGGAAGACAATAAGGCGAATCTTCTGCCCCAGTCTGTGGAGGACATCCGTTCCATCCGCAGGACCTGCGACAGCATGACGATGATGGTCCAGCGGCTTATGGAATATTCCAAGGCGGGTTTTAAGATCATTGAACAACAGCAAATCAGCGCAGCGCTTCTTGTGCGCCAGTGCTTCGATGAGATCATGCGTTCCGTCCCCGGGCGCAAAGTCGAGCTGACGGTGGGGGATCTTCCCGAAATTATGGGAGACCTGTTTCTGATTAAGCTTATGATGACCAACATACTTTCCAACAGCATCAAGTTCACCCGCGAAAAGGCGAACGCCAGAATCAATGTCACTGCCAAGATCCTGGAAGACACGCTGGAATTTCATTTCCGGGATAACGGCATAGGATTTGATATGGCCTATGCGGGACGGATCTTCGAGGCCTTCCAGCGCCTGCAGGATGAGGACGCCTACGAAGGGAGCGGCATCGGCTTGGCAACGGTCAAGAAAATCGCCCAGCGCTTCGGCGGCGATGCCTCGATCATCGGCTGGCCCGGAAAGGGGTGTGAAGTCTGCGTCAGCTTTCCCGGAAGTCTCTTAAAAACACCCAGGGATAACAGGGAATCCGAGCGGGACGTTATTAAGGTCGGCATCATCGGAGATTTTACCGGCATATGCTCGGAACTGGAACGGGGCAAAGTTGCGGCTTACAAGCTTGCCGCCGATGAAATAAACCGGATGGGCGGAATAAACGAAAAAAAGGTGGAGCTGCTGTTCCGCGACGACCGGTCCCTTTCCGAGCTGACCCGGGAAGCCGTCAAGGAGCTGACGGAAGAGGAGCGGGTGGACGTCCTGATGGGCTCGACCCTATCCCCTTCCCGGGAGATCATGCAGCATTACGCCGATCAGACGAAAACCCTATATCTCGATACCCAGCAAACGGAAGGAGGAGTCTCCAGTCATTATACTTTCTGCCTTTCGGCGATGCCTGAACAACAGATGACCCAGATGCTGGCCTATCTCCTGCAAAAATACGGGCGGAAATGCTACGTGGTGGCTGCCGACTACAATTATGGCATCCTCTCCGCGGAATGGGTAAAGTACCTTGTGCACCAACTGGGCGGGGAGATCGTGGGCGTCGAATACCTCGACGACCGGATTACGGATTTCAACCCGCTCATAGACCGGATCCTTCAGCTCGAGGCGGATATATTGTTTTCCATCTGCGTCTTTCCCAACCACGACGCCTTTTATCTCCAATGGCATCAGCGCGGTCTCAACCATATCCCCAACGCCTCAACCATGGTCGCCGCCGAAGCTTACCAGAACGTCAGGTTTGCGCCCCCTGTGCTGGAAAATATGTACGTCATGGCTTCCTTTATCGAGGAGCTGAATACGCCGGCGGCTCAAAGGTTTGTCAAAAAGTTCAGAGCGGCTTACGATCACCGGGAAGTTCCCTATATGAGCATGGACACAGAGACCGTCTATACGGCGATGTATGTCTATAAACGCGCCGTTGAGCTGGCGGGAACGACCGATACGGAAGAGGTCATTACCGCCCTGGAATCGGGAGCCGTTTATGTTGACGGCCCTGGCGGCCGGGTGACCGTGCGCGGAGAGGATCATCATACCAGCAGAAGCCTGTCCTGTTTCCGGATCAACAACCAGCACCGGGCAGAGGAGCTGTTTTGTACCAACCCCATCCATTCGGATTACATAGAATCCATGATCGAGCAGACCATGGGCGTAAAGGGCGGCATCAAGGCCATGGGCGCCAACGCACCCAGCACCCAGTACAATATGCTCCTGAACAAATTCCGCTGGCATCCCTCCTGAAAAGCCCTTTCTGCCCAAGTATCTGCTGAGGTATCTGCCGAGGGCCCTGTCTTTCAGGACTGGCCCTACGATCCTATTGCCTTAATATCATACCGGAAAAAGGACACATTTTCCTGCCATACATTTCCTCATCCCCGCGAAATTAACAGAATAGTGGGAATTATTCAGGCCTCATCCGGCCGATTTTTCATTCGGTTTTGCCCTCCAAATCGCTATCATGAAGCTAACACAATCTATGGTGCTCCAGCATGAAAACTATTAATTCCTGCCACGCCGGCGGATCGGGAATTAATATAAAAATTATTTGGAGGTGCATAACCATGGCACATTATGAGGTCAAACCGTCTTTCTACAATTACGTTTTCAGTCCGTATTTGGAACCCGCAATCAAAGTCAACCCCGGTGATACCGTCAGCCTTTACACCGACGACGCCTTTGAAAGCCGTATAACCAGCGAGGACGTCTCCCCGAAGGCTGCCGTAAGAAACGCGAAGTTCCTCAATCCGCAATCCGGGCCGGTTTATATCAACGGAGCGGAACCTGGAGACACTTTGGCGGTACACTTTGAAAGCATCGAATTCACTCGTGACTGGGCTGTGAGCTGCGTCATGGAATACTTCGGCGGTCTTCAGTCCAACTCTATCACCAAAATGCTGCAAAAGCCCCTCGTAGAAGAAGTTTACATCTGGAAGTCAAAGGACAAGGGCCAGACCTGGACAAACGACAAGATCGGCGTTACCATTCCGGCCAATCCTTTCTGCGGGACACTGGCCACAGCCCCGGATACCGAAGCCATCCAGGCTTTGACCCCCGGACAATTCGGCGGCAATATGGACTGTCCTGATATTTGCCCGGGTCATACCATCTACCTGCCCGTGCACAACCCCGGCGCGCTGTTCTATATCGGCGACTGCCACGCGGCCCAGGGCCAGGGAGAGCTCTGCGGAGTAGCCCTTGAGATCAGCGCCAAAGCCACCCTGAAATTTGACGTCATTAAAAACAAAGTGACCAACTGGCCCCGCATAGAATCACCGGAAAAAATCATGTCGGTGGGCAGCGCAAAACCGATGGAAGATGCCGCGCGCATTGCTTATGCCGATCTCATCGACTGGATGGTCAGCGATTACGGCTTTAAAGTTCTGGATGCTTACGAGCTCCTGACCATGGTGGGCGGACTGTATGTCGCAAACATGGTCGATACCACATACTCCCTCTGCGCGTCCATTGAAAAGAAATACCTGAAACGCAACAGCTGACAGGCTGATCTGGCCTGCAGATAAGAATCATCGGAATGAGAAGGGATGGGTGACTATGGCGCCCGAGAAGCAACTGAACCCCAGTTATCGTTGGGTCATCCTAGCCATCAATTTTATCATCTGTGCCATGGCGTATGCGGGGCTTACCATGTGGGGCATGGCCTCGACAGATCTCGCCAGCACCTTTAATATCACCCCTGTCCAGGCAAGCTTAGGCGCAGCTCTCCTCATGGCCGGCTACGCCGTCGGAAGTTATGTGGAGGCCAACCTGACGTCCAAGGTTGGCTACCGCGGTGCGGGCCTTCTCGGACTCGTTTTAATGACCATCGGGACTATTGGGATACCGATGGCGGGCAACTACAACCTTATTCTCTTACTGCGTTTCCTTCAAGGCTGGGGCATCCTGTGGCTTGTTGGCGTGAACAGCTCCGTCGCCTGGTTTCCCGCCAAGCAGCGCGGCTTGGCCTCCGGCGTTATCGGCGGCGGACTGACTCTGGGCATCGGCTGCGGCGGTTGGGTCGCCACCGTCCTAATGGCAGCTGCCGGCACCTGGCAGGGCGCCTTCCGCATCTGGGGCATCATCCTGTGCGTATCCACGATTATCTGGGCCCTGCTGATGAAAGAACCTCCGAAGGGTCTCTATCCTGAAGATGCTGCCCACAGCGTTTCCAGCGGACCCCAGAAGAAAATCAATCCATTCGCCACAGCGGCCTGCTGGCTGTGTATCCTGATCCTGTTCTTCAATTGCTGGCAGCTGATCGGCTTCAATTCCATCGTCGCGAACTACCTTAAAGACGTTGGCTTTACCGCAGCCCAAGCCTCTACCGTCGTTTTACTGGCAGGACTGATCGGCGTTGCCTCGACGCCCATCGGCGGCGCCATCTCCGACCGGCTGGTCCAGAAGGGCTGGAAACCTTTAAAAGCCAGAGCCTTTACAACTGCCGTTCCCGGGTTCCTGGTCGCGGCTGTGGCCACGGCGATTTTCCCCTTCCTTGCCCAGATCTCTTTTGGAGTGGCTTGTCTGATGGCCCTATTCGTAGGGTGGGGAGTTCCCGTCACCAACGCGACCTCCGGCGCGCTGCCTATGGACCTGCTGCAGAATGAAGATGCGGCGGGACGGATGTTCGGCGCCAATATTCTCGTAGGTATCGGCGGCGGCGGCATCCTGGCCCCGATTATCGCGGCCGCCCTGGCCGAGAGTATGGGCTGGACAGCATGCTTCATGGTCCTGGCCGCCGGCGCGGCTGCCGGTACGGTCATCAGTCTGATCCTGCCAAGATTTAAGCTGGAACACTAATTCAGAGCAAACCTTTACAAGGTCGGAGAACTCATCAAAACAATCCGGTGGCGCTACGGCGCCAACCGGATTGCCGGAGTTTAAGCATCCTGTTCAGTGCGTCACCGTCTCCCGGCCGCTCAAATCAGGATGGCGAGGTACCCTACACTCGGCAGGTCATAAGGGAGACATAGAACGGTCCTAATAAAGTGGAAGAATTCGAAGACCCCCAACCTGAACGTTGGCGACCTCCTCTCGCTGTACCCCCAGGACATCTCTCCCCTGCTGGAATTACGCGCAAACCCATGGGTATGTCTTGCCAGCTGCACAGGCGGGCGGCTCCTGTATATTGACCGCACCGGAGAGGGGCCCCTTTTCTATCTGCTGGTATGGGTGCACGTGGAGCCGAACGACAGCCCATCGTCAGTTGGGCAATGATCTCTTTTGGAACATGAATCACCTTACTACTTACCTCCGATAAACAGAAATAGACCGCCCGTACAAAATGAATGCGGTCTATCTGTCTTAACTTTTAAGCCGTCCGCTCTTTAAACGGCTATTATAAGGAGTCATGTTCGCGCATGGCTCCTCTTTGGTTTTAGTATACAACCCTTCCGCAAAAGGCAATACAACAGACTAAACGCCAAAAGCGCTTGGCTTCTATTTAGAACACTACTCATCATCTGATGGGGATATACAAGTCCACCTCAGAATCCGGATGATCATACCCTAAGAAGCGCTCATCGTACAGCTCGAAGTCCTCCCGCCAGTCCATTTCTTCCTTGGTCGTGAGAAACCATGTGCCCCAGATGTAGTCAAAGGTCTGGGGCAGCATTCCCAGGGTGCCGCGGTGAGTAAACACCGCATAGCGTCCGCCGGGAATTATCTTTTGTACAAAGGGTTCGGTCAGTCCCGCAAAGGACGACACTTCTATTCCTGCTACCTCAGTGAAAAGGATGTCATCATTCATGGTGTACAGAGTGTTTTCCGCACATGCCTCGCAGATACCGAAAGCCCGCCCGTTGGGGATTCGGTTGGGAATTTGGATATATAGAGAATTGGCACGATCCCAGAGCTCCCGCAGCCGGTTGTCGCGCAGTGTGGTTTCTCCCCGAAGCCCGGCGACTTTGATCTCCGGAAGCTCGACAATTTTCGGATGCACCGTCACATTGCGAGCCAGATGATCCAACAATCCACTATCCAAACGCTCCTTACCAGCAATGAAAGTGTCCAAACGGTTTTGACGATAGGTCTGGGGACTGACTTTATAGATTGCTTTGAAGGCACGGCTAAAAGCTTCCGGAGACTCAAAGCCGTTTTCCATCGCTATATCGATAATCTTCCGGTTGGTATAGAGAATCTTCTTGGCGGCATCCGCCAAACGGCGCTTTTTAATATAGCTGCCGATGCTCTCACCCAGGATGGCTGTGAACTGCCGATTCAGATGATAATAGGAGTATCCGGCAGCCTTTGCCACATCTTCTACCTTGATGTCGCTGCCCAAGTGGTTTTCAATGTACATCACTGCATGCTCCAGTGCCTTCCGGTAGTCCACAGCAATCCTCCTTCCCTTTTAGCACAACGGCTGCCAAGCGTAAGTTTCCGGCAGGGCTTTTTCCATGTTAATTTGTATCGCCTTCGTCTGGTTTTCCAAGTGTTGAGTGATATCATAGATATGCCAGCCATTTTCCGCCCGTCCGCCCCAGCAGAGGTCAATCCTACCGTCTGCGGGCGAAATCACCATGCTCTTGGTGGTGCCGAAAAACTCCTCAAAATAATGGCAGCAGAGACCATCCGGATACTTTGCCAGCAGCATTTTCTTAAGTTGTTCTTTCGTTATCCTATCCCGGCCTGCAAGTTGTTCTTGGATATAGTCGTATCGCCTTGCCGAATGAGCCATCACCTGTGGCTCCATGGATTTAAGCTCCGGCAATACCGGGTGGTTTGTCACATAGAGCATTTGCTCTGCAGGATCGGGGCCAATCCGTTTGACCGCACTGAGGCCATCCAGTGTTTCAAACAGTGCGGCATTGCCTGCCTTATCCATCAGAATCATGTTGAGGTTGTAGGCGATGGGCATACCCTCCAGATACTCCAGCGATTCGCTTACATCCTTGCAGTTCTCCAGCAGAGCGCGGATCACCGCCCAAAACTGAAGCCCCTTAAGCTTCGGTGCCCGCATGGTGGGCAACGCCCCCACCGGAAAGCCACAGGAACTGATGGTGATCGCAAGACCGTGCTCATTAAAACCGTCATCCCGCCCAAAGTGCAGCACGCTGGTGCCCATGTGGGTGTATTTCCCTGTCACACTGGTTTTGGTTAGACAGAAATCCTCCGCTTCATGGCTGAACTCATAGTTGCGGGCTAACAGAGGTTTTCTCTCAGCGGTTAAACCGGGCAACAGCGCAATATGGCTGCACCGGGGCAGCAGATAGGTCATTCCGTAAAAAAAGACCCCCTCGGGCTTAACCGCCAAGGCGTCGGCAAATCCCCGAAGCTCGTCAGTAAGTCCGGGACACCAGCGGTCGAAAAGCTTGGCTGCTTCCTCTGCCTGCTTTGGGCCAAAGTTCTCCATTCCGGCAGTATGGGCCGCTCTTAACGGCGGGATTGCGGCAGTCAGTTTTCCTAACTGATAGCCGATTTCATAGTTCGTTCCGGTAAACTCTGCGGTATGGGTTTGTATTGTCAGCATTGTCTTGAATCCCCCTTATGTTCGTTTACTTGAGTTTACCGAAACAAGGGGAAACCCGCATGATATTTTCTGCTGTTTTGAAAAATGCAGAGGAGCTGCCAAACATGTTTGCCCTCTGCATTTTTTATAAATCTTCAGGATTTTCCACGTGCCCCGCTTGCATCGCTATGGATTTCCTAAGATATGCTTTAGAGAACAGGCGATTCTAATGAGCATTTCGCCTAACATCCCGCATATTGCTGACGCGTCCCAATCCCATTCATATTGACATAGTGTCACAAACACTCCTCTATGTGATGAACCATACCCACAGATTCAGAGACAGTCACTGATGGGAGTCCCTTAAATCGTCCCTCTAGAACTAAATTAGTAATTAAGCTTAACGTTTGCGCAACAATAAACTTCTTATGTGATCTTTAAAAGCCAGTAGATAAAAGACTATTATCCCAATTCTTAACATTGCTTTCTAACACCTTTGCTTTGACTAATGAATTAGACAAAACAAATTTGTTTAGCCATTCGACAAATGCTTCCGAACGATAACTGCAGCCATACTTTTCTCCATTTTTATAAATCCAATATGAATGGTTGTTTTGTTTATCATATAGCCAATCTATAAATTTATTTCTATATTCTATTAAGCTGTCAGAGATATCCACCGGACAATCAATTATATCTGCATCTACGCAAAATTGGATTACTATTTTCATTGAGATCACTCTCTCTTTCAAGTCTATCTCTATCGGGCAAGGATATTGAAGATCACATTCGTGATATTTACGGCAGCGGGGTTTCTGCCGACATGGTGAGCAATGTCACGGATAAAATTATGCCCTTAGTTACTGAATGGCAACCCACCCTTTGGGAAGAATCTATTCCATCGTATACAATTATACAGCTGATTAAAAAGAACACTTCACCCATCCATTCTTACTCAATATCCTCTACCTGCGCACGAGCAATCACACTCCGCAATCCGTGCCTGGACTCCTGGCTCTTGTATACGGTTTCGGATAACGTTCGATAATACGCCTTCTACAACTTATCGTATCCCGTGACACAGATAGTGCCACTGACGGCGCTGCCTATATTTGCATCTGTACCCGCTGATTACTGCTAAATTAGAAGATATGGTGTCTAATTCAAATCCAATAACATTAAATAATCATCTTCTTGCTCGGCAAAAATCTCAAAGCCTACATTTTTGTACATTTTTAGAGCATAGTTATCCTTCGCTACACTCAAAGAAGCCCACTTGTACCCATGTTCCTTTAGCTTTTCTATCATCATTTTCATCAAAACCGTTCCAATGCCTTTGCCTCTATATTCCTTAAATAAAGAAATGGCAAATTCCGGTGTTTGGTCATCTATATTCCCATAGCCTTTAATATTTCCTGCTAAAATTCTTGTCCAAACCGCGCCGATAATTTTTCTGTCAACATCTGCAACAAGACACAAATCATCGGGTTTTCCCCAATTGTCTATATAAACACCGATTTTAGGTTGTTTGATTACTTCCCTTGGCAAAAGGTTATTTTCATCGGGTTGAAAAATAGCCTCATAAAGCATATCTTCAAGTATTCCTAACTCATGCGGCTGTATTTCTCGAATTAAATATTTGCTCATTTTATCCTCCCGTCCATCCGCGCCCAATGATGGGCCATTATATTATCTGGAATTTTTATTGATATATATATTTAAAGCTTGTATTGCTTTAAATAATGCAATAATCGCTGATATATAGAGTAGAACTTCTAATATTGATTTGATAAATCCTAAACTAATACTTAAATACCCAAGGCCCCCTATAAAACCTCCCATATTTTGCATCATATCAATTTCCCCCTTTTCAAGAGTTCTTGCCGCGTCCAACCACTTGCATCATCCTCCACTTGCGGGAACGCTCTGTTGTCTGATGGAATATGGGTCCACAAGAAATACTTAATCCACTTTAGTAAATGTACTGTATCTACGGAAACACCTTATTCCATAGTAAATTACTTGGAATACCATGTATCCAATTATTACTCCTATAGAATTAAGTATCACATCATCGATGTCTGATGCCCTCCCGCTGCTTAATCCAAGATAAGCCAATATGTATTGTACAGTTTCTATTGACAATGAGCTAAGAATACCGATTAACACGGTTCTTTTAAATGACCTAAACCTACTCCAAAGCGTTGGTAAGAAGAAACCTAAGGGGAGCAGCAACAGGATATTTCCAATAAGATTCGACTCCAGATGCCTTATCATATACCCAAACGTAAAATGGTTCGGATGAAATCCTCTGAACATTTCTGTAAATGGGATGATGTTCACAGAGGGAGTTCCACCTTGTCCGTAACTTGAACTCGGATGAAGCGAAAATATCGTCACCCTGATTACTGCAAGGTAGTAGATAACAAAGGCCATCACAAGTAACTCTCTTCTGATGGATATATTTTTATAGTTCTTGCTCCATAACAAAAAAATGCCACGAAGCACAACCCACGGAACTCCTCCAAATAGAACTCCAAACACAATTACCTCAAACATATCTGACATCCTTCACTAGAGAAATTAAACACAAAAAAATAACAACCATGATACAAAGCCGAACACCTAACTTTTTTTCATTCCAGCCCTTCTCTTAAAACGTGTCTGTCATATAGCATTGCGCGTGTTCCCTAAGTCTAGTTACTACCTGCATATTGTCTCAGCTTTTGAGAACACGCTGTTGGACGAAGGTACGTCTTATATCATGCATAATCTCCTACTTTGTAATCCTTCCAAGCATCAATAAGCCATGGATGTATAGAATTAAGTTTCTCCTTCTGCTTCCATGTCCAAGTTAAGAAAACACCAACCGCCTCGTCAAGAGACTTTTCCAATGCAGTCTCAAGTTCAGGCTTAAAAGGGGAATACTCTTGATCCCAAGACATTTTATCTGCAAGGAACACTACTTTATCAAGTGTCGTTGCCCTAGCACAAAGGGTTGTATGACAGCTAACCGCATGAACGAGACTATCATTCTTCACTCCGAAAACAATTTCCGCCATTGCTGCAGACAATTTGCCATGAAGCAAATATGGCACCCTTTTCTCTGCAGTAACTGGTTCTAAACCTAAATCAAGAGCAGTTTGCAGCATTTGTGACGTTGAAAAAATCAAACTAATATCATGAAGTAATCCTGCGCTATATGCTGCTTCCGAATCCACATCATATATTGGGGCTAGACGTTGAGCTGTCTTAGCCACTGCCAAAACATGTTTAGCGACGTCTTGTCGTCCATGATGATGAAGAAGGCCCAATACATCAGTAGTAATATCTCCTGAAAATGAAAATCCCTCAAAAGCATTTGATAAAGACTTATGCACTGAAAAACCTCCTATTGATTACCAGGGCTTTCGTCTAACATCCCGCGGAGAGCCGCCATGGACGGCGGCCCCTTGAGCCCTTTGTCTGATTTGCTCACATGCTATGAATACCTCGAAATAAACATACCGGTAATTCAATTTTACTCTAAATACATTTTTACTTGTTTATAAATTGAAAAAGAAAAAATAAAACCACAATAATTATGACTGTAGTAAAAATCTGATTAAGGCACCCACCTTGTGTTAGTCCCCTTAAGTCACCAAACTGTGCACGGTTTACTGAGTCTGCAAAATTTATCATTGGCTTTTTTTCATATTCTTCTCTTTTGCGTTTCTCATGTTTATCCTGTTCATCTTTTATATCCAAAATTTCACCTTCCTGCTAGTTTAGTCAGCAGTGAGTATGTACTCCCTTTCCCGATCTTATCATTGTGTGTATTAAATCACAAAAAATAAATTGTACTCATTCATCAAGGTTGGCTTCATATACTTTAGAAGAATCTCCATTAGGATAAAAGCCTTCGCCAATATAATGGAAATCATATTTCTCGTAAAACCCATTTAATTCAGTGCAAAGATAAATTTTCTTAAAGCCCTCTTGTTCAGCATCTTTCTTAACCTGCTCAATCAGCAGAGCTCCTAATCCTTTTCCGCGGTAGGGCTCTTCAATATAAAGAGAACACAGCCATGGTGATAAGTCAGGTCTACTAATAAAATCATGGTCTATCAGACCTATACACCCTATGATGTGCTCGTCATCTTCCAGCAGATACCAATATGGTACAGACTCCCCGATACTTACACAACCAAAAATACTATCTTGATACAACGGGTAGTTGGTTTCATTTCCCCATTTACTATGAATATATCTTGCCGCAACTTCTTTATAATCAGGTTCTTGCCGTATTGAAATAATCCTCATTTGTTATCTCCTCATGGTATAAGCAATACTTTCTTTCACCTTCTCAAACAAATGCGAAAGAATACCACAAATTCTTTTCATCAGCCCCAAGGATGGCGCGGCTTTTGCACGATATGTCCTAGAGCGTTCTCTGTATTCCCGACGCGCCCTACTGCTTCCATCTCTTCTCAGTGTCGGTAATACGCTTTTCTACGACCTATCGTGTCCCCAGACCAGGACTGCGCCATGGACGGTGCTGCCTTGAGCCGAGATAAAGATTTCTGCGGCATAAAAAATAATGAGAAGTAAGGTGGTGTTGACAAACTCGGACTAACGCTGGGATAAGGTAAATTTATTAGGGTTTGTTTATTTCAGGATAAGGCATCTTAGTAATTATGATTGGAGTGCTTAAATCAACATTCGGCAGTTGTTGTGGACCACCTTTACCCGGCAGAGACAGAGCTTTTTGAGCCTCTGCGGGCAAAGGATCGGCTATAGAATTTCTAATAATAACTTTTCGTTCCAACTGTACGCTTTCTACGGATAAAGTATTTTGGTCCTTTTCTTCTACACTTACTTCCTTTTTCTCTACACTTACTTCCACATTACTGCAACCAACCAAAGCCAAACTCAATGCCAAAACCGAAGCTGTTAAAATTATACCTTTTTTCAAATCTTCACCTCCAAAGCAATACCCTCATTACTCTATATAATGACTATGGGATGAACCATCACTTATGACTCCTTCCCACGAGTCTTAATTTGAGCCTATAGCTTAGTTCCAAGTTCCCATATCCCTTAATGCAAAAATACGCCAAGTTGCTTCCCGCACCATGGGCGGCGCTGCCTTTGCACGATATGTCCTAGAACGTTCCAGGTATTCACGAAGCGTCATGCTTACCTTCATCTTGGCCAGTTTCGTAAATGCTGTTCCATGCGCTGGCCCAGGCTTTCATCACTTCTCTCTCCAATACCTAATCTGGTAAAATTACGATATGCCCGTTTATAACCGTAGTTCATGGCTAGACTATAAAAGATATTAACCCGTGATTTGCTTATTCGCTTTACTATGCTCCTCCACGAGTGGAACTTTCCTCTAAATTCGTTATAGCCATTTAACAATTCCTTACAGTTCATTCGTTTGGGTACATACGCAACCCTTGTTTTACCGTTGTAATGATCCCAATCAACGTCAAGTAATCGGCCTTCTTTTTTGTACTGCTCATAGATACTGGTTCCTGGGAAAGGAGTTAAAATGCTTGCCGTTACCCCATCAACCCCGATCTTATTGCACGCTTTTAGGGTTGTTTCAAACACGTCTAATGTGTCAGAGTCAAATCCAAAAACAATACCAGCCTGGATACTGATTCCATGTCGATGAAGTTTATTTACAACCTTCCCATACTCTTCTATTTTATTAAAGTTCTTATTCGCATCTCTAAGCCCCTGTTCAGAAAATGATTCCAGACCCAGAAACAAGTACAAACACCCTGCGGATTTTGCCAGGCTAAGCAGTTCTTCATCCTCGCAACTATACGCCGTTACCTGTGCAGCCCATCTCTTGTTTAACCTTGCCAACTCTTTCAATAAGGCTTTCGTGTAGACCGGATCGGCAAAGAAATTGTCATCCCAAAAGACGAAATACTTATTGGGCATACTGCCTATATCCTTTATTACCTCATCAACCGGGCGGGTTCTAAGCTTATTATGATAGATTTTCTTAAGACTACAATAACTACAATGATGTGGGCACCCCCGTGAAGCAAAAACAGCACCGCTTGTAAATCTATGGCCAACAATCAAATCCCTACGAGGTATCGGCAGACCATCAAGGCTGGGAACCTGTAGACTTGTGTAAACTTTTTGCATGTTCCCGGAAAGAAAGTCTTTTAAGAATTCAGGCCAGGTTTCTTCAGCCTCCCCTACGAAAATAGTATCGCCATGGCAAGCTGCTTCCTCCGGATTTAAAGTCACATGCGGTCCACCTAAAGCTACCCAAGCCCCCAGCTCGCGAAACCTTTTAGAAACACTATAAACGTGAGGAGCATTTGGCGTATTTACAGTAATCGCAACCAAGTCAACCTTTTCGAAGAGGATTGGTTCTGTATATTCATCCAATAACCTTATGCTATATTCTTCTGGAACGAACCCGGCAAGATATGGCATGGTTAATTGGGTAAAGTTATTCAATTGATGGGCTTTGAATTTATTAATTTCTGAGTTTTCAGGAGTAATCATTAGCAATGTCGGCATAATATCTCCAATCTTCCTGTCTACAAAGGTAATCATTCACTGGGCTTTCGCATGACGCCCTGCGTGTCCGAAGTCTGGTTTCTACCTGTACATTATCTTAGATTTTGAGAATACGCTGTTACAGGAAACGGTGCCCCCTAGCCAGAAAGCCGCCATGGATAGCGGCTCCCTTAAAGATTGTTCTTCTATGCGTCAAATGTTAATGTTAAATCCTTTAGGTTTATTACTACGCCAACGCTCATTAGGAGATCTAAACCCAATAAGGCGTACATTTCACTTTTTGGATCGATGACTCCAAAATCCATTTAATGTCCTCAAAGAACCCTTTAATACCGCTCATTTTCGATTATAATATTCACTATCTAAAATAGAGTATACTACCGAGTTTCTCCACCACCCTTTTATCCATCTATGTTCCCTATAGCAACCTTCTTTATCATACCTATCTTTTCCAAGACTTTTATAGATGAGGCATTTCTTAAATCACACATTGCTTCAATTCTATGTAAGCCTAACTTTTCAAATCCCAGGCTCACAACCTCACTTGCTACTTCAGTAGCATATCCTTTTCCCCAATATTCTTTATTAAGCCTGTACACAAGCTCCCCTCTTTGTGTTGAATATTAGGCATGTTCAAACCACACTCTCGATTAAACAATTGCTAAGTTTTTCAATTATAGCAAATCGCACAAAGATGCGAGGATTATCTTTCTGAAATTGAAGGAACCTATTTATATATGCATTTGAGCCTTCTTCTGTAGTGGCATCTTGCATCATGAAATGAAGAACTTCTGAATCAGAAAGGTAATAATGCATTTCATTTAAATCTTCTTCTTTAAACCCCCTTAAAGTTAGACGTGCGGATTGTATTGGAAGAAATATAGTCAAAATGATCAGCTCCTGCAAAAATAATCAGCAATAAATTCCGCCATGGATGGCGGGCGGCCCTGCAGAAATGTAATATAATGTTCCGTGAATTTGCGTAGCGTCTTTCCCCATGCACCTATGCAAAGTTACGTGAATTCACTGTTAGCCGAAATTTTCCATGCTTCTATGAAAACTTATGCAAATAATTCTCTGAACATACAGGATTTCCCTCCTTTCTGTCTAATTGTAGTAGAGAATAAAAAGAGGTAGGTAAATCTTGTGGAAAAATTCAATCTTGAAAATATAAATAAAAACTCATATCATATAGCAGTAGCGTTGCATAAAAGCATCCGCAAAAAAGTCAAATTCTATATTTCCTAAAAAACAGCGAAATAACCTCAAAATCACCCCATGCTCCTGATTATTCCTGTAAGATCAATAAAAAAATCCTTATAATAAGAGATAGGGTAGTCCTTGCCCAAATCTCAAATATAAGGAGATCAAAATGCAGGACAAGGATACTACACAATCCACATTTACGCAAGTGTTTCAGCCGTTTTTTTCTAAGGATCTTTGGAGAAAAATTGATCAAGAAGTTCCCAACCTCGATCAAAGGAATTATAAACTTAAAACAAATCAGCTCACTCTCCTTATCAGCCACGCTCAACTTCAAGAATACAAGGCTTTACGAAAGATCAGTTCAAACGTTCAAAGCAACGATTTCAGTGAGGCAATAGGCTTAGAAAGCATTAGTCATAGCCAGATTTCCCGTCGGTTAAGAACCTTACCCATCAAAGTTTCAGAAATGCTGTTTAAAGGTGTTTTAAACAAAGTTGCTCAAAAGAAAGGGGATGGCAAGATTCAACAGCGTCTTGGAAAGTTATACATGATTGATGCATCTGTTATCAGTCTATGCCTTTCCCGTTTTCCTTGGGCCGTATTTCGGAAGACTAAGGCCGGTGTTAAAATGCACTTGCGCTTAAGCTTTGACGAAATGGCTATTCCAGACGAAGTCATTATTACTCCGGCAAAGACAGCTGATCGAAAGAAGTTGGATGAGCTCATTGTTGTGGACAAGGATGCTTTAACTATTTTCGATCGGGGTTACATTGACTACTTGCTGTTTGATGAGTACTGCGAAAAAGAGATACGCTTTGTTACTCGCCTCAAAAACAATGCGGTCATCGAGTTTACAGGTGTTGAACGCCCTGTCGAAGAAGAAGGGAGTATTGAAGAAGACGTTGATATCATTTTAGGGACGGGTACTCGCAAAATGAAGCATACCCTTCGCGAAGTGACCATCGATGATAACGTCAATGAACCCTTTACCATCTTGACCAATGACTTTGACCTAAGTGCCGAGGAACTAGGAGAGGTCTACCGGTATCGCTGGCAAATTGAATTGTTTTTTAAATGGCTTAAGCAACATGCTCAGATTAAGCACTTTTACGGCACAAGCGAAGCCGCTGTGATTAATCAAATTCGCTTAGATCTGATGACCTATTGCACTTTAATATTGCTCAAACTTGAAGTGGAGCACCAGAGAGACTTACTAACCTTGCAAAGAATGCTAATCGCCTGTCTCTATGAGAGCTATGATGAATTTTTAGGAAAACTCCGACGGCGAAGAAGAAAAGGTTCAAAAAGGATTAAGCATGATACGATCTACCAAATGACAGACCATTACATCATGGCCGAGGAAGACACAGAATGGTTAAATGACTTAATCTATGATCCCGTAATTTTGTAAGATATATGTGTAGAAATGTGGAAAAGGACTATCTGTTAGTTCATTGCTTTTTTGGACTTTCAAAGAGAACTCTATATGGTTGTATACACCAATTGAGGTAAATAGTTGAAGGTAATGCAGGGTGAACTTTTGGGTTGACAATAAACTTATTAACTTAATGCAACGCTACTGATCATATAGGTAACCTCAATAAAAAAATAATTGAATTATTAAATTTAAATATACAAGAAAATACCAAGATAATAATAGGTCAAGATAAAATAAAGTATACTGAAAAACACAAACACAAGTTTGCTTCTTATGATGAATATAAACAGCATATTGAAATGGCTCCTGAAATAGTAGCCTCTCCAGATTATGTAGCTTTGCATCCGAATGGAGAAAGTATTGAATTTATTAAAATGGTAGATGAAATTATTTTGGTTGCCGTAAGAGTGCGTCAACATGGCAACCTTTGGGTTAAATCGATCTTCCCAATTACTCAATCTAAATTAGAAATTTATATTAAATCTGGAACAGCAAAAAAGGTACAATAGCAATTATTTAACTATTAGATAACAACAAATTATTGACCATGAACAACGATAATGTGTATAATATAGATAATTAAACATAAGCATATAAATGAAGGTTATTTGAGGACAGAACAGGCATCTGTCACGCCCTTGTGGTTTGGAAAGAGATGTGGGATACGCCACCCCACCAAATAACCTTCACTAAGTAGGACCTCCGCAAAGGGGGTCTTTTCTCATTTCTACAAAAACTAATCCAAAACCAACTCTTTGTTCCACTCACGCTTCCCACCCCCGCCGTCGACTTCGGCCCTACGAACGAAGACCCCTCACCAAGTATTGTTGTCCATTCTGGGTCTGTCACTCTGGAGATCCGGAATACCGCATATCCCACCCTGATCGAAAACACCTTGCGGGCTCTCCATCATGTTCGGTAATCTCTCAGGCGCTGAGAAAATCTACATCGCTTGCGGATAAAGTCCTGCCCAAATCGAAATTGGGTCAGGCGTTGAGTTATGCCTTAAACCATAAATAGGAGTTTATGAATTATCTGTTGGACGGAAATTGGATACTGGCCGAACTCTACACCCGGCAGCTGGTTGAAAATATAGTAAGGGTACTTGTAGGGACTTAAACCCTCCTATAATAAATACTTTTCCGTTAATTCGTCTAATTCTACAAGTGTGCACCAGAAGCCACACTCCGTAATCCACGTATGGATGCGCAGCCTTTTGTGTAGGTTTCGGATAACGTTCTGCGTATTCCCGAAGTCTGGTTACTACATTCATATTGTCTCAGATTTTGGAAATACGCTGTTAGGTGAAGTTCGTCACCTTCTATTCTAGATAGCCGTTCCTATCTTTCTTTAACCATTCAATTAGGTTATCTTCCCGAACCTTGCTAATTTTAGACAATGAATTTGGCGTCCATTCGTAAAATCCTGAGCCTGTTTTTGTACCAAGCCTACCTTCATCAATGGGTGCTGTCAATGTATGTGAAACACTTGTATCGTTGCAAAGATCTTTGAATAGATAAGATGAAATGTCATAAATAATATCTAAGCCACTTAAATCGGCGCTCTCAAGTGGACCAGTTGTAGATAAGCGACGACCTAGAGCATACTTAATCGTTGTATCGATTGCTTCTTTCGTGGCAACCCCTGAATCTATTAGAGAAAGTGCCTCTCGAAGCATAGCAAACTGTAGACGATTACCGATAAAACCTAAAGCTTCCTTCTTTAAGATTACTGGTTTTTTGCCAATCTTAAGTAATAATTTTGACGTAATATTAGTGGTGTTCTGGGAAGTGTATTGTCCAGGAACAATTTCTACTAATGGTATGAGATGCGGTGGATTCCAAAAATGGGCAACGATAAAACGTTCTTTATATTCCAGGCTTTCGGCAATTGCCGATGTGGTTAGACCCGAGGTACTTGAAGCAAAGATAGTATTAACTAAACATAACCTCTCCATTTTAGCAAATATTTCCTGCTTAGCTGAAAGGTTTTCGACAATTGATTCGATAACGAAGTCAACACCATCAGCTGCTTCTTCTAATGTTGTAACGCCTTTTATTCGTCCAATGATTTCCGGAATATCTGAGTCTTTAACTAAACCATGTTCCCGAAATTTTTTAAGCATATCCGTAATTGCATTCATACCACGCTTTATACTATCATTCGAGCGGCCATACATATTAACTTCATATCCAGCTAGAGCGAATGTTAGGGTTATACCAGGACCAACTGTACCCGTTCCCAAGTTACAGATTCTTCCAATACCTTCTACATTCATTTCAAACACTCCCCTTGGAACATAATCTTCCAGATCCAGAGGCCGCCATGGACGCGGATCCCTGAACCTCCGCATATTTACGATATATAAGACTAGTGGATAGTCGCAACCACTTTTTGAAAATCAGCCATGAAGTATAAACTTACTCGACTACATTCAAATAAACCTCGAAAAACCGTGACTATGTTTGACACTATGACTATCCTCTGGAAAATTCATTCGTACCTTCCCCAGCCTGTTGCACCTTATATTCGAGGAGAAGCATCCCACTGGGATAGGCACGGTGCCGAACGAGCTCCAAACACCGACGTATCCCGTGTGGAGGGAGCAACTGCACCCCACCTCCCAGAAGAATCGGTATAATTGCCGGTTCGAATGTATCAACCAGATTCCAGGCGAGAAGTTGGGAGAAGAGATTCCCTCCGCCGTAGAGCCAGATATCTCGACCAGGTTGCCCACGAAGCTCTCGGACTCGTGCTTCAAGTCCCTCGCTCACGATCTCAACATCAGGATGGTCCACTGGCCGAAGCGACCGTGAGGCCACGATCACTTGCTTTCCGCGAAAGCTCTCGCCCGTTGCGCGTACGATCTCATACGTGCGTCGCCCCATCAGCAACGTGTCAAATTGCGCATACAGCGCCTCAAAATCGAACGAGGGCTCTGGGGTAATCCAATCAAAACCATCGTTCGGTGCCGCGATATAGCCATCCATGCTACACGCGACCTGGTATCGCACCCGTCTCATCCAATGATCACCTCCACCTTACATTCATATTTTCTAAGTTGCGGCAATGGACGTGTTAGCTGAAGTATTCCCTCGCCCCTTTATAGTCTTAAGACTATATCTCTTCAATTTGAATAATAATAGTACTAACAATTGTTCTAAATCACGAAGGGTGGTACACTATGGATAAAGATAAGGCTAAGGCTGAGGGGGATGTTGATATGGCTATTCCAAAAGAACCTAAAGACAGCGCACAACCAAACTCTTCTAATGAGCATAAGCGACAAGTTGCTAAAGCACTTAAGGAAGTTACTTCAGATCATTCCAAGCTCCTTAAGAAATTAGCCGAGTAAATATGCATGATATAGAACTCCTCTATATAGAGGATATCCTTGCAATTCACGAAGAAGCCATCAAATCCTTTGGCGGGAGCCTTGAGTTATATAAAGATTTTTGTCAAAAATCAGGAGTATCCTTGACCAACAATATCCCCATTTTGATCATGAAAAATATCCTACAGTCTATGAAAAGGCGGCAATGCTCTGGTATTTCCTAACAAAAAATCATTGCTTTGTGGATGGTAATAAACGAGTTGGCTTTTATGCTGCCTCAATCTTACTTAAAATCAATGGATACTCAGATAATGTTGACGACGATGAAGCCTATGCTAAGGCTATTCAAATATCATGTTCCCAATTAACCGGCAAGGCCTTAGATACCTATATCCTCGAACTGTCACATTGGCTAAAAGAGCGATTTCCTAAGTAGCAGATCTCATTTATTGGGGTCTCTGTTTTTTTAACGTTTTCGCCATTCCCACAGTATCCTAAGGCAACCACCCTGAGTTAATCCCCTTAAGTCGCCAAACTATGAACGGTTTACTGAATCCACAAAATTTATCATGGGATGTTTCTCATATTCTTCTCTTTTATGTTTCTCATGCTTATCCTGTTCATCTTTCATATCCACAATTTCACCTTCCTATTAGTTTAGTCAGTGGCGAGTTAGCCACAAAATCCTACAAACGTGTAAAAATCACACCAATTCCTAATCCGCTCATGGACGCACCTATTTTAAATCTTCTAAGTGGCAAATCATGGGCATACTACTTATTGGACGGTTGTTTAGAAGGTGATATGATGAACAATGAAGGAAATCATTTTGAACCTAAGGAGGAGGAAACATTGAGTGCCGTTACCAAAGAACAGGGCTATAAGAAATTATCCTTAACTCCTAAACAGTTAGAAAAGGCCACTGTAAAGCCTCTTGCCATTAAGAATGGGAAGTTGTTATTTGACAAGAGCAATAAAGATCACCGTTATATTGTTGAAGAAGAATAATGTCATCGCCAATGTTTTTAACCAAACCTTCCTGGGTACAAGGCTATAAGCTGATTCCTTTAATGAAATCAGACCTAAGCCAATTAATCAACGCAGATGGCTTCATCAAAAAAATCCCTGAATTGGATTTTAATTTTATAATAGCTGAACTGGAGCGGATACAAAAGAGTTTCGCTCCAACCTGCTGCTTTCAATGCCTTACGTTCCTTAGTTTCTGATCAACCCTTAACGTAATAGCCAATATCAAATAGCCTATTGAAACCGGCAGAAAAAACCTGAATAGACCAGGGGTTCCTGCTAAGTACAAACTAAGGGGCAGGGAATAAATAAACGCAACACAGCTCAACCAAAACATCCCATACAGTGAGGCAACACCTACCATAAGCGCCGGTAGTCCAAGGCCAAAAAGGGCTACTGGTATTGTTTCCTTAGCGGTACCGCCAACATATGGATTAAATAAACAAAGTATCACACTTAAAGCAATCCCGCTTACAGAAGCAACTATCCCCACCAATACCCCTACTCTGCCAATGATAGTCATTTCTCGAAAAGACTGTATCATGCCTTTCACTGTGGCTCCCCCCTTTTCTTTGTTACAACTGTGAATTTATAGCTGCAAAAAAGACGACCCTAAAGCTAATTCCCCCGTTCACCCATACGTAGACTATTTGACACCGAAGTCCTCACTCCTTTTTTAAAAAAGGCTCCTAAAAAAACTGGTGCACTCGTGGCAGCCCTACACCCACAAAGCAAGCTCAATAAACATGTCCCCAAATGCGACAACGTTGTCGCATTTGGGGACAAACCTCCTTAGTCACACTCACCGCGCTCTTCTGGAATGACCATGACTTTCCCCTCCGAAAGACTCTCTCCATCCATGAATTCCTTCTCGCCCTCCTGTTGTGCTTTAAGCAGGATATCCATGGCATCGGCGACTTTAGCCGCCAATTGAAAATACATCCTTTTATAATCCGTCATGTTCCTCTATTACCCCCTACGTCAAGCAGCGGCAGGGCAGCCGGGATCATGCCCGGTCCTGCCGTCTGCTTTGATAGGGGAAATTAAAAAGCGCATGCGAGGTTTTTTCACCCTACACATGCGCTATGCTTCGTTATCTGCTGAAATCCTAACACCCAGCCCCAATCAACCGGAAACAAACCGGCTGTGAACAGACAAGAGCTCCGCATCATCAGTCTGCGAACACTCCCCTTCCGCTCCCTGGGTCAGGAATAGGCTGTATCCCCTGTTGCGTGAAGCCGCACAGTCTCTTCTGCCGACAGCCAATATCTCATTATACCCACTCCATCTTCCGGCACAGGTGCTTCGCTTGTGCAGAAAGGAGCCCCATTGTATAATAAGAATGTCGTCGTGGACAGCTAGACTGTTACGTGTAGGTGCTGGTACCACCTGCTCGTGCCTGAGGGTGCTCTAACACTCTTAGGTCACGGCGACTTTTTAATTTCCACCTAGTCCTAATTATAGCTTTTTTAAGGGAAAATGCAATCTTTAGACCTCTTTTTCTTGGGGTCCTATTTCTTTTTGAGGCCACACCCCTCATCCTCAAAAAGGGCTGTCCGAAATAAGTACGCGCGTACCTATTTCGGACAGCCCTTCTCCTTTGCACAGTTGCAGCTCTTCTTTTGAAGGCATCCTGACTCTTAATTGCCCTACCGCACCCTGAGCTGCCAAAAAGCCACGGCGCTGGCTGCAGCAACGTTCAAAGAGTCCACGTTATGGGACATAGGGATGCACGCGGTGTAATCGCAGTCAGCAATCGTGCCGGGCGCCAGTCCATTACCTTCTGAACCCAATACGATAGCAAGTTTTTCTTCTGCCATGAGCTGGGAATCGTCTATGCTGACAGCCTTATCATTTAAAGCCATGGCAACTGTCTTAAAGCCCAACTTGCGCAGAATCTTCATGCCCTGCTGCGGCCACTGGGAGAGCTCGCTGCCAATACGAGCCCATGGCACTTGAAAGATGGTACCCATGCTCACCCTCACCCCACGCCGGCACAATGGGTCACAGCATGAAGGGGTAAGCAGCACGGCATCGATGCCTAGAGCCGCAGCCGAGCGAAAAATGGCTCCCATGTTGGTGGAATCCGCAATCCCTTCAAGCACAGCCACCCGACTTGCATCGGCACATACCTCCTCAACGCTGGGTAAATGAGGGCGCCGCATGGCACACAGCACACCGCGGGTCAACTGAAAGCCAGTCAGCCCTGCCAGCAGGTTTCTATCGGCAGTATAGACGGGGATATCTCCGCAGCGGGTGATTATACCGCGCGCCTGCCCTGCAATATATTTGCGCTCCATCAAAAGTGAAATAGGCTCGCATCCCGCGTCGAGGGCAAGTCCAATTACCTTGGTACTCTCCGCAATAAAGATGCCCATCTCCGGCTCCAAGCGGTTGCGCAGCTGCGTTTCCGTCAGGCGAGCAAAGACATCCAAATTGGGCAATGAAAAATCGCTTATCTCAATGATATTTGACATCTTATCTCCTTATGTTCGAGGTTGGGCGCCCCCATACTCAGAAGTCGCCATAAACGGCGACTCTTTAATCATCTTTAAATATTTTCTAACCTTCTAAATTTATTATTAAACAGCTTAAGCTACCTATTTTATATATGAACATTCAGTACCTGTATTCAATATATCCATGAATTCTTTTAATTCTAACCTTTCACAACCTAACTTAAATGAAGTACTTTGTGAATAAAATATATCTAAGTGATTAAGAGGATGAATTTTCCCGTCTTCATTTTTCTCATCATAATCATAACGGATATAACTTGGCTCAAATGTAAACAGCTCCATTAAAATCTGATTTAGATCTCTCTCATAAGATTTAATATCTAAATTTAAATCTATCAGTGTCAATTCTATTAACTGAGAAAAATCTAATAAAAGTCCATGCCTACATTCTCGTTCATCAAATGCACCGTTAGAACAAATAGATCTTAAAATTGCTATATGTGAACTCTTTATCATTATTCCACCATTAAATGTTTCAAGTTGATAAATACCATTTTCCTCAGATATTCTAAATGGAAAATTAAATGTGAAATGCTTACAAATATAAGAATCTGAATTTTGAATGCTAAAAAAACATCTTTTCATATTGTCCAAATTAATAGATATTTTGCCAAAACCATTATCTCTTAAAGGTATATTTACAATAATTAATGAACTCACTTCAATTAAGAGTTCAATTAATTGACTTTTGGTTTTAATTCTTCGACGAATTAAATCGAAAATCTTTTGATTTATATTGAATTCAATTATCTTTTCCATTTATAAGCTCCAAGTTCTTCTCTATAATCATTCTTATTAATCCTTCTTCTAAAATTTCAGAATCATCTGTTGCATATGCATCTAAAATCTTTAGCATTTTCTCTCTCTTTTTAATAGGGATTTTAAACTCTAAGAACAGTTCTTCCACAATTTCTTGATAAGTTTTATATGTTGGATCATTAATTTGTAATTGTTCCTTAGACATTATATCTTCAGGTTCAGGTCTAACTATAGATAAACTATTATCTTTAATAATCCCTTCTAATTGTGGATTCCAAATTTCGAACAAATCAGAATTATAAGTAGACATAACTAAATAAGATGAGATAAATGACCTGGTTAAAGTCATATAAAGAGTATTTCTAGACTTAATATTTTTTTCAATCTCATTAGTTACAACACATATTAAGAAAGGGAATTCTAATCCTTTAATATTATTTCTATTACTTATAAATAAGGTATCCTCAATCTGTCCTTTATTGTCATAACCTCTATTTATCTCCCAGTTAAATTCATTTCTAATTAATACGCCCAAAACATCAATCATTCTGTAAATGCTATTACTATCATCGACAAAAACAATTGCAATATCATCAGGCTTAACTGTAGAATGTTTTGCTTTAATCTCACCTATTAAACTTATAATTTTATTTAAGATATTGTCATATTCTACACAATATAGTTCAACAGGCTTTATTTCTTGCATATCTTCTATATCCTCAAATCGTCTTATTTTTTCTCGAGTTAATCTATAATTATCATTGTTCTTTCTTATCTGATATCCACATGCCTCCCACTCTCTATCACTTAACCAATTAACTACTGGCCTTTCAAATAGAGCTAACCCTATTGCATGTGAGAACATCAATGTTCTAGGATCAGTTCTATAGCATTTGTTCAGAAGAAAATCAGGATCCACCTTTGAATAATCATTATCAAATATATTTTGAAATATATCCCCAGCTATATAAACAGCCTTTTTTGTTACCATTTCGCACAATTCAAAAAACTCTTCAGTAAAGTCTTGGCTTTCATCAATTAGTATGTAATCAAAATACGGTTCGAGATCTCCATTTACTTTTCTTTGCTTCAAGAATTTTACTGCATCTGCGCAAATTCCGGCAAATGTCTTTCCTCTAGAATAACGTTGAAATGGTATACCATATCTATTACAGATAAGCGCATAAAGCCCAGAATGGGGATAGTTTTGAGATCCCCAACTTCCGTGAACCCATAATCTCTCATTCCATTGAATTTGTTCCTCTACCCTCATAAATGTGAAGAATTGAGGTACTCGCATTCTTAGGTTGCTAGATAAAGTTTTACTATGACAAGTAAATGAAATTTTTGACTTGCTTTCCCTAACATATAATTCTTTTAGTTTATGCAATAACAACTCTGTTTTACCCGTACCAGCTAATCCTTGAATAACAATCCTTCGTTCATTAACTTTTTCAAAGATGAAACGTGTTTGATCACTATCAAATAAAACTATCTTTTGTTTAACTTTATCCAAAATATTTTCAGGTTCATCTATTCCGATATTTACAATTGGGTTAATACTTCCAATTAATAAAGAAATTAATAATTCAGAAATTCTCTTTTGAACTGGATTTGATAGTTTATAAATATTAATCTTTTCTATGAAATCCTCGGCATCGAAGTTTTCATAGTTTATTAACTCTATTTGGTTACGCTTCCAATCCCTCGGCCTACCAATTTTGTCCTTATATGTAAACTTGTCAGAAAGGTGACTTAAATCTTCAATAAAATCTTCGCAAAAGTATTCGAATTTTTCGTCGTTACTTTTACCAACATTGACAATAAGTATTTTATAGCCGGGAATAAGAACATTAACTACATTCTTATAATCATAATTATACTTTTCCTCGCCGAGTGGTTCTAGAATAGCATACGTTTGAATGGAGTTATCATTGGCGAATGTTCTAAGTGCTTCAATTAATAAAGCATTCTCTTCATTTATTTCTACCTGTGAATAAAAGTAATTTTTACTCATTTTTTTACCTACCCTTAAATTTATAAATCATATCATCAAAAGTTATTGTTAAACTTATTCTACCAAATTATACATGTAATTGTTATATCTTAAAAGTACATCTTTAAGTCACTCCGCGCCATGACAGCAAATTCTTTGCAACCAATTTCATTTAACGTCCTGAGGAGTCCCGCAGCGTCCCAACCATACTATCATCCTCCAGTTGCGGGACTCCTCTGTTATGTGATGGATGGTGCCCCATGACTCAGAGCTACCAAGGAAGGCAGCCCTTGAATCTAATCATCTGTCCAGTACCCGTTATTTTTTATGATATTCTATAGATTCTAAGTTCCTAATATTAAGAAACTTATCAACATCATCTTTATTATTTATTATCAAAGAGCTTGATGCTTCATGAGAAGTATTTACTAACCAAAGAACTTCTCCTTTCCTAAAAGACAAATCTTCTGGTAAAGCTGGCTGTACCCAAGAATGTAACGAATTCGAAGCCTTTTTTATAATTCGCTTTGCCTGTTTATCGGTCCTAAAGTAATAAACCAATGCAGGCCTTCCACCACCTAATAATGTCCCTGGCCATTCATATTGTTCCTTAACTTCTATAAGTGAGGGTGACAATCTTTCTAAAACATTTTTTGCATTTTGTGATACATACATATCTTGTCTTAAAACTAATATAAACTCATCACAGCATTCAAACGCTAGGTCAATTAGATCATGATATACTTTGCCTTTTGGATCAGCAGAGATGAAAAACATCGATTAACCTCTCTTTCACAAACAACTCCGACCATAGAAAACCGGCTTTTGCACCATCTATCATATAACGTTCTGCGTGTTCTTGAAGTCTGGTTACTACATTCATATCTTCTCAGATTTTGAGAACATGCCCTTATAGGACGTATCGTGCCCCGTGACTCAAACAGCGCCAAGGACGGTGCTGCCTATAAATTACAAGTAAACAAATAAATCGCAAAAGAATACTGCAACACATATAATGATTTTGATTATATATTTGCATATATCATCAAAATCTTCAATAAGTATCTAGAACCTGTTTTATCTTTCCATCGAGCACCATTTTGCTTATAGATTCCGTAAAAAGCCATTCAATGATCTTGATTCCATTGCTCTTTGATTTGAGTTTTTTCTTTTCATCGAGAGCTAATCTGTGTTGATACCCTTCTTCACCTCCGAAAAAGTCAACTGACTGGAAGTGCTGGATGCCCTGATACTCAATCGCAATGTTTAGAGAGGGTATGAAGATATCATAACGCTGGGGAGAAAGCCAGTCCGGTGAATATTGGAATCGGGCATCTTCAAAATGTTTCTTTACCAATTTGTACAATTCAAACTCACTTTTCCATTGTTTCGGTAAATTCCGTGTAATGAGCAAGCCCTCATAGAGTAAATCCAATTCTTCGCGAATTTTTTTCCGTTCTTTCTTAAAAACCTCACTCAGAAGCCAGTAGTTGCTGTCACTCATATTAAGATTATAGCCTTCCCCTATGAGCCGTTGAAGAGTATGTTTCATTTTAATGTTAGAAAGGTAACTTGTGCATTTTCTATATTCACGCTGCATTGGAATCATATATTCATGCCGTAAAAACTTGGCCAACTCTGCATCCGTAGCAAAGCTAAGACGCTCTTTCAAAATCCCAATAACTTCTCGGCACTGTTCATGTTCTTCTTCAAAGAGCATTTTTGTTTGAACATTATAAAAGTGAGCAATTTCTAGGCTTTCAGAATGGATATATCCTGGCATCCTATTAGCTCCCCCAAAATTATGTAAACTTAGATTTCCGTCATAGAAGCAAAAACCCTCGATCTTTCGAATATCCATATTAAATATATCTATTCCAGATAAGGTTTGCCGATTTGGGAAGTTACTATAACATCCAAGAAGTAGCTCCATCTCATGAATTTGTTCTTCCGTAAAAATAACCTCATGGTTTTCACTATCGTCATCAGGGAACAGATTTTCCAAAATCGTATATTTGAACGCCCTTTTAGCTATTTCACAAGCTAGGTAAAATCCCTTCATTGGGACTCGTTTAAAATACAGCTTATACAGTTCCAATAGCTCATCCTCTTCCTTTTATATATAACTTTAAAACTCCATTTTCATCGCGCCAAGGACGGCGCGACCCTTACACGATATGTCGTATAACGTCATTTTACCGCAACATCAATACGCCTTTTCTGCCACCCCAAAAGAATTACCGCATGATATTGCAATAATACTGCCTCTATAAACAACTTCAAATGTATCTCTCCAAATCCCTTTATATAACTATTAGACACCGGAGCCTTCACTCCTCTTTCCTGAAAGATAGCATTTTAAGAACTCCTTCCATCGGACGTACTAAAAAACATGCTCCCGTTAAGGCAGACAGGCCATAAAAAACCTGTCACCCTAACGGGAGCATCTATTCTCTATCTACATACCTCAGCCAATTCCAATCGCTCAGCATCAAGCATACTCCACACAAGAACTACTGCGGCATAAGAAAAGCCCTTACTCCCCCGTCGGCACAGCCCGGCTTCCCGGCTTAACAGCCGGAATCCCTTCAGCACAAAGAGGGCAGCTTTCAGGGTCAAATGATTCAATCTCTATCTCCAACAACGAAGCCAGAGGCACACCAAAATCAGCTTTCCCGCCGCTCCGGTTCACCAGCACCCCTACTCCCACAGGTTCCGCCCCATAGGCTTTGACCACCTCTATAACCTCCCGGACCGAACCCCCGGTAGTGATCACATCTTCCACCACCAGGACCTTTTGGCCAGGTTGGAGTTCAAAGCCCCGTCGCAGCTTCATTTCTCCATTCTCCCGCTCGGTGAAAATGGCTTTGGTTCCTAAAGCCTTGCCGACTTCATGAGCGACTAAGATTCCCCCCATGGCCGGCCCGATCACCAGGTCAATCCCCTGGCCCCGGAAGGATTCCGCTAAAGCTTCTCCCAAGCGGGCTGCATGATGGGGATATTGCAAAACTTTGGCGCATTGCATATATTGGCGGCTATGTCTCCCTGAGGTCAGCCGGAAATGCCCTTCCAATAAAGCTTCACTTTCTTTGAATATGTTTAAAACCTCTTCAGGGGATAAGGATTTATTAGATACTGTCATAAATTCCAGACTCCTTTCCAATCGATGCACTTTATGCTCGTTCTTAATCCCAAAGCTGCTCCAAAGCCTGCCTTGGATTGGCCGCCTGGGTAATGGGTCTGCCTACCACCAGATAAGAGCTCCCCGCTTCCAGGGCTTCTTTGGGAGTAAGTGTACGGGCTTGATCATGGGTTTCACTGCCTTTGGGGCGAATCCCCGGCGTAATGACCACAAAATCCGGTCCTACATGCCGGCGGAGGATGGCGCTTTCTTGAGCCGAGGCCACCACCCCGTCAATACCTGCCTTTTGACCCAGTTCGGCCAGGGCAACCACCTGCTCCGGCAGGGTTCTGCCCACTCCCAGATCCTGCTGCAGCCTCTCTTCATCAAGGCTGGTCAGTACCGTGATGCCGATAATCTTCATCCGCTCCTCAGCATTCTTTTGCTTTTTCACTTCATGGGTAGCCTGGACCGCCCGGGCCATCATATCATGACCGCCGCTGCAGTGAATAGTGAGCACATCGGCGCCATATCCGGCCAGAACCCGTACCGCACTTTCCACCGTATTGGGGATATCATGAAGCTTCAGGTCCAGGAAGATGGGGAACCCTTTGTCCTTCAGTTCTCGGATAATGCCGGCACCTGCAGCATTATAGAGCTCCATCCCCACTTTAAGCCAGCAGCCGCTCCCCTGAAGTTGGTCAGCCAGGGCTAAAGCCTTCTCCCGGCTATTCACATCCATAGCCACCATGACCTTTTTATTGTTCTCCGACACTGTTCTTTCCAGCTCCATCGCCATCTTCCTTTCTTTCCGCCAAGTCTACCCTTTTCGCTACTCCCAAAAGGCGATATTCTCCGAAAATGCTCGTCCGCCACACCGCTGACAGCCGCTTTCATCCTCCGCCAGCACCAACTGCACTACAGCAGGCAAAGGTTATATCCGGACCCACAACCTACAAAGCCAGTCCCACTATCTCCTCCACAGAGGCAAAGCCCTGACGGCGGCAATACTCCTCGATCCCCTCTATGACCTCCAGGGGAGCGAGAGGGTTGACAAAATTCCCGGTGCCGATGCTGACTGCTTTGGCTCCGGCCAGCATGAATTCCACGGCATCCTGCCAAGTGAGAATTCCCCCCATACCGATGATGGGGACTTTTACAGCCTGGGCCACCTGCCACACCATCCGTACCGCCACCGGACGAATGGCCGGTCCTGACAGACCACCCATCTTATTGGCTAAAAGGGGTTGACGTTTTTCAATATCGATGCTCATCCCCAGCAAAGTATTGATCATGGATATGATATCTGCGCCTCCCCGCTCCACTGCTTTGGCCATCGCCACAATATCCGTGACATTGGGGGACAGCTTGGCAATCACGGGGAGGTCCGTCTTTCCCCTGACCAAGGCAATTACTTCTTCCGCACTGTCCGGATGGGTGCCGAAATGCATTCCCCCATGCTTGACATTAGGGCAGGAGATATTGACTTCCAGGGCATGAATTCCCGAGCCGGATTGAAGAGCACTGGCCATAGTCTCATAATCCTGTAAGGAAAATCCGGAGATATTGGCAATGACCGTAGTCGGCAGCTCCCGCACCCTGGGGAGATAGGAATGAAGAAACTCCTCAAGACCGGGGTTTTCCAGACCAACCGAATTGAGCATTCCTGCCGGAGTCTCGGCCAGACGCGGCAAAGGATTCCCTAGGCGTGGCTCCGGGGTAAGCCCTTTGAGAGTAATTCCGCCCAATTTCTCAACCGGGCAATAGGGAGCATACTCTTCTCCGAAGCCATAAGTGCCTGAGCAGGTGAGCACAGGATTTCTCAAAGTTAATGGTCCTAGATTCACTTCCAGATTAACCTTCTTCATGGCGTTATCTCCGCTCTTTTCACTGTTCATAATCCCAGAGCACCTCCTTCCCTTGGAAGACCGGTCCGTCCTGACATACTTTTCCCCTGTAAATCCTACCGCTGTTTTCATCCTTTAAGGTGCACACGCAACCTAAGCAGGCTCCCACCGCGCAGCCCATCCGTTCTTCCAGAGAAACCTCCACAGAGGCCCCGGTTTGCAGAAAGTGCTCGCTGACAGCCTTCATCATCACCTGAGGGCCACAGACCGCCACTGAACATCCCGGCCCTTGGGCAGCCATTGAATCAGGGGAATTTTCGCGAATAAGGTCCAAAACATTGCCTTTGGCCCCGATACTTCCGTCCATGGAACTCAGGAAAACCGGGATACCGGCATCCTGCCAAAGCCCCAGCCCGGCAGCAGCAAAGAAGTCTTCATCTTCCCCGCCCCAATACAAACGTACAGGAATATCTTTCGCACGGGCCGCCTTGGCTAAAGGAAGGAGGGGAAAAGCACCGATTCCCCCCGCAACGAGGATAAGTTCTCCCTGCTCAGGCAGGGTAAAGCCATGGCCCAGGGGGCCCATCAGACTTAAGCTTTCCCCCGCCTTGACCTTGGCTAACACTTCCGTGCCTTTGCCTTTAATCCGATAAAGCAGGGTGAGTTCCCCGCCTTCCCGGTCAATATCCGCAATGCTGATGGGGCGGCGCAAAAGAGGATCTATTCCCGTGGAGACCTGCACATGAACGAATTGCCCCGGCTGCCCTTCCCGGGCAATCTCGGTCCGGAGAACCAACTTCATGATTTTATAGCGGGGATCACCCATGATTTGGTGAGAAACGACTTCAGCCTTATCCAGCATTTCCATCCCGTCCTTTCCGGCGTTTTATTTATCCGATCTAATCTTCTCTTTCTTACTTAAGAGACATCAGGCTGGGCAAAAACGACATCAGCACATGAACCCAGGCGGAAGCGGTGTCCAGGCTGGTGAAGCAGGGAATCCCTTGCTCTACCGCTGTGCGGCGAATGGCGAAGCCGTCGCTTTCCTGCTTTTTGTTGTGAGTGGTAGTGTTGAGGACACATTGAATCACACCCTGCCGGATAGCATCGGTAATTTCCGTGGACCCCTGATGGAGCTTGGCCACCGGCGCAACCTGAATTCCTTCTTCCCGGAGGGTTTTAGCCGTTCCTTCCGTGGCTAAGATGCGGAAGCCCAGGTCGGCAAATTTCTTGACCAAGGGTATCCCCTCTGCCTTATCCCGATCCGCTAAGGTCACCAAGAGGCTGCCGTGGGCGGACATATTGAATCCTCCCGCCAGGAGGGCTTTGTAGAGAGCTTTTTCATAAGTCCGGTCCACTCCCATCACTTCTCCGGTGGACTTCATCTCCGGACCCAGGGAGGGTTCCACCCGATGGAGTTTGGAAAAGGAAAACACAGGGACCTTTACAGCCACCCGTTCCGGGAGAGGCCACAAGCCTAAGGGCAGTTCCAATTCCGTCAAAGTCTTCCCGAGAATGACCTCGGTGGCATAATCCACGATAGACAGTCCGGTCACTTTGCTGATAAAGGGAACCGTACGGCTGGAGCGGGGGTTAACCTCAATCACATACACTTCATCCTGAAAGATGACGTATTGAATGTTAAGCAGGCCAATCACATTTAAAGCCCGGGCGATTTCCGTAGTCAGCAGGGTAATCCGCTGGATTAAAGGTTCGGACAAAGTCTGGGGAGGGTAGACGGCGATGGAGTCTCCAGAGTGAACTCCGGCCCGCTCCAGATGCTCCATAATTCCGGGCAGGCTGACATTCTTGCCGTCGGAGATGGCATCCACCTCCACCTCCTTGCCCACCAGGTACTGATCCATCCATAGCTCCTGGCCCGGGAAATCGGCCATGGCCCGGTTCACCACGTTTTCCAGTTCTGAGGCTGAGTAAACAATCTCCATGGCCCGGCCTCCCAAGACAAAGGAAGGACGGATCATCAGAGGATAGCCGATGCGGGCTGCCACTTCAACCGCTTCCGCCAGGGAAGAGGCCTGGCCTCCCTTAGGCCGCTTGGCGCCGATGGTATGGAGCACTTCATCAAATTGCCCCCGTTCCTCAGCCCGGTCGATATCCTCAATGCCGGTGCCCAGGATGTTATATCCTCTTTCAGCTAAGGGCTTGGCCAGACCGATGGCCGTTTGACCGCCGAACTGGACAATCACACCCTCCGGCTGCTCCCGCTCCAGGACAGCTGAGACATCCTCCAAGGTTAAAGGCTCAAAATAGAGACGGTCTGCGGTGTCAAAATCCGTGGAGACGGTCTCCGGATTATTATTGATAATGATGGTTTCCACACCGGCTTTTTTCAAAGCCAGAACGGAGTGAACGGAGCAATAGTCGAATTCAATCCCTTGGCCAATCCGGATAGGACCGGAGCCCAGGACTACCACCTTGCGCCTCTGGGTGGGTATTCCTTCATCCTCCTGGTCATAGCTGGAGTAGAAATAAGGGGTCAAGGCCTCAAACTCGCCGGCACAAGTATCCACCATCTTGAAAACCGGCTGCAAACCTTTTTCCTGCCGGTAAGCATATATTTCTTTTTCCGTGGTCTGCCAGAGGCGGGCCAGCTCCCGATCTGCAAAGCCCATTCTTTTGGCTTTTAACAAAAGCTCCCCATTCCAGGGAGAGAATTGCAGGGTTTCACTCATCCTGACAATCCGTTCAATGGCTGTAAGGAAATAAGGGTTCCAGCTGCTGGCCTTCTGAATCTGTTCAAGGCTCAACCCTCTTCGCAACCCCTCGGCGAGAATAAACAGCAATTGATCATCAGGCTTTTGGCAGCGCTCCAGAATCTCTTCATCGGTAAGCTCCTGGAATTCGGGGAGCAGCAGACCAAAGGCTTTGATTTCCAAAGAACGGACAGCCTTTTGCAGAGCGGTCTCCAGATTCCGGCCCAGGCCCATGACTTCCCCCGTCGCCTTCATCTGGGTTCCCAGACGGCGGTCCGCATCGGAGAATTTATCAAAAGGCCAGCGGGGGATTTTAACCACCACATAGTCCAGAGCCGGTTCAAAACAGGCGCTGGTTTTGCCGGTGACGGCATTGGTCAGCTCCGGAAGAGTGTATCCTAAAGCGATCTTGGCGGCCACTTTGGCAATGGGGTAGCCCGTAGCTTTGGAAGCCAGGGCGCTGGAGCGGCTCAGCCGAGGATTCACTTCAATGACCACATACTCCAGCCGTTCCGGATGCAAGGCATATTGGACATTGCATCCTCCTTCAATACCTAAAGCCGCCACGATTTTGCGGGAGGAGGTGCGCAGGGCTTGAACTTCCCGATCCGTCAGGGTCTGGCAAGGAGCCACAACCATACTGTCCCCCGTATGCACCCCTACCGGGTCCATATTCTCCATGTTGCAGATGGTGATGCAATTCCCCTGACTATCTCTCAACACTTCATATTCGATTTCCTTCCAGCCCGCCACGCTTTTTTCCACCAGAATCTGATCGATAAGGCTGGCCTGCAAGCCGCTTTTGGCGATTTCCTTGAGCTGCTCCCGGTTATGAGCGATGCCCCCTCCTGTGCCTCCCAAGGTATAGGCAGGGCGGACAATCACGGGGTATCCGATCTCCTCGCCAAAACTGAGGGCCTCTTCAAGATCCGATACGATAACGCTGGGAGGAACCGGCTCTCCAAGCTCTCTCATCAGGCTCCGGAAATGTTCCCGATCCTCTGCCTTGGTGATGCTATCCAGCGAAGTTCCCATCAGCTGAACGCCGCAGCGCTGGAGAATTCCCTTTTCCGCCAGCTGAAAAGCCAGGTTCAGGCCGGTTTGCCCCCCCATGGTGGCGATGATGCCGTCAGGCCGTTCTCTTTCAATAATTCTCTCCAGAAATTCCACCGTCAGGGGTTCGATATAGATCCGATCCGCCACTTCCTGGTCCGTCATGATGGTGGCCGGGTTGGAATTGACCAGAACCACCTCCACCCCTTCTTCCTGCAAGGCCCGGCAAGCCTGGGTTCCCGCATAATCGAATTCCGCCGCTTGCCCGATGACGATAGGACCGGAACCGATCACCAGCACTTTATTCCATTTCTTCGTGTTCCTGTTTCCGTTCTCTGCGTTCATATATTCCTCCTGTTTTCCCGGCTTTCCCTTGGTTATCTCTTTCTCAGGGGATAGGCTGTCCCCTGTTCAGCCGGCTGCTCCGGCACCTATCGCGGCAAAAAATCCTTCAAAGAGCATCCCGTTCTCTTCCGGACCCGGCGCTCCCTCCGGGTGATACTGAACGGAGTAAACGGGATACTGAGTATGCTCCATTCCTTCCACCGTGCCATCATTTAAATTGCGCAATATAATTTGAAATCCTGTTCCGGCCATAGACTCTTCGGCAACGGCATAGCCGTGATTCTGCGCCGTCATGGTGGTTTGACCTGTGCGCAGATCCTGGACGGGATGATTCCCTCCCCGATGACCGAAGGGGAGTTTATAGGTTTTTCCCCCGGCGGCCAGGGCCAGAATTTGATGACCCAGGCAAATCCCCATGATCGGCAGCTGGGGCAGCAGTGTCCGGACCGTCTCAATCAGCTCGGGCAGTCCGCTGGGGTCCCCAGGTCCATTGCTGATGAACACTCCCTTGGGGGAAGAGGCTAAAATCTCTTCCGCACTGCTCCACGCAGGGAACACTCTGATTCTTAATCCTCTTTGCTGCAGGGCGCGGAGAATATTGCGCTTCGCTCCGCAATCAAGGACCGCCACATAAGGACCGCTCCCCGGAATTTCATAACTCTCTTTGACTGTAGCCTGATAAACCCAATGGGGCTCTTTTTCCGCAGCCGAGGAAATGTCGGCGTACTCTTGCCAATACTTTTTTCCTTGTTCCAGGGTCTGGGCAAAGACTCCCGGCAGGGTGCCCTGGTTGCGGATATGGCGGGTCAAGGCCCGGGTATCGATTCCTTTCAATCCCCAGATGTTATGCAGCCTGCAAAACTCTTCCAGAGAACGATCCCCGTGGGCACTGCCTTCTCCCTGGGAAAGCTCCCGCACCACCAGCCCTCTGAGCAGAATTTTATCCGCCTCATTTTCTTCATCATGCCAGCCGTAATTGCCGATTTGGGGATGGGTCAGGACCAGAATCTGACCTGTGTAGGAAAGGTCGGTAATCATTTCCTGATATCCCGACATGGAGGTGTTGAACACCACCTCCCCGGCTTGAACTTTTTGTTCTTTATCTTCCGGCCAGGCTCCAAACCTTTCTCCTTCAAAAGCTGTACCGTCCTGCAATACGAGAAACGCCATGCTTAGCCCTCCTTAAATTTCATGAACCAGGCGGCCATCCACCCAGACTTTGACAGGGAATCCTTGCAGTCTTTGTCCCAGAAATGGGGTGTTCTTGCCTTTGGAGGCCAGGTACTCCGTATCGATGAGCTCTGTGTGCTCAGGGTCAAAAAGAATCAGATCCGCCGGCCCGCCGACTTTTAAGGTTCCTCCCGGCAGCTGGAAACGCTGGGCAGGATTCATGCTCCAGGCCTTAATCAGGAGCTCTATGGGCAGAATGCCGGTGGTCACCAGCTCTTGCCAGACTGCGGCTAAAGCGGTCTCCAGACCGGAAATTCCGAAAGGAGCCTGATCAAAGGGATTGGTCTTCTCTTCCCAGGTATGGGGGGCATGGTCGGTGGCCAGCATATCAAGGGTCCCGTCCAGCAAGCCCTCAATCAAGGCCTGCCGGTCCTCTTCCCTGCGCAGGGGAGGATTGACTTTATAGGATGTTCCATAAGGAGTCCGGGCCACAGCCTCGTCGGTAAAGAGCAGATGATGAGGATTCACTTCGGCAGTCACATCCACCCCCCGCTTTTTCCCTTCACGAATCAGGGCCACACTTTCCTTAGCGGAGATATGGGCCAGATGGAGTTTGCCGCCGCTCTCTTCAGCAAGGAGAATATCCCGGGCCACCATGACGCTTTCCGAGCTACTGGGGATTCCTTTTAAGCCCAGACGGGTGCTGACGATTCCCCGGTGCATTACTCCCTTATGGGCCAGGCTCTCATCTTCACAATGGCTGATCACCGGGCAGGAGGTCAGTTTGGCATACTCCAGAGCCAGGCGCATCATTTCCCCCTGCTGAACTCCTCTGCCATCATCGGAAAAGCCCGCCGCTCCTGCGGCAGCCAGTTCCACCATCTCCACCAGTTCTTTTCCCGCCTGACCCTTGGTGATGGCGGCGATGGGATGTACTTTGGCTAAACCAACTTTCTTTCCTTGGTTCACTACATATTCGACAAGGGCTTTTTGGTCCAGAATGGGCGTGGTATTGGGCATGGCTAAAATCGTGGTAAATCCGCCCCGGACGGCTGCCCGGGAACCGCTGGCGATATCTTCCTTATCCTCCCGGCCCGGTTCCCGCAAATGAGTGTGAACATCGATCAATCCGGGGAAAAGATAGCTTCCTGCGGCGTCAATCTCCTGCCACCCTGTTTCTCCACATTCCCCTTTGACTTCAGCTTCGGTAAGTCCTTTTTTCAGCTGCAGAACTTTTCCTTCTCCAATCAGAACATCATAGACACCGGAAAGTCCCTGAGCCGGGTCAACGACCTGAGCATTTTTAATCCACCACATGAGCGGTTCCTCCTCCTAATAATAAATACATAATGGCCATTCTCACCGCAACCCCATTGGTTACCTGTTCTTCAATCACCGATTGACTGGAATTGGCAATGCTGCTCTCGATCTCCACGCCCCGGTTCACAGGACCGGGATGCATGATTAGGGTCTGTTTGCCTGTCTTCTTGACCCGTTCGGCCGTAATCCCATAGAGCTGAGAGTATTCCCGCAAGCTGGGCAAAAGTCCCGACTGCTGGCGTTCCAGCTGCAGGCGCAGCGCCATAATCACATCGCTTCCGGGCAGTTCTTCATCCAGATTAAAGGTCGTTTTCACTCCCCAGGATTTGATTTCAGGAGGCAGCAAGGTGGGGGGCCCCACCAGAACCACTTCCGCGCCTAAGTTCTTCAAAGCCCAGACATTGCTGCGGGCTACCCGGGAATGGAGGATATCCCCCACCAGGAGAATTTTACGCCCTTCCACACTGCCCAGGCGCTCCTGCATGGTATACAAATCCAGCAGGGCTTGGGTGGGATGTTCATGCTGGCCATCCCCGGCATTGATCACACCGGCCTTGAGCTCTTTGGCCAGAAACTGGGCGGCACCGGAACTGGAGTGACGGATGACCACAAGATCCGGTTTCATGGCTTGCAAGGTCCTCACTGTATCCAGCAGGGTCTCTCCTTTATTGAGACTGCTTTGGGCCACCGCCAGGCTGGAGGTATCGGCACCGAGAATCTTCGCCGCCGTCTCGAAGGAAGTCCGGGTGCGGGTCGAGGATTCAAAAAACAGGTTGTAAACCGATTTCCCCCGGAAGGTGGGCAGTTTCTTGACTGCCCGGGACATGATTTCTTTCATCGGTTTGGCTGTATTGAGGATGAGTTGAATTTCCTTGGCAGGCAAATCTTCAATATGCAGTAAATCTTTACGTGACCAGCCCATATGCTTCTCCCCTTATCTTTTTTCTTTTATTACCTTTAACGAATCGGTGGTTCTTATACTTCCTGATAACAAAAAATCCCCTTGCCAAAGGCAAGAGGATATAAGGATACAAAGATCCTGTATTCTCTACCCTTGGCTCACTCTCTGGAAAGCACTTAAAGGGTGTTTATGAAGTTCAATTCACTCATCATTATACATATCCGTAGAGCCGGGATTTACTTATCCACTCGCTCCAACAAAAGGACCTCTTCCGTCTCATCAATCTCCTTAATGCAGACGGAGACAATCTCACGCCTTGAGGTAGGCAGGTTTTTCCCCACATAGTCCGCGCGAATCGGGAGTTCCCGATGTCCCCGGTCCACGAGAACGGCCAGCTGTATTTTTTCCGCCCGCCCTAAGTCCATGGTGGCATCCAGGGCCGCCCGGGCTGTACGTCCCGTGTAGAGAACGTCATCCACCAGGACCACTGTTTTTCCCTCGATAGTAAAGGGCACTTCGGTCTGATGAACCACAGGCTGCACATCAATCAGGCTTAAATCATCCCGATATAAGGTGATATCCAGAATTCCCAAAGGAAGCTTAACCCCTTCAAATTCCTCGATCCGCCGTTGAATCCGCTCAGCCAGAGGAACACCCCGCCGGCGGATTCCCACTAAAACCACTCCGTCGGTCCCTTTGTTTTTTTCCACAATTTCATGAGCTATCCGGGTGATCGCCCGACGAATTCCATCCGCATCAAGGATCTTGCTCTTTGTGATTCCTTCCAAGGGTTTGCACTCCTTTCGGCATATAAAAAACTGTCCGCCACAGCAGACAGTTTACCCTACTTCTTCCTGCCTTCTGTGTCTCACGGGACCTTTTTAAAGGCTTCATTGAATTTAGTCTAGCTTAGATTTTGTCCAATGTCAATGTCTCAATGAATTGGCGTAATATTTAATATTCCAGGCAATTGATTGCTTTAAACCAACACACTCCATAAATGAAAGCTATTGCTCAATTTTCAGCAGTTTTTCTTGCCGGAAAACGGCGTATTCTTCGACCAAGTCATAGATCTTTTGTTTTTCGGCAGACCGATCCTTCCACAAGATCATTTTGACTTCTATGCCTTTGCTCTTCTTTTTGCTCGTCCAAATACCAACGATTTCACCAGACTGCAAAATAGCCCCTGGATTGGTTACTGTTTTCCAAACCTGCTTATGAAGGGCCTGATCATCCAGCAAGATATGCCGGTCACGCTGGTCAAGATACGGATCATGCCCACCGAGAAGGAGCCATTCTCTTTGCGGAGAAGGTGGAGAACACAGCAAATCTTTATCCTCAGACAGAATAAAGGCTTTCTTTCCACATACACTGACCGGCTCCAGCTCATCGGAAACAGCTTCCCACATGCGCCGTGCTTGTTTTTCCGAACAGCCCAGCCAGCTCGCCAAAGCGTGAGGGGTGGTGGGACCATAACAGTGCAGAAACTTCCGCATCAGCTTTTTTACCGCGTCCCCGCCAGGGTTAAGCGTCTGCCCCAGCCAGCCCTTGTAGGAGGTAAAAGTAGGACTGATGCCAATGCGTTCCCCGAATACCACCAACCCCAAAAAGGCACATGGCCGCAGCAGGAAAGACACCACAGCCCCGCCAACGGTCTGCCGGTCGGGTGCTCCGTACATGGAAGGGCTGTTCCACAAATCCCGTTTTTCAAAAGGCAAAAGCGGCAGCATCCCTGCCGCTAATGTCTGGTCAAGGGTGCTTTTGCTTTCTATTGTTTGGTCATCCAACAGTGGCATAACCTGTTTTAGCTTGCCCAGTAATTCATCAAAAGGCATTTGTAAAAAGTCGAGTGCCCCCGAAATTCCACGAGTATAAATCCAATCCTCACTGTCCTCAGGAACGAGGGCGGACAGAAATACGTCGCTTTCCCCGGCAGGGAACACCACAGGCGCACCACGAAAGCTCCACGCCTGTAAGAGGGATTTTTCCGTATAAAGAAGCCCGTTCATCTCCCCAAGGCTGCAATCGGAAATGCGGTTAAACAAAGCAGTTTCCCACGCACCGGGCGGAGTGTTTTGCATCCCACAAGCACCTGCAATTGCGGGGATGCCATTCTTGTCACGCCGCATATCCAGATGATGGGTATATAAGCGAAACAACCTGATGTTTTGGCTGTTTATCTCCGTCATCTATCCTCACCCTATTCCAATCACCCTGCCCCCGGCCCAAGCACCTCATTCCAGATCATCCCGGCGAATCTCCTCCAGAACCTTTTGAAACATCCCGGAAGCCGGGGCGCTGAACTCCATATACTCCCCGCTGCGCGGATGCTGAAACCCTAAAAGTTGGGCATGAAGCATCTGCCCCTGCAGGCCGAAGGGATTCTTCCTTGGTCCATAAAGAGGATCTCCCAGCACAGGATGCTTAAGATAAGCCATATGGACCCGAATCTGATGAGTCCTGCCTGTTTCCAGCCGGGCTTCAAGCAAGGTAAAATCCCGAAACCTCTCCAGGACTTCATAATGAGTCACAGCCTCTTTGGCATTCTGAAAAACCACCGCCATTTTTTTACGATCGGCAGGATCTCTGCCGATGGGAGCTTCCACCGTACCCGAGGGCTCGAACACCACTCCATGCACTATAGCCAGATAGCGTCTGGCCATACTGTGGGCTTTGATCTGCTCCGCTAAACCTTGATGGGCCAGGTCATTTTTGGCCACGACCAAGAGCCCCGAGGTATCCTTATCAATACGATGGACAATGCCGGGGCGCAATACCCCATTAATTCCCGAGAGATTCCGGCAATGGTAAAGCAGGGCATTCACCAGGGTCTTCGTCCAGGCCCCTGGGGCCGGATGAACCACCATCCCCTGAGACTTGTTTACGACCAGGACGTCCTCATCCTCATAGAGGATTTCCAAAGGGATATTCTCTGCCTCCACCTTCAATTCCCTGGGAGGAGGAATCACCACCGCAATCTGATCCATGGCCCGCACTTTATAATTGGCTTTTCTGGCGGCCCCATTGACCAAGACATGGCCTTCCTCGATCAATCCCTGGATGAAAGACCGGCTTTTGCCTACCCTTTCCGTAACCCCCACATCCAAGCGGGTTCCTTCAGCAAGCCGGAACTCCATCTTCTGTTCCGCTTCCTGATGTTCTCTATCCCCGTTCTCCAACTCCAGTTCCAGTTCCAGCTCTTCAGCTTCCAATCCGGTATTCAACCCTTCCCAATCCATAATTATCCCCTGTTCGCTCCCGTATTCCCTCAATTTACTCTGTTTTGCGCTCCTTGCGATCCTCAAGCAGCATCAAGATCATCAATAGCCCCACACCGACGACAATAGCGCTGTCGGCGAAATTAAAGACGAAGGGCCAGATTTGAAAATCAAGATAATCCACGACCTTACCGATGAACAAACGGTCATAAAGATTACCCAAAGCACCTCCGCCGATTAACCCCAGGGTCAGACGCATCAACCATTCTTGCCGGGGTATTTTGAATTGGGCATAAATGATCCCGGCACAGACAATAATGGCTGCAGGGATAAAAATCCAGGTCCGGCCCGGCAGTAAGCCAAAAGCGGCTCCCGGATTCAGAACATACGTCAAGTGAAAAAAGTCAGGGATAACAGGGACCGATTCCCCCACGACAAAGTTCCCCTGAATTAAAACCTTCAGTACACGGTCAATGGCCCAAACAATCCCAATCGTTATCCATATCAGCAAGCGATTACCCTCCCAGAACTTCTATTTGCTCAGTCTATATTATCATAGGAGGGTAGGGTGGGGCAATCGTGACCATTCTATGTCCGGCCGTGCTTTTTCCCATAATACACTGTATTGGCATGCCCAGGCTCCAGTTCCACTTCGATGGTTTCCACAGCTTGCACGGCACCGATGACTTCATCCCCGTGCTCATAAAAGCTGTTCGGATCACTCAAATCATGATTGGTTCCTAAATCCTGCAGGGTATCCGAGGTGCCGAAACGGGCCACAGCTTGCCAGGAATCTTCCCCATCAAAGCCCACCTGATCCTTGCCATCATTAAAGGTCCTGGCGAAAGGCATGTCCAGAATCTCTTCTTCCACAGAGTCCCGATGCAGGGAATGCTGTTCTTCCATTTCCTCAAGACGGCTGCATTCCGTGCAGACAGTAGTGAAGGGCAACGCTTCAAGCCTTCCCAGGGGAATCTCTTTTTGACAATGCTCACAGAGGCCGTACTTTCCCTCCTCATAACGCTGAAGGGCGGAGTCAATAGCTTGGATGCGGTGGTGAAGCCGGTCGTGGATGGCCACATCCCGGGAACGCTCATAAACCTCAGTGGCAATATCCGCGGGATGGTTGTCGATTAAGGAAAGTTCGGCGATGGATTCTCTCATATCTCCCGTAATCAGTCCCTGAGCTGTTGCCCAAGCCTCCTCTTTATCTTTCTTCAATTGTTCAATAAGCCGGGCGTATTTACTGGTATCCATGCTAAGTCTCCTCCTTGTCTAATATCCATTATGGGCATTGACGAGCTTGACGATTTCGCCGATGACTCCGCCGATCACCGGAAGGTTAAGTAAAACCAGACGCCTCAAAAACATCACCAGCAGGCCCAGCAAGAGAGTAGCCCCGATGGCACCTCCCAAGCCTTTAACCAGCCCCACGCCAAAATTAAGCCAAAGCAGCCGCCGGGGGTTGTTGAGATAGGCAATATATTCGGTGAGATTGATCCTTTCCAGTACCAGATAAAGTTCCGTTACCTTATCCCGCAGCTCGTCCCAATCCAGCGGCTCATTATTGGGCAGCCGGGCTTCATCGGTCCCTTGGCCAATGCGTTCTGGATCTTCTTTTGCATGTCTAACTTTCTTTTTGGAGGCCGTCAACTGTCTTCACCTCGCCATGATTTCAACATCAGTTTTCCCCAGGTGAAAATAAATTACCCTGAATTCTGCCCAGAAAAGGATTTCTCTTGAATTATTTTAATATCCTACCGCGCTCGGGCATGACATCCGGATAGGGAAAAAGCCGGCAAACTCTATAGTTCACCGGCTTTTGCCTTTCGCGAATAAACTGGACGCAGATGGACGATTCCCTTTATTTATGCTTAATAAACGTCCCTTCCCTTAACTCCGCAAAAGCGTGCTCCAATTCCTCCCGGGTATTCATCACAATCGGTCCTCCCCAGGCGATGGGCTCTCCCAGAGGTTTGGCCGCAAAAAAAGCAAATCTCAGCTCAAGTCCCGGAGGAGCGGCTACAGAAATATACTCCCCCTCCCCAAACAATACCGCCGTTTTGGCGGCAATCAGCTCCCCGTTGATCAAGGCATCCCCCTCGATCAAAAAGACAAACACATTTTCCTCCGGATGGGTGGGAATCTCGACCTCTCCTCCCTGAACAAGAGAAACATCATAGATGGTGGCCGGAATATGCTTGGTGGTCACGCCTGCCGTTTCGCCGAGCCGCCCCGACAGGATACGAATCTCCGCGCCCTCTTTGGCCGCTTTGCCTATCTTGTCTTGGGTAATGGACAAATAGGCGGGCGGGGCCATTTTTTCCCCACGGGGCATATTCAGCCACAGTTGAAAACCCAGCATCCAAGCCGATTCCCGGGGCATTTCCTGATGCATAATGCCGCTGCCGGCGGTCATCCACTGGCTTTCACCGGCATGAATGGTATCCTTGTTGCCCAGGCTGTCTTCATGGTCGATTTCCCCTGCAATCAAATAGGTGATGGTTTCTATCCCCCGGTGCGGATGCATAGGAAACCCTGCCACATAATCTTCGGGATCCGTCGAGTCAAAGGAATCCAGCATCAGAAAGGGATCAAAATCCTCCACATCCCGGCGCCCAAGGACGCGGACCAGCCGGACACCCGCTCCGTCTGTCGCTCTCTGTCCCCGGATCATTTTTTTAATGTCGCGTTTCTTCATATCCTTTTTCCCTTCCTTTCCAAACACCATGCTTAAGGCTGATCATCTGACAGCACTGCTTGCACACTGCAACATCTTTAGGCTCAGACCATGCCTTGGGCGGACTTTTGGGCCTGCTCGCTCAATGTTCTGATTCCGCTGATTCTTTCATAAGCCCTCTCCAGAAATTCCTCAGGAGTCCCTTCTGCTTCCGAGGGAGTAGGATAGACCTCCAAGGTGAGAAAATCCTTATACAGCCTGGGGAAGGCCTCGGCAACTTTAACCCAATCGATCACACCATGGCCGGGCAGCCAATGCCGGTCCTTCAACCCGTCATTGTCGGAAAGATGAGTGGTCATCAGGCGGTCGCCCCAGGTTCTGAGCAGTTGAAAGTCCTCCTGATCCGTCAGCCTGTGGTGAGAGCTGTCAAAGCAAAAACCCAAGGCCCGGGAGGCAATATGTTGAAGCACATAGTCCACACTGTCCCTGCGGCGGGTATTTTCCACGGCAATCCTGACCCCCTGCTCCTCAGCCGCCCTGGCCAGCTCCCCCATACTTGCCACCCCGTACTCATTGGGCTCCGGCGGGTTTTCCCCATCGCATAAATGCATGACCAGCAAAGGAATTTCAAACCGTGCGCAATCTTCTATCCATTGCTTATGCCTGGCGATGATCTCTCGGCGCAAAGCTTGATCATCCGACCATAGGGCATTGGCATCACACCAGGGTACATGAATGTTCTCCAGAATTAACCCTTTTTCCCGCACTAAGGCCGGCATCCTTTCCTTGGGCATAGGAAAAGGTTCCTCTTCATCTTCCCACCAAAGGGAAGTCCCTGTAAACCCCGCTTCCTGTATTAATGAGATTCTCTCCCCGAAGGGTAGGACAAACCCAAACCAGGAAAAAATACCTATTTTTTGTTCCGGCACCATCACTATCTTTTCCCTCCCTCTCTTACCAATCCCTCATTAAGCCTGCGCCCAACCTGAAGATTCGCTAAGAACTGCTTTAGCATAAAAATAAAGAAAACCCGCCTCAGGCGGGTTGCTCTCTTCTTTAAAGTCCGTACATTAGAGAAAATACCCCACCAACAGCCCCAGAGCCAGCAGCAAACCAAAAAAGGTATTGGTCTGTCCGGTCGCTTTCATAGCCGGCATCATGGTAATGGGTTCTACCTTCCCTACAAAGCCTTTTGTCGCTTGCCTCGCTTTGGGTATGCTCAGCAAGGCCAAAAGAGCCCAGGGGGTAACAAGCCGGGCCATCACCAGCCCCACGATCCAGAGATAAGCAACGGCAAACATCATCCCCATAAATACGATGGTCTTTTCCGGTCCCAATAAAACAGGAATGGTTTTACGTCCGTTGGCCTTATCCCCATCCCGGTCCCGCAAATTATTGCTTAGATTGATCAGCCCTACTAAAATACCGCTGGGAACCGCCACTAAAACAGCAGTAGTTGAGACATAACCGGTCTGAATGAAAAAGGCGATCAGGATGATCAGGAAGCCCATAAACAAACCGGAAAACAGCTCTCCCAAGGGAGTATAGGAAATAGGATAAGGACCGCCGGTATAAAGATAGCCCATCAGCATGCACAGGGACCCTACCGCTGCCAGCCACCAGGAGGAAGAAGCACAGATATAGACGCCCAGCAGTACCGAGATCGCATACATACTCAGAGCAAGGGTCATAATCAGGCGGGGAGCCATACCATGACGCACAATGCCGCCGCCAATGCCCACCGATTTCTCCGTATCCAATCCCCGCTTATAATCGTAGTATTCATTAAAAAGATTGGTTGCCGCCTGAATGAGCAGGCTGGCGATCATCATAGCGGCAAAAAGCAGCAGATGGGTCTTCCCCTCCAGCAAGGCCAGAACCGATCCCAGCAGAACCGGAACTGTGGCGGCCGTCAAGGTATGGGGACGAATTAATTCCCACCATATCTTCCAATGGTGTTTTTGGGGCGGTCGGGAAGTGAAGTCACTGCTCATAGCTCTCTCCTCATTAAGTTCTTATTATATTTCTCATTACACTTCTCATTATATCTCTCGTTATAGTTCCTCAATCTTTTCACTGATACCTTCTCGTATCAGCATCAAAAGACAACCTAATAGCCTTATTATATCCATTTCTCAAACAGGGATAAAGAAAGAAATCAGAGAAAAAGGAGCTTAAACGCTCCCCACCGGCGTGAAATAAACAAATCCCCCGCCCAATGTGCTGGTTTTAAGCCATAATGCCAGATCGATCTTCTTTAGTCTGCCTTCATCCAGGATCGTTCCATAGGCTTTCTGCTTTTCCTCATCGAAATCCAGCTGAATGATATTGACCCAGTGCCAGCGGTCCAGGTTTTTTACCTCCCCATTGCACCAGTTAAGAAAAGCAATAGGGGCATCCTGGTCCAGGGCTTCAGCTAAAAAATCCACAACCTCCCCTAAGGATGGCCGGCGGTGAACCTCCTCAGGCACCTCACAAAGGTGATATTCAAGAGAGATATCCTTGGTCCGGGCAAACGCTGCCAATGGTTCATAAAGCATGCTCAGCTTATTGACCCCTTTGAGGGAGGGGGTAACATACTTCCACAACTCTTCCATTAAGGTAATCCATTCCCCGCGGCTCCGAAAACCCTCTCCAGGCGCAAGCCGGCCATGAGTAAGATAATACATAATATTGGCGGCAGTACAGGGTCCGCAGCCGGCTCGGCGCTGCCAAATGGTAGGATACCAGCCCTGACAGGCACCATGATAGACCGGCTCTTGATCTGTATCCATAAATTTATAAACATCAGGATTGGCAATGGATTTTAAAATCATCTTTCCACACCGCCTCTCTAATCATTTCATTATCCGTCGGCAGCACTCTTGCCCGCCACATAGCCTGAGGACCAGGCCCATTGCAGGTTATAGCCTCCGCAGTCTCCGTCAATATCCAGGATCTCACCGGCAAAATAAAGTCCCGGCACCAGCAGAGATTCCATGGTCCTGGGGTTGATATCACGAACATCAATGCCTCCGGCCGTGACCTGAGCAGCTGTCCAGCTGTTGGTGCCGATGACCTGGAAGCGCCAGTCTTGAAGCAGGTTCAGAATTCCGGCCTTTTCCCGGGCGGTCAAAGCAGAGACCGGCTTATTGATCTCTTCAAGGCCGGACTGTTTGAGGAGCACGGGAACTAACTGCTTATTGATAAAGCCCACAAAGCTGAAATGCACGCTCTTTTCCGGAGCCTCCTCCCAGCGCTTGCTTAGATACCCCTCCAGCTTTTCCCTGGGCCAAGTGGGGAGCAACACCACCTTAAGCCAAACCTCATCCTTCATCCGCAGTTTTTCGGCAGCCGTCCGGCTTAATTGGAAAATCGGCGGACCGGAAATCCCATACTCCGTAAATAAGATTTCCCCTTGGGCTTTGGCCAAAGTTTTTCCCTTGACCAGCACTTCCGCCCCGCCATCGAATTTGATGCCTTTAATCTGTTTGAGGAAGGGCGACTCCAGCTTCAGCTGGACCAAAGCCGGGAAGGGTTCCACCAGGTGATGTCCCAGTTTTTCGGCCAATGCATACCCACTGCCATTGGCACCCAGATTAGGAGCGGCCTTACCTCCGGCAGCCAGAATAACGCGATGGGCAAAATACTTCTTGCCATCCTTTGCCGCCAAATCAAAGCCTTGGCTCACTTTACGAATCTCTTTCACTTCCGCTTCGAGGATCGTCTCGATCCCCAAGCGCTCCACTTCATAACGCAGAACATCCAGGACACTGGAGGCTTGATTGGAAAAAGGAAAGACTTTGCCTTCTTCTTCAACTTTATGAGTGATACCCAGCTCCTCAAAAAAGTCGATGGCCCGGTGATTATCAAAAGCTTGTAAAGCGCTATAAGCAAATTTAGGATTTTGGCCATGGTAATGGGATAGATGCAAATCCGTATTCGTCAGGTTACAGCGCCCATTGCCTGTGGTCAGGATTTTCTTGCCGACCCGTTGATTCCTTTCCAATATCCTAACCTCTGCCCCTTCCCGCCTGGCGATCACCGCTGCCAAAAGACCGGCGGCTCCTCCTCCCACCACGGCGACTTTGAGCTTTTCTTCTTTGGGCATTGCCATCCCCCTTATCCATAGAATCCCTCGTCTTACTGACGCTTTAATTGTTAAATCTCTTATATGTTAATCTCTTATATAATACACTATTTTCTTAGCCTAAACCAATCTTCACTTTTCAGACTTATCGTAAAGAAAGTCCCCAAAGACTGCTTTCGCACACTTTGTTACTTCGCCAGGTCGACACTGTCGACCCACTTGTTGTCTATATGGTCATGCCTAACAAAAGGTCGAATCAGACAAGGATATTTCACCCCAACCCGCTCGGCGGCAATTGCAGAAACAGGCGTATATCTTGACAGGAAAAAAGGATTGCATTATACTGATAACATCGTTATCGATAACACGGTTATCTACGTGGGAGGGATGTCATGTCATTACCCAATTGCAGCATTGATCCTAAGATATTGGTCAGCGCCAAAGAAGAGTTTTTGCAAAAGGGATTTGCCGAGGCTTCCTTGCGGGAAATATGCCAAAAAGCCGGCGTCACCACCGGCGCTCTGTACAAAAGATTTTCCGGAAAGGAGGAATTGTTCGCGGCCGTACTGGAACCTACTCTGAAGGACATCAACGCCTTAAGCGAAGCCGTGGAACAGAGTAATTATGAGCACCTGGAACGGGCAGAAATGCAGGCGGTGTGGGATATGTCGGAAGCAACCCACCAAAGATGGATCGAGTTTCTTTACTCCAGATACGACGGCTTTAAGCTTCTTTTGTGCTGCTCCGCAGGCTCCGTATATGCGAATTTTTTGAATGATTTTGTAGCTGAGAACACCAAACATACCCTGGCCTTTGTGGAAAAAGCCTTTGCCCGGGGGCTTACAAAAAACCGCATTGACGAAGATGAGCTCCACATCCTCCTGACGGCATATTGGTCCACCCTGTTCGAAACGATTATCCATGATTTTTCCAAAGAAAAAGCGCTGCACCATTGCCGCATCATTACTAAATTTTTTAACTGGCAAGCTGTTTTAGGGTTTTGAACCTTAAAGCACGAGACCGAACATGCCAAAATTTTTTAACATAAAAGTTAGCATTCACTAACTAAAACTCCCCCCAAGGAGGAGAATAAATAAAAAAAAGGTGTCATAGGGAGCATTCTGTCCTATGTCAGGCCCTGCCGGGGGAAGCCGGCGACAAGCTTTCCGGCAGGGAGCGCAAAGGAAAGATTTTTGTCAACGGACTGGCGCTTCATTAACGTGAGATGAGGAGAGGAACGGCAATGAAAGAAACCTTCACCTATGATATGCAGGCAAGAATTTTGTTTCTTATGTTTAGTAAAAGGGTTTTCGGCTATCTTACCGGCATCCTGGGAAAAGAAAAAACAGCTTTGATCCGCAGAAAAGCGAAGAAGGAATATCGGGAAATGCTGCTCAGAACCCCTTCGGTGGGCGGTAAGGATAACATTTTCCGCTCAGGTCTTATCATGGCTGCGATGTTTTTTGCGGTTTATAAGGCAGCGAACGGCACCATCAGCGAGCAAATGTTCGGGGAAATGACAGATCATGCGGCACATACACCGTTCTTGCTCAAATCCTATTCCCAAAAGGATGCCTTTTCCGAAAAAATGATGCGCCAAAAAACCATCGCCGCGGAGCGTTCGCAGAAACGGGAATACAGTACGGATTGGGTCTTTACACATGAAATAAAAGGTCCGGACGAGCACATCACCACGTTTCGTCAGTGCGCCATATGCGAGCTTGGAAAACGCGAAGACTGCTTTGCTCTCGTAAAATATATCTGTAACATTGATTTTATTACCTATGACCAAATGGGAGCGAATCTGATTCGCACCCAAACGCTGGCCGACGGCGATGATGTATGCAGATTTCATGTTGTAAAAAAAACGAATGTCCGTCATCCCCCGAGCCGGTAAAGATGCGTGCAGCACCTCTTCACCAGCTCCTCGCCGTACGTGATCAGCAAAACAATTTTCCCTCCGGGCGGCGGTTCGCAAGCAAAGGATTTTCTATTTCCGCTTCATACACGACCACCGGAACGCATAGCGTTTTATTGTAAAAAAACCCGTCCCAGGACAAGAAACTCCTCTTCCTGTGACAGGTTTATTTTATTAGCGTTGTTCTCATTCGAATAGTATACGTACAGCATCCCTATTGCCTCATTACCAATGGGGATGCCGAGTGAGTTCTTACTCGATAATAACGTCCAGCAAATCCCCATTTTTTAAACCAAAGGCATTGCCTTCGTCCGTATCCACATGCATATCCAGCGCATAATTGGGGTTTACCCGAATCAATACCCGTTCAAAGACCCCGGCCCGTGGCCCGGTGACTTGGACCTTGACATGATCTCCATCTTTTAAACCGTATTTTTCAGCATCTTGCGGAGTCATATGAATATGGCGGGCAGCAATAATGGTTCCGGCTTCGATCTGCACTTTTCCGGCAGGGCCAACCAGCTCCAAACCAGGCGTTTCGGAAAGATCTCCCGAATCCCGGACCGGGGGTTTGACGCCAAGCTTAAAGGTGTCCGTGGCTGCCAATTCCACCTGGGTTGCTTTGCGGGCAGGTCCCAGCACCCGGATATTGGCCATGGTGCCCTTTGGCCCCACCAGGGTTACCGTTTCTTCACAGGCGAATTGACCGGGCTGGGATAAATCCTTGGTCCGGGTCAACTGATGTCCGGCACCAAATAAAATTTCAATATGTTCTTCAGAGAGATGAACATGGCGATTGGAAATTCCTACGGGAACTTTAAAGGTTTGCATTATAATAACCTCCTGGTTTAGATTTTGCAAGCTTCTCGTATGCACATTGATTAATTATACTCCACAATTCGGCAAAAATCTGTATCTGAAAATTGTTACTTTGGCTTAAGGGTTTTTTAAAGGGTTTTCTTAGCCTTTCCTAAAGCTGCTTGGGGCATTACATGTTGTTCTGGAAGAGAGGCGAAAGCCGAGTCTCCAGGATTTTGCTTTACACCAGTCGCTCCATAAGCTGCGCGGACAAAACTACCGCTCAAGCCCTCCGCTCCGAAAGGTACCCCGCCAAATCGCTCCTGCTCAATGGCGGGTTGGAAACGTCCTGTTTCCAACCTTTCTCCGCTGCATGCTTTTCGCGAAGTTTTGTTTCCGCTCGCTTAAATTCGCTTCCTTTCATAAAGCAAAATCCTTGGGCTGCTTTTCGGGTTTGTGCATGCAAGGTTTTGTAGGATAAGTTACCGATCCAAGCAGCTTTTTCCGTCTTTACCGACGCCGCTTAAGCGGCATGGTCGGGTGTCTTGGGAAAGGCTATGGGAGCTAAGAGAGGCCTTGAAGATGCCCCCAAAAAAGTATCGAAAGATCTCCCGCCAAAAAAACGGCAGGGAGATCTTTTTACTAATCATAGCCTTCTGATTACTCACTAATGGCTGCTGCTATGGCGACAAAGCCCTTACTGCGGTTTCCGCCAGCGCAGATCGGGTTTGCGGGCAGCCCCTGTTTCATCCAAACGGGTTACCAGGGTATCATGGGGGGCATTTTTCACCATTTCCGCGTCCTGCTTCACTTCTTCAGCGATTTGGATCATCACTCGGGCAAATTGCTCCAGAGTTTCCAGGCTCTCAGTCTCTGTAGGCTCGATCATCATGGCCTCTTCCACAATGAGGGGGAAGTAGATCGTCGGGGGATGGTAGCCATAATCCAGAAGCCGCTTGGCAATATCCAAGGTATGGATGCCATAGTTCTTGAGATTTTTGGGAGTGATGATAAACTCATGCATGCACACCCGGTCATAGGGCAGGTGATAATGCTCTTTCAGGATGCTCATCAGGAAGTTGGCGTTGAGGACGGCATTTTGAGAGGCGGCTTTCAGCCCTTCTCCGCCTAAGGCCCGGATATAGGCATAGGCCTTTACCAGGACTCCGAAATTAGCCTGAAAAGCTCTTACCCGGCCAATGGAGAGCGGACGGTCCTCATCCCATGAGTAACGGCCCTCAGGGGTCCGGATTGCCACGGGTTTAGGCAGATAGGGAGCGAGGAATTCCTTCACCCCTACCGGGCCTGACCCTGGGCCCCCGCCGCCATGGGGAGTGGAGAAGGTCTTGTGCAGATTAAGATGCACCACATCAAAGCCCATATCCCCGGGGCGGGCTATTCCCATAATGGCATTGGCGTTGGCTCCATCATAATAGATCAGGCCCCCCACAGAGTGGATGATTTCAGCGATTTCCAGGATGTTTTCATCAAATAATCCCAGAGTGTTAGGGTTGGTCAGCATCAAGGCAGCCACTTCATCATTGGCCACCTGGCGCAAGGCCTCGATGTCCACCCCTCCCCGCTCATTGCTGGGCACCTGAACAATGTCATAGCCGGCCATGGCCCCTGTGGCCGGGTTGGTCCCATGAGCGGAATCGGGAACAATAACCTTCCTGCGCTTAACATCCTGACGGTGGTCATGGTAGGCCTTGATGATCAGAATCCCGGTCATCTCCCCATGGGCACCGGCAGCGGGCTGTAATGTAAAGGCATCCATGCCGGTAATCTCGGCAAGTTCCTCCTGGAGTTCAACCATCAAACCCAGGGCACCCTGAGTTAATTCTTCCGGCTGATAGGGATGAATCTGACTGAAGCCCGGCAAGCGGGCCAGTTTCTCATTAACCTTAGGGTTATATTTCATGGTGCAGGAGCCTAAAGGATAGAAACCCGTATCCACTCCATGATTGAAGGAAGAGAGCCGGGTGAAGTGACGGACCACATCCACCTCGGAAACTTCCGGCAGTTCAGGTTCCTTATCTCTTAAAAACTCTTGAGGAATCAGATCCTCGAGAGGAATTTCCGGCACATCGCAGGAGGGCAGGCTTACCCCTGTTCTCCCTTCCCTGCTTAGTTCAAAAATCAGCGGTTCCAAGGCTCTCATTTTATCTCCCCCATTCCGGCCACCAGCCTGTCAATATCTTCCTTGGTCTTGGTTTCCGTTACGCAGAAGAGAAGATGCTGATCCAGCTCAGGGTAGAAGCGGGAAAGCTCCAGACCGCCGATGATCTTATGGCTTAAAAGAGCTTCATTGATTTTGCGGGGACTGACCTCAGTCTTGATCACAAATTCATGGAAGAAAGGACCTTGGAAAGCAAGGCTCATGCCGGGAAGCTTGCCAATCTCCTCAGCCCCGTAATGGGCCTTCTGCAGATTAAGCCTGGCCATCTCCTTTAATCCCCGTTTTCCCAATCCCGAGAGATGAATGGTAAAAGCCAGGGCACAAAGGGCCTCGTTAGAACAGATATTGGAGGCTGCCTTTTCCCGGCGGATATGCTGTTCCCGGGCTTGCAGAGTGAGCACATAGCCCTTCTTGCCGTTTTTATCTTTGGTGGCGCCTACGATCCGCCCCGGCATCCGGCGTACATATTTTTCCCGGCAAGCCAGAAACCCCAGATAGGGACCGCCGAAGTTCAGGGGATTGCCAAAGGGCTGACCCTCGCCGACCACGATATCCGCCCCCAGCTCCCCGGGAGATTTAAGCAATCCCAAAGACACCGGATTAACCGCCATCACCAGCAGTCCGCCCTTGGCATGAGCCATTTGGCCGATCTCTACAGCTTTTTCGATCATACCGAAGAAATTAGGGCTTTGGATCAGAACCGCCGCCACCTCGGTATTCAATGCTTTTTCTAAAGCCTCAGAGTCTACAGCTCCCTCCTGATAAGGGATCTCCAGGATTTCCACCCCCCGGGGAAGCAGATAGGTCCGGAGGACCTCCCGGTATTCCGGATGAATCGTTTGAGGCACCAGGACTTTCTTTCTCCGGGTGGCGTCACAGCTCATTAAAGCTGCTTCGGCGAGGGCCGATGCCCCATCATACATGGAAGCATTGGCCCCGTCCATTCCGGTCAGCTCACAGACAAGGGTCTGGAACTCATAGATGGCCTGCAAGGTCCCTTGGCTGATCTCCGGTTGATAAGGGGTATAGGCCGTATAGAACTCCGAGCGCAGCAAGAGCTGATCCACATAGCTGGGGATAAAATGCTCATAAGCCCCCGCTCCCAGATAAGAGGTATACTCTTCCACCGTTTTATTCTCTGCAGCCAGCCTGCCCATATATTTTACCAGTTCCAGCTCAGACAGCCCTTCCCGAATCTTCAATTGGGCCTGGCGCCGAACGCTTTCCGGGATATCCGCAAAAAGCTCTTCAAGGGAGCCCACGCCAATCCGGGTGAGGATCTGTTCCTGCTGGTCCACCGTGTTCGGCACATAATTCATTTATTGGCCCTCCTCCGCAAGAAACGCCTCATATTCCGCGGCTGATAAGAGTTCATCCAATACCGTCAGATCATCCACTTCCACCTTAATCAGCCATCCCTCACCATAAGGATCATCATTGAGAAGTTCCGGAGAATCCAGCACCTCTTGATTATAATCGATAACCTTGCCGCTGACCGGAGCAATCATATCCGACACGGCCTTGACGGATTCAACGGTTCCAAAGGCCTCCCCGGCCACCACCGTGGTATCGTTATCAGGCAGCTCCACAAAGACCACATCTCCTAAGCTGTCCTGAGCGTGAGCCGTAATCCCCAAAGTCACAGTATTTCCTTCGACCTTAGCCCACTCATGAGATTTGCTGTACTTTAATTCTACTGGATTCATACTATCATCCTCCTTATTTTGCGGGGAAAAGGAACAGGTCCCTAACCCCATTTAATCGTGTTTTTTAACATCCCCAGTGCTCTGCAGCACTTAAAACCTGCCTTGCCCGGCGAGGACGATTTTCGCACCGCTTTACCCCTGCCGTTTGTAGAACAGTGAAGGAATAATCCGGGCTTTAACGGCTTTCCCACGAATGATCACATCCAAGGTTTCCCCTATTTGAGCATACTCCGGGGGAATCAAGCCAAGGGCAATGTTTTTGTTTAAAGTAGGTGAAAAAGAACCTGAAGTAATAAAGCCGATTTCTTTACCCTCTTTCTGAAGGGGATAATGGGAGCGGGCTATGCCCCGTTCGATCATTTCCAGGCCTACCAACTTTCTCGGCACTCCCTTTTCCTTCTGGGCTGATAACGCCTCTTTACCGATAAAGTTATCCTTCTCCAGCTTGACAAAAAACCCTAGCCCGGCCTCCAAAGGTGTGATATCCGGCCCCAGTTCATTGCCGTATAAAGGCAGCCTGGCTTCAAAACGGAGAGTATCCCGGGCGCCCAGACCAATGGGCTGAACTCCCTCCGACCCTCCAACCTCGAGAATTCTTTCCCACATCCGGGGAGCATGCTCGGGAGGCAGGTAAATTTCAAAGCCGTCTTCCCCGGTATAACCTGTCCTGGAAATCAGGCAAAGGACTCCGTCCACTTCCCCATGCTTAAACCAATAGTAGTTGATCTGTGCTAAATCCATACTTGTCAGCTTTTGCAGGATTTTCTCCGCCCAAGGGCCTTGCAAAGCCAATTGGGCAAAGTCCCCGGAGCGATTTTCCAGACTTATTTCGAAGCCCTCAGCTTGAGCCTGCATCCAGGCAAAATCCTTATCCGTATTGGAGGCATTGACCACCAGCAAAAAATGCTCCCGGCTATAACGATAGACCAGCAGATCATCCACCACACCCCCAGCAGAGGTGCACATGGGGGAATACTGAATCTGGTTATCCTGAATTCGCGACACATCATTGGTCAATAGGTACTGCAAAAAAGCAAGGCTATCCTTTCCCTTCAACTCCACCTCACCCATATGAGAGACATCAAAAAGCCCCGCTTTGCTGCGCACGGCCTTGTGCTCCTCAATGACTCCGGCGTATTGAACCGGCATTTCCCAGCCGCCGAAATCAATGAGCTTCGCACCGGCCCGGCGGTGCTGCTCATACAGTGGTGTTCTTTTTAGTTCCGTCACTTAGGACACCTCCCTAGAATTGAGTATTAACCAAAACCGGAAAAAACATTATTGAACATAGGGAAAATAAAGAAATGGGTAAAATAAAAAACAGAGAATAGCACGTCGCGCTACCTCTGTCCTTTGACCTGAGAGATTTACCCTTTGCTTGCGGGCTACCCCTTTGGTGTTCTCCGCTGAGAAGCTCTCCAGAGTTTCGTCTTCCAGCAGTACTTTTGCCTGAGAGTTTCCCTTTCTGAACAGGCGACATTCAGGAAGTTTCTCCTTCGGCGCTCAGGATGTCGAGTCTCTCCTACTGGAATCATTCGAAGCCATATGTATTTTTACCTGATATAGATTGACTATATTTACCTGCTTTTATTATAGTCAGCAAACCGATTTTCGTCTACACAAATATCCCATTTCTATGAAATAATTAAATGTACAATGATTATTTCTTACAGCTTGTGGGCCAGCTCGTTTAATTCAGTGCCGACCTGCTGCAGCTCCTCCACCATCTGAGCAATCTCCTGAGTGGCCTTAGCTTGTTCTTGAGCTATGACATTGTTTTGAAACACCCCATTGGCGATCTCTTCCATGGTATCCTGAAAGGTGCTCAGCAAATTATTGATTTCATTGGCTGAACGGTTGCTTTCATCGGCCAGCTTGCGCACTTCTCCCGCCACTACCGAGAATCCTTTTCCTTGTTCTCCGGCACGGGCCGCTTCAATGGCCGCATTAAGCCCTAAAAGATTGGTCTGCTTCGACACCCGGCGAATGAATTCGGTGACACCTTCCGTGGCCTTAACATGCTCTTTGGCATTCTGGGCTACCGTAGCCACAGTCTGGCTCACCCCCGCCACCTCTTCCGAAGAAGCCGCCATTTCCTGGATAGCCCCAGCCGCTTGTTCCAGAGCCTCTCCCATCCTCTCCACATGAGCCTTGAGAACCTCTTTCAGCTCCTCATCCCGGAGTAAAAAAGCAATCATCGCCGCTGTGACCTTCGCTACAGGACTAACGCTATCCAAAGGGCCGGCCACGCCAAAGGTCCCCAGCTTTTCCCCCTCGAGGACAATGGCAATGTTCATGCCTTCCCGTTGTTTTCCCTGAGAATTCATTTCATCTTCCGCAGTGATTTTAATGTCTTGGATAGAGGTCGTCATGATGCGGTGTGCACCCGCATGGGCAATGCCAACCCGCTGTTTAGCCGAATCGGCGATAATGGTCCCCGTAGCGTCACAAACAATGCCATGAAACCCACTTTCGGTATAAATCAAATCCACAATCCGGTTGGCCAGACTTTCTGTAAGCCTCATTCTCTTCACTCCCACCTCTGCAGGTCTTAATTTGAGCATTTAATTCAAAATCCCAGAAGAAAATCAAGTGCAATTTAGTACCTGATCCTAAAAATTAGACAAATAAATCCACTGGTTTTCATCACTAAATATAATACTAAGTATTCAAACTATTGTCCATGGATTTGCCCTTAATAATAAACGTTATCGTTTTAGATACATTAAACAAGACTTGAGCAGATGGTACCGCCCAAGTCTTATTTAATGGAAATATTGAAGAAATGCTATTTTTTAGAGATGGCTTACAACAGAGGCACAGCGGGGGCAGAGGGTGGGATGCTCCTGATTCTCCCCAACTCCTGTATCGTAAATCCAGCAGCGCTCGCATTTTTCTCCTGCCGCCGAGTTCACGGCTATACCGAAACCAGCCAGGTCTTCTGCCATGCTCAGGCCCTCAGGCTTCTCTTCGCCTGCACTATGGAGCTGAACTGCCGAGACGATGAAGATTTCCGACAGATTGGGAATACCTCTTAAGAATCCTTCCAGCTCAGCATTGGGATACAGGTCTACCTGAGCTGTCAAAGGATGGTTGATCAATTTATCCTGACGGGCTTTTTCCAAGGCTTTTGTTACCTCGGAGCGGACCGCCAACAGAGTATCCCATTTTTTCTCCAGCGCTTCATCCAGCCATTGCGGAAGGGCCTCGGGCATTTCCTCAGTTTGGACATGGGAACCAGCGGGCACCCCTGGGACATAAGGCCAAATCTCATCCGCCGTATAGGTCAGCACCGGCGCCATCAAGCGTACCAGGGCATTGAGAACATCGTAGAGCACGGTCTGAGAGGCGCGGCGCAGAGTGGAATTCTTTCCTTCCACATAAAGCCGATCTTTCACGATATCCAGGTAAATGGCGCTTAGTTCCACAGCGCAGAAGTTATGCACCGAATGATAAACCCAGTGGAATTCGTACTTCTCGTACCCCTGCAATACCCGCTGAGTCACTTTGCCCAGCTGCAGCAGAGCCCAACGGTCAATCTCCGGCAAATCCTTGTAAGCCACCCGGTCCTTGGCCGGATCAAAATCATTGAGATTGCTCAGCAGGAATCTTAAGGTGTTGCGGATCTTGCGATAGGCTTCGGACATTTGCTTCATAATCCGCGGTGATACCGCCACATCGTTCTTATAATCGGCGGCGCACACCCAGAGTCTTAAGATATCCGCCCCCATCTCCTTCGTTACCTGCAGGGGGTCCACTCCATTGCCCAGGGACTTAGACATTTTGCGTCCTTTTTCGTCCACCAGGAAACCATGAGTCAGAACTGCCTTATAAGGAGCTTTTCCATAAGCGGCTACCGATGTGGACAAGGAGGAGTTAAACCAGCCCCGGTGTTGGTCCGATCCTTCCATATAGAGGTCGGCGGGCCAGGCGAGCTCCTTCCGTTCCATCAAGACGCTGGTATGGCTGGTTCCGGAGTCGAACCAAACATCCATGATATCTGTCTCTTTGCGGAAAGACTTACCACCGCAGGCACAGGTGAATCCTTCCGGCAAAAGTTCGGCGGCGGGACGGAGAAACCAGGCGTCAGACCCTTCCTCACGGAAGATCTCCTGAACCTTGGCAATGGTCTCATCGCTAATGATCTCTTTCCCGCAATCCTCACAGTAGAAAATGGGAATGGGAACCCCCCAGGTCCGTTGCCGGGAAATGCACCAGTCTCCCCGATCAGCTATCATGTTATAAATACGGTCCTTGCCCCAGGAAGGAATCCATTGCACCTTGTCGATTTCCTCCAGGGCCGCTTTGCGGAAGCCATCGATGGAAGCAAACCATTGCTCTGTGGCCCGATAGATAATGGGGTTATTGCAACGCCAGCAATGAGCATAGCTATGCTTTATTTTATCCTCATGAACCAAGGCGTGGAGATTCTTAAGATCTTCAATGATCACCGGGTTCGCTTTGTCCACTTTCATGCCTGCATAGGCCCCGCCCTCAGCGGTAAACTTCCCTTGATGATCCACAGGGCAAAGCACAGGCAGCCCATATTTTTTACCCACATTAAAGTCTTCTTCCCCATGTCCGGGAGCGGTATGAACACAGCCTGTTCCTGCTTCCAGGGTAACATGCTCTCCCAGAATGAGTACAGAATCCCGCTCGATGAAAGGATGCTTACAGATAACACCTTCCAGCTCTTTGCCTACGAAACGCTTTTCCACGGGGAGTTCAAGGTTCCAAAGGGAACGCAGGCTCTCCAGCATCCCTTCAGCAACCAGCCAATGCTCCTTCTCCACCTGCACCTGGACATAGCTGAACTCTTCATGCAGGGTAATGGCCAGGTTGGCAGGCAAAGTCCAAGGGGTAGTGGTCCAGATGATGACAAAAGTGTTTTCATCAGTAAGGACCCCTTTTCCTTCCTTAACGGGGAACTTGACATAGATGGCATGGGAGGTCTTCTCAGCATACTCGATCTCCGCTTCCGCCAAAGCCGTTTCACAAGAAGGACACCAGTAGACCGGCTTTAAGCCTTTATAGATGTATTTCTTGCGGGCCATTTTACCAAAGACTCCGATTTGAGCAGCCTCATACTCTTTCTCCAGGGTTAAATAAGGATTCTGCCAATCTCCCCGCACACCTAACCGCTTAAACTGCTCTTTCTGAATGCTGATATATTTTTTGGCATACTCTTTGCACATCCGGCGGAATTCCACCACCGAAACAGCATGGCGATTAACCCCTAATTTCTTGATGACCTGTTGCTCGATGGGCAGACCATGAGTATCCCAGCCGGGAACATAGGGGGCGTCGAACCCTGCCATGGTTTTGTATTTAACGATAATGTCTTTGATCACTTTATTCAGAGCATGGCCAAGGTGAATATCACCATTGGCATAAGGAGGGCCATCGTGAAGAACAAATTTCGGCCGCCCTGCCCGGGCCTTTTGCACCGTAGCATAGATATCTTCTTCTTCCCATTTCTGCAAAATTTCCGGCTCCCGCTGGGGCAGGTTTCCCCGCATCGGAAAGTCCGTTTCCGGTAAATTCAATGTATTCCGGTAATCCATCGTTATAATTCCTCCTTGTTTCGATAAAGCTAGCTCTTCTGAATATAAAAAATCCCGCACCCAAAAAAGGGACGGGATATCACTCGCGGTACCACCCTTGTTGCCATTGCTATGGCCACTCGGAAGTCCTTTAACGGGGACCGGACGGAAGGCTTACTTAATTTCTGCACTTCACTCTAAGGGGATACTCCTTGTTTTTCCTCACAGGCTTTCACCACTTCCTGCTCGCTTTAGAGGCTCCAGACAAGGACAGTCCTTATCAACGCTGTTTCATATAAAAATTTCTGCTTATTACTTATAGAATATAATGCCCAAAAGGGATTGGTGCTTAGTCATTCAAAACCTTACGAATAATGGTCACCAGCTTGGCTTGACCTTCTAAACCAACCGGCTCTCTCATAAATAAGCAAAGAAAGGGAACCTTCTTCTCTTTCCAAGCCAGGGTTGTTTGATTGAGTTCATCTCTGTTCAAGCTCAGTTGATGAGGGTCCGCCGCAGAGGATAAACCAACGACCACACCCCGTTGTTCCATATCATCAAGAGCACGGAAGGCGCGATCCAGCAAATCATCGCTTCCAGACATCAGGATGTCTCCGTCCCGATAAGGACCAGGTTCCGCTTTACCAATATAGATGACCTGCACTTCCTCTTGATTCCTCAAAGAGTTTGGCGAAGAGGTAATCTCTATTTCGTGGCGTCCTAACTTCCCTGTGATAGAACCCTGCTCCTCTTTGTGTAGTCCCAAGCCCTGCACAAGAAAGTCGGAGCCAAGCTCCGAATACAAAATACTCTTCATGCGAAATCTTCTTCCCCTTCAAAAAATGTCTAGATTTAATTCTAGCACAATCACTCATTGTTTCGCAAGCATTCAAGAAACACGATCTTTGTCAAAAGCTTCTGCTAAATCAAGCTGAGCAAGCAAGAAAGACTTTAATTGGGTACGAATCATTTCCCGGCGTTTTTGCAGATCTTCAATTTCATCGTTTACTTGATTCAGTTTCTTCTGCGCCTCACTCATACGCTTTGTCTTCTCTTGTTCAGCTTCCTTTAAGAGCAGCTCAGCTTCATGCCGTGCCGCTTGCTTCACATCGTCAGCGGTCTGTTGAGCCAGGACCATGGTCTGCTGCAAAGTAGACTCCAACTGCTTATACTGCTTTAACTCCGCCTCAAGACGCTGGACTTTGTCTCTCAGTTCAAAAATCTCAGCATAGACCCCCTCATATTCTTTGCTGATGCTTTCCAAAAACTTATTTACTTCTTCAGTATTATAACCCCGAACCCCTTTGCGAAACTCTTTATTTTGAATATCGATGGGAGTTAATGCCATAATCATCCTCCTCTTAATGCTTATGAGGTGTATATAGTATGACGTTCCATGCCATTCTCCCCTTGCGGGTCTCTTGAAACTCAAGCAAACGCATACGGCCATAACCGCGGCAGGATAATATATCCCCAGGTTTCACTTCCAGATCCGCTTTGGCAACCATCCGGTCATTGCGTTTAACTTTCCCCTGCTGAATAAGCTCCTGGAACATAGTCCGGGAAACATTAAAACCGCTGGAAGCCACCGCATCAATGCGGGAAGATGCTGCGGTAATGCGCCGCTCTTTCCCCTGTTCCAGGGGAATCTCCACATCTTTCTCCACAGCCTCCACACGAATCCGTTCCCTCCCCGCCTTATCCCATTGACTAAGAAGAAAATCGGCGATCTCCTGGGCAACGGCCACAAAGCAGCACTGTTCAGTCAAACGTATATCCCCAATAACTTCCCGCTTCAACCCCAAACCCATCAGGGAGCCTAAAACCTGACGATGATCCAGCTTGCCCCGTGGATCAGCCGGGGTTGCCTGCAAAGCACGGATCTCGCTGGGGACATTATCCAGAACATCCGGATCTTCGACCATCAGAAAGCGCACCCTTTCTGCATCGGGAAACCCACCCTCCAACCGAAAGGCAAGACCTTCCCTCTGCAGGATGCCTTCCAACCAATTAGCTAACGCCTGTCCCAGAAAAGGAGTCCATACCGGCTGACCTTGACCCAAGGCCTCATTGCATAAATCCAGCAAATGAGCCCCTTCCAGCCGCATCTCTTTCTCCGTCCAGAATTTCAAGGCACTGCGGTCAATATGATATTCCATCCCTTCCACCCTTAGAGACGAAGCAAAAAGCTGAATATCCCAGGAAGCAAGATGGAGCGAACCAGCATCAGCACGAAATAGGCAATAAGCGGCGCCAAACCAATGGCAAAACCAGGCCCGCCAAATTGAAGACGCTCAAAGGGCCTTATCAAGGGATCCGTAATATCATGCAGGATGCGCACAAAAGCATTGTAAGGCAGATTGGGAATCCATGATAACAAAGCACGCAAAATGATGGCGTACATCAAAATCAGGAGCACCTTATCCGCTACTTGATAAACAAAAATTATAATAATCACTCCTTATTTAGTGAGAGACCAAAAGAAGCCTTTCTCTTTAAAATCATCCTTCATTTCTCCGGATATATCCACATTATTAGGCACAAAGAGGAAAATGCCGTTGCCGACTTTTTGCATATTTCCGCCTAAAGCATAGGTAGCGCCGCTGACAAAATCCACAATCCGCTTTGCCAAATTGCGTTCAGCATTTTCCAGATTAACAATTACAGGACGGCGGTTTCTCAATTGATCGGCGATGCTTTGCGAATCTTCAAAGGCCTGGGGTTCCATCACTACCACTTTGATTTGCTTTTGGGTGTGAATACTGACCACCTGAGCCCCTTTGCGATTGCCGGTCCCTCTGGTCTCTTCCCGGACTTCTTCTTTCTCCTCTTCTTCCTCGAAATAATCTTCCTCATAATCATCGTCTGCAAAACCCATAATACCAATCACTTTGTCAAATAATTTAGCCATTGTCATTGACCTCCTTCAACATCACTCATGATTCAAATCTATTCGTTCGCCAAAGATTTGTCTTCCCACCCGGATGATGGTGGACCCTTCCTGAATCGCCCACCCAAAATCCTGACTCATCCCCATAGATAGCTCTTTGAGGTTCACATGGGGCAGATTTTTCTGCTGAAGCCGCTCCTTGAGCAGACGAAGCTCCCGGAAAAAACCTTGAGTATCCTCAGGGGAAGCACCCAAGGCACCGATGGTCATCAATCCATAGACCTGGATATGCTGACAACCCGCTGCCTCCCTCAGGAAATCCTCCACTTCTTCGGCCAATAATCCTGCCTTTTGTGAGTCCCGGGCAATATTAACCTGGACGAGGGTAGGCCAGATAATATTTCGCTGAGCTCCTTGGCTTTCTAAGGTCTCTAACAAGCTAAGCCTGTCCAGAGAGTGGATAAGATTGATCCTCTCATCCAGATACTTCACTTTATTGGTTTGCAAACGGCCAATGAGATGCCATTCGCAATCCGCCGGAAGCTGTGTTACCTTATCCTGCCATTCCTGAACCCTGTTTTCGGCGAAAGACCGCTGTCCTGCTTCATATGCCCTTTGCACCGTCCCGGCACTCATGGTTTTACTTACTGCCAACAGCTTGATTGCGGATGGATCCCGGCCGCTTTTCACTGCAGCCTGCTGAATCCTCTGCCGCACAGCAGATAAACTTCCATAAATATCCATTTGTTACACCGTCCATCTTGTTTCAATTCTACAAAGAAGGCCCGTTTCCTGCCTGTTTCACAGAACAGGTTAAGATTGAGAAACATTTTTTATATTCATGATCAGCCCATCGATGCCCGTTCGGGGATTAGTGATGACGGGAATTCCATGGGGCAGGTTCTCAACACAAATGACCTGGTCATTTTGATCCAAAATCTTGACTTTGCGGTACTGAATAGCCCCTTCCTTAACCACATAGACCCCCTGCTCTTCCCCTTTACTCCACAAGCTGCTCTTAGGAACAAGCACCCCGCTGACCGAAGGTCTCTGCACAAGGGAAATATCCTGGAGCCTCTTTTGGCTTGTCCCATTGATATATTGGTTAAATTGAACGACCAGACCATGGGGATTATCCAGAAGGCGCAGAATCTTGGCACTGTAATTCTGATCATCAATGATCAGCTTAACGCTTTTCCCTACCTCATACCCCTTAGGCTCAACTTTGAGCACCGCCACCGTAGGTTTGAGATTGTTGACTATCTTACCGATCACTTTTCCTGCCGCCACACTCCCGCTGCTCTGAGGGGGGGACGGCTCCTGAGCTTCCTGAGCTTCCTGAGTTGTGGATAGCTCCTGGGTCGGTTGAAGAATTTTACCCACATCCATGGCCAGGAGATTTTCAGGGGTTAAATACGTTTCCAATCCATCGATGACAGAAAAGACGATACCGCCGCTGGAGGCATAGAGGTCATGGGCGGCAGCGGCATTCTCCTGTCCCAGCACCACCCCTCCGGAATGAATCCTGGCGATCAGGTCCCCCTTGCGTACTCTTTCTCCTTCCTGAACCAGAAACTCGGTTGTTCCTGCGCCAGGTGCTTTAAGCAAGGTTTCCTCATTGGCAAAAACCGCCGCGACAGTCTGGAGATGGTCAATACTCCCTTGCCTGGCGATCTCAACCTTAAGAGATCCTGTCAGGAAGCTGGAACGGTAAACCCATCCCAGCGAACCCAAGAGAAGAAGAAGAAAAACGCTGACACCAAACACCCGAACAACTTTATAAATTCCCCTCCTTGGGCTCCTCCTCTTCATTCCTCTCCACTCCATTTCCGGTTGGTAATTCACAGATAAATACTGAGCCCGAACCCGGTTCAGAGGCCACAGTAATTTTTCCTTTGACTCCTTCAACGATATGCTTGACAATGCTTAAACCCAGCCCCGTTCCTCCTTGTTCCCGGGAGCGGGCTTTGTCCACCCGGTAAAAACGTTCAAAGATGCGGGGCAGGTCCTCTTTAGGAATCCCGCACCCTGTATCGCCGAACTCTAAAAGAATCTTCCCGTCGTCATGAAAAGCATGGAGCCACACTTTACCTTTCACAGTATATTTTACAGCATTTTCCATAAGGTTGAGGAGTACCTGGCTCAATAAATCTATGCCCATGGCAACTTCCGGAAGATCCTTAGGTATTTTAATCTCTAATTCGACTTTCTTAGCTTCCGCATAAGGCTCAATCACGGGGCGGATCTTCTCATAGGCTTCCTGAACTTTGCTCATGCCCTGACCCGCATCCTGCCGTTGGTTTTCGATCCGGGAAAGTGTCAGCAGCTCATCCACCAAGCGCTGCAAACGCAAGGTCTCCTTATGGATGATATTTAAAAAACGCTCCCGCAAATGAGGAACTTCCGAAGCCCCATCCAGCAAAGTCTCTACAAATCCCTTGATCGAGGTTAACGGGGTTCTCAGCTCATGGGATACATTCCCGACAAACTCCGTCCGGAGCAGCTCCAAACGGCGAATTTCCGTAATATCATAGCAGACGATCACTGCCCCCTGAGAACGGGCCCTCTCCCCGCTTATGGGACTGACCTGTGCCCGGATCATGAGTTTCGAATTCGTAGCCAGCTCGATTTGGCCGGAGCTGCCCTTTTCCAAAGCTTGAGTCACCAGGTCTCCTAATTCCTCAAACCCGCATAATTCACTGAAGTGCTTATCCCGGACAGCCTCCTGCTCTCTGCCAAAAAGCCTTTCCGCCGCCCGGTTGAGCAAGACAATGCGTCCCACATGATCCAGGGAAATAACCCCTTCCTGCATACCGGCAAGAATGGCCTGAATCTTCTGAGCTTCTTGTCGATTATTCAGCATGCTGAGATTGATTTGCTGACCCAAATTGGCAATTGCCTTGGATAAAGTTCCTAATTCATCAGCATCCTCAGGAAGAGAGTCTGGCTGAAACTCCTCTTCAAGAATCCCGGCAATGGCATCATTGATCCTGCGGATGCGCTTTTCAAATTGAAAAGCAAAGAAGTAAATTATTCCCCCGGGAAGAAGAATCGCCAACGCTGTCGCCAAAGGATCGATATCCCAACGAATCCCTGTATGCACTTGAGCACCCAGCCAGAAAAGCAGTATGGAAAAGGAGCTGACCAGCAGATAAAGACCTAAGATAAGCCACTTAATCTTCATGTTCTATCCTTTCAAACGATACCCGATACCGCGCAATGTTTCGATATATTCAGGATTTGAAGGGTCTTTCTCAATCTTTTGCCTGAGATGCCGTACATGGACATCCACGGTTCGTGTATCCCCTGCGTATTCATATCCCCAGATTCGTTCCAGGAGCTCATCCCGGGTATAGACTTTACCGGGATAGGTGGCCAGGACACGCAGCAGTTCAAATTCTTTCGGTGTTAATTCTATGTACTCTCCCCGAACGGATACTCGGAAACGGTCCAAATCAATATGCAGATCCTGGCGAAGGATATCGTTGTTCTCCTCCGAAGGCTTGAGACGCCTCAGCCTGGCCCGGATTCTGGCGATCAGCTCTCTGGGGCTGAAAGGCTTCGTAATATAATCATCGGCGCCGATCTCCAGCCCCAATACTTTATCAATCTCTTCCCCTTTTGCTGTCAGCATAATGACCGGCAGTTCAACAAACTTGGGGGTCTTGCGGATTTGATTCAATACTTCCAGACCGCTTATACCGGGAAGCATAATGTCAAGAACCACAAGCTCCGGTTGTTTTTCCTCAAGAATGCGCAACGCTTCAGACCCGTCTGCCGCCATCAATACCTGGTAGCCTTCTTTCTCAAGATTAAACTTGAGCAGCTCCTGAATTGGTTCTTCGTCATCAACCACCAAAATTACGGCCACGATTATTCCTCCTTTTCCGGCAGCCGGCGAATCCAGCCTGCCATCCGTCCTGTCTGCGGACCCTCCCGGCGATGAGAAAAGAAGGAGTCCGTATGACAGGCGGTACATTCCGGGGCTACCCATAGTCTTTCCCGGGGTATCCCAGCTTCCCTCAATACCATCGCATTGGCCGCCTTTAAGTCCAGCAGCCCATGTCCGTTTCTGCTTGGTTTTAAAAAAGGCCTCTGCGTAAAATTTTTAGCAAACTCAGCCATAACCCGTTCATCCACTTCATAACAGCAGGGGCCAATACTTGGTCCGATAGCCGCCCAGGTTTCACCGGGATCTCCGCCAAGGCGCCGGAATTCCTCCAGCATATCACCCACGATCTTCCCCGCTGTTCCTTTCCATCCCGCATGAGCAATGCCAACGGCTCGAAGGCCGGGATGATAAAAGAACACCGGAACGCAATCTGCAAAAAAAGCCATCAAGCCGGTGTGTTCCATGGTATACAGGCCATCGACACCGGCAATCGCACTATCCAGGGACTCGCTGCCTCGTCCCCCGTCCTCTTCCTGAACTTGATGAATTCTGGTTCCATGGACCTGCTCCCCAACCACAACCTGAGATGGAGCAGCATCCCATTCCTGAAACCATAAATCACGGTTAAGCCGTACTTTATCAGGCTCATCCCCTACATGGAGTCCAAGGTTTAAGCTGGCATAAGGTGCCGGACTTACCCCTCCCCAGCGTGTGGAAAACCCAATCTGAAGTCCCGCCGCTTCCCAGCGGGGAATGGTAAGATAGGTTAGGTTTTTTCCCTGACGCCAACTCCAAGTCATCGGTTTCCCCCCATACGATTCTCGACTTTAACTATACCATAAAGTTTAGGGTGGATGCACTCCCCAAAGGTCCTATTTACACGATTTAAAGCCTTCCGAGGGGTGTATTGCCCTTCAGAAGGCTTTCTCTATCTTTTAACAAAAGACTTTCCATATCTCTATAGACGTCGCACCTATCACCGCCGGTCGTCCACCAGGGAATTGAATTCCGGCAAATCGGTGGCATCAACCAAAATGACATCCACCCCGATTTTTTTTACCCGCTCCCAGGGAACAAGAATATCCTCTGTCCGTCCCCCAAAGAAACCCCAGCTTCGAGAGGCACCCTGCACTACGATCTCCTTAATCGAACCCCGTTCCAGATCCAGATCCAGATCTTTAATCGGACCCAACCGGCGACCGTCTTTAATATTCACTATATCCAATAAACGCAGCTCAGAGATCCGCATCCATTATACCTCCCCTCTCTCCATATATATTCCGGAGAGAAGAGGTTTATACCTCATACATACTTGCGCATATGCCCCAAGGCTGCCTTCTCCAAACGGGAAACCTGGGCTTGGGATATCCCGATCTCATCGGCTACTTCCATCTGAGTCTTGCCGTGGAAAAAGCGCAGGGACAAAATGAGCTTCTCCCGTTCACTCAGCCGCCGCAAGGCTTCCCGTACGGCAATTCCCTCCAGCCAGCTGTTATCGGAATGCTTTTCATCCCCGATCTGGTCCATAACGAAAATAGGATCTCCCCCATCATGGTAGATGGGCTCGAAAAGAGAGATGGGTTCCTGAATAGCATCCAGAGCAAAAATCACTTCTTCCCGGGGCAGAGTCAGCTTATCCGCAATCTCCGACACCGTTGGTTCCCGGGAGCATTCATTGACCAGCTGATCCCGGACTTGCAGCGCTTTGTAGGCGATATCCCGCAGAGACCGGCTGACCCGAATCGGATTATTATCCCGCAGATATCTGCGAATCTCTCCGATAATCATCGGGACAGCGTAGGTCGAGAATTTTACATTCTGGCTCAGATCAAAATTATCGATAGCCTTCATCAGGCCAATACAACCTACCTGAAAGAGGTCATCCACATACTCCCCACGATTGGTGAATCTCTGAATCACACTGAGCACCAAGCGGAGGTTACCGTAAATCAACTTCTCCCGAGCTTCCTTTTCCCCGCTTTGATAGGCAACAAATAACTCCTTCATTTTTGCGCTACTGAGAACAGGCAATTTTGAGGTGTTCACTCCACAGATTTCTACTTTGTTTAAGGCCATTTGAGCACCCTCCAAGCCATTTTTCATCTTGGAAGAGTATGCCCGCTGGAATTGAAACTTATTCCAAACGGATAAATTCTTTCCGCAAACGGCGGATAATCCGCTTTTCCAGCCGCGAAATATAGGATTGGGATATACCCAGCCGATCGGCAACTTCCTTCTGGGTTTTTTCTTCTCCATTATCCAAACCAAAGCGCAATTCCATAATCAGTTTTTCACGATCCGTCAGCCTGGCCATCGCTAAATGCAAAAGCTGGCGATCCACCTTTTCCTCCAAAGGACGGGAAATAATATCGTTTTCCGTGCCCAGGACATCGGAAAGCAGGAGCTCATTACCATCCCAATCAATATTTAAAGGCTCATCGAAGGATACCTCGGTTCTCGTTTTATTGTTGCGGCGCAAATGCATCAGGATTTCATTTTCAATACAACGTGAAGCATAGGTTGCCAGTTTGATCTTTTTCTGAGGATCAAAGGTATTGACAGCCTTGATCAGCCCAATCGTGCCAATGGAGACAAGATCCTCGATACCGACTCCCGTATTTTCGAACTTGCGGGCAATATAGACCACCAGCCGCAAATTTCGTTCAATCAGAACATCCCGGACACTCACATCCCCCCGCTCCAGGCGTTCCAACAGCTCTCCTTCCTCATCCGTGCTTAAGGGAGGAGGGAGAGCTTCACTGCTCCCTACATAATAAATTTCCCGCCAGTCGGTAAACTTGCTTATCAGTTTTGATTTGATTTTTACGGCCCATAACTTGATATGTTCCACTATCAGTTTGATATGCTCTACTATCCTTCTCATCAGCTTTCCTCCGCTCCTTGAACATGCTCCGGATGCAGCAAGGCCTGATAGGCTCTATCCGGGCTAAGCACCTGCCGCACAAAAGCAAGGGTTGCTTTCATTTCCCTGGGCTCCGACAAGGATGTACAAACCACCTTTTGGGGTCGGATACCCAGAAGCCAACTTTTATGTCCTACTCCCTGATAGGGGATAAAGGCACATTGTTTAATCCATAAAGAATCGGACTGCCACAGCCAGGGCCAAGGATCGTCCAAATCCCGCCAAGCTCCTTGCAAAACCGGGAGCAGCTCTTCCGGCACCCCGGCAGCAGCTGCCTCTTCCTCAATTAAAATCACCGGATATCCGGTCAACGGATCCCGCAATTGATTCCCCGTATCCAAGAGCGCTTTTACCCGGAAAGGGTTCCCCCGGCCCATGTCAATCTCCAGGTCATAGATTGAAGCTTGGTGGTGGGCAGCGGAACCTAAGATCCGATGCCAGGCTTTTTGAGTAAACCACCACAATCCGGCCACCAGGGGCAGAATCCACAGATTCTTCAGGCCAAGCCGCAAAGAACCCCCTATTCTGCCATCGAAGCTGAGCCAACCCCATAAAGCGTAGATAAGCCCCCCCAGCCCGGCTGACAGAATCCAAAAGATCAGGAGAGACTTAAAGTAAAGCCTGAACCCCCGGTAGGGATAGGCCAGCCAAACCATGAGCCAGGGAATGAGGTATTTACTCAATTCAAAAATCAACGAGGCTGGAGCATAGGCAGATAGAATAACCGGAATTTCTCCAGCGATTACACCTGCCGCAATTCTCTTGCCTCGAAAGGGTAGATTCGCTAGTCGGGCGGCGAGGATTAAGAGCAAGGCATCCATACTTCCATTCACTAAAAGGTCAAGATCCAAATACCTCTCCATGACTCATTGCAGCCCTTTCTACCGTCTCTCCCAAATTATACCGAAGGTGGCGAATAAAAGCTGTCGCAATAGGTGGGAATATTTAGGAAAACTATTGCGACTGGTGACGTATAATCGCGGTTAAGCTAAATTGGGCAGGAAAGCTTCGCAAACCTTTTCCCGCAACTGGAACAACAGTAAAGCAAAGGAGTTGTCCGAAATAGGTACGCGCGTACCTATTTCGGACAACTCCTGCAAAATCAGTTTGGGCCTAAACCTTATTTGGCCTTAACCCTTTAAGAAAAAATCTCAGCCCCTGCAATGTCCAGATCAGAAAACCAGAAGGACCGGACCGTGTCCTGCTTCCGGTAGGTCATAAAATGCTCAATATCCAGGTCTTTAAACCCATAAACCAGAATAATCTCCTGCACAGGATCCACAATCCAAAACTCCTTGACCCCGGAAATCATAAAGGTGTTCAGCTTATCCACCATATCCCTGGAGCGGGTGCTGGGAGAGAGGATTTCCACCACCAGGACCGGTGTGCCCATATAGCGCCCTTGCTCATTGGTGGTCTCCGCCACATCACAGGCAATAAACAGATCCGGCTGCATTACGTCAGGATCTTTGAACCCCTCTTTGCGGAAATGCACATCGAAAGGAGCATAGAACACCTTACAGGGCTTGCCTTTGAGGTATTTCCTGAATTCTGCAAATAAGTTTCCCGAGATTTGCTGGTGAGAAAGGCTTGGGGAACCCAACAGCACAATTTCCCCGTTGATGAACTCCATACGCAGATCGCTTTTCTCATAGATTTCCATGAATTCCTCATAGGAGACCTTCTTGCCCCCGTACTGGTAATCCAGGGCCTTCTCCTTCATGAGAAAATAGCGGTCGGCATCTGTGATGTAGGGGGTGAGCCGTACAGCCTTCTTGCCATTTTTGGTGATCACCACTTCCTCATTTTCGTTCATGACATAGTCCAGGTACATGCCCAGGTTGTTTTTAAGCTCCGTAGCCGTGATTGTGTCGTTCGCTTTTATCGTATTAGCTTCTTTTTTATCGTCCATTTTATTCTCACCTCGTACAATAATTATATAATATCGCACGAATTATATCAACTATTTGTATTCAAAAATGACTACCTAAAGAGCTGTCTGCTCCGGAAAAGCCCCCGAAGGCCAATGATAAAAAGCCAGGCCTTGCCTGCTCACTGAGCACTCAAAGCCTGACTCCTATGTACTTCATCAAAACCAATTTAACAAATTAACGTCTGCGACGTAAGAATTCGGGAATATCAAGATCCTCAGATGTTGCTGCCACCGGGCGAATCGCTTCATTGGCATTTCCTCTTAAATTACCGGCAGCGGATTTTTGTTGATCAAAGCCGGTAGCAATGACCGTAACCCGAATCTCATCCTTCAGGCCTTCATCGATGACCGCACCAAAGATAATATTAGCTTCCGGATCCGCCGCTTCAGCAATGATCTCAGAGGCCTCATTGACTTCAAATAAGGTCAGGTTTTGACCGCCGGTGATATTCAGCAGAACCCCTTGAGCGCCTTCGATAGAGGTCTCCAGCAAAGGACTGGAAATCGCTTTCCGCGCCGCATCCGCCGCTCTGTTCTCACCTGTTGCCGAACCGATTCCCATCAAAGCCGAACCGGTATTGCGCATAATGGTCTTCACATCGGCAAAGTCCAAATTAATCAGTCCGGGAACCGCTATCAAATCCGAAATCCCCTGGACCCCTTGGCGCAATACATCATCAGCGATCCGGAAAGCTTCATGAAGAGCGGTATGTTTATCCACCACTTGAAGCAAACGATCATTGGGAATGGTGATCAAGGTATCCACTTTGCTCTTAAGCTCAGCGATGCCTTTTTCGGCCTGCATAGCCCGCTTTCTGCCCTCAAAGGAAAAAGGACGTGTCACGACTCCAACCGTCAGAGCACCCAGCTCCTTAGCGATTTCAGCAACTATGGGGGCCGCTCCGGTTCCTGTGCCTCCGCCCATTCCGGCGGTAACAAAGACCATATCTGCGCCCTTCAGGACATTAATCAATTCTTCCCGGCTTTCCTCAGCCGCTTTTGACCCGATTTCAGGATTTGCTCCTGCACCAAGTCCTTTAGTTAATTTATTGCCTATCTGGACTTTCTGGCCGGCCCGCGAGAGGTTAATTGCCTGGGCATCGGTATTTACCGCTACAAAATCCACACCTTTTAAACCCGCCGTAATCATACGGTTAACCGCGTTGTTGCCACCGCCCCCGACCCCAATCACCTTAATCTGGGCGAACTGATTAAAGTCCATATCAAATTCAAGCATTTAGCTGACGACCCCCTCGCTTATATTAAAGAAAACCTTTTATCCATAATGCGATTTCCCAATAGAGTTAATCCCGGTTCGAAGCAAATTCAAAGTATTCCCATACCAAAAGTAAATTCTATGGACAGGCATATTATCCTTCTTTTCACTTCAATTTTTTAACATGAAATATTATCCACAAAACCTAATGTTCACGGATTATCGTCAAGAATATCCTTTTATTCTTCCCTATCTCTATCTCCTAATCAAATGTCGGCGAATAATCGCTAAGTTATTGAACAATCGGACTCCAAACGCCACCACAGCTGCCAGGAACAGGTCCACCCCAATCCGGTCTCCCACATAGGCAAGGATTCCAGCCAGCAGAATGTTGGTAAAGAAACCCGAAAGAAAAACAACAGAGTCAAAATGGTCTTCCTGAGCAGCACGAATACCTCCCAATACGGAGTCCAAAGCCGCCAAAATAGCCACTGAGAGATACTTCGAGTATTCAACCGGCACGGAAAACGGGCTGAACCAGCCGATAGCCAGTCCCAGGATCAGACCTAAAAATGGTAACCACATGTAAGAAATTCCTCCTCATTAACGACCGATAACAGGCTTAGCAGCCGTGAAATCGATATACCTTACCCCATTCTTAAACGACTTATACCCCTCATCATTGATCAGCGTATAAAGGGACTTAAGTTTTTCTGCCCAGGCATCAGCTTTGCCTAAACGGACCTCTATGCCATCCGTCAAAAAAAGGATAATCTGCTGGATAGGATTTACATAGATTTCCCCTATCAAAGGCCTTAACTCCTGAGGGGCTTGTCCTAACAAATTAAGGGCAGCCTTCAGACCGGGAAGATCCAATTCCTGCCCAGGACCTGCTGTATCAGGAAGAGTCACTCCATTGATCACCGGATAGCTTTGCTCAGGCCATCCCTCCCGGCGACGGAGATAAATCCCTTTACCATCCACCTCAACTATTCCCGAAGCGACAATCACCAGAGCTACAGGGGTACGCTCCTGAACCTCCAGGACCAAACGATTGGGGAACTTCTTCTTGAATGCCACCGACTCCACCAGAGGGTGAAGCAGCACCTTTTGCTCAAGCTGCCTTTGATCCAACATAATTAGATTTTGTCCTGTTACATCCGTAGTTAAACGTTCGATTTCATTGAGGGGAATTTCTTGCAGGCCCTCGATGCTTACTGCTTCAATGTTAAAATAGCTGGACTGCAAGAAGAAGCTTATCCCCACTACAAAGAGTATAACAAGTATGGAAATATAGAGAAAGGATGTAGTCGATTTCCTAGGCTCCACGGTCACTCCCCCCAGCTCTCAGTATATCGAATACAATCCTCTCTGTCATGTCTTTCTTTGGGAATCCTTTAATTTCGGCACTCTAAGATTTGACCCGTTTGAGCTTGGCACCTACACTGCGGTATTTTTCCTCCAGATTATCATAGCCGCGATCGATATGTCCCACCTTTTCCAGCACAGTAGCTTCTTCGGCAGCTAAAGCCGCCAGAAAAAGTGCGGCTCCCGCCCGCAGATCCGTAGCCTCTACAAAGGCGCCCTCCAGACTTTTCACACCGCGGATAATAGCTGTCCGCCCTTCCACAGTAATTTGAGCCCCCATGCGGCGAAGTTCATCCACATGCTGAAAACGGTTTTCGAAAATGGTTTCAGTAATGATGCTGGTCCCCTCAGCCATGGACAGCAGGGCCATGAATTGAGGCTGCATATCCGTTGGAAAACCGGGATGAGGCATAGTTTTGCAATCCACTCCCTTGATTCTCCTCTTGCCCTTGACCCGAATCGTGTCATCCCCGAGGATGATCTCCGCCCCCGCTTGCAGCAGTTTAGCCGTCACAGGCTCTAAATGCTCAGGAATCACATTGCTGATTTCAATATCTCCCTGAGTCATTACGGCGGCCACCATATGGGTCCCCGCCTCGATCCGATCCGGTATCACCGTATGCTCCACAGGATAGAGCTTGCTCACTCCTTCAATGCGCAGAACATCCATGCCGGCACCGCGGACTTTTGCCCCCATCTTGTTCAGGAAATTCTGCAGATCGATAATCTCCGGCTCCCTGGCCGCATTGTAGATAGTGGTGGTTCCTTTAGCCAGGACAGCCGCCATCATGAGGTTTTCCGTAGCTCCTACGCTGGGGAGATCCAAATAAATCTTAGCCCCTTGGAGCTGATCCGCCCAAGCCTCGATATAACCATGTTTTTCTTTAACCTTGACCCCCAGTTCCTGGAGGCCCTTGATGTGTTGATCCATGGGCCGCGAACCAATCGCACACCCGCCCGGTTTGGAGATGCGCACCCGCCCGTTGCGAGCCAGTATGGGACCAAGGATAAGATTAGAGGCTCGCATTTGACGCATCAGTCCTTCATCCACTTCCCAGCGGGCCAGGTCTGAAGCATCTACAAGCAAAGCCTCTTTTTGATCTTCCACATGAGCACCGAGATATTCCAGCACTTCGATCATATTGCTGATATCTGCTAAATGGGGAATATCCAATAACGTGGTTTTTCCCGAAACCAGCAAAGAAGCTGCCAGTAAAGGTAGGGATGAGTTTTTGGCTCCACTATTACGCAGTCTACCTTCCAACTGTTGTTTTCCGGTAATGACATAGCGATCCATCGCCATGAAAGATTCCTCCCTCTTAGCTGGGTGGGATGTACCGCACCTCAGTCTTTAACTCAACACCGAACTGATGATGAACATCCTTTTGTATTTCCCTAATCAAGGCTAATACATCGCGGGCCGTGGCATTTCCTTGGTTTACTATAAAATTGGCGTGCTTTGAGGATACTTGAGCTCCGCCTAATCGCTTTCCCTTCCAACCGGCTTCCTCGATTAAACGTCCCGCCGAACCTCCGGGAGGATTGCGGAACACACTTCCTGCATTAGGCAGCTCCAAAGGCTGGGCTGCTTTGCGCCTGGCCAGGTTCTCACTCATGGTGGCCTGGATCACATCCGGATCTCCGGGTTTCAGGTGAAAAACTCCCTCCAGGACAATGGCCTGATCCCGTAAGGAACACTCCCTATAACCAAACTGTATGTCTTCTTTAGCAAGCCGCTGCACTTCTCCCTCTGGAGCCAGGATTTTAACCTCTTCCAAAATATCCTGGATGCTCCCTCCATGGGCTCCCGCATTCATAACGACCGCTCCACCCACTGTGCCCGGAATCCCCCGGGCAAACTCCAATCCCGTCAAGCCGCGATCGGCTGCCTCTTGAGACAGCCGGGCCAAAGAATATCCCGCTCCCACAGTGACCCGTTCAGAATCCCATACAGACTGAGCTAAGCCCGTGCTGATCACCGTTACCCCGGGTAATCCTTCATCCGGAAACAGCACATTGGAACCCCGGCCAAATAAGCGAAACGGTATGCCCTGCTCCTGACACTTAAGCCAAATTTCCCGGAGCTCTTCCTCACTTTCCGGCCAACAGACAGTTTCAGCCAGTCCCCCTATACGCCAGGTATTCAATTTCTGCAGAGGGTACCGGTGCTCGATCCGTCCCCTCATCCCTTGCCATGTCATTGGTATACCACCTTATGTTCATCATATCATAGGCGCGCCGGATACTCCGCCAGGGAACCCCCAGCTGGAGCGCCTGCAGCACTACTGTATATACCGCGTCATCCAGGGGTTTATTCCCACAAGGGGCAACATCCCCCAGATATTCGAAGCGGTCTTTATCCCCATAGAATTCCACCTGCTCTCCCTGACAAACCCAACAGCTTTCAGTGAGAACCAGCTGGGGCCGGCGTCCAAAGCTCTCATGACCCCAACCCCCTGTAAGCCAGCTTTCAGGGATGATCCAATGCAGGCCGTTATTGATGCGAACCTCCCATTGACCTTCCTCGGTCTGCCACAGCAATGACGGTTCAAATCCGGCACAATCCAATATTTTCCACAGAAAAGGTTCATCATCTCCTACCCCGGAATTTACCGGGAGGATGATCTCTTCTTCCCAATACCTATGTAGGAACTCCGTCAGTTCAGTTTGCATAAGCCCTCGGGAGAGGCCCCATTGCCGGTGAGGATCCTCCTGAGGGATTCCGGGCCAATAGAGAATTTCTGTGGGTCCTGCATCGGATGCATCATACAGCTCCTCTTCCAGACCCGGGATTGTTCCATCTGCCCAATCGACGCTAGCTTCAGGTGATGCTTCTCTGACTATAACATCTCTATGCAGGGCATTCAACAGAGAAAGAATTCCTTGCCACTCATCCCTATCTCGGGGAACGAGAAGTAATATTTTCCGCTTAGGCCACAAAGCAACCCACTCCCTTCCTTCTGACTGTCATATGTTATGCAGCACAGTCAGAAGGTGTGAAAGGACGGAGATTATTTCCAGGCCGTATCCAGGCAGACTTTGACGATCTTATTAAGGGCATCGGGCTGACCCAGACTCCGGGCGGCTTGAGCCATCTTGCGCAGCTTTTCAGGCTTTTCTATAAGCCCTTGCACCAAGGCCCAGAGATTTTCACCGGTTAGATCTTTATCCAGAATAACACAGGCGGCACCATCTTTCTCCAGAGCCCTGGCGTTGAATTCCTGATGGTTTTCAGCTGCCAAAGGATAAGGGATAAGAATCCCCGGTTTGCCAGCTACCATAATCTCAGCTAAGGTCGTTGCTCCGGCCCGCCCCACGAATAAATCAGCACAGGCCATAGCCTCGGGCATATCCTTGAGGTATTCAAGGACCCGCCAGTTTTCCCTCTGCCACTGAATCCCCTGAGTCTTTAAACTCTCCAGAGTTTCCTGATAGGTCGCTTTACCGGTAGCCCAAATGACTTGAATATCTTTTCTGCCTGCCAAATGCTTAAGCACTGTGGGCATGGCTTGATTAATACTGCGGGCGCCCCGGCTTCCCCCTGTGACAAGGAGGGTCAGACAATCAGAGCGCAGCCCTAAACATGCCGCCCCTCTCTCCCGGGATATGTTCCCTATCTCAGGGCGAACGGGCAAACCCGTCAAAACCAACTTCCGCCTCACACCGAAGTGAGCAATGCTCTCCGGGAAGGTCACCATGACCTTGCGCACAAAACGGGTGAGAATCTTATTGGTAATCCCCGGCAGTGCATTTTGCTCATGGAGCAAGGTCGGAATCCCAAATAAGGCCGCAGTCAATACGACCGGCCCTGCTACATATCCTCCCGTTCCCACCACAAGATCCGGTTTAAATTTTTTGAGAATCTGTTTGGTCTCCCATAGGGCTTTAAAACTCTTGCCCCCGACTTTGAGAGTTTCCAGGCTGAGTTTGCGGGGCAGCCCCTGCCCGGAAACTCCTGCAAATTCAAGCCCGGCCTCAGGAACCAGGCGCGCTTCCATCCCTTCCCGAGTGCCTATGTAAAGAATTTCAGCATCCGGCTGGTGGACGAGAATCCCTTTGGCGATGGCCAGAGCCGGATAGATATGGCCCCCTGTTCCTCCACCTGTTACAATCACGCGCATGGAATTCTGCTCCCTTCGTGTTTGGTAAGTTTGCTTGGGTTGCTGCTTAGTGTTTTATTAGCTTGTTTTGGATAGTTCTCTCGCTCTTTAGGTATTACTCTGAAGTTAAGTCTCCAGGATTTTGCTATCCGCGGTCACTCTATAAAGCTGCGCGGACCAATCTAATCGCTCAAGCACTCCGCTCCGCCGGGACGCCGCCCAAATCGCTCCTGCTCAATGGGCGGTTGGAAACGTCCTGTTTCCAACCCGGCTCCGCTGCGTACTTTTCGCGAAGATTGGTTTCCGCTCGCTTTGAAGGCGTTTCCCGCTGTATAGCAAAATCCTTGGGTCCCACTTATAAGTATATGTAAGGGTGTGCTTCTTGAGACTCTTCAATCGATCCCGCAAGCTCCTTTGCACAAGCCCTGCAAGCTCTGCCCCACCACCCAAAGACGCACTCCTCAGACTAATCCCGCAAGCGAGCTTGCAATTACAGTAAGCGAGGCTTTTACGGGAGCAGTTAAGCAAACTTGGGCTAAACTGCTCCCCAGACTGCGGGACGGGTCACACGGACGTGACCCGCGCCCTATTGAGCAGGAGCGATTTAGGGCGGAATCCCGCCGCTTGCAAAAGGCAGTTTAGCCCTTAGTTTGCTCTGCGACCGTAACTTCCGAGCGTCTGTAATCGCAACTCCCTTGCACAAATTCCTGCGAAGTCTCCCTTACGCAAACTCCGCAAGCCAGCCCCAAGCGTCGCTAGCGCGACTCCCGCGAAATATTCAAAAGCACTCCTACCCCCAGCATGGTAAACACCAGAGACGTCCCGCCATAGCTTAGGAACGGCAGGGTGATTCCCGTCACGGGAAGCACTCCGCTGACCACACCCATATTGATCATCGCCTGTATGCACACCATCCCTGTCAGCCCCACAGCCAGAAAGCCGGTAAAAGCATCCGGTGCTCCCATAGCCACCCGGAACCCCCGCCAGGCAAACAGGAAGAAGAGCAGAATGACGAGAGTGGCTCCTACAAAGCCCAGTTCCTCCCCGATCATAGCGAAGATAAAATCCGTATGATTCTCCGGGAGATAAAGAAACTTCTGTTTGCTTTGCCCCAGGCCTAAGCCAAAAAGCCCGCCCGGCCCCAAAGCAAGCAACGCCTGAATCGTTTGATATCCCTTTCCCGAAGGATCCACCCAGGGATCCAGGAAGGCAAAAATCCGGTTCATGCGATAGGGTTCCGCTATAATGGCGGCCACCACCAAACCCACACCGGTGCCCCCTAAACCGATAATATGGCTGGCTCTGGCACCTGCGGCTATGAGCATAAAGAAAGTCACTCCGGCGATCACAAGGGTTGTTCCCAAATCAGGCTGGAGCATAATCAGGCCCGCAACAAGACCCAAAAGCCCCAATACGGGAAGCAGACCATGCCGAAAAGACCTAATCTTATGCGGATCAATGGCTAAGATGTTGGCCATGACCAAAACCATGGCCAACTTGATCACTTCAGAAGGTTGAATGGATAAAGGACCCAGACCAATCCAGCGGTCAGCACCATTAACCCTGCGCCCGATCCCGGGAATCTTAACCATGATCAGGAGGACAATAGCGATAATAAGAGCCGGCTTTGCCCAACGGCGCATAAGGTCCAAATCCAGGGTCATGGCCAGAATCATCGCCACTAAGCCAGCGACAACCCACATCACCTCCATTTTCAGAAAGTGATAGGGATCGTCATACATCACATATCCTTTCACAGCGCTGGAACTGTACACCATTACGATTCCTATCGTAAGGAGCGCCAGGATTGCTCCAAGTAAGACCAGATCAGGGCGACGGCGTCTTGGCATGTTTTAGTTCCCCCTTTGAAAATTTAAATGGGTTCCCTATAATGCCTACGCACTAACTCCTTAAAGAATTCCCCTCTTTCTTCATAACTCTTAAACATATCCCAACTTGTACAAGCCGGTGAGAGCAAAACCACATTTCCAGGCTCTGCTTCGGCAATGGCCAGCTCCACAGCCTCTGCAAAGGTCTCAGCCCGCAGGTAATGCCGAATTCCTGTATCTTTGGCCGCCTGCTCCATCTCAGCCGCCGCCGAGCCGACCAGGACAAGGCTTTTCACCTGTTCCTTAACCGTTTTCATGAAATCATGGAAATCCAAGCCTTTGTTTTTCCCCCCGGCAATAAGAACGATGGGCTCTTCAAAGGCATATAAGGCTTTTTCTGCCGCATCAGGATTAGTCCCTTTGGAATCATTAATAAAAAGGATCCCCTCATAGGTCCCTACCACTTCCTGACGGTGTTCAACCCCTTTAAACTCCCGGAGGCCTTGAGCGATCTCCTCCCAGGAAAGTCCCAGCTCCCTCACCGCCGCGATGGAAGCCATAATGTTTTCCAGATTATGATTACCCCTGAGCTGAAGTTCCCTGCGCTTGATGATGGGAGTGATCTTCCCGTCCCTGGCGAGAACAATCTCATCCCCTTGCACTCCGTATCCCTCTGCCAAGAGAGAAGTAGGGCTAAAGAAGACCACCCGGGCCTTGAGATGAGGAGCCAACTCACGAACCCTGGCATCATCCCAGTTTAAAATGGCACAATCCGACGGCCTTTGCTTCTCAAAAATCCGGGCCTTGGCTGCCAGATAATTCTCCAGGGTCCCGTGACGATCTAAATGATCAGGGGTCACATTGAGGAGAATCCCCACATTCATACAGAGACTGTCCACCAATTCCAACTGAAAACTGGAAAGCTCGGCTACGATAATCCCTTCCTCATCCAGGTTCTCCACCTGATCGCTTAAGGCCACGCCGATATTGCCGGCGACCAGAGTTGATTTTCCGGTCCGCCTGGCCAGTTCCCCAATCAATGTGGTGGTAGTGGTTTTCCCATTGGTACCTGTCACGCCAATCTTGAAGGCCGGATGATCTCTCAAGGCAAGCTCAACCTCACTCCAAACCAAAGCCCCCTGAGCAATCCCCTCTTGAATAAAGGGAAGTTGGGGGGATACTCCGGGAGAAAGAACGATCACTTCAGCTTCCACCTCATGCCATTGCGGGATATGCCCCAACACAAGTTGTCCATCCGGCAAGCCCAATTCTAAGATACCACTGAGTTGATCCGGCTCCTTTTGATCCGTTAAGATGACGCGGGCGCCCAGGGCTTTCAGTCTTTTAACTGCCGCCAAGCCACTTCTTCCAGCACCGACGACCAATACTTTTTTTTTCTTTAAATTCATTCTTTCACCCTCTTGAAAAAATCAAGCTCAGAACATTCCAGCCATGTAAGCTATTACCCCAAGCACACCGCAAAGAAGAGAAGCCAGCCAAAAAACCATGACGACCTTCCATTCATTCCAACCGCCCAGTTCAAAATGGTGATGCAATGGGCTCATGCGGAAGATCCGTTTACCCGTAGTCTGATAGGAAAAAACCTGTAAAATAACCGAAATTGCCTCAACCACATAGACCCCGCCAATAATCAGGAGAATAAGCTCCGTTTTGGTCAGCACAGCTAAGCCGACCAAGGCTCCCCCCAAGGCTAAGGAACCCGTATCCCCCATAAAGACCCGGGCCGGGTTTTTATTAAAGCGGAGAAAGCCGAAACATCCTCCGACAGCGGCCGCCGCAAAGACGGCAAGATCGGATTCATAGGCCAGAATAGCCACTCCGCCCCCCTGGGAAGCGGCCAGCGTAGCGATGCTAACGTAGCTCAGCATACTGAACAGGGTGGTGCCTGCCGCCAGGCCGTCCAGTCCATCCGTCAGATTGACGGCATTGGTAATCCCCACGATGATGAAGGAGACAAAAGGATAGTAGAATAAACCTAACTCCAAATGAATGGAGGTAAAGGGAATCACAAGATCCGTCCCCCGCCCCAGATAGCGATTGGCCCCCCAGGTCAGGAGCAACGCCAGGGCTATTTGGCCGATCAACTTTTGGTATGCCCTCAGACCCAAAGAGCGGTGCAGCACCACTTTGATAAAATCATCAATAAAACCGATCAGACCGTATCCCAGCATGGCACTAATCACCATGACCATTTCCAGAGACGTGGGTTTTTCCGCCATGATCAGAGCACTTACGACAATCCCCACTAAAAAGATAATACCACCCATGGTGGGCGTTCCAGCCTTAGCTAAATGCCGTTTAGGGCCTTCCTCACGAATAGTCTGGCCAAATTTCATCACCCGTAAAACGGGAATCATCAACGGCCCAAGTATTAAAGTGATCATCAGCGCTAAAGCAGCAGCCAAAAATATGCGTTCCCACATGGATTAATTCCTTCCTTTACTCTCAGCATAGCGACACACTAATCTTTGCGAAGTGCCCTTGTGACTTCTTCCATTTTCATACCACGAGAAGCTTTGATTAAGACCCAGGTGCCTTGATTTAAACCTGCCAGCAACTCCCGGGCTTTCTTGATCGCCCCCTCGCGCTCAGGAAAAGAATGAATCCTTTGGGGTGATAACCCCTTTTCCAAAGCTCCGCGAGCAATTTCCTCAGCCAGCGGACCAACGGTGATCAGTTCAGAGATTCCCAGGTCGGCTACCGTCTGCCCCACTTCATAATGCCCCGCCCGGCAGGATTGCCCCAGTTCATACATTTCTCCCAGTATGGCAAGAGTGGACTCCCCCCCTCTTTCCTTTAAGACCTGCAGGGAGGCCTTCATCGAGGTCGGGTTGGCATTATAGACATCACTGATTAAGGTGCTGCCCCCTGGTCCCGGTTGAAGCTCCAGGCGCATCCTGGATAGTTCCATGGCAGCCAGCCCCCGGCATCCCTCTTCCAGGGATACATTCAAGAGAACCCCGACACTGAGGGCGGCCAGTGCATCCAGCACATTATGCTCTCCCGGCAGGGGCAGGCGAACCGTAACCGACGAAGCGGCTTGCTTTTCTCCTAGTGGGACAAGGGACCTGTCCCCGTGTCCCATTTCCGCTTGAAAGCAGGTTCCCAGAGTACCGAAGGGTGTCAGAGACCTTCCCCGCAGATCGGGCTCGTGGAATCTCCCTTCCAGGCCATAGAAGAAGGTCCGATGTGAGTCATGCTCAGCCTGCTTCACACTCCACTCATCCTCCCCATTGAGGACGGCGCTCCCTGTCTCAGGAAGGGCTTCAATCAGCTCCCACTTAGCCCGGGCAATAGCTTCTTGTGAACCTAAAAGCTCCATATGGGTCGTGCCAATATTGGTTATAACACCGATATCCGGGCAGGCTATATCACATAAAAAAGCAATTTGCCCCAATCCGCGCATGCCCATCTCTAAAATAAGAACTTCCGTATTCTCGGTCGCCTTTAAAATAGTCATAGGAAGGCCCAACTCATTGTTTTGGTTCTCTAAATTTTTATGGGTGCGGTATTTTTCACTTAAGACCGCCGCTACCATATCTTTGGTGGTGGTTTTCCCATTGCTGCCTGTGATGGCCACCACTTTGGCCCCCAACTCCTTACGCCAGGCCTGAGCCAAGGTCTGCATAGCGGCAAGGCCGGACTCCACCCGGATCAGGGCTTTGCCCTCAGGAACCCGGACTTCCCGGCGGTGTTCCAACCGTTCCTTCTCCCCGATCACCACCGAGGCGCCTTTCTGCCAGGCCCCCTCAATATAATCATGTCCGTCCGTCCGCTCGCCCACTAAGGCAAAAAAGATCTCCCCTGCTTTGACCCCCCGGCTGTCGATACAACAGCCGGAAGCCCTGACCTGGGAATCACCTGTCAATTCCCCCCGGACCAAATCGGCAATCCTTTGGCTATCCCACATAACCGAGCCTCCTTAAGGCTTCCCGGGCTACTTCCCGATCATCAAAGGGGAACACATCCTTGCCGATGATCTGATAGTCCTCATGGCCTTTTCCGGCAATCAGCACCGTATCCCCTTCCTTGGCCAGCAGGCAGGCACATTCAATCGCCTCCCGGCGGTTCACATTAGCAGTATAATCGATTCCCTCGATACCCTCCAGAATGTCCCGGATGATCTGCCGGGGATCCTCGGTACGGGGATTATCTGAAGTAACGATCACATGATCGCTGAGTTCCTCGGCAATGGCTCCCATCTGGGGCCTTTTTCCTTTATCCCGATCCCCGCCGCAGCCAAAGACCGTAATCAGACGTCCTTGGGTAAACTCCTGAGCTGTTCGGCAAACATTCTCCAGTCCATCAGGAGTATGAGCATAATCGACGATGATCTGAAAGGGCTGCCCCATCCGCACGCTTTCAAAGCGTCCCGGAACCCCCTGAACCGCTGCCAGGGCTTCACGAACCTGCCCCGGGCTTCTTCCGCTCTCCACCCCCCAGGCAAAAGCCGCCAGAGCGTTATACACGCTGAACATGCCCGGGGTTGAGTATTCCACCTGCTCTGCTTCGCCCTTAAAACGAACCGTGAATTTCACGCCATCGGCAGTCAGCAGGATATCTTCTGCCCGATAATCCAGAAGATCGGCGTTAACGCCATAGGTCACCACAGGGGCGGCGGAAAGCCGGATCAAGGTCTCTGCAGCCGGATCATCCCCGTTAACAACCCCCACCTTAGGTTCTTTAACCCCGGTAAGACCGCTGAAAAGTTGGGCTTTCGCCTGGAGGTACTCCTCCATTGTTTTATGATAATCCAAATGATCTTGTGTCAAATTGCTGAAAATACCTGCGTCAAATTCGCATCCTGTTACCCGCCCGAAAACCAAGGCATGGGAAGAGACTTCCATGACAGCCAATTGCACCCCTTCATCCACCATTTCCTTGAGCAGCTTCTGGAGATCAATGGCCTCCGGGGTGGTCCGGTTTCCCGGCAGTTCCCTGCCCGCGATGCGGGCTCCTAAAGTGCCGATTAAACCCACCTTCTTACCTTCCCCTGCAGCAATACTCTCCACAAGATAGGTAATGGTGGTTTTCCCATTGGTACCGGTTACCCCCACCACTTCCAATTTAGCGGCAGGATGATCATAGAGGTTGGCTGCAAGATTTCCCATAACCTCCCGCACCTTCTTCACTTGGAGCTGAGGAATATCAAGAGGGAGAATCCGTTCCACCAGTAAGGCAGCTGCTCCTTGAGCAATGGCTTGGGCTGCAAAGTCATGGCCGTCCACATTCATTCCGGGTACACAGGCATAGAGGTCTCCGGGCTGAACCTGGCGGGAATCCATAACCATCCCCTGGATCAGAGTATCTTGATCTCCAACATGATTCACAATTTCAATTCCGGATGCAATCTCTGAGAGTCTTTTGCGAACAGACTTCACCCTCATCACTACCTTTCAACTCTATTATAGACAGTAAAAATCTATTGCAATCATTGGCTTAAGGGCTGCCGCCAGGGCATTTGCAGCATGGTTTCTATGTCGATATCCACTTCCTCTTCCACGGCCCACCAGTTGCCTGAAGTGGGTGCTCCCGCCTCGGAACCAAGATAGAGCAGCACCGAGGATCCCTCTTCCACTTTAGAATCCCCATGAGGAATTTGGTCCTGAACAACCGTTCCACTGCCCTCCGTCAGGACGGTAAAACCGGCTTGCCGCAGAGACTTTTCGGCCTCGGCCAGAGTCAGCCCGAGAACAGAGGGGACCGTTGCCGCTTTTTTCACTGGAGGTATCTGCATATCCAAGCGGGGTTTGCCCAGCGTCAGAGGGGCTTTCAGATCCATTTCCACACCTAAGTATTTCAAAGAATCCTGCAGCACCCCTCTCACCGGCGGAGCCGCCACAGATCCCCCGTAAAAGGGCACACCATCGATCACACAAAGGATGGCCAGCTGGGGATTATCGGCCGGAGCAAAGGCGATAAAGGAAGCAATATATTCCCCTTGTATGTACGCCCCATTGGCAACTTTTTGGGCGGTCCCGGTCTTGCCCGCCACCCGGTATCCGGGCAGAAAGGCCCGGTAACCCGTGCCGTTGGTGACCACAGACTCCAGCATCTGCCGGGCAGTTTTCGAAGTACCCTCGCTGATCACACGCCGCACGTCCTGAGGTTCAAAGGATTCCACCACGTTCCCCGAAGGTCCCACGATCTCTTTAACCAATTGGGGCTTCATCAGGTTCCCGCCGTTAGCTACTGCGGAAACTGCCGTAAGCAGCTGAATGGCCGTCACATTATTGGTTTGCCCGATCGACATGGTGGCAAGATCCAAGGCAGTGGCTCTCTTTTTCCCGGCTAAAATTCCTACAGCTTCACCGGACATTTCGATTCCCGTTTTCTGACCAAAACCGAAGTCATGGAGGTATTTATAGAATTTATCCATACCCAGGCGCTGGCCCATGGCGACAAACCCTGGGTTGCAGGAGTTTTCCACGACCTGAGTGAAGGTCTGGCTGCCATGGCCCCCACGCTTCCAGCAATGAACGGTTTTACCCAGGATGGTCACTCCTCCCGGATCAAAAAAACCTTCCTGAGGACTGATCTTCTTTTCCTCAAGGGCAGCCGCCAACGTGATAATCTTAAAAGTGGAACCTGGTTCATAGCCGTTTTGAATCGCTATATTGCGCCGGGTACTCTGATCATAGTTGTTGTAATAATTAGGATCATAGGTAGGCGCCGAAGCAAGAGCCAAGACCTGCCCGGTATTGGGATCCATAACCAGGATGGTGCCGCTCTTGGGGACCTGCCCATTCATATTATCCCCTTGGCCGGACATCAGCTTCTGCAGTTCCCGCTCCGCAAAAGCCTGAATATTTTTATCAATGGTCAGACGCACCGTATTGCCATTCTTCGGGGAAACATACATTTGATTGGCAAAGGGCAAAGGGATACCATTGGCAGCAAACTCTGTCAATACGGCACCCGGGACTCCGTTCAACTCGGAATCCCTAGTCAACTCTATTCCTTCTAACCCCTGGTTGTCAATCCCCGCAAAGCCAATAATATGTGCAGCTAAGGTGCTGTTGGGGTAATAACGCACACTATCCTCAGTAATCCCAATCCCAGGCAGCTCTAAGGCCCGGACTTGAGCCGCCACCTCTGCCGTCACCCTTTTCTTGACATATTCCAAAGCCGATCGCTTGGTTATTCTTTCCATAACCTGCTCCGGTCCCATCTCCAAGAGGCCGGACAAAGCATGGGCGATCTCCTCCGCTCTGCCGGAGGAGCGAACTTGGGCAGGCACCGCATAGACAGTCTCGGTACTGACACTCATGGCCAGCACCTCCCCGTTGCGATCCTCAATATTTCCCCTTTTGGCTGCTACAGGAACTCCCCGATAATGGCTTTCATCAGCCTTATCGCTTAAAATCGCCCCCTGAGCCAATTGCACAAAGGCCAGTCGGACAATCAGCACCACCAAAAAAGCACTGACACAGAAAAAAAGAAAGGCGATACGTTTGCGCATGACGACATAAGGACTCATCGTCCCACCCCCTATTCTAGGGCGTCACAGCAAACTCTACCGCCTTTGATCGTTTATCGTTGCGTGGAAGCAAAAAAGCTTGTAAATTTCTGCGAAATCTGTTCCAAAGCGGAAGGTTCTTTAACGACCTCTTCGGCTTTGGCCGGTGTTGACTGGACGCCCATTTCAGTCTTGGCGACAGGCAAGGTTCCAGCCACATAGACCGTTCCCGCAGGTTTTTCCATGCCCATGGCAAGTGCAGCACTTTCAATCCGGCTTACCGAGCGCAGTTTATCCACTTGGGCTTGCAGAAGATCGTTATTAGCCTTCAGGTCGGCAATCTCCTTCTGGGTCGCCCGGATTTGTGCTCCCTTAACCACCGTCAGATTAATGGTTTCCGCGGCAAAAACTGTCGCTACGGCCACCACTAAACTCAAGATAAGTACACTTTTCCAGTGAGAACGGGGCTTCTCCCTATGGACAGGTTTTTTTGCTTTGCGGGGTCTCTTCTCTATGGGCTGTTCCCATTCAATTTTTTCCTGCGCTAATACCAAAGGTATTCCTCCTCCGTTCTCTTTAGAATTCAAAAAATCCAAATCAAAGCTTTTCAGCAATTCTTAACTTCGCACTGCGTGCCCGGGGATTGGCTTCAATCTCCTGGGGACTGGGCAGAATCGGTTTGCGATGAACTAAACGGGCCATTGCCCTGGCGCCGCACTGGCAAACCGGAAAAACCGGCGGACAAGTACAGCGGCCCAGCCAGGAGTTGAAGGTTTCTTTCACGATCCGATCTTCCAGAGAGTGAAAGGTGATGACTCCTACCCTTCCTCCCGGAGCCAGACAGCGTATCACTTGGTCCAGAGCTCTCTCCAAGACCCCCAGTTCATCGTTGACGGCTATGCGCAGGGCCTGAAATGTCCTCTTCGCAGGATGAGGCCCTTCCCGGCGAGCCCCTGCCGGAATCGCTCTTTTGATAATATCCACTAATTCACCCGTAGTTGTGATGGATTTCTGTTTACGGGCTTCCACAATAAACTCCACAATGCGTTTGGACCATTTTTCCTCTCCATACTTCCAGAGGATCTCAGCCAGCATTTCAGCTTTCCCTTCATTAACCAAAGTCTTCGCAGACAGTGGATTCTGCGGATTCATCCGCATGTCCAACTCCGCATCCTGCATATAGCTGAACCCTCGTTCAGCCTCATCCAGTTGAGGGGAAGACACCCCCAGGTCAAAAAGGACACCTTGAACGGGAAGAAGTTCCAGAGATTGCAGAGACTCCTCCAACCCTTCGAAATTGCGGTTAACCAGAAAAACCCGGGGGTCTCCCGCAAATTTGTCCTGAGCGTTTTTGATGGCTAAGGGATCCTGATCGAAGCCCACCAGCTTTCCTTTTTCACTCAGCCTCGACAATACATAACCACTATGCCCTGCTCCCCCTAAGGTGCAGTCCACATAGGTTCCCGAAGGATCCCTCACAACCCCGTCCACCGTTTCTTTGAGCAAAACTGTGACATGATGAAATTCCAAACCATTCGACCTCTTCTCTATATTCCCAGGTTCACCAAAGATTCTGCAGCACTGGCATAAGCATCTTCAGCCTGACGGGAATAGTTTGCCCAAAGGGCCTGACTCCAAATCTCCACACGGGAGGAGACACCCACCAAGACCGCATCCTTATCAAGCTGAGCATATTCCCGCAGGTTAGCAGGCAAAAGAATTCTCCCTTGCTTATCCAACTCGCATTCAGTAGCCCCGGAAAAAAAGAAACGGACAAAAGCTCGTGCTTCAGGTTGAGTAAAAGGCAAGGCCCGCAATTTCTCCTCGAGCACTTTCCATTCGTCCAATGGGTAGACAAAGAGACAGTGATCTAAGCCTTTGGTGGCGATGAACCGCTCCCCTAAGGCTTCCCGGAATCTTGCCGGTACAATCAGCCGGCCTTTTCCATCGATCGTATGGAGGTATTCCCCCATGAACATACTTCGTCACCCCACAGCGGCGTCACTTTGCCCCACTTCAACCCACTTTACCCCACTTATTCTCCATTAATAAAGGTTTTCCTTCTTGCCTTAAGCGCTTTTTTTGCGAAAACCGAAAAATGGGAAGAAAGTCCTATTGAAGGAATCAAGGGAATCAAGGGGACAGGTCCCGTTTTTCAGCCTGAATCCCGCAGTAATTTTCCCTTATCCTATACAAAAATGCTAAAAACACCAGGGGCATGAGTTTCCGGCCTCAAGCCCTGGTGTCTCCACTTTTTGAGAAAACTCCCGGTCAAATTCCCAAGCGCTTGGGAATTTGACCGAAAAAAACGCCAAAAGACAGGTCCCATCATTCACTGCCTGGAAGGAATACTCCGGGCTAGTGAATAACGGGACCTGTCCCCTTGATTCAAATTAAATTCTGGCTAAAAGAATAAAGTTAAGAACAAAGAGCAGAGTAGCGATCCACAATACCGGGCTGATTTCTTTGGTCTCACCCTTGAAGACCTTGACGATGCAAAAGAAAATAAAGCCGGCGGCAATACCATAAGAGATGCTGTAGCAAAAAGCCATGAAGATACCGGCAAAGAAAGCAGGAATGGCTTCGCTTAAATCTCCCCATTTAATCTCCTTAAAGGAAGAAAGCATCATAATACCGACGATGATTAAAGCTGGAGCAGTAGCTACACCAGGAACCGCACTGACCACCGGGGCTAAGAAAGCACTGGCCGCGAAGAGAACGGCGACCACGATGCTGGTTAATCCGGTCCGTCCACCGGCTCCAATACCGGCTGCGCTTTCCACATAAGTGGTTGTGTTGGATGTCCCAAAGAGGGAACCTACCGAAGTAGCGATAGCATCGGCAAAGAGGGCCTTGTCCATTTTGGAGCTGAAGCCTTTGCTGGTTTCCATGGCTTTCAGATCGGCTTCGGAGAAAATTCCTGAACTGCGGCCGGTGCCGATAAAGGTACCAATAGTGTCAAAAACATCAGATAAACTGAAAGCAAAAATTGTGACCAGAACGAGAGGAATCTTAGCCGGATCACTGAAGAGGGAAACAAGTCCGGGATTTCCGAAGGCTGCCATAAACGTTTGCGGCAGTTCAGCAAGAGCACCGCTAAAGCTGATGGAGGAACCCATATGAGTAAGACCTAAAGGAATACCGACCAGAGTTGTCACAATAATACCAATCAAAATAGCGCCTTTAACATTGCGAATAAGCAAAATAACTGTAAGAACGAGGCCTAAAATAGCCAGAAGTACGGAAGGAGAATTTAAAGTAACAAGGGCCGGAACAGCACTGGAGCTTGCGATAACCGTTCCGCCTTCACCCAGTTGAACATAAGTTCCGGGGTCGGAGGTAAAGGAAAGCAAGCCGGCATTCTTAATACCGATATAAGCAATAAAAATACCAATACCGCCGCCAATAGCATTTTGCAGACTTAAAGGAATGGATGTAATAATTTTTTTCCGAATGCTTGTCACTGTGATTAAAATATTAATAAGACCGCATAAGAAAACCATGGCTAATGCTTCTTGCCAAGTAAAGCCAAGACCAAAGACAACTGTAAAAACAAAAAAAGCATTAAGCCCCATACCTGGCGCTTGGGCATAAGGTACATTAGCAACTAGACCCATGACTAATGTTCCGATAACCGCTGCGATAATCGTAGCCAGGAATACTGCACCCCAAGGCATACCCGCTTGAGAAAGCATAGCCGGATTGACCATGATGATGTAGGCCATTGCGAAAAATGTAGTGAGTCCGGCAACGAGCTCAGTGCGGACATTGGAGCCGTTTTCCTTAAGTTTGAAGAAATTTTCCACTCTGATTCCTCCTGTTTTATTGTTATCTTTGCCATTATTCGTCATAAACAGACTTGCAACGGCATTTAATGAATGTATTATACTTTACTTCCGAACATTAGTCTACAGTTTTTTTCTTTCGTTCGGATATTTTCTTGAATCAAGGGGACCTGTCCCCTTGATTCACCTTTGATTCACTACTAGGCCAAATGCAACGGTTTTGCCGAAATCCCATGAGCAGCCTCCATAATGGCCTCCGGCAAAGTGGGATGAGCGTGAATGATCTTAGCCAGATCTTCAGCCTTTATCTTTTTCTCCACGGCCAGCACACATTCCTGAATCAGGCTGCTGGCCTGAGGTCCCATGATACTGGCGCCTATTACAACTCCCTCTTCATCAGCCAACAGCTTCACCAATCCCATGATTTCCCCTAATGCTAAGGCTTTGCCATTGGCGCTGAAAGGGAACTTACTGACCTTATAGTTTTGGCCTGAAGCCTTTAAAGCCTGCTCAGTCTCACCGACAGCGGCAATCTCCGGGTAGGTAAAGATGGCACTGGGTATCGCCCTTCCCTCCATACTAACCTGCTGCCCCGCCATATGCTCAGCTGCCACCATCCCCTGCATGGAGGCTACATGGGCAAGCATCGCCCCACCCACTACATCCCCAAGAGCATACACCTTAGGGACCGAGGTTTGCATCTGAGAGTTGACTTTGATAGCTCCCCGGTCCAGCTCAAGTCCTAAGGCATCCCCATGGATGCCACTGAGACTCGGTCTTCTGCCCGTAGCCAAAAGCACCTGTTGGGCCGGTAATTCCTTCAAGCCCTTCCCATCCTCAACAATAACCACCAAACCCTCTTCCTTAGGTTTGATTTCCCTTACAAAAGCCTTCGTCAAAATCTCCAGCCCGCTTCTTTTCAGCAAAGGAGCTAAGCGTTTGGGTATCTCTTCATCGATATTGGGAAGAAGAGAAGGAAGCATTTCCACCACACTGACCTTGACGCCAAATTCGTGGTAAATGGACGCAAACTCCAAACCAATCACGCCACCGCCGATGACCACCAGGCTATCGGGAAGGGTTTCCTGTTCAAGAAGCTCTTCGCTGGTCACCACTCCCGGGAGGTCCACACCGGGTACAGGAATTTTGGTCGGGATGGATCCCGTGGCCAAAACCAAATTCTCCACATGAAGCTCAACCTTACCCGTTTCGGTCGTGACTTCAATCCGATTGGCCTCTTTTACCTCTCCCCACCCTTTTAGCACAGTAATCTTTTTCGCCTTCATGAGCTGCTCAATGCCGCTTACTAAGGTATTGACCACTTCCTTTTTCCTTGCGGCAATTTGCGGGTAATGAAGCAACGCGCCCCCAAGCTGAATGCCGAATTCTTCGGCATGCTTTATTTCCCGCCATAACTCCGCGCTTTTGACCAAGGTCTTGGTGGGAATGCATCCTTTGTTCAGACAGGTCCCCCCCAAACGCTCTTTCTCAACCAAAACGACGGATAAGCCAAGCTGGGCAGCGCGTAAGGCGCAGACATAGCCCCCGGGACCTCCGCCTAAGATGCCAACCTGATACTGTTCCATTTAGTTCTTCCTCCCTATACCTTAAAACCCGCGACCTGTTCTCTAAGTTCGATAGCCATACTTACCAAACTTTGCGCAGCCTCGGCAATATTCTGCATACTTGCCGCAACCTCAGCCGAAGCCTGCTCGATCTCCCTTGTGGACACTTCGGCTTCCGCCGCGATATATTCTACTTGCTGGGATTGATTGGTGACCCCTTCCATATGAGTTAAGATTTGCTCGCCGGAAGCGGCAATTTCCGAAATATCACTGGACACTTGTTTGGTGGACTTCACAATAATCTCCAAAGCCTGCCGGGCCGCCAAGGTCTGTTGTAAAGAATTCTCCACTTTCGAATCGGCCACTTTCATGGCGTCCACCGTGGCTGTAATGGTTTCCTGAATACCATTGGTGATCTCGGCTACCTCATCGGTAGAGACCGATACCCCTTCCGCTAACTTGCGAATCTCATCAGCTACTACCGCAAAACCCCGGCCATGCTCGCCGGCCCTGGCTGCTTCGATGGCAGCGTTGAGAGCCAAAAGATTGGTCTGACGCGCAATGGAAGCTATGGTCGCCGTAATCGAAACAATTTGCTGGGATTGCTCATCTAAATTCTTGATACGTTCGGAGGCCTCATCCACCGTGGTATTGGTATCCTGCATAGCCTGGACAATTCCCGATAGACCATTCAATCCCTTTTCAGCATTTCCTTGAGAAATGCCTGCTTCCTGGGCCACCGAACGGGCTCGCTCCGCAATAATCTGAATGGTATCCTGCAGGGCCCTGAAGGAATCCATGGCCCGGGAGATAACCGTTCTTTGCTGGGCCATCCCATTGGACATTCCCGCTATATGTTGGCTGACTTCTTCATTCTTAGCCGCTATCTCCTCCGAGTTTGCGGAAAGCTCATCAATGGACTCAACCCATTCATTGGCCATGATTCTGATCTTATGAATAATCTCCCGGAAGTTTTTTGTCATCGCATTAAACGCCTGGGTCACTGCTGCCATTTCCGCACTGGTAACCTGAATTTGCGTATTCAGCTCACCCTCCGCCACCTGCAATATCCCGATTTCCATCTGCTGAATAGGCTTTAAAAAACGATTATAATTCCGAAAAGAAGCCGCTACAGCAATCCCCAAACCCGCTATCAGATACCCCCCGCAAACCACCAACATTTCAAACTGAGGTAGTTTCAGAATAAATTGAATCACCGCGGCTATCACGACAACTGAAGGAATGACAACCTTCAAGGTCTGCCCGATATACTTGAAAAGGCTAACCTGCTTTAAATCCTCGGAGCCATTCATCACAAGGCTCATTGAGATACCCCCTCATAGATCTGGTGATTTTATCCCAGACTTTTCTTATTCTTTTGTCTAAATGATTCTCTTTGAATTTGCTTATTCCTTTTAAATTAACTAAAATTTCTGAATAATTCCAAGGTCTTCCCTCCGGCACGCCTACCTTCTTCCCTACAAAAAGAACCTATTCTGCACAACACAAAATAGGTTCTCCTTTTCCACCTATACTTATCTATTTAATTCGCTGCAATCACCTTGTTCAGCTTCTCTACCAGCTCATCCGGTTTCTTGCCATGGGTAAGTGCTGCTCCTTCAATGCTTTCCATCGTGGATGAAGGGCATCCTAAACAATGCATGCCTAATTCCAGAAAAGTCTGCACCGTCTGAGGATAGCTGCGTAAAACCTGACCTACTGTCATGTCCTTAGTGATCAAAGCCAAAACCTCCTAACTCCCTCTTACAATTCTCACTAAAATGGTCGGATTTATTATAACTTATTTTGCTTACTTGTTCAACTTTTTGGTGTCTTCGTGCCTTCATTCGTGCTGCGAGGCGTCAACGGAGGAAAAAGCGTTTGCTTGGGTTGCGTAGCTTTGCGCACAACGGACCTTCGGGCGTGATCTCCTGAAACCTTCCACCGGAAGGTTTCTTGATCGGAGACTCACGTACTCCATAGCTCCGGAGCTGGTCAACTCAGCTTTCGGCCCGCTTTCAGCCATCAAACAAGATCAGCCTCAGCCAATTGGACTGCTGAACCATATGGACGGCATAGAGGATGTCTTCCCAGCGGAAAGCAGCCACCACCGCCGCGATCAGGAGAATGATACCAGGCACCCACAGAAAAGCGGCATAACCACCGCCAATACGATGGACATCCCGAACCTTGAGAGGGAGGAAAAGAAAGTTAAAGCCCATATAGACCAAGAAAGGCACTGAGCGGGGTATCCCCCAGGCCTGCAAGGCCCACAACACACCCACCGTCCAATTCCAGAAGTACCTTCTTTCCAGCCAAGCCGCCAAGCCTTTGGTATCAGGAGCCCCAGGCAGATGCGGCGCCACCACGCCCACTTGCAGCAAACGCAATAAAGAAAACAAACTGCCCAAAATCACCCATATCAACCAGGGGGATTGCATCCTTATTCCTTCCCATAAGGGCCATTGATTGGGAACCCACTGCGCCCAGGGCACCTCCGTGTTAAAAAGAAGGGCCGTCAGTATACCGGCCAGGGTCATTTGCCGGGTAATCATGGCCAAGCCCTGCCAGAACCACGCCATGCGCAAAGCCCGTTTAGGCTTCTTATTCTGGAGCTCTTTGTACCGCCAGTTCACTGCCGCCAGATTTGACCAGGCTACGATGACCAAAAGAACCGCCCAGATCTTACTGACCCACTTTTCTGCAGGCCATAATCCCCCTCGGCTCCCTTGAGTCCCTTGAGGCTGCTGAATTTCTCCCCAAGGCCCGACCATTGATTCCCCATCGGTCAGATTTAAGCTGAAAGTGGGGACTGGCGCCGTTACAGATTGGACTTCCTGCTCATAGGCTTTTACCAGGGACTGGGAGTTGTATTCCAAACCGATTCCGGAAGTATAAGCCCATACCGAGGGGTGAAGACTGGCTATTTTCGTCCACTCCCCCCACACCCTGGGCTCAGGAAGACGTTGAGCCGGAACCATGGCACTGCCTGGCAGCTCTATCCACAGCCCGATCCCCGCCCGATCTGCTTCCATCAGCCAATACTCATCCGGCTGCTGGCCGAGAAAGTAGATAAGGTTATAACCTTGCTCCTTGCACTCCTTAAGCCAGGCGGCAATATCGCCTTGATTTCTCAGTTCAACCTCTTTTTCCGGAGACAGGGCCAGCCCTTGAATGGGTAATTCCTTCCCATTCAAAAGAAAGATCCCATCCTGATATGCCAAAGATGTAAGCCCTAAAGCAAAGGCAATATCGTCACGATCACCCCGCGAGTTGCTTACAGTCAAATACACTTGATAGAGATAAGGATCTTCCGGACTCCAAAGATGTCCGTCAGGAATCTGAAAAGCCAGGCTCACATTCTGCACAGAACTTTCATCGGAGTGAACTTGAGTTACGGCTTGAGCAATCTCCGCAGAGCCATCAGAAATTATCCCCTGAACAGTCCATGGTCCATATTCGGAAAACCCATGATGACTCAGCTGAAAATCAACTTGAACCCGGGCCATAGTATCTTCCCATGTCACCTGAGTGCGCGGGTTTTCAAGACTGGTCTCCATAACTGCTTGTAAAGCTATGCGCCCGGTAATCCTGCCTTTATCAGGATAACCTGAGCCTAAAAAGGTGGCTTTCTGAGAAGAAGGTGCAGAAAGTTCCAGCAGGAGCAAATTATCCTGACCATGGTTTAAGGCTGTGACAGGAATCTGGATACGCTCGCTCCCCCCCTCGCCGACTATACTGCCAATGCGATGGGCACTTTCCATCCCGTTAAGATAAAGATCACAATGGCCATATACGCCATTGATCTGGAGCATAATGCTGCGGGCATTCCATTCAGCCGGGATTTTAAAGGTTTTCAGCGCCACTTGAAATTCCTTGCTTGAAGGAAGATAGCCGTATTCCCCGCCCGTGATCGGCGAGTCAATCCCCTTTCCTTCCTGCTCCGTTTCCGTAATCCAGGCTTGGCGCAAAGAAGGGTAGATCTTCCACTGCCCTCCCAGGTCCATTTCCCAGCGGTCAGCGCTGGTTGAAAAAGAGGAAGTTTTCAGGAACACTCCGGGTGTAGAATTCCAATTCCAAATCAACAGTCCCAAAGCTATCGCAAAAGTCAAAACCAATAAGTAAAGACGTTTATTAAACATAATCGGTGTAAACCTTTCCTTTTGTTCGTTCTTAATTTCTAGACGATCCGTTAAATTCCTTCAAGGAATCCTTCTATTAAGAACAATCCGCACAATAAAAAAAGCCCGATCCATGACCAGACTTTAATCAATCGACTATCATTTAATTCATCTTTTTTATATCCCGTGCTGCACATTGGGGACAGACCCCATAGAACTCAAGACGATGTCCATGGACTTGGAAGCCTGTATGGGAACCCACTTCTCTCTCCAATTCCAGCAGAGGACGATGGAAGTCGACAATTTTCCCACATTCAGTGCACGCTACATGGTAGTGATTGCTAGGATTCCCATCAAAACGGCTTGACATATCCCCATAGGAAAGCTCCAAGATATGTCCATGTTCTTTCAACATGTTTAAGGTATTGTATATAGTTCCCAAACTTACACCGGGAAACTTCGCCTTGACATGATGATAGATTTCCTCAGCTGTCGGATGAGTATCCGTACCTAAAAGAAACTCTAAAATAGCCTGACGCTGGGGAGTAAACCGTACCCCTTTGTCCTTAAGCTGCTTAAGAATTTCGATGGCAGTCATGAACTCATCTCCTTGCATTTTAAAATAATTATTATTTTTAGTTTAATGAAAAATATATAAATTGTCAAGATAAAAAAACAATATTTCTTTAAAATTAGGACTTTAGTCCTAGTGAAACACTTTTTATCATCAGCTCGGCTGATAAATTAAAAAGGGAGTCAACAGACTCCCTTTTTAAGAACATGAATTAAGCTGGATTTGGAGCGCCAGTCGGGCAAACTCCAGCACAAGAACCACAATCAGTGCAAGTATCGGCATCAATGACGTAAAGATCATCTCCGGCGCTGATCGCACCTACTGGACATTCTGCTTCACAAGCTCCGCAGCTGATGCACTCAGAATTAATTACATATGCCATTGTATACAACCCCTTTCTCCCCATTCTCAATTGTCACTATAACATAAAGAAAGAAAGTTAGGCAATATGTAATCCAATATTTTGTCCAGCTCAGAAAAACTTATTCATTTTGCATCCCCAGCCATCAGGACCTTAGAGATCCCGATCCGGCCGATAAGGAACCTGATAGAGTCTCCTCATACACTGGGCGCAATAGGGCAGCATCCGATTGCTGACATGATTTCTCCGAAAAAGCACTCTGTCCAAATCTTCATGTTCAAATCCGCAGGAACGACATTTTTCTAACACCCTGACTAACCTCCTAGTTTGTGAGCTTATGAACGATGTGTTTACACCTATAGTATGCCTCACAAATCCAGGGTTTAAACAAATCCCGGCGATTTCTTCAGGATATCCTGCAAATGCCCTAAGGTGTTGCATTCAAACATTTGGCAATAAGGTTGAAAAAGCTCGATGGCTCTGACATCTTTCCAGCGTTTCTCAGGTAAGGTGTTCAACCAGATGATCTCCCTGACTTTGCTGCGGGTCTTCCTTAAATATGCGGCGGCCTTTTCCCCTTCAAGGGTTTGGGCATCACTGAGGATGAAGAGCACGGTCCGACGGCTGAGGGAACTCCCATAATGCTCATGGAGCTCCTCCAGGGACACAGCAAAATTAGTACCCCCGCCAAATTCCCCCACTAAATCCGTCATCGAGGTGTTGAGCATCCCTTGAAAAGTTTGAGCGCCTCTCAGTTTAGAGGTAATATTAACCAAATGACTGGCAAAGACATAGGTCTCAATTCCGGAAACCAAGCTGGTTAAGCCATAGATAAATTGCAGGATAAACTCCGTATATTTCAGCATGGAGCCCGACATATCGCAGACAAGCACAAATCTGGGCTTACCCTTGCGCCGCTTACGATAGGTTTGCTTTAATAAGACTCCGCCATAGCGCAGATTTTCCCGGACGGTGCGCCGCATATCCAGGCTCCCCCGTTTTCCCTGACCCAATCTGCGGGAGACCTGGGAAGCAAGCCGGCGGGATAAACGGCGGATTAACTTACTGACCTCAGGCCATTCCTCCGGGGGTATATCTTTCAAATCCTTGGTCAGATAATGCATTTCCTTTTGGCGCATGGCCCGTTGGGCTTCGCTCAATAATCCTTCCTGCCCCGGAGGTGTGATGGGAAAATCTTCTCCCAGCTTGCGCTTCCAGTATTCCAAAGAGCCGTGAAGCATTTTTTCCACCATGGGTTGGAAAGAGTGATCCAGCTGCATCCCATTTCTCGTCCCCTCTTCTGAACGTTCAAGAAACTGCTTCAACCGCTCTTTTTCCGCTTCCGGAAGGTTCATATAGGTTGCCAGCTGTTCATCGGAGAACTTCAGCTCTTCGCCCTGAAAACGCAATTCCTCCCGGCTCTGGGCCACTCCTTTTTCCCAGCTCGCCGCTTTCTCCTGAGCTTCCTTTTGCCAGGCGGACTTAGCCTCAGGCGGGGCAAAGAACACACGAAAGACCTCTTGGAACCAGGGAAGCTGATTCACGGATTTTACCAAAGTACTCTGCAGAATCCCTTCCACCCGGGACTTATCTTCCATGCCGATGAGAGTTAACCCTTGCAGCGCATCCTGAAACTCAGTGAGATTGACCGAGATGCCCCCTTCACGCAGAAGATCAATAAACTCCAGCAGATGACGATCCAGTTCGCTTCGCTGCACTGAAGATGCCCCCCTTACATCCCTTTCGTCTCCCAGATAAGCCGCTCTGCTCCCATCTCCCGATAGAAAAGCTCCAGATCTTCCTTGCTTTTGAGGAGCAGATTCAGAGTAGCGTCCACCCAGGCAGGGTCAAGCTCCGTTTTCCCCATGACCAATAGGGCTTTGGCCCAATCCATAGTCTCGGCTATGGAAGGAAGCTTTTGCAAAGCCAGGCGCTCCCGCAGAATACCGACGGCCTTAGCCACCTGAAAGGCCAATTTATCGGGTAACTCAGGATATTTGGTACGGAGAATCCTCACTTCCTTCTCCACAGTGGGGGGATTGACATGGAGAAAGATACAGCGCCGTTTGAGGGCGTCAGATAATTCCCGTTCACCATTGGTGGTTAGAATTACAAAAGGACGCTTTTTCGCTTTGACCGTCCCCATTTCGGGAATCGTTACCTGGAATTCACCTAACACCTCCAGCAGAAAAGCCTCGAATTCCGCATCGGTCTTATCGATCTCATCAATCAGCAATATGGTGTATTCATCACTCATCAGTCCCTGCAAAAGGGGGCGGGGCAAGAGGTAATCCAGCCCAAATAAGTCCTCTTCCTTAAGACCCTCTTCTCTCATTTGAATTCTGATCAGCTGCCTCTGATAATTCCATTCATAGAGAGCTTTGTTCTCATCAAGTCCCTCATAACACTGGAGACGAATGAGAGGCGCGGCAAATACCTGGCTCAACACTTTGGCAATTTCTGTCTTTCCCACACCGGGAGGTCCGGCTACCAGAATCGGCTTTTCCAGTTGGGCAGCTAAATAGGCCGTGAGGGCGATTCGATCCTCTTTCTCCGTTATATAGCCTTGTTTTGTCAATTCCTGTTCAAATTGATCCAGGGAAATATCCAATTTCATGAGCTCTCCTCCTCCATAGTATCCATCATAACACGAAACCAACATTATGAAAATTCAGAAATCTCCTCGTGAATCTTTTACTTTTTGGTGATTTTAGAAAAAAATCCGCAGCTCCCCCAAGGAATTTACGGATTTTACAATTTGCAGATATGTGCAGCTATGCGCTCTTCTAAGCCAATATTTGTGGCTGGTCATTATCTTCGAAGCCCAGGGGCAATACATCAATGATGGCTTCCCCGATGATTTTCTGTACATCATTAATCATGCGCGATATACGAAATTCTGCTTCCAAGTACTCCCGGGCCGCAGGATTAAGACTTAACAAACTGTATAGACGTTCAAGCTCCTGCTGCTTGCCTTGTGAGATATCCAGCTGAAAAAGCTGTGCTTGCTGGATTTCAAATTGCTTCATCTGGAAATCGCGAATCATTTTGTACTGGCCTTCATCAGCTTTCATCAACTCTTTGGCGACGATAAAGTCGCGATACTCATCAGATTCTTTGATTTGCTGAGCCAATTGCTGGGCTGTCTCGTAAATAGACATCTTCCCAACCCCTCTCCCTCTTCCGCTTTAACCTTACTCTCTTATTATTCAATAACCACCTCATAAAATCCTTCGCCTCATACTTTGTAACACTTAAAACTCATATTGCCTGATGAGTACTAGCCGTTAAAAGGCGTAGAATATTCCAGGGGAAGGCTTTGGATAATGAGCTGCTCCAGCACTTCATAAGCCTGAAGGCGGCTGTAGGCCAGAAGATCATCCCATTTTCTTCTTTCGAATTCCCAGGGTGAATAGGCCGATACCCGGCTGGCAAAGCCGATGGGACGTCCTCCGCCGAGCAGCTTTTCCAGCCTGCGGGCTGCCAGACTCACCGGACCATTGGGGCGAGCCGTACAGAAAATCGGCTCCAGACATAGTGCCGGTTTATCTTTGTAAGTCACCAGCAAACTTTGTTTATATAAAGGCTCTACCCCTACCTTGTCCTTTTGAATCTCCTCCCGCAAAAGAGAGGGTTCCAGAACATCCTGAGCACCAAGCCCCCGCCAAAACTCCTTCTCGGCAACATAGTTTATCGGCGCCCGCAAAGCCATCGCTCCCATTTGCCGGGCAAAGCGGGTGACCATTTCAGCAAATTCACGTTCACCAGCATTCTTGACTGTTAATCCCATCATGACGATCAATCGTTCCGAGGAACTAATCAGCAGCTCCCCCGCGCTCTGCTCTTCCCCCATGCGCAGAATCTGATATCCAGGGAGCAGCTGTAAGGAGGTCTTGATTTCTTTTCCCCGCTCCGTTAAAAAAGCTCCCAAAGCTTCGGCCCAATCGGTCAAACCTTCTTCATCCCAATCCCCCAAGGGATTTAAGGATAATTCCATCCACGGCATACACTCTCTCCTATCCTGATCTTATGTTTTCCATAGTTTGGCTTCGGATCAGGATTTCTATGCCGAGAATTTACCGAGGCTAAAAATTCTTCTTTAATTCCTCGTCCAGCCATTGGTCAAGATTAGCCGGAAAGGCGGGAGTCGCCTCCAAATAGTCCAATATTTTTTCACCCCAATAGGGATCAAAATGGACTCCTAATATTGAGTGCATCTCTTTAATGACTGCACCGGGGTCCTGGGATTTATTCTTATGCCGGCGGACCTCAATATCCCTGACATAATGATCAAAAACCCGCAGCCCCCGTGCCAGTAAGGGAATTTCCGTGCCCTTCAAGCGATAGGGATAGCCGTCTCCTGAATAGTTCTCGTGATGGGCTGCCACACCTTTGGCAATCCTCTCCCAGAAACGATTGCCGGTCCTTTTATAATAGTCCATGACAATCTCTTCGGAGCCGAGAGGATGCTCGACCATATAGCCCCATAGTCTGAGCAGCGCCTCCCGTTCAAGATCTTTTAAACGTTCACCGGAAAGAAGGATCTCTATAGGCCAGCGGAGTTTGGAGATATCATGCAAAAGTCCTGCCGTCACAAATTCATTCCGTGTAACCCAAGCCTGCTTGACAAACTGCTTTCCCATGTCCGTTTCTGCGAAACGGCTCATCAGATAGCCTACCCTTAAGCTATGATAATAGCTTATATCATCCACCCACGCCAGGTCCGTGAGCAGCTGCCGTATTTCATTACCGTACATACATGATTTCCTTTCCGCCATTCGGGAACAGGGGAGCAGGTTTCTTACCCTATTCCGCCCACTGCTGCCAATCGGCTTTCACAGCGGGTAATATTCCTTTTGTCCATGGTCAAAGCCGATAATATCCTTTATTCCCAAATCTTTCAGAAGCTGGACAGCCCTCTTTGCATCACGTCCTACATGCTCCGCCCGATGGGCATCTGAGCTCAAGGTCATGGGAATGCCGCGACGCTTAATCTCTTCAATGATTTTCACCTCAGGGTAATATTCGCCTACCGGTTTGTACCGTCCGGCGGTATTAAGCTCTATAACCAACCCCTTTTTTTGAATCTGCTCCAATGCCCCGCCTGCTAAACGAAGAATATCCGTCCGGGGCCGGACTCCAAAAAGCTTTATGAGATCGAAATGACCCATGGTGGTAAAAAGATCGCTGGCAGCCGCCATCTCCACCCAACGAAAATACTCCTCATACATCCCGTCCGGATCTTTCTGACGATGAACGGCTTCCTCCTCAGGATAATCGAAGGCCCACCCATTCAGTTCATGAACAGAGCCTATGACAAAATCAAAAGAAAATTGCGCAAGTAAGGTTTTGATTTTCCCCTCATCTGATGGTCGATAATCCACTTCCAGGCCGACAGCAACCTTCAGATCAGGATACTCCTCAGCCACTTCCCGGATCAGCGGCAGGTTCAGCTCGCTATAATAAACATCATGATCCGCGAAGCCGATCTGTTTCAGGCCCACCCTCCGGGCTTGATCCAGAAACTCCCGGATCGTTTCCGCCGTGGCCAAACGGTCCCCATGACCGGTAAGGTGTACATGCATATCCAACATCCCTTGGCCCTCCGTTCAACTATTCTGCACCCCGGTCTTCACCACAAGATAAGGCTTCAGCTCAATCTCAGCTTTCCCCAGGACAGTCTCAGCCCCAGCCAAATCTCTAAAGAAGTTCCCGTTGATCTTCACATCCCGTTTGCCAACGATTTTACCCTTCAGAATACGCAAACTTTGCGGGGCACTAAGGGAATAATCCCCGGAAACACTGTTCTGGGTGTGCATCCCCAAGACAGAGAGAATCAGAATTCCATCCTCAATCCCCTCAAGCACCTCTTCCCAGGGCTTCTCCTGAGCAGACTTAAGATAGAGTCCTGAGGTTCCGTAGGAAATGCCTGTGGGAGGTGCTCCCCAGGCTTTGGCGTCCTTCATCCGCAGGATGGGGCTTTGCAGGCTTCCCCGTTGAATCAGTACCGTTTGCTTAGCCGGCACTCCTTCCGACGTCAAGAGATAAGAACTCCATTCCAGAGGACGAAGGGGATCTACATAGAGACTCAGATCTTCATGAAAAACCAGCTGGTGATTTTTAAAATCTTCGACTTTAAAAGCGCTTTGTCCTTCCAAGATGGTCTGCCCAACAAGATTTGGATAGATAAATTGCCCCAAAAGCTCACCGACAACACTGGGTGAAAATACCACCGCAGTTTGGGCATTGATCCCGGGAGACTCCTTCTGCAATACCTCATAATAGCCCAGGGTTCGCTGCCAAAGAATTTCCCATTCTTCAGGGCGAATCAGCCTGCGCTTGGCAAATCCTGCTCCTACCAAGCTGTCAAAGGAATAGGAAAGGGCATATTGGGACTGCTGGTGGCTGACGGCTAAGCCATGGGAGTTCCGATTGTGCCGATACCCCCAGCTCGCTTGAATACCGGCATTGAGATGAATTCCTGAGGGAATGTCACCCAGCAGCTTGGCCAGTTGTTCGAAGAGAATTCCATCCTCACCGGCCAAAATCCTCTCTATTCCCCGATCTTCTACGGTTACTAATGGCAAAGGCTCAGGAGCGGGGATATCTGCTCCCCCGGGATCTTCGTAAGCAGCCTGGCGCCATTCCTCCAGCTGACTCTGCCAATATGCGCTTCCCTCATGGGGAGGAGGAGTTTGGACCTGAGCCTGGGTTAATCGTCCATCCTCCCAAATAATATAGACTTCACCACTCTCTCCTTGACGGCTGCTGGGCGGAGTGTAGACACTGCCTGGTGAGTTTTCCTTAATTCCCAGGGAGATAAGCCTAGCTTCCTGGATCATCAATCTCCAGTCCCGGATTCTTAGTTCATTGCTTAAGGGTCCCTTTTGGGCCCTTTGGAGGAATCCCTCAAGCTGTGTCACAAGTTTCATCATTGCTCTCCCCCCAATGTCACATATTCATCCCGATCAAGGAGGAGGTAGCGGTGACTGCCACCGCTGGAGGGAACCGATTGTCCCCCTTTACCGCAAGTTCCGATAGCGTCATAACATCCCCCGCCCAATCCGACCCGAATAGCCTGCAACGCCGAGAGAATTTTACCACTAAAAATGCTGGGCTGGTAGATGGTTAAATTAGGATCAGCTACATCGATAATTCCGTCACATTGGAAGACAAAGTCCCCGGTCTTCGGATTAACCTGACCTCCCCGATACCCTAAAAGCAGGAGATGCTTTCTTTCATCATGAAGCTCCCCCGCCGCCCTCAACGTCTGGCGCACCTGAGAGATCTCTGCCATCAAATCGGAGGCAGGGGCTAAAGGAAGGACATGATCCACCAGCAAACGAATATTGGTCATCCGCGGCAGAGGAATATGTCCATAACTTTCCGCCCTTCCGGCCCCTGAAACAGGCATACCGGCCTTATGGGCTGAAAAGATATCGCCTAAGCCTGCCTGCAGCACGCCGTCTTTCACGATCTCCACCGTTTCCCGTACCAGACCATTAGCGGAAAAAGGCTGATAGGCCCAATCCCCTTCCAAAGGACCATCGATAATATGTACCCCGGGGCGGGCTACTTGCAGGCCTTTTCTCAGCTTCCCTGCTTCCCCCAGGACGGACTCCTGCATATGGTCCGACTCCACCGCATGTCCAAAAGCTTCATGAGCCAGCCCCTTGGCCAATCCATAATCAATAATCAACGGATAATGACCGCTGGGCAAATGGGGAGCCACACAGACCTGCTTGGCAAATTCTCCCCGCTCAACCCCTCTTCGCTCCAGATCGGAATCCTCTTTTTCTAAAAGCAGGAGCCCGGCATCCACCCCGCTCCGTTGTACAAGGGCACTCTTAGCCCGCCCCTGCACCCTAACCGTCCCCTGATGCATCAGCACGGCCCGGGGAACTACATAGGACACTAAGGTTCCATCGGTCCGCCCGATACACCAACTATCTTCCACCTGGCGATAACTGGTCTGCCAGGAATGTTCCGGGCTCCGGTTCAGCAGACGCTTATGTAAAAACATCACCTGTTCCTGCAATTCCGCTAAAGAAAAATGCTCAAACTCCAGTTTGGCCGGATTGGGACCTTCAGTCTTTAAAGGAGAAGCGTCGTAGATGGCGCGGTTTAATTCCGCTCCCAATTTAGCGTTATGTTCGGCCAGGGACATGGCCCTTTTCATAGCCTCTCTTCCTGCCTCCACCGTCAAAGCATCCACAGAAGCAAATCCTGAGGCTCCTTCCGGAGTAAAGGCCTGGACACCGATTCCCCTCTCTCTGGCGGTAGACACTCTTTCAAAACGTCCATTGTTAAGCCTTAGGGACCATTCACGCCTCGCCTGAGCACGCACAAGGCAATAACCGTCCTCCTGGGTTTGGGGGCCATCCTGCAGGATCCTTTGCACTATGTCTGATATTTCTTTCTGATCCACACTATTCCTCCATTAACAAGCTTTTCTCTATTATACCACTGTCCTTGCTTAACATAATCTTCATTATGAAATTCTGAGCTACTTTTCGCACCAAAAAATTTTACCCTACATGTATATTGGCAAATTTCCTGGGACACAATGAAGATAGTCTCACGTTTTCCAATTTTTTATCCCCACTCCTCTCTTTTACTTCACTTGCGGCTGATTGTCGCAAGCTTTTTTTTGCCATGCCATGGATGAAAAAGGGGCTGTCGCAGTAAGATAGTCAGAAAAATAACAAAAGAGGGCGACTGGTAGATGTCAGAAGCCCTCTTTTGCCGTAAACTATAAGTTACTGAACGGAAGATATGGTTGCCGATATGCGAGTGTTCAGGTTTTCTGAGTCAATGCCATCCTTTAACATGTTAGTTCCTTCAATTATTTTTATTTAGCTCTCAAAAAAAGGGCATAAAAAGCAGTCAAAGCAGTTGTACAGCCAGTTTTTCTTGTTCAAACCAACCTGATAGTACATACCATTACCAATATTTCTGTTACCATCATCGATGGCTACGATCCGCAGTGCTGGAGAGTATGAGTAAGTTCTGTTTTCGTCAGACCCCTGTTGGTATCCGCCAAAACAGCACAAACCGATTTTAGTTGTTGTTCTGAAAGTGGCATATTTAGCAACTCAAACACCTCTATTCATCCAGCATCAGCTTTTTCTTTGAATTTCTGAGTTTACGTATTTCCTCGCGCTCAATAGTCTGAATGCTTTTATCCGGCACAGGCAAGTCCTCTGGTAGTGTTGCCCCCATTTCGATAATAGCTTTACGTATCTTATCGGCTACCTCATAATGTGTGTTATTTGCGTCGACAGCAGTCGATACTTCATCTCGTTTCAGTTTTTCCTCAGTCTGAGAAATTCTGAACAGATTGGCAATCAACTCTGTACTTCCCATATAATCAAGGATTTTTTCATTTTTCTTCAAGTCTTTTTTGGTATGGATGTCTGAGACAGTCATGCCCCCATATAAGCCCATATATCCGGCGTTTTGAAAAATCGCAAATTCCTCGTCAGTAAGTACCCCAGCATTATGTGCTGCTTCTGCAAGAAGCTGATTCCATTGCTTGACATTTCCACGAACAACCAATCGTTTGTTATTTTCATCAAGCTGATTAAAGGCATCTTGAACTTCCTGGCGCCGTGTCTGTATGGCAAAATAAGTTTGGCCCAAAGCAATTATTTGTTTTCGCGGATCGCCGTTTTGAACAATCAAATAACCTGCATATCGCGTCAGCTCATAATCAATTGTTTTTCTTCTTCCACCCTTGCCTATTTCTATCATTTTGTTGACCTCAACAAAATGATCTGAAACCGCAAAACCACTGTTCCTACAGGCAAGTATGGCTCGGTCAATAACCTTCTGGAAATTACGCCATTCAGTATAATCTAAGACCTTTGCAAGCTCGCGGGCATACCAAAATTCACTTCCGCTTTCCCGAATATGTTTAATGCTTTCAAATGATTTGTATTCCTCAGCATTTAAGTCCGACATATTCAATCCTCCGTACTATAAAATAAATTACCTCTGTCACGAAGTAATTTGATTACCTAAGATTTTAAACCAGTCGAATTCGAGAGGTTTAAAAATCGTCTGAAAATTTATCGACTTAGATTTATTATACCAGAATATACCTTTATTCGCCAATCCGTTATTCTACCCAACCAACTTCCCCTTTCCTCTACATGAACAAGGTGGTACAGTTTGGGCCGGATACGAAGTATATTCCCGTTTTGATGTACGGTTCCTCACAGCATTCTTTGGAATTATCCTGAGACTTTCTCTTGCCCCGATGGTCTCTTAATGATTCAACTCCGTAAGCTTCATATTTAAGGGTAAAGTTACGTGCCTGTTGATAGGATACTTGATATTTTTCAGATGTTTCTACGTAATTATGATCATGTGCAATACAGTACTGCACGCTTTCTACCCGTTCATCAAACGTGGTTTTTCTTCCTTTGGTCATGATGGCGCTTCCTCCTGTTCCAGAAGACTTTAGTCCTTCATGACCATTATACTTTTTTATCCACCCTCTAAGTTGAGTTTCTGACCTGATTTCTATAAACGAGCATTTTTCATAACAAATATTTACAGAGGAGGGATTAGACTTCCCCCTATGCAGCTTTAAGACGTTTTAAAACATCTTCCAAAGGCACTCCATTTCTACTACACTCATAAATCCATCGAATGTATTGCCCTTTTACCTCTTTTCGGACTTTCCGCAATCCTTCACCAAAGAGCAGCGGCTTCCCTAAACCCATGGTGCAGTACAAATGAGTGAAAGAAAGTAGAGCCCAGAATCTTTCGATGGAACGGATTGAGCGTACTTGGTAGCCGTTAAAACCAAGATTTCCCTTGGCTTGCCGAAAGAAGATCTCAATGGGCCATCTCTTACTGTAGTAAGCCAAAATAGTTTGTGTTTCTAATGAAACATCGGTGCACAAAAAGGCATGCAAGGCTTTAGACACCTGAAAAGCATCTTTAGGCCAACAAAACAGCACTACGGCATTCTCAATATCGTTTAGAGCCCCTTCATAGCGATAAACCCAGTAGGATGAACCGTTCACGGTCACAAGGTGAACTTCCTTTGGGTTCACATAGGAGGCAAAGGTATCGAGACGAACACGAATCCCTTGGGGATAGAGAATGCGGTTGGTTTTAAGAGCTCCAATCAGCTGGTATCCTCGTGCAGCATAGGTGTTAATCAGCTTGGCGCAGGTATACCAAGAATCAACCAAGGCATAGCCTGACTTAGGGGGAATCGGCATGGTTTTAGCCAATTCACAAGCGTCATCAATTTTGCTTAGCTTGGTTTTATCGTATTGATGAACATCATGAATGAGCGAGTGGTCACCGCATTGAACAAGGGTTGCTTGAACCTGATGCCCCCAAACACTCTTACCCTCTAAGTGCGAAAAATGGAAATCTGCTTGCTCGATGGGACGTTGTGCCTGTGACGAAGGTTTCGTCTTATTGCAAACAGTATCATCATGAATCACAAAGATGGGCTGCTCCGTCTTTTGGGAGTGGGCTACGACAAATTGAAGAGATTCCTGTTTAACAATTTTCTGGATATAAGATTCATCCCATACCCCATGAGAGAGGAAATGACCAATAGAGGTTCGATGAACCGAACTCCACTCCGCGATGTCGACTATCTTACCACGATATCCTTTAGCCGTGGCCGCTACAATAAATTCTTGAATATGTCGTAAAACAGGCTTTGAGAAATATAAGGGCAGTCGATGGCTTTTAAAGAAATTGAACATTGCTTCGTTTTTTGGTAAGATAGTGCTATGAGACATTGGCTTCCTCCTTGGGATGGATTGGTTGTGGTAGACTTATTTTATACCACAGAAGGAAGCAGAGTGTCTCTTTTTTATTTTTGGAAAAACAATGGAAGCATTTTTGCTCATTTATAGCTGATTTTATATTTTTTCAGTATTTCAGGAGCTGTAAGTTTTCCAGATAGGTAATCATTAACAGCCGCCTGCTTTAATTCAGATGAATAATGACGTGCCTTGCTGCCTGTTCTTAATCCTTCAAATCCAAAGGCATTGTATAAGCGAATCCAACCTTTAAGCTCTCCTTGGCTCATTCCGTATATGCGACATAATTCCCGAAAACCATGAGTGTTATTGAGATATTCAATAATAATTTTCTCTTTTTCTGAATAGGAGTATTTGTGTTTAAACGCCATTAAAAATATGCTCCCCCCTATGTGACAAGTTTTTATTATTTCACTTGTCTACCTAGAAGGGAGCATATCATTTCTCATAAACGTTTTGCGACACCCCGTTTTTTACGTTTTCACTTAAGCACCTTGACCATGAGCTTCCGCTCTTCCGCAAAACCAAGGCTCTGATATAATTTTACGGCCTGGACGTTATGAGAACTAACTGCTAAACCAAGATATTCAATCCCTTGCTCCCGGCAATAGGTTTCTGCGGCCTCCATCAGAACCCTGCCGATGCCATGGTTGCGATAGTCTTCGAGAACCGCAATATCCATAACCCATCCTTGAGGTAATCCCGTCAGCTCTTCCACAGCATTGGGATAAAGAACTAAAAAGCCTGCCGGCTTTTCTTGCTCCATCTCAGCAATAAACACCTTGGAGCCGCTTTGATTGATCCATGTCCAGAAGTTTTTCAGCATCTTGATCCGATACTTCATGGTCTCTTCCATGGGCTGCTGACGCCATGGTGAAATATTCACCGGAATAACCCTCTTGGCTAGTTCATACATAAATGGCCAGTCCTTTACCGTTCCCTGGCGAATGAGCATACCATCACCCCTTGGGATAATTTACGCTCCTCCGGGAAGAGATGCTCCTGTTCTGCTAACGAAAATTTACCCATATAATTTATGGATGCCTCGAAGAGATTCCTTAAGCGGACAGATGTAGACTCTATAGACTCTATAAAAGAAAGGAGAGGCCGCGATCTTGACCATTCTCCTTGCCTTAACCCTGGGGCTTGCCTTTCTCCTTTATGGTATGCATATTCTGCGGTATGGGCTTCAAGCCTTTGCCGGAGACACCTTCCGCAATCTCCTCTATCAAATGACCGCCACCCCCTGGCGGGGCTTCTGGAGCGGAACCCTGGCGACAGCTGTACTCCAATCCAGCACGGCACTGACCGTTATGGCCGTCTCTTTTGTCGATTCCGGCCTTATTTCCTTTCGCAACGCTTTAGGGCTGATCTTAGGCAGCAATATAGGTACGACCGTGACCACCCAACTGCTGGCCCTGCCCCTGGAACCGATGATTCCCTACGCCCTTTTAATAGGTGGATTAGGCTACCTTTTTTTCCCCCAGCGCTGGCGCTATCTGGCCCTTTCCTGCCTGGGTTTAAGTTTTCTCTTTCTTGCCTTAAACCTTTTGGAAAGCGGTATGGCTCCTTTGGTTGAGGTAGATTGGGTGCAGGAATTACTCCATCAACTGGGAGATCATCATTTCCAGGGGATCATCGCCGGCACTCTGCTTTCTGCCGTCCTCCACTCCTCAGCCGCTACCACGGGAATCGTCATGATTCTCGCTTCTGACGGTTGTATTACCCTGCCTACAGCCATCGCCTTTATCTTCGGAGCCAATATCGGCACCTGCTTTACAGCCGTCATAGCCTCATTGGCCACTAACCGGGCGGCCCAGCGGGTAGCCCTCTTCCACGTCCTTTTAAACCTCTTCGGTGCACTTATTTTCTTTCCCTTCCTAACGCCACTCGCTCTTTTCCTGCAATGGATCGGGGGGCCTGTCAGTCTTCAGGTTGCCAATGCTCATACCCTTTTCAATGTGCTGTCCTCTCTCATTGCCATGCCTTTTCTGCCTCTGGCGGCCCGGCTTTTGGAGCGGATACGCTGAGCCGGCTTCTTTTTGCAGGTATCTCAGACAGCATGGGGAGGGCTCTGCAGGTAAGTCTCCAGGATTTTACTTTACATCGGTCGCTCCATAAGCTGCGCGGACAAAACTAACGCTCAAGCTCTCCGCTCCGAAAGGTGCACCTGCGCCGCTAAGTCATTCTCTGTGACGTGGCGGCTTGGGCGAAACCCTCGTCCGGGTTTCGTGGCTAAATCGGCTCCTCGAAAGCACTGCTTTCGCACTTGTTCTCATAGCCAGTTGGAAACGTCCTGTTTCCAACCTTTCTCCGCTGCGTGCTTTTCGCGAAGTTTTGTTTCCGCTCGCTTAAATTCGCTTCCCTTCTGTAAAGCAAAATCCTTGGGCTGCTTTTCAAGCCTGTGCATGCTGGGCGTTGCAAGAACGCGGGATAAACCGCCTTGTCGGGGCCGTCTTTACTGACGCCGCTGGAGGCGCAAGGGCAACGGCGTCGGTTGACATCGTAAAAATCTAGGATAATATAATGCCTACTTTATATTATCCTAGATTTTTACGAGGATGTAGCGTGAACCTATATAAAAAGACTCCCTTGAACGAAAATTCCTGCCTCAGCATCACGTAGCTTGTAATTCCCTCCCAATACCTCTATAATGGATACAGGTGGAAATTAAAAGGCCGCCGCGGCCCGAAAGTGGTGGAACACTTCCAGGCACGCGCAAGGTGTGTGCACACCTACACGTAACAGCAAGCTGTCCGCGACGACAGATCCATTATACAATGCCCTTCGCTCCAGTACAACAGTACGGGCGGCCAGGGGGTATAATCGGACTGCCGCTCAGGGGAGTGCTGATTGTGTGCGACTTGAGAGCAGTAAACATGAGACAGTATGAATTCAGGCGCATGTGTAGGGATAAACCCTTGCATGCGTCTTTTAATTTCCCCTGATCACGCCGGGCTGCCGGAAACGGACCCTTGAGTGGGGTCCGGTCCGGTGCCGGGCGGAAAAGGGGGAAATAGAGTTATGGATAGCAGAGCAGGAACCGGCCAAGGGCCAAAGAGAAAGGCCCGGCGGAAGCCATGCTGACCGCCGGGTTGAATATCAGCCTGTGTGATGACGGTGCACTTCAGCGAGCGTACGTGAAACTTATCATTCAGGACTATGAAAGCAGATGCGGAGTCAGGTTTAACCTTTATGAATTCAGCAGCGGAGAGGAACTGCTGGCGAAATTCAACGAAAACCCTAATCTATTTGATCTTTTCTTTCTGGATCACCGGATGAAAAAGATCACCGGTCTTGAGGCTGCCTCCTACATAAGGCAGCGCAATAAAGCCTGTCACATCGTTTTTATAACGGCGTCGGAGGAGCAAGAGGATTTTGCAGCCGTGTCGCCGCTCCGGGTCTTGAATAAACCGGCCCAGCCAGCAGCCATCTGGGACATCCTGGACAAGGTCTCGGCAGAAAGAATAAGCTGCAGTCATAGTGGATGATGAGCCCCGCCTTTTGTACAGGAGCTTCACGATTCATTACCGCCTGTCAAATTCGACACCAGTGTCGAATTTGACAGGCGGGGAAATCGAAAAATACCCACTATATTAAATTATACTTTCTAAAACTGGTGGATTTGATTATGATGAAGGCGAGGCGTTGAGGGAAATATAGGGAAAGGTGCCTTGTCTAAGTCGTTTTTTCCGTCTTTACCGACGCCGCTTGGGCGGCAAGGTCAGCGGCGGTTGACATTCGCAAGGATTTAGGATAATATAAAACAAACTTTATATTATCCTAAATCCGCGTAGGAGGATGTGTCATGAATTATATAAAAAGGAGCCTTGAACGCAAGTTCCTGCATATGAGCAAATTTTTCAAGGCGGTACTTGTAACAGGCGCAAGGCAGGTCGGCAAAACCACTATGCTTAAACATTTGGCCGAAGGGCAAAACCGTACCTACGTCACACTGGATAACTTAATGGCGCGAAACCTGGCTAAAACCGATCCTGTACTGTTTTTTCAAACCTACAAGCCACCTGTCCTCATCGACGAGGTGCAATACGCGCCGGAGCTCTTCAGCCAGATAAAAATCCTATGTGATAGCAGCGAGGAACCGGGCCTTATTTGGCTCACCGGATCACAGCAATTTGAAATGATGAAAAACGTGCGTGAAACTCTGGCAGGCCGAATTGGCATAATGACGCTGTACAGCCTTTCCAAAAATGAAAAAGATGGTATAGAATTTGAAAATTCCCTGGATTTTTCTCCGGAATGCCTGTTTGCACGGCAGCGAATTGCTGAAAAAAACGATGTGCTCAAAGTCTTTGAACACATCTGGCGGGGCGGCATGCCACAGGTGCTTCATGCCGACGCCGAACAGCGGCAGGAGTATTATAACGCCTATGTCAATACCTATCTGATGCGCGATGTCGCCGAATTGGGCGGCATTACCGACTCACTGCGGTTTGCCAAATTCCTGACTGCCTGTGCCGCGCTCACCTCAGAGCAGGTGAACTACAAAAACCTCAGCGAAGCGGCGGACATTTCGCAGCCAACAGCAAAGGAGTGGCTGCGGCTGCTGGAAGGGCTGGGTATCGTCTACCTCCTGCAACCCTACGCCAATAATGCATTCAAGCGTCTCACCAAAGCCCCTAAGCTATATTTCTGCGATACCGGACTTTGCGCTCACCTCTCCATGTGGCTGACCCCTGAAACATTGATGAACGGCGCGGCCAGCGGACACTACTTTGAAAACCATGTCGTGGCGGAAATGCTGAAAAGCTACGCCTATTCCGCCTCGAAGGCGGTTATCACTTACTTCCGGGACTCCAACGCCAAGGAGATTGACATCATTGTCGAAGCAAACAACCAGCTTCACCCATTGGAAATCAAAAAATCCGCAAGTCCCAACAGCCGTGAGATCAACAAGTACACCATTTTGGATAAATCGTCTATCAAGCGCGGCCACGGAGGAATCCTCTGCTTATGTGAGGAAGTGGTACCGATCGATGAGCAAAACTGCTTTATCCCCTGCAATCTGATATGAGCCAGGAGGAGCATAACAGAAAGAAACTATTCATTAGAAAAGCACCCTGCTTGCCTTTGACTAGCAGGGTGCTGAATTTTGGAACGGATACGGTGAGGCAGCCTCTTCGCAAGCAGGGGGATCTGCCGGAAGTCTCCAGGATTTTGCTTTACACCGGTCGCTCCATAAGCTGCGCGGACAAAACTAACGCGAAAAACCCTCCGCTCCGAAAGATGCACCTGCGCCGCTAAGTCATTCTCTGTGACGTGGCGGCTTGGGCGGCAAGGTCAGCTGTGCTGAAAAAGACCCGCAACGTGTAGCTTTACGCACAAAAGCAGACGGATTTAGCGGAGGGGCGGTCGGGTGAACGAGGCTTTCTTAACTTAGACGAGCCACCGGTTCACATCAGGTATTACCCTGAGGTTTGGCTCGTCTGTTAAGAAAGCGAGTGAACCAGCCCCGGAGCTATGGAGTAGGCGTTGGGCGTAAAGCTACACAACCCGGATAACACGTTTTCCCTTTCCACTGATGCCATTTAAGCTACATGACCAGCTGCTCTGAGGAAAGACCCTGAAAATGCCCCCAGAAATTCCTTAGCAAAGGGCTCCGGGGCCTCCCTAAAAAAGTGAGACAGGATGCCCCCTGTCTCACTTTAATCCATATCGATTTGCCAGAAAATCGCAGATGCCCTGGGCATCATCCAGATCGAAGCAAGGTATCCCCAACTCAAATCGCACATCGCTGGCAATGGCCAGCAGCTGCTCCGGATCGGATAGGAGCTCTTGATGGACCTCTGAGCGAAAAACCTCAATCCGGGGTTGGTTCCCGTGCTTATATCCCTCGGTAAAGATGAGATCCACATCCCTTATGCGCTCCAGAACTTGCTCTAAGGTCCGCTCCTCCTGAACTTTTTCAATCATAGCCATCTTCTCAGGAGAAGATATAACGACCACATCCGCTCCGGCCTGGGCAAACCGCCAAGTATCTTTGCCCGGTTTATCCATCTCAAATCCATGGACATCATGCTTAACCGCAGCAACCCGCCAGCCCCGGCGTTTGGCTTCTGCTAACAGCTTAACCAGCAAAGTGGTTTTACCTGAGTTGGAGCGCTGTCCAACGATCGATACCACAGGAACCATTTAATCTTCCTCCCATGAACTGATCCAGCGGCCTTGCAGGCGCTCGCCCTTCTGAACCGGTCCATGCCCGCCCGGAACATCCACCAGAAGATGGCTTCCTCTCATGGAGCGGATAACACCGGAGCCTTGGGCAAAGCTGGGATCCGCCCAGATCTCTCCGTTACGAAAGACAGCCCGGGCCCGCAGGAACCTTCTTTGCTTGCCGGATTTCCCAAAATCACCATCCATATAGACGGGAAAAATCCGTTCCTGAGCTGTTCTGCCCTTAAGCTTGCGCAAGGCAGGGCGGACCAGGAGTTCATAATTCACCACTGCCGCCGCAGGGTTTCCCGACAAGGAGAAATACAGCCTCTCTCCCTTAACGCCAAGAGCGACCGGGGTTCCGGGTTTAAAATTCACTTTCCAGAAAAGGAGCTCACACCCCGCACCCACCAAAGCGTCGCGAATCAGATCATAGTCACCCACCGAAGCTCCTCCGGTAGTAACTACAAGATCCGTATCTTCCAAGGCCTTTAAAGCCTCGATGGTTTCCTCCAGATCATCTCCCACAAAGGGGGCGGCCTTCACCTCACACCCTGCCTCCAGAAGGAGGCCTTTGAGGGTATATGTATTGCTGTTATAGATCTTTCCGGGCAACAAAGGACTGCCTACATCCTGAAGCTCAGAACCTGTAGATAAAATCCCCACCTTGGGACGGCGATAGACTTCCACCGTCTCAACTCCTAAGGAAGCCAACAACCCAACAGCGGCAGGGGAAAGATACTCTCCCGCTCTTAAGACGATATCGCCGCATTTTGTTTCTTCCCCTTGATAAACTATATTGGCCTGAGGCTTAACCGGCTGGTTAATCGTGACCTGGCCAGCCGAACGCTCCGTGTCTTCCTGTCTTACCACGCAATTTGCTCCCTTAGGAAGTGGTGACCCGGTAAAAATCCGCGCACACTCCCCAAGGCGAATTTCCCGCTCAGACCATGTTCCTGCAGGAATCTCACTGACAATATCAAGGGTCAGAGGAGCCTTATCTGTTGGCTGGGCGCAATAAGCGTACCCATCCAATGGGGAACGATCAAAGGGCGGCATATCAATTGCTGCCTGGACATCTTTGGCCAACACTCGGTTATAAGCCTGTCCCAAGCCCACTTCTTCAACGCCAAGGGGCTCTATCCTATGGAGGATAACCTCCAAAGCCCGTTCAAGAGAAATCATAGTTTCCATAGCTTTCACCTCTTATCGAGATCTCATCCGTGACATTTTAACCCTTTAATCGCTCAACTTCCACCTTGCCATGTTCACGGTAAATCTCGAGAGATTTATAGGGCTCATCAATCGTTATGATCTCCTTATCTACAACAATAACTACATTAGCATAACAATAGCCCACTTTCAAACGCTTGGTTCCCGGGAATTGTACGGTGGTCGCCGTGATTCCGGAACCTCCCAGTTCCTTGATCACAACATTGCCTCCGGAAATAATCCTGCCACCCCGGCATACCCCTTCTATCCTAACGTCCCCGGCAGCTTGAATGATCGAATTATAGGTCCCTTTCCGGCAGGAAAAATGCCCCGCACATTCAATTAAAGCACCTTGAACATAGTCCACTTGACATTCAAGCTTTTCCGGAACATCCAGGGTGATATTGCCAATGATTTGCTCAAAAGCCTGACTTACCCGTCCAAGCAGAGGAAGAGCTTGCGGATCAAGTGGTCCTAATCCGCCTAAAAAACGCTTGGCACTGCGCACAGAGATGACTAAGTCCTGCTGAATCAATTCGTCCTTGGTCGCCAGAAGGAACTTCTCAAGATCGCTGGCCTGCTTGGGCAAGCCGGGAAACCTTCGTTCTATAATCAATTTAAGACATTGACCCGGCTTCAGATCCTTGCCATGAGGCGAATTAATGAAATCCTCCGTAATCATTAAGCAGGCTACCAAATCATCATGGAGGGCCTGCAAATCATGGAGAAGCTTGGAGCGGACCACATAGCGTGCTCCAACCACCAGCTTGCCCGCCAAAACATTACGATAAATGGTCAGTCCCTTTTCCGCCCGAATCTCCGCCCGGGAAGAGGAGCCACGAATCTCCACCTTTCCCTCCGAGAAAATATGTAAACCATCATGAACATCTCCGGAAATAAATACATCTCCCGGAAATTCAATGCTGCCTATAGATAAATCCAAATCCTGATTCAGGATATAAGCGGGCTCCACCCCAAAGGACAATTCATCCATGCGCAGTGGCAATCCAGCCACTGTGGCCATAACTTCCAAACCGTCCTCAGATAATTGAACATTCTTTTTCAGTTTAAATTGGAAATCCCGGGGCTTTTGTGACGGTATCTCCTGCCCTTTAACATTTCTCCCGGGAGTTCCCGGCACACCGGGAATCTTCCGGGCCAAAGCCTGCCCCGCATTGACTAATTTTAACTTTGAAGCAAAATGATCAATCCGTTGATCTTCTTCGAGTGCAGTCTCCTTTTTGGTCAGCAGATCAACGAGCTGAGCGGCAACGGGTAAAGTAGGCGGTTTCCCTTGGGCAATGACCACTTCTCTCTTACCCTGTACCATGGAAATGTTATACCATGCCCCCGGCAAAACCCCAAACACAATCCCGTGAGCTTGCAGATCCCCAAGGAACTTCCTCTGATCCCAGTAGGGGCCTTGAGGCTTGGTATCCTGCCAAATCAGGAGATCCTGAAAGCGGATGGTAATATTATCGTCGAGGGTTTCAGGAAGAACATAGAATCCCGGTTTCAGATGATTGACCTTGGCCACTGCAGTTAGTCCCTGATCCCGGACTTCAATTTCCCAGGTTAATTCTCCCGGAAAAAACTCCGGATAAAACTCAATAATATCACCGGCATCCACTTTAAAGGCGGTCTCCTGACTTTGACCTTTATAGGAAAGTATACCTGCCATGGGGAAAGGCACAACAAACTTTACAGAATCCCCCATTTTGATAAGAAATTTATTGTCTTCTGCTTTCCAGATTACCGGGCAGACATTGGATGAATTATTATCTGTCATTTCCGACATATCCTTCACCTCACTCATCCTCTAAGAGGGAATTTCCCTCCACCTTCTTTGTGCTTACTCACTGGGATCATTGACAGCTTCTCCACCCCCTGCTCCCTCAGGTACACTGGGTTCCTCCGGTGCACTAGGTTCCTCAGGTGCACTGGGTTCCTCCGGTATCCCTGGTTCTTCTCCTGTACCTTCTCCCGGTTCTTTTCCTGGTTTATCTCCTGGTTCATCGCCCGGCTTCTTACCGGGTTCATTCTCAGTCCCGTCGTCCACAGGCTTCTCCTCTTCAGCAGGGTTGCCTTCATCGTCAGGATCGGTTATGTGGTAATCCGGAGATTCCGTTCCATTAGGATCACCGGGGCTTCCCGGTACTTGGGGCAGAGGGTTATTGGGCTCTACCGGTTCAAGCAAATCGATAATCGTGTCCCCGACAACCTTATCCGTGGTGATTCCCCGCAGAAGGTTGCTGACCACCTCTTTCACTTGCTCAGGATCCACATCCCAATAACTGAGGCCATTCATATCATGGAAACTTCCCGGCAAGGTTTGGGTATAAATCTCCACATCTTTAAATTTAACAGCGGTCTTGGCAATCTTAAACATATCACCTAGTTGAAGGTTCGTATTGACCGCTTCATTCAACTGAGGAATCAGCCAAGGCAGCTTAGGCAGAGTGCCCAGCTTGAGCATTTCCCCAGCTACAGCCTTGAGAACTATCTGCTGCCGGGCAGTGCGTGAAATATCTCCCAAGCCATCATTGCGAAAACGCGCATACTGCAATGCTTTGGAGCCATCCAGTTTCTGAAGGCCTTTTTTTAGATTAATAAATCCGTCTTCATCATCTCCGGTCTCATAATACATATCCTTCTCCACATCCACGGTGATTCCGCCTAACGTGTCGATGATTTGCTTGAAACCATTAAAGTTCGTCTGAATATAGCCGGAGATAGGTATGCCCACCAGATCAGAAACCACATCCACCAGGTTATCCAAATCTGTCAAAGGAGCTACTCCATTAATCTTGATATCCTTATGTCCGGGGATAGAAACACGGGTATCGCGGGGGATGGACAATAAGCTGACCCGGGCGCTTTTAGGATCAATGGTCGCTAAGATGATGGTATCCGTATTGAATGATTGTTCCCCAGGCCGCTGATCCGCACCGATCAAAAGAACACTGATGCGGTTCTTCAGTTCCTCTTCAGTCATAGGGCCACTTTGCTCACCCGGCAGGGGTTTTGATTTGGACATACTGAGTCCACTGAAGCCGAGAACGATTCCTCCCACAAGAAGTACCATGACCAGTAAGGTTAAACCCAATCTTTTGAAAGCAGATTTTTTTCGCACACTATCACTCCACAAGTAGTTAATTAAAAAAATCTCGTCTCACAACTTATTATACCTTTTATTCGGCATTATTGGACTGATTTTTTCGAATCCTTTAGTTCCTAAATCATGGGACAAGTGTTTTAACCAGGCTTTGTACTCTTATTTCCTGTCCATACCTCATGACAAACACTATCCATTTCCCGACTGAATCTCTGATAATCCTCCCGCAGGCTTTTTAGGATTTCGACACCCGTTATAGCATATTATAGCACTATCGTTAAACAGGAGGTACTAATGTCGATGCATTCCAATTTTTTGCCACTTCAAAATACCATGAAACAAAAAAGCAGTTCCAATCAAGGGGAAATCCTCTGCTTTGACTCCTATAAGCGTCAAAAACAGGCCCAGCACTGCATTTTTTGTAACACAACTTCTCTCTTACAAAATTTCAAAGGAAAAACCGTTTGTTCCGAGTGCTTGCAGAATATTCCTGAATTGTTCTCCGTCCCCTCTCATTATGTCACATAATTCTCCCTTAGAAAAGTTACGAAAGACGGAAAAAGGAAGTCCTGCGACTTCCTTTTATACTTCCAAGTTAGAACTTAAAATGGGTTTTCAAAGTTTGCAGGGCGCGCTCTTTCAATATAACTCTTCCGTGCTCTTCCAAGAAGAGCTTAGCTACATCCACCAGCTCACCATATTCGTCGAGCAAAGCCTCTGCCACCTGTTTTTTCTTACCCGTACCTAAATGACTGACCACAAGATAATATTCCCCATCAAATTCAAAAAGACTGGAGCGCACACGGGAAAAATCGGGTATACGCTTGACAACGGCTAGGACATCCTCAATATCGGCAAAAGCATACACCCACTCCATAACCTTGGACCGGCTTGGCCGTTTGCTTTCCTTTTCTTTAGTTATGACCTCTGTTGTGTCTTCTTGCTTGATGACAGTAATCACAAATTCCTCATTGGATGATGCTGTGGCTTGTATCCAAAAGGGTTGATCTAGGTTAAACTCCACTTCTTCCCTTGCCTGAGAGATTAACTCCCAAAACACCTGCTCACTTCTTTGCGAACGTTGAAATAAATCTGCCATGGTAATATCTCTGTCGGCAAGTTCGGCGAAGGAGATGAAGATGCGGATCGTATTTTCGTTGACTTTTTGAATGCGCATAACCCCACCTCTCCTTTCCAGTCATATCACTAGTTTATTTCTTATGATATCATATTACGACACTTCTGTGTTGCTAAAACGCGAGAATATTTTGTAGGTTTTTACAAATGCTGGGCAGTACTGCCTACAGCCATCTGCTAATCCATAGTAATGAGCTGGTATTGGCGTGACCCTAAGCCGATCTTTTCCCCATACTCCAGCTGAACAGACCAGTCCACTTCAGGGTGAATCACGCGGAACTTGTCTGACTCATGATGACGCTCGCCCAAAACGGAATGAGGATTACCATGGGCCTGATTCACCAGATCCACAGCCGCTTGATCGATGGCTACAGGATCTTGGGAGATAAGTATACCAATGTCCTGAACGATGGGAACATCATTCCAACTCACGCAATCACAGAGAGGTGAGACATTATTAACAAAGGTAATGAACCCGCTCTTGCCTTCCTTCCCCTTTAAAGCACCTACGGTATATTCCACAATCTTTTCCTGAATCACGTCCGGTGTGGTCTTCCAATTGACAGCAATGGCTTTGAAGGTGCAGGTTACCGCACATTCTCCGCACCCGATACAGAGCTTCTCATCAATCCGGGCAAAGCCTGCCACCGTGATGGCCGAGGCAGGGCACCAGTTTTTACACTTCCCGCAAGCCGTGCAGCGCTCTTCATTGACTTGGGGCAGGATATCCGAATGTTGCTGCTGCTTGCCGGCCCGGCTGCCTAACCCCATACCAAGGTTCTTCAATGTCCCGCCAAAACCGGTTGCTTCATGGCCTTTAAAGTGAGATACAGCAATCAGGGCATCCGCATGGACCGCCGCACTGCCAATCTTAACTTCTTGAAAATGCTTCAAATTTACAGGCACTGATACATAGTCTTTCCCATTTAGGCCATCGGCAATCACCAGAGGGGCCCCCACCACAGAATAATCAAAACCGTTTTCGATGGCTGTTTCCAAATGGTCAATGGCATTGGAGCGAGACCCCACATAAAGGGTATTGGCATCGGTTAAAAAGGGGCGGCCGCCTCTTTTCTTGACCTGATCCACGACTCTCCGCACAAATTGTGGTCTGATATAAGCTAAATTGCCCCGTTCCCCAAAGTGTATTTTAAGGGCAACCATGTCATTCTTCTCGATTCCTTTCAGGATTCCTGACCGATTGATAAGCTTTTCCAGTTTCGTCAGCAGGCTTTGCCCCTGATTGATTTTCATACTGGTAAAATAGACTTCCGGAATCATAATCCCCCTCCATTCTCTTGATTGAGCTCAGTAACGCTTTTTTCTTTCTTATCCTTATCTGGCGGCAGAATTTCACAAGATATAACCTGCAAACGATAGGGGAGAAAAGTCACATTCACTCTCTGCCCTGTTTCAAGCTCGCGATATGTATAAGGATCCAAATGGAGTGTCTCTCTTCCTGAATCCCATTCAATCTCAACACTATAAGGCTGACGGCTGTCGGAAGCCATACTCTTGCCTTGTATTTCACCCTGTACCTGAACAGGCTTAGCAAACCAATCCGGTTCGCTGGCATTAAAGATCAACAGATAAGTCCCGTAGATTAAAAGCCAAACCAACCCTTTGCCAGCCAGCAGCAATTTATCCTTGCGCCTTAAGGGTTTTTGTGCCTTAGTATAGACTTTCCAAATAGTGCGGATTAAGATAAATAAGCCCAGTAAAAGAATCCCTAAAGCCTCAATCCACGTCGTCTTCCATAAATACTGATAATATTCTCCCATTGTTCCCCCTGTGGCAGAAAGTTCTTCTATTAGAGCTATTATAAATTCTCTTTCATTTAAGGTCAAACAATACTTGTGATCCGGTTGTTATGCAAAAGACCGATCAAAGTATATGATCGGTCTTTCACTAAGCAAAATCTATAAACTTCTTGTTTCCCATACCTTATTGAACTCTCTCTATTTCACCCACGATAACCTTATCAACAAAGATATGTACCAAATCAGGATCAAATTGCGTCCCGGCATTGCGTCTCAATTCTTCAATAGCCTTACGTTTTGATAAGGGCTTCCGATAGCTGCGCGAACTCGTCATAGCATCATATGTATCCGCGATGGAGATTATCCTGGTTAGGCGAGGGATTTCTTCCCCTTTTAATCCCCGGGGATAACCCTTCCCATCCCATCGCTCATGATGTGCTAAAATGAGCCGCGCCGTCATCCCCATATTCTCAAAAGCACAAAGTATGTCAAAACCTTTCCCTGGGTGGCCTTTGATTTCTACCCATTCCTCTTCATTAAGCCGGTCCGGTTTATTAATAATACGGTCATCAATAAAGGCTTTGCCAATATCATGAAGCAAAGCCGCCTTTTCCAATTGTGCAGCTTCTTCTTCACTTAATTCCAAAACCTCACCCATACTTTGGCACAAAGAGGAGACCCTTTGCGAATGTCTTTTTAGGCTGTGGTTTTTCGACAGATATCGATTTACAACCCATTGGGTAGACTGCCATTCCTGATTCAATTCAACCCACTCTGCTTTCATCCCTTTTCCTCCTTTATACAGATATTGAAGGAAAAACTTGCTTATCTTTATCTACGCAAGTATTAAATATTCTTATTTTCACTATTATTATATGTGATAGAAACGACTTATACAATCCAAAAAATTAATTTCGAAATTAGAACTATTATCTTCAACCGGCAGCACCTCCATGGGTAATGGGTAACCGAAGGGACACAAAAAGGGCGCATCTTCCTTGGAAAATACGCCAGCTCTGGATCAAAGCCAGTATTTATCTTAATTTCCTTTTTCTACGAAAACGGTATAGGTTCCGTTCCCATTGTTTTCTACCTGAACCAGCTTATGGCCTTCGTCTTTCAAGCTTCGGGGAACGTTTTGAATGGGTTCCCCATCCTTCATCAGAATCTCCAGCAACTGCCCCGGTTCCAGTTCCTCCAGAGCAACTTTAACTTTCACGAAGGTGATGGGGCAGACAACACTGGTGATATCCACCACCCGATCCGCTTTTTTAGCGTTCAAGATCTAATCCCTCCAATTCTTTAGCAAGGGTTTCCCAGCCAACTCTATCCAGGGTGTTCCTGAACCGTTCGCTTGGTTTGCCGTGATTCTGGAAAAACTCCAAAGTTTTATCGATCACCTGATAAAGGTGAGCCTCAGTAATGACCAGAGGCAGGATGCGCTTACCGATGGCAATCCGGTTGCCGAACAGCCCCCCAAAGGAGAGCAAAAACCCTCTTTCTCCTTCCCAGGCCGAAGTCGGGCAGGATTTAACGCATTTGCCGCAATAAGTGCACAGCTGACTGTCCAGGCTGAGGGTTTCCTCTTGTCTGTGAACCTCGATGGCTTTGGCCGGGCAAACCGCCTGGCATAAACCGCAATAAATGCACTGGTCCTGCTGCCAGCTGGGCCTGACGCCCCCTTTGATACCCAGATCGTTTTCTTCCGCTTTCAGGCAATTATTGCCGCAGCCCGTAACGCCCAGTTTAAATTTATGGGGAAGCTCCCTGGCAAAATAGCGTTTATCCAGTTCCCCAGCCAAGCGGGTGGTGTCGATCAGGCCACTGGGGCAGATCGCCGCCCCCTGGCAGGCTGTAATCGTTCTGACCCGGGGGCCGCAGGCACCGGGCTCCAGCCCGACCTCTTTCAGTTCGTTTAAAACGGCCTCCACGTCCTCCAGCCGGATAAAAGGAATTTCGATACCCTGCCTTGAGGTCATATGAATATAACCCTGCCCATAGGTCCGGGCCAGCTCCGTTACTTTCTGCAGCTGGTCGGCTTGGATCTGGCCGCCGGCGACGCGCAGCCGCAGGGCAAAATGATCCTTTTGCACCTGTTGCATAAAGCCGCCTTTTTTTAAAGCCTTGTAATCAACCTCTGCCACAGTTTACTCCTCCTTCAGAATAATCTCTTCTTCGTCTACCCCATCCTTTTTGATCAAAAAACTTTTGCAGACTGGCTTTTGGGGCTCGGCCAGGGAAATGATCAGGTAACTCAGGGATGGATCGAAGGCCAGCCTTTTATCTTCCGCCGAGGGCCGCGCTGGGGTTGCCGGATGACTGTGGAAATTGCCCAGCATTACCCAGCCGTTTTTCCGCATATCTTTGACCGCCGTTAATTGTTCCCGGGGGTCCATGCTGAAATGCTCCGGACTCTGATCCAGATTGTTCAGGGGGTAAACCCGCTCTACCCACCGATCATCTCCATCCCTACGGCCTCCCAGCAGTCCGCAGGCCTCATTGGGCAGAGCTTGGCGGGCATGCGCCAGCATCTCTTCCATTTGCTTTTTAGTCAGGGTGATCATAGCCGGACCTCCTCAATTCAGATCGCAGGCAGCCTGCTCGTAATCGATCAGTTCTGTGATCGAGGGTTCTTCCCCGCATACCTGGCATTTTTTATTATGAGGCAGCTTAACTCTCCGAAACTCCATTTTAAGGGCGTCATAGGTCAGCAGGGCGCCGGTCAGCAAGTCCCCGAGGCCCAGAATATATTTGATGGCTTCCGTGGCCTGAATGGTGCCGATGATCCCTCCCATAACCCCCAGCACCCCTGCCTGTTTGCAGGTTGGTACGCTGTCGGTCGGCGGGGGATTCTTGAAAATGCAGCGGTAGCATGGCCCCTGCCCGGGCACATAAGTCATGGTCTGTCCCTGGAAGCGGATGATCCCGGCATGGGAAAAAGGCTTCCCGCTGAGAACACAGGCGTCGTTGATCAGAAACTTAGCCGGAAAATTATCCGTGCCGTCGATGATAAAATCATAATCCCGGTCCCAGATAATATCCTGGATATTGCCGGAGCTGACCCATTCCTGATAAGGCACCACTTCCACATCCGGGTTCATTTCCCCAATGGTCTCCCGGCCCGATATCACTTTAGGCTTGCCCACATCCTTGGTCAGGTGAATGATCTGCCGCTGCAGGTTGGAAAGCTCCACTCCGTCAAAGTCCACCAGCCCGATGGTACCGACACCCGCGGCCGCCAAGAACATAGCTGCCGGCGCTCCCAGCCCGCCCGTACCGATAATCAGGACCCTGGACTGGAGCAATTTTTTCTGACCTTTAACCCCAACCTCTTTAAGGATGATATGCCGGGAATACCGCTCCAGCTGTTCGTCACTGAAACCCATCAGGCGGCACCCTCTTTCCCGGTTGCTGCCTTGGCGGCCTTAACTTTCCCAAAGCTTCCCCCTCCCATAAAATAAAGGAACTCCACACTATCTCCCGCCCTGACCTTCCGGTCGGCAAAATCCTCCCGCTCGATCAGCTCCTCATTGATTCCCACGGTTACATATTCCGGCATCTCCGCCCTTTGGGCGACCAGAAGCTCCTGCACCGTCAGCTCTTTCTCCAGAAGCACATCCTGCCCATTTACCGTAATTTTCATCATGAAACCTCCTCTATTTATGAAAACCCTACAAATAATAATCCAAAATAATCTCCTGCTTCTGCAAAAGGCCGCCCACAGCCGCCACGGCCCCCTCAACCTCAAGGCTGGCATCCGGCTGAAAAGAATAGAATGGCGATTCCCCAATAGTGATGACCAGTATCTCACTGGGCTGGTTAAGCAGTTTTAAGTTTTCCGCTTCATCATCCTCCAGATTAAAGACCGTGGTGATAAAGATCTGCCCGGAGTCGGTGAGGATTCTGGCTAATTCACCGACCTGCCTGATCTCCCGGTCCCTGCTCCAGTCTTTTATTGTCTCTTCCGCTGCCAAACCGTGCAGAAGGTTTCTGACCCCCAGATAATAGGCTTTGTAATTGAGCCGGAAGAGGGTTTGTTCCAGTTCCCGGGCGATGGTTTCGATCACCGGGCCATGGTCGGCACTGCCGGAGGTCAGGACGATGAACTTGGCTTTATGTCCATAGATCCCCGCCCGCTGTGCCGGCTGAATCAGTCCCTTTTCCCACTGAGTTTCCCGCTGCCGCACATGCTCCTGCAGGCTGCTGCGGTCATCATCGACCTGCTCCAGGATAATTCCCCCGCCGGAGATTTCGTAATTATCCACAATCACGAAGCGCCCGGTCTGCTCCATTTCTGTCACCGGATCAAAAGCAATGGGCTTGGCGGTCTCAAAAATGCATTCCGCCACATCATGCTTTTCCGCCTGGTCTTTGAAGGTGTCGATATTCAGCTCCGCCGCGTCAATGATGTTAAGGATTTCCACCATCTTCACCCCAATTTTCAGGGTGCCGATTTTTAGCTTATAAGTTTTGTTTTTAATCAGAGGCGCTTTGCCCACCCAAAAGATGTTGGCCTTGAAACGGGACCCCATCTGGGGCTGTTTATCCTGGGCTTTGACCATCAATTCCCCGGGTTTGATATAAATCTGGGTCTTGAGAGTCAGCCCCACAGCCTCATCGGCATAGGCCATATTCCGCTGAGAGACATTAAATCCTTCGATGCTCTGGATCACGCTTCTTTTCCGGGAGGGGAGAAAAACCACTTCATCCCCACTGCGGATGGTGCCGCTGAGGATCGTTCCGGCCACAATGCGCCGATCATCTCCGGCCGCCGTAAATTTATATATATCCTGAACCGGCATCCGCAAAGGAAGTTCCTGGTTGCCTTTGCGGTTGCTCAGGCTGTCCAGCTGTTCCAGGACGGTCGGCCCTTCATACCACGCAGTGCGCTGGGAACGGACTGCGATATTGTCTCCGTTAAAGGCGCTGAGAGGAATAAAATTAACCGGCTGGATGTTGAGCTTATGCAAAAATTCACCGAATTCCCGGCGGATAGTCTCAAACGTCTGCCGGTCAAAATCCACCAGATCCATTTTGTTGACCAGCACCACCACCTGGCGGATACCCAGCATGGCCGCGATATGGCCGTGACGTTTGGAGTTCTCCCGGATTCCTTCCTTAGCGTCGATGACCAACAGAGCGGCCTCCGCCCGGGAAGCTCCCGTCACCATATTTTTCAGGAATTCGATATGACCGGGGGCGTCGATGATGATATAGTCCCTTTTGCCGGTTTTAAAAAAACTGCGGGCCGTATCGATGGTAATTCCCTGAGCTTGTTCGTCTTTTAAAGCATCCAGCAGAAAGGCATACTCAAAAGGCCGGGCATTCTTGCGGCAGTATTCCTGCACCGCTTCCAGCTTGCCTTCGGGCAGGGAACCGGTATCCGCCAGCAGCCTGCCAATCACCGTACTTTTACCGTGGTCCACATGGCCCACAATCACGATGTTCATCTGTTCTCTGTTGTCCATCTTACATATACCCGCCTCTCCGCAGGGTTTCCAGTCCGCCCCCGTCATCCTTATCCTGGGCCCGTCCCGACCGTTCGGCGATGTTGGCAAACTTGCCGCTGCGCAGCTCCTCAATAATTTCTTCCACATTGCGGGCCGGGGATTCCACCGGTAAGGTGCAGGGATAACAGCCCAGGGAACGGTAGCGTTTGCCCTCCCCCTGATCAAAATAAAGGGATGTCACCGGGATCTTCTCCCGCTCGATATATTCCCAGACATTCAGCTCCGTCCAGTCCAGAAGGGGATGAATTCGGATATGGGTGCCGGGGGCAAAATCGGTTTTGAACTGATTCCAGAATTCCGGGGGCTGATCCCCCACATCCCAATCATTTTCCTGATCCCGGGGGGAGAAATACCGCTCTTTGGAACGGCTTCCTTCCTCATCCGCCCGTACCCCCACAATCACCCCGGTGTACTTTTCCCGGCTGCCATCCGGTCGATATTGGCCGGTTTCCAGATCCAGAATATAGCGGGGCCATTCCCCGGAAAGGGTATTTTTCAAGGCTTCCGTTTTCAGCGCCTGACAGCAGCTGATCCGGTCCGTTTTCCCGTCCGGAAAGGTTCTGCCCCCGTCCAAGGCCTCCTTGTTCTCCCCGTAAATCATGGTCAGCTGCCATTGCCGGGCCAGTTGGTCCCGGTAGTGAATCATTTCCGGTATTTTATAGTGGGTGTCAATATGCACCAGGGGAATGGGTACATGCCCGAAAAAAGCCTTGCGGGCCAGCCAGAGCAGGACGGTGCTGTCCTTGCCGATGGACCAGAGCATGCAGATATTTTTAAATTCACGGTAAGCCTCTCTCAGGATATAGACGCTTTGCGCTTCCAGCTTATCCAGATGGTTCATCGCTTTTCTTCCTCCTTTGCAGGCGGGTTCAGGGATGGATGCAGCCCGCATTCTTTTTTAGAGGGATCTTCCCACCACCACCTGCCGCTGCGTACATCCGCCCCGGGGGCCACCGCCCGGGTGCAGGGCTGACAGCCAATGCTGCGGAAACCTTTGTTGTATAGGGAACTGTAGGGAATGTTTTCCCGGCGGATATAAGCCCAAACCTGCTCTTCGCTCCAGGCCGCCAGAGGATTCACTTTATAGATAGCGTGGCGGGAATCCCATTCCAGCAAACCGATTTCCTGGCGGGTGGGGCTCTGCTCCTTGCGCAGTCCGCAAATCCAGCCATCTACGGTAGATAAGACCCGCTGCAAGGACCTGACTTTTCTCAGCTCACAACATTTTTGGCGCAGTTCAACCTTGTCATAAAAAGCGTTGGGGCCATATTCCGCCAGAAATGGCTCCAGCTCCGAATTCTCCGGCGCGTATACCTCATAATGAAACTCATAGCGACTCATGGTCTCTTCCATCAGATCATAAGTCTGCTGAAAATTCCGGCCTGTATCGATAAAGAAGATCCGGGCCCGGGCATCGATCTTTAATAGCATCTGGGTCAGTACTTGATCCTCAATGGAAAGGCTGGAAGCCAGAGCAATCCGCGCCGGACCGATTTTTTCCACCACATGGGCCAAAAGCTTGCGGGGGTCTTCCCCGGCAAAGGCTCGGTTTATCTCATCAAGATCCAAATTGAAATCCGATCTGTCCATTTCATTTCTCCTTCTCCCTTTCTGTATTCCCCACTCAGTCATAAAGCTGTCCGGTTCTTCACCCAAGAGTCTCCGGTTCCAAATAATGCTCCACCACCAGAGCGGCCGCACCGATGGAGATGGCATTCTCTTCAAAGGCTCCGCCCCGGCTGAACACCAGGTGCCCCCCTTTATCCCAAGGTCTTCTTCGCTTGGCGGCCTCTACACAGACCTCATAGAAGAGCTGAGAATGCAAAATAAGCGGTCCGCTCAGAACCACAAGCCCCGGATTGAGCAGCTGGATGAAATTAGCCAACCCCGTGCCCATCCGTACAGCGGCATTTTGCAGTACTTGCCGGGCGATGGTGTCATTCTCCTCAGCCTCCCGGCAGAGCTCCAGATAGGAGACCGGGCGATCGGCCTTGTGATTTCGGCGGTCCTTCCCTTGGGGCATTTCCTCAGCAAGGGCTTCCATAATAGCGTAAATCGAGGAGTAGCGCTCAACGCAGCCCTGATTGCCACAATGACATGGTTTACCGTTGACATCGATCACCATATGGGCGAAAGTATCATCTGCATCATTGATTGTCCTGACCAGAGTTCCTGAGGAGATGACGCCGGTTCGGATTCCCACCCCGCAATTCAAATAGATCACGCTTTTCATCCCTTTGCCGCTCCCGTAACGGGTTTCTGCCAGAACCGCCCCATTGGCACCGTTATCGATGATGACCGGCAAGCCCGTTCGTTCTTCCACGATAGCTTTGAGGGGAATATTTTCCCAACCCTGGGCCTCAAAGTTTTCCGGGTTGAGGATGATGCCGCTTTGACGGTCCAAAGGCCCCACCGTACCGATCCCAACGCCGATCACATATCCGTGCCCCCGCTTTTCCATAACCCTTCCTATCCAGTCCAGAATCCGGTTCAGAGTGGCTTGCGGCGAAGAATTCCGGTCCATATCAAAGCGGTCTTTCTCGATCAGCTCCATTTTCAGGTTGGTCAAAACAACTTGGGAGTAGAGGCGGGAAATATCAATCCCGATCACATAATAGCGGCGGGGATTTACATCATAAATGACCGGCTTCCGACCGCCGGTGGACTCACCGGTTTCCGTGGGGAGGATGAGATCCGCCTTCTCCAGAGGGAGCATCATCCGGTTCAGGGTGGTAAGCTTTAATCCCGCCACTTTGGCCAGCTGACTTTTAGTCATCCCTCCCTTATGCAGGATCAGGCCCAATATCTTTTTAGCTTCCGGACTCAAGCTGCTTAAAACATCTTTATAAATCAGCACTCCTGTCCTCATCTCTTTTCTCCAGAACTTTTAACCGAATTAGCAACAAGTCCGTAAAAAAATATATCAAATAACATAATCTTCAGGAACATACACCTTGAAATCACGGGGCCGGAGATAGACTTTCTGCTTGGCCTTCAGCTTCAGACTTCTATAGACCTCTTTGCTGATTTCCACTTCGATATACTCATCGTTATCCAAACGCTTTAATTCCAGATTGACGATGGGTCCCACCGCCCGGATAAAGAAAATCTCCGCGGCAATAAAGCCTTTGCCTTCATCCTCCAGACAAATTTCAATGTCGTGGGGGCGGATATAGCTGACAATGTCTGCGTTGCCGATTCCGGCATGCTCCGGCGCCTCCAGTTGCAGGGAGCCCAGCTCCACTTTGCCGTCGTGCATCCGGCCGTGAAACAAATTGACATTGCCCAGGAAGTTGTAGACAAAGGGATTAGCCGGATTGTCATAAACCTCTTCCGGGGTTCCAATCTGTTCGATCTTTCCCTCATTGAGAATGACGATGCGATCGGCCACATCCAGAGCTTCTTCCTGATCATGAGTCACGAACACACTGGTGATCGGGTATTCGTTATGGAGCTTTCTCAACCAACGCCGCAGATCTTTACGGACTTTGGCATCCAGGGCTCCAAAGGGCTCATCCAGCAATAAAACCTTGGGCTCCACCGCCAGAGCCCGGGCCAAAGCGATTCTTTGGCGCTGACCACCGGAAAGTTGAGCCGGATAGCGGTTAGCCAGCTCTTCCATCTTCACCAGGGCCAGCAGTTCCTGAACCTTTTGGCGAATCACTTCTTTGCTAGGGCGGAGCTTGGCCGGCCGGACCTTTAAACCAAAGGCGATATTTTCAAAGACCGTCATGTTTTTAAAAAGGGCATAATGCTGAAACACAAAGCCCACTTTGCGGTCCTGGGTACTTTTTTCCGTATTGTCTTCCCCGTCGAAAATAATGCTGCCGGTGTCCGGGGGTTCCAGGCCGGCGATAATCCGGAGCAACGTAGTTTTGCCGGAACCGGAGGGGCCGAGCAGAGCCACCAGTTCACCGGTATGGATCTTGAGATTGAGTTCATGCAAAGCCGTAAAGGTGTCAAAGGTCTTGCTGACCTGGCTAACTTCTATACTCATGTTTTTTCCTCCATCCGCTTGATTTTCCAGCCGGCAATGTTTTTGACCAAAAGATTGATGATGGCAATTACCGTCAACAGGGTGGCTACCGCAAAAGCAGCGGAAAACTGATATTCGTTGTACAGGATCTCCACGTGGAGGGACATGGTATTGGTCAGCCCCCGGATATGACCGGAGACCACGGAGACCGCCCCGAATTCCCCGGCCGCTCTGGCTGCCGTCAGAATGATGCCATAAAGCAGAGCCCATTTGATATTGGGCAGGGTAATGCGCAGAAAAGTCTGCCAGCCGCTGGCCCCCAGGGTCAAAGCCGCTTCCTCTTCTGCCGTTCCCTGGGCCTCCATCAACGGGATCAACTCCCGGGCCACAAAGGGCAGAGTGACGAATAAAGTGGCCAGAATAATCCCGGGAGGGGCAAAAATGATCTTCAGTCCCCAGGCCGTCAAAAACGGAGCCAGCAGGCCATGGGTGGTACTGAACAGCAGCACGAAAATTAATCCTGCAACCACGGGGGAAATGGCAAAAGGCAGATCAATCAGGGTCAGAAGCAGATTTTTGCCTTTAAACTGAAACTTGGCCACTGCCCAGGCGGCCCCCAAGCCAAAAATTGTATTGACAGGCACCGCGATCCCTACGGTGAGAAGGGTCAGCTGAATAGCTTTCAGGGCCATCGGGTCCTGAATGGCGGCCAGATAGACTCCCGCCCCCTTTTCAAAGGCTTTGGTGAACACCAGGATCAGGGGTAAGATCAGCATGGTGATAAAAAACAGCAAAGCAATGCCGGTCAGCAGCCATTGAATCCCTTGAGCGTGGGACCCGGGAGTTCTGTTTTTCTTACTGTTTTTCTTACTCTTCATCTTCTCTCTCCTTATCAGCCCTTATCCCGGTTGCCTGACCACCACTGAATGAGATTGATCACCAGCAGCATGATAAAGGAGATCACCAGCATCACAGCGGCAATGGCCGTACCACCGGCATAATCGTATTGTTCCAGCTTGGTCCGAATAAGCAGAGGGGTGATTTCCGTATACATGGGCATATTGCCGGAAATAAAGACAACTGAGCCGTATTCCCCCAGAGAGCGGGCAAAAGCCAGGGCAAAGCCGGTGATGACCGCCGGCAGTAGAACCGGTAAAATCACTTTGCGAAAGGTTTGAAACCGGGTAGCCCCCAAACAAGCCGCCGCTTCTTCCACTTCCCGGTCCATACCCTGCAGAACCGGCTGAACTGTCCGCACCACAAAAGGCAGGCTGATAAAAATCAGGGCGATGGTAATTCCCAAAGGGGTATAGGCAATCTTTAATCCCAGGGGCTCAAAAAGCCGGCCGATCCAGCCGTTAGGGGCATAAAGAGTAGTCAGGGAAATACCAGCTACAGCCGTAGGCAGAGCAAAAGGCAGATCGATCAAGCCATCAACGATTCTCTTGCCCGGAAAGGTATATCGCTCCAGAACCCAGGCCAACAGCAGCCCGAAGACCGCGTTGACAGTGGCCGCCAAGAAGGAGGCGCCAAAGGATATCTTCAGGGAGGCCAGGACTCTGGGTGATAGGACAATCTCCATGAATTTCCCCCAACCCAGCTGAGAGCTGTTCAGGAACACCATAGCGATGGGGATGAAAACCAGGAGGCTGAGATACATCAAAGACAAACCCATGGTGATCCCGAATCCCGGCAGAACGCTGTATTGTTTCAGACTGAAGCGGGAGGATAATGTCTGCATGGTTTCACCTCATCAAACAGGATGGGCTGGTTCCGGACTCCTGGCCCGGAACCGCCTTAAGCTTATTTCTCTGCATAAATTTGATCAAAGACGCCGCCGTCGGCGAAATGCTCCTGCTGGGCTTCGGCCCAGCCGCCGAACACATCATCAATCGTGAAGAGATTGATTTGGGGGAACTGAGCGGCATATTTTTGGGCCACAGCCTCATTTCTGGGCCTGTAGAAGTTCTTGGCGGCAATTTCCTGGCCTTCATCACTGTAGAGATAGTCCAGATAAGCTTCCGCCACTTCCCGGGTGCCTTTCTTGTCCACCACGGAATCCACTACCGTTACCGGCGGCTCGGCCAGGATGCTGAGGGAAGGAACCACAATTTCAAATTTATCTTCCCCGAATTCCCTTAAGGAGAGGAAGGCCTCATTTTCCCAGGCCAGCAGCACATCACCGATCCCCCGCTCCACAAAGGTTGTGGTGGAGCCCCGAGCCCCTGAATCCAGTACCGGTACGTTTTTATAGAGAGCTTCAACAAATTCTTTGGCTTTTTGAGCATCATTATTATTGTGTTCCAGGGCATAGGCCCAGGCTGCCAGGTAGTTCCAACGGGCACCCCCGGAGGTTTTCGGGTTGGGAGTGATCACCGATACTCCCGGCTGCACCAGGTCGTTCCAATCCTTAATATTTTTAGGGTTGCCCTTCTTCACCAGAAAGACGATGGTGGAGGTGTAGGGCGTGGAATTGTTGGGCAGGCGTTTCTGCCATTCCGGATTGAGCAGGCTCTTTTGAGAGTTGATGGAGTCGATGTCATAGGCCAGCGCCAAAGTGACCACATCCGCTTCATTGCCGTCAATAACCGTTCTGGCCTGGCTGCCCGAGCCGCCATGGGACTGCTGGATGGTCACATCCTGGCCGGTTTTTTCTTTCCAGTACTTGCTGAAAGCTATATTGTACTCCTGATAAAGCTCACGGGTGGGATCATAGGAGACATTGAGCAGAGATACCGGCGGTTTGCCGCCGGCGGCTGTATCGGCAGGCGTCGCCTTGCCACCGCATCCGGTCAGAGCAACAATCAACGCCGCAATCAGAACGGCTGTCCCGAATTTTTTCCCGGTTGCAGATTTTACTTTCAGGTTCTCAAATTTCTTCACTTTCACTTCCCCCTTAGATTTCACAATATATAGTATTCCTATAGGTTTTGTTAAATTTTAATAGGGACTTTCAACCAAGTCAATAGGTTTTTGAAAAAATATAACAATTTCCATCTGTTTACTTGACTATAAAAATACAAAAATCCCCTCACCATTTTTTTGTGACGGGTGTTATCTCTTTAAACCGCTGACAGCAGCAGTGATCAATATAAAAAAAATCAGGTCGCATGATCCTCATGCGCCTGATTTTTTATGCTTGTGTATCTACTTTTCCTAATGCAGAAAGTATTTTTTTCACGTAATTCTGCGTTTCCTTGTAAGGTGGAATCCCATTGTATTTATCTACAGCCCCTGGGCCTGCATTATAGCCCGCTAAGGCAAACGCGACATTTCCTTTAAACCGCACTAACAAATCCTTTAAAAAACGGGTTCCCCCATCAAGATTCTGAGCCGGATCAAAAGGATCGGTCACACCATAAGTCTTTGCCGTACCAGGCATCAACTGCATCAGACCCATAGCTCCCGCTGACGATACCGCATGGGGGTTAAAACTGGATTCAGCCATCACCACTTGCCGGATCAGATTCGTGTCTATCCCATGGCGCTGCCCTACTTCCGCGATAAGCTGTTCTATAGCCGGCTGATCGGAACGGTAATCTGAACTCCGCTGAGAACTTAAGGAGTTTGCTTGGAGAGAGTTTACTATACCGGAGTAAGGATTATATGCCGAGGTCAAAGAGGTCCATGAATTTTGCCCCATTCCGGTAAGGCTCATGGATGAGAGAAGATTTTCAGATAAGAGAGAATCCTTTCCGGAAAAAAGACTTCCCAGTAACATTGCGGCAAGAAGTTGTGAATTCTCAGTTGACTGCGACTCTTGCTCAGAACCGGACCCTAATTCTTGTCCGGCAAAAGCTTCCAAAGCTAATCCTGAGCTGGAGCCATCATTTCCTGAAAGGGCGGACTGGAGCAAGGTGGCAAAGAGGAGAGCTTGGGAGCCATCCTTGTTTCCGGACTCACTCCTTGAAGTATCCTGCCAGGCCTGATTCATACTTTGAAGCTGGTAAAGCAGCACTAGTTCTGCCGTATTCACCGATTATCCCCTCCTGATATCAGACGAGTTTAGCAATTCCCTCAAGCTCATCTTTAGCTAAGATCCGGTCAGGAATCAACACCATGATAATACGGTCGGGAAGATTCACGATACCGCCAATAAATGGAGCTGTAACTAAGGGAGGCGGCGGTGCTATATTGTCCAGGATGCGAACCTCTCTCACCTGGTCAACCGCAAATCCTACCAGATCGCCATTGACTTCCGTAATCAAGGCAAAGTCTTCCTTGGCGGCTTCCACGTCCTTGGCAATGGTCCGATTCTTTTCCACACCAAAACGAACATGTAAATCAATCAATGGAATCGCCGACCCCCGCAGATTGATTAATCCCTTGACCGAGTCAGGGGCCTTGGGAATCGGGCGAATATCCCCTAACCGGGTAATTTCTCTGACGATTTCAATGGGCATTCCATACTCTTCCTGGCCTAGTCCAAATATAACCACTTGATTTCCCATGACAGCCACTTCCTCACTTTATACAATTCTACCAATTTCGTTAACAGCCTTTTCTAAAGTTGCATCATGGGTTTGGATCACCTTTTGATTCGCTTCATAGGCTCTCATCACTGTGATCATCTTAACCATCTGGCCTGGCAAATTCACATTGGATCCCTCCAGCGTCCCCTGAAGCACGGCCTCATTACCGGCAAAGTCCTGTACCGGCTGATTAGAGGCATACAGAGACTGTCCTTCGCGAAGAAGGCCGACCGCCGGGATTTGCACCAATCGCAAGCGGTCCATAGTGACCCCCTGATCGGTGATTCCCCCCTGAGCATCCACCTGGAAATTCTTGCTTAACGGTCCAATGGGCCCCTCTTCACCAAGAACAGGATAGCCATCGGCTGTTTGCAGCATTCCTTCAGAATTCAGTTGCAGCTGTCCATTACGGGTGTAGCGCTCACCGTTGGGGGTATCCACCACCAAGAAAACTTCCTCAGCAGTGAGGGCCAGATCCGTAGGAATGTCCGTGGTTTGCAGAACTCCCTGAACATTCATCCGCGTAATCTGATCGACGACAACCCCGGTACCTATACCGCCGATTAATGTATTGCCCGGGATTTCGTTTTCCGTGTTTGTTCTCATCATGAGCATTTCGGGAAAGGCTTTATTGCTGGACTCCTCCCCTTTATAACCCGGAGTCCTGATATTTGCGACGTTATCCGCGATAATCTCGCTTTGGGTCTGAGCAGCAAGCATTCCCGCCGCCCCTGTATATAATCCTTTAATCATGGATCGTCACCTTCATCATCTTTCTATCGCACAAAGTTTTACTTTTGGGTGATCACGGTACGCAGATGGGATAATTGTGCGGAAATTGCCCGGGTGACGGAATTATAATAAATCCCGTTTTCAGCCACATTGACCATTTCCTTATCGATATCCACATTATTGCCGTCGTTTCGATAGGTCGTTCCTTGATCTTGCACAACCCCACTGGAATTAAATCCAGTTTTTTGGAGATGACGCTCTGATGTTACTTTAAGGGGGAGCTCCCCTCCGGTCTGACCCATAGCTTCACCAAGGAGCAGGTCAAAATCCACATCAGAACGTTTAAAATCCGGGGTATCCACATTGGCAACATTATTCGCCAGGACTTTATACCTCAGACTGGATGCATCAAGACTTTTTTCCAGAATATTAATAACCGGTGTATTCAACCAATCCGACATCTAATTTACCTCCTTAAGGAGTTAGCCATGCTCCACATTTGGTCCCCGTTGGTAATCATACGGGCATTGAGCTGATAGGCCCTCTGCACCTGGATCATCTCCGTCATGGCTGAAGCAAGGTTCACATTGGATTGTTCCAAAGATTGGGTCTTGAGCTTACCCAAGGTCCGTTCTTCCACCTGACTGCCCGGCGTGCCAACCAATTCGTCCCCGGTCACTCCGGCCGCGTCGGGAGCAAAATAGAGATTATCTCCGTCCCTGACTAACCCTTCCGGGTTAGCAAAGGTAATTATATTGATCTGCCCCAAAGTCTGGCGGCTTCCGTCAATAGTGGCACTAAGAATTCCTTCCGTGCTGATCTGAACATCTTCAGCCCCTTCCGGAACGGCAAAGGCTGTGGGTAAAATATCTCCATTCCAATCCAAGGGACGGCCCAATTCATCCATATCAATTGGTCCTACCGGGTACCCTTCTCCCTCCGGATCATTGACCACAACCCGGCCCAAAACTCTTTCCTCGTCATCGATAAATCCCGTGATATTGCCTGTCTCATCCACATACAAATCCATGGCATCGGCTGGAATCTTTACTTCCAGAATATAACCGTCGGAATTAACCAACTTGCCTTGACTGTCCAACTCAAAGTTTCCCACCCGGGTATAGCGGCTCTCCCCATTGGCTGTCCGCACAGGGAAGAAGCCTTCCCCGTCAATAGCCAGATCAAAGGGGTTCTCTGTCTCCCGAATGATTCCCTGCCGATAATCCGTGTCTATGGTCGGATAAATCACACCGGCTCCCACATCGATCCGCTCTCCCACAGGCTGTCCATTAAATTCACGTTCAGCCGGCCGCATTTCCGCAGCCAAAGCTTCGGCAAAATTCACCCGCTGAGCCTTATATCCCGGTGTATTGACATTGGACATATTATTGCCCAGTACATCCAAAGCTGTCTGCTGAGCCCGGACCCCAGTAGCTGCTGTATTCAGAATGCGCAAATCCTGTGCCTCCTCTCAGAAAAGAAATGCCGAAAAGGACTTTGGCATAAGGTTTTACCCTTATACCCAAGCCCTTAGCCTATTATCCGCGTTTAAGGTCGATCAGCTCCTGAAGCAGGGAGTCCGATACGGTGATTACCCGTGAATTAGCCTGGAATCCCCGCTGGGTAACGATCATATCCGTAAACTCCTGAGAGAGATCCACATTGGACATCTCTACGGAATTGGGAATGATATTTCCCCGTCCCGCTGTTCCAGCAGCACCGATGTCTGCTATACCGGAGTTGTTGGTTGCCGCATAAAAATTGTTACCAACATTCTGCAAGCCTGCATCATTGGCAAAGTTAGCAATGGCCAGCTGACCGATGCGACGGGACGCAGATCCTTTGCCATTGCTGTATATCCCGCTAATAATACCGTTGCCATCGATAGTGACTTCATCTAATTTTGCCCGGAGTCTCCCATCTACACCCTCAATCTCAACACCGGCAGATGGCGGAGCCGCATTCAAGGTTATTGTTCCCGTTTTTGGATCAAAGGAGCCATCGGTTATGTCCTCTAGATCAGCACCGACTAAGTCCGGATTCTCATAGACATAAACGCTTCCCTTTTGCACAAAATCCCCCGCCGGAATCGTAAGCTTATCGTAGTCAATATCGGTAATCTCAATGGCAGGAGGGTCCCCACTAGCTTCATCCGCCGGATCCTTAGTAAAGGTTATTTTACCCGTCGTTGAGTCAAGCGTTCCACCATCGGGAACTGTCGCTGAAGCACCGATTAATGCCGGATTGACATACTCATAGTTGCTCCCGTTCTGCACAAAATCTCCGAGATTAATCTTAATTATTCCCCCCTCAGGTTCAGGCGGGTATGAGCCTATATTGAACCGTAAGGGTGTCAGCGGTGCGCTTCCCCATTCGAGAATCTCCCTGTCATTAGCTCCCCACATTTGCCCCAGAACGAAAGCCCCTGTCCCCGGATCAGTGAGGTAGCCATTTTGATCCTGAGAGAAGGCGCCGGCCCGGCCGTAAACGATCTGTCCTGCATTCCTAAAGACAAAGAAACCTCTTCCATTAATCATGGCATCCGTACTTTTGCCTGTGTTCTGTGAGCTTCCAGTAGTCATGATCTGGTCGATGGAGCTCACCATGGAACCCAGGCCGACCTGTGCGGGGTTGGTTCCCCCTTGATTCGCTGAGGGCGATCCGGCCCCTTTCATAGTTTGGCTCAGCATGGTGGAGAAGGTGACACGGCTGCGCTTAAAGCCTGTGGTGTTGACATTGGCGATGTTATTGCCCACAACGTCCATTTTTATCTGGTGGTTTTTTAAACCTGAGATAGCTGAATACAAAGAACGTAGCATCGGGATATTCCCCCATTTCCTTTATTTAAACTTTTTCGTTCCACTGATATCCTCGTTAATCCTCGGGAATATCATCCTTAGGAATGTCATCCTCAGACGTATCATCTTCAGGTACAGGATCGGGGTCGGGGTCCGGCTCCTTAGGGTCGGCGACATAGGTGATGTCACTCATATCTACAGCAGCCTTACTTCCGTCCTCCAGGACCAATACCAACTGGGGATTGCCATTCAGCCATTGAACAGATTCGACGATCCCATTCACAAAGCCACTGCCATCGATATTCGCTCCTTCTACATGCTTGCCGATCAGAGCAGCTCCCTGACTGAGCAGAGAATTCTGGAATAGGGCCCCAAAGGCACCGACCAGGTTTTCCATGCTTTTAGACATGTTATTCATTTGCTCCAGGGAACTGAACTGAGCCATCTGGGTAATCATATCCTTGTTATCCATGGGTGAAAGCGGATCCTGATTGGTCAGTTCAGCAACCAACAGCTTCAGAAAATCATCCTTACCCAGAACCTCTTTTGTAGCGTCAGAGACTGCGCTGCTTTGTTTGGATTCTGAGGTGGAAGAGTATTTACTATAATTTGTATCAACTGTATTACCCATAGTTTCCTCCTAAGCCTTGATATTAATCCGACTAGCGCCTGGGATCACTTCATCATTGCTCAGTATTCTCTCAAGCTCTTCACTATTAAGCGACTCTAGAACATCATCGCCACTCTCCTGGGAGTGGCCTGAGCCTTCCCGGCCCTGATGTTCCTGTGCACCTTCTTTTTGCTCTCCTAAGCCCATCTCCATCTGTCCGCATTGGATGCCCAACTGAGTCAGACTGTCTCTCAGTTCAGACAGATTCTGTTGGAGGAGCTGTCCTGTTCCCCCATCCGAAGCCACGATGCGCAGATGAACTTGTCCCTCATCCCAATTCATGGCGATATTAATTGCTCCTAAATGGGCGGGGTGTAGTTGAATGGTCAATTCGCGAAGTTGGGGGCGGGCCAGATAAGCCTTGTCAAAGATGTCCCGGGCTACTTGGGTCCATATGGGCTGATCACCTTTATCGGCAACTTTCCCTTGGACTTGAGCGATATCTTTGGCTTGATGGGTTAGATTGCCTGCTGCAACATCCGGTAAAATAGATTTGTTCCCCTTATTTGTTTCTATAGGCTGTTCATCATCCTGAAGTCCTTTGGCAACTGTCCCTTTCGCAGAAACCAAGCCGCTTTCTGCCAGCTTTTCTTCCAATGCGCTATGGGGTGATGCGGTGCTTTTGGCTGCTTCTTGTTTTAAGAGCATATTATCCTCGGAATTCTCCTGATTCAAGCTGAGAATCTCCGGGTTCTTAGCCGTTCTTCCTTCAGGCCCATTACCAACTCCAGGCTTAACCTGATTCTCATCTAATCCAGTCTCATCTGATCCTGTTCCATCGGGATCAGATTTCGACTTACCTAATAAGGCTGCCAGCAATGTCCCCTGATTAACCTGGACAAACGTATTTGCTGCTGTTTTTGCTGTGTCTGTCAGGGTCATGTCAGTTGGCACTGTATTCATTGGTGCAGCATCTGTCTTGGCCTGAGTCGCCATTACACTGGGCTCTTGTCCTTCGCCATCCATGGTGATAAATAAACCACTGTTATAGCGCTGGGCAGCAAGTTCTGATTTCTGCTGGGCTAAAGGATTAGCCTCAGCTTGATTCTGGGGCTTAAGCTTCATTTCCCCTGACATTTCTTTAAGTAAATTGGATATCACGTTCTTATATAAATCCAACTCCGACTGGGGGAAAATCTTCCCCTGAGGCTGTTCTGTCATCCCTGACAGCTGTACATCCTCTAATATGCCTGAAGAGTAGTTGGCTGGGAGGGCTTGATTTCGTAGTGCATCGAGCTGGGTCATGAGAGTCTTCAGTTGCTCAGAATTGACTCCCTGTTCCCCTTCTCCTTGCAAGCCTTGTACGAAAACCTCTTGGAAACCTTCGTTTCCTTGAAGTATCCCCATAAGTCCTTGTAACCCATCCAAACCCAATAAGGCGTGACGTCCGGAATTGGCATCCTTGCCTGCCGGTTCCTGACTCTGGTTGCCAGAGTCCTGTCCCTGTCCACCGACTTGGTTCAGCCAACCGCCAAAGATTGCTGCAAACATCATCGCAGCTGAATCTGCACCTGACTGTGAACCACTTGTAAAGGGAGATCCATCTTCAGTGCTTGTGATGGCTCCCCGAGTGGATAGGGCATTAATTCCTGTCATGGCATCACCTCCACCAATACTGAATCTATATAGCTTATCGGCAAAAACCTGGTAAAACTTTAATTTTTTTTGCATCAATAAGCATCATATAAAAAACGGTACCTGTCCCCATTTTTCACCCATTAGAATAAATTCTTCTTTTGGCGGCTGAGGCGGCCTCTTAGGCGCAGGATGGCTTGGGAATGAAGCTGGGAGATTCTTGATTCCGAAAGTTTCATAATCACAGCGATTTCTTTCAGGGTAAGGTCTTCCTGATAATATAAGGCCACGACCAGTTTTTCCTTCTCAGGAAGCTTTTCGATAGCGTCGGCCAGGATCTTTTTTTGCTCATCCAGTTCAACTTCCTGAAAAGCTTCCTGTGCTATGGGGTCCGTCAATTGTGTCCTGGGGGTATAGGCTTCCCCTTCCTCACCTACAGCCACTTCATCAAGGGAGGTCAAAGTCAGCATTTGCCCTTGATGCAGGGCAGCTTCCAAGTCCCGCGGCTCCATCTCCAGCAAAACCGCTACCTCTTCATTGCTGGCAGGACGGCCATGCCGTGCCTCCACTTCGGCAAAGGCATCCTGGATGCGCTTGATTTTCTGCCGTGCCGAATGAGGTACCCAATCCATCGTCCGCAAACCATCGATAATCGCTCCCCGGATTCTCAGCGTAGCATAAGTTTCAAATTTCACTCCCCGAACAGGGTCAAAACGCTCTAAGGCATCCAACAATCCAAACACACCGTAGCCGATCAAATCGTCTTCATCCACATGTTGAGGTAAGGAAATAAGCAACCGACCGGAGATACGCTTGACTAACGGCAAATACTTTTCAATTTGCTCGACTCTCCATGAACCTCGATTGGCTGCTTCATAAGGATTCGACATCTTGTTGGCCCCCCCTTCCTTACAATCCTAGTCACCCCAACCCATTCTTCTCACTATTTCCGCTTGTTTCTCAACACTGGGTTCCCCTTCGGCAAACTCCTGATTCAATTGCCCTGCCCTGCTAGCTGGAATTTGTCCTTCTTCTGGCTTTTCGCCACCGAAATTCAAGTTATCTTCCTGCCCCACGGCAATGTCTAAAAGGTTACCCGGCTCAATCAGCTCCATTTCTATGCCGGTCTTTTCAAAAATGGTGATACTGGCCATGCATATACCATAGATAAGGGTAAAACCGATAATGGCACTAAGGACAATGAAAATAAAGTTTTCCCCACTATAAAAGCTAATTAATGCTAAGACAGCTGAAACGACAAGTGCAAAATACCATGCCCAAAGCCGTAATTTATCCATCATCTATTAAATCACCTTTTCGCCATGGTTAATGGTTCGAACCTTAAGATCACCTGTGCCCACATCAAAATGGATGGTTCGCCCAAAACTTCCCCCGACGTCGGAGACGAGGAGGGGAATCCCCAGACGCTTTAACTCCACAATCACTTGTTCAGCATTGCGATCCCCTATCTTTAACACCGGCGGTTTTCCCGGAAAGGAAAACATTTGAGCGCCTCCGGCCATTTTGGCGCGCAGGCGGGATTTGGAGGCACCTAAACGAAGGATTTCCGTCACCAGAAGATCCATCGCTGTATCGGCATATTTAGCGGGGTTTCCGCCAGGGGCACTCCCCGCCGTCGGCAGCATAATATGAGCCATACCCCCGACCTTCTGAATCGGGTCATGAACACATATACCAATACAAGAGCCTAATCCTGCCGTCATTAAAATATTAGGCGCTTTTGTCGTTTTCAAATCAGCCATACCAACACTAATTACATTGCTCATAGTCCCAAAGCTCCCAGCAGTTTTATCAATGATCCCTCATCAGGTAAGAATACGAACTTTCCTTCAATTTGCGGTATCCCGGTAAGCTGAGTATTAATAAAGAGAACTGTATCCTCAAGTATGCCATCTTCCAGGAGAATCGCATCAAAAATTGCCCCCACCATATCCACGGCTAAAGCAGGCACAGAAGGTTGCAGAGGGATTCCTGAAAACTCAGTTAAAGCGATGAGGAATGAACTCACCATGATATTGCCCACTTCTTTAAGGGCCGATTGAGCCATCTCATTATCAAAGAGGTTAAAGGATTCATTGGAGCCAAATAAGGCTTGTACCAGTATTTCCGCACTTTCCAGGGGAAAAAAGAACACCGCTTTACCCGAAGCATCCCCTTCGACTTTAACATAGATAACGGCCTGGGGAACCTCCAGATGACCGATTACCATAGGAGCCTTCTCAAATTCTATTGCTTTAACCTCAGGAATGGACATTTCAATGCGGCGGCTGAGCATAGTGGATAATGCTGTCGCGGCATGTCCTGAGCCAATATTTCCGATCTCTCGCAACGCATCCAATTGCATTTGATTAATTTCCATGCTTAGATCAATCCTTTCTTACGCAAGTCTCTTTGAATATCAAAAACACATCGGATGATGCGATCGCGATCACGTTCAGAAATTTGATAGAAATCTACGGACACGGAAAAGTACTTGGTGTCTTCAATAGGCTCTACCCGACATACCCGGCCCGGAGTTCCGATGATACCGCAGGGTAATTCAAGATTGGCATAGAGGATGGAGCCTTTGTCCAACTTGACCTTGGCCTGAAAACGCATTCCGCCGCCGCTCAGATCCAGCATATTCCCCTTCAGCAGGTCCCCTAATCCTTCCCTCTCCACCACTTGATAGGTTATCGGGAAGGAGGCGGAAACCCGCACATAGTTCCTCCTTTGGACCCTTCTAATACTATCCGGCATCTTCAGGACAAACATCGGTATGGGTGTTGCGACACGCTGAAGAACCGATGACATAAAAGAGTAGGAAGCCACGTCATCCCAAAAAGTAACCTCCACAAGAGTACCCTCCTGCAGGGGAATGATCATCCCTTGGTAATGGGGTGCATATACAGATAGTCGTGTTTTGCCGATCTCATCGACATGTGTCTTGTAATTTCCTTCATAGTCCCCTTCCGGAACATGCAACTCAACAGCTAATCCGGAAACTAATTTATCAAGATATTGCACTGCCCTCACCCCCTAAGCCGAATTAAAAAAGAAAAACTATTGAAAAGTTAAAAGGCTCGCAAAAGATTTTTTAAAAAGCCACGAATTCCCCCTGCTTGTCTCGGCGGACTAAGATAAAGTCCGGACACCGAACCGGCAATCCATTGGATACATTGATAAGCTGAACTTTGCGGATAGGATACTCCGACGGGTTCTTGTTTCATAATGGCTCTGCCCACGGATATATCCTCATAGACCCACCCCAATAAATTGACGGGAGCATTCAGGAACCGCTTCGCAGCGCTCTCCAGGCGTTCATAGGTGTCTTTGGCATCCGCTTCCCTTTGCACCCGATTCACCACCACATTGACCGTAACGCCATCCTTAACCTTTTGTAAAGCCTTGAGCAGGCCGTAAGCATCGGTTAAGGCGGTTGGCTCCGGGGTGGTAACCAGGATGATATCATCTGCCGCCCTTAAGAAATTGAGCACCGTATGCCCTAAACCTGCACCTGTATCAATGATAATAATATCTGCCAGGGACTCTAAGCGTCCCAGATTTCTGACGACCTCTTCCAGCCGCTCCCTCTCGATGTTGGCTAAATCCTGGACTCCTGATCCTCCCGGTAATATCCCTATCCCTTTCGGGCCATAGATCAGGATTTCTTCGATATCTTTTTCACCATTGAGAAGGTGCTCAAAAGTATAACGGGGTGTAACGCCGCAGGCTATATCCAGATTCGCAAGTCCCAGATCGCCATCCAGAAGAATGACCCGATAGCCCAAATCAATCAATGCCAAGCCCAAATTCACACTGAAATTGGTCTTGCCCACGCCGCCCTTCCCGCTGGTCACAGCAAATACACGCAGTTCTTGTTGAGAATCAGAATTGGCAGTAAGGTCAGGTTTATGTCGGGAGGCGATACGCCTTAATACTTTTGCCTGGTCATTCACGCCGATCCCCCTCCCCCAGAATATAACGAGTCAAACGCTCTGGGGTTGCTACTTCTATATCATCCGGAACATTTTGCCCATTGGTAATATATGCAACAGGCAGGTCGGTTCTTTCCAAAAGATTAAGAATAGTGCCCCCGCCCATTGTTTCATCCAGTTTGGTAAAAATCAGATGGGTCGTCAAAGGCTCGAAGCGCTCATAGATCCTGGCCAGATCCGCGGCCTGAGTGGCGGCACTCATAACGAGCATGGTCAGCTCCGGCTGAGCCTTCTCCAGAAAAGCCTTCAATTCAGACATATGAAGATCATGGTGAGGACTGCGTCCCGCCGTATCAATAAAAATAAGCTCCTTGTCCTCATGGCGCTGAATGGCCTCCCGAAGACCGGAGGGAGTCATGACCACATCCACAGGCACGCCAATAATCTCCCCAAAGGTTTTCAACTGCTCCACGGCAGCGACTCGGTAGGTGTCTGCAGTGATTAAAGCAACCCGCCGTTTATCCACGATGCTGAAGCCTGCCGCTAATTTACCAATGGTGGTGGTTTTTCCCACCCCTGTGGGTCCGACTAAAGCCACTATCCTAGGTTTGCGGACCCCTGGCTGAATAGCCGCTGTATTGCTGCAGATCCGGCGTATGGTTTCCTTTAGGCAGGCCCTGACCCGATGATCCTCTCCCCAGTCCTCTTCACGGACATTTTGCTGAACTGAGCGAAGTATTCTCTTGATCAGCTTGGGATTTATGCCCCGCTCTTTGAGCAGATCGGCCCATTTTTGCAAAGGCACAGGCCATACGCTTTGCTCTCCATCCAAACCTTCAATTTGGCGGTTCATACTTTCCAGCAATTTGCGCATGGATTGCAGTTCTGCCTCTAAAGCATTGAGTTCCGCCCCCTTCGGAGTGGTTACCTCAACCCGGGGAGTCTTTTCCAGCGCAAGGGGCTCCGCTCCCTTTCCTGGAGCATAAGCGGGGCGCTCCATAGGCAAAGGGCTTTCCTTCCGAACCCCATAAGGGTTCCCTGGGTATAACGATTTGACAGGAGCTTGTTCTTTGCTCACAGGTTCTTCTTCAATAGCCGCCATCACTTCCACTTTATGTTTGCCAAAAAGCCCCAATACTCCGCCTTCCTTAAATTGCCGTGTCTGAAGGATGACGGCATCGGCACCCAATTCCTTCTTCACTTTGCCCATGGTCTCGGCCACTGTATCGCCAACAAAACGCTTAACTCGCATTTCCAGTCGTCACCATCCCTACTGCCTGAACTTGCACACCATGCACAAGTTCGTTATAAGATAGAACCATAAGCTGGGGCAACTGACGCTCAGTTACCCGTTTTAGATTAATCCTTACTACCGGAGCGCAGACCAGGACAGGATTATACCCTTTGAGGACCATTTTCTCCATCTCCCGGGCTAAGGATTGCATAAGTTCCTGCAATACACGGGGATCCAGAGTCATATAGCTTCCAAAATCCGAAGGTTGGATGCTGTCCAGAATCAGCTGCTCCAGCTTCGGCTCCAAGGTAAGCACCGGCAATTGTTTGTCCATGCCCAGAAGAGGTTGAACGATCTGCCGGGCTAAAGACTGACGAACATATTCCGTTAGGCGGTCCAAATCCTTTGTGGTTGAAGCATAATCGGCTAATGTTTCCAAAATGGTCACCATATCCCGGATGGAAACCCGTTCTCTCAGCAAATTCGCAAGGACTTTTTGCAGATGCCCCAAATCTAAATGCTCCATGGCATCATCCACTGCCGCCGGTGCCTGCTCCCGAGCATGATCCAGAAGAGTCTTCACATCCTGACGGCTTAAGATTTCCCAGGCATTGCTCTTAATCACTTCTGTCAAATGGGTCGCTAAGACGGTGGGCGCATCCACCACAGTCCCGCCGTTCATCTCGACTTCTTCTCTGTAAACTGCATTAATCCACTTGGCATCCAGTCCAAAAGCAGGCTCTTTGGTGGGTATGCCCGGAATATTATCGTCCCCCAGGCCGCTGCTCATGGCCAGATAGTGGTCGGCCAGGATTTCTCCACCGGCCACCTCGGCACCGCGAATTTTAATCGAATACTGATTGGGCTGCAAATTCATATTATCCCTGACGCGAATCACCGGCACGATAAAGCCCAGTTCACTGGCCACCTGCCGCCGGATTAAGACGATACGGTCCAGGAGATCGCCCCCCTGCTGAACATCGACTAAAGCGATCAGAGCATACCCCAACTCCAATTCCATATTATCCACATTTAAAAGATTAAGGACATTCTCCGGTTTTTTACTTTCTTCAAGGGCTGTTTCCCGCGCCGCCGCGCTCTCTTCCACCACTGCTTTCTGACTGCCTTTATCCATAACTCTGCCCAGCGCCACAAGGACAATAGCAACGATCAACAAAGGCAAAAGAGGGAGTCCGAACATGGCCAGGACCATGGCTACCCCTGCGGTTATGTAAAGAGCCTTCGGCGTGTGGAAAAGCTGTCTGGAGAGGTCCTCACCCAGGTTGGTTTCCGAGGCGGCCCGGGTGACCACCAGACCTGTAGCCGTAGACATCAAAAGGGCTGGAATTTGTGTCACAAGTCCATCCCCAATGGTCAATAGAGTATAAGTATGCAAGGCTTCCATGATGTCCATACCCCGCATAACGACTCCGGTAACAAATCCCCCAATAATGTTAATAAAGAGGATGATAATAGCGGCGATGGCGTCCCCTTTGACGAATTTGCTGGCTCCGTCCATGGCCCCATAAAAATCGGCCTCTGCTTGAATCTTTTGCCGGCGATCCCGGGCCTGGGTTTCAGTGATCATTCCGGCATTCAGGTCGGCATCAATGCTCATTTGTTTTCCCGGCATAGCATCCAAGGTGAAGCGGGCCCCTACTTCAGATACCCGTTCCGAACCCTTGGTAATGACGATAAAATTTACGACAACCAGGATGGCAAAGATGATAAAGCCGACTACCGCACTGCCTTTAACGACAAACTCTCCAAACTGCTGAATGACTTCACCCGCATGACCTTCTCCGAGAATTAAACGGGTCGTCGTCACGTTAAGGGAGAGGCGAAACAAAGTTAAAATCAGAATCAGGGAGGGAAGCACTGAAAAATCCAAAGGGTCTTTGGTAAAGACTGAGATCATCAGCGTCAGTACGGCCGCAGAAATGCTTATGGTCAATAAAATATCCAACATCAGGGGAGGAATCGGTACAACCATCATGACAACAATAGACACGATGAAAATAGCTGCGAGCACGTCAATATTACTATACCAACGGCGGTTGACGTTTGTGGCCATGAGTGGATTCCTCCTTTCTTACCCGGTAAATTTCTTGCGCTTAAGCCGGTACACAAAGGCGAGAACCTCTGCCACGGCTTTATAGAGATCCGCAGGCACGGCTTGTCCGATTTCCGCTTGAGCGAAAAGGGCCCGGGCCAGCGGTTTATTTTCCATGGTTATGATGCCATAATCTTTGGCAAGTTGCTTAATCCGTTGGGCAATTTCATCGGCACCTTTAGCCACCACCACCGGGGCCGAATTTTCCTTGGGATCATAGCGCAGGGCTACAGCATAGTGGGTGGGATTGGTCACCACCACATCGGCAGTCTTTAAATCCTGCATCATGCGGCGCATGGACATAGCCCTTTGTTTTCTTTTAATTTCCCCTTTAAGCTGAGGATTCCCTTCCGTTTGCTTATATTCCTGCTTCAACTCTTCGTGGGACATCTTAAGATTTTTCTCATAATCCCACCACTGATAGAGAAAATCGATGGCCGCAATGACGAAGAAGGACAGAGCAATCTTCCAGCCCAATTCGACGATTAAGCCGCCGATAAACATCGCCCCCTGGCCAACCGTGAGACGGGCCATGACCGGAAAGATTTCGAAATTATCCCGGATGGTGGCGTAGAGAAAATAGCCGATAAAGGTGACCTTGAGCAGGGATTTGATCAGCTCTACCCAGGCTTTCATGCCAAACATCCGTTTAGCACCGCTAATCATACTAATCCGGCTCAGTTGGGGTTTTAAAGGCTCCAATGTAAACAGGGAGCGTACCTGAAGGTAATTTGCACCGGTAGCGATGACAGCCCCCACCACAAACAAGGGAGCGACAATTTGAACGCCCAGCCAGAGAAGATCCACCATCAGACTGGCAACGGAGCGGGCCGTCCATTCTGCAGATAGCCCATAGACATAAGGAAAGATCTGGCTAACCTTTTCCAGCATGGTAGGCACATAGAATTTTAACAACCCAATAAAACTGACCAGCATAAGTGCGGAAACCATTTCCGTACTCTTAAAAACCTGGCCTTTCTTACGTGCTTCCTGCCTGCGCCTGGGCGTGGCCTGAAACGTTTTTTCACTCATGTTCCCTGCCACCCTTTATACAGCTCTAAAAGCCAGGTCATGGCCCGCTCAAAAAGCATGTTGACTGTTTCGCCAAAAAAGCCGATTCCCAAAAAAAGAATGGTAAAACCGAAGATGATCTTCACGGGAAAGATAACCGTAAAAATATTCATCTGGGGCACGGTGCGCATCAAGAGCCCCACGCCGATATCCGTCAGAACCAACGCACCGATGACGGGGAGGGCCAATTGTACGGATAAGGTGAAGATTTCCCGAATGAGAAAGATATAATAATTAAGTCCTTGGGGGAGAGCCCCCGGATTGATCGGGACATAAGTATAGCTCTTGACCATAGCCGCAATAAGATAATGGTGAGAGTTGGTAGCCAGGAGGAGCATAATGGCCAAAATCATTTGAAAATTACCCATCATCGCACTTTGCACACCAAAAATCGGATCGATGGCTCCGCTCATATTAAAGCCCATCTGCATGTCAATTAATTGACCTGCCCCTTCTAATACGGCAGTGATGGCATAAATGACAAAGCCGATCACAAGGCCAACCACAATTTCTTTGATTAGTAGTGCTGCATAGGGCAGTGTTTCGCTGGGAATCTGGGGTCCGGCGGCCATGATGAGCGGATAGAGGATGATCGAAATGCTTACCGCTAAGCCTAGTTTGACCATGGCGGGAACCCCGCGGGCTCCAAACACCGGAGCCAGCATAATCATGCCTGCCCAACGTGAGAGAATAAGGAGGAACAGCGTGAGATTCCATTGCAAAAATTCTGCTAAGCCCATGTCTCTCCTCCGCGATGATTAGTATTTACCAAAAATAGCCAGATCGTTAAAAAGATTGGTCGTAAAACCTGTAATCACATTAAGCATCCACGGACCCAATAAAAGCATAACAAGTGCAATGGCCAGGATTTTGGGAATAAAGGTCAGGGTCTGCTCTTGAATCTGGGTCATGGCCTGAAAAAATACTGACCAGCAAACCCACAAGCAAGCTCACACCCAATACAGGACCTCCGATCATCAAGGCTGTCATCAAGGCTTCTTTGGCCAGATAAAGTACGTCACTTTGATTCATTCATACACATCCTTAGGTTAGTAGAAGCTCGTGACAAGTGACTGGACGACAAGGTGCCAACCGTCCACCAAGACAAACAGAAGAATCTTAAAGGGCAAGGAAACCATCATGGGGGGAAGCATCATCATACCCATGGACATCAGCACAGAAGCCACCAACATATCGATCACCATAAAGGGGATAAAGATGGCAAAGCCCATCTGAAAGGCTGTCTTCAGCTCACTGATCACAAAGGCAGGAATGAGAACATAAGTGGGAATATCGCCGTAAGTTTGCGGTTGCTCCATTCTGGCCAGACCGACAAACAGGGTAAGATCTTTTTCCCGGGTCTGCTCGAACATAAATTGCCTTAAAGGGGCTTCCGCTTGCTGCAGAGCCTCGGCCTGGGTTATTTGATTTTGCATATAAGGCTGAAGGGCCTGAGTATTGATCTCATTCCAAGTGGGCGCCATGACGAAAAAGGTTAAGAATAAAGAAAGACCGATAAGTACCTGATTGGGCGGCAGCTGCTGTGTACCAAGGGCATTGCGCACAAAGGAGAGGACGATAATCGTCCGTGTAAAAGAGGTCATCAGCACAAGAATAGCCGGGGCGATAGAGATTACGGTCAATAAAAGCAGGATTTGCAGGGTTGAACTGGTTTGCTCAGCCGTTGTCGTCCCGAAATCAAGGGTTAATCCTGCGGCCAAAACTGAATCTGTATTGACCAGTATTCCTCCCCAAATCAAAAAGAACAGCAGCAAAGCTTTTATATTTCGCTTCTTTGCTGAACCCAATGCCTTCACGGTGGCTGTCATTGGTCCACCTCCTCAAGCAAACGTTCAAGCTCATCGGCAAAGGGCTCTTTCCCCCGGCGTCGTTTACCGCCAAAGGTGCGCTGGGCAATTCCGGATAGAATGCCCTCTACACGCTCAGCGGGCCGGTGGGCCAGCTCATCCAGGATCTCGGCCGCCAGTTCAGGGTCATTGATCTCATCGATCTTCGTCAAATGATGATCCGTTCCCCCCAGGATCTGGAGCTTTCCGGCAATTTCCACTAAATAGAGAGATTGGCTGGCACTAAGCATTTGCCGATCCAGAACTCTCGCCCAAGGCGCCTGCATGCCCCGGAAAGAAGCCTGGTTCATCTTGCGGATGACCCATAAAGCAACTATCAGAATAAGGAGAAAGACGAGAATCGTCCCGATGATCCCCCCCCAGTAGGAGGGATCGGATACACTTCTACTAACTTCACCCGTCATCTGAGGTTGAAAGGGCGTCTTTTCATCTATACTCACTTGGATATTTGGCATTTTACTTCAGCGCCTTTTTTACAGCCTCAACCACCCGATCTGCTTGGAAGGGTTTTACAATAAAGTCCTTGGCACCGGATTGAATGGCATCGATAACCATCGCTTGCTGGCCCATGGCACTACACATAATGATCTTGGCTTGAGGGTCCTTCTTGCGAATTTCACGAACGGCCTGCAGTCCATCCATTTCAGGCATGGTAATGTCCATGATCACTAAATCCGGGGTCAATTCAACAAATTTGTCCACGGCCACAGCCCCATTTTCTGCCTCACCAACCACTGTGAAGCCGTTCTTGGTTAAGATATCCTTGACCATCATCCGCATAAACGCAGCATCATCAACAATTAAAACATTAGCACCCACAATTTTTCCTCCTCGTATAATTGATTTAGTTCCTGCCCCACGAGTCCCAAAAACTAATGGAACGTGGGGTATTTAAATGACCATAGAAAACTGGAAATTCAGTAGATATGGTCAACCGCAACAAGATGCACACAGGATAACGCATACCCCATGCAGCCGTCGTGCCTGTGGGCAGTGTGGACAAGTCAACCCCAAGGCATACTTCAAATTCGACTTGTCCAAAGCCTGTTGGGAAAGCTCTTTTAGGACAGACCCCAAAGGGCTTTTCCACAGGCTGGCACTGTCCACAGGCTCAGGATGAGGAATACCTGAGATTCCTCAGATCGTTCTTTGACAACAAAAAAGTATTTAAGTTTGTTGGGATTTCAAGCAAAATGGTACCGTGAGGTTCGTTCTGGCAAAGCCTTTTCCTCCTTGAGGCTCTGACCTCTTTTTAAGTCTGACTGCCAGCCCACAATTTGAACTTTTAACTCGAAGGTTGCACAGCTTAAAGGGAACTCCTCCGATAGTAGCAGATCGGTTGGATCCAAGGTCTTTTTAGGACAAGTGCTGATTCGGCGAGGTTGTTGACCTGTTGTGGTGCCTGGTCCCAACGTTAATCTTACAAATTGTTTGGCTCAGAAAGTGAGGTGATTTTAATTGAGTTTATTTGTCGGTATTGATGTGAGTTCCAGTGATTTTAAAGTGCGAATCTTAGATGAGCGTGGTAATGAACCGGTTAAAAGGCTACGGGCTTTGAATGATCAGCCTGGTTGTGAGCAAGTTGCCCGATATCTCTTTGACGCCTGTGCTCAAGTGAATGTGGACCGGCTGGTTATTGGTTTAGAGGCCACTTCCGTATACAGTTGGCCGTTACAAATGTTCTTAGCGGAAGACCATTCTTTAGCCCCTTTGCAGCCCCAAATTTATTCCTTTAACCCCAAGGTCGTTGCTAATTTCAAGAAGGCTTATGTGGACCTTCCGAAAAACGATTGGATTGATGCCTGGGTCATTGCCGAACGTCTACGCTTCGGTCGGCTCCCAGAGGGCTCTCAGGTCGATTTCCGCTACTTACCCTTACAGCGCCTCACTCGCTTTCGGTGTCATTTGATTGAGATGATTTCCAGAGAGAAGAATTATTTTCTCACGAACTTGTTCTTGAAGTTTAGCACGCTTGCCCAAGGTGCGGTTTTTAGTAACACTTTCGGCGCTACTTCTGAATCCTTGACACTTGAGTTTTTTTCTCCAGAAGAGGTTGCGGCTCGACCGCTTGATGAACTGATTGATTTCCTCATGGAGAAAGGAAAACGTCATTTCGAGGATCCGGAAACCAAAGCCAGAGAGTTGAAGGAAGCTGCCCGCAAGGCCCATCGACTGCGTGGAAGCCTATTGCAACCCATTAACCTTATCCTGGCCACGAGCATTGAAACCATCCACACCTTGGAGAAGCAGGTAAAGAAAATCGATAAGGCAATCGAAGCAGAAATCAGGCATTTCCCGAATACGCTCATTACCATTCCCGGTATTGGCCCTGTGCTTTCAGCTGGTATTATTGCTGAGATCGGAGACATCCGTCGTTTTCCGAATGAAGGAGCCTTAGCAAAGTTTATTGGGTTAACCTGGCGTACCCACCAGTCAGGTGATTTTACAGCCGATGACACACCCTTAACCCGAACTGGCAACACCTACTTGCGCAGTTATATCATCCAGGCTGCTAACTTAGTACGCCAAAAGGAACCAGAGTACAAGGTCTTCTACCAACGTAAATTTTCGGAAAGTAAGACTCATCATCATCGCCGTGCTCTCGTGCTTACTGCACGCAAACTCGTCCGTATGGTTGATGCTCTGCTACGCAGCAACCAAATCTATAGGCCACATGGCAATAGGGGGAATGCAAACCAAGCATGAATTGCGCTAACCGATACTCCATTTTTGTAACTTTTTCCCACGATAGTTTGGGAATGAGATGGTTTCTTGTTGCCTTTTTTGCCCACTGATTATTAGCTAACTGAAAATTTGACTCGCTTAGAGTCTTGACATATTACCGAAGGACTTATTAAAAACGGGATAAATCTTAAATCTTTACTGGGGTTTTATTGAAACCCCATGGCCTTTGTCATGCGTTCACCGGGCTGTACAATATCGGTAATGCGTATCCCAAAGGTTTCATTGATGACAACGACTTCACATTTGGCGATAAGTTTACCGTTAACAATCATATCCACCGGTTCTCCAGCCAGGCGATCCAGCTCAATGACTGAGCCGGGTCCCAACTCAAGGATTTCCTTAATGGTTTTCTTGGCTTTGCCTAACTCCACGCTGACCTGCAAAGGAACATCCAAGATAAGTTCGAGGTTCTCCTGCCCATGAAGGGGATCACCAGGCTTTAAGGGAACGAATTGGGCCGGTTGTACCGGTGTAGGCGGAACCCCATAGCCTGGAGTATAATAACCGCCTTGATTGTGCCCATAAGCAGGCCCGCCATACCCTTGCTGCTGCTGAGGAGGATATTCCGGCTGAGCCTGAGGCATAAAGTGACCGGGGGCCGGTGCCGCTGGCTGCCCATAGCCGCTGACGGGTGCCTGAGGCTGTTCCATCTGGAGGGAAGGAGCCGGAGTAGGGGTAGGGGCGGGTTTGGGCTCCGGTTTCGAACCGCTTCCTCCCATGGTCCCCAGAAGCTTGCCAACCATTCCTTTCGCTACATGAATGGGAATCACTTGAACTAAAATGCTGTCAATGACATCCTCCACCACCATCCGGAAAGAAATCCGCACCAGTTCTTCGTGGGATTGAAGCACGTTGGTAATAATGTCGTCATCCTGGGGAGACATATCATTCAAGACGAGCTGGGGTGGTGTAATATCCACGACAGAATTAAACATGGTGGACATGGAGGTAGCCGCTGAACCCATCATCTGGTTCATGGCTTCCGAGATGCCGCTGATGCTGAGCTCTGAAAGCTCTGTCGGGGGGTTCTCCCCTGTTCCTCCCATCATGAGATCCACGATAACCGCTCCATCCCGTTGGGAAAGGATGAGAAGATTAGACCCTTCAATTCCCGCTTTATACCGGACATCGACGATCACCGAAGGAATGGGATAATCCTTGCGGATTTGCTCTGCACTGGCCATATCCACTTTAGGGGTGGTAATTTCGACTTTCTTTCCTAAGAGCTGGGACAGGGTTGTGGCTGCTGTTCCCATGGAGATATTGGCAATTTCTCCTATAGCATCCCTTTCCATATCACTGAACTCTACCGCCGGTTCCTTTTGCGCTGGGGGATCCGTTTGCTGATTCCCTCCCAGCAGGGCATCGATTTCTTCCTGGGAAAGCATCCCGTTACCCATCCTGATCCCTTCCTTCCTCAACGATTTCTGTTATTTGAACAGCGAGATGTTCCCCATGCAGACCAGGAATTCCTTTAAACTTTCTAAAATTCCCAACATAAACAGGGAGCGCTTCTTTAACGTTTTGCATCAGCGGGATCACATCCCCTGGTGCCAATTCCAAAAGGTCACGAACTAAAATCTCCGAATGTCCCAGCAAGGTGGTCATATCCACTTTTGCCCATTCGATCTTCCTGCGAATGGCGTTAACCTGTTCCTTGGAGGTCACTTTGGCCTGAGTCGAAAAGAGGAACAAGGTACTGAGTTTGTCTAAGACAGGCTCCAGCACCAGATAAGGCAGGCACATATTGACCATTCCCACCATTTCTCCCACCTGAACCTCCAAAGTGACGAGGATGATCATTTCATTGGGGGCCACAATTTGAGTAAACTGAGGGTTGGTTTCCAGAACTATGTACTCCGGCTCATTGGAAATAACCTCAGACCAGGCTTCCCCAATCAGATTAATCATCTGTTGCGCCCGGTGGGAAATAATCGTTCGCTCAATCTCCGTCAGATCCCGATTCTTCTCCGAACCTTGTCCCTGCCCCCCCAGCAACCGGTCAATGATCGCAAAAGCCAAGGCCGGACTCATCTCCATCAGCAGTGTTCCCTCCAGGGGATTCAAAGTATATAAACTGAGGATCGTCGGATTGGGCAAGGAACGGATGAACTCATCATAGGTTATTTGCTCAATGGAGCTCACTTTAGTCTCGATAACCGAATGAAGATGCCCCGACAAGTAGGTGGTCAAGGACCGGCAATAATTCTCATAAATATTCTGGAGGGAGTGAATCTGATCTTTGGAAAATTTGTTCGGTCGTCTAAAATCGTAAACTCGGACTTTCTTCTGTACTTTCGTGGTTTTAATTTCCTCAGCATCGACTTGACCATCAGAAAGTGCGTTTAGCAGGGCATCAATTTCGTCTTGTGACAATACCTCTCCCATAAGATCCCCCCTCTCAAACATTCTTGTTTACGTATTATAGTAATGCAGGTATGTCAAAAACAACAGCATTTTTCACAGTTAAGCAGTATTTTCCAGTTGGAATGCTTACTGATAAACAAAGGATAAGAAGAAAATTCCCTGAACCTGGTTGCCTGTGACTTCATTAAGTTGGCTAATCAGTTCGTTTTTCAGATCTTCACGGACCTCGGGTTGCATATCCTTTAAGGTCTTGCTGGAAAGAACGGTATTAATCCGATCCTTAATAAAGGCATCCTTAGCTGTAAGCACAGCTTCTGATTTTTCGTTCATTCCTTCAAGAGCTATTGAGGTCTTAAGAAAAGCTCCGCCCTGAAGATTGACAGTAAATTCTCCAACAGATATAACGGGGCCCTCTTCCTTCTTGATCACGGCCTGTCCTGTAGGGCTGGGGCTGTCTGAGAAGAATAGCTTTTGGGCACCCAAGGTGCCGACGACACCAATGGTCGATCCTAAAAATCCGGCAAGAAAAATTGCAATAATTAACTTTCGGTCCATTGCTCTGACATCTCCCCTTCTTCTCGAAATAACGGATGACAATGTCTTTTATATTCCGTCACTCTGCGAATGAGTTCTTCCGTCGTTTCTTTGACAACGTATTTATTTCCTCCCGTTAAGGTGATGACCGTATCCGGGGTTGCTTCCATGCTTTCGATCAGGTCCGAATTAAGAACCAGTTTTTTACCATTGATGCGGGTGACTTCGATCATAAGCTACTCCTCCGTCCAAACATTATTTGGCCTGCTTCATCCAGGACAGCTTGTTCACGCCGCTGTTCTTTAAGATTGAATACCGCCCTTTGTTTCTCCTTCAACTTCTTCAACTTCTCAGTATCCTGGTGGGCTTCAAGAAGCCTTTGCCGCTGCTGTGTGACCACTTTTTCCTGTTGGGATACTTCCTCCGCTATATAACGCAGAAGCTCGATCTGCTTTTGGGTAAAGCTTTGCCATAGACCCAGATCCTGAGGTGAGGTTCGACAAGCCTCCTCTTGACCCAGCAAGGCAAATTGCCACACTCTCTCTTGATCCTGACAGGCCTTTTGGAGAGAAAAATGCTTTTGGATCTCCTGAGCAAGAAGCCGCTGCTGCTCTTCAAGGCTGCGTTCGGCCAGCCTTAAGGCTGCCTCGAGGCGGAATCTGAATTTGGCCAATCGAATCGCCTCCTTATCTTACCTAAGGGCCTGCTGAAGCTGCCGGAGCATTTGGTCGAAGGAAACTTTCTCTTCCACATCCTGGCGAAGGAAACCATTGATTCCTTCAATATGCCGGATGGCGGCATCGATGCGGGGATTGCTGCCTGTTACATAAGCTCCGATGTCGATTAAATCCTTGGCATCATGGTAGACTGCCAGATGTTCCCGAAGTTTTCCGGCCAGCTCCTTGTGTTCCGGGGCAATGATGTCATTCATAACCCGGCTCACGGATTGAAGGGTGTCAATGGCGGGATAGTGGTTCTGCATGGCCAGTTCCCGGGTCAAGACAATATGTCCGTCCAGGATGCCCCGGACTGTGTCGGCGATGGGTTCATTATGATCGTCCCCATCCACAAGGACGGTGTAAATACCCGTAATGCTTCCGATCTCGCTCATCCCGGAGCGTTCAAGAAGTTTGGGCAGCATCGCAAATACTGAAGGCGGATAGCCGCGGGTTGCCGGAGGTTCGCCGGCGGTCAAGCCCACTTCCCGTTGAGCCATGGCAAAACGGGTCACGGAATCCATCATTAAGAGCACATCCTGTCCCTGGTCCCGGAAGTATTCGGCAATGGCCGTGGCTGTGAAAGCAGCCTTAAGGCGAACCAAGGCGGGTTGGTCGGAGGTCGCCACCACCAGTACGGAGCGCTCTAAGCCTTCTTCGCCCAGATCCTTCTCGATGAAGTCCCGCAGTTCTCTTCCCCGTTCCCCCACTAAAGCGATCACATTCACACCGGCTGTGGTATTTCTGGCCATCATGCCCAGCAAAGTGCTTTTACCCACTCCGGAACCGGCGAAGATGCCAATTCTCTGTCCTCTGCCAATGGTCAGTATCCCATCCACTGTGCGCACTCCCACACTGAGGGGGTCCCTGATCCTTGGCCTTAGAAAAGCACTGGGGGGAGCATTTTGCAATGGGTAATCCCTCTGGGTAACCATAGGACGTCCATCCAAAGGTCTGCCCAGCCCGTCGAGAATTCTGCCCAGAAGGGCCTGACCGACTCCGACTTCCAGTTTATGCTGCTGAGGGACCACCCGATCCCCCGGAGCGATTCCTTCCAATTCCGCTAAAGGCATCAGTAAGGTAGTGGAGTTGCGAAAGCCCACCACCTCAGCCGGAATCTCCTTCCCTTGCTGAGTATGGATCCGGCAATATTCCCCTACGCTGACCCGGGGTCCATCGGATTCAATCATCAGTCCGACGATTTTGGCCACCCGGCCATGGGAGACGATTAAATCCAAATCACTCATTTTATGAAGCATATTATTCCAATCGGTCATGCCTTAGCTCCTCTCTCAGGAGTTGTTCACAGCGTTCCAGCTGTACCTCTACGCGAGCATCAAAAATACCTTCGGTGCATTCGAGGAAACAATCTCCAGAGGTTAAGGTTTGATCTTCCAGGAAGGGGATATTAATCTCATCCGAACATTGAGAAAGCCATCGATAATCTGCAGTGGATACATGAAGCTTCCAGCCTTCCCGTTCTTCAGGGAGCAGGGACAAAGCGCGAATACGTTGCAGCAACTGCTCAGGATGTTCCAATATACGGACACGAAGAATTCTCTCAGCAACCTTCAAAGCCAATCGGAGCAATGTCTCGTCCACTTTACTCCATTCCTCATGGGCAGCCCTTTGAGCTAAAGCCAGGATATCCCGGGCTTCTGCTTTCATACGTTCAGCTTCCCGTTCTCCCTGAGCTGTGCCTTCCTGAAGCCCTTGGGCCAAGCCTCGGGCATACCCTTCCTCATAAGCCTGGTGAGAGACCTCTTCGCGAAGCCTAAGGGCGGCTTCTTCCCCCTGCACCCGTGCTTTTTCCAAAATCTCCGCAGCTTCTTCCCGAGCCTTTTCAAGCTCTGTCTGCGCCTGAGTACGGATGGCTTCGGCCTCGGCCATGATTTCCTTTGCTTTCTCATCCTCTGCTTCATCGGCTGTGACAGTTAAAGGCTCCCACTTTTCCTCACCCTCAAGCCGGGGAAATTCATCTTCTTGAGACAGGCTTCCACTCCGCTCATGGACTACAGAAAGATGCTTGCCCAAGAGTTGAAATTCTTCCGTCCGACATTCCACAATACAGGGCACGCTGACCTCTACTGCATTGCTTTTAACCACTCTCGTCCTAGTATATAATCTCATCACTGCCACCTCTTGAAATGACGATTGCACCTGTTTCTTCCAGGCGGCGAATTACTTTGACGATACGCTGCTGCGCTTCCTCCACATCCCTCAAACGGACCGGGCCCATAAATTCCATATCCTCCCGCAGGTTTTGGGATGCCCGTGATGACATATTGGCCATAATCTTTTGCCCCACTTCCGGATTAGAGCCCTTAAGGGCCAGGGCCAGATCTTTCATATCCACTTCACGCAGCACCAGCTGAATTCCCCGGTCATCAAGCATAACGATGTCTTCAAAGACAAACATCTGACGTTTAACCTGCTCGGCCAGTTCAGGGTCATCCACTTCCAGAGAATCCATGACCACCTTTAAGGTGCCCGGGTCGCTGCGGTTCAGAATATCCACGACACTTTGAATTCCACCGGATGTTGTATAATCCGTAGGAGCGAGACTGGATATCTTACGCTCAAGTATCTTCTCGATCTCTTTAAGAACTTCAGGACTTGTTCTGCCCATTAAAGCAATCCGTTTGGTCACATCGGCCTGTCTTTCCTGGGGTAAGCTGGATAAGAGAATGGCCGCTTTATCCGGTGGCAAATGGGTCATGATCAAGGCGATGGTTTGGGGATGTTCTCCTTGAATAAAAGATAATAACTGCTTAGGGTCTGTGCGCCGCACCAGATCAAAGGGGCGCATCTTCAAGGAAGAAGAAAGGCGGGTAATGATCTCAAAGGCCCGCTGTTCACCCAGGGCTCTCTCCAAAACCTCCCGGGCATAATCTATACCGCCCTGGGCGATATAATCATTGGCTACACACATCTGGTAAAACTCATCGACGACCTTATCCCGCTGTTCCGCTGAAATCTTACGCACATTGGCCATCTCCAGCGTCAACTGTTCAATTTCATTCTCAGCTAAATGCTGTACCACCTTGGCTGATTTATCCGGCCCTAAGGCAATCATCAGGATGGCTGTTTTCTGAATCCCAGTAAGCTGCTGGCTCATCTTACTTTTCCTCCGCTAACCAAGTTTTAACAAGACGTGCCACTTCATCAGGATTGTTCTGCACATAGATATCCACAGATTCCTTGATCTTCTGGCGCTGGATTTCTTCAGCAGATTTCTGCTTTTGTTGGGCAAGTTTAAGCTCAGCTTCCCTTTCAGCTTCCTGCTGAGCAAGCAGAAGCTCTTCCGTCGCTGCCAGGGGAACAGGCTGAAGTGCTTGACCAAGCTCCAGGGACTCTGCATCTTGCTTGCGTTTGGAGCGCATACGGAAAAGAACGAATAAGAATACTAAGGCTAAAAGTGCTCCCACACCCCATTCGATATAGGTGCGCAGCCGTTCCTTGCGAGCCGCTTCAGCCAAGGCCTGCTCTTGTTCCAGAGCGCCTGTCTTATCAAAAGGCAAAGCAGCCACTTGAATCTCATCCCCGCGTTCGCGATCAATTCCGGCAGCGGAAGCGACGATGGCTTCGATCTTTTCTATCTGATCGTCTATCTGATCGGCACTGATGCTGTCGGCATCCAGGAGCACGGAAACAGAGAGTCGGGCAATATCGCCTGGACTCTTAATCCGTTGTTCCTGGGTCGTATCCACTTGATGATTGAGCGTGTCCGAAGTTTTTTCAGAAGATGAAGTAATCCAGGTCCCGTCCGGCGCCAAATAGCCCGGCACATTGGTGTCGACTCCCGGAGCGGTTCCCCCAGGTGAGGTGTTGGTCGTATTTTCTGTGGTATGGGATTCACTGAGCACTGAGCCGGGACCATGGGTTACGGTGTCAGTCGTCACTTGATCAAAATTCAAGGTGGCATTCGTCCTGACGATAGTTTTCCCTGCTCCAAATGCTTTGTCCAGCATGCTTTGCACAGATTTACGGGTATTTTCTTCGGTGAGCTGCTTAAGCTGAATTTGGGTAGCGGTCATTTTTCCCGGCTGATTGTCTTCGTTCAGAACATCGGAAAGAGTATTGCCATTGGAGTCCAGGATAGTCACATCTTCAAGTTTCAGTCCTTTTACCGAGGCGGCCAATAAATTGGCGATCCCCCGGATCTGATCTTCCGTAATGGAGCTGCCTTCTTTAAGAGTCAGAGTTACTGCAGCCGTTGTGGCTTCCTGCTGCTCGATAAACAAGGTCTCTTCAGGTATGTTCAAATGGACCCGGGCGTCTTTGACATTGCTTAAGGTCTTCAGGGTGGCCTCCAGCTCAGTTTGTAAACCGAGGTTGTAACGCAGCCGCCGGTCAGATTCCGTCTCCCCAACGCGCGTCTTATTTAGGCTCTCACTCCAGCTGAATTCGCTCCCTTTAGGCAGACCTGAGTTGGCCAGTTTCAAGCGAACCCCTGCTGCCTCTTTCTCAGGAACTAAAATGGCCGAACCATTACTTCCCAATTTATATTTAACTTTTAATTCATCTAATTCCGAAGTAATCTCTCCGGCTTGAATGTCCGTCAATTCTGTAAAAATGGCTACATAACTGGGGTTGCTTGCCCAGTAAAGCAATGAGATCAGCGCAATTGCTACAGCCAGAGGAGCGGCAACGGTAATGATCTTCTGTGGGCGGGAGAGTTTGCCCCAAAATCCAAGAATTGATTGTTTAATTTCAGCCCACGAAAAATTCAATATCGCTCCTCCTTTCCTCAAACATTAATCATCTGATTATATATTAGATACTATTTACATTAACCCCCTAATTTCCTTCGTGAAAAACCGTACACTATTAATGTAGACCTTTATGTTTGTACATCCTTATATTTGCATCCTCATGATTTCATGGTAGGCATCCAAGGCTCGATTGCGGACGTCCACAGTTAAGGATAAAGAAAGTCCGGCCTTTTCCATGGCAATTACTGCGGTATGAAGATCCTGAATCTGCCCGGTGGCTAAGCCGAGACTGGCTACATCGGCTTCCTTTTGAAGGTTGTCTACTTTTTGCAGGGCTTCCTGTAAAAACTGCCCGAAATCAGCGCCTACTTTGGCCGCTCCGGCAGGAGTTTGCGGTCCGCTCCCTTCAACAGGGTTATTTTCCTGAATGGGATTCAGGTTTTGTTGAAGCATTAAAGGATGGACAGGTGCAATCGGATTAAAAGCCATGGCTTAATCACCCCTTCCCAATCTCAAGTGCTTTACTCATCATGGCTTTGGAAGCGTTCAAGGCTGTTACATTGGCCTCATAAGCCCGGGAGGCCGAAATCATATCCACCATTTCGGTCACGATATTCACATTGGGCATCCGTACATAACCGGCAGGAATTCCATCCTCGGTCGTTTGTGCCGCATCCGGGGAATCCGGATTATATTCTAAGCGAAAAGGCAGAGTATCTTCGGCAATTGCCTGGACTTCCACACCGTTGCCGGTGGCACCTGAAGTGGTTTGCCCCTGAAGCAAGGCCGTAGTGCTCACCGACCTGCCCTGCAGGGCCTGATTCAAGGTCTCGGCAAAGCTGGACTCTGTGCCTCTGGCTTTAAACACGACCACCTGACGCTGATAGGGGATTTGATTCCCTGCTTCGGTCAGCTGTCCCGTTCGTGTCGTATTGATATTGGCAATATTATTGGATATAACGTCCAGCCGCAGCCGCTGAGCAGTTAATCCCGACGCACTGATATCCATTGACCCAAATATACCCATAGTCCCTACCTCCTTTGCACACATTCAACAATATGCCGGGCGATCTCTCCCAAAGGAGCCACCCGATTGGCTAACCCCGCATCCACAATGGCCCGGGGCATACCATAAACCACACAGGTCTCTTCAGCCTCTGCGATAGCATAGCCTCCCCGTTCCTTGATCTCCCGCATTCCCCTAAGTCCGTCATTGCCCATTCCGGTCATCACCACACCTAAAGTGCCTTTACCGACTTCCTTCGCCAGAGACATGAACATGACATCCACCGACGGATGATAGAGAGTGGTAATCGGAGATTCATCGCCAATATGCAGAATGAGCTGGGAGCCACGGCTTTGCACCTGCATTTGTTTGCCGGCAGGCGCAAAATAAATGGTGCCTGCTTTCAGAGCCTCGCCATGAACTCCTTCCCGGATAGTGAGGGGGGACATCCCATTAAGGCGCTGGGCCAAGGGGGCCGTGAACCCCGGCGGCATATGCTGTGCCACCAATACCGGCACAGGGAGATTTCCCGGCAGCTGGGTTAAGACCGCTTGCAAAGCCGACGGTCCCCCGGTAGAAGTACCAATCGCTACAATCTCGACAGGATACTTGGGCAAGGCTTCTCCACTATCCAAAGAACGTCCTTTCGCACTTCCTAAGGTTGAGCTCGTACTGCCCAGAGAGGATAATCGATTCGTGTTTTCACTGGCAGCCCCGGCAGTCCAGGGGGGCCGGCTTCCTGAAGCAGGCGAAATTCGGCTTACGGCCCCCTTTTTGCCCAATCGTCCTAGATTCACCTGTGCAGCTGCTTTCACTTTATCGATTAAATCCCGGGCTAAAGCCTGAATATCCGCCCCCGGTCCCCCGGAAGGTTTGGCAACCACATCGAAAGCTCCTGCCTCCAAGGCTTTAACACTAGCCTGTGCTCCTTCTGTGGTCAAAGCACTAAGGATAATGATGGGAGTAGGCTGCCAGCGCATGATTTCACCCAGGGCTTGGAGCCCGTCAATCTGGGGCATCTCAATATCCATGGTCACCACTTGGGGGCGGAGGGCTTGAAGCTTTTCTATGCCTTCCTTGCCATCCCGGGCCGTATCCAGTACCTTAATCTCCGGATCCTGACTTAATATTTTTTGCAAAGTTAACCGCATAAAAGGTGAATCATCCACAATCAAAACGGTGATTGGGGATTTAGGCTGATTCATGATTCATCTCTCCACCCATAATATGATCAAGGTTGAGAAGAATCAGCAAGCGTTCTCCTATCTTGCCTACTCCACGAATAAAATGGGAATCCATTCCTAACGCAACAGGCGGCGGCGGTTCGATGGACTCGGTATCCAAACGCAGAACTTCCGTCACCGCATCCACCCGGATGCCAAAGACTTTATTCTGGACTTGCAGCACGATAATCCGGCTTAAATCGCTTTCTTCCACCCGTTCCATCCCAAAACGAGTCCGCAGGCTCACCACGGGGATGACATTGCCCCGCAGATTGATAACCCCCTCTACATATTCGGGAGCCTTAGGCACCCGGGTGATAGGCGGTATACGAATAATTTCCTGTACACACATAATATCCACACCAAATTCCTCGGAACCCAGACCGAAGGTTACCAATTGTTCTTCCGCCATCTTAGTCTCCTCCTTCATAAATCAGCTCGCACCTTATTATTCCATACCAAGCTGCCTTGACATATTTAGCCCTTCCTTGTTACAAGGATATCCTGAATCAAACTGCCGATATCGAGAATCAGGGTAACTTTGCCATCCCCTAAGATGGTTGCTCCGGCAATACCCGGTAAGTTATTAAGGAAGTCGCCTAAAGATTTAATCACCACTTCCTGTTGACCGCGCAATCCGTCCACAATCAGGCCCAGTGCCTTATCTCCCAACCCTACGACCACGACAAAGACTTCTTCTGCTTCTGCTTCAGGAGCAGGAAGCTCGAATTTGTCCCGGAGGGAGATCAGGGGAAGTGTATTACCGCGCAGCTGAACCATGGGTAATCCGCCCACATTTTTAATATCCTTGCGTTCTACCAGCAAGGTCTCTAAGACCGAAGATAGTGGAACAGCATAAATCTCTGTACTGACTTCAACCAATAACGCTTGAATAATGGCTAAGGTTAAGGGGAGGCGAATAGTAAACGTAGTGCCCTGCCCCTGGCGGGTGGTGATGTCGATCATTCCGCCCAAATTGTTCAGGGCCTTCTTAACCACATCCATGCCTACGCCCCGACCGGAAATATCTGTTACTTTATCAGCCGTACTAAACCCCGGCAAGAAAATCAAGTTGGCAATATCCCGCTCAGAGAGGCCTTCCCGCTCGCCAACCAGCCCACGGCTCAGCGCCTTTTCGTAGATTCTGTTCAGATCCAAGCCTTTGCCATCATCGGAAATCAGTATGGCAATATGATTTCCTTCATGATAAGCATCCAAGGTGATGGTACCCAGTTCCGGTTTACCGGCCGCCCGGCGTTCCTCCGGAGTCTCAATGCCATGGTCCACGGAGTTGCGGATTAAATGCATCAAGGGATCACCGATAACTTCCACCACTGTCTTATCCAGTTCCGTGTCTTCCCCCCGGAGGACCAGCTCCATTTCCTTTTGGGTCTTACGGGCCAGGTCCCGAACCAAGCGGGGAAAGCGGCTGAATACGGTGCCGATAGGAACCATGCGCAAACGCATAGCACTTTCCTGCAGGTCACTCATCAATCGTCCCAGATACACAGTAGTCTCATTCAAGTTATTCACCAAGGCATCCATGCGATACTGTTCCTTGAGCTCATGACCGATTTGAACCAGGCGGGTACGGGTAATTACCATCTCGCCTACTAAATTAATTAAATTATCCATACGTACAGTATCCACCCGAATGGTATGGACCTGGTTATTCCCGTCTGTGGCAGCATTGTTGCCGTTGCCGGCGGCGGGCTTAGGGGCAGCCGGCGCTGCCGGAATGACCGGTGCCGCTTGTACAGGTTTCGCCTCAGGCCGCACAGGTAAGGAAGGAGCCGCTTCCACAACCGGGAGCAACTCAGCAGCTTGAGCCGCCGCCACTTCTTCGCTGCCATAACCGTCAACAGCATCACCTATGCGGTAAGGATGAACCTCAACCTCTGCCAGCTCAGAAACAAGGAGAATCTCCCCACGAATTTCTTCAGGGGGATCATCAGATAAAATCAGCATGGCAAAGCCTTCTTCGCTGCCCACTTCCAGCTCTTCCACGCTGGGGCGGAGCTTAACCACTTTACCCAGATTCTCCATCCGCTGTACGGCCATGACGGCACGAACTGCCCTCATCAAGGTATTGGGAGCAAATTTAATATCGACTTGATACACTCCATGCCCCATATCCTGTGAACTTTTGACCTGTTCCGCCACTTCAAGAGACAGTTGAAAATCTACCCGCGTATAATTTGAGGTTAAATTCTCCTTCATATCGTTACTATCCGCCTCTTTAACCGGAGCAGGTGTTTCGCCATTCATAAGTGCCCGCATCTCATCCACCAAATCCTGATACTCTGCGGTGATTTCCACCCGCTTTTCCACTTGGCTTAACATCTCCTTGACGCGATCAGTAACCGCCAGAAGAACATCAACCATGGGGAGCGAAACTTCCATCTTGCCTTGGCGCAGCCGATCCAGTAAATCCTCAGCTGAGTGTGTCAAAGCCACTATCGAAGTAAACCCCATGGTTCCGGAGGCTCCTTTTAAGCTGTGTGCAGAACGAAAGAGATCATTAATCAATCCGACATTATTGCCTTCTTTTTCAAGTTGCAGCAACCCTGCTGCCAGTTTTTCGATTTGCTCCTGTGAATCGAGAAGATAAAAATCCAGAAATTCTCCCAAATCGACTCCCAAGTTTTGATTATCTTCCTGGCTCATATGCAGATCCACCCCTAACTTTTGCTTCCTCTTTTACATGAAAAAATGACCCGAACTAAACCAATATGATATACCCAATCCATTATGTAATCGGTGTAAGCCTTATGGGCAGAATCGCCCATTGTTCTTTATTCGCCATGCTTTTTGTAATTCCTCCAAGCAAGGAGTCTATCAACTAATCTTTGCATTTCACCAATATATGTTTTTTTTTACGTTAATAATACTAACACTACTCTAATTCAAGTGTAAATAAAACATTACTACATTTTCCTCAGATACAAATTCTATTTTACTCATAAACGTGTCCTGTTTATATAGGACCTTCATCCTAATTTCTCCCAGGAAAAATAAAACACTCCGATAAGCGAAGTGTTTTTTGACTCAAGAGGCTCGATCTTCCATGTAAAATAGCAAAAAATAAGAGACCTCCGGCTATATGCCTAAGCTCCCTATGGTTCACTTTCCTTTGCTCTCTTAAAGAGCCTTTTTCAAGGCGGCCAGCTCGGATTCAGTCTGCAGTTGGCGAAGAGCCAAAATATTGATAGATTCGCCTTGAATGGTTTGAACCGCACTAATATGGTCCAGTTTTTTATTCATCACTTCCAAGAGACCCTTCACATCATCCTGCTGGCTTTGACCGTACCGTTCGACCTTAGCATCCAGTGCATCAATCTTGGCAGTGAGTGTGGATTCGACCTCGTCAATTCTCTTCTCCAGTTTGACTTGTCTTTCTTCCAGCTTGACCTGGCCTTCTTCCAGCTTAGCCTGCCTTTGCTCCAGCTTGACCTGGCCTTCCTCCAGCTTAGCCTGCCTTTGCTCCAGCTTGACCTGGCCTTCCTCCAGCTTAGCCTGCCTTTGCTCCAGCTTGACCTGGCCTTCTTCCAGCTTGACCTGCCTTTGCTCCAGTTTGACCTGGCCTTCCTCCAGCTTAGCCTGCCTTTGCTCCAGCTTGACCTGGCCTTCTTCCAGCTTGACCTGCCTTTGCTCCAGTTTGACCTGGCCCTCTCCCAGCTTGGATTGCCCTTGTTCGAGACCCGTCAGCTTTTCCAGCACCAGCTTTTGAAACTCTTCGTTGGTCACGACAGTACCTCCCTTGCATTGGTTTGCTATACTTCCATTATAACCCACACATCAAACCAACAACAAGTCCCAATAGACGAACGGTTAAAATAGTTGAGCTAGACACCCTAAAGGTCATACACAGAATTTACGAAGAAATAATACGGCATTTACATTGCCGCTGTATCATATAGATAATAATGTATTCAACCCTTGAAAAGGAGCGGCAAGGTGATTAGATTATACAGTTTTGAGCTTTCCGAAGGCATGGTTTTGGCCGAACCCTTATTCGACGGAACAACCAATAATCTTTTGTTGAATTATGGAACAGTACTTACCGAATCCCATATTGCTGCCATAAAGAAATGGGGTATACGCTCGGTTACCGTTACGGAGCGTTATACTTTACTGATAGAACCAACCTCTTCTCTTGTTAAAGAACTCAAAAAAGGGCTTATAACAGAGATAACACGCCTTGCCCCCGAGAAAGAGGAAGCAAACACCTCCGATTTTATGCTCACGGTTTCTCAAGTCGCCTGTCAAACAGCTCTTAAACTATTGGACAACTCCGTCGTTTTAGATTCCTTAATGCGCATCAAACTTGTCGATGATGATTTCTTATTGCCTCACAGCGTGGAAACATGCGTCCTCAGTCTGCTTGTCGCCGGTTCTTTCGGTGTCGATGAAAGGGAACTGTATCATATCGGTATGGCAGCTCTTCTTCACGATATAGGGCTATGTGAGATGCCTCAGCTGATCAACATGGCTGAAATGCAACTTCATCAGGAAAATCTCTGGAAAGAGCACTCTCTTTACGGCTATTACCTCACCAAAGAATCCGGTCTGCCCCAAGAGGTCTGCAAATATATTCTCCACCATCATGAAAGCTGGAACGGAGAGGGCTACCCGAAAAATCTGTCCGGGGAAGCTATCCCCTTTGGTTCCCGGATTATAGCTGTTTGCGAACAATATAACCGGAAGCTCCGTCAAGAAAAAATCCCTCATTACCTGGCCATTGAATACCTTTATGGCGGTGGGGGATTTTATTTCGATCCCCATGTTGTCCAAGCCTTCACGAATAATTTGGCCGTCTATCCTCTGGGCTCCCTTGTCCGCTTGTCTACCGGGCAGGTAGGCGTCGTGATCAATGTCCGCCAGAACCTAGGTCCCCGGCCTATTGTAAGAATCTACTACAATCGTGTCAACATGCCCCTGCGCGTCCCTGTGGATATGGATTTGGCCAAGGAGCGAACAGTCTTTATCGAACAGGTTTTATAACGCTTTACCCCGTCATTGCATTTGTTTGTTGGAAAGGTATCGATATGACCCATCGGTCTTTAATTCAATGGTCAGGCGATATCTCTCAGCATCATTTGCTATAGCCCCCTCGTCATAATCATATCGGAGAGTGTAATCAATAGTCAAAATATGATCCTTTATTTCATAGGATAGGACTAATGGGCTGTAAGGTCTGGACCCTCGTCCGCCGCCATATACAACTGCGTCAAGTTCTTTATCATACCATGATTGTGAAGAATCAATAATCATTTCTCTGGTGATACCGTCAAAATATTGGGAAAGTGTTCTTTGGATAGTAGAGATTGGAACAACGACCCATCCACCTTGCTTTGTTTCAAAAAATTCTTCAAGCCTTCCACCCATTTTAAAATAATAAATATCCTCAAACAGATAAAACCAAGAGAAATATTGATTCTTTTCTTCGATTTCCGCCGGCGATTTCCATTCATATTCCAAACTATTGCTGTCAATAAATAGATATAAATAGGTTTCTGATAGACGGACCTCTTCTTGTCTATTCCCTAAATTACTAACTCAACTTTCGCAGCGCGAAAATCTGTTCAAACTCAGTCTACTACTGGATTAGGCTAAAAATATTTTGTTCATTGACAGAAAAACACCTTTCGAATTGGTAAAATGGAAGTGACCAAACAACCATAATTTCCAAAACAGAAAGGTGCGTATCTCCATGTTACAACACAACTCTCTGCCTGAACAGCATCAAAATCAGCTTTCTTTAATTTTTTCTTCCCTTAAGCTTAGTCAGCTGCTTCGAGCCGCTGGGATCCGCAAGTCCTATGGGGTTTCAAGCTTCGTTGTCTTCCAAATCATTTTCCAACTCGTTTTTCAAGGTCGAAATCTGTTTCGGCTGTTAGAAGGAAGCCGGGCAGAATCTCTTCCAGGTAAAGATGTTGTTTATCGGTTTCTCAATGACTCTCGGTATAACTGGAGGCGTTTTTACCAGTTACTCAGCCTCAAGATGGTCGGACGCTTTGAAAAGCTCACCTCTGCGCAGCGTATCCGTGTTTTTATCGTAGATGATTCTGTAATGGAGCGCGAACGAAGCAAGAAAGTTGAACTCTTAGCCCGAGTGTTTGACCATGTTTCGGGCCGCTTTGTTCGCGGTTACACCTTACTAACCTTGGGCTGGTCTGACGGGTTCAGCTTCGCACCCCTTGATTTTACATTGATGAGTTCTGCAAAAGCTAAAAATCGTCTTTGTGAAATGAGAGAGGACTTAGACAAACGCTCCGTAGGCTATAAGCGTCGCCTGGAAGCGATGAGCCCTAAACCGGACACCGTGGTTCAAATGCTTGAACGAGCTCTCAAAGCCGGATTCTCAGCGGATTACGTCCTAATGGATAGTTGGTTTACCCATGCTCCACTTTTGCAAAAGCTAAGGGATAAGGAGCTTCACGTTATTGGAATGGTTAAAGAACTTAAGCAGCGTTATCTCTTTGAAGGAAAATCACTCAGTTTACGAGAGCTCTACGCGAGAGTCCCAAAGAACCCGAAAGCAGAAATACTGGGTTCAGTGCGTGTTCATACCCCTTCAGGCTTAGCTTTAAAAGTTGTTTTCGTCCAGAATCGAAACAACCGAAGAGAGTGGTTAGCGATCTTAACCACCGATCTTTCCTTAGAAACTACTGAAGTCGTAAGAATTTACGGGATGCGTTGGAGTATCGAAACGTTTTTCAAAATGGCCAAATCGCATTTGAAGCTAGGAACTGAATTTCAGGGCCGATCCTTCGATATGATGGTTAGTCACACAACCATAGTCTTTACCCGTTACCTCATCCTGGAGTGGGAACGAAGAGAAAACAATGATGAACGCTCTCTTGGGGGACTCTTTTATCTTTTTGCTGATGAGGTTATGGATTTAGACTTGAAAACAGCACTACGTCAGTTAATGACGTTTGTTCTTAATCTACTACCCAATAAACCAGAGAATAACGAATCACTCAGTCAATTACAAAAGTGGATTGCTGCATTACCCAGTTATATCAAGGCTCTATTCCCTCAACTGGGGTGCGAAAGTTGAGTTACTAATAAAATTGTCCGAAATATTGTCGGGGCTCCCCAAAACATAAACAGTATTAATGTCGCTTAATCCGGCCCAGTAATAACTTTTTGTCTCACTAGGATTAACCCCTCTAACCAGAATAATAGGCGCTGACATTTCAGCAGCAAATACAGCCCCTGTCAAAGCATCTGCAAAATCTTCTCCAGTGGCTAAACAAACTTTATCTTTCCCTAATGTACTATCAAATCTTTGATTAATAGCCACATTACGGCTATACTTATTCGAACCGGTAATTCTTTCCGCATTGGGAAGCTGGTCAACAATACTATCTGAGATTATGCTGGAATCACCAATCACATAGGTCTTTATTACACCATTTAATGAAGAAATATATTCCCTTGTTGAATCTGGCAGAGAATTTTTAGGGACTAATACTATAGGGATCTGTTTTATAGCGGCAATTGGGGCCATTGATAGGGCATCCGAAAAATTATTGCCGGTGCAGACAACCAATTGTGTCGGAGTATCCAATTGCTTCGCTATCTTAACAGAAGTGTCATATCGGTCTGTCCCATATATCCTCACTGTTTGGATCTGCATTGAATTCAGTTGATTTTCAACATTCGCAGAAATAATCCCTGTTCCACCAATGATAAAAACATTTTTAACATTTAACCTTATTAAGGTTTGTTTTGTTGTATCTGGTAAATTATTCGTGGCAGTTAACAAAATGGGCGCCTTATATTTCTTCGCAAGAGGAGCGGCACATAATGCATCGGGAAAATCATTGCCGCAAGCTAAAACTGCATAATCGGACTGACCCCACTGTTGAGCAATTGCCGACGATACAGCATATCTATCATCTCCTGCTAATCGGATTATTGCTGGTGAGTTTGAAGCATAGACTGGGAAAGCAATTGAAGACGCAAGAACGAAACTTAAAATTAATCCTAATATTCTTTTCCGCATTCTGAGTTGCTCCTTTCAAAAAGCTTGTACAAAAGCACTGCCTCAATCCTTTGGTCAACCAAGGATTGAGGCAGTTATCATCAATGGATCCTTTAAACTCTTTGGTCAACGAATAATCCGGCGACATCGGTCAGATTATGGAGCAGCTCCATCACCCATTTCGGTGTGGACTCTTTAAGAACCTGCTCCGAGTCCTGGTCCACGATCCGCACCAGGATCTCCTCCTCGTCCTCTTCATGAACCTCGAACCGCATCCCCTTATTGATCAAGCCCATAAAGCGGTTCAATTTATCCACAGCCTTCTCAACTTCTTCACGGGGAATCTCTTCCCGGGCATTGGGAATTTCATTTTTGCGCTCGACAACCGGCCGGGGTATTTCCTGAGATCGTTCCAGTTTTTGGCCGGGATAGGCATCCACAGGCATCATGGTCTTCTGATGATTAGGCTGAATTGGCTCAATGACGATCATGAGAATTCCTCCTTTCAGGACTGAACTGAGTAGTTAGGGTTAGCGCACCCAGTTTCGGTGGTTCACAGGCTGCTGGTTCCCGCCGGAGTAGGCTTCCGCTACTTGATGATGGTGCTTGGCTTTACTATGAGTCGCTTGAAAGTGACTCATGAGGATTTGGTCTTCCCCCCGGATCTCAGTCAAGAGCTTTCTCCCCTGAGGGGAACTTCTGAAAGCATGGTCGGGCGTCTCCTCAATGAGGGTCTGCATCCGTTCCCGTTGATTCATCAGATCGTGGAACAACTCCATATCCTGTTTGTTAAGGCATTTCAGCATTTCTTTTGTGAGGAAAAGATAGTCCTGCCATAAGGATTGCGGCGTTCTCTCAGTCATACCCCGGTCCGCCTTTCCGTTCTTCTATATATTTCCTAACAAGAAAAAGCAAATGGTCGGCAGTATCTATCTGCTGTGCAGCAATTACTTTAGATGCAATATAAAATGCATCATAATCACTGGCATGGCGAATTTCTTCCGCTTTTATTATTTTTCGTCCAAGTTCTCTTGGAAATATTTCGGAGTGAATAAATTCCTTGTTAAAATAGGCCAGCGTATCTTTATGTCGTTTGAAAGCTTTACCTTCTATCGATAGTACTGCACAAATAGAGTGAAAAATCGAGTAGTAGGCACGGTTGTTTGCGCCTCGATATCGGTTCGCCTCAAAAAGGAGTCTGGCACTATCTAAATCTTCCCCGGCCACATCAATACGATGATAAGCGAGTTCAAAAAAACTGCCAACGTCAGGGTCATTAGGCCGCTTCATAAAGTATCACACCCTCTTCCTGCACGTTGATATAAAAAGGATACACCTTTGCCCACTGATGGAAATGAACAACATTTTTGACAACAGGCATCATCCAGATATTGTATGCCACATTATACTTAAATCCTAGTTCTGCTAGATCGTCCGAGTAATTATCCAGTTCAACATCAGTCAGGTCCACCAGCAACATGATATCTATATCCGAATTGTTGGTAAAATCTCCACGAGCATAAGACCCATATAAAATTATACTTTTCAAATGGCACCCATAAATCTTTTTAATTTCTGATGTATACTGGCTCAGCAGGTTTTGAATGCTATCCGTCATATCGAAGTCGCTCCTCTCCATCGAAGGAATTGTCTGCCTCACCAATAGTATACATCCAAAACAGAAAACTTAAAAGGAGCGAGCTATTCATTAAACCCCGGCCACCTTAGCCTGCTGGGCCAGCTTCATGGCTTCCTGCCAGGTATTGCGCATATCCTCCAGGATCTCTTTAGCGTTGCGCAGCTGCTGCACATCTTTTTTAATATTGCCTTCAATTAGGCAGTGCTCGATATACTCATAAAGTGCCGCCCAATTTTGGGAGATCTCATAATTCATATCCAGGGTACCCATAAATTCATGAATAATGGCTTGTACGCGAAGATTAGCATGATGAGATTTTTCTTTATCGTCGTTTTCCAAAGCCTGGATGCTCTCGCTAAGAAATCTTAAAGCTCCGTTATAAAGCAACAAAGTCAACTGCTCCGGCGAAGCCGTCATGATCTGCTGGTTTTTGTAAGCGGCCGCCATTTGGGAATTCAACATGCTTTCACTCCCTTTTAGTTTCCACTGCTGAACATATTGGCCAACCAGCTGCTTTGCTGGCTTAACTTGCTCAGAGCTAATTCCATAGCATTAAATTGTTTATAGTAGCGTTCTTCCATTTGGGAAAGGCGGTCGTTCATGCGATCTAAGCTGTCTTCATAATCGCGAATTTGCTTGGCCAGAGTACTTTCCGTATCACCTTTAATGGTACCGGTGATACCTGCTGTTTCCTTGATGTTATCCATCGTTGATTTTAAGCTATCATAGATGCGCACCGCTGCCCCTTGGCTATTCCGATCTTCTCCGGAAGAACCAAACAGTTTGTTGACAATATCCGGGTCGGCTTCCAAAGCTTTCTTCAGCTCGGTTTCATCGAGATAAAGCTTACCACCTTCCAGATAATCCTTTCCTGTGGTCACGCCTATGGCAGATAAAGAGTTATATTTGCCCTCAACTCCGCTGACAGGAGTCGCTATATCGTTGCGCAGCTTATAGATCAGGGACTGCAGGGTGGAATCATTGCGCAGAAGCCCACTTCTGGCCATCTCTTCCCACTGAGTAATCTGAGAATCACCCAGTTGACCCTTCATTTCGTTGGTCAGGGGCATGTAGCTTTTGTATTTGGCTTCATTTAATTCGCTGTTGATGGTTTCCAGCAAGGCGTTATATTGGTCAACGAAATCCTTGACTACAGATACGGCTTTGTCATTATCCGCTGAGACATGGATATTCGCGTCACCTGTTGCTTTCAGGGTATAGGTGACGCCAAAGGCGGTGAAGGTGTTGCCGGAATGGGTAATGGTTGCGCCATCCAACACAACCTCGGCATCCTTGCCTTTTATGGCTTCTGACGTTATGGGTTCCGTCGTTGTTCCTCCGCCGCCATCTTCCTTTACAACATGTAATTGGAGTTTCTCCAAAAACTCTTTACCTTTTTCACTTGTGGTTCCAGTAAAATCAATGGCCACGTCTTCCCCTGTACCGGTGGTACTGATATTAAAGCGATCCAAAGTGGCATCATAGCTGGCTCTAATCTTCAATCCTGATTTATTCAGGTCACTGACAAAGTCATAGATGCTTTTGCTGGTATCCACCTGGATGGTTTTGGAGGTGCTCCCATCGCCAAGCACTACCGCAAATGTCCCTTCCTCCAATCCGAACTGGGACATTAAGCTGTCCTTAGTTCTTCCTTCTTCAGTAATCTTCCCCGTACTGGTGACATTCGCTCCCTGTGCCAGCTGACCCACAGTAATACTGCGACTCACATTGGCCGCGTCAGCATTGGCTGTAGCGGTAACGATGCCCTCTGCCGATGATGTCACGATCTTAGGGATTGTGGTACTGGACAACCGATAATTAAACGCTGTGGTATTGCGAAAACTTTGTATTGTATTGTACATGGTATTATAGTCGGTTTTTTTCCATTCCAGCTGAGTTTTCTTTTGCCAGAGCTTATCATATTGCTCCCGCCGGGCCGACATCATGTCCTTAACCATTTGATCCACATCCATGCCCGAACCACTTAGGCCGTAGGTACGTATTGCCATATATAGTCCTCCTTCATATTACACTTTAACTCTCTATATGTTGATCCACTTGGTGTAAAAATCTAACTGCTGTACTTTCTCTCTATATAAGTTATCGGATCAATCGGGATAAGACTTTAGGCCTAAAGACCTATAATTTTGAAATATTACTGTTCTGTCCAGAATGCGACAACGTTGTCGCATTCTGGACAGAACCCAAGTTCCTTAGAAATGCCGCTTCCATCGATGAGTGGTGACAATCCTACGTTGTCCACATTAACTTTATAGCTTACTCTTGGAAGGAGCGGATATCAGGAAATCTTGCTTACATTGGAGGAGATTGGGAGTCCCTAAACCCTTCGCATCATTTGGGTTTGGCGTCTTCTGAACGATGAGGTGTCGGCAAATTCGATTGAGTAGTTATTTTAAGAGTTCCAGAATCATCTGTGGTTGCTGCTTTGTTTGGACCAATACGGCTTCGGCGGCTTGTGACAGCAGAGATTGCTTTACATGAGCCATCATTTCCTTGGCGAGATCGGCATCACGGATTCTTGACTCGGCGGCCTGTAAATTTTCTGCCGACTGGGTTACATTGTAATAGAGAGATTCAAGGGCATTGCGCTTGGCTCCGTTCAGCCCGCGGGCGGCACTTACCATGGCCATAGCATCAGCAACTGTGTCGATAGCCCGATCGGCACTGATGCGGGTGGTATAATCCAATCTTCTTATGCCAAGGATTTCTGTATTCATCATATATTGCGTCCCTGTTGAGACCATATTTCCGGAATTTGCGCCGACTTGCAATTTAAGATCCATTCCGCCGGTATATGTGATATCATATGGCCCGGGATAAAACACAGTATAGGAGGCGCTGCCGCCTACTCCGTCGATGGCAAAATAACCGTTTTTGCCTGGAGAGTAGGTCAAGGTCATAACGGTCCTAGGCCCTTGGGGCGTATTAATATTCTTGATGGCAGCGGCTACTTGCAGGTTTTGCGCCTGCAATTTGGCGTTGATCATATCGATCAGGCCATTTTCGCTATACTCCCCAGCATCAAGGATTATGGTTTTCCGTTCAATTGTGCCGTCGTCATGAAGATCAAAAGCAAGTTTATCATTGACTCCGGTTCCAATCGTAATCCCCTGGCGTAAATCGACACGCCCATCTATATAGGTGTCCGATGTACTTGGCGGAATATAGCCGGCATTTTGGTAATACTGATCAACCCTACGGAATAAAGTATTGACCGAATTTCCCGAAACGGAATTGATTTGGGTCGTTGTGCCGGTTGTTTGGGAACGAAGTTCTAAATACGAGCTGTATGAAGTTGCCTCAATCATACCTCCTAAGCCAGCAGCTGAAAGTTTGCCATTTATTTGGGTCACTAATTGAGCCGTATTGTACGTCCCAGCGTCCAGCGTAAAAGAATAGGGATTACCGTTGGCACTTACTGTTAATGAATCGTTAACCCCGGCGCTGATCGTGATATTGCTGATATTGGCTGTGCCGCGTAGATAGCTGGCGGAAGGCGTAGTCCCGGAGGCCTGCCCCATCGGCATGTTTGTCGTCATAAGCGTGGACAAAGCATTACCGCCGAAATTTTTCAGCGAATAAGGGAATTCCGGGATACCGCCGCCTTCTTTTTTATGTTCAAATACTAATTGTTGCGAAGAAGGGCCCACATAGCTTGCTGTTACATCCATACCGCTTAACTCGGTATTAATTGCCGATAGCAACTCGGCAGCACTATACCATTTAGCATCTAAAGCAATACTTTTTGCCTGACCGTCCAACTCAAAGGTCAAAGTATCGTTATAGCCGGTAATGATCTGTACGCCATTAGCCAGGTTAGTTTGTCCGGTCGCTCTTGCCTTGCCGACAGCGATTGGGGTGGTATTTCCTTCAACCAGCTGCCATGAGCCAGGGATAAGACTCGGACCGGAAACCGGTTCGCCCATAAGAGTATAGGCCGCACCCCCTGACACAGAGCCGACCGACCCCGCACCTGCACCGGTATACTCCAGCTGTAAACGGTCTCCGCTAAGTTTAGCTTCAACCTGAAGGCTTTGATTGGCAAACACTTGATTGAGCTGAGTCATGATTCCGGCCTGATCGTAGGTGCCTGCGGCTAAAGTTAGGGTATGAACAGTACCTCCTACATTCAGACGCAAAGTATCATTGCGCCCAGCCTCAATGGTGATGCCTCCTGCAAGTGATTTATACCCGGTAAATACAGCAGGAGAGCCGTTCGTGCCGGGGTGTATGTATTCAGAATAATGATTAGAGACCAGCCTGTCTAAGATAACCTGCTTCGCCGTTCCGCCTAATTGGTCAAGGGTATATCCCGCACCGCACTTATTATGCTGAAGCTTGAGGCGGTTGGAAGCATCTTTGGTCGCTGTGACATCAATGCCATTGGTATTAAAATGATGATTCAGAGCATCTACTAATCCTTGGGCCGAATAAGTGCCATCTGCCAAGGTAAGCGAAACATTAGTATAGGTGCCGCTATCACCCACACGAAAAGTCAGGGTATTATTCGAACTATCAATAGTTACGTCGCCGGATAGATATTCCGCACCTAAAAAATAGGCGCCGGAAATATAACCGGGTTTACTGTTATCATAAATAATGGACGTGTAAGAAGCAGGGGAATCGATCTCAATCATGGAGCCGCCAAAGCTGTCCAGAACTTTGGTCGGCGAATGATACACCAAGCTATCCCCTTCAAACCCCACCGTTACATCAGTACCAGCCCCTTTGAATTTCTCGTTCAGGGCATGCACAAGCTGTTCTGAAGTATAGTTGCCGGGATCCAAATGAATTTCCAAGGGCTGCTCATCCAAACGAAAGGTTAAGCGGTCATTTCTGCCGGCTGTTACCTGCAAACCATATTGACGAATCAGCGTATCTCCCGGCAATATTCCGGGAGTTGGCGTTTTTGTGCTTTTAATATCCTGGGCAAAGATTTTATGGGTATTGAATTCGGCTGTGCGGAACAGTCTTTCTAAATGTTCTTGTATTTGCAGAACTTCTTTCTGAATAGTCTCACGATCCTGGGTGGTTAAGGTATCATTGGCGGCCTGTATCGCCAACTCCCGCAGCCGTTGCAGCGGGGGCGAATTAATACTGCCAAGATAGCCATCGGCAGTATCCAGGTAGCTAAGTCCATCCTGAATATTTCTGGATGCCTGCATGAGACCGCGGATTTGCCCTCGCATCTTTTCACTGATACTAAGTCCTGCCCCATCATCAGCCGCATGATTGATTCTTAAGCCGGACGACACCCTTGCTAAGGGTGTGCCGGCTTTGTGTATATTCTTACTTAATGCGTTAGACGCCTTCAGTCCAGGAATATTATTGTAAATGATCACGAGAAAACCCTCCCTCCCATGAAGCTTCTTCAAGGTCTTAGACCGCCAGTACCTCTGTTACCCCACCATTTCATTATACTTAGATACGATTAATTCGGCTATTCGGAGCTCTTTCATCTCCGCAACTAATTCATGGAAATCATCCCGGGTCAGGTCGGCTCTGATACTGAACAGATATCTCATCAGGGTCTCAAAATAGCCTATCCCTGTTTGGTGATCTTCAAGCTCACGCAAATACATCGCTGCTTTAAAGGTTGACTTTAATAGACTCTCATATCCCTTTTCCGGATATCCCTCATGATGATCATGACTATTATATTAATGACCTGGCCTTTTATTTCCTCACCCGTATACTCCGAAAGATCATAGAGCAAATATTTATAGTCGGGAATGAATCCCTGCACCTCCTGGGACAGTTCTTCATAACCTGCCAGCTTCATTATATCATATCTTCTGTCTCTTCAAACCTCTAAGTCAGCAGAAGACGGATTCCTTTTTCCACCTTCTTCCCCAAACCAATCCGGGGGAACTCAGGCAGCGAGCTGGAGGTGTGATTTAGTCGTGACACCCTGCCCTGATTACTTGGAGAATATTTGAACATCACCCTCCGCCCCTTATGAGCGGAGGGTAGTCGTTATTGGCTAGCTGTAACGGACTGTCCATTGCCCGCCTGATCGGAATGAACCGTACCCTATCACTTTTCTCCGCTCGGCTGATCGACCTTGTACCTGCGGATGTAAAAGAAACGCTAAGCGGCATAAAGCGGATTATTTCGTGACATGCAGCCTTACTGATTCTGCCGAATCGCCTGTTCCGGCCAATGTCTTGAAATTATTGAAGCCCATTGGGGCACGCTAACCATCACACCTAACAGAAAGATACATATTTTATACTAAGCGCATTATTAATGAAGATGTCCCAAATTCGAAACCGGTTTCGAATCTGACACGACCTATAACATGACTTCACCAACTATTGCTTGCTTTTACTTCTTCCTCGGCAGGCTAATGCCAGAGATATATACCAATGGTTTACGGTATGTGCCGAGTATTGATGCTTCCGCCTCATTCTCAACATCGTTCATATCGAAATCCCGCCTTATCCACATCTCTTGCCGGTACAGTCTCTTCAACACCCCTCACAATTACGAGTTGCTTATATACCTCCAATTTTTGTCCTTCTCACTCATGATATACGGAGGCATTATTGGCCATGCTATCTCAAATGCCGAATCGTCAAACCGGTATCCAACCTCTGTATCCGGGGTATAGTACTCTGTCACCAGATACAACACCTGCGCATTGTCCGTCATGGTTAAATACCCATGGGCACAACCTTTCGGAACATACAGACCCATTCCATTCTCCGCCGAGAGTGTCTCGCCAACCCATTGCAAATAGGTCGGTGAATCCTCGCGGACATCCACACACACATCAAATACCTCGCCTTGAACACAGGTCACCAGCTTATCTTCCGCCGCATTACCGGATTGAGAGTGCAATCCCCGCAATGTACCTTTGTTACGATTGGTTGATAGATTCATTTGGGAGATTTCACCGCATAGCCCAGCCGCTTCCAGTTCTCGGCGGCAGAACAGGCGTGAAAATGTCCCCCGTTCATCGGCAAACGGTTCACGTTTGACAAGATAAGCACCTGCTATTTTTGTTGCTGTAATTTTCATCGTATCGCTCTCCCCAGATTTTCATCTTATAACCGCCATGGAATATTATTTACTATCCTATCCAAATAATCTGCACAAAATTTCGTCTTTGCGATCATCCAGCGCATCCAAAGGATGGCTTACATCATCCGGTGCACAGCAGTTTGAACAACCGGTAATGATCTCCTTCTCACCGCGCAAATGCCTAATACGAAATTGTTTAAGCAGTTCACTATCCCACATTTCACGTAGGTTTGTATTATGGACATTGCCAAGAACACATGGTTTATAAATCGCGTCACAAGGTTGAACGTCACCATTTGGCCATACAGCAAGCGAAAAAAATGCAAGCGGGCAAACCGTTCTGGGCGGATGGGCGTTGCCATAACGATCATATCGCGTAAGATCACTCCCGTTACTGCTGTGAACATCAACCGCATGATACACAGGCTGAACATTCTCCACATACATGCGGTCGCAAATATTATTGAATAATTTATAGAACTCTTTTGCTCCGCCGATAGGCAGTGAAACATCCATAATTTTAACGAACAATCCCATATCTTTTTTCTTGTGGGTATAAAAATAGACCAGACGCTCCATAAAACGGTCAAAATCCAAGGCAACACCACAGATTTTCCTATACGATTCCATATCTAACCCCTGTAAAGACACGCGCAGGTTGGTAAGACCGGAGTCAATCAATTCATCCGCATATTCATGTGTCAGCATGCTAGCATTAGTAATAATCTCAATGCGTTGAGCAATCCCCGCCCGCGCTGCAAGGGAAATCATTTTCGGCAAATCCCTGTTTAACAGCGGTTCACCATGCCCCATAAAAGATAACAGCTTATACGGAGCAAACGCTTTGCTTTGTTCAACAATCAACTCCATAGTTTCCAAACTCATGAAACCCCTGTCCATCCCATAAGTTGCGGCAAGTGCTTCAGCACCAAGGCTTTGAGCACAATAAGAACATTTAAAATTGCAGGCATTTGTCGGAAATACATTCAACGTAAACGGCGAAACCAACGGTAATGCCTCGGCAAGCAGCACGCGATCTTCCGCACCGGAAATCGGCTTAATTTGCGCCATTTGACAACCTCCCTCCAGGCTCTAGCTAAATGATGGAAAAAACAATCCGCCTATGATTTCCACTCGCTTAACGTGCGAAAAATCTTTTTGAATACTGTTCATAATTTCTGTACTAATACTTGTTGTTATCGTAACATATACGACATCAATTCCATGATCACTAATCACGCCCTGAGATTCGACCATTTGTCCCATGGTTTTGCCCTTCTATCCGAAATATCCTTAACAATTGCGCGCGATATTCATCCAAATAGTCGCCTTGTTGCATACCGTAATCAGGAACAGTACAATTTTTGCACACAGGATTCGCGGCTCTGCCAAGAATTTGTGTTACCAATAATTCATTACGTTCTTCACTATTCCAAATTTCTAGTAAGGTCTTTTTCATTACATTGCCAAAAATAACAGGTGGCTGAATGGCGCAACATCCGGTTACATCACCATTTGGCAATACAACCAACATATAAAACGGCATCGCACAAATATCAACATGCATTGCCTTACCGTCTCCATGCTTTGTATTTTGCAATTCGCCGCTGAGTTCCTTATGATCTATCTGATCAATAAACGGGAACAGGTACTCAATTGCCGCCGTATCGCAAATCGAATCAAATATTGTGTGAAATTGTTTTGAACCAGTCGGATTATTCAATGCAATATCAATTATCTTGATAAAAGTATCTGTATGTTGTTTGTGCCGGAAGAAGTATTCCAGATAAGAAACAAACTCTGAAAAATTAATCTTAGTGCCACACACCCGCAGATAATCTTCTTCATTCAAACCTTGCAGCGAAATCCGCAAGCGATCAAGCTTGGCTTCAATTAACTTATCGGATAAGGAAGGCGTGAGCAGGCTCCCATTCGATACAATTTCGACACGCTCGGCGGCATTATGCAATTTGGCATAACTGATCATATCAGCAATCGCCGGGTGCGTTAAAGGTTCTCCATGCCCGGCAAAAATCATCGCCTTTACTTGTGAGGGAAATGCCTGTAGATCATCAACCGTTTTTTGGAAAATTTCCATTGGCATTGTTTGCTTCTTAAAACGCAATTTGTCCTGCTCTTCTTTGTCTAAACTGTGTATACAATATCTACACTTAAAATTACAATAATAAGAGGTAAACATATGCACGGCAAACGGTGTGGCAAGCGGTAAATGTTCAATCAAGGGAACGCGTACGGGAACTGTCATTGCTGTTTTCTCCTTTCCGTCACGTAAAGTACAGTTTCCATTGTACAGGAGCTGTGTGCGCGCAAATAAAAAAAATAATTCGGATTCCAGCGATGAAGAAGCAACGGAATCTCAAAATAATCGCTTATATTGTGATATATGCAAACGGCAAGATCGGGACGGGAGGTACGAATGACATTTTCCGCGCCATGCAATGCCGCAACTTCAGCACCTTCTATATCCATCTTAATAAATGTTGGCGCAAAGCCGACAAATACGTTATCCAGGCTGACAACTTGAACGCTGGTTTCACCTGATTCAGAAAGCGCGCTGGATCCTTCCGCAAGCATAATTGAAGCCATCTGGTTAGCTCCGCCTACCGCACAAGGATAGAGAAATGCCTGGGAAAGATTATGCCGTAACGCAGCAGCCGTACTTGCAAGCCGTCCGAAGCTTTCGCAATCCGGCTCAAATCCAACATAAGTCTCAACATTGCCAAATTTTTTCACCAGTTGCGTTAATGTATCTCCAATATACGCGCCACAATCTACGAACCGTGTAAATCCTTTAGCCAAAGGGACATCTTCCGTAAAATATTGACAACAATCCGTACTTTCCATGTAATCATCGTAATTGCGTAAAATATGAGCACGTAAATTACGCGCATAAACCTCACGACTTGCCCCATCGGCCAAAAGTTCCGCAGCGGCACAGATTTTTCCTGTCAACTCACTATCCGACCAATTTGCCTCATAACACGCTGCACTGAATGGCACTTCCCTGGCGCGGATAGATTGACCGTCAACCACTTGTGAAAAACCCAGTTTATTTAAGGATTGAAAAAGCGGCATCCTTTCCTCAAGCGTCAGCACAATCGACACAATAAGCAGCGAACGTTTTCGCTCTTCCTGACTAATATCCACTGAGTCCGGCGAATATACAGGAACGCCGTATAACATTTGTCCCGGTTGCGCTTTGCGGTCAAGAAAACCGCGTACCCTAATGCCATTTTGGGCAAGCAAGCGGAACATTTGGCGACCAAACGCACCCGCCCCATAGAGAAAGACAGGTATGTGAGCAATATCTGCGAGGAAACCTGCAAGCGTGAAGGGCTGGTTTTGCATTTTTTTCGATATTGCCGACATCAGTACCTGTTGTGTTTCAGCTAACTGCATACTATACCTCTTTCTTTCATTCTGGCAACCGCTTGAGCATTTCCTCGCGGCAATCGTCCAAACGTTCTGCCGGATCGGTAATACATACGACTGACGAACACTCCCGGCAAGCGGCAAACGTGCGGTAGCCATTTCGCAGATTGGTACGGAGCATACTGTTTCGTTTTTTCCCATCCCAGATTTCCTGCAAGGTATTTTCCTGAATATTTCCCATTGAGAAACCGGTAGGCAGCCCCGGAGTGGAGCAAGGAAAGGTATCGCCATCAATATTAATCTGAAAAAAATAAAACATAATACCGCACACTTGGCAAGGTTTAAAAGGTTCGCCGTTTAAATTCAGTGACCGATCTGTCTTACCGCCGTGATCCCCCATCTGATGCTCCATAACGACCAGATGTTCCACAAATATCGTATCGCAAATAGCGCTAAACATTTCAAAAAAACGCGCTTTCTCAGATTCATCCTCTAAATTCGCATCAATAATTTTAATAAAAATTTCAGTGTTTTTTTTATGCTTATACAGATACGCTATATTCTCAATATAGCTTCCTATATCTACCGATACACCGGCTATATTGCTGTACGCTTCGCTTGTTAAGCCCTGCACCGAGATTTGAATACGGTTTATCCCCGCATCAACCAGTTCGTCTGCCAGCCTGGGGGTAAACGCCAAACCATTCGTAATGATATCATTGCGTCCCGTAAAGCCCGCTTTCCGCAACCTTCTGGCCATCTCGCCAAGCTTTGGATTGGTCAGCGGTTCTCCCAACCCGGAAAACGTTACCCGTTTAGGCTGATCGGGAAACTTCATAATACCGTCAATTATTTTATCATATAATTCCATATCCATATGCGCAAGCTTAAACCCTGTTTTGGCAAGCGCACCTTCGCTATCGCCGCGAGTTGCGTGCATGCAATAAAAGCACCTCATATTACATATGCGTGTCGGCTCAATGTACATGCCAAACGGACCGCTAAGCGGTATAACATCCCGCAAATTTGTTCTGTTTGTGTCATAGGATGGTTTGATAACTGCCACGTACATCATCATTCCTTTCTTCTGAAGCTGTGAACGCGTTTTTCCATCTGTGCTACTAAGCTACAGGCGATATTGAACCTTTCAAAGTTCTCACTGGGCCGATAGGTCTGTATCGTACGTATGCGCCCAGCTTGTCCCATAAGTTTTCGCAGCGTTTCACTTTCGTACAATTCACGCATAATAGAGCCATATTCCTCAGGACTGCCAACCAAAAAACCCGAAACCCTATCCTCCAGCAAATACATTCCCAGAGGGTCGCGTGAAATCACGGTTGGGACAGCCGCTGCCATGGCTTCCAGGACTGCGTTTTCCGTTGTTGCAAATGTATGAGGGTGCAGCAAATAGCCGAAAACATCAAAAGTCCTCAAAAGTGCATCAACATTACTCACCCAGCCGGCTAAAGTAAAATACCGCTCCATACCGCACCGCAGAATATCACTCTGCAACTCAGTCGTTGTTTCGCCGGCGAGGATAAAATGGCAATTGGGGATCTGCCTAATAACTGAATTGCAATAATCAAGATAATCCGGCGGCAACTTTTTATAGCTTGGTGAGCCAACATAGCCTATGGTAAATCTATCTTGTATTAAAGCATAGTCATTTTTAGGCAACACAAGCTCCGGCTGGAAATCGCCACAGCCATATACAAGCGAGGCATTCCGACACCAATTAGGATTTTCCAATGTGAGTGGTGACGTCGCCAGGAGATAGTCACATTCGTTGATAAGCAGATCAGGAAGCGGCGGATCAAAATAGCCATTCTTGTGGCTCCACAGAACTACCCGGCATGGCACATCGGGAAATTCCTCCAAAAACGAATCCATGAGCTTGCCGCCCCACCAATTAAGTACAACTACATCTGCATCGGCAATGACCATCTGTATTTTATCGTATTCCACGACCTCAACACCCGCATTCCGGCACCGCACAATGTGGTTCAACTTCTGCGGTGTGTCAAGCAGTACAATGCGGTGGGTGTTCTCGCCAGACATTTTGCCTAATATCGCCATACCGCCAATTGCCTTACCTGCCCCATTGCCCATATGTGAGGCAATATGTACTATGTTCACTTTGCTGAAACTCACCTTTCATCATAAAACTCCGGTTAACATCCTCAGCTGACTCATGTCTTCCGATAAGTTTAAACTCTTAAAATAGATTTTGAACACCCGGATTGTAATAATCAGAAAAAACAAACATCCTTTTCACTTCATTCGAACAAATGTAATTGGCATTGGAAAACATTCCATAAAACTCATCAACCATTTTAATATCGAAGGTTCTTTCCAGCAAATTTTTATCTATTTCCACCATATCATCAATATATTGCTCAATACCTCGATGACATTCCTGAATCATTGAAAAGTTTCTTTCAATAATACCGGCATCAAAAATCGGGGCATTATTTTTATCAAATTTAATAAGCTGCTCATCCGGAGACGAAAAAACAACTTCCCCAAATAAATATTTTGCGGCTAAATTTGTTTCCCCAATATGAGGTGACGCCATTTCGGGGTAATACGAATAACTCTGCTGGGCTGATCCTAAAATACTTAAAGCATCATATTCTATTGCAAAATAATATCCAGTCAATTCATTGTCAATTAATAGTTTTCTTAAAAAGTGCTGTGTAACTCCGCGACCAACAAAATTAACTACACCGATCTTTTCAATCTTGCTAATATTTAAATTGCTTAGGTAATTTAAATAATTAGTTCGTTCGTTGTGAGCATTAATAAGTATCTTACTTTGATACTTATATAGAATATAATCAATAAGATCATCTTCAGACAGCTCATAATAATATTTCTCAGCAATCAAATCCTCCGCTTCAGCATATACGCCGAAAGCATGGAGTAAAAGTTGTCTAATTTTTATCTTTTTAGTCTTACAAAGGGTTTTTACAATGAACTCTACATCTTTTTTGGTTTTGAGCGCTGCTACGCTTGCAGCTCTTCTTGATATTAAAAAATAGATTCCCTGAGGCGCTTCCAAGTTATAATGATCCACCAATTTGCGGTAAATCTTTTCAAGAATATAACCATCGCGCGCAAAAAACAACAATTTATCAATGCCGTTTTTCTTAGCCATTCTGATCAGCCATAAAATAAAACCCAAAACCAGGGGCCCAAAAGATACATAGCCTAAGTCGAATGCGTTATCGATTGCGAATCTGCCTTTACCTTTATTAATGGCAAAGGGGCTATTTAAAAAACGACCGGCAAACTGACCTAGCATTACACAGTCATTGATGCTCTGTGCTTTAACGAGTACAGAGTTTAATACTGACATTGACATTAGATCATAGGCACTCTTCACTTCGAATGTACTGATATTATATTTCCGTGGCATATCAATATCGGACTGCCGGTTATCTCCTATATGCAAGATGCTTTTTCCACTATATATTTCTTTTACATATTCCCATAGGGTGCCCGAAGTCTTAGACATTTTTAATTCACAAGAGATAAACAGATTTTCATAGCCTGCTATTTGATGCATTTTAAGCAGCTTCTTAATTGCGGCGCTATTCCAATACATGTCCGTTGTAATACAAATCTTCTTTTTCTTATTTACTGCATAATTAAAACATTCGGTTAAGGCATGTCTTGGCGTACAATATTTTAACTCAAATTCATATTCCATAGATTTGATCTGATCGATTACCTCGTCTGTAAGGCACAACGTTTCTTGAAGCCTGTTGTATATCTGCTCCATGGTAAAATGTCGATCTATATTGGCGAAGCAGTATTTTTCCGCTTCTATCCTACAAATCTTAAAGTTGATATGTATATTAAATCGTTCAGCCAATTCACGTTCTATTAAATCAAAAATATTTGCCGGCATTAAGATTCTTCGCATTATCAAAGTATCAAATAAATCAAACGATATCACATCATGTTTGTCTATCGCTGATTTAAGCTTTTCGAGTGTTCTATCCCAATAATCATTATCCATTGTGGCAGGATTAGGCTCCGGCCGCTTACCATTTATATAAAGAATCTCTATTCCATGCTGGCAAAGGAAAGCAATCCTTTGATAAATTATGCTGCTGACAGAGATATTGGCAACGATAATGATCAATTCAACGTCCTTTATAGCATCATCGTATGATAAAACATTATAGCCGTAGACGATATTGCCAACGGCATCTTTATCCATCAAACCTACAATATCATAGCCACTAATATGTTCTAATAGCAGTTTTGTTTTTTCACCTATACCATAGAGAGCGATTCGTTGTTTCTTGTATTGGGAAAAATTATCTTCGAAAGCAATTAAAAACCGGCTCTCTGCTAAGCTTAGCATAATTATATTCCTTCCTATATCTGTTCCCCCGCAGGTATTTCGTTTGCGGTGCCGGCATTTATTTTGCACATCCGGCAAGCATTAATATATGATAACGAACTAAATTGATCTAGTTTGCTCGCTAATTCACCGGCATTAAAATCATGTATTTTTATGTGTTCTTCTTCCCCCAAGGATAATTTCCCTGCTGTGACTCCCGCATACTGATGAGGGCATTTATATAAAATACCGTTATGCAGTCTGGAGCAAATAGAAATAAAACAATTGGCAAAGCCTTTTTCCAGTTCTTCAATTGCCGCATCTCTTTTATCAAAAGGGGTAAAATCCACCCAGTTAGTACTTGAAATATACATATAATCAATCTCATGGCTCTTTAATTGTTCCATTGTACTTCTGATTCTTGTTCTTAATCTTTCCGAAACGGTATCCGTATAATTTGAAACCTGCAAGGTTATTCTTGGATGCTTTAATAATGCACATATTTTTTCATTAGGAACAACAGTCCCGTTAGTAAACAAACGAATACAACCTACATTAGGAATTTTTAAAACTTCCTGCAACAGCTCTTCTAACTCCGGATATAAAAGTGGTTCACCGCCAATAAACTCGAGCAATGCGACAAACTCACATGATTCTACTACCTTTTTTATGTCATTTAATACCGTAGCTTTTTCCACAAAATGCGGATTTTCTTGGTACGGAACAAGTTCGCAGCAGGCTTTACACTTCAACGTACAATACTGACCTAAGATATAACCTAATTTTAGATAACTTTTGCTATAAGCCTGGCTCGCATTGGGAATTACAGGACAAGCCGGGGAAATCCTGCGCAGGTAATCATGAAATATATTACACCCCCGTTCTTCGGCGCCACAACTTAAACAATCTACTATATCGAAGCTTTCTTTATCTTTATTCTTCGCTAAGCATTTACTATATCGTAAAATATGCGCTATTTCATGACCGTATTTTATAATATTAGCATTACTATTTAATTGCTTAATACCTATAACTGCACTATTTATTATGCTTTTAGAATTAATAGCAATAATAATAACATGATTAGCCGGCAATGATGACAGCTTGTCCAGACCATATACATTAACGCCACAAACACCGGTTATTTTCTCTGCACCTCTATCAATAAAATACCCTATATTTATTTCATGTGCTTTTAATACTCTATATAAAGTAGCCCCTAAAGAACCCGCGCCATATATTATAATTTTTTTATCTTTCAACAGCTCTTTTACTAATATGACTGATTCAGATAGATAGTTCTCATCTTCTAAAATATTTAGATATTTTCCCATTAACTTGTTGAATTGATCCAGCATATTCCCCACCCTTTTTAAGTTCTTATAGCGTAGCGTATAAAACTGTTTCCCAAGTATTTAGATGATGACTGCGCAAATAGAATTGATAATTTGGCACTAATTCATAAAGCAATAACGGTATCTCCCATAAGTCAGCAACCTTGTGGTATACACAAATCGCCAAATCCGGCTCTGCGTTTACAATTATCTTTTGACATCCCTTTATCGCATCTATTTCGCTTCCTTCAATATCCATTTTTATCATAGTTGGCACAATATTATTTTCCATCAATACGTCATCAAGCCGAACGATTTTTATCTTATCCGTTTCTAAAATCTCATAACCCAGGTCAACTTCTTTGCTTTCTTCCAAATCACAATAGCTTAACCCTGAAGCTCTTATATTAAAGTTAACTTCATTAGTTTCTTTTCCGACTCCTAAGGGAAATGTCATATATTTTTCTTTTATTTTTCCTTTTAATTCATCTACAGTTTTTGACAAGTCATCATAAATCTTTATATTTGCTTCAAAAGCATAGTATTCATCACAATTATAATAGTTTAGTAATTTTACTAAAGAATCGCCGTTCATTGCTCCACAATCAACAAACCGTGAATATCCTTTCTTCAATGGAACATCAGGTTTAAAATATTGTATTGTATTATAGCTATTCACTGTCAAATCGTAATCAAACGTCCTATGCGCACGTAAATTACTTGCAAAAACACTTCTGCTATGATCATCTTGTAACAAGTCTAATGCTCGAAGTATCCTTGTTTCACCCGAGTTTGACAGTTCTATATCGATAGCCTCCAAGCTGAACGGTTGCGGAACACAAAGTGAGGACAGATGTGAATAACCAAATGATATGTTTTCATAGCCTAAATGCTTTAAATACTCTATAATCTCTTGACGTTTATGCCATTCATCAGGGTAAAAACTAATAGCAATAAAAACATTTGCTTTTTTTCTAATACTGGCATCCAAAATATTATCGTCAGGCAAATACACAGGAATATCCAATACCAATTGACCGGGAATCGCCATCCTATCTAAAAAAGCATATATGATAATACCTTTTTCTTTAAATATTTTGCCTGTATGTTTTCCAACATTACCGGCTCCGTAAATAATAACAGGTTCATTGACATCAATATATTTACTTAAATCATAAGAATAACATTGCGGCATGTTTAACGTTTCGAGAACATGTCTCTTCGCTTCAAGCTTGTTCATAAATTACGCGCTCCTCATCATACGATTTAACAATATGCTAATTAATCTTTATGAACCCCATAGCTTTAAACATAGCTACTTCCTGATAACCTTTATACAATAATCCTTGATGCATAACCGATTCAGCGTTGCCTGATCAGCATTTGGATTAGCCGCCTTTAGCTTATTCATCAGGAATTCTTGATCAGCAACGGATATACTTTCCAATTCACCAGCAACAGTACAATCAACAGCACCGAAAAGTTTCAGACACGCCAAGACCTCGTTCAACGGTGTGCTCGCAGGCAAATCAGGATCAGACGCCACCTCCATACCGATAGAGCGCAAAAACGCACGATAATCATCGGTGTTGCGGACCTTAAAAAGTAACAGCCCTCCCGGCTTTAAGAAATCGTATAAATTTTGTAAAAGTCTAACCGGCAGGGGATAGGTATTAACCGGCTCGCCGAGTACAACAAGATCAAATGTCCCATTGGCATAATGCTGCTGGATAAAATCAATCCTGTCACATTGGACTTCACTGCACACCGTTTGCAGATCAAGATAATACTTGGCCGCCGTGGTAAAGGCATATGATGCAACGTCGGTAATCCCACGCCGTTTCAGGCGATTGCGTATCTCCAAGGCCGGAGCGCCACAACGTACGTCAACAGTCAGTGCTTTTACCGCTCTTGGTATTTTTGCCGTATCAAGCTGCGCAAGCAGCGTCAGTTCGAAGTTGTTTATATCATCCCACGGATCGATACCATAATATTTTTTGCGGTAAACGGCTCGTCCGTGCTCTAAGCTTGCCTGGAATGCCACCGGATCTTTATCCTCCAGATTGCGAAAATCATGATCATGACAAATCCACGTATCGCGGCAGAGGACAAGTTTATAGCCCATGCGCCGTATGCGGGCGCAAAGATCATCTTCAATAAAATCATAGAAATAGGCGGCATCATTTATCCCAACATTGTCTAAAACATCCCGTAAGAAAACGTTAATTACACTGATGAGCCGGAGGCGTTCCTCCCATTTTGCCGGATCACTTTGATTGAATGCAGCTGCCTTTTTCTGCATATCATCAAAATCAGAAAAGCCAAGATCAACTTCCTGTAAATTGGACACATTAGAAGAAACAGGCTCAACAAAACCAATCTTCGGGTCAGATTGATAACACTTCAGCAGATTGCTTAGCCAATTCTGAGTTACATAAATATCATTAGATATATTGACAATATATTTTCCTTTTAGAATATTAATATAATATTTAAACGGCAACGTTGCTCCCTTATTTTGCGTCATACGGATAATCGTCTTATTTTCATATGGCACCGACTGGAAAAAGTCCAACGTCCCGTCATCACTGCCATTATCAACCAATATGAGCTCGTAGTCCACGTCCCGGGTATATTTTAGGATACATTCCACACAGTATTTAGTCTTATGCAGACGGTTATATCCCGTCACGACAATAGAACATGTCGGTACATCTGGTGCATCATACATATAATAGGCTCTTTTACGGTTTTTCCACATATCATCAGATGGCGAGGGCGGTATCAGGGCGTCTGTATTAATGACAATTGGCTCTTTATAATAGTCGCTTTTCACTTGTTTGATTCCCCCATATCCTTAAGTCCATTCATTATTTGATAAACACTTCTTATCCCCTATTATCTGCAAAACTCATTTCAGAAAAAGTGCAAATCATAAATCCTACCTCCTTATCGCTTTGAATCTGTTAAGCGAAATCAATAACTTAACACTTTCAACAGCGCAAAGACACCACCCTAATCTTCCTATAGACTTTCTCTGTTGTTACCAACATTTCGCAATTGTAAAAACTTAAGCTCGTTATCTTTATCATTAAGAGCGCTGTAATAGTGTTGGCTGTATAATAATACCTCATCATTATAAAAATCTTTAATACGTAAACAACTTAATATTGTTATCCATTGCAAATCACCAGAATCAAATGCTTGATGAAAGCTGGTCAATAATTGCTTGACATCCATGGACAAAAGCTTGTATTTGTTATTTAAAAAAGCAACCACGTCGGAACATAATGCATTGATAGGTTCCATTTTATTGAGTGTTTCTATTAGCGTTTTAATTTCGTCGATTTCAAGGTCAAATTGACTCATGAAAGATGCCCGGCTGAGTTGTCCATACACAAAAGAAATAAATTTTCTGTTATCTACGATCTCATCAACAGAAAACGTCCTGAAGATTTCATCAACAAATTCACTGCTGGAAAATAGATTGGGCAATTTGCTAAGCAGATTTTTTAATTCAAAATCCTCAAAATCATCATCAAGCATGCAGCTTAAAATCGCGGGCAAGATACAATCATAATATTTTGTTTTCGGGTGATCATTTATGATATATTGCATTATCACCCATGATGTATCGATATATGCTCTTTGATAATGAACCGGGGTAACATCATGATTATACGTGTAATCTGCAATGAAGTATTTAGATACATCAATAATGTACGGCTCATATTTACTTATAATATAATCTTCAATATTCCTTATTTTTTCATTATACTTTGCATTCCCAAAAAACAATTTATTATCGGGAATTAACTTTATTCTTTTGTTGCTGTCAATATAGCTATCACAGCAAGTCAATCTTACTAAGACAATATTGTCCTTATATTTCAACTTGATATTTTGCCAGTATAAATCAACATAGCTATACCAAATAAAATCAGGCAATTCCAGAATATTACACGAACCAAACTGGTTCGCGTTGTTTTTGTAAAATGAACTGTTATAAAATGTATAATCATATGTTGAAAAAGTCGTCTGCTTGTATATAGCTACGTCTTGGCAAAAATCAAAAAGGTCAATCACTAAAAACTGAGAATTTGAATCCAACAGCATGGGAATTGTTTGTTTTTCTAGTGCATATCTTAAGCAGCGAAATTGATAATCCGAATAATTCATTTCATTCTTATCCAATACATCGATGCTGAAATCGACAGGAGGCATTATACAAGACACGATATTGTTCCTTGCAAAATAAAGATTTACATCTGCATGCTTATTGTCAGGATGATTAAATATGTCCCTGCTGACACAAGAGCCATGAACATCCACCTTAGTCTTTTCCATCACTAACCTCTCAAATATCCAAGTCTTACGAAATTCTCTATTTCTCCCACTTTGGTGAAAATTCCGTGTCTATCTGAATAAAAGCATGTTCCTTATTCCAGTTTGCGAAAGACGACTGATAACAACGTCCACAACTGGGACACATCTTACCCGGAACGTTGACCTGTGCTCTCCACTCCTGATATTCTCGACTATTCCACATTGATTCAAAATCAGGGTATTGGTCGATATGAAAAAGCTTTTCTGGCGATGACATGCAGGCTCTGACATAGCCATCCGAACCAAGAAAAAAGTCACGCCACGCAGTAAAACACGGTTTATGCGCCGCGTCTCCGGCCGGATCTTCTCCGCGCTGATGAGGCAGCTTTAACAAGATTCCGAGTTTTGCCGCCCGCTCCTCGGCTTGTCCGAAGCAATAACGCACTAAATCCATATCATCAAATAATGTCTCTTCAAGCAGATTCTCACTGAACGCGGTTAGAAACACACCTTTGACTTCATTCAACCCTAACTCGGCAGCGAGATCAACCATGTCCGGTAGTTGTCTTATATTCGATTTCATCATTGTCATAACGAAATTAATATGCGGAAAATTCAACCCACGCAAAGCTTTTTCATTCGTTATGGCTTTCAACCCTTCAATCACCTTTTGGTAGTTCAATCCGCGCCGCAAAAATTCATTTGTTTTGGCATCCGCTCCATCCATGCTTACGGCAAAAACATCCACTTCATAATCGAAAATCGCATCCTTCAACACATCAAGCCGCATGCCATTGGTACAAAAATATTTGCGTATTCCGCGTTCATGTAAATATTGAAGCATCTCCTTAAATTGGGGGTGAATAGTTGGCTCACCCCATCCCATCAACGTGACTTCCTCAATATCACTCATAATTGGCTCAAACTTCTTAAACCATTCAGAATTAAACCGTGTCAGTTCAAAGGTTGCCGAGTTTCTCCCGCACATCAAGCAATTCAAATTGCATGCATTTGTCAGCTCAAATACCAGTCTCTGAGGTTTACTTGTCAAAACTGTCGCACCGTTCTTCATTTCCTGACGGTTATGTTCCGAGTTAGCCAAGCGCCGACCGGTTAATGGACGGATTTGAATTAAGTTGTTTGTTTTTGCCCGGATCGCCATTTATATCACTTCCCAGTTAAAATATGAGTAGCAAAAGAATCTCCCACTCCCAAAAAAGAGGCCCGCCGATTATACACACATTTCTACGCTATAGCCGCTCAATCTCATAAACCAGCAACAATAACTGGTATACCCTCTTGCTTTTTAAGCATCCAAGCACTTCCTTATCCCCTCTGCCAAGCTGACTTTTGCTTCCCAATCGGGCAGCGTAGGACCGACATATGGTTCCATAACTTCTCTGCTCCGGTATGGCCGCTCACCCCAGCCGATATTCATCCGTTTGCCGCTGATCGTTTCATACAAAGCCGCCACTTCCCGCAAGGAGTAAAGCCGCTCAGGGGCAACTGTGTAGGACAGCATTTCGCAATCCGTTAAGTCTTCAACATATTGTCCCGCGATCAAAAAGGCGTCCACCACATCGTCAATATAAACAAGTCCCAACCGCTGCTCACCGGGAGACATGTTAAGCCGTTCCCCGCTCAAACTTATACGCTTAAACAACGTAAATATTTTGGTTCTTGGATCATTTGGCCCATAAGTATCAATAAGCTTTAACGTAATCATCTTCAACAAACCGGTCCGGACATAATAAGCGGCCAGTGTTTCAAATGCCTGCTTGGTTGCCGCGTACAGATTAACCGGATTATAGGCTTCCTGTTCAAAATGCTGCCAGGCGGTCCCGGTATTAACCAGTTGTTGAACCCCTGTTACCGCCATAGCCTCCAAAAGCTGTACACCAAATAGCAGGTTGCTGTCCATCAATTCATTTATATCCTGACTCTCATGCTCAGCCACAAACTTAGCAGCCAGATGAAACACCACCTCAGGCTGTGCCGCTTGAAAAATTTCTATCATTCCTGCGGTTGTGCCGTCATGCTGGTGAATCACCACCGGGGAATCACTGATAGCAGATTGTTCTACATGGGAACGGTCACGGGTAACGACATGCACTTCCAGATTATTTTTCAGCAAACGTTTTACCAGATTTGATCCAATAAAGCCAGTCGCTCCGGTCACAAGAACCTTATTCATCTCATTTCAACCTCGCAATTGCAGTACATGTTTATATTCCTTGAGCCACGCACTCTCCACTGTCCATAATCATTTAACTCGTAAAAGCCATCCTCCTGGATTAGAAGTAATCAACGATTGTTCGTCATATGTCTTATCACATACAAATTCGTCATGCTCACTAAGCCACTGTTTTGCCGCCGTATAGGGGTTGTTGCCCTTACCCCACGGCCGGTCATTACGGGTGTCACCAAAAACCTCGATGCAAGTATCACAAACCAGCGCATAAGATCCAACAGTAACCAATTGACCGTAAATATTTAACTCATCATAAACATGCTGATGGCTGTGGTTGGAATCTAACACAACCATAATCGCACGATGCCGTGACGCAATTTCGCGGACTTGTTCAGCTATTTTAGAATCAGTTGACGAGCCGTCAAATACTGTGATGCGCTTATACATTGGGTGTGCTTCAAGTGCTGTGCGATTCTGCGACCGCAGTTCTATATCAATAGCTACAACTTCTCTGGGAATCTCACATCCCGCGTATATATCTAGAAGTTCCAACATTGATGAAAAAAAGACTGCACTGCCACCATGAGCAATACCCGTTTCTATAATAAGATCTGGGGCAACCTTCATAATAACTTCCTGCATGGCTACTATATCCTGAGGAAGCTGAATAATCGGACGTCCCATCCACGTGTAATGGTTGACATACTGATACGGGCCTACCGCTTCCATAAATTTCTTTGCGGTATGGCTGGGCGCAGTGTCAATATTCATCTTGCGAATATTTTCTGCCTTATCTCTTATGTATTGTGCTTCATAATCAATCATTTGTATTTGCTCCTCTCCAGAATAAACAAAGTTCTTAATAGGCTATCATTTTACGTGGCGACTTTTTTTAATAAACTTTTACATGACAATACACTCGCATTCCCTGATCTGTTCCACAGTAAAGGAAAACATATTACCAGATGGCTCTTTATAGTGCCTTTTGTACCACGCAACCGTCCTCTCGATTGCCTCACGGCAGGAAAAGACCGGATGCCAATTAAGATATACCTCGGCCTTGCTAATATCAAGCTTCAGCAAAGTCGCTTCATGAAGCTGCCTGACAGTTTCTTTTTCTATCCTTCCCGCTCCCCATTCGGCGATTGCCAGCTTGAAAATCTCTTCTACCGCCAACACATCAGTATCTCTTGGGCCGAAATTCCATGCACCGCTGTACTTTTCCGGCTCAGCCGAAAGTAATGCTCCCAGCAGCAGATAACCGGACAGTGGCTCCAGTACATGCTACCAAGGACGGGTAGCATGCGGATTTCTGATCCGAATCGGCTGATCTTCCACAACTGCTCGAACAAAATCAGGCAACAGGCGATCCTCCGCCCAATCACCGCCGCCAATGACATTTCCTGCTCCGACCATGGCCAGACTTACTCCGCTGTTCAAAAAAACTATTGCGAAAGACGGAGACGACCAGTTCCGTACAACCTTTGCTGGCACTATAGGGGTCATAACCGCCCAGGGGGTCGGTTTCCCGATAGCCGTAGACCCACTCCCGGTTTTCATAGCATTTGTCAGATGTAATTAGGGCTTGCCAACCAAACCCCTATCTTCGTTTCATCCAGCAATTGGCGAAAAAGCCATGCCTAAAAAGCATCTCCTCCAAAATTGGACAAAAAGAACTCTGAGCTTGCGCTCTAAGTTCATGATAAAGAATTGCATGCTGATCATGCATTCTGCCGTTTCTTTGAGTTTGGCATAAATGCGGTTCAATCCATAGTTCCTCTTGCCTTCTCCGAATTTTCCTTCTACGGCATTGCGCAGCTTGGCATCCATTCGTTGCAGCTGTTTCTCGATTTTCTTCAACGCCTCACCCGATGGCCTTCCCAGCTTAGGCCCACTGAGTCTGATGGTGTGCTTTTTGCAGTAAGCCAGGTTGTTACGGTTGCGATAGATCCGATCCGCCAGGACGGCTTCCGGATAACAGCCGTTTCTTGCTTTGTAGCGTTCTACGCTTTCCATCAGAGTGTCGGCTTCGTTAAACGCATCCCAGGATAACTTCTCTATGCGGCACATGCCCTTTTCGATGCTGATGGCTACTTTGGCCCCAAATTCTACTTTGGCACCGGCCTTGCCTCTTACTATCGGTCGGACATGGTCTTGGTAAAGGCTGACGATTCGAGCCGGGATCTGATGCCGCTTGGTTTTATACATGCTTTCCTGCTGTGTGACGAGGGTCCGTAGGGTTTCTAACAGCCTGACGTGTCGGTTGCTTAAGAGGTCCTCATCTGCAGAACGTCCGTTGAGCATGCGCTCCACGTGCCGAAGGTTGCGCTTGCAATACTGCAGTTGTTGCTTGATGCCTTTTCTCAGCTGGTTTTTTCTCGGGCTTTTCTGCTTGGATAGGTTAAGATACGCTTTCCTCGCTTTTTGACGATAGGTTCTGGGTCTCTTCGCTGCTCTACCCCTGGCCTGATGCAGGGTGTCAATCATCTCATCCAGCTTCTCCCGGGCTTCGTTAAGCAGCCCCAGGTCTGTAGGGTATTTGATGTCTGCCGGGGTACACGTGGCGTCGAGGATCAAGATTCCTTGATTGGGCTTGGTTTCTTCTGCGGCAGCGTCAGCCGATGATTCATCTTCCGTGAACTGGCCTTGTGAACCTCCCGGATCCTGCGGGTCATGATGATCATGATCCTCCTCATCATCTGTTCGGTCTGTTGGAGCCTGAGTCTCAGCGGCTTGGGCAGCTTGCTCGGACAAGAGAATGCGTTCGTTGATGCGCATCATCCGTTCTTTTTTGAAACGCTTACGAAACTTCACCAAGGCGGCTGGCGTAAGCGGCCGCGTCAGCTGGAACTCTTTAAGCCCGATGAAGTACTGCAGGTATGGATTCTCTGTGAGTTGTTGCACTGTTTCCCGGTCGGTATAACCGCAACGAGCCTGAATAATTAACGTACCTAAGGCCATGCGGACGGGTTTGGCTACATTGCCCCGGTCGCTGGGGAACATGAAAGCATAGTCCTCCTCAAATTCATCCCAGGGGATGAGCGAAGCCAGCTGGACCCAACGGTTCTTGGCGTCTAGCTTTCCTGCAAAAGGCAGAATGAAATCATCTATAGTAAGCTGAGGACTCGGTTTACGGTACATGGTTTTACCTCCAAGTGCACGGTTTTTTTAAGCAAAATGGCTATTTCCTTGGACTTAGAATTCGACCAATAAGCCCGCAAACCCTTGTGAATCCAGGGAAAAGCTTGATTTTTTATGGGATGAAGCAAGCCCTAATTACCACGATGGACTGGACCGTCTCCGTGCTCCTGGCTGCCTCCAATACATTAACGGTGCCCATGACATTGGTCTCAAATGTCTCCTTAGGCTCAAGATACGAATAACGCACCAGCGGCTGAGCCGCTAAATGAAAGACGATATCCGGCTTATAGGTTCTAAATGCTGCCATCAAGGCAGCCTCATCGCGAACATCGTCTTCGATACTGATGATATGCTTATCTATACTGCAAGTGCGAAACATGGCCGGCTCCGACGGCGGTTTAAGAGCATACCCGACAACTTTTGCTCCCAGAGTTGTCAGCCATATCGAAAGCCAGGAGCCTTTAAAACCGCTACAGCCTGTCACTAATACCGTCCGCCCAGAATAGGCTTTCTTAAGTATTTCAAAACGCAAACTACATCCATACCTTCCAAGGCGCTTGACCGCTCGCCCATAAATTTTCCAGGATAACCCTATCTCTTTGCGTATCCATACACCGCCAAAAGCCACTATGATGGTAGGCCATAATTTGCCCGGCTTCGGCCAGTTTGGTAAGGGGTTCCCCTTCAAAAGCAGTCCCATCACCGTCAATATAGTCAAAGACTTCCGGCTCTAAGACGAAAAAACCACCGTTAATCCAGGCATCCAAGGTCTTGGGCTTTTCGATAAACTCCAGAACACTGGCATCCTCATTCAGCCCCAGTACCCCATACCGGCCGCTGGGCTGAACAGCCGTCACCGTGGCCAGCTTGCCGTGGGATTTATGGAAAGCAACCAGTTCCTCGATATTAATATCAGCGACTCCATCACCATAGGTAAACAGAAATGTCTCTTCGCCAATATATTTCTTAATCCGTTTAAGCCGGCCGCCGGTCTGGGTATCCAGGCCGGTATTAGCCAGTGTGACCTTCCACGGTTCCACTTCGGCACTGGAATGAGTGCAGGTGGTATTGTTGGCCAAATCAAACGTAACATCCGAACCATGTAAAAAATAGTTAGCAAAATACTCTTTAATCATATGCCCTTTATAACCTAAGCAGATAACAAAATCGTTAAACCGATAGCGGGAATATAGTTTCATAATATGCCATAAGATAGGACGTTCTCCAATCTCAATCATGGGCTTGGGTTTTAGATGAGACTCCTCACTAATGCGGGTCCCATATCCACCGGCAAGAATAACAACCTTCATTTTCACGTCACTCACTTACAATAAAATTAGACCTTTAAAAACGCACTCTCCTGCCACTTCGATTCGGCAATTATCTCCAAGCCGCGTTCCCCTGACCTATTGCCACTCGGAAGCTTATCCACACTCCAGCGCAAAAACTCATAGATATCATTTTGTCTATACCCAAGTTCATAGGCCTCGATCAACGCAGTCGCCGCCTTCTCATATTCCCGCAGCTTATACCAACAAATACCCTTGGCATAGATTTGAGTGATTTGTTTTTCTTTTTTTGCTTCTTCCTGCTTTATATAGTGTTGGTATAATTTCAAAGCCTCCGCATAACACTCCTGCTTAAAGAAAAGATTCCCTAGTTCCGCATAAATAACCTTTTCGTCAAAATCTTGAGCCAATTCAATAGCTTTATTCAATATTTCCTTAGTTCCGAATAAATGCAGATAAGTAATCAAATCCAGATAGTCTTCCTTATCTTCCTTGGAAAACACAAAAATCTCATGCTTAGTCAATCCTCTGACAAAACGCCGCATCGGTTCCGAAGCCTGTGCCCCTACCCAAGCCATGTATTCTCCGTGCTCACTCAAAAGAGCCGATACTACCGCTAGAGTACCAAAAGTTCTATTATCAGGATCTGCATCCAAACACTTTTGGGCGACAGCAAAAGTTTTATTATACTGTCCATTGGCCAAAAGCATGTACACCACGGTTAAATCCTCGCTGCCATATTTCTTTATACGCAAAGCTGAGTAATAGGCAAGTACTTTGGGCAGAGAGACCCCCGTCAGAACGGTGACAATAAAATCCAAATCCTCTTTACCCTCTTTATTATAAATACTGTTTAATAACAAAATAATGTCTTCGGCAGGAAAGCTTTTTATAGCCAGCAAAAGTTTGCGTAAGCAATCATATTGCATTTTTTCCATTTTTAAAGATTCAACAAAATGACTCAAGGCATCTTCATGCTCGTTACGATGAGATGCGATAATTGCCATATAATAATAAACATGATAAAGGTTTGGCACTATAGAGTTAATTTCTATATCATCATATTTTTCTTGAAGTGTTAATGTTTTTTTGTATTCACTATGTGCTTTATCATATTTCTTCAAATCGAATAACATATTAGCTAAATAAAAATGAAAAGAAGGATGACATGGAAATTTATTGACCCCAGCATAAATCTCTTCTAAAATATCATTCGCGTTGCACTTTAAACGTAGCATGGAGTCAATTACATTCTGATAAGGTTTTACATTATAGCCAACAAACCGGGCACCGCTGGCAATAAACATCCGAGCATATTCAATGGATTTCTCCCATTCTTCCATACCGAAGTAGCAATCACTAATATACTGATAAATGGTCGGATCTTCCGGAGCCTTATCCAGTCGTTTAAGCAGAAGCTCTAAATTCCTCCTAGACTTTTTCCCCCGATCGCTTAAGGAATATCCTTCATGATAAATAAGCAGGTCTTTATCATCTGCAAGGAAAGCTTCAATAGCCTTGTTTTTTGTTTTATGCGTCAAGCATTCATGGACGTTGTTCATATAGAGAATATTCTTATCGCGACGAAAAATACGAACATGCGTAATTTCATCCAATAGTTTACCATTGGTGTAATCAATATTCTTCATTTTACAAGCAATTGCTTTAAAGTGGGCCGGTAATCGCCGGATCAAAGGAACAATATTACGGGCCGTATCGTTAACGAAATACTCATCCGCATCTAAAAAAATGATCCAATCACCCTTTGCCCGATCTATGGCGTAATTTTTCGCTTCCGCAAAATGATTATTCCATTCATAGCGATAAACTTTAGCACCTAATGTCTCAGCTATTTCTACGGTTTTATCGACAGAACCGGTGTCTACCACGATAATTTCATCAACCGAATCCTTATAACTTCCAATACACCGTGCTATATTCTTTTCTTCATCTTTTGCAATCATACATGCAGATAGTTTCATAATCTAAATCCTCTTTCATTACAAGAAGAGGCCAGATGAAAACTCTGGCCTCTAAAGGTTTGCCTAAAAATTAACGAAGAAGCTGAAGAACACCTTGAGGTTGTTGATTGGCCTGAGCCAGCATCGCTTGTGCAGCTTGGGAAAGAATGTTGTTCTTTTGGAAGTTCATCATTTCCTTCGCCATATCTACATCACGGATACGGGATTCAGCGGCGGTTAGATTTTCAGAGGATGTTCCCAGGTTGTTAATAGTGTGTTCTAAGCGGTTTTGAACAGCCCCAAGTTTGGAACGCTCTGCCGATACTGTCTCAATAGCATTGTTAATTGTTTTAATGGCAGCGGTTGCATTTTTATAGTCACTTACATCAAGTGCTTTGCCATCCGTACCACGGACTCCGATTTTTTCTGCTTTCATGTTGTTAATACCCACGAGAATATTTTGCCCGCTGTTAGCACCAATCTGCATGCTGAAAGCATCTTCTACATTATTGCTTACATCGACCTTAGCCTTGATACTGATTGTGATGCTCTCACCAACAGCAAGCTTAGATAGATCGTCGCCCGATAATGTTATCGTAGCGCCACCAGCCATAGAGATTGTTGTTCCCGAGGTTAAGCTAGCCGAAGTAGAAGACGGATCTCCAATGCTAAAGTCACCAGCTGCAAAACCGGTAGAAGAATCATTCGTACGAGTGATGATGATCGTCGCACTTGTTCCTGCACTAGTAGTAACGGAAACACCAGTAATATTAGCCTTAGTGTTCAGTTCAATTTCAGCTTTAGCATTCTCTGCTTTAACAAGACCTTTCTTAGATCCATCCAAAAGCTTCTGGGTATTGAACTCGGTGGTATTGGCAATCCGGTCGATTTCATCAGTTAATTGATCAATTTCCTTTTGTATTTCATCACGGTCTGTGGTGGAGTTGGTATCGTTAGACGCTTGAACAGCCAGTTCACGCATCCGTTGGAGAATGCTGTGAGTTTCATTCAAAGCTCCTTCAGCCGTTTGGATAAGGGAGATGGAGTCTTGGGCATTCCGTTGAGCTTGGTCCAAACCACGGATTTGGCCGCGCATTTTTTCGGAGATAGCCAGACCCGCAGCATCGTCGCCGGCGCGGTTGATGCGGAGACCGGAAGAAAGCTTTTCCAAAGACTTAGCATTGTTGCTGTTGTTCGTTGTCAATTGACGATAGGTGTTAATCGCCGACATATTGTGGTTAATAATCATGTGTATATTCCTCCTTGATTTGGATGCCGGGCATCCTTGCCCGTGCATTTTCAATAGTGCGGGTGAAGAACTTCTACCCTCCGGCCGGTGTAGGGAGAAGGATCTACTTTTCCTGCTTAATATATATATCGTTAGATTTAAAGCATTTCCTTAGGGCAATTATAGCTAATAATCGCCTGTTCTGCTTATTTTTCTCGATATATCTCTCGTTTTTTCTATATTAGGCTATCGTCTATAAAATCTTTAGCTTATTCATACTCTCTTGTCCAAGAGAACCCCTACATAATCCCGTATCGCCGCCAAAGTATCCAGCAACTCATGAGGAGGGAATTCCTTGATTACCTGGTTATTCTTTATATCGATGAACTTAACCATAAGTCGTTGAGTTCCGTCATGCATTTCAAATCGAAGATCGGCATTGACTGTCACCATAAATTTATTAAGATGCTCGGCTAATTTACTCGCATCCTCACGAGTAAGTTCTTCCTTACCCTTATCCCCGAACTGGGACTGGGATTGGTTTTTCCCGGATTCTGATTTATTGGCCGCTGTGGGTTTATTCAGCGCCAGATCAGCGGGTTTGGCAACCTCCGGATTCGCCACATAGTTGTTCGCAGGCGTTTGAACTGAGGGTTGTTTTACTGCAGTCATATCCATGCCTATCCTCTCTCCTTTTGACACACTATTCTTTATATAGATTATCGGCAAAACAAGAACAATACTTAAGAGGGGAATTCCGGCAATCGCCGGAATTCCCCTCTTAAGTCTATTTTTTGATATGAAACTCCTTTAAAGCAGTCAGCTCTGCCAGATCCATGAGAACGGCGGCCTCTTTATTCTCCGCTGCAATGGCATCATAGATTTCACCCCGGTAGATTTTGATCTCTTTCGGAGCATCAATGGTGAGGCGGATACTGTCCCCTTTTATAGCGACGACGGTTACGACGATGTTGTCGCCGATCACGATGCGCTCTCCTGCTTTACGGGTGAGTGCCAGCATCTTACTCGCCTCCTTCAGGAGTTCCCTGAGCTTGGGCCTCAGGGAAAAGCTTGTGGCGGATGGAATACTCCGTTTTATCAAGGATAATCTGTCTGCCGATACCCTTATTCCTATTAACAACGATGGGGGCCAGGAGATTGACAGTCATGTCAGTTATCTTCTCTCTCACCGTGCCAATCAGAAACACCTGGGGAGGATTTTCTTCCGAAAGTTCCAATTCCCCGGCCATTTCGTCGCCCAGAACGAACTCATACTCTGGAATGAAAGAAAAGGGCTCCACCAGCAGAAAGGACAAATCCGCTTCTGCCGTGGATTGAAGGAAGGAAAAAGGACTGTTTTCATCATGGGGCAAATGGACAAAGGCTTTCTCGTCGAGAAAGCCTGGAATGCCATGGGGAAAACGAATGATCTGCTCAGAAGTCACTTCAAGGGTTCCAAATCGTGTGGATTCTATCTTCATTGCGTTTCCTCCTACACTTTAACATCTACTACGGAGATATCCAGTCGTGGATACTGAGTCACCTGGATGTCCACTTTTCCGGGCTGGTAATCTGCATCCACTCTTCCCCTCACCAGGTTGTAATTAAGTTTGCCCGGAATAACTTCGATCTGAGCCGGGCTGGCCTCATAGCGGACAGAGGGAGCAACGATAGGCTCAAAGCTGAGCTCCCCTTTTTTCTCAAAACTGGATTCATAGGCCATGTCGGCAATAGCGTTGATGGCGGGATTACTGATCTGGGCCAGACGGTTGCCCTTCTCCACGATGGCTGCGATACCTTCCAAGGCCGCCTTCCTGCCGCGATCGTAGTTTTCCTGGGAAAGAGCAGCCCTGGTTTTGAGGCCCATGGAATGATAATACTCCGTACTATCAATGGTTAATTTCCCCGCCGGTTGGCTGATTTGCAGCTGGGGACGGATGTTCTCCATTTCAACCATGGGAAGATGTTTCTTCATATTCAACTGGGCATTCTGTATCGTATACTCCAAGCGAATGGGGTAACTCCTCATGCTGAGTCGGAGCAAACACAACACCCCCTTAAGTGATCACTTTTTCAGGTTCTATATTATTTTAATACATTCATCTAATGCAGTTTATCTGTGTTCCGGCTTATCTCAGGAAATCTGCCAGGGAGGGCTGAATAATCTTCGTTCCCACAGAAAGAGCAGCCTGATAAATGCTGTCCTGAGTCTTAAAGTTCACCAGAGTCTCCGCGATATCGGCGTAAAGAACGTTAGCAAGTGAATCTCCGAGATTGGCAGAGGTGGAATCCAGCTGGGTATAGACCGAATCCATACGATTTTGCCGTGCACCCAGTTGAGCGCGCACATCGGAGATATGATCCGCTTGCAGTTCCAGTTTGCTGAGCAGGACCTCCACGCCGTCTTCCTCTGTCCCCGTGCCATCATCCACACCATTGATGTTCGATTCGTTCAAGGCTTTGCTTAATTGAGCCAGGGTATCAAACATAGCAATCCCTGAAGCACCGGTTTCCTGGTACTCGTAGGTAGGAGGATCGGTGGCAGGGGTCTTGGGGGTATATTCCCAGCCCGCTCCGAATAAATCATGCCCATTGACCGAGACTTCGATACTTAAATCGCCGCCCACCTGGAATTTCTTCGTATCATCAGAGCCTTGCCAGCCGGTAGCTCCTTTGGGAAAGGGTTCCACATTGGCTGTCCCGCCAAAAATATATTTAGTACCTACTTTGGTATTGGCTAACTCAATGACATGCTCCCGAATTTGATCGATTTCAATGGCGATCTTTTTACGGTCCTCATCATTCACCGTGGATGTATTCATAGCATGCACAGCCAGCTCTTTGGCCCGTTGGATCATAAGGCTCATTTCACCCATGACATCATCTGTCGTATCCATGTAAGCAATGCCCTCCTTGGCATTGGCTTTCAGTTGATTCAGGTAGGATATGTTGCTTTTAAAACGCAGAGAATTCTCCGTCCCTACGGGATCGTCGGAGGGACGGTTAATTTTTTGTCCAGTGGACATTTGATTCTGCAGTTTATCCATGCGGCCTTGAGCCGCCCAGAGATTAAGGAGTAGATTGCGGGAAAGCATATTATTGGAAATTCGCAAAGCGGTTCACCATCCTTCCATTGTTCTAACGGGTAACACCCATGCCATTGACGATAGTATCCAGCATACTGTCCAGCATGGTCACGATCCGCGCTGCCGCAGTATAACTCTTCTGGAATTTGATCAGGTTCGTAATTTCTTCATCCATGTTTACTCCGACCACGGATTGCCGCTGATTATACATATGGGTGACAAGGACGGCCTGACTTTCCTTCATCCGGGTGGCTTGCTGGGCATCGACCCCCAGTTCGGCGAGAGCTGCCCCATAATAATCACCGATGGAAGATGCCGATAAAGGCGGAGTCTGAGCCAGGACAACAGGTTTCCCGATGGCCGTATCCGTGGTTATGGTCCCGGTGGCAGGATCGATAAGAATAGGGTCTCCTTCTAGAGGGTGTCCTACAGGGTACTTCAATGGAGTATCCGCACTCGTTGCCCAAGCCATAGGCCGCCCGGCGGCCGTATCCGTGGTTATCGCTCCAGTGGCCGGATCGATAAGAACAGTATTTCCTGCAGGGTTCTTCAGGTATAAATCGGTAAGCCCTGTCCATCCTGTAGCAAGAGAACTAAGAGCTTTGGCGATTTCTCCATCGCCGAAGTTATCTTTTCCGGTAGCAATTTTCCATGGGTCATCGATGAGATCTTGATTCACTTTAATATTACCGGCGCTAATCGGGTTTCCATCGGCAGAGGTAAAGAAATCTTCCCCGAAATTGCCTTCCTTATCTATCCCTGTCCTATGAATGGCATTCAACGCTTCGGCGATACCTCTGGCCAATTGATTAAACTGATCCCGCAGATAGGCCAGATGAGCAGTGGCTTTGGTATCACCTGCAGAATACTCGAATCCGGAACCCCGCATCAGGATGCTGGACTGAAGCTCTCCTTGACCTTCACCCAAGTCCACGGAAGCACCGGCTTGAGGATGCCCCGCAGCCCATTTCACTTCGGCAAAGGGTAACCCGTCTGCGTCGGTTGTCTCGGGTGTCGCCAGCTGATAAGCCTTGGTATCATCGACCAGGATCTGGTTGGTGGCTTTTTCATTGCCGATGTACAATTTAAAGATATTGACTTCCCGATCTGTAAAGTTAGGATCCCGGCTTTCCACGACCCGGACATTGACCAGCTTGGAAAGGTCATCGATCAGGGCATCCCGTTTATCCAACAGGTCATTGGGATTGTCTCCGGTGATTTGCACCTTCTTAATCTGAAAATTCAGCTCCTGGATCTGGTTGGCATAGCTATTAATCTGGTCGATCTGAACCCGCACGCTGGAGTCGAGGCTCTTTTGTGCCTCAGTAATCTGCTGATCGATATGATGGAGAGTATCGGCGAGAGTGGCCGCTCTCTCCAAAATGACGGAACGGGCGCCTAAATTTTCCGGATTATTGGCCAGCACACTCCAGGCACTCCAAAATTGGGTCAAATCATTACTCAAGCTGTTATCCGAAGGTTCATTGAGGAGCCCTTCGATCTGCGCCAGGGTATTTTCACGGGTTGCCCAGTACTCTTGTTTGGAATTCTCCCAGCGGAATTGCCGATCGATAAAAATATCCCGGGCCCGCTCGATGCTCTGAACGGTGACCCCTGTACCGATGCTTAAGTAATGCCCCATGCCGGGGATGCTATCGGGTGATGTCGCCTGCAAATTAACCACTTGGCGTGTATAACCTATGGTGTTGGCGTTGGCAATATTGTGCCCTGTGGTATCCAAAGCAATCTGCTGGGATTCCAAGGCCCGTCTGGCTAACTCTAAGCCGGAAAATGTGGAGCGCATACGAATCCTCCTCTAAATACTTCGATCGAGAAAACGAACCGTTTTGGATTCATTTTCTTTTTCCCCAGGGCGGTTATAGGTGCTGCCGTTGGGTTGTGCGGTCATAATACTAACGGTTAAGTTCGTCACTTTCATGGCCTGCTTAAGAAGCTGGTTATTGAGTTCATTGACTTCTTTTAAATTCATCACTACGTTTTCCAGTTCAGCCCTCACATCGGTTAACTCCGGAAAACGCTCAGCTAATTCTTTTAAGGTAATGGTTTCAGGTGCTTTCCCCAGGTACCGGGCTGCCCGCTCAGTCCAGAGAAGCCGCTCCTTTTCCAAACGGGTGGCTTCGAGAAGAAGCTGCTCTTCCCGGATAGTCGTGGCTTCAATTTCTTGAAGATCGTTTCTGAGCAGTGCCTGTTGCTTCTTTTGGGCATATTGTTTGAGTTCTTGGTAGAGAGCCGCTTGTTGCTGTAAATTTTCATTTAATTGCTTAATCTCAGGCACCGTAGAACCTCCTTCTGATCGTTCGCTCATTCCTGATCGAGCAGCTTACCGGCAATGACTTGGGCATCGATCTTGAACTCACCTTTATTGATCTGCTCTATAATTTCACGAATCCTTTCTTCACGAACTTCAGGAATCTCTCTGACTTTCTGCAAGAGGCTTTGATAGATCTGTCCCCTGCCGGAGACTTTAATCCCATCCTGTTCCTGACCGGGTATTGCAGCTTTTGGGGTGATGGATGCCACTCGGTTGGTTGCCTGGATGCTGCCGATCGAGGACATTGATGTTCCATCTATTTTCATATTGAATCCACTCCCGTACACACTATCTTATCTTTATTATCGGCATTCTCTTTAAGAAGATGAGGGGTTATTTAACATGATTAAGTCAACAAATATTAGGATTGCTCTGTTTTTCTCCAGATATCACAACCATCTCTTTGTGGAAATAATTTTGTATTCCCTTTATCAGGTGACTCCCGACCATAAATCGGATATGCTCCAAATTACCAACCGGTTGGTAATTTGGAGCATATCCGATAGAACAGCATCGTGAAATGCAAGCTAAGGATGTACCAAATTCGAAACCGGTTTCGAATTTAGTTTCACCCCAAGAAACGCCCTGATCTAACTATAAAAGTGAGACCAGGGCGTTTTTCATTAAAGGGTATATTGCTCTGCAGTCAGCTCCTGGCTTATCTTGGCCAAAGAAATCGTCAGATCGTCGAAAATCCCCACAGGAATGGTTTCCTCAAAAGAATAAATCGTGGATCTGGAAAACCTCCCTGTTTGTTCCAGCTGATAAACCATCACTATCTTATCTACAGGATGAATGATCCAGTATTCCCGGAGGTCGTATTTTTCGTAGAGGTTGAGCTTTTTTATATAATCCTTGGCAGCGCTGGAAGGGGAGACCACTTCCATAATTAAGTCGGGGCTGCCCAGACATCCCTTATCGTCCAGCGTTTCCTTGTCACATATGATGGCTATATCCGGTTGCACCACATTCGTTATAGTATCGGCTTTGGCTTTAGCATCGGCCAGTCTTACATCAAAGGGGGCTACATAGACCTTGCAGGGCTTGTCTACCAAATAATTGGCAATCTGGCGAAAAATCTCACCGGCGATTTCTTGGTGAATCCTCGTTGGCGCACTCAGGGCATACGGTATGCCCTCAATGAGTTCCACAGGGTCATCCTCCGGCCAGGTCAGATAATCAGCATAGGTAAAACTTTTGGTTGTGTATTGCTCCACTACCGAGCTTTCTTTAACTTCGCCCTCCATAGTTCTCCCTCCTTTATTGAAATTCTAGCACATAATGGAAAAACTGTCGAGGCGGCCTTCCCCCTCCCGCACAAGTTTCATTATGGGCCTTTAGACCTATAAAGTTTTATGCCTTTTCAGCCGATATACTTTATGATGTCTTTTTTCCTCAATAAGCGACATTTCTAATCTAACAAAAAATCTTAATAAAGGGGGTAGCCGGTTTACCGGCCAAGCATAATGGATATTTCAACATTATTAGGAATTATTATCGGTTTTGGAGCATTGATTCTCGGGTTTATCCTCGAAGGGGGGCATGTGAGCTCTTTGTTTCTGCTTCCCCCCGCCATTATTGTTTTTGGCGGCACCTTCGGAGCAGTCTTTGCCAGCTTTCCTTTAAAGGAGATGAAAAAATTATCCACCTGGCTGAAGATTGCTTTTACTGATAAAAGTTATGGTACACTGGAAGCATACGAGACCCTCATTCGCTTTGCGGAGAAAGCTCGCCGGGAAGGTCTGCTCAGTCTTGAACAAGAGCTGGAAGAAGTTGAAGATCGTTTTACACGTCAGGGAATGCAGCTGGTCATTGACGGTACGGATCCGGATATCACCCGGGAGATCCTTGAATCCAATATTGCCGTGATGGAGAAACGCCATAAAGTCGGCATTTCCGTCTTCGAAGCCGCAGGGGGTTATAGCCCCACCTTAGGGATTATCGGTACGGTCATGGGACTGGTCCACGTCTTGGGCAATCTCACGGACCCGGACTCCCTTTCTAAATCCATCGCCGGAGCCTTTTTGGCTACCTTGTATGGTGTGGCTTTTGCTAATCTTCTCTATCTGCCCATCGCCACGAAACTTAAGCAAAAAGATAAAATTGAAGTCGCCTCCATGGAAATGATTATGGATGGGATTCTATCCATTCAAGCCGGGGAAAACCCCTCCATCCTTAAAGAGAAATTAAAAACTCATCTTGGCAATATCATGGAGCCGGCAAACTCACGGAACGAGTAAAGTGAACGATACTCTTTCCACCAAATAAACATAGTATAGAATTAAGGTGAACACATGGCTAGAAAACGAATTGAAGAACCAGAAAAAGACAATTCCGAGCGTTGGCTTCTGACCTATTCGGACCTGATCACCCTGCTCATGATTTTCTTTGTCGTGATGTACTCCATGAGCAAGGTGGATGCGGAGAAATTCCAATCCATAGCGGAGTCCCTCAGCGTCGCTTTAGGGGGAGGCACCCGGGTGGAAATCGGTGCCTCACCTTCGGGACCGAGCTTGATTGAAACTTATCCCACTAACAAACCGCAAGAAGGAAAAGCGCCTGAGGATGGCGAAGGAAATGGTGACGGCACCGGTGCCGATATGGAGAATATGACGATTGAAACCATCAAGCAAAAGCTGGATAAATTTGCTGCAGATAATGGCATCGAAACCAAGCTGGTCTCCTCTATTGAAGAACGGGGACTGGTCATCAGCATTCAGGATACCCTCCTCTTCGAGAGCGGAGCTGCAGTCATCACCCCCAAGGCCCGGGAAATCCTCGATAAAATCAACAATGTTCTTGCTTCAGCGCCGAACTACATTAAAGTGGAAGGGCATACGGATAATCTCCCCATTAACACCAACCGGTTCCCCAGCAACTGGGAGCTTTCCGTCCTGCGGGCCACCAATGTGGTACACATCATGCAGGAGATCATCCCCGCTGAACAGCTCTCCGCTACCGGTTATGGAGAATACCGTCCCCTTACTTCCAACGACACTGAGGCCGGACGAGCAAGAAACCGCCGGGTTGACCTGGTTATCCTCCGCTCCAAATATGACTTAACGGAGCCCGGACAGTCCCTGGAAGCCGATCCGACTTCAGGAACTTCCGCACTCCGTTAACTTAGCGAATGGTGCAAAACAAAATCCCGGCCCCTCTAAAAAGCGAGGTTCCTGACCGCTCCATAAACAATTTCCGTAGCCAGCTTAACCTGCTCCCGTTTAACTATCCCCATCGTATCCTGAGTGGTGTGGTTATTTTCCAGCCATTCCCGGGACAGAAGGGTTACCGCCGGGATGCCCGCTTTAGCAAAGGTAAGCTGGTCGCTGTTATGACCATTGCCGGAAACCACCATAGCGCTGGCGCTCACTTCAGCGGCAGCCTTTTGCACAGCCTCAACTGCTATCCCGGCCTTATCGTCCGCCCAAAGGCCAAAATTGCCAATCATGCCGTTACCGATGGTATCTACGTTGATAACGGCCTTTATTCTGTCTAGGGGGAAACTGGGATTCCTGACAAAGGCTTTCGAGCCCAAAAAGCCCATCTCTTCCCCACTCCAAAAGGCAAAGACCAGAGTCTTCTTGGGAACCGTATTCTCCCGAACCAGCCGCCTAATCACATCAAGGACACAGCCTACTCCGGAAGCGTTGTCATTTGCCCCCGGGTACAGCTGCCCTTCAAAGATCCCCAGATGATCATAATGGGCTGAAACCAGGATAATCTCCTCCGTGTCACCCTTAAGGCCGCCGAGAATATTCAGGCTGGGGGCCCGAAGATGGTCAGGGTTACCTACAGTAAAGGTTAAGCGGTTACCTACAAAAGTTTCTTTGACTTCATGAATTGTAAAGGCATGGGCATAACTCTTATCATTATCCCCCATGGGCTTGAGTCCCAGCATGCTCAGCTCCCGGGACAGATACTGGGAAGCTCTTCCCTCTCCCGCCTGACCGGTTCGTCTCCCTTCCATTTCCGGAGAGCTCAGAGCCAGAATATCATCCATAGCTGTTCTGTTGAGGCTTGCCGATTGGAAATACTCATAAATCGTTTGGGCTTCCGGCGGGACCACGTAGAGCTTGACCTTGGGTTGCTTCATTAAAGGCTCAATCGCCGCTTTTAACTTGTTGTCAAAGCCGATCCACGGTAAAGTGAAGGCTCCCAGACCAAATAGCATTTTCAAAAAAATCCGTCGTGTTTGCATGTACAGCGTCCTTTCAAGTCTTTTACAGGGGGAATACCAATGCCACTACGAATTAACGGAGCTCAACAGCCCGAGTCCCTGACCCGCACCAATTCCTCATCCCAAAAGGGGGAGCTTGATTTCAATCAGATTATGAGTCAGACCCGGAAACTGCAGGGGCAGGAACTTCAGGAATTTTTGACCCGTTTGGAAAAGAAGGGCCAGCAGCTGGCTGAAAGTTTCTCACTGCGGGATTTGTCCGATTTCAAAGATATGGTCAAGTCCTTTTTACGCTCCACCTTCGGGCAAAGCCGTCGGGTCTCTGAAGAATCCTTCTGGGATTTTCAAGGACGGCCTAAGGTGCTCTCACGAATCAACGATATTGATAAAGCTCTTGAGGAGCTTGGGCAAAAAGTACTGGATACCCAGGCCAAGCCTTTAGAGATCCTCAGCCAAATCGATGAGATTCGCGGACTGATCATTGACCTATTTGGATGATTTCATCTTGACCAGGCCAAATTCCTTCTTTATGCTTAAAGTTAGCAATAAAAAAGCGAAAAAGATGAAAAGAGGTGCTTTCTTGGCGAATTTAGATACCAATACTTATGAGTGGTTTATCAAAGCTTTCCATCCGAAAAGCGGGCTCGATCTTAATTTTTATAAGCAAAATCAAATGGAGCGGCGTATCCGAAGCTTTATGGCTTCACATAATTATAAAGCCTTCCCAGACTTCATCAAGGCATTGGAGCAGGATAAGGTGTTGTTCGATGCCTTTTTCAAACATTTAACCATTAATGTCACTCAGTTCTTCCGGGATACCAACCAATGGAAAACTTTAAGAGAAGTGATTCTTCCCAAGCTGCTTGAAAAGAAAACTCCCTTAAAGATCTGGAGTGCGGGGTGTTCAAGCGGACAGGAGCCCTATACCATGGCCATCACTTTAATGGAATATTTCCCCCAGGCCCGTTTCAGTATCCTGGCTACGGATATTGATGTCAATGTTCTGGAACAAGCGAAAAAGGGGATTTATAAGGAAGCTGATTTCGCCAGCACTGGTCCGGAGATCATTAAGAAGTACTTTACTCCTGTAGATGGTGGGTACCAAATCAAGGATCAGGTCAAACGGGCTGTCACCTTCCAACGGCAAAATCTTCTCACCGACCGCTTTGATTCAGGTTTCGATCTGCTGGCCTGCCGCAATGTGGTCATTTACTTCACCGAGGAGGCCAAAGACATGCTCTATCGTAAATTCGCCAACTCCTTGAACCCGGGAGGCATTCTCTTTACCGGAAGCACGGAACATCTCTTTGGCATGAACCATCTGGGCTTTAAGCTGATCTCCTCATTCTTCTATGAAAAGCAAATCAAGGCCTAACGCTTTGTCCATATTTTTGCCATCTACCCCTGTGTCATCGGAAAAGGAAGATTCTTTTTCGGAGTAACACAGGGGATTTTTAAAAGAATCGTTCGTCAATAATCGATTTTTAATTGGTTTATCTGAGGTTTTTATACTTAAAAGCCCAGCCTTACCCGAGGCAGAGGTGATGCAAGAGCTCATTTTGTCGGATATCTTACTTTTCATTTTATCAATAGTTTGTTAAACTAATATTAAAACCAAGTAAAGGATATTGGTCAGAGGCTAACTAAAACTAAGAGGAAGGTGGGATTTCTATTGTATTTCCACGGTAATCTTATCATCTGTTATGTCCAAGACCCTGATAACAATCGTTATCTTTTTCAGCTGACAGGAGGGGAGGTATGCCCTGTCAGCAAGGAGGATTTCTATGCCCATTGGCAGGAGTACCGTGCCTTTGAGGAAGCACGTGCTCTGGATGAGGGAGATTCCTATCGTCCACTCCCTGTTACCTTCTCCACCACCTGCAGTGTTCAACGCACGCCCATCAATATGCATTTGAGGCGCAAGCGCAAATCAGCTTACTTAATGCAACAGCCCATGCTTGCTCATGGCTAAATTGCGAAAAAGAGCTGGATAGCGTATGCGCCTTTTGATTTGCACGAAAAAGGGACTTTTGCAGTCCCTTTTTTGTGTCATTATTTAATTTTAGCTCAATATAACCTCTTAAGTCGGCTGATTGGATTGTTGGTAGGCTGCTACCAGCTCATCCACATGATAAGTAACTCCTTTACCTTTGTACTCCAGCGAGACTTGCTGAGCTGTGGGGTTATAGCCGATATACTTCATCCCCAACTGCTTCGCCATCTTCGCCAGTTCAATACGCGCGCTTCGTCCCAGGTCTTGAAATTTCATAATGCACACGCCCCTTATACCGTTTTTTCTCTCTTTTAGGTAAATCTCGGGAGTTTGGAGTACGTATTCAGTTTTCATTAAGATAATGATATCCTATTCACCGGCATGTTGCAACTTGCATTTCCATCCAGAGTTGTTGATTTTTTCTCCTTTAATCCTTGGGTTGCCTTACCACATCAATGACGGTTCCATCCCGGTACTCCACCACAGCCACCACCCGATCGGTGAACTCTATGGTTTCGGGAACCCCAGTCAGATTTTCGGATAGTTTTTTGAGTTCCTCAATGGCCATGATGGGCAGTTCGCTGTCTTTAAGCTTTTCCAGGAGATCGGTGCGGCGGGGATTGATGGCAATACCGCGTTCAGTCACTAAAACGTCGATGGTTTCTCCGGGAGTGGTCACTGTGGTGACTCTATCCTTAACCACCGGCAGCCGCCCTTTGGTCAGGTTGGTCACGATAATGGCGATCTTAGCGCCGGCTGCGGTGTCGTTATGGCCCCCAGAAGCTCCCATGATGATCCCATCGGAACCAGTGACCACGTTGACATTAAAGTCCGTGTCGATCTCCGTAGCTCCTAAGATCATGACATCCAGGTTATTGACAATAGCTCCTTTATCATGAGGGTTTCCATAGAGAGAACCGGACATGGCCTGATGCCGTGGGTTTTCCCGGTAGGATGCCACGGCTTGCAAATCAAAGCATTGCACATCAAAAAGGTTTCGAAACAACCCTTCATTGAGCATATCTACAATATAGCCTGTAATCCCACCGGCAGCAAAAGACCCGACCACCTTCTTTTCCTTCATGAATTGCCGTACTTCAGCAGCTACAGCTAAGGATGTTCCGCCGGCTCCGGTTTGGAAGGACATTTCATTTTGGATATACCCTGCTTCATTGATGAGTTGGGCGGCCATTTTGGCAATCCGCAGACCCACAGGGTCTTTGGTCACAGTAAGAGTTCCCGAGACAATTCCATTGGCATCACCGATGGAATCCACCTGAACCACATAATCGACAAAGTCTTGGGTAATCTCAATGGGACAGGCGGGATAAGGGGCTAAATGATCGGTTACTGCCACAACTTTATCTGCGAAGAAGGCATCGGCCACTGCATAGGATAAGGTGCCACAGGCGGTAGGGCCGCCCACTCCGTTGAGATTACCATAAGCGTCGGCTGTAGGAGCGGCAATAAAGGCCACATCAATATGGAGGTCCCCACTTTCAATCGCCCGGGGGCGCCCTCCGTGGCTCATCAACACAGCAGGCTTTTGCAGGAGACCCTGGGAAATGGCTTTAGCCACAGGCCCAGGGGAAATATAGTTGACGGAAATTTTGGTGACGATACCCTTTTTAATATACTCCACAAGGGGCTCATGAATGGGGAAAATTCCTGTTGCCGCCACATGAATATCTTTGACCCCACGCTTGGCGACAGAAGCCATCACCTGATTAAGGACATAATCCCCATTTCTTAAATGATGATGAAAGGATAATGTCATTCCATCTTTGATTCCCACTTTATCTAAAGCCTCTTCAATATTGGCCAGCAGTTTCTTCTCCCCGGGTTTAACCGAGCGCAGTGTCACTGAAGCTTTAGCCCGTTCACCATAGTTGGCAAAGGCCCCCATGAATGGCCTGACTTCTCCGTAGCCTTCTATGTAATCCAGTATCTCTCTTCCAAGGATATTCTTCATGGCTTTTTTCATCCCTTCTTCTCTAATATCGTTCTTAATAAGATTAAGATCTTTCGCTGATTCTTCCCTCTGAATTCACGATTACACGATTATTTAAAAGATGGCATTCAGGGTATCAATCTGACGTCCATCCAAGGCTAGTTTTCCTGTAAAGCCCATTCTTTTCGCGGTTAAGGCATCCTTTTCCAAACCCTCGTTATCATTGCTGTCAGCAAAGCAGGTGTCGATGGCATGGATACCGGCTGCCCGGCAGGCGATGCCTACCCGGCCACGAACATAGCGAAGTTCATCCCCTTCTTTGGTACGCTTCGAGCCGAACTCGTCCATGAGACCTTCGGCATTCAGCCATACGCCGGTAACCCGTGGAGAAGTCTCGATCAAAGTGTTGATGGTCTCTATACCCAGAGCCGTTTCCAGAACAGGAATCAACTCAATACCGCCTTGAGGAAACCCCTCTTCATTTTCTATGGTTGTAAGTATACTATCCACCTGTTTGATGACTTCATGATTGGCTTTAGGGATAACGAGGGCCCCCGGCTTTACCCGTGAGATACTATCCATATCCTTTTGCCCGTCTTCGGTGTCCAGCGGATTGATTCGAACCATGACTTCTGTCTTAGAGTAATCCAAGAAACTGAGTGCTTCTTTGACCAGATGACGAGCACTGTCTTTTTCTTGGGGAACGACTCTTTCCTCCAAATCAAAAAGAACCACATCAGGATCAAACACAGGTGCATCTTGCATGCTTTTTGGACTGTTTCCGGATAGTATTAAAAGACTTCTTCTTCTCTTTATCATTAAAAACGTCTCCTTTCATAAGAAAAACACAAAAAATAAAACACCGTTTCGAAATCCGATTATCAAACTTCAACACATTTCTGAAGCGAGGGCCCTCTCCAAAGCCGTCTGAACACGTGCTCGTATGGTATAGTCCAAGGCACCTTTGTCCTGGACTTTAACGATGACATTATCTACACCCATTTCAGCCACCTTGTCCCGCACAACTTCCTCGATTTGCTTACCGAATTGCTTGAAGATGACTCGTTTGGTTTCCAATTGAATTTGAACCCCGCCTTGATCATTGGGCATCACAGTCACCAGTACATCATTGGATTCTAATGCCCCTGCCTTTGCCGTAGTGCTGATCTTCATAGAAATTCCTCCTTACACCTCTTAAGTATTGCATGCTCTTGTCTCATTTTATGCAATATGTGTGCACTATCTTTTTAAGTGTAAACCTATTCTTCTCACTTTGACAATAGTAAAGCAAACTTTTGGGAAATTTCGGAATTTTACGAAAATCTAACTATCTGAGACAGTTCCCAAAACCAGGTGTATAATTTAAGCATACGTTCTGTAAAGAACAAGACTGAACTGCACATTATATACCTAGGAGGCATCTGTGTGAGTATCTTTGAAGCCCTTATGCTCCTTAGTTTTGGAGCCGCCTGGCCTTTCTCCATTCACAAATCTTATGTATCCCGGTCTATCGAAGGAAAAAGCCCTTTCTTTCTTATCATCCTGATCTTCGGCTATGTCGCCGGCATTCTGCACAAGCTCTTTTACCAGTACGATCAGGTAATCTACCTTTATATACTGAACCTGCTCATGGTCTCGGTAGATTTTCTCCTCTATCTTCGCAATAGCCGTCTGGCCAAAGTGCATCGTAAGATTTCTCAACCCATTATTTAGATTTCCTTATAGAAGGATAATTAGGCTCCTCAATAGAAAGCCTATTACTACGGAAGTTTCCTTGACAAGGGGGAATCACAATGAGTGAGAAGCAAAACGAACTGGAACAACGCCTTATGGTCGGCCTGCACGGAACGCCCGAGCTCAAACACAGTGAGAAAATGCAGCACCTTGGTCAATTCCGTGAACGCATCATCAGGTTGCTGACCAAAGACCAGGTAGATGATAGCCATGTCTATCCTGAAATCGAAGAAGCACTTAAAGATCCCCGGGCCTCCCGCCTTCTTCTCAACGGGGATTTAGCTTATCGATATCGTGATAAATATATAAAAATCGCCCGCAAACACAGCAAGCCTTATACCGTGGTCAATGACCCCAGCCTGAAAGGCAATGCGGGCCTAATCGTGGTGGCTGACCACGCTGTGGATGTGGATAAGATCGAGGTTGAGTAAAAATAAAGGGACGGTTCAAAGCAAAAACACGCTTTGGTCCGTCCCCTTTTATCTCAATTTAAATTTTATATCCATATTAATACATCTTGCTCCATCAGCTCACGGATTGGACCCTGCGCTTGCTGAGAATCTCAAAGACTTCATCTCGTTCTTCCTTGATTTCTCTGATGTCCACAGAGTTATGAACTATTGCTTTTTCTAATACAACAGTTTTGTCATTAATAAGCCGAATAATTTGTTCATGTTCTCTTTCATTTTGTTCACGATGAGCCACTTGGCCTTCAGCTAGAATCTTAATGTCTTTACGAATATCATCGATGGACACTTCTACCTTTCTTAAGCGCTGGTCAATGCCTTGAACACGCTGCTCAATGCCTTGAACGCGCTGATCAATACCTTGAACGCGCTGATCAATATCTTGAACTTGCTGGTTAATGCCTTGCAGCAATTCTAGAATAAGCCGCTCATTCTCCACTTTGCCACCACCTTTAACGATTCCTCTGTCAGCATTTTACCATAATACTTATCTTATTCCTATACTATGATGGCGGCCCATGGACTTTTAGGTGGTGAAGCAAAAGAATTCTATGGCTTCAAGACAACTTTAATGCAGTTATCCTTTTTCTCGTCAAAAACCTCATAGGCATGCTCCCCTTTATCTAAGGAAAGGCGGTGAGTAATGATATCCGTAGCATCAAACCGGCCTGTTTTGATCAATTCCATGATCGGCTCCACATAGGAATGGGCCGGGCATTGCCCCATCTTCAAGGTAATGTTTCGGGAGAAAAAATCCCCCAAAGGAAACAGATTATACTTTGACCCATAGACACCTACCAAAGCTACGGTTCCACCTTTTCGCACTGCCTGAGTGGCAATCTCAATGGCTGATTTGGAGCCCCCTTGGAGCTTAAGCAAGGTCTCGATCTTCTCAAGGGTGGATGCTTTGCCATCCATACCTACACAGTCGATCACCACGTCCGCACCTCCGTGAGTTATCTCCTTAATATACTCGCCGGTGTTGTCGTGATCTTCAAAGTTAATGACCTCCACCCCATAGTATCTATAGGCATGATCCAGCCGGTAGCTAATATGATCCACGGCAATGACTCGTTTGGCCCCCTGGAAAATGGCCCATTTGATGGTCAGCAGGCCTACCGGCCCACAGCCCAGGACCACCACTGTATCGTCCTTTTTTACCCCACCGATTTCCACTCCCCAGTATGAGGTAGGCAGGATATCTGTTAAGAAGAGGACCTGTTCGTCGGTTAATTCCTCCGGAACCACTTTGGGCCCCACATTGGCGTAAGGAACTCGCAGGTACTCCGCCTGTCCCCCATCATAACCGCCAAAAGTATTGCTGTAGCCAAAATACGCTCCCACTTCGGCTTCAGGATTCGCGTTATCACACTGACTCCACAGGTCATGTTCACAATACCAGCAATGCCCGCAGGCAATAGGAAAAGGCACAATAACCCGATCTCCTTTTTTAATGTTGTACACATCCCCGCCTACCTCTTCTACGATGCCCATGGTCTCATGACCAAGAACAAACCCCTCGGGCATACCGGGGACCATACCGTGAATAAGATGAAGATCTGAACCGCATATGGCTGTGGATGTGACCTTAACAATGATGTCGTCAGGCTTTTGTATTCCCGGATCTCCGACATTCTTAACTTTAACATCCCGAATTCCCTCATAAACTATTGCTTTCATACCTACACCTACACCTTCTAGAAAGTTATTTTGCAGATAGCTTTCTCCTGGCAGTGTAGATCTATACAAAACCAATTTTTTGAGCCTTGATGTATTTGCCATTTTATGAAGGTAACTTTTGTAACTTATATAACTATCTGAAAAATAGCAAGAGGGTTGCCGTAGTACGACAACCCTCTTGCTATGCTAAACATGAGCCATATAGAGGAAAACTCCTATGCATAATTATGCAAAGCCAATCTATAAGCCGGGTTCTGTTCCTTCCTTTCAGAAGGTGATGATCATCTATCTGGGACCGTTGTTACCAACGGCCTCAAGCGACCTTACCCGGAGACAAAAACGGGCCGTTTTATAGTCTCCCTATTCGGTCTTGCTCCAAGTGGGGTTTGCAGGGCCAGCCTGTCACCAGGCTGCCGGTGAGCTCTTACCTCGCCTTTCCACCCTTACCAAACGCTCAGTCAGTCATCGGACCGGCCGCTGTTTGGCGGTATATCTCTGTTGCACTGTCCTTAGGATTTCTCCCACTGGGCGTTACCCAGCACCTTGCCCTATGGAGCCCGGACTTTCCTCAGAAGCAACCTTTCGGTTCTTACTTCCGCGACCATCTGATTAACTTTGCTTAACTATCTTACTTGATTCCGGCCTTTTGGTCAAATAGATTTAAATGGATTAATAACCAACCAACTAACTTTTAGCGAAGTTTTTCCCTGATTGACGCAATTGCTCCATTTCAGCATCAATATCCATAAGAGATGTCAGCAGTTTGGCTTTATTCTCCGAACCTTGCGATAGTTGCTTTAAAATGCGGTCCCGCTCTTGACGTAAAAATTCTGTACGACTCATGATGTCGTCCTCCTTTATATTTCTATTTCGTATAATTCTCAAAACAAATGTATTAGTATTAGAGGAAATTTTCAGTAATTAAAATCTAACACATTTTTGTATCTAAGTCCGTGATTCGAATCACTCTGCTAAAAAGCCCTGATCTTTTTTCAGTTTTCTTTATAATATTTAGAACTATTTCGATTTTCCTATGACATTATTCTACATCAAAAGATTTTGTGTGTCAATAATTTATATTCATAATATTCAGTATTTATCATTGCTGGAATATCCCTCCACAGTAAAAAAGGCACTCCTATTATAATAGAAATGCCGCTGTACCCTCTAACTATTCAGTGCCCTCCATGGGTTTTTCATCTCTTGACTGATGATCACCTCAACCCCTGCCAGGGCTTTCTCTGCTTTTAAATGCTCTGCCAGGGTCTTGACCATGGGAGCTTCGCCCCAAAAGTGCCCCATATCCATGATGGGCAGCCCTGCTTCAAGGGCATCCAGAACTTCATGATGATCCACATCGCCGGTGATTAAGAGGTCGGCTCCTTTGAAGAGGGCTTGGGAGATAAAGCTTCCGCCGCTTCCATTAACAATGGCTATTTTGCGAAGAATCTGTTCCGGATTTCCAGAAGCGCGCACCTTGGGTTCCTCTGCTAAGGAGGCAGGAGCAAGCTTTCTTAAGCCGGCGGATAATTTACGCGCAAAACTGCCCAGGCTCTCAGGCACTTTTAAATAACCGATGACACCATAACCCCGGCTTGCTCCCCTATTGTAGAGAGGGATTAAATCATAGGCCGGCTCCTCATAAGGGTGTGCTTTCTGCAAGGCTTTCACTACACGGTCGATGCGGTTCTCCGGCAGAATGCTTTCCAGCCTTATCTCCTCTACCCGCGTCAATTCGCCAACCTCACCGATAGTAGGATGAGCATTATCCAGAGGGCGGAACATTCCGGCTCCGGCCACCGCGAAAAAACACTCCGCATACTCAGAAGCATGAGGTCCGCCAGTGATGCCTTCCCCGACTCCAACGTTTACGAGAGCCTGGCGAACTGCCTCGGCATGGTCTTTAGGAACAAAGGTTACCAATTTGACGAGTTTTTCCGCATGAGTTAGCTTAAGATATTCCATCTTTTCCAACTCTAAGGCCCTTCCCAGACTCCAGCTGGAAGACAGGGGGGATTGATCCAAATTGGTATGGGCGGCATAGTAGGCAATTCCTGATTGAATCATTTGGATCGGCAGTCTTGCGCTTTGGTTGTCGGAGCGGAGATTTTTCAGGGCTCTGAACAGGATGGGATGATGAGCTACGATGAGCTGCACATCCTTTTCCCGGGCTTCCTGCAGAACTTCCGGAGTGGCATCCAACGCCACCAGAATCCGCTCGACAGGAGCGGCAAAATCCCCTACCAGGAGCCCCACATTGTCCCATTCCTCAGCCCAGGCTTTGGGGGCAACCCTTTCAATGATCTGAGCGATTAAACCGACGGAAACAGGCATTTTACCAACTCCTCCACTACTTTGATGGACGTAGTATACTCCTGAATGCGCTTTTGCACTTTCTCCTGGCTGGACTTTTGCATTTCATGGATGGTTCTCCGGAAGGTTTGTATCTGCTCAAGGATCAGCACTTTTAGTTCTTCACCGGGATCTTCCAAGGCAAGGGGACCCCATTCCCAGATCCATTGAGTGAGGATGCTTTCGCTCAGTTGTGAATCATCCGACACCGCACCAACCTGATCGAGCCACTTCTGCATTTTGCACTGCAGCTCCGCCAGGGCATATCCTTCCCGGCGTGAAAAATGCATCACGCCGTAGATTCGGCCTTCCTCAGCCACATACTCTTCTCGCTTCATCCGCCAGCCTCCTTGCAGCAAGGTCAGACGTACTTTTCCCTCAGCCCCCTGAGGTTGGAGAATGAGCTCATTAACCTGAGACATCACATCCGGCCGGACGGCGAAAATCTCCAGCATCGTATTTCCGCCCATCCCGGCTAAGGTGAGAGCATCCACTTCCCCCGCCTGAATGGGCTTCAAACCATCCCCATACCGGACATCAATGACCGGTTGCAAGCCCCGGCTTGCGATGGCAGAGCAAGCGGAGCGATAAGGTCCCTCGTGCACATCCACTGCCACAGCCTTGGTAATCTTGTGATTCTCCCAGAGGAATATGGGCAAATAGGCATGATCCGTTCCGATATCTCCCAGCCGGGAGCCTTCGGGAACAAATGCAGCCACACGTTGAAGGCGTGGTCCTAAATTCACGGAAACAGCCATAGGTTAACTCCTTTCCATCAGAGGCTAGCACTCATCAACAAGAGGTTATCACTCATAGAAAAATAGCGAGATGCTTCATACATCTCGCTACGTTCGTTCTTAAGTGGTGACCCGTACGGGATTCGAACCCGTGTTACCGCCGTGAAAGGGCGGTGTCTTAGGCCGCTTGACCAACGGGCCAGGATTTCTATACGAACCTCATGGCTCATGCCTCATGCCTCAGGTTTCGTATATGGTGGGCCCACTAGGATTCGAACCTAGGACCAACCGGTTATGAGCCGGCCGCTCTACCGCTGAGCTATAGGCCCAATAAAAAAATGGCTCCCCGAGCAGGACTCGAACCTGCAACCTACCGGTTAACAGCCGGTTGCTCCACCATTGAGCTATCGAGGAATGCCCTTCGCAGAGTTTATTATACGAGATTCGTATTAGCTAGTCAAGCTTAATATTTGAGTTTTTTATTCCAGGTAATCCTTGAGCTTCTTGCTGCGGCTGGGATGGCGAAGCTTACGCAGAGCTTTGGCTTCGATCTGGCGAATCCGTTCCCGGGTTACGCCGAATTCCTGGCCTACTTCCTCTAAAGTCCGGGTACGGCCATCATCAAGGCCAAAACGCAAACGCAGAACCTTTTCTTCCCGGGGAGTCAGGGTCTCTAAGACCTCTTCCAATTGCTCTTTCAACAGGATAAAGGAAGCTGCCTCCGAAGGGGCCGGGGCATCTTCATCAGGAATGAAATCTCCTAAATGGGAGTCTTCTTCTTCCCCAATCGGTGTCTCCAAGGATACCGGCTCCTGGGCAATCTTCATAATCTCCCGGACCCGCTCTACAGAAATATCCATTTGTACAGCGATCTCTTCTGGGGTTGGTTCACGTCCTAATTCCTGCAGAAGTTGGCGTGATACCCGAATCAGCTTATTGATAGTTTCTACCATATGCACAGGTATCCGAATGGTTCTTGCCTGATCGGCAATAGCCCGGGTAATGGCTTGGCGAATCCACCATGTGGCATAGGTTGAGAACTTAAAGCCTTTGACGTAATCAAATTTCTCTACAGCCTTAATCAGTCCCAGGTTGCCTTCCTGAATCAAATCCAGGAAAAGCATCCCCCGGCCTACATAACGTTTGGCAATGCTGACAACGAGGCGCAAATTGGCTTCAGCCAAACGGCGTTTAGCGCTCTCGTCCCCTTGTTCCATGCGTTTGGCCAGTTCAATCTCTTCTTCAGCAGTAAGAAGGGGGACGCGGCCAATCTCTTTAAGGTACATGCGGACAGGATCATCGATTCCTACTCCTTCAGGAATGGAAAGATCCACATCCACCTCTTCCTCAACATCAGGGTCATCCACATCATCGGGGATTTCGTCCGTGACCTTTTCCAAGGCTTCCACTTCACCCGCTTCAGGGATGATATCAATCCCCATCCGGCCAATCTGTTCATACACTTCATCAATCTGTTCGGCTGTGAGCTCAATTCCTTGGAGGGTATCCATGATCTCCCGGTAGGTTAAAGAACCTTTTTTCTTGCCTTTTTGGATCAGTTCTTTTACCGCATCGACCTTCAATTGGTCATCATTCATAGATTCCCCTCCCTTCTTGGTTTCTGTTTTTTGTGTGCTCATGACCTTACTTTTCGCCACTTCTCAACCGCTCTCCTATCTCTTTTAACAGGGCTAAAGCACCTGTCAAATCGCCGGATTTTTCTAATTCAACCATTCGAGCCTGAAGCTCTTCCACAGTTTCTTCTTCGCTCATCGAATGAATCTGTTTCATGCAATCATGAAAAAGTCGTTGCGGGTTGGCTAGCTCCATGTCTTCCAGCATGATCTGGGCTACTTTGCTTTGCAAAGGGCCCGATTCCATACCCGACAAAGCTCCATTGCCGATACAGCGCGCTTTTTCAATATAATCAAATATCTGCTGATGATACGCTACCTTCCAAAATCCCTCGACCCATTGATCCTTGAATTCTGAGACAGGAATTAATTGTTCAAGCAAAAGACGCAACAAAACTCGCTCAGCTCGAATCACTCCATCAGGAACTGACGCTCCGCTTGGAGTCGGATTTGCACACCTATTGATATTATCCCTGTTTTTTACAGAAATATCCTGTTTGTTACGAAATAATTCCTCTCCAGAGGCCTTTTTCGAAGGTTTCCGGTCAAATCCTGCAATTTCCTCTTGAACCCTATCTAAGGTCAGACCCAGCTCCAAACTCAAAAACCGCTCATACCCTTCCCGCTCGACAGGACTTTGCACTTTGACGATATCCGGTGCTAATTCTCGGACCAATTCTGCTTTCTCCGGAGCTGATAGGGTTGGTTTCGTTTGGACATGGACCTGATATTTAAATTGAATATAGGGTTCCGCTTGAGCTAACGCTTTATTAAATTCTTCCACTCCGAAGGTTTTAAGATATTCATCCGGGTCCTTAGCCCCGGACAGCCTTAATATATCTACCCGAAAACCCATGTCCTGCAATAGCTCACCCGCCCGAAGGGTTGCTTGAGTGCCGGCCTGATCCGAATCATAAACAACCACCACACGCCCAGTGTAGCGATGGATCAGTTTTGCCTGATCCCGGGTTAAGGCCGTTCCTAAAGAAGCTACTGCATTTTTGAAGCCTGCTTTTTGTAAGGCGATAACATCCATGTAACCTTCCGCCAGAAGAGCAAATCCGTGTTCCCGGATCCCCTGGTGAGCTCGGTGCATTCCGTATAAATGATGTCCCTTATTAAAAAAAGCAGTCTCTGGTGAATTCAGATATTTTGGTGTAGAATGATCTAAGACCCGCCCGCCAAAGCCAATGGTCTTGTGACGGGAGTCGAGTATGGCAAATATTACCCTTTTTCGAAAACGGTCGTAAAAGCCACGGGACCTTCCCTCCGACTGGTCTCGCTCTAAGGCAAGCCCGGCTTGAGCCAACTCCTGGGGGCTTACCCCCCGGGCGCTGAGGGCTTCAAGCAGTCCGTCCCATCGATCGGGGGCATAACCTAAACGAAATTGCTTGATGGTCTCCTCGTCCATCCCTCGCTGCTGAAAGTATTGCCTTCCAGGCTCTCCTTCAGGTCTATGCAGCAGGACCTCATGAAAATAACCCGTTGCCCAATCGTGAATCTCTTCCCAACGACGTCGACGGGTTTGTTGTTCTTTCTCACGGGGTGAAAGCTCTTTCTCCGGGAGAACAATACCGTGTTTTTGAGCTAAATGCTCCACCGTTTCGACAAAATTCCAGTTTTCCTTTTTCATTAAAAAAGAAAATACATTACCGCCCGTATGGCAACCGAAGCAATAAAAAATCTGCTTGTCCGGGGTCACCGTAAAACTCGGGGTTTTCTCCGCATGAAACGGACAGAGGCCCAGGTAATTCTTCCCTTTCCGTTGAAGCCGTACGTATTCGGAAATTGTATCCACGATATCGGAACGCAATCTGACTTCTTCAACGATCTCCTCAGGAATTCTGTAGTCCACTGCTTGTAATTCGCCACCCCTATGCCATATTTTTGACAGATTGTCAAGATAATAATACATTTATTGTTTCGCCAAAAAACTCAAGAATCCTCTTTTTCACTTTCTCTTTAAAATCAGACTTTTTTGGTGTACAATATATAGTCTAGATATATTTAGAGTCTATAAATATTATTCTACCTTCCTTAACTATTTCCTCCTTTATTTCGACTTTTTCTTTCTTCTCACACTATCCGCGGCAGATTGCTTTTCCTCCTCTGCTTTTCGTGCTAAAATGGAATCAATGCTTAAACTTTATACATAGATGAGTCAGGTTGCACCATGATCCTAAACTTCAAAAATGACTCAGAAAGGTGGACGGTCCTATGTGCAAGACTAAATTCCGCTGTTTGATGATCGCATTTTCCATATTCCTTTTAACCTTTGGCTTAGTAGGCTGTGGATCCGATGACACCACGAAGAATACTCCCCCACCCCCTCCCCCCAATGTAAATGATCCCCAGAATCCCGACCCGGTTGAACCGGCTCCCGCAGAAACCGTGAAAGTTACGATGTATTTCCCTACGTCGGATGCAACAGGTCTTGATCCCACTGAGCGGACAATAAACGTGGCCAAAGCAGCAAGCGAAGAAGTTATCGCCGGAATGTTCAAGGAGTTCGCAAATCCTCCTTCAGGTTTAGTGGCTCCCCTCCCAAAGGATACCAAGCTTTTGGATGTTAAGATTAAAGACGGTGTCGCCACCCTTAATCTGTCCCATTCCTTCAGAGAGAATTTTGAGGGCGGGGCCACAGGAGAAGAGATGGTCCTCTATAGCATTGTCAATTCCTTAACCACCCTTGAGGATGTGGACTCGGTGGAATTCCTTTTAGAAGGGGAACTTAAGGCAGCTATTCTCGGCGGTTTGGATACATCAACACCTGTAACGGCCAATGAAAGCTTAATTTTGAAGTAACATTCGTATTTAAGAGAGTGCCGCCAAACTACTTTTCAAGTAGTGGGCGGCACTCCTTTTTGCTGGCACTAAAAAAGGTCTGTCTTTTGGCGACAGACCCTGGATTATTTCGGCATGCACCTCTTAATATCTGGGAACAAGGAATTTTTGAAAGAGATCGATAGCGTAGTTATCAGTCAGCCCGGAGATGTAGTCCACTACGGCTTTGACCGCATCACCCCCGGCCCAAACCAGATATTCCTGAGGGAGAAACTGTAGATTTTTCATGTAATAATGGAATAAAGCCTGGACAACATATTCACCTTTACGCCGCTCTTCACGGAGGATCACGCTGTTATAAACCCGTTCAAACATAAACACCCGGAACTCCTGCATAGCCTCCGCAACTTGGGAGGATTGCCGGATAGAGTCTTGCTTCTGGGAGCTTTCGATCATATCCACTACCATCGTAGTGATCATACGGCTGGGACTATCCCCCAGGGTAGACACCACCTTCCCGGGGAGCTCTCCCTGGTGAATGAGCTCTGCCCGCAAGGCATCATCATAATCATGGCAAAGGTAGGCAATACGATCCCCGGTCTTGACGATCTGCCCTTCGAGGGTATAGGGGACCCCCTTCCCTGTATGATGGAGCACCCCATCCAGAACTTCCTGGGTTAAATTCAACCCTCTGCCCTCCCCGGTGAGAACCGTGAGGATACGGACGGATTGTTCGTTATGCTCAAAGCGCCCGATCAGCTTGGCAATGGCCTCTTCTCCCACATGACCAAAGGGGGTATGCCCCACATCATGACCGAGGGAAATGGCTTCAATCAAATCTTCGTTCAGACTTAACCCCCGGCCAATGGTGCGGGAAATCTGAGAAACCTCCAGACTATGGGTCATCCGCGTCCGATAATGATCCCCGCTGGGAGCTATATAAACCTGGGTCTTATGCTTAAGCCGCCGGAAGGGTTTGCTATGCAAAATACGATCCCGGTCCCTTTGGAATTTGGTCCGGATAGGGCATTCTTCCTCTTCCCGCATTCTTCTGGCTGCACTGCTTTTGGCGGCATAAGGCGAAAGCCGCTCCCCTTCTTCCCTCTCTATACGGGTTCGAATCGTCTCTGTCACACACACTCCTCCTTTGAGGCATGGCTTATGCATTTATTATAGCACGTAGGGTGGACAGAGAATAGAAAGGGGGCTTTAAATTATCCCCGTATTTTGAAGTAAGGCACCAATAATCAGTATCCAAATGGCTGCTAAGGCTGCCGCCACCAGTTTATCCCCTGAGCTTAAGGGGTGTTGTTCCCTTTTGCTTTCACCTTTTTGGCACCCTGAACAAGCCCGGCTTGCCGCAACCTCTTTTTTCATCCCACCCTCTTCAAGCGCTTCTCCTTCTACCGGGCCCAGTTCTGCCCAACCCGGTTCTTCCTCCCCTTGACGTTCTTCTTTTTCTGCCTTTCCCTCCTCCGGCTCCAGCTTGTTTCGGAAGAGCTGCTGCCCTTTTCGCCTGCCGGAAGCAATAAAATCCAAAAGCACTCCCATAGGACAGAAACAGCGGCACCAAAAGCGCAGAATAAAAATGGAAAACAAGAGAATCAAGAGCATCATCATCCACTGTGAAGTATTGCCGTCCCCATCAAAAAATACTGAAAAAGGCTCAAAGCTGGCTATGCCGGGATTATTGAAGAACAAGGCCAGCATAGCAGCCAGCCACAGGAACAACCAGCGGCTTTTACGAGCATAGGAGATCAGCTGAGAGTTAGGGCGGTAGTCGGCCAGATTCAGAGCCTTGTACAAACCTTCTTGAACCGCTCCGAAAGGGCAAAGCCAGGAGCAGTAAAAATTTCTCCCCCATAGCAAGGTGACCAACAGAACCCCTATAACAATCACATACCAAATGGGCCGTTCCGAAAAGGCGGGCATTTTCAGAGCAACGATACTCAGATAATTGCCGATGGTCAAGGAGGAATTCTCCATAAATCCGAATACAAAGACCGCTGCCGCCGAGATCCAGGGGCGCAGCTTCTTCATGTTGCGGGCAGAGGCCAGGATTGCCACAAGAAGCATCAGCAGGACAAGCCCATCCTGCCATTGAAAATGGAAGGTTTTCAGACGGGGTACTGTCAGCCCCAATTGATTCTTTCCTACCTGAAACATGCCCTTTTCCACGGCTAACATGATCCCATCCGTGGTGCGTGTTGCACCGCTGACACTATCAATATCCTCATGAGCCGCCAAGGGCTGAGTTACGGTTTTGCCAATCAAGTTCTCCGGATACCCGGCTTCCAGGACCTTGCGCAGATAGAGGGGAGTTTCCGAGTCTTCGACCAGGACTGCATTTTTCAGAGTGCCCTCCTGACTCACATTGATCAACAGGGTGATGGGACCTCCATAGCCTGAGGCACTGGCAATAACCCCATAACTCAGTAAATGTTCGGCTTGATCATATAACCCATAGGTCTTATAAATACCTTCCAGCTCTTCATAGTGGGTTGCAGTCGGTTCTCCCTGCTGCAGGAGAGCCAATATATCGTGTTTGTCGCTTATCTGTTGATAGACAGAGGTCACAAGTAAAAGAAAGCAGGCGAGGAAAGGGAGGATTACCCACCCCCTCGCCTTTTTAGCTTGAGTATTGATCATCATGGCACAAACTTTCCAAAGAGTTTTTGGCGAACATCCGAAAGAATGTCTTCCTGAGAGGGTTCTTCCTTACACCAGTAACATAAATCATCCTGACTGGTGATGGTTTCTGCTTCACAAAGCTTGCATTTTCCCACTGAGGCCTTGAAGATGGATTGTTCCTCGTACGGCGCGGCATTGGGTAAACGATCCCGAAGAATCGACCGGGTTGGACAGGACAGCATACAGATGCGGCAGTCTATGCAGTGCCCTCCAGTGAAGAAATGAATACACTCCTTCCCTTCGACCCGAATCTTCAACGCTTGGGTAGGACAATACCTGGCACACATACCACAGTTCACACACTCCATGCTCATTTGGATAAAAGGCCAATAAGCAGGATTTCCTCCTTCCTGATAGTGCCTGGAATAACTATCTTCGAGACGCTTCTGCCAATCAGGCAAGGTATTGATTCTTGCCCTTTTTTTGGTTTCTTCACGACCAGGCACTCCCTTTTGCACCTTGAGCTGCTCCTGGTGCTTTCGGCCCATTAAGGTTAAAAACAGATCCCGGCGGGAGGTCACCTTTAATCCTGAAGATACGGCCTGGAGCTTTTTGCGCTTTTTGGCTTTATCTGCAGTATAAATCAGAGTGAAATCCGGAGTATGACCGGAAGCTTCCAGCCATTCCATGGCTGTTTCCAGGGCAAATTTGACTCGCTCGATACACGATTTCAGCGGACAATCATGGCATTCATCCAGACGCAGCTCCACTCCAGTGAGCAAACCTAATTCATACCAAGCTCCTTTGGACAAGGCGCTTAAGCAGGTGGGAATCTGCACCGCTCCCTTCTCCTTATCCTCTTTACTAAGATAGGGAGCCGAATGTGAGCCACAGAAGATCTGAGTGATTTTTGCTCCCTGCTCTTCCACATCTGAGCGAATTGTGGTTTCATCCCATTGGGAAGAACTGAAAACCTGAGTAGGGCAGTCGGCAAAGCACAGTCCGCAGCCGAGGCAGCGCTCTTGGATCAGATAAATTTGCTGATTAGCGAGGATTAAAGCTTGTCCCGGACAGCGGGAAACACAATGGCTGCATTCCACACCATTGTGCTGCTGATTCAGACATCGATTTGTGTCAAGCTGCATAGTTGCACCGTGATTAAAAAGCATGCTTCCCACTCCTTTGTTCATTCTAAGGAATTTTGTTTATGCACTTAACTGAGGATATATCGCCATGACTTAAGCAAGTATTTTGCTCAGCCCTACTTGTCCTAACCGGCATAACCCTTGATAGAATGTAAGCCCGGCTTCACATGCCAGTTTATCAAAAAATGCCCGGCACCATTTATGAAGATGGAGGTCCGTGAACTCTTTAATCTGCTTTTCCAGCACCGCTAATTCCTCAGCGCTTTCCTCTTGTAAGGCCTTCCCTTTCTTAGCGTAGAGATACATCATAAACTCCAACTCCGTGGCCATATGATCGGCAGGTTCTGCGGATTGCTTAACAAGGCTGACTCCGGCACTTTTATAACAACGTTCGGCGTCAAGGGCGGCCGGGCTCATAAAGAGCATGACTCCCCCTTTGTCTTCAGGATTATGCAAAAAGAGAGTCTCGTATATACTAACCACCGGTTTCTTCGGATCATCAAAAAGCCGGGTATATTCCCGCCTCATCTGAATGAGGAAAGCGGTTACGTCCTCCTCGGTCGAGGCAAGGTTCTTTAAGGCTTCCCGGACTGAAGCAATCTCCTCCTGAGTGCAGGAAAGCTCCTCAAGAATGTAGAGGGCATCCCGTCCATAGCTGCCGTCTAAAAATGCCTGGGCCAATTCATGGTTAGGGAGCCGCAGGGAGATCGAGAGCAGCTGGAAGAAATCCGAGATCGTAAAAGCATTCATTGCATCTTGTTCTTGACGGTTATTACTCATTTTTATTCTCCTTTTTGTACCTTGACATAGTCCTATTTTAGCAAAGTACCCATCGTTTCTTCTATATCATTTGATATGCCTTTCACAATGCTGTTTAGTCTTATCAGCCGCACTCCATCCCTTTTATTTTATAATAACTCATCTCCTAAAGATGTCAGGAATACCAATAGGGTTTTGTCCAAAAAAACGCTACAGAAAGGGTAGAGGGCAGACTCCGGTCTGATAGCTAAGACATGGGACCTGCCCGCTTAATGCTTATTTTCTCCCGTACCAGCTTAAGATGATCATCCCCATAACTTCCTCCAGACACATTAGTGTTGCTAATGAATGCTTGAATTTGTAGTGATTTCTAGGCACAAAAAAGATCTCCCCTGCGCTTTTTGAGCGAAGAGGAGATCTTTAGAAATTACATCATTCCAGGAATAGCTGACTATCGATTTTACAAAGCCTTTAAAGCCTCCTTGATCTGCTCCAAGGCTTTCACCAGTGTCGAACGATGGCAAGCAAAGTTAAAACGCAGAAAACCTGCTCCCTCTTCTCCGAACCAGCGTCCCAAATCCACAGCCACTTTGGCCTTCTCAATGATCAAGGCATCGATTTGATCCGCCGTAAGACCTGTTCCCCGGAAATCAAACCATACCAAATAAGTTCCTTGAGGTTTAATAATGCGAACTCCTTGCAGGTGCTTCTCAGTATAATCCAGGGCATAATCAAGATTACTCTCGACATGCTCAAGAAATGCCTTCAAGTAGTCTGCACCATGAGTATAGGCAGCCTCTAAAGCGATAGTACCAAATATATTGATGTCCCGCGCCTGATTGATCTCCAATTGTTCAAGATATCTTTGGCGAATCCTTCGTTCGGGAAGAATGACCACTGAAGTCTGTAACCCTGCTAAGTTAAAGGTCTTGCTGGCAGAATAGGCAGTTATGACATGTTGATTAAATCGTTCATCCAGCATGCCCAGGGGGATATGACGGCTTCCCTTCAAAATCAAGTCGGAGTGAATTTCATCGGCAAAGACAAGCACCTGATGCTTAAGGCATAACTCGCCGATTTTAGTCAGATCCTCTTCAGACCACACTCGTCCCACCGGGTTATGAGGATTGCACAAGATGAACAGTTTTGTTTTGGGATCTTTAAGCTTGTGCTCAAAGTCCGCAAAATCAATTTCATATTGTTCTGTTTCTTCATCTAAGAGCAGGGGGTTTTCAATAACCCTCCGTTTGTTCTTTTGGATTGTATTTTTAAAAGGGTAATATACGGGGGGCTGGATGAGCACCCCATCCCCTTCCTGGGTAAAAGCTTGAATAGCATGGGTAATGGCAGGGACTACCCCGGTCGTGGGCACTATCCATTCCGGATCAAGCTGCCAGCCATGCCGTTGGAAAATCCAGCCCGTGACTGCCTGATCAAAGGACTTCCCCTTGCCTTTGGGATAACCAAAGATACCAAATTCAGCTTTAGCTACGATAGCATCGATGACCTCCTGAGGTGCTCGAAAATCCGTATCGGCAACCCACATTGGAATACAGCCCTTGGCGTCCAAACCGGGAAAACGATTCTCAAAAGCATCCCATTTCGTGCTTTCCGTTCCGTAACGATCAATATATTCATCAAAATTGTAACTCATCGCCCCACTCCTTTAGCAATTCAATTAAGGGTATCAGCAATTCATAGTCCTTGCGCACTCAACCAAATTTAAAGCATAGTATTTATATATGAATTATATATTTATTACAGAAAGTGTCAAGGTTCTTTTTCAGAAGCAGGCTCAGCTTAAAAACTTGAGTGCAGTATAGCTGAGCAACGCCGCTCCCATAGGCAAGGCCCGCTCATCCAGGTCAAATTTGGGGTGGTGCAGAGGGGGATTGGGTTGCCCCGGGAAGCCAACTCCTAAATAGATATAAGCAGATGGCAAAAGCTGGCTAAAGGATGCAAAATCATCCCCTAATAGGACAGGTTGGGCAGCCAGAGTATGATCTTTTCCCAGGATTTCTTCTCCGGCTTCCTTGATCAACCGGATCATCCCTTGATCATTGATCAGGGTTTTCACTTCTGAGCGGAAATTTAGTCTATAAGCGGCTCCATAAGCTGAAGTAATAGAGCAAAGAAGATTTTCCATAATCTGACCGGTGCGGCTCATCAACTCGTCCCCAAAGCAGCGCACTGTCCCCTCAATAGTGACCTTTTCGGGAATGATATTGGATTTCTGCCCTCCATGAATCGAGCCTATGGACAAAACAAAAGGCTCCATAGGGTCAATTTGAGCCGAGGGGATGGTTTGCAGGGCTTGAATACACTCTGCAGCTACCAAAATCGGATTAACCGAATGCTGTGGCAATGCCCCATGGCCGCCTTTCCCCATAATTTCTATAGTAAAATAAGCCACTGAGGCAAAGAAGGGGCCCTCTTTACAGCCCATTTGGCCTGCAGGTAACTCCGGTGTGACATGGAGACCCAGCGCTGCGTCCACATGGGGATTTTCCAAGACCCCTTCTTCGATCATCCGGTCCGCTCCCCCGATAGGAGATTCTTCACTAGGCTGGAAAATCAACTTGATACTGCCGGCAAGAGAGTCCTTCAGGCCGGACAGAATTTCTGCCGCACCCAGTACAACGGCTATATGGGCATCATGGCCACAAGCATGCATGACTCCCGGTGTGGCGGAGCAAAATCCATGCTCGGTCGCTTCCTCGATCGGCAGTGCATCCATATCGGCGCGGATAGCCAGGGTCTTTCCCGTTTCTCTTCCCCGGAGAAGTCCCACGACCCCAGTGCTCCCGACATTTTCAGTGACTTCACACCCTAATGCTCTAAGCCTGTCCGCTATATATTTTGCCGTTTTATACTCCTGCAATGCCAATTCAGGTTGCTTATGAATATCCCGTCTTATGGTTATCAACGTCTCTTCAATGGCATGTGCCGCCTTCATCACTTTTTCCAGCATAATTACTTCCCCCTCATTTCCTGCTTGATTACAATTCCAGCTTACTCTTCTCTGTCATATTACCATACATTTACCCAGTTTTTTACTCCTAAATATGACACATCTCACTTATATCCACCCGGAATCAAGTAATTTGCGAGTATTTTATTTGATCAAATTAAAATAATCTATTAGCTGTCAATAAGCATTATTGTATAAAAAAACGCTGAAGGCTCGCAAAAAACATAGCGTTTATGCGGGCTTTCAGCGTTTTACATATTTTCCTTACTTTTATTTGCCCATTCCGAGATTCAGCTTACTTAATCCCAGATTCAGAAGCAATGCTCCCAAAGAGATGATACCCAAAGACAAACCAATCTCAATCAATGAGGGCACATATGGACCTGTTGTCCCGCCATAAACCGGCGGGCCTGCATAGGTAATGAGGGGATTAAATAATTGGGCCTGCAACAGGTTGGATTTGATAAGATAGATCGCTACCAAGGCCAATATAGCACCGATCAGGATTCCCCCTGCCTTGGATGAGGTATCCTGCTTGGCCAGAACCACGATGGCGGCCACCAAGGTCACCATTTCCGCCCAGAATCCGACCGCTCCTTCTCCACTGACCAGCCAGAGGAAGGCGGCATGCTCTTCTCCCCCTCCGGGATAAAGGCCGATAAGGATTTCACCCACGACGATGATCAGCTCGATGCACAGCAGAACAGCTGCCCCTCTTGCCATCTTCGCCATAAGCCCCATGGGCATCTCCATATAACCCCTCTTATTCAGGATGACTGCCAGAATCATCTGCACGGACAAGGCGGCCACTAAGGCTGCGATTAAAAAGGATAGGGGCTGCACCGGAGTATTCCACAGGGGACGGGCGATTTGGAAACAAAAGACAAAGGAGGTGACTGTGACCAAGAGCCCGGCGGTGAAGGCGATGACAGCAATAGGTTTCAGGGACCCTTCATCTTTTTTGCCTTCGTGGACCAAGATCAGCTGACGGGTAAAGAGGATGGAAATCACCATATAAGAGGCCAGCATCAGGAAGTCCCAGAACATCGGTGAGGTCAAATTGCCGCTGGTAATGAAGAGCCAGGCCCGCTCCGGGTTGCCGATGTCCACGATGATGAAGAGGGAGGCGGCCACGATGCTGGACACTGCGCCCAGATAAGCGGCAATCCGGGTATAGGGTTTAAACTCAGCCAGCTTGAAAAGATAAGGTACTGCCGCAAAGAGCAGGCTTCCGGCGGCAACCCCGGTGAAGATCATAAAGCCGACGATATAGAGACCCCACATATTGTTCAGGCCGAGATTGGTGACCTGCAGCCCTTGGGTCAGCTGCAGCCCCCAGCAGACTGCACCGAGCACGGCAACAGCTGCAAAGATCATATTCCACAGATTGGACGGGGTCTTTTTGGTCGTTGGTTCGACGGTCTTTGTTTGCACTGTCATGCTTACACCTCCTTTAAGTTAAATAGTAGACATTTGGCTTGGTGCCTTTTTCTTCGAGCAAATGGAAATAGCTGCGGCCTTTGATGGCCTTGCTGACATCGCTTTCCGGGTCATCGATGTCCCCGAAGTAACGGGCCCGTCCAATACACAACTCCATACAGGCCGGTTTTTTCTCTTCAGCCAACCGGTGAACGCAGAAAGTGCATTTGGATACGGTATTGTATTGATGCGGGGCAGTGTTGGCATCCCCTACGGCAAAGTCTACATGGTACTCGGGCTTTTTCCAGTTGAATTGACGAACGCCGCTGTAAGGGCAAGCCACCATGCAGTAGCGGCAGCCGATGCATTTATCATAATCCTGGATGACGATGCCATCTTCTTCCCGTTTATAGGTAGCCCCGACGGGGCAGGCTTTTACGCAGGCCGGATTAGCACAGTGCTGACAATTAACCGGCAGATACTCCAAGGTATTGTTCGGGAAGGTCCCGGCAGCTGTATCCATAGCTTCCCCACCTACGGTAAGAATACGGTTCCACCAAATTTCGTTAGGCAGATTGTTGGCCATTTTACATGCTACAGCACAGGTATGACAGCCTATACAGCGTTTTAGATCGATTGCCATGGCGTAACGCATCGTTTTTCCCTCCTAAGCTTTTTCTACTTGGACCAGTACATCAAAAAAGGCACTGTTGGCACAGACGATATTCATCACCCGGGAGGTCAGATCCTGATAGTGCCCTTCGATGAATTCCTGTTTTTCCCGGCCTTTAGGCAGGCTTAAAACACCAGGTTGAATTCCGCGATCCACAATGGCTTTAATCTTGACATAGCCCCGATCGTTGTAGAGCTTGATGATATCACCAGTCTTAACATTGCGGGCGGCAGCATCGGCAGGGTTGATTTTCACAAAGGGTTCCGGGCTGAGTTCTTTGAGCATCGGGACATCCCACCATTGAGAGTGGGTCCGCCACCTTCCCTTGTCTTGGATCACCGAGAAAGGATATTTCGCATGGAGGGGATTTTCATGCCAGGCTTCCAGGGGCGGTTCAAAGTGAGGCAGGCGCTCTTTGGCTAGATCAAACACCTGATCATAATTATTATTGGGAGCAGGGGCCTCATTATAGAGCTGGGCCCGCCCTGTAGGTGTGGCAAATGCTCCGCCTTCAGCATAAATATAGGGATCTCCGGGTAAAGCCCTGAGTATTTTCTCTTCTTTAAGCTTCTCTAAAGTAATCCCTAATTTTCTGGCTCCATCTGTATCCATCCACAACCGCATATAGTCCTCTTCATCCATGGCAAAGGCATCACTGCAGCCAAGTTTTTCCGCCAGCAATTGATAGATCTCAAAGTCCGATTTGCATTCATAGAGAGGCTCAATGGCCTTCTCCTGCAATATCACATAAGGATGGGTGCTGTAATTGACAAAAACATCATCCACTTCAAACCAGTGGGCTACAGGCAGCAGAATATCTGCATACTGAGCCGTTTCATTCATATTCAGATCGGCGACTGCGATAAAATCCAGCTTTTTCATAACTTCCAGGGTCGCTTTGCGCTCGGCGCCGTTGCCGATCTGATTGACATGGGTAAAGTAGATACCTTTCAAATCGATGGGAGTTTTACCATACATTTTAGTTTCCAGAATTTCAGTGAGCATATTAACAGGTACGGAAAGAGAGGGCTTCGCTCCATTGGGAAACATCGTTCCCGCCATATTGATCCAATCAGTGGCCAGGTTCTCACCCATGCCGCAAAAAGCTCCCGGTTTACCGAGATTTCCGGTGAGAATGGCTAAGATCGCCATAGCAAAATAGCCGTAATGGCCATTGACATAATGATCGATGCCGAAAAACTCATAGATTGCGGAAGGCTTATTGGTCGCGTAAAGTTCCGTGATTTCTTCGATTTGCGCTACAGGAATATTACAGATTTCCGCTGCTTTTTTCGGCGGGTATTCAGCGATGCGCTCCAACAGCAGGTCATAGGCTGTCGTAACCTTAACCCCATTGATAGTATAAGAGCCCCGCAACGCCGGGTTACTGACGGTATCGGCTGTTCCATAAGTGTCAGAGTCTTGGTTCCAGACGATTAGCTCATCCTTGGCTCCTTCAGGGATATGGATTCCTAAATCACTTTGCCGCAAAAACTTTCCATCAGATTCCTTGACTAAGAAAGGGGCCCCTGTGGATTTCTTCAAAAAAGGCTCATCCACCCAGTTTTCCCGGACCACAATATTCATCATCCCCAGGGCCAACGCCGCATCAGAGCCCGGCCTTACCGGGACAAAGATATCCGCTTTGGCCGCTAAGGCGTTGAAATTGGGATCAATGACCACGATTTTAGCACCTTTTTCCCTGGCTTCTAAAAAGAAATGGGTGCTTTGCTGCTGGGCGCCTACAGGATTAGCCCCCCAACAGAAAATCGTCTTGGCATTTTTTAAGTCCGCGGGTTCATTAGCTGTAACAAATGTACCTTGACCGAGAGCCGGTTTCGTTCCTTGTCCCCGTGCCATATCTACAGCTGCTGTAATATTCAAGGCCCCGTTGGCATTTTGCAGGCGGTTGATAGCGCTGCCAATCCCGACGCCACTCAGCGCAGCATAGCTTCCTGAACTCCACATAACTCCAAAAGCATATTTGCCAAACTCATCCTGGTAGCCTTTCCACTTCTGGGCGATGGTGCTGATGGCTTCATCCCAAGTGATTCGTTCCCATTTTCCTTCGCCCCGTTCCCCGGCACGTTTCATGGGGTATTTCAGGCGCTCCTTGCTATAAATCCTCTGGACATGGGTTAATCCTTTAACACAGATGCGGTTATATTCCGGATTCGGCATCTCACGGGCTGAGGTTCTTACCACTTTGCCATTCCGCACATGGATATTCAGAAAACATCCGCCTGCACAATTGCCGCGACAGGCGCCGCTGAAGATTTGTTCTTCCTCTCCCGCTGCTGAAGTTTGTTCCTCATCAGCCAAAGCCGTCATAGCCGTTCCCCAGGGGTTGGCAGCAACGACTCCCGCCGTGACCGCAGTTGCTCCTGATGCCTTTAAGAAAGTGCGGCGGGACAGGTTAGGATTGAGGCTGTTCTTTTCTTGATTCATTTCATTCCCTCCCACTTAAGTTGCACCACAGCTGCTCATATTTAGTGATAAATCGTACATTTGGTGCTACTTGTATTGTAGCAAGGGAGCAAAACTGCTTCGATAGCATCTGATATTTCCTAACGCTTCACTTGATACAAGTTTCTGTAGCAAATGATACATCCTTTTGTATCATTTGCTTCAATACATAGTGACCGGAAGTATGGTATTATTAATAGGCAGTGCAGATACTAAGCCTAAGGCATATCCTCCCAAACAAAATATTTCACAAATTCATTAAACCCAAATCGTTACTACGGATTACTGTTCATGTTTATCATCATGGCGGGTAGGTGTTATTATGAAAAAACAGTGCGCTGGTAACCCCTTCTGTGATGCTCTTGATCCGGAGACCCGGGCTTACCTCTGCGAGCATTCCACCCTTATTGTCCAAATGCCTAAACAAATACAATCCACGGATCAGGGCAACCCCCACCTTGAACTGATCATTAAGGGAGTTCTTTTCACCTTTAACTTGCACGAAGATGGGACTCAAGAATTTATTCATCTAATCAAAAAAGGAGATGTCCTGGGAACCCGCCAACTTTTTGAAAGCCTGAGAATCCCGGAATATAATATGATGACACTTACCGAAGTTCATAAATGCAGTATTCCCTTAAAAGTTGCGGAAACGCTTTATAAGGAAAACAGAGTGTTTGCCCAGGCTTTGATGGAAAACCTTCTCGACATGATGAATAACTTGACTCGTTGGGTAAGTATGCGCTCCAGAAATGGAACAGAAAAAGTCCAGAAGGTTTATGAATTGCTTCAGGATCTGGACACCGACATGACGATGATTACTCAAGAGGATCTCGCCCTTATCGCAGGGGTCAGCCGTATCACCGTTGCCAGAGCTATGAAAGAAATCTATAAAAAATGAGAGGTAATAATTCTCTGCGAATTATTACCTCTCATTTTTACATAGGTCAGTGCCAAGGGATGGCAGGCACAGGCAGATTTCATTGCCGGGAAGTTCTCAGGTTCAGCTTGCTCAAGCCAAGGTTCAAAAGCAGAGCACCCAGGGCCACGATTCCTAAAGAAAGCCCGTTCTCAATAAGAGATGGAACATAAGGCCCAGTGCTTCCCCCATAGACCGGAGGTCCGGGCAAGTTGAGCAGCGGATTAAATAATTGGACTTGAAGGAGATTGGATTTAACCAGATATACAGCAATCAAGGCGATAATGGCACCGGCAGCTAAGCTGCCTCGTTTAGGGGCTTTTCCCGGCATTGCCAGTATTCCAATCGCTGCAAGCAAAGCACCCAGCTCTGCCCAGAATCCCACAGCCCCTTTTCCGGCAACCAGCCAGGAAAACGCTGCATGTTCTTCACCGCTTCCCGGATAAAGCCCTATAAGCACCTCTGTTGCTACGATAATGAGTTCTACACATAACAGTGCCGCAACGACTTTCCCCATTTTTGCCAACAGGGTGGTGGGCATATGAATATACTCACTTCGATTTAAAAGACAGGCTAAAACGATCATGACCGCCAGAGCAGCCACCAAAGCCGCTATTAAAAAGGATAAGGGCTGAACAGGGGTGTTCCATAGAGGTCTTGCAACTTGGAAACAGAAAACAAAGGATGTTACCGTGACGAGAATTCCGGCAAGGAAAGCGAGCCATGCTATGGGCTTAAGGGCCTCTTCCGCTTTCTTCCCTGCTTTGACGAGGAGCAGCTGACGAGTGAAGATGACGGAAATGACCATATAGGAAGCCAGCATGATAAAATCCCAAAACATCGGGGAGGAAAAGTTCCCACTGGTGATAAAGAGCCAGGCTCTCTCCGGATTGCCGATATCGACGATGATGAACAAGGAAGCCGCTACAATACTGGCTACAGCTCCCAGGTAGGAGGCAATAGGGGTATAGGGCTTAAAAGCGTCCAGTTTAAAGAGATAGGGTACAGCAGCAAATAAAAGGCACCCTGCGGCTACTCCCGTAAAAATCATAAAGCCCACGATATAAAGCCCCCACATATTATGAGTGCCTAGATTTGTCACTTGCAAACCTTTGCTCAGTTGCAGCCCCCAGCACACGACGCCAAAGACAGCGAAAGAGGCAAAGATAAGGTTCCACAGATTAAGTACACCTGATTTTTTCGTATTGGTTACAACAGCCATGGTTACACCCCCCTTAAGTTAAATAATAGACATGCGGCCTGGTACCTTTTTCTTCGAGCAAGTGGAAGTAGGTACGGCCTTGGATCGCCTTGCTGACTTCGCTTTCCGGGTCATCAATATCGCCGAAATAACGGGCCCGTCCAATGCATAATTCCATACAGGCCGGTTTCTTCCCTTCCGCTAATCGGTGAACACAGAAGGTACATTTGGATACGGTATTGTATTGGTGCGGAGTGATGTTGGCATCCCCTACGGCAAAATCCACATGGTATTCAGGTTTCTTCCAGTTGAATTGACGAACTCCGCTGTAGGGGCAAGCCACCATGCAGTAACGACAGCCGATGCATTGATCATAATCCTGGATGACGACTCCATCTTCTTCCCGTTGATAGGTGGCTCCCACAGGGCAGGCTTTCACACAGGCCGGATTAGCGCAGTGCTGACAATTGACCGGCAGATACTCCAAGGTATTGTTCGGGAAGGTCCCGGCAGCTGTATCCATAGCTTCCCCGCCTACCGTAAGGATGCGGTTCCACCAAATTTCATTGGGCAGATTGTTGGCCATTTTACATGCTACAGAGCAGGTGTGACAGCCTACGCAGCGTTTTAAATCGATTGCCATGGCATAACGCATCATTTTCTCCTCCTTTATAGCTTTTCAATGGCAACTAAGACATCAAAAAAGGCACTATTGGCACAGACTTTATTCACCACCCGCGAACTTAGATCAGCAAAATGTCCTTCTCTGAATTGGTGTTTTTCCCAACCCTTTGGTGCTGTAAGGACCCCTTGGGGCAATCCATCATTGATTGCCGCTTTCATGACGACATGGCCCCGGTCGTTATAGATTTTAACTAGGTCATTGGTCTTAATACCATATTGAGCGGCATCTTCCGAACTGATCTTCAGGATAGGTTCAGGATCAAGCTCCAGCAATGCCGGCACATCCCACCATTGGGTATGGGTGCGGAAACGGACATGATCGGAAATAATCGTAAAGGGATATTTTTTAGTCAAGGGGTTCTCATGCCATACCTCATTAGGTGGCTCCCAATAGGGCAGGCGTTCTTTTTCTATATCCCACTGTTGATCATAATTCATATTGGGGGCGGGATTTTCCACATAGAACTGGGCACGGCCCGTAGGCGTACCAAACACACCATTTTCACCGTTAATATAAAGGTCACCAGGCAGGCACTTAAGAATTTTCTTTTCCCTAAGAGCCTCCAGAGTGATCCCTAATCTCCTGGCTTCGTCGTTATCAAGCCATAAGTTCAGGTATTCCATCTCAGTCAGATTAAACTGCTCCCCATAACCCAACTTTTGGGCGATGAGTTTATTGATTTCAAAATCCGCTTTGCATTCATAGAGAGGATCAATGGCCTTTTCCTGAAAAATCACATAGGGATGAGTGCTGTAATTGCAGAAAGCCTCCTCTTGCTCAAACCAATGGGATACCGGCAGCAAGATATCAGCATACTGGGCAGTTTCATTCATATTCATATCCGCTACGGCGATGAATTCCATTTTATTGAGCCAGTCCAAGGTATATTTTCTCTCTGCGCTATTGGCAACCACATTGGCATTGGTAATATAGATGCCTTTCACGTTAACATCCTTATTGCCATACTTATGCTCATTCATGACAGAGTCCATTTGCGTGGCTGACATGGTCAGGGATGGACCTGTGGCACCAGCGGGGAAAAGAGTGCCTGCCAGGTTCGTAAAATTAATTCCCAAGGTTTCGCCCATGCCACAGGCAGCTCCGGATTTACCCAAATTTCCTGTAATCATAGCAAGTGCGTAAATATCAAAGATGCTGTAGTGTCCGTTGACATAGTGATCAATACCAAAATACTGATAAATTGTCGAAGGCTTGTTGGTGGCGTAAATTTTGGTGATTTCTTCAATTTGGCTGACGGAAAGATTGCAGATCTCCGCGGCTTTCTCCGGGGGATATTCCGCGATACGCTGAAGAAGCAAGGTATAGGCGGTATTGACTTTATGTCCGTTGATTTCAAAGGACCCTTCAATCACCGGATCAGTAATCTCTTGGGGAAGTCCCATCTTTCCCTCGGCACTGCGCACGACAATATCATCCCTTTGGCCTTCAGCGAGGAGGCCTAAATCGCTAAGGCGCAAATAGTGACCATCAGCTTCTTTAACCAGGAAGGGGGCTACAGTAGAGGCCTTCAAAAAGGGAACATCAATCCAGTTTTCTCTTACCACGATATTCATCATCCCCAAAGCCAATGCTCCGTCTGTGCCAGGGCGCACCGGGACGAACTTATCCGCCTTGGAGGCAGTAATATTGTAGATCGGATCAATAACAATGAACGTTGTTCCGTTTTCCTTAGCTTCCATCAAAAAATGAGTACTTTGCTGCTGGGAAATGACCGGATTAGCACCCCAGCAGAGGATAGTTTTAGCATTCTTAAGGTCGGCCAGTTCATTAAGGGTGAAGTTCGGCCCCCACCCAAGGGCGTTACCCGCGCTATGACCATGAGCGGCATCGACCGTCATTGAGATATTGGATGCCCCCGTCACATTAAGCAATCGACTGGTAGTACACCCCATCCCTTGACCGCTCAAAACTCCGTAATTGCCTGAACCCCAGTAAATCGCAAAAGCTTCTTTGCCATACTCTCTTTGATATTCTTGCCACTTATCCGCTATCGTTGTTACGGCTTCGTCCCAACTGATACGCTCCCATTGACCGGCACCGCGCTCGCCGATCCGCTTCATCGGGTATTTTAAGCGGTCTTTATGGTAGATTCTTTGCATATGGGTTAACCCCTTAACACAGATCCGGTTATAGTCTGGGTTGGGCATTTCCCTCATAGAAGTACGCACCACTTTGCCACCACGTACATGAATGTTTAAAAAACATCCTCCCGCACAGTTACCCCGACAAGCTCCACTAAAAACCGCTTCGCCAGAGCTGGCTATAGTATCGCTCTTCTCACCTTCGGCTAAAGCGGTCATGGCAGGACCCCAAGGATTGGTTGTTGCAGCGCCTACCACCACCGCTGTGGCAGCAGATGCCTTCACAAAGGTTCGTCGCGATAGCTTTGCATTCAATAGGGAACTTTCCTTTGCTTCCATGTCTTTACCTCCTGTTTTTCTGCACCAACTTGAACTTTTTATCACTTATGATTTGATTGTATCAGTCACTCTTGTCATGAATCGATATCAATTGATACAGGTTTAATATCCAATGCTGCAAAAATGTTGTATCATTTGATACTGTCCAAAAAAGAGTAGTTTGATATAATAAGCCATGATTCTAGTTATATGTTTCACATGACAAAGCAATTTATATGTCCCGGGGTAGGTGTATGTTCATGAAAGAGTGTGCCGGCAATCCTTTTTGCCGCTCCCTGAGACCAAAACTGCGTGAGGCACTCTGTGCCAAGGCTACACTCACTTATCAAAAAGCCAAGCAAACCCAAATGATCAACTCTGTCAATGCCAATTTTGAGATTATCGTTAAGGGGATCGAGTTTTCCTTTACTGTCTTGGAAGATGGCTCCCAAGAGGGGATTCAGCTGCTTAAAAGCGGGGATATTCTCGGGACACATCTTTTATTCGAACGTCTTCCTTTTCCGGTTACCCATCTGCTTGCTCTTACAGATGTAACCCGCTGTAATTTTCCCATCTATTTTATTGAAGATTTCTTTCACGACAATAGAGATTTTGCTCAGGCTCTTATGAAGAATCTCACTCTGGATCACGCCGCCAATCTATCGAATTGGGTGCATATGCATTCTAAAAATGGACCCGAGAAAGTTGCCTATGTCTATAAAAAACTGCAAAAGCTTGATGTGGACATGAATTCCATAACTCAAGAAGATCTGGCCTTAATTGCAGGAGTCAGCCGAATTACTGTTGCCCGGTCCATGAAAGATATCTACAGAAAGTGACTAAGGATCACCTCAAATAAACATGAATATAAAAAGAGAACCATGGTCTGGTTCTCAAAAAGAGGGAAAATAGAGAATGCCCTTTTTAAATAAGGCAGGATCAGGGCAAGCATTGCAATTTATTAGGTTACTTCAACAGTTCCATCTCTCCATTCTTGTCCTTGAACAAGTTGAAATCGAGGCCGTTCTATAAATACTATCATTTATATAAATTCAATTATTATATTGAAGTTTTAGACAAAAAAAGACCTGCTCTTCAGCCTATTTGCAATCTGAAGAGCTAGCGCAAGTCTTTAACATTTCACAAGTACTGCAAAGCTCACTTTTATCACTAGCTATAAAACAATAAGTCCCTTCAATTTTCCAGCAAGGTTTGGATTCATTAATAGGTATGGTGCTGCTTCTCATCCCGCCACCTTTACAATTGCGGTTGTACCAGCAGGAATACATAGAAGTGATCTGCTTAACCCCAGCGATGTTCAATCCTTTTTCATTCATAAGATACTTAATAAATTTTAAACGCAAGAGGTCGTTATTGGAATATTTTCTTTGGTACTTATCCCGATTAGGGTGAATTAAACCATTTCTCTCCCATACTCTTAGAGTTTCAGGATGCTCCTCGATTAGCTCGGCTACGGTACCAATGCTGTAAAGGCCCTTTTCTTCATCCAGCAAAATTATCACCACCTTTGACGGCCTTAACATTTAATTGACGATGATTTTAGAGTATCAATATCTTTATCTATCTAGATTGTAAACCTTTTAGCCGAAAATCTCAATATTCTTATTTAAGTTTTCCTCAAGCATTAATAATCACGCTTAATTATAATAACAATTGCGTAACTATTCAACCGCAAAAAGCAAACAAAAAAAACCTTCGCTATCATATTTCGGATAGCGAAGGTCCTTTTAAAAGAGGTATCAGGTGATTTTGCTTATGACTTAGGGGCGTTTTCCTTGTCATGTAACACTTTCATGGTTTCTGTGTTGGTTTTGGGAGCCTCTACATCCCATTTAGGAGCTGCGACACCGGTTATAGACTCGGTAGCCTTATTGATAGCCTGATAAGCATAGTCCATGGAGGTATTCAGGGTTTCCATGATTAACTGAGGATTATGGAAGCCCATGGAGTTTTCTGCTCCAACCCAATCCACCAGGAATTGACCTTTACGCTGCAAGGCACGGGCTTCTTTAAGAGCATCTTGGTTTCCACCTTTAGCGTCGGCTTCAGCAATGGCTTCAAGTGCTTCTACAGTGACATTCCCTACTTTAGCCATCATATCGGCAACTTTGTCCTGAGTATAGAATACTCTTTCTTTAAGCGCTTCCTCCCCTTCTCTATGGCAAGTCAGGCAGCTCTCATTCATATGCTTAAGAGGGCTGGTCCACCAGTGCGAGGAGATCTTTTCGCCGCCGTTCATAGTGTAAGGCATATGGCAGTCTGCACAGGATAAACCGGCTTCGGCGTGGGTACTGCCCATAAAGGTTTCATATTCAGGATGCTGAGCCTTGATTTCGCGCACACCGGCTTTCGCATGTGTCCAGTCGGAGAAATCTTTTTCTTCATAATATTCCAGGACGTCAGTGGGGGTAAGGCCCTTATCCCAAGGGAAGGTGACAATTTTCTTATCGCCAGCGAAATAGTATTCAACATGGCATTGTGCACACACCATGGTGCGAAGTTCTTGAGTGGTCAACTTGTCCGGATCTTTGCCCAAGCGGGTGAGAGTATCCCGCAAGGGTGGCTGGGTAATGACCAAATTCATAGTCTGAGGATCATGACAATTGGCGCAAGTAATGCCTTCTGTCATTTTACCCTTCAGATCATGGAAATTAGCTCCATAATAGGCATCGCCCATCTCTTCGACAACACCGGCTACATTAGCCGATTTGCAGGTCCAGCAAGATGCAATGCTTTTTTCATTAATTCGTTTGATTTTGGTGACATCTTCAATGGTGTAGTTATGGCCACGATCTTCATTGTATTCAATAGCAAATCCATAACCGGCGAAAATCTCTTTTAAAAAGGGCCACTGGGTCAGCTTATCAAATTCTTCGGAACCGCCATATTTGCTGCCTTCATTGGACATTTCTGCAGTTTTCATGAATGTATCGTATTGTTTAGGATAATACTTGGCGTACTCGTCGACAGATAAGGTTCCAGGAGCGATTTCAGCCCGAAAAGCAACGGGCTGCGAGGTTTTCGATGAGCAGCCAACGGCAACTATGCTGATGATCATTGCAGCCAGCAATCCTATGAGTATTTTACCTTTTCTCACAATCTTACCTTCCTTTCTTTCTATCGATAGTTGCTATGAGGGGTATAGCGGTGACAATCAAAACATCGTCGGCTGGAATCCATATTGACATTCCTTACCACGTCCTCATGGCATCTTAAGCAGTTATCCTGCACCAGCTCCGTACTCCCATCTTTAATGCGAATACTGTCGGGCAGATCACTGAAGGTATTGTGGTAAAGGTGTTGAACCCCTGCCGTAATCTTGGTATAGCTCTTGGTTACATAATTGGTTTGATCCGTATGACAATCGTTACAACCGGCTATTTCCCGGTGGGATGAATGGCTCCAAGTTCCATAAACAGGTTCCATAACATGACAAGAGACACAATAACTTGAATCTTTTGTTAAGGCATGCACTCCTTGTACTCCAATAATAAGTATGGCGAACAATCCTATAAAAAGGCCTACGATGAGATACAGTTTAGGGATTTTTTTCCTTCTTCCGCCTGGGACACCGGTTTTTTCTTGCTCCACTCCGCTATTCATATCTTACCTCCTTTCCCAAATCTCCCATGGTGTCCTATTTCGCCTGGACCTATTCATTAAAATTATAAGAAATATAAGCTTGTAAACCAATTAACAAATTCATCACAATTTATTAACATATTCTTAACAACTGGAATCGCTCCCAAATTCTGCGTTTATTCCCGAAATAAGATCAATTTACGACTTAAGTTATGGCATGGTAACTGAAAAACACAACAATCCGAACCCTGGTCAGGTCAGATTGTTGTGTTTAGAGGTCATTTTTTATTTCTGATTGGCTCATAAATCCTATTCGATTTTAACACTTGGTTCATCATGAATCCGTTCACTGTTTTCTTTATATATTATCGCACAGATAAAGGAAGTGAGGGGCATGGCAAACAAGATCCCAAAGCTGCCTACCAGCGCCTGCAGAATTTCTACAACAATCATTTCCCGGTTCAGGAGATATATTAAAGATGTACTGTACGCGCTGAGCAGCAATACAATGGAAAGAGAACTTCCTATGTAGGCAAGAATAAGGGTATTGGCCATCGTTCCCATGACGTCCCGTCCGATATTCATTCCCGATCTGAATAAAGTATTGAAAGAAGTAGCTCCTGACTTTTCTTTCACTTCCCAAAGAGATGATGATATTGACATTGAAACGTCCATTATTGCACCTAAAGCACCGATGAGGATTGCCGCAAAAATAATGGCCTTTAAATCTATGGGCGTCCCGGTTGATATATAGGTCAAATAAATGGATTCCTCATCTACATATCCTGTTAACTCAAGAACCCTATTGACAATAATGGTTAATATTCCGGATACAAGGATTCCGCCAAAGCAGCCCAGAATGGCTGTGAGGGTTTTTTTGTTAAACCCATTGATAATCAGATAGGTGGCAACAATCGTATACAAGCAGATCACTATGGCTGATAAATAAATATTCTTCCCGGAAAGAATGGCTGGAATGAACACCATAAAAATGGCGGCACAGGTAAAAACAAGGGAAAGTATGGTGTTCAGCCCTTTGATACCGCCGAACACTAACAACGCGAGGATAAAAAGAAGGCCGAAAATGAGAAGTTTATCCGTTCTGACAAATTCCATGAACTGCCATTCCATTTCCGGCTGACCTTCATAAGCGACAAGCAAAACCTTGTCGCCCTGCTCAACTTCCGGTGTGCCTATATTAAGCATGCCGTCGATGATCTGAGTCCCCGTTACCCTTTCCCCTTTTTCTTCGCCATCGAGCAGAGTTGCTTCAAAGGTCACCTGAACATTTTTAACCATGGTGGTATCACCGGCAAGGCTGTAATCGTCTGAGATTCTGTCCGTAATCGCTTCAATCTTTGCCTTGACAACCGTCTCACCGAAATCGTCACCGTTGAAAACGGTTAACCCTTTAGTCGCAACACTATTGCCGATAAAAAGAAATAATACAGAAAAGATAATCGTCGCTATGTAAATCAGCAGCTCTAATTTGCTTTTCTTTTGTATAACTCTCCCTTTTCGTACTTCTCTTCTATCCATGATACACCTCAATTTCTTGTGAATAAGTTGGAATTCTCTTCTCTCTTCTTTACAGTTTAAGTTTACCCGTTCTTGGCCAAACTGTCTATTTTAATGAATTTTCTTAATAACGCCGTGCCCATATCTAAAATGATACTTTTGATCCTACAGGCAAGAACAGGGTATTCCGTCTGAAACGACGGAATACCCTGTTCTTCTGATACATAAAACCAATCCTGTAACCATCAATTTACTGATTGGGCTTACTCTGTCCTATCAATACTTTGCAGACCTGATTTCATAGCCAACTGTCTGAGCAATGGATTATACATAGCCGGGGATTTTAAATTTTTAAGCAGCAGATTTAATTTGATACCCTTTACCTTAAGTTTATATCTATCCAGAAATCCATCGATTCCCTCTTCAAGACTCTGAGCTAAATATGCAGAGCTCTTTAATGCGTAGCTGATTCCTTCTGCAGAGCTGGGGCTAATCCCACCTGCCGCTTCTCCCACCAGGGCTATGCTATCCCTGCCGGCATAAAACTGTGATACCTTTTTCGGCCTATAGAGATATGCGCCCTCTGTCCTTATTTTGTTATCAAAATTAAAGCCCCGCTGGGTTAGTTTTGTTTTTAACAGTTCATACTTTTCCCTGGCCTTCTCCTTAGGTTTAAGGGCCGAACCTAATAACAGATAATTCTCCTTTGGTATGATCCAAGAGTAAAAATCACTTATTTCTTCATCAAAAATTGCTGTAAAATAGGGGACATGATGGGGACATTCATACCATTCCTGAATTGCAATGTACTTTTCAGGACCATTGATATCTTGATTAAGAAACCTTCTTAACTTTGAAAAGGCCCCATCAGCACCTATAATAACTCTTGTCTTTGCCGATATTTCTTGTCCATTATGAATATACTTAACCTCATATCCGCCCGGTATTTCAACAAAGTCTTTAAAAACTGCATTAAACTTTTTATCAACTTTTTTCGGAAGTATAGAAACCAACCATCTATCAAATTTCTCCCTATCCATATTCAGATAGAATCTCTGATAGAGTCTCTCCAGGTTATTTGTTAAATCAATGGTTCTTACAGCAAAAAGCTGCGGATTAACCAGAATATCTTTAGGTATTCCTAAGCCCAGCTTTGCAATCATTTTCTGGGCATCAGGGGCTAATAATCCTCCGCAGCATTTTCCGGCAAGATTGTGGGGATTCTCATTGGCCAAATCCCGTTTATCTATTAATAAAACCTTATATTTGTCACCAATTAACCGCGCAAGACTAGACCCTGCCGGTCCCGCCCCTATTATAAGAACATCATACATTGCATCTACCTCATAAGTTTTTAATAATGAAATCTTAAACCAACCTTCAGCAGATAAGTTAACTATCCTTTCTATATTCCAGAATATCACCCGGTTGACATTCCAAGGCTTTACATATTGCTTCCAAAGTTGAAAACCTTATGGCTTTTGCCTTGCCATTTTTCAATATAGAAAGATTCGCCATGGTTATACCAACCTTCTCTGTAAGCTCTGTTACACTCATTTTTCTTTTCGCCAACATGACATCAATATTGATTACAATCGCCATATTATTCACCTCAGACAGTTAAATCATTTTCAGATTTTATGTCTATAGCTTCTTTTAAAAGCCTTTGCAGAACGGCAGCAAAGACTGCAATCACAGAAGCACCGAAAATAATGATGCAGGGGAATGCTGCCAGGCCCGGGGCGTCGTCTGCCTCAGCTAGGGGTATTAGGAGAGGCAGGATTGCAGCATAGATAATACTGATCGTGATGGCACAGTTCTTTATATTTTTTAAAGCAGATACGGATAGTTCCGAGAACGCTTTGTTCTGATCAATATAGCTTAAAAGTTTTAAAGCCTGATACAGAGCAAAGAAGAACACTACCGCTGCCGCATACACACCGATTAAAACAAGATTAGGCAAATAATCTGCAAGTGAAGGCAACCAGAATATACACAGAGCCAGAACCGGAATTCCAATAAGGAGCACAGCTATCTTTAAAAAAAGTGTTGTTCCTTTCATACTATAAGCACCTCACAAGTTAGTTCCAGCTTTAATCTAACACAGCATTTATCGTTTTGCAATAAATTTATATTGCATCTCAAGATATGAAATAAGGTATTGGCACTTAATTAAACATCAAGTGCCAATACCTTATAAAAAGATGACATTTTGTGCCTGGAATCATCCCGGCAAATCAATTGACCTTAAGTGTAGTAACCGGCCGGCTTTGCAGCAGGTGAAATTCCCCTAAGCCATAGCTCCACTCGATATCCTGAGGCACTCCATTGAAATGCTCCTCTATGCCAAGGCATAAACGAACCAACTCCCGAACCTGTCGGGAAGTTAAGCACCCTCGGGCAGGGTACTGCGTACGCATGAAGGGCAAAGAAGATTGTTCCCTTCTGGGAGCAGGAGTGAATTGAAGAACCGCGCCGTCAGGACGTCTGGCCAGCCATTGATCAGGAACTATTTCTCCCTGAACCAACGCCTCACCAACGCCGTAGGTGGCATTAATAAGCAGTTCACAGGGATCATTCGAAAGAGGATTAACTGTAAAGACCACTCCCGAAACTTCATGTGGCGCCATTTCCTGAATGATCACCGCCAGAGCAACTTCACTCTCTCCAAATCCTTTTAGTGAACGATACTGCACAGCCCGGGGAGTCCAAAGTGAAGCCCAGCACTTCTTTATCGCCTTAAGAACTTCACTTTCCCCCTGGATGTTAAGATAGGTTTCTTGTTGCCCTGCAAAACTTGCACCAGGAAGATCTTCAGCTGTAGCAGAGGAACGGACGGCGACCTCAGGACTCCCCATCCCTCGATAAGTTTCCAGAACTTCTTCCGCGACCTCATTGGGTAGGCCAGTGTTCTCTATTTCCACCCGAATTTTAGATGTTGCCTCTTGTAACGTGTGTAAGTCAGTGACCTTAATTTGCGGTAAAGAGATATTCTTGACACAGCGACGGTATCCCTCAACAGTCAAGACAAAACCCTGGGGTACTTTCATCCCAGCCAACACTAATTCACCCAGATTAGCCCCTTTGCCGCCGGCTAAGGCTAGGTCTTCTTTTTTTAATTCTTGAAGCAGCCGCACATATCTCATCTCATTATTCTCCGTTTAGTTCCGTTTAGTGATATCACTTTATCTATTTTAATCCAGGACCTGAATCACTCCGGCCGCTCCGTCCACACGAACCCGTTGTCCATTATGCAACAGTTTCGTTCCGTTAATCGTTCCCACCACGGAAGGGAGTCTGTATTCCCGGGAAACGATGGCCGCATGGGACAATGCGCCCCCAGAGTCGGTGATTAACGCTGCCACATACGGAAATAATACTGTCCACGTCGGCGTGGTAAGCGGGCAGACTAAAACCTCACCTTCTTGAACCAAGTGGAACTCTTCAGCCGTATGGATAATCCGCACCGGTCCTTCGGTAACACCCGGAGAACCCGGGGTGCCAAATAACTCCCCCTCGGCAGACAGTTCCAGCGGCACTTCTTTTTGTACCTCAATGAGGGAATATTGTTTCAGAAAAATCTTCATCCCCTCCGCCGCAATAGGTGGAAATACATGCAAAGGGGGGACCATGGGTGCTTTGCCAATGGTTTGGGGCGGCATTAAGGAATAATTTTGGCTATGCTCAGCTTTCCGCTTGGCCACCAATCCTTTTAAATCAGGATGGAGGCTATTTTCTCTTAGCGCCGAGAGTAATTCCTCACGGTATAGAAATAAAGTGTCCTCAGAGCCATCCAGAATACCTTTCTGAACCAATCTTTTGCCAGCCTCAAGAGCGGCATAACGGGTATGACAAAGGGGAACAGTCATCAATAAATAATCATGGATTTCACTCAGCGGTTGAACTTGCTCTGCTAATTCAAGCCAGGTGCCGAACTCCTCCCTCCCTCGTCCGGCTAAAGTGCTGCGGAGTTCATTGACCCGCCCCAGCCGGTATGCCTGGAAATCAGAGTCTTCAGTGGTTGGGTAATCTGAGCCCATTAAGGACTTGATAATCCCCACCACCATCTCCGGCATTTCCCGCCAAGTGGGTCCAAATTCAAAGCCGTCTGCAGGCCGATCCCCTTCCGCTTCTATGAATCCCTCGAGTTCTTCCCCAAACCAAGTATTGGCCAGCTGCTCAAGCGCTTTTTCACTTGGCAGAGACAAGCTATCCTTAATCGCGGGGTCTGCAGCAGCACGCCGTGCCAAGGTCAAGAGGCGATTCATTGTATTAAAGACTGCAGGATCGTTCATCTGAACTAATTCGTAGGCTTCAAATTCCGTCAGATTGAACAATCTTTTACACACTTCCAGCCAGCGTTCACGGATATACATACCGACCATAACGACTTTATTATGTGGATTCCACGCCCAGCATAAATAGTCATAGCATCGCTCAAGCTGGTTGGCCAGCTCTTCCAGGCCGGCCTTGGCACGATCAAAGTTCCGAATCGGCTTGAGACGCTCCTGAGCTTCTGGTTCCCATACGTCCTGCCAGGCACGAACGTGATTCTCAAACCCTTTTTCCCTGAGAAACTTTTCAAAACCCAAGACCCGGCTGCGGAGCAGCGGATTAATCCGCCACAAATGAAAGAGAAAAGGAAACCGCTCCATAACAGGCGGAGGATCTCCTCCGATGGATACAATACGCTGAAAGACATAGCCATGGAGAACAAGATATTCATATTTAAGGGATGGGATGGAAAATTCCTCAAAAGCGTGAACTGAGCCAATCTCCACTGGATTAAGCCCATAAGAAACAAAAAGCGGGTGTACCGGTCTCGGCCAATGAATACTATCCCGCATCCAGAATCCCTTAGCTTCCCAAAGGGGCATATCCTTTCTACCTCCCCACATTTCAATAGGATGTCTTCTGTTTTACTATCGCACCCGATAAGTAAGTGTTAACAGCGGCTAGAAGAATGGATAAGAGATCGCCCTGCTTGCCATAATGGTACCATCTCACCATGTGAACCATATATAATCCATCAATATCATGGGCAAGCTCTTGTGCCGGTCGCTCCCTGGTTACCACGCCAGCCATCTGGCCACGTTCAAAAGCCTCTGTGATCAGCCTTCTGAAGAGAGTCCCGTTGGCATATCCCGGCGTTGACCCCCGCTTCATTTTTTCAATTAAAATAACCAGAAAAAGCTCAGGTTTTCTCAGCGTCCACTCGACAGCAATCGTTATGATGGTCTGAATTTGATTCTCTGTCCCTAAAGTCGTGGCAAAAAAATCGTCAACTTGCTCTGTTGTCAATCCTTCTGTTTCGTATAATATCTCCAGCGCCAAATCTTCTTTCGTCTGAAAATAATTATAGAAGGTTCCTCTGGCTACACCGGCCGCGGCAGTGATTTCTTCGACTGTTGTTTCCGTAAACCCCTTGTTTCCGAAAAGCTCTTCACCGGCCCGTATAAGGGCGGATTTAACTTCTGCTTTTTGTTTTTCCCTTAACTTCACTATTCCTTTTTCACCTCCATCAAAAAGAAATTGCTGAGAATTATGGACATCGTCATTTTCATATACGCTGTACATAAAATGGCTAAGTTCATTATATTTTAAAATAATTCTCCTGTCAAACCTTAAAAAAGTATCCCCATTTGGATAATCCGAAAACATTGGCTGCAACTAAGCAAAAACGGGGTACTGCCCTTAAAGTCCTTAAGAGACAATTGCCCCGCTTGCTACATAACCAGCCATAGTATTTTTAGTACTTTTAATACTCTTTTTGAGTATTTTTAACCGCGCCAGCGGCCTGTTTATTCCCACCGCGGCATGAAATAATAAGGCTATGGAAAGGGCCCGCTTCCATAGAAGGTCAGAAGGGAGGTGTTGACATGTTTAAGCTTGAAAATGAGCTTTTGGACAAACTCTCCGAACTTCTCATCGTGAATGAGGACCTGCCCCAATACATTCTAGCGGGAGCCAAAGGTTGCCCCTGCGGAGGATCATGCGCGGGAGAATGTACCGGCACATGTGAATATGAAAGCCTGAAATCCAGCTGTGTTTTACTCCTGTAATTATCAAGTTCGAAGGTCCTCCCTCAACAAAGAGATGTTGAGGGAGGACCTCCACCAAGAGGAGGTGCTTATTTATGGGCGAAATCAGGCAAGGCGTTCGCAAGAATGTCATGATGATTGTCACCAATCGTTGTTCTCTAAACTGCGTATACTGTTATGAAAAATACAAAACATCCGAGGAAATGACCTTTGCTACAGCAAAATCGATCATTGACGAAGAAATGGCCGCTGATGACGGATACGAAGAAATCATTTTTGATTTTTTCGGTGGAGAGCCTTTTTTAAATTTTCCACTTATCAAAAGAGCCCATGACTATCTGCACAGCAAGACCTGGCCAAAGAAATATCTATGTTTTACCACTACCAATGGACTTCATATACATGGTGACGTGGCAAACTGGTTGTGGTCCAACAGAAGAACTTTCTGGTGCAGCTTAAGTCTTGATGGGACCCCCGGCATGCACAACCAAAACCGGAATAGCTCCTATGACCAAATCAACGTGGATTTCTTCGCCAAGGCTTGGCCGGACCAGCCTGTCAAGATGACTATCAGCCGGCAGACGCTTCCCCATCTCGCAGACGGCATTATTTTCCTACATCGAAAGGGCTTTAAAGTCACTTCGACTTTTGCCCAAGGTATCAACTGGATAAAAGAGACCGACCTCCCCATCTTGGAGCGGGAATTAAAAAAGCTTATGGTTTTTTACAAGGCAAATCCAGAGTTTCCCCTTGCTTCCCTTCTTGATTACCCCATCCATGCCCTATGCCGGGAGCTTCCCCGTGAGGAAAAGTGGTGCGGCTGTGGCGAATCTATGAAGGCTTACTTTGTGGATGGTACTCTATACCCATGCCAGTGCTTCACCCCCTTGGCAAACGAAACAAGCCGCGAGCAGATCTATGAATCCATTGACTTCAAGCAAACTGCTACTTTTGTCTGTGCTGAGTGCACAGGCTGTCCATACCTGCCCATCTGTCCGACATGCTATGGCAGCAACTATATTCAAAGAGGCAGTATGGGCAGGCGTGATCAGTCTCTATGCGCCTTCTACCGTGCTTGCATTGACGCTTCCGCACAGTTCAGGGCAACGCAAATCATTCATCACCACCCAACTCCTGAAGAGCTGACACCTGAAGAGTACTATGTTTTAAAAGGAACCAAGTTGCTTCATGAGTCATGTTCCTGATTATTTATGACGACATTAATCCTTAACGGGCTTGCTGAGCGGGGAAGGCAAGCTCGTTTTCGTTTTTCTACATGAAGCGAACACCGGATAGTTTTAGTATACCTTTCCGGCTCTTGATGTCCCGGAAGGAGGAGAGGGTAAAGACAAAGCAGATTTCCTGTATGTTCTCAATAATATTGATTGGAATTCTTTTGAGATCCAGTGTCTGAGCCGTAAGCTCCTTTTGCATATCCACTTGAAAAGTGAACTGCGCCCGTCTGCCCTCATTCTTAAATTCGACGTTTATGGCGGCAATATCATCTTCTGGTGAAAGAGTACTAAATAGAAAATGACTATATAAAGAGTAGTCTTTCGGGGGTATAAATGAATAGCACAGGCCGGCAAATTTGGGAACGGGGTAGATAACCTCACCCTCTAAAATCAAGGCGTTAAAGTCAACGTGCAGAGTAATTTCATCCTCCTTTACTTGTTGGACCAGCGCCTTTGCATATCCATTCTCCGCAAAGCAAAAGGTAGGGTAGCCCTCCATGGGCAGAGTGGTGGAATCCGTGAGCTGTGCCAATTTTTTGACCATCAAGTCCTCTTCCTGAGTAAGTTGAACCCCATTCTTTTCAAAATGCTCAAGATAATCCCCGATAGAAAACTCTAAGTAAACTTTTTCATTTTCTTTATCCTTGACTCGTAGTAAAGATTGAAACAGCTGATCATTGGCAAATTGACTTTGACTCGCTGGATTCTTTTCCATAAGGTAGGCGGATAAGTACTCTTGGTACTTGCCATCTCCCATCAGTTGCAGCAATTCATCTTTGGTGACATGTAGCTCTCCCCTTGCGTCTGCCAGGCAGACCATTTTTAGAAGCATACGCTGAACCGGCTTATATTCTAACTCCAGCCAATAGTCCATAAGATAATCGAAGAAGCTTGCTTTATAGTTTGATTTCCTTACCAGGGCCATGGGGAGTACCACATGCTCCATGACCTGCAAGAGTGCATCTGTTACCTCATCCTGCAGCTGAAAGTAATGGGCATAAGTATAGGATGTACTATTAATAGTTTTCATGGCCTCTTCCAAATTGTAAATAACTTTTTTGGCTTTTAAATAGCATGGAAACGCTTTCGGGAACAAAAAGCAGATATCTTTCGCGGCGTTCCCTTGGAGCGCTCGCCTTACCTCACCCAGTGAGAGTTCCGCTTTCTTCTCCATTTTCTCTATAAGCAGCTTAAAAAAATTTCTCTCTGCCCTCAAGTTGGTACTTATAATGTGTTTTTCGATTAGATCGTTATCATTTATGGGTTGGTTGGCTTTAGCTGCTTTGGGGTCTTCTCCCTTTACGATACTTTGCAAAGGAATGCACAAAAAATAGTTTATGACCCGTTCTGCCGATTTCTTTTCCACACTGTTCCTTTGCGGAAAATCCTTTCTAAAGTTCTTACAGTCACTAAAATTTCTAGGGCTTTTAAAACAGAAAATCACTTGACTAAAGAATAAGTCCGTAATTCTTTTGCCTTTATAGACCTTTGTTTGTGAAATCTGAGTAGAATTATTGATAAAATTGTACCAGTATTCTCCCGAAGAGGATTCTCTGTTGAGGGTCATGTACTCATCCAGCTTTAAGGATCGCTTATAGTATTTGTCTACATAATCACGCTTGTATGAATTTAGCTCTTCGTTTGTGTAGACTTGATTCAATAGTTCAATAAAGTCTTCTAAATTTAGTTTTAAGGTATTGAATTCTTTTAATTCCGCTGACATGGTTTACTGCCCTCCAATCCAATAGCCATACCAATTTCACTTCTACATTACCTTTCTAACGCTTCTTTAATTAACTCCTTATATGTTCTTCCTGACTCGTTTACTACCCACGTTTGGACTTCCTGCTTATCAAATCCCTTTTCCGCCAAGTTAGCTATCAGTTCTGTATTCGGGAATATAAAGTCAAGCTCTTCAGGAGATAGTGCCAACATTTCCTCATATTCATAACCCAGGTTGTACAGGATAACGCTCATACCCATATCTATCCCAACCTTACTGAGTTCGCTTTTTTGTACATCATCAGGGTCGAATCCCATTCCATCCAGATGAGTTCCCGGCGCAAAGATTAGCTTAATATCCTCTTGTGGTAAATCTAATATTTCTTGCTCTGAATATCCCAAGTTGCCCAAAGTATTTAACATTCTAGTGGTAAGGCCTTTCCCTCTTGCTTCTTTCATAAATGACAATCGTTCCATGGATTGATTCATTTTCGTGCGTATTGTATATCTCGGTACATAAGCTACCAATGCATTATTGGCTTTATAGACAACAGGCTCAAAATCCGCTTGCTTAAAATACAGTGTCGCTGCGTCCAGAAGTTTCTCTTCCGTAAGTATTTCATTAATATTTTTGATAGCCTTGACGCACTCTTCTTCGCTCGTAAAAATATAAACCAGAAGCACACCATCGAGATAGTAAAAACCCTTGGGCTCTACTTCATTCAATTTCAACAGCGCTTCTCTGTCAGGAAAATAAAATGACTCTGTTACATTAAAAGCGTCGGCTACGTCTTCAACATTAAACAATAAGTCAGTTTCGATGACTGTAATATCTGTAACATCTGTATTCTGAATTGTATTCTCATCGCTGTTCATAATATTTCCGCAACCAAAAAGGCTTAACAATCCCAAGATAAGCAACAGCGCGAACAATGACCTTTTCATCTGCATCCTCCTCTGTGAGGCGTCAAAATGATTTTTGCACCTTAATGCTTTTAACTTCGCCATACTCTAACCAATTCCCCCTATTAATCATAGATACCGGAAAACAAAAATCAACCGAAACACATTAAATGTTCCGGTTGATTTTGTTTCAAAAAGTGTTCTATTTTTTAAATAAGAATTCTACTTTTTCAAAAGAGAACCTTCATGATACACATATTGCTCTGGTTTGTTTGACTCGAAGTACACTTGAAATAATTTTTTATCGTTATCTTGCAATAATACCGATTTTGCCCCAATAGATTTATTAATATCAGACCCATATATTGTGCCATTTTTAAACGTGAATATTTTTGTCTCGGGAATTGTGCCTAAAGTTGAAACTATTTCTTTCTTGCCATCTTCGTCTAAATCAATTTCCACTGTATACCCTTCTATTTGTATTATTGATTCTTGTAATATTGATTCTTCTAAATTTTCTTCAACAAGAAGATAAAATGCCTGGGCATAATTGGCACCCAAAATCCCATAAATCTTTACTGCCTTCTTTCCAAACACCTGGACTTCTTCAATTCCCATTAAATCGTCCGGTGTGTTATCGACTGACACTTCACCTAGATCATAAAATTTATCTTTTAAACTAATCCCACCGTTTATTTGATGGTTTTCATTATCCTTATAAAGAAATACACTAACTCCATTATCAATTCTTTTTTCTTCAAAAATTTTACAACTATTATCCAAATGCAGGTTATCTACCTTAACTTTAATTACTTCAAAATAATCTAATTGATATGAATTGTCTTCGGCTTTATTACATCCGTTAAGTAAAAAAGTCAAAATAAATATTATAACTAATAACCTAAGTCTCATCATTTTCCTCTCCAATGATAATAATCTTTGAATTCTTTCCACGTCAGGAGTAACTTAAATTCAAGGTCGTAGTTTTCTCCATGTTAGTCTTCTTCTAATAATACTGTAACGCTTTTGTCGTCACCCTTCAATAGAGACTTTAACTAGTGTATACAACAAAATAGGATACTTACCCTTATAAATATTAAGTGTTAATATTCCCGCTCTATGGGGTAAATCTAATCCCTAATTGCTTGCTCCAATTATAGTGTCTTCCTCTACGTTCTTGCCAATTATCTGTACCAAGTTCTTTAATCATAGCTAAGTTATGTTTAATATCAGGATGAAATAATTGCATTTCCGCTATGTATTCGCATGAAAAATATGCATTACATTCCCAGCAGCCCTCAAGTCCTTTTTTAATTGCACAAACACGGACTTTACAGGATTGAGCACACCCAGCTTCCGAGCAAGGGCCTTTTCGGCAGTAATTGTAACAATGCAACTTTTCAAAAGCCTCTAATACATTGATAAATATATCATAATCCCTAAACTCGGCAACTTTTTGCGATTTAAGTTTTACATAGTCTTTTAAATCAATATCCATAAGTAATTGATATAGTTCTGATGCCAACGCATACAGTTTTTCATTTCCAGGGATGCAATCATTACACCATAAGCCGCAAAACGAAGTTAAATCTTTATCCATTATCATAAGCCTCCAAATAGCCATAAGAATATTTTCACATTATGGAGCACATTTTATATATATCATCGGTGTAAATCTCATACCTTCCGCAATCTGTTCAGCACCATCGGATATGAATCCTAATTTTTTATAAACCTCGACCGCGTACGGAGAAGAATTAACCGTGATTTTATCCCCGGTGCTTTTGGTGATTCTTTATTGTTTATAAAGTCTCTAAAAGTTTGAATACCCTGCTCTGAATAATCAGGCATTTCATACCGCATAAAAACAGATAGCACAAGTGCCATGGCTTTTTCACGGTTATTTGGGCTTATTTTTTCTATTATCATCCCCGCACGCTCCTTTCAGAAAGCTGTCCTTCAAATTCTGTTTATCAGGAACACTATGAATATTCTAATTTCTTAAACAAATCCCCATGCGTGCCTGTCCGGGTGAGAGTCAGCGTCAAAATATCTTTTTCAACAATATGTCCGGTTGTATATGGCACTCTCTAAACCCTTCAAAACTGCCTTTCAAGGCATGGTCATTATATTTCTCTGCCAGTGGTCGGCCATTGGCTATTTCGCCGACCACATACTCGAACAATCTGGAATCATACCCGCGCTTCAGCATTACAAAATAATTGCTGCAAGCAGAGCAATCTCTTATTTAGCACCAGAATAAAAACTCTGATTACATTTGGTAAATATACCAATTTCCACTTTTCCGCATCAAAAACTGTTCCATAGTCCAACCAAAAAAGTGTTCCCTAACCCAATAAAAAACAGGGTACTGCTCCTTAAAATTAAGTGGCAATACCCTGTTTATATTTGTTTAATGGTTACTTTTATTGCCCCTTGCTGCTTACAGCCGCCTGGGCCGCAGCCAGGCAAGCGATAGGCACCCGGAATGGTGAACAAGACACATAATTCAGGCCGATTTGGTGGCAGAATTCGATGGATGAGGGATCTCCCCCATGCTCACCGCAGATGCCCACTTTGAGGCCTGGATTGGCTTCCCGGCCAAGTTGTACTCCCATTTTCATCAACTTGCCCACGCCAATGCGGTCAAGAACGGCAAAGGGGTTGTGCTCAAGGATGTTTTGCTCCAGATAAGCCGGAAGGAACTTCCCTTCGGCGTCATCCCTGGAGAAGCCTAAGGTGGTCTGGGTCAGGTCATTGGTGCCAAAGGAGAAGAAATCGGCGGCTGTAGCCACTTCATCGGCGGTCAGGGCAGCCCGGGGGACTTCGATCATGGTGCCTATGGTATAGGCGAAGGTTACGCCCTGTTCTGCCATAACAGTTTGGGCCGCCTCCTCGGTGACTTTGCGGAGTTTTGCCAGTTCCTTGACATGAATAACCAGCGGGATCATAACCTCCGGATAGATCTCATAGCCTTCCTTGACAAGGCGGGCCGCTGCCTGGAAAATTGCCCGGGCTTGCATAGCATAGATCTCAGGGAAGGTGATCCCCAGACGGCAGCCCCGATGCCCCAGCATGGGGTTCATTTCGGAGAGGGCACGGACTTTTCTCAGGAGAACTTCTTTCTCATTCAGTTCTTCTTCACGATCTCCCTGCAGTTTCAGCTTGGTGATATCCACCACCAGTTCCTCGACATTGGGGAGGAATTCATGGAGGGGAGGATCGAGAAGACGGATGGTGACCGGGAACCCGGCCATAACTTTAAGAATCCCGTAGAAATCCTCTTCCTGCATAGGCAGAAGTTTCGCTAAGGCTACTTCTCTTTCCGGCAGAGTCTGGGCGAGAATCATTTCCTGAACGATGGGTATACGGGCCGGATCCATAAACATATGCTCAGTCCGGCAAAGCCCGATGCCCTGGGCTCCAAAATCCCGGGCCTTTTGAGCATCACGGGGGTTATCGGCGTTGGCCAGGACCTTAAGTGTGCGAATCTCATCAGCCCAGCCCAGTAACTCCTTGAACTCTTCGCTGAGCTCCGGATCAATCATGGGAACCGCTCCCTTAATGACACGGCCGGTCGTCCCGTCAATGGAGAATAAGGTTCCTTCCGGATAAGTAACCCCATCGATAGTCACTGTATTATGGGCATAATCAATCCGCAGGGCCTCACAGCCGCATACCGCAGGTTTACCCATATGGCGGGCAACTACAGCGGCATGGCTGGTCATGCCCCCCCGGCTGGTCAGAATGCCTTGGGCTGCCAAAATTCCGTGGATATCATCCGGTGTGGTCTCAGTTCGCACCAAGAGGACCTTCTCGCCGGTGTGACCCAGGCGCTCAGCCTCATCGGCATCGAAAACGATCTTGCCGGAGGCTGCCCCCGGTGAAGCGGGAAGTCCTTTGGCAATAACCTCTAATTTAGCTTCACTGTCCATACGGCGGTGGAGCAATTGGTCTAACTGACCAGGCTCAATCCGGGCAATGGCTTCTTCCTTAGAGATAACTCCTTCCCGGCACAGCTCCACGGCGACGCGGATGGCTGCCGGAGCAGTGCGTTTCCCATTCCGGGTCTGGAGAATATAGAGCCGTCCCCGCTCAATGGTAAATTCAATATCCTGCATATCCCGATAATGGGCTTCCAGGCTATTGGAGGTCTTTACGAATTGAGCATAAATCGCCTGGTTCTCATCTTCGAGGCTTTTGATAGGCTGAGGAGTGCGGATACCTGCCACCACATCCTCACCCTGAGCATTCATAAGATACTCACCATAAAGAACTCTCTCACCTGTGGAGGGATTGCGGGTGAAGGCCACTCCCGTACCGGAGTCGTTGCCCATGTTGCCAAAGACCATGGATTGCACATTGACTGCCGTGCCGATATTATCGGGAATGCTATTGATCCTCCGATAGACAATGGCCCGATCATTGTTCCAGGAACGGAAAACGGCTAAAATGGCCTGTTCCAGTTGCTTCATAGGCTCTAACGGGAAAGGGCTGCCTGTACGGCGCTGAATGAGCCTTTTATACCCCTCCACGACTCCTTTGAGGCTCTCTGCCGTAAGCTCCGAGTCGTAATTGACATTTTGTTTTTCCTTGGCTTCTTCCAGAATTCTCTCAAATTCATGATGCTCTACTTCCAGCACCACATCACCGAACATTTGAATAAAACGCCGGTAGCTGTCATAGGCAAAACGGGCATTCTGAGTAGAGGCAGCAAGACCCTCTACTGTCTCATCATTAAGTCCGAGATTAAGGATGGTATCCATCATACCGGGCATGGAGAATTTCGCGCCGGAACGGACAGAGACCAACAGGGGATTGTCTTTGTCCCCGAATTTTTTCCCTGTGGCCTTTTCTATATCTCCTAAGGCCGGACCAATCTGCTCCCATAGTCCTTCCGGCAGGTTGCGACCCAGGGCATAATAGTCATTGCATGCTTCTGTGGTAATGGTGAACCCTGGAGGTACGGGCAGCCCGATATTGGTCATCTCTGCCAAATTGGCACCCTTACCGCCTAATAAATCCCGCATGGAAGCCTGACCTTCACGAAATAAATAAACAAACTTCTTAGACATTTCGCTCCCCCTTATACAATATCTCTAGTATTCTTGATGCCGTTTCTTCAATAGCCTTTCCCGTGGCATCAATGATCGGGCAACCTACTTTACGCATAATTCCCCGGGCATATTCCAGTTCTTCCACAATGCGCTCATAATTTGCATAGTCCGCACTGGATCCTAATCCTAAAGTCCTTAACCGTTCCGTGCGAATTTGATTCAAAAGATCCGGCTTTAACGTCAAGCCAATGACTTTCTGTGAGGGAACTCTGAAAAGTTCCTGCGGCGGAGAGACTTCAGGGACCAGAGGAATATTGGCCGCCTTGATGCCTTTATGGGCCAAATACATGCTTAAGGGAGTTTTTGATGTCCGGGACACTCCGATCAGCACCACATCCGCCAAAAGCACTCCCCGGGGATCCTTGCCATCATCATATTTTACCGCAAATTCAATGGCATCCACTTTACGAAAATACTGTTCATCCAATATATGAGTTACATTAGGGGTATAGCTGGGCAAAAGGCCGGTCTGATCAGCCAGCATCTTAATCAGAGGGCCGAGAATATCCACGGTTCGCAATCCATAGTCTTTGGCTTTTTCTTCTAAATAATTCCGCAGTTTTTTTACCACAAGGGTGTAGGCAATAATCGCTTGCTCCTTGGCTGCTTCTTCGAGGATTTCGTCAATGTGGATTTCATCCTGCACATAGGGTACCTTGCGGATTTTGGTCCGAATCCCCGAAAATTGAGCTGCCGCTGCCCGGCTGACATATTCAGCCGTCTCACCCAAAGCATCTGAAATTATGTATATGACAGGCATTTCCTTTGTCACTGTACACCTCCGAGGTCAATTATTAGGGTCCAAAAGGTCATGATTGGGCACCTAATGACCCGATCTGAACAAAGAGTTTCGTAACGTTCGTCTTGGTGAAACGTCCTATGACTTCATAGCGCTCCTCACCTTTTTCATCAATAAAGGCTTCTACAACAGGCAAGGTGTCAATTTGATGCAGGGTTAATTTCCTTGCTGCTTCGAGAACCGGTTCGTCCGCTGTCGTCATAATAATATTAGGCATCCGGGTCATAATGATACTCACGGGAACCTGCTGAAGATCGGTTTTACCCAGGGTAGATTTAAGCAAATCTTTCCGGGACACCATTCCCCTTAAGGTTTGGCCTTCCCCAACCACTGTCAGACTTCCGACATTTTGGGTAAACATAGTGACTATGGCATCATAAATACTGATGTTTTCCCGGATAGATATGGGAAGGGATTTAAAATCACCCACCCTGAGCTGGCGAAGTCGATCCATATAAGGTGATGTTTTCTTCTTCTCCTTATAAAAGTATCCTACCCTCGGTCGGGCTTCGAGGACCCCTGCCATGGTTAAAATCGTCAGGTCAGGACGCAGGGTCGCTCGTGTCAAATCAAGCTTTGCAGCGATTTGTTCCCCAGTAATTGGGCTTGAATTCTTTACGATTTCTACAATTCTTGCTTGACGTTCCGTAAACTCCAACCCTTTTCACCTCATTCATCTCTCACTCGTGTATACATATATTCCTTATACGTGCCAAATGTGACATACTAATCTGCGTAATACAGATAAATATTCCACACAATTTTTCTATTTCCTTCAACTTATAGTATCCAATTCAAAAAAAAAATAACGGCGCTTCTGCTGAAATTATGCAAAAGCGCCGCAGTGGCTTATCCAATTATGCTAAGAGGCTGAGATCTCCCAGGCAGCCGAGGATGGCGACGCATTCACCAAGGAGAGCCAGACGGGCTTGCTTGAGGATCTCATCTTCCACCATGATCATGACCGCATTAAATAATGCTTCAATCATGGGGATGAGTTCAGAAGCCAAAGCATAGGCTTCTGCGTAGTCACCCTTTTCAATCAGGGCGGCAAAAGCTTCCTGTCTCTGGACAAGAGCTGCAGCCAAGGCAATTTCTGTAGGATCGATAAGATTCTTAGGGTCCAAAGGCTGAGTTTGAGCCTTTTTACTGAGATTCAAGCAGCGAATATAAGCTTGGGAGTAGGGAACAAACTCCGTTGTTTCCCGCTTGGCCGCCAGAACTTGGGCCTTCCTGGCTGCCCGCGTGATCTGATTGCTGCCCTGGGCGAGGACCGCATCAAGGGTATCGTAACGCGCCCCTTGCTCCTGAAGCACAAAGCGCAGCCGCTGCTGGAAGAAATCCTGGAGAGCACTTTGCAGATCGGCTAAAGGAAGCAGACTGATTCCTTGCTCGGCAAAGTTCACATAAGAAGCAGCAATCAGCTGTTCCAAAGAGATATCCCAGCCTGCTTCCAGAATGATCCCTACGACCCCTTGAGCCTGGCGTCTTAAGGCATAGGGATCCTGAGACCCGGTAGGCTGAATCCCGATGCCAAAGGCACCCACAATAGCATCCAGCTTATCGGCAACACTGACGATTTGCCCGGTGTAGGATTGCGGCAATTCATCCCCGGCGAAACGAGGTTGATAATGTTCGAGAATCCCTGTGCACACTTCGGGCTTTTCACCAACCATGCGGGCATAATCCGCTCCCATAATCCCTTGAAGCTCCGGGAAATCATAGACCATCAACGTCACCAGATCCGCTTTGGCCAGCAGTGCCGTCCGCTCAACCAAGTCCTGCTTTTCGCTCTCCATCCCCAATCGAGCTGCTATCCCCCGGGCCAGGGTCCGAATCCGCTCCACCCGCTGGCGGACACTGCCTAATTTCTCATGGTAGGTGACTTTATCCAGCTTTTCGACCAGCTCAGCAAGAGGTGTTTTTTGGTCTTCACGATAATAGAAGGCCGCATCTTCCAAACGGGCTTTGAGAACTTTCTCATTCCCGGCCTTGACCTTCGCCAGGGCATAATCATCCCCATTGCGTACGGTAATGAAATAGGGAAGCAGCTTGCCTTCCTTATCCCGTACAGGGAAATAACGCTGATGCTCTTTCATGGGAGTGGTGATCACCGGTTCCGGCAGATGCATATAATTCGGAGCCACTTCACCGAGCAGAGCGGTAGGGTATTCGATGATATGGGTTACTTCATCCAGAAGATCGTCATCCTTCTCCACATCTCCCCCCACTTTAGCGGCGAGGGCATGGATTTGCTCCCAGACGGATTGCCGGCGCTGCTCCGGGTCCACCATGACAAAGGCCTGGAGCATTTGTTTTTCATAGTCCGCCGGGCTATCCAAAGTTACAGGTCCGCCTAAGGTACGATGCCCCCGGGAGGCTTTTCCCGATGCCAGCCCCACAAACTCAAAGGGGATGACCTCACTGCCAAATAAGGCAACGATCCAGCGAATGGGGCGGGCAAAGCGGAACTCCAGGTCGGCCCAGCGCATGGGCTTGGGAAAATGCAGTCCGGTGATCAAATCGGTGCAAAGCTTGGGCAATAATTGCAAGGTAGGCTGGCCCAGCTCAAATTTCCGGGCATAGACATAGGACACACCGTTTAATTCCTGAACGAAAAGATCCTTGGGCTCCACCCCTTGCCCCCGGGCAAAGCCTTGAGCAGCCTTAGTAGGGTTTCCCTCCGCATCATAGGCCGCTTTGACGGCAGGCCCTTTGACCTCTGCTGTAAAATCCGTTTGTTTTTCGGCCAGGCCTTGAATAAGCACGGCAAAACGCCGGGGTGTAGTGTAAACTTTCAGGTCTTGATAATCCAGACGCAGCTCCTGGCAGTATTTCTGGGCTTGTTCCCGAAGTTGGTTCAGCACTCCCGGGGCAAATTTCGCCGGGATCTCTTCTGTGCCGATCTCTAAGAGAAAATCCTTAGCCATCTTATTCGGCCTCCTTTCCGGACTGTTCTTTGAGTAGGGGGTAGCCTAATCTTTCACGCTGCTCCACATAGGCCTGAGCGCAAAGACGGGCCAAATTGCGGACCCGGGCGATATAGCCCGTCCGCTCAGTCACACTGATGGCTCCCCGGGCATCGAGAAGGTTGAAGGTATGGGAGCATTTCAGGACATAATCATAAGCAGGAAGGACCAATCCTTTCTCCACGATCCGAATGGCTTCCTTCTCATACATTTCAAACCAGGTTTGCAGGGCTTCCACATCGGCGGCTTCAAAATTGTAATGAGAATAATCGATCTCGTTTTGGAGGTAGATATCGCCGTAAGTGATATCTCCTACATACTCAATATCATAGACACTCTCTTTATTTTGAATATACATGGCCAAACGCTCGAGACCGTAGGTGATCTCGGCACAGACCGGTTTGCAGTCAATCCCCCCGCATTGTTGGAAGTAGGTGAACTGAGTGACCTCCATGCCATCCAGCCAAACTTCCCAACCTAACCCCCAGGCCCCCAGGGTCGGCGACTCCCAGTTGTCTTCCACAAAGCGAATATCATGTTCTTTGGGGTTAACTCCCAAACGTTCCAGGCTTTGCAGATAGAGCTCCTGAATATTATCCGGCGAAGGCTTAATAATAACCTGGTATTGAAAATAATGCTGTAAACGGTTGGGGTTTTCTCCATAGCGTCCATCCGTAGGACGGCGGGAAGGCTCAATATAAGCCACTTTCCACGGTTCAGGCCCCAGGGCACGCAAGAAGGTGTTGGGATTAAAGGTTCCGGCGCCTTTTTCCATATCATAAGGCTGAGCAATGATGCACCCTTGTTCTCCCCAAAATTGATTCAGGGAAAGGATCATGTCCTGAAATTTCATGGTTAACCTCCCTATTTTTTACTACCTAATCTCTTGAGCTACCGGGACATTAAAGAAAACTTGGCTGGCAAAGGCGACTGCCTGGTTGTCTTTGTGCTTCCTGTAATGCAAAAAACTCCCGTCCCGTAGCTTTCGCTACAGGGACGAGAGTATCCTTCCCGCGGTTCCACCCTGCTTGATCTCCATATAAGCCGCCTGGTTCCCAAACTCCTGAAAAGGCAGCTCTCAAGGAAATCCTCCTTCTTTAAAACGTGCTCCAAGTGCCCTGATCCGCTTACCCGTCTGGTTTCCACCCTGCCAAACTCTCTTAAGGGATACCCGAATCTTCCTCTTATCATTACACCATAGGATTCAATTTGGAAATAATTATAGTATGATTTGGTTCTTTTGTCAAACTAAGCTGTCCTAATCCCATGCTCTTTTTCAATCATAGTCAGCACTGAGGCAAGCCCCTTTGCCTGGGAATAATAGATCTTCTTATTATATTTTCTGGCCACATCTTTGGCATCCCACATGCTGGAATGGGAACAGACCATTTGCACGATAATCACACAATCTGTGTCCTTGATGAGGTTTTCCAATACCTTTTTGTTGTTTTTTTTGGGCACGCCGTCGTGGAAGCGCAGTTCGATATTTTTCAGCTTGCCCATGGATTTGCTGTGCCGCTCAAAATTATATCCGCCTATGATCGCTAACTTCATTTTACCAAACCCCTTCCTGTAAAGTCTGGATACTCAGTTTCTCATCACAAGGCCTAGAAAGCAGGATAACTTCGAAGTTTCCGCCATACCGGCGATATTTATGCTGGAAGTTATAAAAACAGCGGGGACAACTTGTTACGATCTTCTTTATTTTCAACTCCTGCCAAGCAGTGATATTTCTTTGGCTTATTAAACCCGAAAGCTCTCCATAGCCCAATTGGCAGGCTTTATCCCCACAACACCACTGATCTTTACCCAGAACGGCAAAATCAATTTTTCTATCCCTAAGCAACTGCATACAGACCATATTCCATTCCCCTTTTGACCTGTCAGCAAAGGGATTACATCCGGGAAAAAACAAATATTCGGCATCGGGTCTTTCCGCAAAAGTCGGTATCCCCATCATTTTCATACAATTCAATCCCATTGTTGACCAACCTTCTTTCTCCATGTTGGCGGGCTCCAGTCCAACCGATCTTTAAACGTTAAAAGGTTCCACTTTAACGAAAGTGGAACCTCTAGTAAACCCAACATATTGGGAATCCACCTCCTTCTCAAACGTGAAGGCATAGCCATTTCTGGATATACCCCGAGGGCGTACAGCCCTGGCCGACCAACCATGGATGACTCTTTAGGTTGCTCCGGCTCGGAGATCATTATGAAATTTTTCTCAATCACTATTCTTATTATATATTGGGTTTAGTTATGTTTCAATAGGTTTTGATCAGATTGGTTTTAATCATTATAAACACTGCTGCAAATACAAGGCGATGATGTGAGGGAGCGCATCCCGGTTTTCCCGGCACACGGAAACCAGCTTTACCTTGGGATGACATCTTATCCGATCCGTCCAGCCGCTGCTGGCCTGCTTGATCACGCCAAGAATCGGAACCGGACCTTCTATGGCTGCTAAGATCTCCTGCTGAAAGACAAGAGCCTCCCGTTCCAGGCTGCCGCATTCATCCATCACGATAAGTTGAGCCTGGTTTCCGGCACAGCGAACGAGTTCTGCCCCATACCCATCAAACCGCTCTGTAAAGACTTGGGGGGGACTATTTTCAGAAAAATGAACCACACTGTTTTCTTCCTGATAGACCTTCTCTCCCGAGGCTGCAGCCAGATAAAGCCGCCGGTTGGGAGAACCTCTGTCCGGGCCAAAGTAGGTTCTGAATCCTGCGTAGGTTACCTGGCAAAGAGCCAGTGCTTTATCGACGATGGTACTTTTGCCCACTTGGATCTCCCCGGTCAAAAAGATGTGCATTTACAGCCTCCCTTCGATTTCAAATATTCCTACAGCCTTTTGGCGCGGCAGATAGAGGGGAAAGTCCTCTTTACCTGTTGCCACAAGGCGTTCCGCCAGAAAACCTGCCAAATCTCCGGGGTTGATATCATGGGATTGGGTCCTGATAAAATCCCGGGCATCTTCCTCCGACCGAAAGGGCTGGCCAAATTCAAAAGCCGTTTCGGTTAGGGAATAAGCTATTCCCTTGCTGTTTAAATTTCCCTCTACCTCTTCAGAGGTGTTTTTCTGGAATTTCCGATACTTTTCCGGATAGAGCTCTGTCTGGCTCTTTCTGCCCACCACAGCGATGAGTTTTTTACAGCGGGGCAAAAATTGTTCCAACTCGCGGCTGCCGAAGAAGCTGATTAAGATAACATCCCACCCCGCCTCGATGGCGTTGCAATCCATCAGCAAAGGAGTGATGTTCCTGATATTTTCGGCCTGAATTCTTTGTTTAAGTATCTCAATGGCATAAGGATGCCTATCTATGCAGGTAATACTGTCAATGGTTTTGCTCAGCTCTAAATCCACCAGTCCTATGCCGCAGCCAATATCACATAAAGAAGAGTGCTCCGCCACTTTAGGCCCTACCAACTCAGCAATATTCTTGAAAAACCCGGTGTACCTTTCTGCGTCCTGATACCATCTCACCGTATTTTCATTCCATTCGAAATTCATCCTGCTCCCCCTTGCTTATTTTTTTATGGTCACCTTCTGTCCCGCGGAATATATCTTCACTTTCTCGGCCCCGGCTACGATTCGAAAAGCCCGGGCATTATCTTTAACCATAAAGCCCGAAAGCTCTTGAAGCCCATGCTCAAAAAGTACAGGAGCCAGCGGGGTCCCCGGGCCAACCAACGTGATCCGCCGGGCGTTCCTTGACAATTCCAGAAGCCTGGGCAGCGTCTTATCCACTACCGAAGCGCAAGTGATATAGACATAGTCACACTCCGGCAGGATAAATTCACTGGCCGGCAGGGGATAGTCCCCTTCCTCCGGACTCCACTCCAGAATAGAAAGATCGCAGATCGGCTCCAGAAGGCTTTCCAAATGGGGGAAATGACCCACCACCCCAACCTTTTTGCCTTTCACTTCATTCTGAGACATGATAAAGGGGTCGTTCATGCGGTCCTCGACCCTTTTGGCATCGGAGAAAATTACACCATGTTCTCTGGCTACTTGAGGATTATTGTAATAAGCGTTGATCGCCGCCAATCCGATAGAAGCCTCTACATAATTCCAGGACTTGACACAGCCTGCTGCCACCCGCAGGGGCAGGCCCAGCAAATTTTGGGTGAGCATCGGCATTCTTGTTTCAAAGGGACGATTGGGGCCCAGTCCCACTCCGTTCCCGCTGCGAATCACGGAATGGGTCGTTCCGCAGACCAGCTCATCCACCAAAAAATCTTCAGGAATCCCGTTGATCATGGCGTCATAGATCTCCCACATCTTCCGCACCTCTTTTCCTCATTGTTTAATCCTTACTCAATGGCCGCCCAATCCGGCAGCTGGTCAATCATCTCTCCCAAGCGCAGACGGTTTCTCAATTCCCCCAGGACATTATCCAGTTTTTCGATGGTTTTGAGGCTGGCTCTTTCTTCCTCTGTTGTATGGATGACTTTGGCGATTCCACCGTCCTTAATCACAATCCGTTTATCGGCGCTTAAGCCCAGGAGGGGATCATGGGTGGAAATCAAGATGATCTTTTCCCGATGGGCCAAGAGGGTGATGGCTTGCCTCCGATCTATCCCCGCGTTCTCTATTTCGTCAATCAAAACGATAGGAGACTCGCTGATAAACGCTGTGTCGGCGATCATCAAGGCCCGGGATTGTCCGCCGCTGAGTTGGGTTACTTTCGTCTCCTCGGAAAATTTTTCTCCCGCCAGATCATTGGCACATTGAAAACATCGGCCAATTACATCCTGCGCATGAGGAATCAGCCTGCTCTTGGCATGCATTTCCAAGAACTCACGAACCGTCAAATCCATGACGAAGTTCATGTTCTGGGACAGCTGAGCCACCAGTTTTCCTTCCATCTCAAAACGCTGGAGATCATCCAGTTCCTCGCCATTGATCCGGATCACTCGGCCGGTGGGCGTATCTCCTTGAGCCAGACACTCGATATCATTGAGCAGCCGGCTCTTTCCTGAGCCGGTTGGGCCGACAATACTGATAATCTCGCCGGGATAAATGGTAAAGTTGATGTCCTCAGGTTCTTTCAGCTTATTGTATCCCCCGTGGATGGTCAGAAAAGAAATCACCGTACGGGAACCTTTCTGCAGGGAAAAGGTTTCAAGAAACTGACAAAAACCCTGTACTACTCCGAAGGGGTCCATGCCAAACTCGGCGAGAATTTCCCCATCCGCTTCCTGCAATGCCTCCGGCAGGGTCAGTTCGGCCTTGATATCGCCCAAGCGCAAATTGGTCAGGAAATCAGCTCCAATCGGATACTCCTTAAGCAGATCCTTTAGGCTTTGGTTATGGACCAGGTGTAAAAAATCATTGCTTTTCATCATTGCCAAACTCCATCTTCTTCATCATTCCCATCTGATAAGGCTCTCCAATCCTCGTCTCACCTGTGCAGTAGGAACAGACGGCCGCCGGTGTGGTAAAGCGCAGTTTCATATCCCGGGTGGTTTCAATGTCCCTGGCCTGCTGCAAATGCTTGGCAAGAATAAAAGCCCCTTGTCCGGTAATGCCATTGACAAAGACGATCCGGGCGGCGGGATTGACCTGAGTGATATTAAAGGCAAAAACTTCCCGCTCGGCCTGGGAGACAATATCCCCTTTGGTAACCACGACGATATCGGCAAATTTCAGCATCGGCCCAATTTTTCGGGGGGTATTGATACCGGATAGATTATCGATGACACAAATGGATAGGATACCTTTGATATAAGGGGAACAACGGTTGCATAACCCTGCACTTTCCGTGATCAGCAGTTCAAAACCTGATTGAATCCCCCACTGTACCGCATCTTCAATATTACTGACAAAGAAATGATCCGGGCAGATCTTCCCTGAAAAACCGGTCTGCACAGGGATCCCTGCCTCTTCATAGCTCAAATTATCAAAAGAAGTCAAACAGTCAAATTTTACGACACCGATCTTCTTCTTTTCCGGCATAGACTCAACCAGCCTTAAGATGACCGAAGTCTTGCCTGATGACGGGGGCCCCGCCACAGTAATAAGTTTCATGGACAACCTCCTCCAAGCCCGGGCGCCACATCACCCACTATATTAGGAAATATCTCTGCCAAGAACTGGCCTTTGCACCAACCCTAAATTTAAACCAATACAAATATACATAACAATATATATTTCACTTTATTTTTATCTTACAACCAATCAGGCTCTATTTCCAGTTTATTTTAATTAATTCATATCTATTTTAGTTTACTCATATTCGTTGACTTAACTTTTTTATACTTGTATAATCTTAGTAAATATTAAATTCCAACAAATTACTCCACTTAACCCATTCCTCGTGAAAAATGTCCCCAGTGAAAAATGTCTCCAGTTTATTTTTAAAGGCGGTAACAAAATGAAGCGTAAAAACCAAGGCATCTCTATGGTCGTAGGTCTTGGCATCCTTTTACTGATCACCATCATTATCTCTTTTCAGCTTGGCCGTTATCCCATTCCGCCCAAGGAATTGTTCGGAATTCTCTTATCTAAAATTTTTCCCGTCGAGCAATTTTGGGCCGACCGTTTGGAAATCGTGCTGATCAACATTCGTTTACCCCGGATTCTTTTGGCTTGTTTGGTCGGCTGCTGTCTATCGGCTGCGGGAGCTGCCTATCAGGGCGTTTTTCAGAATCCCATGGCCTCTCCGGATATTCTGGGAGCCTCATCAGGAGCTGCCTTTGGTGCTGCCCTGGCCATACTTCATCACGGCGGCAATAGCTTAATCATTCTGAGTGCTTTTACCTTCAGCCTCCTTACTGTAGCTATTATTTATTTTATCAGTAAAAAAGCCAAGGGCAACAATCTGCTTGGTTTGATCTTAGCCGGAATCATGGTGAGTTCACTTTTTTCAGCCGGTACCTCGTTTATTAAGTTGGTCGCCGACCCTAATGATCAACTGCCGGTGATCACGTATTGGCTGATGGGCAGTTTATCCGGGTCGAAACTAAGCGATATTGCTTTCGCAGTTCTGCCTATGGCCGTCGGCTTGATCCCCTTGCTGCTCCTGCGCTGGCGGCTCAACATACTCACCCTTGGTGATGATGAAGCCAAAACTATGGGGGTCAATGCCAAACAAATCCGCCTGCTGGTCATCATCTGTGCCACCTTTGTTACGGCGGCCAGCGTCTCGGTAAGCGGCGTGATCGGCTGGGTCGGTTTGGTCATTCCTCATCTGGCCCGCAGGCTTGTGGGAAGCAACTACACTGCACTGATGCCGGCTACGATGCTTACGGGGGCAGTCTTTCTCCTTATCGTCGACAACTTTTCCCGCAATCTGCTTACCACAGAGATTCCTCTGGGAATTCTTACTGCCTTAGTCGGAGCTCCCTTCTTTATCTATCTGATTACCCGAAGGGGGGAGACCTATTGAGTATCGAAGTATCCAACCTCAGCTTTGGCTATGATCAACGGCTTATTCTCAAGGATATTAGTTTCTCAGCAGAGGATTATGAGCTGTTATCGATTTTAGGCCCCAACGGAGTAGGGAAAAGCACTTTATTTCGTTGTATACTCGGTTTGCTTCATGGGTACAAGGGACGAATCTCTCTGAATAACCTGGATGTAAAACATATGGGGATCAAGGACATGGCCAGTTGTGTCGCTTATATCCCCCAGTCCCATTATCCCTCATTTAATTACAGCGTATTTGACATGGTGCTGATGGGGACCGCCATACAGGTATCCACTCTCTCCAAACCGGGCCATAAGCAGCTTCGCCTTGCTGAAGCAGCTATGGAAAGGCTGGGAATCACCCATCTTAAAAACAGAGGCTATACTCAGATCAGCGGCGGAGAGAGGCAGCTCGTACTCATCGCCCGGGCCTTGGTTCAGGAAGCTAAAATACTTATTCTTGACGAACCTACCGCCAACTTGGATTTTGGCAATCAGATCCGGGTTCAAAACCAGATCAAAGCTCTGGCCAAGGACGGATACACGGTTGTTCAATCCACTCACAACCCCGATCAGACCTTTCTCTTTTCCGATAAAGTCTTGGCGATGAAGGATGGCAAAGTTCTCGCTTATGGACAGCCTCATCAGATCTATTCGGAAAACCTGATTAAAACCCTTTACGGAGTGGATGTTGAGATTCAAAGTCTCTATAAGGATCAGGTAAGAGTCTGCGTTCCCAAGAGCATTCTTAAAGCGGATTCTCTCCGTGAAAGCTGCTCTTAACTATCTTAAAAAACTATATTATAAAGAAAAAGGAGGCATTATTCACATTATGAGGAAAAAACTTATCTCCATGCTCCTAGCTGCTTCGCTCCTGGTAACCTTTACCACTGCCTGCAGTCCCAGCGCAGCCGCCCCCGGCGGCAAGGAATCCGCTCCGGAAACTTCCACTCAGGGAGATCCCGGCCAGGACAAATTGGTCAACTTTACGGATTCAGCCGGACGCATTGTAGAAGTTCCCGCCAACATCACCCGGATTGCAGCCTCGGGCACCATGGCTCAAATCGTACTCTTTCCTTTAGCCGCCGATCAGTTTGTGGGCTTAGCCGGCAAATGGGACCCTTCTGCCCAGGAATATCTGGACCCGAAATATGCTAACCTTCCGGTACTGGGGCAGTTCTATGGCAAAGGCGACCTTAATCTGGAGGAAATCGCTAAAGCCGATCCTCAGATCATTATCGACATTGGTGACACCAAGCCCAGCATTGCTGAAGATATGGATGGCATTATGAATCAAGTGGGCATCCCCACAGTCCATATCGGAGCAACCACCGAGACGATGCCCGAAGCCTACCGGACTTTAGGCAAGCTGCTTAATAAAGAGGCAGAGGCTGAAGTCCTTGCCCAGTATTGTGAAGAAGTATTTAAGAAAACCGAAGATATTATGGCCAAGGTCGGCGAAGACGGCAAGGCTAATCTGCTTTATTGCCTTGGTGAAAACGGCCTGAATGTCCTGGCGAAAGGTTCTTACCACGCTGAAATTCTCGATCAGATCAGCAATAACGCAGCCGTTGTCAGTGATGTCTCCAGCAAAGGCAACGGCAACCCTGTGGATATGGAGCAAATCGTTTTATGGGATCCCGATGTGATTGTCTTTGCTCCGGATAGCATCTACAGCACTGTCTCCGGAGAAAAATCCTGGCAGGAAATAAAAGCCATCAAAAACGGCAAATATTATGAAGTTCCCCTGGGTCCCTATAACTGGATGGGCAACCCACCTTCAGTCAACCGCTATATTGGCATGATTTGGCTTACCCAGCTGCTCTATCCGGAGCAAGCTCAGTACGATCTCTATCAAGAGACAGCACGCTACTATAAGCTTTTCTATCATAGTGATCTGACCGAAGAGCAATACAAGGCTCTTGTCGCAAACTCCGTTTTTAAATAATCATCGCAGGTGAATCAAAGGGACAGGTCCCATTTTTCAAATTAATCGTCATATCATACATAGCAAACGTCGCAGGTGTAACAAAAGACGACTTCCACGGAAGCCGTCTTTTGTCATATCCCAGACTGCCTTAACCGCAGCAGCCCTTTTCCTTTATCAAAAATCCAAGAACTGCCATTTGTCATCTTGATCCATGGATTGAAAAACAGGACCTGTCCCCTTGATTCACCCTAGTAGTGGGCTCCCGGTATGCGAACGTCTTCTTTTCTTAGGGTGATTTTCAGTTTATCGAGGTATTCCAAATAAGCGACGACGGTCTTTCTGCCAATATTCAGGGCATCCCTGATTTCCGCCACGCTGATGGTTCCTTGGGCGTCCATTAACGAGCGGACGATTTGGCAGACTTTTTGTAAAGCTTCTTTATGGACGAGAATTCCCTGCCCCAGATCCACCAGGTTGCCTGATTTGAGCAGGAATTTCACTACTTCCTCAACGTCCCCTGTTTTCATAGCTGTATCTTTGGCGGCCTGCTGAATACTTCCTGTGTTGAGATCATAAGTTAAAAACACCTTTTCAATCAGGGCTGTTTCCTTGGCTGCCAGAATTCTGGCTAAGGCTTTACCGTCAGGTTCCGACAGGTAGTTTCCATCCGCAAGCAAACGCTGATTAGCAAGGAAATAATTCAGCAATGCTGCAAAATCTTTCGGCTCCATCCCGGAAAAAGCCCCGCTTTTCAGTTCTTCCTTATCCATCTGGTAGCGGTAGGGATATTTCTGATACATTTTCCGGAAGGCGGATTGTATTTTATTAAAATATTTTTCATATTGGTTGATGCTTAAGTATTTACGAGTTTCCTTCAAGATAATTAACTTTCCTGAAGCGACTTCCTTATCCAGGGTTTCCTGTAATTCAGCCCGCTCCGTATTCAAAGCCTGCCAAAGGTCACCCGAACTAAGGGGTTTTTCCGAGGAATTTAAGATTAAGGTGACTAGCTCTTCCCTGGTGCCATGCTCACCGATGCTCATAGCATTCATACTTTCCGGGGAAAACCGCTGTCTGTTTTTCGTGGTATGATACAAAACCCAGCCCCCGCCGATGGTCACAGCAGGGGAGTAGCTGCGGATAATAAATCGGTCTTTGCGCAGAATGACGATGGGTTCTTCAAAACGCAGCTGTGCGTGACCTTTCTCCCCCTCAGGGATCTCATCAGTACCCAGAAGCCTGACCCGGGCCAGAACCTCTTTCGTTCCGGTGTGCACATGTACTCTTTGATTGTGTACCAAATTCCCTTTCCCTTTGACGATATAAATCAGCACATCCGCAATCCGGATTGGAATCAGGGTTCCTTCACGAGCAATGGTGTCGCCCCGCTGGATTTCAGATTTTTCGATTCCGGTGAGATTCAAGGCGCACCGATCGCCGGCAGTCCCTTCGTCGACACTCATATTATGGACCTGAATTCCCTTGACCCGTGCATTAAGTCCGGAAGGATAGATGGCCAGGGTATCGCCTTTGTGAACCACTCCGCTGGTTATCGTGCCGGTGACTACCGTCCCATGCCCTGACATAGAAAAGACTCTGTCGATGGGCAGCCGGAATAATTCTTGACTTTCCTTGACTTGGACCTTTTGGGCAAGCTGATCCAAGGTTTCCCTCAGTTGGGGAATCCCTTCCCCGGTCACGGAAGATACATGGACAATGGGGCTCTCCGCCAAAGTTGTCCCTTGCAGTGCATTCCGGATATCTTCAATGATCATTTCCAGCCACTCGTCGTCCACAAGATCCGTTTTGGTCAGGGCGATGACACCGGTTGTAACATTGAGCAGGTTTAAAATATCCAGATGCTCTCTGGTTTGCGGCATAATACCTTCATCAGCGGCAATGACCAACATCACAAGATCGATACCGGTGACACCGGCCACCATAGTCTTCACGAATTTCTCATGTCCGGGCACATCAATGATGGATACAATCTGACCCGAGGGCAGAGTCAGGGAGGCAAAACCCAGTTCAATGGTCATCCCCCGCCGCTTCTCTTCCTCAAGGCGATCTGTATCAATACCGGTCAGTTTTCTCACTAAGGATGTTTTGCCGTGGTCAATATGCCCGGCGGTTCCTAAGACAATCTTTTTCATCAGTTCACCCCACGATGTTCTGCATGGTTTGCGTAATGAGGGGAAATTCCTTTTCCGACATAGTGCGGACATTCAGCAGGACTTTGTCTTTAACGATCCGGCAAATAATCGGGATGGGCTCTTGTCTGAGGAGCTCCTGGAGCCGGTTGGCCGATAAACCGTCGATCGTTAAGGATACAGCCTTGCCTTTTAACAGAACATCCGGCAAGGAGCCACCCCCTGCTTCATCATGAACATCCACGATTTCCACTTGACAGCGTTCACCCAAGGCGGCCTGGAGCTGCCGCTCCAGCTCCTCTGCCCGCAGCAGCAAGTCTGCCTCTTTTAAGGCCAGCATGTTTAAGGCGGGGATCTGGGCAAGGGCTTTTTCAGGATTCATATAGAGTTTCAAAACTGCAGTTAAAGCCGCAATAGAACTTTTATCGCAACGGACAATGCGGGCAAAAGAATTCTTTTTAATCTTGTCGATCAAAGCCTTTTTGCCGGCGATGACACCAATCTGTGGACCGCCCAGCAATTTATCCCCGCTAAAGGTGACAAGATCCGCACCGCCAGCGATAACTTCCTGTACAGTTGGTTCATGGGGCAGTCCGATTTTGCTCAGATCATAAAGGCAGCCGCTGCCCAAATCCTCCATCACCAGTACATTTTTTATTTTGCCCAGCTCCACTAAATCCTGAAGTGGCACTTCTTCTGTGAAGCCGGAGATTTTATAATTGCTGGTATGAACTTTCAACAACACGGCCGTATTTTCCGTAATGGCCTTGGCATAATCATCTGGTTTCGTTTTATTCGTTGTGCCGACTTCGATCATCGTGCAGCCACTGGAGGCGATAATATCCGGTATACGGAAGCTTCCGCCAATCTCCACCTGTTGCCCTCTGGAAATAATGACGTCTCTCTGCTTAGCTAAGGTATTAAGGCTTATAAACACTGCAGCAGCATTATTGTTTACCACCATGGCGCTTTCAGCACCGGTTAAACGGGTAATCAGAGGTTCGATATGGGTATGGCGGGAACCCCTGTTGCCGGTTTCCAGATCAAATTCAAGGTTGCTGTAACCTTCATTGACTTCTTGAATTAAGCCGATGGCCGAATCCGGCAGAGGGGCCCTGCCCAGATTCGTATGCAGGACAATTCCTGTGGCATTGATCAATTTTTTCAAGCAGGTACTATCCTGGGCGTCGAGCTTATCTTTGAGTTCCTGAACCAAATGCAAGGTGATCTCCTGGCGGGACAGGTGGGACATAGATGCCGCAAAGGACTTATCTCCAAGCAACTGTTTTCTGTAATCATCGATGACCTGGGTTATTGTTTCACCAAGCACAGCTTTGCCAATCCCCTCGGCCAAGGCCGCGACTTCAGCATGATCCAGGATTTCATTCATCGGAGCGATGGTTCTCAGCGCTTTTAATCGTTCTAAATCCTTCTCCAAAAACAGTGCCTCCTCATAGCAAAGGGACATGAATTGAGCAGAGAGCACACTGCATTGATCATGTCCGCAAATCACCACTATTACATTCTTTGGCGGGAATGTGTAGGAGTCGAACCTACCTCGGCCGGATCACCCACCCGACAACGGATTTGAAGTCCGCGGAACCCACCGGGATCCATCCATTCCCATAGTGTATTATATATCATACCTGGTATGCTTTTCAAATAGGCAACTCAATTTTTTAAAGTTCCCTAATTCCAACCATGTTGCCCGGCCAGCCATTTTTCGGCAGCATAGTTGAGAGGCATAGTCCGTATATCCTCCCAGACCAGATCGTCGACACTTAATTTTCTCAGATCCACCTGTTTGAAATAGGAGCCACAGTCAGAACAGACTGCTACTTCCAGCCCAGGATACTGTTCAGATTTAAGGTAGGTTTGTTTTTTGGCATCCATGCTGCCGCAACAAGCGCAGCCGGAGGCATCGACAGGTCGCTGATAACCACAGACCAGGCATTGCTGGTAGCGTTTGCCGACCGGCGGAGCCAAAAGGGTCATAAAATGTTTCTCTCCGCAGACCGGGCAAGTCCCAAAGGGTTGATTATCTTCCCCGGGTTTGGGAACCAAGTGTTGGCAGAGCATCTGGGCAACACCGGCCAGAGCCAGTTGCAATCGGGCAGCAGCTGCATTATCCAGAGACTCGCCCTGCTTAAATTGTTCCAGGAGGGTGCGCAAATCAGCTTTTTCCTGTGGTTCATCGGCAACTTGATTGAGTCTTTGCCACAAATCAATAATGCTTTCTTCAGGCAAATTATCCAAAGTAAACCGCGGGGAAGCAGGTTCAAGCCGGAAATCAGCCGCCAGGCTGGAAGCGTGCTCCTGCTGCCAAAGCTTTATTTCCCCCTGCAGCTTCAGATAGTTATCTTTTACTGCAACCAAATGCTGTTCTTCTTGTTCAGTGGTCAGAATATTTTTCCGCACAACGTTTCCTCCTAAAGAAAGTCTGCCGCCAGCCCCTAAGCCCAAACCGGCACCCGGGCCGGCAGCAGACCGGATCATTTATTTGCTGATGAAGCTATCATTATAAGCAGCTGATCAACCTATTTCCCCGCCTTTTCCTGCTTTTCAATCTCCTCATACCAGGCGCCATGATGGGACTTAGCAAAGCCTTTGGATACATAACCCTTAAGCATGCCCGGCAGAGCAGCCCGTGATTCGGGATGGATCAGGGCCAGGTAGAGATGCCCGATCAGAGCGGTGGTCATGAAAATCATGGATAGGTCGTGAACAGGATAGGCTATGCGCACTAAGCCTATGGGGAAGTACTGGGGAAACCACATGATCAACCCGCTGATGGTGATAAAGATAGAGCCAAAAATGGTGAAGAGGGAGTTGATTTTTTCCCCTCCGTTAAATTTTGCCTGGGGAGGGTAATTGCCATGCCCGCCGAAGAATTCCACGGCAAAGGCTTTGACATGCATCACATCGGCCTTCGTCCAGGTAAAGACAGAACGAATCCACCCCCAGTGATGCTTGGTGTCACCGATAAAGAACTTCATGCCGACAGCAACGGCGAAGAAGAGGGCCGCAACCCGGTGAATCATGCGGGCGTTGTCAATTCCTCCGACGATGGCCATAGCCGGCCGGAAGGTGACCGACAAAACGGCTAAACCCGTAAAGAGAAGAATTAAAAAGGAAACTGCATGAACCCAGTGACTGAATCGTTCCCCATCTGTAAATCTCAGAACTTTTCCTTCCGGGACTTGTTTGGAGTTTTGCGCCATTACAGTGACCCTCCTTTCCCCTGGTGGTCATCTTCAACAAAATGATCCTTGCTGTAATTTCCTTTAGCCACATTGACCAAAGTTCCAACAAGAACTGCTGCCGCCGCGCCACCGCAAGCAATCGCACCCAGCGGGCGGGCGATATCCTTCCAAAGGGTCAGGGTAAAGGGAACCGTGGGATTGGCCGGCAAACCATAGGATTCCGGAGTATCCAGGAGGATATACTTATAAAGTGTTCCCCCTACCACATCCTTGCCATAGAGATTGGCCTTGGGATATCTCTGCTTCAGCTCAGACAAGCGCTGTTCAGCCTTTTGCATCATTTCGGCATCATCCCCAAAGGTCAGGGTTCCCGGCTGGCAAATGGCGACACAAGCGGGCTCAAGGCCATTCTCCACCCGTTCCCAGCAGCCGGTGCACTTGGTGGCCTTTTGGGTTGTCTGATCAATCCTGGGAATATCAAAGGGGCAGTTGGTCACGCAGTATCCGCAGCCGATGCATTTGTCCTCATCAATGATCGTAAATCCGGTCTCCGTTTTGGATATAGCCTCAGAGGAGCAGGCCTTTAAGCAGGCAGCATCGGCGCAATGAAAGCATTGAGCTTTCCGCATCATCCAAAGCATGGTATTGTTTTCGTACTTTTCATCGAAGGCAATATAAGTGTAGGTGTTAGGATCCAAATCTTTGGTCGACTGATAACTTTTGACCAATGATGTCTTAACAGCCGGTAACTCATTCCATTCCTTGCAGGCTGCGGAACAGGCCTTGCAGCCGGTACATTTAGAGGTGTCCACGAGAATCATTTTTTTACTCATCTGCTACGCCCTCCTTATGTTGACCAGGCAGCATTTATATTCCGGGGTGCCTGCAGTGGGATCGATGGCGCTGATGGTCAGGTTGTTGGTCGTCGGTCCGGGACTTAGGGATGCGAAGCCCCAACTCCAAGGCATACCAATGGTTTCGGAATCCTGACCGTTGATCTTTAAGGTCTGAATTCTGTCCGTTACCAGGGCGACTACTTGAACTTTGCCACGGGCAGAAGATACTTCTACCATGTCCCCTTCTTTGACTCCGATCTTTTGGGCCAGATTTTTGCTGATCTCGGCAAAGGGCTGAGGCATCAGCTCATTGAGCATGGGGATATTTCTCGTGATCCCGCCGGCGCAGAAATGCTCAACTAAGGCATAGGTCGTTAGTACATAAGGGAAATCTTCCTTGCTGCCATGGTTCGTAACACCAGGCAGGAAGTTCGGGATGGGCACGGTAGGATTAGAGCTTACATCCGGATGCAGACTATTGACCGTCGGACTTTCCACCGGCTCATAAAACTCCGGCAAAGGACCGTCATTACATTGACCGGCCGGTCTAACGCCAATATGGGGCAAGCCATCTGCTGCAGGTGTGGCAGGAATTCCACTGAAATATTTCGCAGTGAATAAGCGGCCTACTCCTTCAGGATTCATGCGGAAAACCTGTTTCCCTTCCGGGGTATCCGGGCCTTTGGTTTTGTCCGGCACATCGGCACCGTCATTGCCTTCCCAGGAATTCTTGGCCGCATCCCACCAAATCAGCTTGCGGTTCTCATCCAGAGGCTGACCGTTCATATCACAGGAGCCGCGATTATAAAGGATGCGGATGTTACCCGGCCAGGAGAAGCTCCAATTGCGGTATAGACCAAGCCCCGAGGGATCACTGTTGTCCCGGCGGGCAGCCAGGTTGCCATTGCCTGTAACACCGGCATAAATCCAACAGCCTGACGAAGCTGAGCCGATAGGAGCTTTTAAATAATCAGCCAGGGTAGGCAGCACTTTACCAGTTGTTTCATCATAACCACTGATCTCCTGGAGAACTTTCAGCGGATCCGGTTCATGACCATAGTCCCACCGGGCCTTGAGAATGGGTTCATCCTTAGGATCGGTACTGCCGGCATAAAGTTCTTTAAGTTTATGGTAGATATGATCCAGAATATCCAGGTCAGGCTTAGCTTCCCCTGGCGGCTTCAGAGCAGCATCCTTCCACTGAATCCAGCGGCCGGAGTTGGATAGCGTGCCCCCTTTTTCATAGACGAAAGCTGCGGGAAGCAGGATGACTTCTGTGTTGATTTTGGCCGGATTGACCAGGAGCTCGCCTGTGGTCGGATCCTTTTCACGCCAGAATTGGGCAGTTTCAACCTCATAAACATCCGCGATGACCAGCATATCCAGCTTTGCCAAGCCTTCACGGACGATTTGCCGGTTAGGGATGGATACCATGGAATTCGAGCCAAAATTAAGCAGCATTTTGAATTGTCCGCTATTGGCAGCTTCCCAAAGTTTTACCATGCTGTAGTTCTTGCCTGAGTTGTACTTAGGCAGGTAATTAAAGCAATAATCATTTTCTTTGGTGGCATTTTCGCCAAACCAAGCTTTGAGCTGAGAGATAATATGCCTTTCAAAAGCCGAGCCGCTGCGCACCAGATAACTGCGCAGATCCTTATCCGTATGAACCGGGGCCGGCAAGTAACCCGGCAGGTTATTAAAGAGATTGGCCATATCGGTGGAGCCTTGAACATTGGGCTCACCACGCAAGGCTTGGATGCCGCTGCCTGCTTTACCTACGTTGCCCAAAAGCAGCTGGATGATCGCGTAACTGCGGATTCCCTGAACGCCGGTGGTGTGTTGGGTCATGCCCAGTGCATAAAGAATGCTGCCTGGTCTGGTATTGCAGAAGGTATCAGCAATTTCTTTAATTTTTTCAGCAGGTATACCGCTGATATCGGCCCCTACTTCCAGAGTGTAACGGGAGAAATGCTCTTTAAGCTTGCCAAATACGCAATCAGGATCATCCAGACTTTCCGCTTTCACCGGTTTGTTTTCGGCATCAAGCTGATAAGCCCAGCTGTCAAAATTATACTTTTTGGTCTCGGGATCAAATCCGGAAAACAGTCCATCGGCAAATTTAAAGTCTTTACTGATCTTGTACAGCCCATTGGTATGGTTGAGTACATAGTCTTGATCATAGAGTTTGTTCTCTAAGATATAATTGATGATTGCATTTAAATAAGCAATATCCGCACCGGGACGAACCTGGGCAAAGATATCTGCTTGGGAGGCGGTACGGGTAAACCGCGGATCCACCACGATCACCTTGGCGCCGTTTTCTTTGGCTTTATTGATCCAACGCATAGCTATGGGATGATTCTCCGCACAGTTGCTGCCCGCAATCAGGAAGCATTTCGTGTTTTGCATATCCGTCCAGGAATTGGTCATAGCTCCGCGGCCAAATGAAGGTGACAAACTTGCCACCGTGGGAGCGTGTCATATCCGGGCCTGGTGTTCGTTATAAGGTGTTCCGATGAGCTCGGACAGTTTCTTGATCAGGTAGGATTCTTCATTATCCACTTCGGCTGAACCGAGAACGGCAATGCCATCAGCGCGGTTTACATTGTAGGCTGTACCACCAATTTCTTCCGTAGCCATCCAGGTTGTGTCACGAACTTCCTTGATCTTTGAGGCGATCTTATTAATCGCTTCATCCCAGGAAATATCCTGCCAATCGCTGGACCCGGGAGCTCTGTATCTGGGCTTTGTGACACGGTCCTTGGCATTGGCCACATGACCCAAACTGGCCCCTTTCGGACACAAGGCACCGGAATTCACCGGATTATCCGGGTCTCCATCCAGATAAACGAGTTTTTCGTCTTTAATATGAAGCAGCAAACCGCACCCGCCGGAACAGAAATGGCAAATGCTAGGAATCTTAGTTGTTCCTTCAATTCTAAGACTAAATCCCTGGGCTTGGGCGATCTGTGGATCAAAGCCAAGACCGGAAGCCAAAGCAAACAGGGATGCCCCAGAAAGCTTAAGGAACCCACGACGAGTTACTTCCATTTACTCTCCCCCTCTTATTATTACAATTGCCCCGGCTTTCGCCGAAACAAAAATTTACGTAAAACCCCTCTTTAACTGTCTTTTCTAGTGTTAAGAAAGCAGTTTTGTATGTGAATATTTTAAATAACTATCTCTTATTTAAACGTCAAAAATCACCCCTATGAATTTTAGATTTATTTTCAATAACGAAAAAATATATTTTCTATTCTGCCATAGGACATAAGAATTGTCAAATAATTTAGACAATAAAGAAAGTGATAACTTTCAGTTACTTTCTGTTTATTCCGTAAATAATACAGATAAGCACTGAAGGCTTCAATAAGAAAAGACTCCGGAGAGTACATTTCTCCGAAGTCTTTTGCCTATTGAAGTCCTATTTCATTTTCATGATAGCTCATGGGGTAAGATGCATGATAATAGGGTTCAAACTCATGATCATCCATCATGGACTCCAGTTCCAGTTCATAATTCTGCATAGCTGCCATGGCTGCTCCCGCCAAGCCGAGCACCCGCAGAGCAGGCCGTCTCCACACCATATAGCCTATGGCAAGGCCAAGGGGAGCAGAGATACTGAATACGGTATGGTCATTGTGCTTGAGTTTAACCTGGGTTTGCCAAAGCTTGTTGAAACGATTCTTGGTGCCGCTCCACATCTTTCCCACCATCCCATTTTCAAGGGCTTTCTCTCTTTCGCAATCCGCCAACGCTTGAATCACATCCCCGTTGGACCTTAGCAAGGCACGGCGGGCTTCTTCATAGCTTAGATTTAAGCGGTCGCACAGAATATCAACTTTCTCCAGTTCCGTCCACATCTCTTCGCTCATTTAAATCATCCTTTCCGCTTGGGTTTTGTCCCACGTTGACCAAGCGGTTCCCCATACTCCAAGATCTTAAGGATTTATCTAAGGTTTGTTCGCAAAAATACTGTGAAACCTCAAGGATCTCTTTTTTGCTCCATTGGTTCCAGCGCAGCCGGTTCAATTTTTCCAGCTCTCCTTGAAGAAGCTGGCGCATTAGCCCTAGGCTTCCCCCACTGACCCATCTCCCGACGGCGGGAGAACTTCCCTGAGTTTGACATTGGCGGCAAACTACCCCACCGGCGTCCGGGCTGAATAATAACCGCTCCCCTTGAACTCTTTGCCCGCACTCGGCACATTCCACTAAACGCGGGCGATAGCCGAGATAATTCATCAGCTTCAAAGCGTAGGTACACTGAACCAAAGCCGGATCACAGCTTTCCACGAGAAATAAACTGGAAAAGGTGAGGGTAAACAGTTCCGGATGAGGTTGTCCGGGAAGAGTTGCCAGATCAAGAAGCTCTGCCATTGCCGTAGCCGCCATGCTCATATCTAAGTCCGTCCATAAATGGGGAAAGCTCTCCCTGGGGCTGACCTGGTTGACAGTATCCAGTGACTTACCTTTATGTAATAGGTATTCTGCATAGGTAAACAGCTGGGCTCCTGCTCTTTGACGGCTTTTCGGTTTACGCACCCCTTTGGCAACAGCTTGGATTTTCCCGTATTCTCTTGAAAATAAAGTGAGCAAACGGTCTGATTCTCCATACTCCCGGCTTCGAATCACCAAAGCATCGGCGTGGTAAACTCCCACATCTTCACCTCATAGTCTTTGTAAATATCCCGTTCTTATACCGTGATTATTTGCACGCCGGAACTCGTTCCCAGGCGATCAGCTCCGGCCTCCACCATCTGTAACGCGGTCTCACGGGAACGTATTCCTCCCGAAGCCTTCACTTTGACGGATTGACCCACCCAGGCTTTCAGATTGCGTACATCTTCCACTGTAGCTCCGCCGCCGGCAAAGCCTGTGGACGTTTTGATATAGTCCGCTCCCGATGCCTTGACGATCTCTGCCGCCTTTTGCTTCTCCTCTTCAGTAAGCAAAGAGGTCTCAATGATGACCTTGATCGTGACACCACAGCAATGAGCCGCTTCCACAGCCCGTGTTATATCTTTCGCCACAGCTTCCCAATTGCCCGATTTCGCCCAGCCTATATTGATCACGATATCCACTTCCCGGGCACCATGTGCTTTAGCGGCGAAAATTTCCTGAACTTTAATCTCCGTCATGGTCGCTCCCAAAGGAAAGCCGATGACTGTGGCTACTCCCACACCGCTGCCGTGTAAAAGCTTGGCGGCAGTGCAGATATAGGCCGGATTAATACAGACTGTGGCAAATTTGTGCTGCTTGGCTTCATGGCATAGATTCACAATATCTTTTTCTGTAGCCTCCGGTTTGAGAAGTGTATGATCGATCATGCCTGCTAAGTTCATTGTTCTCATCCTTTCTAACTCCGATCCGAATATCCGAATTCCCGGAGACTCCTTCCCCGATTGCGCCAATCTTTCTCAACCTTGACAAAGAGCTCCAGAAAGACCTTGCTGCCCAACAGGGTCTCAATATCCTGGCGGGCCAAACGACCGATTTCTTTGAGGAGACTTCCCCCATGACCGATGATAATGCCTTTTTGGGAATCCCGTTCCACTACAATCAGGGCGCGGACCTTGATCAGGGTTTTCTTTTCTTCCACACTCTCCACAACGACGGCAATAGAATGAGGAACTTCGTCCCGGGTAAGCTGAAGCACCTTTTCTCTCACCAGCTCTGCCATAATAAAGCGTTCCGGCTGATCCGTGACTTCATCCTCAGGATAATACATAGGCCCTTGAGGCATTTCTTTGAAAATCAGCTTCAGCAGTTCATCCTTATTCTCTCCGGTTTTAGCTGAAATAGGAAGAATCGCCAGAAAATCTTTCAAAGCAGAGTAGTCCTTAATAAGCTTTAATAATTTATCTTTTTCAATAAGATCAATTTTATTCAGCAGAAGAATACAGGGAGTCTTTACGTGCTTGAGATTTTCTAATATGTATTCCTCGCCGGCACCAAACTCAGCGGTCGTATCCACCATATACAGGATAAGATCCACTTCCCGAAGGGATTCCAAAGCCGAATCCACCATAAACTCGCCCAGCTTGTGCTTAGGCTTATGAATTCCCGGCGTATCCAGAAAAACGACCTGCCCTCTTTCCTCGGTCAGTATACAATGAATCTTATTCCGGGTGGTCTGAGGTTTATCGGACATGATTAAAATCTTTTGCCCTAAAAGTTGGTTAAGTAATGTAGATTTTCCGGCATTAGGACGGCCAACCACTGTGACAAATCCCGAGCGAAAATCTCTATTAGGTTCAGAACCGTGCAAATTTGCTCACTTCCTTAATGTTTAATCGTTATGACTGCTTTGGTATCTATGTTATAGGGATAGGCTGCAAAGGTAGTTGAAAATCCGGCCATTCTGAATTTTACTAAGCTAGCTTCGCAAATTTCGTAAAGGGCAATTTTTAACGGACTAGTCCTGTTTGAATAAGAAAACCCACCTCGCCCGAAGATATTGTCTTCATACTTTGTTTGCCTTAACCCCATGCTCGTAAATGAGGCAAAGGCGCTGGTTGCACTTATGCTTGCAAAGTTATCCAGCGCCAGCCTATACTTTCTGACCGTTTTAGAAAAATTCCAGCCAAGGCTTAACCTAAGAATTCAGGGCCAAAGGAATCGGGAAGCAAAACGCTCAAGCGGGTCATCTTAGTTTGCCCCTTGCCATTGACTAAAATAACCAGGCAATCCTGGGAAAACTCCCGCAACACCTGGCGGCAGGCACCGCAGGGCGAAGGAAAGGCATCCGTGGGCACTGCCACCGCCACCGCCTTCAAGCGGCGCTCTCCATGATAGGCACTGTGGAAAACAGCATTGCGCTCCGCGCAGATAGTCAAGCCATAGCTGGCATTTTCCACATTACATCCGGCGATGATGCGCCCGGATTCCCAAAGGGTAGCAGCTCCTACCGGATAGTTGGAATAGGGGACATAGGCGCTTTGATAGGCTTTCTGGGCCCGGCGGATTAGTTCTTCGATTAGCTCTGGAGAAATTTGTTCTGGTGAGTCCATAGCGGCTCCTTTCGTTTGCTTGGCTCTTGGGGCTTAGCCCTGAATCTTGGATTTTGTCCGTAAAGCTACGGCTTACAGGGCTTTTTCAAAGTCATGTTTGCTGGTCTTCTTAAGCTCTGCTGTCCAGCTTTCCTGGAGCTTTCTCCCAGCAGCCGACTCTGCCGCTTAAGCGGCGTCGGTAAAGGCGGAAAAAGCCGCTCAGGCAAAGCTTCCTGCCCCGCATTCCCACAACGCCCCACTCGCTCAGGCCCGAAAAGCAGCCCAAGGATTTTGCCTTACGGTAGGAAGCGAATTTAAGCGAGCGGAGACAAAACTTCGCGAAAAGCCTGCAGCAGAGAAAGGTTGGAAACAGGACATTTCCAACCCGCCATTGAGAACAAGTGCGAAAGCAGTGCTTTCGAGGAGCGATTTGGCGGGGCACCTTTCGGAGCGGAGGGCTTGAGCGTTAGTTTTGTCCGCGCAGCTTATGGAGCGACCGATGTAAAGCAAAATCCTGGAGACATCCGGTGACTCCCGACGACATCCGGAGCCTTCTGGAAACTCCGCCTCCGAAGGCCTTTTTCAACTCAGCCCAAGCAGGCCGGCTAAACGAGGCCCAAAAATCACGACCCCGACAGCAACCGCTATAATCGCCGTGATCAAAACCGCCCCGGCCGCTACGTCTTTGGCTAGGCCGGCCTGTGGGTTGAAGTTTGGTTCAGCTAAATCTACGGCAAGCTCCACCGCCGTATTAAAAGCTTCTGCTGCCATGACACTGCCGATGGTCAGCAGCAAAATCACCCATTCCCAGCGCTCCAGTCCCAGCCAAGCAGCAATGAGCAGAACTAATGCGGCGGTGCATAAGTGGAAGCGAAAATGTCTCTGGGTTTTGCAGTTATAGAGAATTCCCTGAAAAGCATCGCCAAAGCTTTCCCAGTTGGAAGGTTTTTTATGATATTGTCCCATAGTCATCTTCCTTTACCTTAACGCAAAAGACCGATTTGACTCATTACTGCTTCTTCTTGCCGGCGCATTTCCTCTTTATCCTCTTCTTCCATATGATCATAGCCCAGAAGGTGGAGAGTTCCATGGACCGCTAAATAGACCAGTTCCCGTTCAAAGGAGTGTCCATAATCAATAGCCTGAGCTCTGGCCCGCTCCACTGAAATAATTATATCACCAAGCAGATGGTCCTCGTAATCCAGGATGTCCGGTTCATCCGACCTTTCCTCCTGCAGGGCAAAGGACAACACATCGGTTGGCCGATCCACGCCACGATAATCTCGATTCAGTTCATGGATTCTGGCATCATCCACTAAGGTCAGGCTGACCTCAGCCTCCTCGGACTCCGCGGATAAATGGACGGCCTTGGCAATTCCCTGCTCTAAAAGCCCTGTAAGTGATCCACGCTCATTTTCAGGAATGGAGTCTTCTTCCCAATTAATATCCAAATACATCGGTGCGGAACCGCCTAAACGGCTCCTCACCCCCTTCCATTACGAATTATCCGCTTTTTCCGTCTTGGATTCTCCTTTTGCTTCCGCGGATTCTCCTTCCGCAGCAAGCTCCTCTTGCTCCATCTCCCGGACATCCTCAATCTTCCCCGGTTCCGGCAGCTGTTTGGTATGCATATCGGGGTACTCTACCCGGGAATGAAAGATGCCGCTCAAAATCCGGACAAAAGCGGTGGCAATTTTATCCAAATCCTGGAAGGTCAAATTACACTGACTAAGCTGATCATCATTAAGCTTGTCCTTGATGATTTTACGAACCAAGCCTTCAACACGCCCTGGCGTGGGCTGTTTCATAGCACGAACTGCCGCTTCCACACTATCTGCCAGAAGGACCAGGGCGGCCTCTTTGGTCTGAGGCTTAGGCCCTTCGTAGTGGAACGCTTCTTCGGGGACATTAGCGTTATCTTCCATAGCTTTATGGTAGAAGAAGCTGACGACACTATCCCCATGGTGCTGGGCAATAATGTCCTGGAGGACCTGAGGCAGATTTTCTTCCTTGGCCATCTCCAGCCCGTCTTTTATATGGGAGGTGATGATCAAGGCGCTGAGAGTGGGAGCTATTTTATCATGAGGATTATCTTGGGCGAACTGATTCTCAATAAAGAAATAAGGCCTCTTCAGTTTGCCGATGTCGTGGTATAGGGCTCCTACCCGAACCAAAATCGCATTGGCCTGTACCTCTTCTGCCGCTGCTTCCGCCAGGTTGCCCACCAGCACACTGTGGTGATAAGTACCCGGCGCCTCCATCAAAAGCCGCTTCAACAAGGGGCGGTTAGGATTGGAGAGTTCCAATAAGCGTACTGCCGAGGTAATTCCAAAACCAGTCTCAAACCAATGAAGAGTTCCCACCGCAAGAACTGAGGAAAAAATCCCGTTCACAATCCCTAAACCGATGCTGATCAGCCAGGCAGAGATACCCATTCCTGAGATTAAAGCAATACAGCTGGCCGTAAGCACATTGAATGCTGCAATATAAAGTCCCGCCCGGGCCAAATCGGATCGCTGGCTTAATAGGGAGACACTATGAACACCAATAAAGCCGCCAAACAAGGCGATCAGAGCAATCAGCCAACCTGAATGGGTAGACATAGTGGGATCAGCCAATAAACCCACAAATACAGACAAAAGTGCCGCCGAAAAATAAGCTATCTCCACATCCACCAGAATGGCGATGGTCATAGTAGCCCAGGCCACAGGGATCAAGATACCGGTCATGGCATTATATTCGGCATCCCCCAGATTCAGGGAGATGACCGCTTTCCCCATAGCAAGGACCAGGAACATCATTAAAGCAATGAGCAGCAGTTTTTTAGATATATCGGAAACGTTTTTCCGGTATTGATGAGCATAAAATGTCATAGTAACGATACTGGCTAAGACAATCAAGGCGATACCGGCAACAGAACGCCAAGGAGACTGGTTCTCAACCAGTCCGTAGCCCACCAGAACCTGCATGATTTTCTCGTCAACAATTTCTCCCGGTCCGACGATCTTTTGATTGGCTTTATAACGCTGCGATTCCATGAGTACCGAAGCCCGTGCGTTCTGCCTTAATTTCTCTGTAGCCTCTGTATCTTCCAGCAAGGTGGGCTGAGTGATTTTAGCATCCACGAACTCGTTGAGAAAAGCCTTGAACTCGTCCGGGAAAGAGGCTTCATTAATATCCTGCTTAATCTTTTGGCGTAAGGCAGGGACATCTTGAGGTGTGTGGGCACCTGTCTCCTTACCGCGGGCATTCACTAAAATAACTTCCGTGGCTTTCTGCTCTTTTTCTTCCAATAAATCCAGGGAGGAATCCAACAGGCCTTCCAGTGCTTCCTGGGGCAGAACATTAAAAGGAGCAACTTGACGCAGTTTTTTCAGCACATCTGCCTTATCTTCATCACTGGCTATTGCTTCCTCCAAAGCAGTAAAAGCCGTGCTCAAATCCCGGGAAATGCTGGTCAGATACTCTTCATCCTGGGTATAAACCGGCTTAACCGCCTCCGCCGCCGCTTCTTGATCCTGGTAATACTTTTTTAAATCCTCAATATTCTTTTCATAAGGAGCCGTCACAAGCTGAGGGCTGGGATCACCCAACTTCAGGTGAAGTTTGGAGACAAAGAGTCCTGAAGACAGAATACTTGTGAACAGCACAAAACACACCACCAGTACCTGGATATGCCGCCAAGTGGTGCTTATATCAGAAAAAAGCTTTAAGGAGCCTAATCTACGAATGTTCAAACGCATCCTTCTTTCACTGACCTGGTTCTGAAGTTTCTTCAGCCTTTTCATAAGCCTGAATAATTTTTTGAACGAGAGGATTGCGTACTACATCGGCAGCAGTAAAGTAATGAAAAGAAATATCCGGTAGGCCTTTGAGAATATTTTGGACTTCTTTTAAACCGGAATAATGGCCCCGGGGCAAATCCACCTGAGTCACATCTCCTGTAACCACGGCATGGGACCCATACCCCAGGCGGGTCAGGAACATCTTCATCTGCTCAGGAGTGGTGTTCTGAGCTTCGTCCAAAATCATAAAAGAATCATCCAGAGTACGGCCCCGCATATAGGCTAAAGGAGCAATCTCAATGGTCCCCTTTTCAACATAGCGCTGTGTCGTCTCCGGCCCCAGCAAGTCATAAAGAGCATCATAGAGAGGCCTTAAATAAGGATCCACCTTTTCCTGCAGATCTCCTGGCAAAAAACCGAGCTTTTCCCCCGCCTCAACTGCCGGCCGGGTCAGTACAATACGGTTAATCTCTTTAGCCCGCAGAGCCAATACGGCCATCACTACAGCTAAATAGGTCTTTCCTGTTCCTGCCGGTCCGATGCCGAAGACAATGGAATGATTCTCTAAGGCTTCAAGGTACTTTGCCTGGCCCAATGTCTTCGCCTTAATGGGGCGCCCCCTGTGAGTGGTGGCAATAACCTTGGCGAGAGCATCAGCCATGCCTTGACCATGACCTTCTTCCACTTGGGAGATAACATAAGCAACGCCTGCGGGAGTCAAAAGGTGCCCTTGCCGAACCATGTCCAACAGCTCCTTAACCACAGCTTCCGTCTTGTCAACCTCATCGACACTTCCGGTAATGGTCATTTCTTCCCCCCGCACCACCAGCCGTGTCCCCAAGTGTTTCTCCAACATCTTCAAATGAGCATCTTCCGTCCCAAGCAAGTTCATTGCTTCAGTGGCATCCTGCAAATAGACCTTTGCTTCTTTCGTCAATTTTTCGCCCCCTGGTGCTAAAACTCCTACACGAATTATTCCTCCGGGTAAACCGCTAAATCCTCATACGACTCTACTTCAATGCGCACGCGCTCACCGTCAGCCTGTTCCAAGACACGAACCTTTTCCTCCAGAATACGAGCTCCCGGGGAAATCGTCTCATGGACTTCCGCCCGTGCCAATTCCTCTGCGGCCTGGCGAGCTTCCATTTCATTTCGTTCAATCTGCTTCTTCTGCAGTTCATTATACTGCACAGATACTATTTCGACAGGAAGTCGCCAATTCCTCCATAAGGTTACCCCATGATATTGAACTTCCTCTTTGACCAAATTAAAAGGCGATTCCGGTGTTGTTACCATTATGACTCGTGCACCGAATTTTATACCCCAGCCTTTGGCAACATTTCCACTCTCAATGATCCGTTCCTCATCATAAGGCACCACAGCTTCGGCACTGTACCAGACCCTCCCGCGTACAAAGCCTTTAGCAGCGGGAACTATTTCAGGAATATAATCCTTTTGTTGCAGCTGGCGGTCCGTTCGCGGTCTGGCGCTGGGATTGTGGATAGCTCTTGGTGCTTGAATCAGGACCTGCCCCGGCTTGACAATTTCCCCTTCATGAACCAGCGGAGTCCCTTGGATGACCATAACCTGCTGAACCAATCCAGCCTTGCTGGCTACTAAATTCCCAGCTTCACCCGGAACCTGAGGACGGACTTTTTGCACTACTTTAATCTCCACACGAGTGCCATGTTTGCTGATACCGACCCAGGCGGCATCCGGGAATTCCTCAACCAATAGTTTGGAAACTTCATTTAAATCCACGGAATCCTGCCGCGTCCACGTCTTGAGCCCATGTTTTTCGGCGCTGTCAAAAATCTCCTGACTGGAAATCGTCGTATTCCCCGACACGGAAATAGAAAGAATCATCTGGGACAAGACAGCCAGTGCCACACCGATAATCATAATCCCAGCCAATAAGAACTTCCGCCGCCACCAGCGTGCGGCTACAAAAGGCCATCCGTATTTTGCCACGATGCGCACTCGGGTATGAGTCAGGCGGGCAGGCCGCTTTAAGCGGCGGAAGTCCTGAATCTTCACTTGGGCTCTTACGCCTTTTTCTGAGCGCTGGGTTTTATAGAATACAATGCCCTGGCGTATTCCCTCATTAATAAATCGAGGCAGCTGATTTCCCCGGGCCACAAAAAGAACACGCCCTTGCAGAAACTCTCGGAACCTAGCAATCATTTGGAGTCCCCTCCTCTATAGTATACAAAAACTCAACCTTGCGCATAGGCTAAAGCTGTAAATTGTCCGACAATCCATAGCTCTGTTGCCAATACTGTCTTAAGCACAAGTTCCTTGCCGGTAATCGTTAACTGGCCTTCCGTTGTATGTAAAAGAATCTCTTCTGGCGTAAATTCAACGATTTCCAAGTAGTTTTCCACAAGAACTTCCTGACGGCCGGTAACAGTAATACGCGGCCCGTTTCCGGCAACATCCGGGGGAAAATCCAGCGCTTCCCCTACATTTTTGGTGAGTTTATCCAACATAAATAACCTCCTCCCTTCTAAAACCATGTTTATGAAGGAAGGAGGTTAAATAGTCCAAGCTTGAAGGACAAAGCAGGCAAAAGATCTTACGGATTATGTCCTGATTCTACATCTGTTCATTTTAACTGAAGCAGGACCTTCAGCAGCTCATCCGGTGAAGGAGGGCAGCCCGGAATCTTGATATCCACAGGTAACACTTCTCCCACACCATTATGGGCTGCATAAGCCTCTTTAAACATTCCCCCATCCAGGGCACAATCCCCTACGGCAATGATCTTTTTGGGGTTGGGGGTCCCTTCATAGGTTGCCAGCGCAGCCTGAATCAGATGAGTGGACATGGGGCCGGTGCACATCAGAATATCCGCGTGGCGCGGAGAAGCCACAAAATCCAACCCAAAGCGCTGCAAATCATAGATGGGGTTGAGAAGGGCAGACATTTCCCAATCACACCCGTTGCAGGAACCGCAATCCAGGTGCCGAATATGCCAGGATTGACGGAGGGAACGGAGGTGGGCCTCGCCCTGCTCCAATCGTTTTTCACTTAACCGACCCATCTTCAAGCTTCGTTTCAGCAAATTCCACATGAGCTTTTCCTCCCTTCCTAACGGTCACAACAGCTGTAGCATAGCTCAAAGCTCTTATTAATCAACGGGAAATCCGGAACAATGTTCCCCTGCACAGCCAAGGGAACTGCAGCCCAATTGGCATAGGAGGCTGAACGAATCCGGCAGCGATAAATCTTCCCCTCATCATCCAGCATCAGCCAGATAACATCCGTTCCCCGGGGAGATTCGGCACAACCCCAGGCGAAAGAATAGGGCTGGGGTGAAAAAGGTTCTGAACCGTTAAGAGCAGAACCGCCCTGCTCCACTGTATCCTGTAAAAAATCTCCCTCAAGAAGTTCAGCAAGTAAGGCAAAACTTTGTTTCACTTCCCGCACCCGAACCATCAGCCGGCTCCAGACATCCCCTTCCTGCTCCACCTGAGGCTCCACCTTCAGCTCCTCATACAAAAGATGAGCATGGCGCTCCCTCCAGTCCTGGGAGATTCCTGAGGCACGAGCCGCCGGACCGGTGACTCCCAGGTCCAGGGCACTTTGCTTGCTTAGAACTCCGGTGGTTATCGCTCTCTGGCGAAACCCGTCATGCTCCAGAATCAGCGGCAGCCACTCTTCAAAATCCTGCTCCAGCTCAGCCAACCGCCTCTGCAGGTATGCCCTTTCCTCCCGTTGGGGGATCTTCTTGACTCCACCGGGGGTGATGTTTCCCCGCAGGAAACGGTGCCCGAATAACTGATGATTGAGACGCTGGAGCTGCTCTTTATTCTGCAAAGCATTCCCATTGCCCAGGGCAAAGCCCACTCCGGCGCAGAGGTTGCCGATATCCCCCACGTGATTATAAAGCCTTTCCAGCTCAGCCAGCACAGTCCGCCAGCCCAATATCCAGCGGGGAACCTCCATCCCCTTAAGCTTCTCCACCGCTTCACAATAGGCCAGGGCATGACTGACCGCACACACTCCACACACCCGCTCCACAATTTTTAATCCTTCTTCAAGATCCTTGCCTTCCAGAAGCTTCTCAATCCCTTTGTGAGTATAAAAAAGCTGGGCATCAAGATGCAGAACCGTTTCCCCAATGGTTTGAAAGCGGAAATGACCCGGTTCAATGATCCCGGCATGAACAGGTCCTACCGGAATTTCGAAGGTCCCCTCACCTTCAGCTTCAGTGAAAGAAAGGGGCTGAGGGTTGAAGGAGACTTCTTTCAGTGCCTCCCCTGGGCATTCGCCGCCTATAGAGACGGGGGTCTCAGGACAAGGTTTCCGCAAAGGATAGAAACCTTCTGTCCAGCCCGGATGAAGAACGAGAGGGCGCGGATCAGGATGCCCATCAGGGTGAAGCCCCAGCAGATCCCTTACCTCACGTTCCGGCCAGTTCAGAGCCGGACAAAGAAGGGTTAAGGAAGGAAAGCTCTTCTCGATTCCCCGGGCTCCTAAAGTAAGGGTGAAATCACCGGGGAATTGGAGGAGCAGATAGATCACAAAACCATGACCTAAGCTGCGTTCATCATTTCCTACATGGGTCATCAGCAAAGGACGGCTTGGAACCTTCAGCCAGAGCTGCTCCATGACCTCAGGCAGGCAAGCAGGCTTCAGCCAAACCAGTCCTTCATTTTTTGTCCAGAGACCAAAGGAAAAATCCTCCGGTTGCTTAAGTACCCGCTCTTCAAAATAATTGCGTAAGCTTGCCGAACTCTCCATACTCCCCACCCCTTCCCAGAATCAATTCCACAACCTGATTTAAGGCCTGGTTGAGGGGTTCCGGAACGAACACTCCCAACATCAGGACCAGAATCATGGGAACAGCTAACCAAAGCACTTCTTTGCCTTCTCCCTTATCTTTCAAGCAGCGTTCACCCGGTGTACCAAACAGCATCCCCAAAAAGTGATAAAGGAACCCCGCAAAAATAACCGCTAAAAATAAAGCCGTTAGAAAACCTAAGATCGGGTGATGATTCTGGAAGAATCCGGCCATGATGCTGATTTCAGAACGGAAGGTTCCAAAGGGCGGCATCCCCGTAATAGCCAGCAAACCCATAAACAGAATCCCACCCGTATAAGGCCATAAGCTCATAACACCTCGAATCTTGGGGATCTGGCGAGTACCCATCATCTGCACCACACGGCCAACAACCACAAAGAGATTGGCCTTTGTCAATGCATGAAGAATGAGATGAAAACAGGCCCCCCACACAGCAAGAGGAGTGCCCAGTCCCAAGCCCAAAGCGATAATCCCCATATGCTCCACACTGGAGTAAGCCAGGAGGCGTTTAATGTCTTTTTGCAAAAGAATAAAAGCCACCATAGCACCAAGAGAGATTAATCCAAAGACAAGCAGCAGCTTTCCGGAAAAATCCGGGCCCAGACCTGTTTGGCGGACCAGGATATGCCAGCGCAGAATGGCATATAGAGCACAGTTAAGCAAAACCCCGGATAATAAGGCACTGACCGGAGAAGGGGCTTGGCTATGGGCATCCGGCAGCCAGGGGTGCATAGGAACAAAGCCAACCTTAGCCCCATATCCGATAAAAGCAAAAATACAGCCCAACTTGACTAAGGCCGGATCCAATTGGGGGGCCATTCCCACCAGAAGTCTCCAGTCCAGAGCAGCCAGGCTATAGCCATTGATCCGCCCTGATGCTGCATAGAGAATCATCGTTCCCAACAAAGCAAAGCTGATGCCCACCGTACAAAGAACGATATATTTCCAGGCGGCTTCAACAGCGGTTTTTTCCCGATAAAAGCCCACCAGGAGAGCCGTCGCCAACGTCGTCCCTTCTATGCCTACCCACAAGAGTCCCAAGTTGGGAGTACTGACCACCCAAAGCATGGTACCGATAAACATCCAGACCCAGAAGTAATACCGGGGCAGCCGGCTTTGGGGGACCTTCCCTGCTGCTACCTCATGCTCCATATAAGAAAAGGAATACACAATCACATAAGCGGCAATCACCACAATCACACCGAGAAGCAAGGCACTCAAAGCATCCCAGGAAAAAAATCCTCCCCAAATGCTTTGCGGGCCCTGGCCGAACACCCGCAGAATCATTTCCCCAGCCAGCCCAAGCAGGGCTATGAGCGCCAAACTATTGAACAGCCTCAATGCCCGGCTGCTTGTGGAGATCAACATACAAAAAGCTGCCACAATGGCAACAACTATAAACATTCAGCTTTCCTACCCTTTCAAAGAATTAAGCCGCTCAACATTCAGCGAGTCAAACTTCAGAATCATCCGCTGGGCCAGGACCCCTAAAATTAAAACCCCGATTAAAACATCGAAGATCACCCCTACTTCCACTAAAAGAGGCATACCGCTGGTGAGCAGGAAACCCGCTAAAAAGATTCCATTATCAATCAAGAGAATTCCTACTACTTGAACCAAGGCTACTTTGCGAATCACCATAAGCAACAGCCCATAAAAAAGCAAGGCAAAAGCAATGGCCAAACCATTACGCAGTGCAGGCTCCACTAAGGAGAGCAGCGGTTGAGTTATGGCATAGGCCAGGATGGTTAAGGCCGCTGCCGCCACCAGGGAAGAGGTTCGGTGAAGAAAGACTTCTCCTACCCATTGGGTGTGGGATAGATCGGCGGTACGTTTTAGCACCCAAGGAATCACTCCTCCCTTGACCAATAAAGAGAGGAGAGCAATGGCAAGGATCTCCCATTCGGATTCTTTTACTCCTTCCAGGAAAATCAGCGCTGAGAGAAATACTGCCTGCCAAGTCCAACCCATCAGGGCTTTCTTCAGTTTGACACAACCGACTATATAGAGACCGAGGGCTAAAAGAGCAAAGAGCACCAGCTGTTGAAGATTTTCCAACGTTCCTTCCACGTCATATCCCCCCTTTCGTAATCCAAAGAGTTAAGAGAGCCAAGACAGCCGCGGCCAAACCCATAGCCAGGACATTGGGAATCCGAAAAAGTCTGACTTTAACATTGATGCTCTCCAGGGTAGCAAAGAAGGTACCCAGTAAAGCGAGGAAACCGATCTGGAGAATTCCATGGCTAAGCAATATCCCAAAAGGAATTCCCCCGCTCCAGCTGTTCATAACCTGAATATTCACAGGTAAAATCAAGAAAGCCAGCAGTTGCAGCAAAAGCAATTGCTTCAACTGTTCCGCCCAAGTCAGAAAACCTAAAGAGGGGCCCGAGTAATCCAAGAGCATTCCTTCGTGAATCATCGTCAATTCCAGATGGGTATCGGGGTTATCGACCGGAATCCTCCCCAGCTCGGCGATGACGATCACAAAAAGAGCGAACAAGGCAAGAATCCGGGGCGTTTCAAAGATGGATAGCCCTTGCAGCGCAGCGCTCATTCCCACGAGCGAAGTCGTCTCTGTCATCAGGGCCAGGACGGCCAGGCTCAGAATAAATCCAGGTTCCACTAAAGCTGCTACGAAAACCTCACGACTGCTTCCCATACCGCCAAAGGTTCCCCCCGCATCCAGGCCGGCAAGAGCCAGAAAGAACCGGGCCAGACCTAGGCTTGCCGCCAGCCAAAACAGAGAACCCATGGAGTGGATGGGCGCCCATCCCCAGGGACCGGGAACAACACAACCGGCAAGGATCGTACTTCCTAAAACAAGGGAAGGCGTAACCAGGAAGATCCAGGAAGCATGCTCTGAGACAACCTCCTCTTTCCTCATGTACTTCCAAAGATCCCGGTAAGGCTGGAAGAGGGACGGTCCCTGGCGCATCTGCCAAAAGGCTTTTACTTTCTTTATCCAGCCTTGCAGTAAAGGCGCAGCCAACAAAAATATCAGCAAGTGCAGCATGGAAAAGAAGATTATTCCACCATTCCATTCTCCAAAATTCAACATCCTCTTTCCCCCTTACATAGTCCAAATCAACACAACCACTAAGGTGATCAGAATATAAGCTAAATAGGTGTGAATACTGCCGGTTTGCAGGATGCGAACTCGTTCTGCACACCGCAAAAGCAACTTCATGGCAGGCCGATAGAACACTTCCTCCGTCATCTCACGGGTTCGGCCGCGATAGTGCAAGGACTGTAACACATAGGGGGTTTCCCCAAACTTTTTATCAATAATGGGGCGAAAGGCCAAAACCTTTTTCAGGGCTATCCGCAAGGGCATGGTTATCCCTAAGCCCGTGTATTGCATACGAGGGGTTAAAGGCACACCACAGTTCCAGGTCCCTGCTACTCTCTTGCGCTTTCTTGCGGATAACTGATAGAGTGTCACTGAAAAAAGGCCTAACAGCAAGATGTAAGGGGTGATCAGGTTAAAGAAATCTGCCCAAAGCGGCAGAGCTAAACTGTCGGTGAGTGGAGAATCGCTTGTATCTTTCAACACGTGAATGGGGACACTTATTAGTTTCCAAAGGCCTTGAGGATACAGCGTTGCCAGGAGGGTCAGCATCATGGCCATTGCCATAGATACCGTCTGAGGCCAAGGCAGCTCCTGAGCATTTGCAGCATTTGCCGACCGAGCCTGCCCCAGGAAGGCTCCGGCAAACCACTTCACCATAGTTGCCAGAGCTAAGGCAGAAATAAACGCCAAAGCTGCCAGGCTCAAGGGCAGGGCCAGCTTGAACAGTCCCCCTTCCACTTGAACGGAAGTCTTCCATAAGGCGTGAAATAGCAACCATTCCCCCCAAAAACCTCCCAAGGGTGGAAGCGCGGAAAGCCCCACAGCGCCAACCATTGCCCACAAGCCCGTCCTGGGCATTTTCTTAAGTAAACCACCCATTTGGTCAAGTCTTTTTGTATGTGTTGCCTGGATGATATTTCCCGCGGCCATAAACAAGCCGGACTTAAAAAGGAGATGATGAATCCCATGCCAGAAGAAAGCAGCCAGGGCAAGGACCACTAGGTCCGAATAGCCCAGGGTCCGGGCAATCATGGCCGTTCCTAAAGCCATCGTAAGAATACCCATATTCTCTACTGTGGAATAAGCCAACAAACGCTTTACATCCTGTTCTACACAAGCATAGAGAATTCCGATAAAAGCAGAGAGCACTCCGAGTGCCAGCATTAACCCGCCCCACCAAAGTTCCATGGGGGCCAGGGTCAACCACACCCATCTCATCATCATATAGAGAGCAATTTTAACCATCACCCCGGACATTAATGCGGACACTGGAGAAGGGGCAACGGGATGAGCGTAGGGAAGCCAGATATGAAAAGGCACCAACCCCGCCTTCGTACCAAAACCAATCAGAAAGCATAGAAAAAGACCGTTCTTTTCCCCCGGACTTAAAGTCGGGGTTATGGCAGCCCAATCCCCATAGAGAAAACTTCCGGTCTTACTGTAAAGATAGAGAACTGCCGCAATCAAAAAAACCGTTCCCACATGGGTCATGACAAAATAAATGAACGCCGCCCGACGATTGGAGCTCTCTTCGTGTTCATATATCACCAGCAAGAACGAAAAAAGGGACATGAGTTCCCAAAGAAAAAGAAAATAGAAGCCATTGTTGACGATTAAAACTCCAGCCATACTCCCCAGAAAAGCTGCCCAGGATAAGGAAAAGGAGAGGAGAGAACGCTTCCCCTCATAATCTTTCATATAGCCCAGACCATAGAGAGATGCAATACCTTGCCCAAGCAAGAGCACTAAAAGGAAGAAGGCTGTCAATCCATCGCAAGAAAAGCCTTCCCCATGCCATTGCCCTGAAAAGTTGTCCATATGGAAATTCCAACCCAGAAAGAGAATGCCCAGGATTGCTATCATTAAGGATAGACCCATGGTTCCTACCCGAATACCCCGCTCTATGTTTATCATCACAACCTCATTCCTTCCAGCATAAAAATAATTGTACTACAACACAAACAACTTCTAAGGTTGGACAAGTTGCCTATAAGTAATTGTTATATAACACGCACCTCCTAATCTTACCCCTTTTCCATCTCAACACACAAGTAGCGAAAGCTTGCATTTTCCTGCTTATTCCCCCTGATCCATAGCTCCTGGGTAATTGAGTCGTCATTCCACTCCCTAGCCTTCTAAATCAAGCTTAAACCCGCAAATTCAATTTTATTGCGCAAAAAACACACCCAAAAACTTGGGTGTGCTTTCCGCCTATTCAGATGACTCATTAATATCGGGCAAAGAGCTCTGCCATTACCTGGTGTCCCGCCAGATTAGGATGAATATGGTCGGAGCTGAGCAGCAGCATTTCCTGGCCGCTAAATGCCTTGGCAACCGGCACCACAACTCCTCCACATTGTCTGGCCATTTGCGTGACACTATGATTGGCCTGTTTGAGCAAAGTATAAGCAAAAAGATTGGTTTGCTTATCCATAGGGGGTAAGGGATTATAGATACTGGCTATCTTGAGCATGGTTAATGAATTAACCCTTCTTATCTTATCCCCCAATAACATAAGATTTTGTTGGAAATCCCGCAAAGTCAGCTCAGGGTTGACCCATTGGCCTAAAGCTAAACCCTTGCCAAGGGCGAGCAGATCGTTTGAGCCAATGGTCACCGTAATGACTCTGGCCTGCAGAATTAAACGCTGTACATGGGGCTGTTCGACCATAGCAACCAGTTGGCCGCTTGTCAGACCATTAACCCCCAGATTCTCATAGCCTAGATTCGGAAAGCAGGACAACAAGGTTGAATAATACAGGGTAGCAAACGAACAATTGAGCCCCACCCCATAACCTGTCGTTAACGAGTCACCTAAGGCCAGATAGATACCATGCATAGGGCTTGCTACCACCTTTCAATGTGCTCCTTACATAAATTATGCACCAAGCACCCGATATGGTAATCAATTACTCCTGAGCCACGTTCACCCAGTCTGTTGCCACAAGCTCTGCCAATTCCGCGACGGTCAGCTTTACAGCCGCATCAGGAGCGCCGGCAGCCGGATAGACTACAGAGTACTCCTTTAATGATTGATCCAAATAAACGGGAATTTCCTGGCTTAAGCCAAAAGGACAGACCCCTCCCACCGGATGCCCGGTCATCGCCAATACCTGATCAACCGCAGGCATTTTGGGCTTCCCTTTGAAGGTATCCTTAAACTTCCGGTTATCCAGCCTCTTATCCCCGGCCATGAGCACCATGACAAAATCATCATGAACCTGGAGCAGAAGAGACTTGGCAATTTCCCCCGGGGTAACACCCAAGGATTCGGCAGCCTTGGCAACCGTACTGATATCTTTAAACTTCAGAATAGGTACCTTCATTTCCTTACTATGAAAAAATTCCTTCACCATTTCAACTGACATAATGACCTCCTTAACATGTTAAAAGCCTGATTGCTAAACTATGCAATCAGGCTTTTAGTGAGCTAAGATCCTAGAAGTTCACGCACGATCTGGTTAACCAGTTTGCCGTCAGCGCGTCCTTTTGTCTTCGGAGTAATTTTGCCCATGACTTTCCCCAAATCTTTCGGTCCTTGAGCACCGACTTCGGTAATCGTCTCTTGGGCTAACTGGCGTATCTCCCCTTCAGAAAGCTGCTGAGGAAGGTATTCCATGAGAACGGAGATTTCCTTTTCCAGGGCTTTCACTGTATCGGGGCGATTCGCCTTAGAAAACTCTTCGATCGAATCACGACGCATTTTAACTTCTTTAGCTAAGACTTCGATGACTTGCTCATCGTTAAATTCAACTTGCTTATCTATTTCAGCATTTTTAATGGCGGCCCGAGCCATGCGGATGACGGAAAGTCTAACCTTCCCCTCCTCTTTGGCCTTCATGGCAACCTTCATATCCTCAACGAGGCGTTCTTTCAGGGACAATTCAGTGCAACTCCTTATTTGAACTTACGTTTACGCGCAGCTTCGGATTTTTTCTTCCGCTTAACACTAGGCTTTTCATAATGCTCATGTTTACGAGCCTCTGATAATACGCCTGCACGCTGACAAGTACGCTTGAACCGGCGGAGTGCGCTATCCAGGGATTCGTTTTTACCGACTTTAATTTCGCTCATTATCTTATCCCTCCCTCCACTGGATCATGTACAGATATACTAGATAATTATACTGGATGAGATGGACTGCGTCAAGTTCTGAAAGCTTTTCAACAGATTTTTACACCCAAAGGCTGTCCGCCAATCACGTGAAAATGCAAATGCTTCACCACCTGACCTCCATCGTCACCACAATTGTTGACCACACGATAACCTGAATCAGCGATACCCGACTCTTGTGCCAGTTTTTTAGCCACCACCAAAATGTGCCCTAATAAAGCTTCATCCGCAACGTCGATGTCATTGAGGCTTTCCCTATGTTTTTTAGGAATCACAAGCAGATGTACCGGGGCTACAGGATTAATATCCTTAAAAGCCAACACATGCTCATCCTCGAAAACAACCTGACTGGGAATCTCTTTATTGATTATTTTGCAAAAGATGCACTCCGACATAAAAACCCTCCCTCTATATTATATGCAAAAATCCCGCTGTTCGCTAATCTTCAGAGAAACTTGAAGCCCAATGAATAGGATGGATGAGGAAATAAAATGGTCCTTTATTATCCTCTAATTGCAGATAGGGGAACGGTTCCCAGATACCGCCCACATCACTGGCATAAGTGAACTTTTCGATGATCGCTCCATAAGCTGTTCCGATAAGGCCATAATCCAAAGGATTTTCTCCTTCCATAACAGCCTGAAAATTGGTAAGTTTCAGCTGCCTGTTCTCTTCCGCTCCATGGGAGGCGATGGTATAGATATCCCCATGGAGTCGTTCGAATTCAGCTATTTCAAATTTCAGGCGTCTCCTCAGCTCCTGCCGGACAGCGGGAGTTACCTCATCGGCTGATTTTAAGCCCATCTCCTGAGCGTAGAAAGCCAACGTCTCATAATGCAGCCCCACTTCATGACCCATGGCCTTTACTTTCCGGATCACTTCCGGATCAGCAGTGCGCCACCGGAAATAGTAGGTGCTTTTGACTCCCCGGGTCTGTTCTATTTCCGCCATTTTTAAGGCATAATCCGCCACTTCATCCACATCATGCCTTAGAATAAGGGTTTTATCCGTTATTGGAACATGGTTATAGTAATCCATTACTCTTATGGGAGTATAACCGAGCCGAAGAATCTCGTCCAGGTAATCCTGATAATGATGTTCATCCACCGGCAAGGTGACCTGTTTATCCTTGGGATACTCATTGGTCAGCTTCAAATGCCGGATAGAGCCCATATATCCGGGAGGTTTAGCTACGATTTCATATTTTCCGGGAAAAAGGCGCTTATTCAAGGGCGATTTCCCCACATAACTGCCATTGATATAGATGGGGATTTTCCGGCTCCGGTCGGTATCGATATGAAGCTTTATACTGTCCCCAGTCTTTTCGATGGTCATTTCGCCCTTGGCTTTATTCCAGGTTGCAACTTTCCCGCCGGATTCAACCATAGTTATGAAAGGGGGAATGGTATGCCGGTTGAATACCAGATGGGGCGCGGGAAAGGTCACTGGGGGCATCATCAAAAAAGCGCCCAGGCCCAGTAAGATAACGAGAACTAAAACCAAACCTGTAATTTTCCACCCTGTTGGCTTAAAAAACCGTTCTTTTGCAGAAGGGCTGTCTTTTTTCATGTGGTTTTCCCCCCATAAAGTTGGCTACCCTATAAAGTTATCCATTAACCCGCACATGGTTTTTTTCCAGTACGCACTCTACCAATTCGCCGCCTTCCCAGGGTTTTCCTTCACGGGGAGGCAAGTGCACCTGAATATAGTTCCCTGTATGACCTGCCGCTACTCCTTCCGGACTGACCCGCTCGATCAAGACTTCCACCCTCTGCCCGATAAATCTGCGGACATAGTCTTCCTGGCTCTCTCTGGCCACTTCCAGGAGAGCTTTGACACGTTCCTCTTTGATTTTGTTGGGGATCTGCTCAGGATACTTGGCAGCAGGAGTTCCTTCGCGCTTGGAATAAGGAAAGACATGAATTCCGGAAAAACCGCAGGAACGAACTGTCTCCAGCGTCTCCTGAAAATTTTGCTCCGTCTCCCCCGGAAAACCAACGATCACGTCCGTGGTAATGGCAATCCCCGGCTGCAGGCTCGTTAAGCGTTGAATGAGCTCTTTGAACTCCTTTACAGTATAAGGTCTTTTCATGCGAGTTAAAATGGCATCGCTGCCGCATTGCAAAGGAATATGCAGGTGGGGGCAGACCGCGGGATAATTGATGATCACATCGATCAGTTCAGGGGTAAATTCCATAGGTTCAATAGAACTCAAGCGCAAACGGTGCAGCCCTTTAATCTGAGCAAGCGCCTTGACCAGCCGGGCCAAATCCCAATCCTCTCCCAGATCCTCTCCATAAGACCCTGTATGAATTCCTGTCAACACGATCTCTTTATACCCTGCCGCAACCAGCTTTTCCGCCTCTGTGACGGCATTCTCAGGGATTCTGCTTCTGACCGGTCCCCGGGCATAAGGGATAATGCAATAGGTGCAAAATTGATTACACCCCTCCTGGATTTTTAAGGTCGCCCTTGTCCTGCTTTCCTCTTCGATCAAGGGCAGTTCTTCAAAGGTTTTCGCATCCCAGATGGTGCGGACGCTGCTCTTGGGCTGCTGTTCCTTTTTCACCTGATCAATCAGTTCCAGGATCTTTCCCCGATCCTGGGTTCCTAAGACCAGATCGACTCCCGCAATTCCGAGGATTTCTCCCGGGGCGGTCTGAGCATAACACCCCATAACCACCACGAAAGCGTCAGGATGAGCCTTGACCATACGCCGGATGGTTTGCCGGGACTTAGCACCCCCGGTATTGGTCACGGTGCATGTATTGACCACCACCACATCCGCCTTCTCTGTGGAAGACACCACATGATAGCCGTTATTTCGAAACAGCTGCCCTAAGGCCTCACTCTCGGTCTGATTCACTTTGCACCCAAGGGTAACAAAACACACCGACGCTGGATTTTTTTGCTGTAATGTACTCATAGTCACCCCCGCAGATAGTTTTTAGGCCTGAAGGCAGACGGATTAAGGGTTCAGCCCAAATCACCATAATGCCCTAACACCAAGGTCAGAGCGGCAAGGGCCGCCGTCTCCGCCCGGAGAATGCGCGGGCCTAAGGAGATGCTTTGGGCGTTGAGGTGCTCCTGAGCCCAAAGAACTTCCCCTTCCTCGAAGCCCCCTTCCGGGCCGATGATCAGTGCTATCGGCTCTTGTGAACTGAAGTCCTTCAGCACCGAGGAGAGGGTCCTGGTTTTCTCGTTTTCATAAGGAATTAGCCACTGGGTAGTTGGCGGAAGCAGAGCTTTAAGCCCCTGCCAATCGGTTACGGAAAAGATCTGCGGTTCCCGGACCCGGTGGGATTGCTTAGCCGCCTCGCCGGAGATCTTTTGCCAGCGTTCCACCCGGTCTGCAGCCTTGCTCCCTTCCAGCTTCATCACAGCCCGTTTGGTGCGCAGGGGGATTAAACCCGCCATTCCCAATTCCGTTCCCTTTTGGATGACCCACTCCATCTTTTCCCCTTTCGAGAGGCCGGCTGCCAGATAAATCCGGGTAACCGCTTCTACTTCCGGGTAATCCTGCTCCAGGATGCCGCAGGTTACGCTTTGCTCTTCTATTTTATTAACGACTGCCTTGTACTCCGCCCCCGTGTTGTCAAAACCGATGATCCGGTCACCCACCGCAAGACGCAGGACCCGGACAAGATGTTCTCTTTCCGGTCCCTTAAGCCAGAAGACATGGTTCCCCAGTTCGGAGATTTTAAAGCGATGCACGTTGCCACCTCGCCCGCAAGAGGACCCAGCCTGAATCTTCCTTCTTCTCCAGAACTTCCAAACCATGCTCGCCCAATCCTGCTTCCACATCGGAAGAACGGTGTCCGATAATCCCCGAAGCGAGGAACTCTCCATCCTCTTTCATGATGCGCTTTAAGTCAGGGATCAGCATCAGAATAACATCGGCAATGATATTGGCCACCACTAAATCGGCCTGTCCCTGCAGCACTGTTCCTAGATCTCCTTGCCGGACACTGATCCGGTCTGCTACCTGATTGAGCTCCACGTTCTCCTGGGCTACTTTTACGGCAACGGAGTCCAAATCGATGGCCTCCACCTGAGCGCCTAATTTTGCTGCTGCGATAGCCAGAATCCCTGAGCCTGTTCCCAGATCAAAGATCCGCATATCCGGCTTCACCGTCTCCTCCAGGGTCTCCAAACACAAGGAGGTGGTGGCATGAGTTCCCGTACCAAAAGCCATCCCAGGATCCAGCTCCAGGATAATGTCCTCAGGCAGAGGGGTTACTTCTTCCCAAGAGGGTTTGATCAAAAAATGCCGGCCAATGCGCACGGGCTTAAAATAAGCTTTCCAAGAGGTAGCCCAATCTTCTTCCTGCACAGTCAGGCCTTTCACCTGGAGAACCCACTCCGGAAAGCGCTGAAGCAATTCCTTCAGCCCTTCGTCAAGCTGACGGAGCTTAGGCTGGAGTTCGTGATCTTCACAGATATATCCTTTGACCACAGAAGTTCCGGTCAAGGCAATCTCGCCAAAATCATGGTAATCCCAATTCCCGGATTCCACATAACTTTGGAGAAGCTCCGGATCTTCCACACTCACCCCTGGGCAGCCCAGTTGATAAAAAAGATCGGCAACAGCTTCCTCTCCTACCGATGAAACAGTTACCGCAATTTCACGCCAATTCATGCTTCAGTGCTCCTTTTTGAATCAGGGGGACAGGTCCCATTTTTCAGTTTTCAGGACGACTATGAATCAAGGGACCTGTCCCTTTGATTCCCCCTGATTCGCCCTACAGATCTATAGCGTCCCGGATATTTTCTTTGACCTTCTCGAAGAAGGATTTTTTGCCCATCTGCTGCTGATCGCTGGTGACTTCCCCGAACTCACGCAGCAGCTCCTTTTGGCGGTCGGTGAGTTTAGTCGGAGTGGCCACAACTACTCTCACATGCTGATCCCCTCTCCCGTTGCCGCGGCGGTAAGGAATACCATGACCCCTCAGCCGGAACACCGTAGCAGTCTGGGTGCCTTCGGGTATCTTCATTTTGACTTTGCCATCCAAGGTGGGAACATCGAGCTCCGACCCGAGGGCGGCCTGTACAAAGGTTATGGGAATCTCGCAATAGACGTCGTTCCCTTCTCTTTCAAAGAATTTATGGGCTTTCACATTGAGGACCACATAAAGGTCTCCTGATGGGCCTCCCCGCAGCCCTGCTTCCCCATTGCCGCTGAAACGAAGGTTAAGGCCATCCTCCGACCCTGGGGGGACAGTGACTTTAATGGTTTTGACCTTCCGTGTGGTTCCCTTGCCACTGCATTCCTTACATGGAGAAGATATAAATTGACCTGAGCCATTGCAGGCAGGGCAAGTTCTTGCTGTTTGAATCGCGCCAAAAGGAGTCCGTTGGGTAGCTTTAACCTGCCCTGTTCCGTGACATTGGGAACAGGTGGTAGGATGGGTGCCGGGGGCTGAACCGGAGCCATGGCATTCCGTGCAGGTTTCTTGACGGGGAACCTGAATCTCTTTCTCGGTACCAAAGGCAGCCTCTTCAAAAGTAATGGTTAAGTCATAGCGAAGGTCATTCCCCCGGGTAGGACCCTGCCGCCGCTGACCACCGCCACCGCCGCCGCCGAAAAACATATCGAAGATATCCCCAAAGCCGCCGAAATCTCCGCCGAACCCGCCAAAACCTTGTTGGTTGGGATCGAAGGCGGAATGGCCCATTTGATCGTAGCGGGCACGTTTTTCAGTATCGCTTAAAACATCATAGGCTTCAGTTGCCTCTTTGAATTTTTCTTCCGCGTCTTTATCTCCCGGGTTCACATCAGGATGATATTGGCGGGCCAGTTTTCGATAGGCCTTTTTGATTTCTTGTTCGTCTGCGCTTTTAGAGACACCAAGTACTTCATAATAATCCCGTTTCATGTTATTCCTCCATCACTCCTGATTCTCCCTCCTGAAGCCTTATCAGCCTTCAGCACATGATGATTGGGCACAGGGGAAAACCCCTGTACCCAATTCTTTCCTTCACTCTGATTATTTTTGATCCTTATCTACTTCAGTATATTCGGCATCCACCACATTGTCATCCCCTTGAGCGCCGCCCGCTCCGGGGTCTGCTCCCATGTCCGGTCCCGGTGCTGCTCCGCCGGTTTGCTGATACATCTTCTCGATGATGGGATAGAGGACCTTGGTTACCCCTTCGGTCTTTTCTTTGATCAGCTCGATATTTTCCCCGGCGGCTGCGGTCTTTAATTCTTCAAGAGCTTTCTTGATGGGCTCTGCTTCATTGTCAGGGATCTTGCCTTCAAAATCCTTCAGGGTCTTTTCGGTTTGGTAGACCATAGAGTCTGCTTGGTTCTTAGCGTCAATCAATTCTTTGCGCTTTTTATCTTCATCGGCATGAGCTTCGGCATCTTTTTTCATCTTCTCGATTTCTTCCTGGCTTAAGCCTGTGGAAGCGGTAATGGTGACCTTTTGTTCATTACCTGTAGCCATATCCTTAGCGGAAACATGGACGATACCATTGGCATCAATATCGAACTTCACTTCGATTTGAGGGATGCCACGAGGAGCGGGGGGGATTCCGGAAAGTTGGAACCGGCCTAAGGTTTTGTTATAGGCCGCCATTTCACGCTCTCCTTGGAGGACGTGGATATCCACAGAAGTTTGGCTGTCCGCCGCAGTAGAGAAAACCTGGCTCTTCGTGGTAGGAACGGTGGTATTGCGATCGATAATCCGGGTAAAGACACCACCCAGGGTTTCAATACCCAAGGACAGGGGAGTAACGTCCACGAGAATAATATCCTTCACTTCCCCGGCCAGAACTCCGCCTTGAATGGCAGCACCCAAGGCTACCACTTCATCCGGATTGACACCTTTATGGGGCTCCTTGCCGCTCAGCTTTTTGATAGCTTCCTGTACGGCAGGAATCCGGGTGGATCCGCCTACGAGAATGACTTGATTCACTTCGTTCCAAGAGAGTTTGGCATCGGCTAAAGCCTGACGGGTAGGTCCAAGGGTAGCCTCGACCAGATCCGCGGTCAATTCCTCAAATTTAGCCCGTGTAATATTCATATCCAAGTGAGCCGGTCCCTCGCCAGTCATGGTGATAAAGGGCAGGTTCACATTGGTGGTGCTCACTCCGGAAAGCTCCACTTTGGCTTTCTCGGCTGCTTCTTTCAAGCGTTGGAGGGCAACACGGTCTTTGGCCAAATCCACACCTTGATCTTTTTTAAACTCAGCTACCATATAGTCAATCAGGCGTTGGTCAAAGTCGTCCCCACCCAGTTTATTGTTGCCGCTGGTGGCTTTAACCTCAACCATACCCTGGGAAAGCTCCAGCAGGGATACGTCGAAGGTTCCTCCCCCTAAGTCAAAGACCAGAACGGTTTGATCCTCTTGCTTGTCTAAACCATAGGCCAAAGCCGCCGCTGTAGGCTCGTTGATAATCCGCTTAACATCCAGACCGGCGATGGTTCCCGCATCTTTGGTAGCCTGCCGCTGGGCATCGGTGAAATAAGCCGGTACGGTAATGACGGCCTCTGTGACCGTCTGTCCCAGATAAGCTTCGGCATCTGCTTTCAGCTTTTGCAGAATCATTGCGGAAATCTCCTGGGGAGAATAGCTCTTATCGTCAATTTTCACTTTGTAATCTGTTCCCATATGTCTCTTAATGGAGATGACGGTCTTATCCGGATTAGAAACCGCCTGACGCTTAGCCACTTGACCGGCCAAGCGTTCTCCGGTCTTGGAAAAACCAACTACAGAAGGAGTCGTCCGATTCCCTTCCGCATTGGTGATAACGACAGCCTCGCCGCCTTCCATAACTGCCACACAAGAGTTGGTGGTTCCTAAGTCAATGCCAATCACTTTACCCATGTTCACTATTTCCTCCTTATCGCACCTAGCGGGACACTTTGACCATGCTAGGACGTATTACTTTTTCTTTAAGATAATAACCTTTTTGAAGCTCCTCCACCACGGTGCTCTCCGGATAGTCTTCTGAATCCACCTGAAGGACGGCTTCATGTAGGTTGGGATCGAAAGGCTGCCCCACGGCTTCAATCGCCGCCAATCCTTCCTTGGCAAGAATGCCTTGCAGTTGTTTGAAAATCATCTCTACTCCTTGGGAAAAGGACTTCATATCTTGAGTGGTCTTGGAAGCTTCCACTGCCCGTTCAAAATTGTCCAATACAGGCAGCAACCCTTCTACAACACGCTCTGAGGCATATTTGGCGAAATCCTCCTTCTCCTTTTGGGTCCGTTTGCGATAGTTGTCAAACTCAGCCTGCAAGCGCTGGAGATGAGTATAGTATTCCTCTGCCTGGTTCTTGGTCTGGTCAAGTTCTGCCTGAAGAGTGAGTATTTTTTCTTCTAAAGAAACATCCTGCTCCGGAGAAGATTCATTCCCCACTTCTTCCTCTTGGACAGCTTCGCTAAGGATTTCTTCAACAGTATCGGTCAAATTTTCCTTTGACTCTTGAGTATTTTTAGTTTCCCATTCGGTCTGACCCGATGGGGGGGTTTTCCCGCCCCAGTTCACCATTATTGAAACCACCTCTCCTAATTCCTTCGTCGCACAGTAAGCAGCTCTGTGAGCGTTCTTGTCATGTAATCCACCATGGCCATAGCCTTCCCATAATCCATACGGGTAGGTCCAATCAAGCCGATCGTTCCCAAAGGCTCTCCATCAATCCAATAGGTCCCGGTAATAATACTGCAGTCCCGAAGTTCCTTCAGTTTATTTTCCCCACCGATAGTCACTGCCAAACCTTCTTTCTGAGGATGCAATACTTTGATGATTTGGGCTCCCTCTTCGAAAATCTGGAAGAGGTTTCTGATCTTTTCTACATCCCGGAATTCAGGTTGGTTCAACATGTTCAGAGTTCCACCCAGGTAGACTTTACTGGACTCTTCAGGGCTATTGCTCAGAACGGCGGAAAGAAGCTCTAAGGCATTGTCAATCAGGAAGCGTTGACGAGTCAGTTCGCTGTATATCTCATGAAGCATATCCCGTTTCACTTCTTCCATAGAATGCCCACGCATCTTATGGTTAAATACGTTGGCAATTCTCTGAAGCTCCTCGGCTGTTACATTTTCCCCAATCTCGACAATCTGATTCTCCACCACGCCATTTTCCTTGACGACCACCATGATGGCTTTGCCGGGTTCATAAGGCAGGAAGTGCATCTGATTAAAGGCGCTCTTTCCCTTGTCCGGCCCGATGACGATACTGGTCAAATGGGTGAGTTCAGAAAGGAGCTTGCTGGAATGGGCAATGACCGTCTGAATCTCCGCAATTCTTTTCGTGGTCTCTTTTTCAATAACATCCTTGACATCATCGGCAATACTGGATTTCTCCAGGAGACAGTCCACATAATACCGATAACCCGCATCCGAGGGAATGCGGCCTGCTGAAGTATGGGGCTGCTCAATAAGACCCAACTCTTCCATATCGGACATTTCGTTACGAATGGTGGCCGGCGAGATGCCTAAATCAAATTTCCGGGCGATGGTTCGTGAACCGACAGGCTCAGCAGTACTGATATAATCCTGTACGATAGCCCGCAGGATCTTCTTTTTTCGCTCGTCCATCTGCATACACATAACCGCCTTTCCACCCTCGTTTTCCTCTTGTTAGCACTCGACCTTAATGAGTGCTAACGATTTATGATATTATAGTACCTCTCACTATTTATATTGTCAAGTAGCAGACAAGGTAAAAAAATGGTTTGGACGGCATTATCTTCTTCAGCTTTTTGGATGGAATTTCACGGGTAAAATTTCGATAGCCGGAGAAATTGAATTTAAATTCAATTTCTCCAGCTATCGGAACAAAAGAGATTGTGCACTTCCCGAGGAATCGGGTTCAGCAAGGTGGGAATCTTCACCCCCCTAATACTCCTTTAATGATCAGCCTGTGAGTCGGGTTGATCATGGGGTGACAGGTAATGAGGGTTATTTCGCTGATATCCTTATTGCTGTTAAGAACGTAGGTTTCCGTGGGGTCAACATATAATTTTTGGGTTACGGTGTAGGTATAGGTAGTCTTCCCATCGGTTACTTCCAGCCGGTCTCCCGGATTGACTTCCTCCAGCCTGTTGAATTGCCGGCCATAAGTATGGCTTCGATGACCGGCTATGGCGTAATTGCCCGGCTCACCCATGTTCCCGGTGTTCTCCATATGAGCTACCGATAGATCCAGGTTTGCTTCGGTTACACCTTTGAGGATGGGCAGCTCAAGGCCGATCTTCTCGATCTTGAGCATTCCTTCCATCGTGTCGTGTATATAATCTTGTCTGTCTTTTTCTTCCGGAGTGATGAACTCTTCCGGCAAATCACCCGGCGACTCTTTCGCCGGGCTGCTTTCTTCAGCATCCTGATCAGGGGCCGGGTCAGCGGCTCGTTCTCCTTGATCCACAGCGGCAAGGGCTGCTTGCCATTCGCTGACCAGCTTTTTCTGCAGATAGGTGCTGTGCATTTCCGCTGCCTTGGGATAGGCCAGCAGAGTGAGTCCTGCCACGATGAAGATGATGGAGCTAATTTTCTTCGACATTTTTCTACCTGCCTAAAATTTTGTAGAAAGAGGCAGAGTCTCTGCTCTGCCTCTTAACCGTCTATGCCGTTCTTCTTCTCCCTAAGTAAAGTCCCAGAGCGATGAACAGCATTCCCAAAGTGTAATATCCTGAATTGCCGTTTTCACCGGTCTTCGGCAAGGTCCCTTTGCCGTCCGCCGGGGTTTCTCCTGTACCTTGATTACCCCCTGCTTCCGGTGTCCCTGTCGCCTGTCTATCGGACGGGTCGGTGGGTGTTTTTGCAGGATGTTGTGGTTCTACCGGTTTTTGGGTATCTATCGGCTTTTCAGGAATTTCCGGCGTTTCTGTTCCCGGGGTAGCTGGTGTTTGCCCAGGCACTGCCGGTTTTGTGTTATCCTCGGTCGGTGTTGGTGTAATGTCTCCGCCGCCACTTCCACCGCCACTGCTGCCACCGTCGCCGTCTCCACCAGAATCAAGAGGCTGCATGACGAAATCATGTTTGACTACATCAAAGTCAACAGAAATCGTGGGGCTGGTATAAGTGTTATAACCGGTCTTGGTGCCTTTGATATAATAATCTGCTTCTGAGAAGACCATCCAGGCGTAGTTTCCATGATCTTTTACACTTGGATGCTCATTAAATACGGTTGTGGAGGCACTCCGCTGAGGATTTTCATTGTCGTTGGGCGCAAAGCCCGGCAGTATAGGCAGAATTACCTTGGTATGAGGTGTTCTTCCCTCAGCTTTATTTCTGGGAGTATCTGCATAAAATAATTCTACATACACATCTCCCAATATCTTACCGGTCTCACTGTCCGTAATTGTACCGTAGGGGTCGATCAGCTCCTCGTGAATGCTGATTTGTCCGTCAGTGTTAAGCTGAACGACGATTTTACCCATGATCAGCTCTTGGCCCTCTACTTCCATGGTCATCACAAATTCATAGGTTTGACCTTTGGACAATTCCTCGATGGTGAAGACACCGGTTTTCGAATCTACCTCAGCTTCTTTGCCGCCAACGCCTTCCGCGGTTACTTGCTTGAGCACGATTTTTTCATCGGTGCCCCGGCCGGCGATCCGCTCCCTGCCGTCCTTATCCCTGGTGATGATGACTCCTGTAAAGGTTTCCTGGGCCGGGAATTCTTCGTCACCCTGATCGGCGTTCACTTCGCCGGCTTCCGCTTTTTGCTTAAAGCTGACATCGACCGGTTCGCCGTTGATGATGATAGATTTGGTGATTTCAACGTCATATACGGTATCCCCTTTCGGAATAGGGACCCGATATTTGCCGTCGGGGCCGGTGATACACTCCCCTCTGAAGTCTATGATGCCGTCGCCGTCGAAGTCTTTCGTGACCACGACTTTGGCTCCCGCAATGGGCTTACCTGTCTGGTTGTCTGTGACAACCCCGGTAATAGCCGACGGTTCAAAGATGATATAGATGGTGTCCGTAGCGTAAAGCCCTTTTTCCGGATCCGCCACGGTTGCTATCACCGGAACCTTCTGGGGGTCAATTCCTTCGATTTTCTCAGAGCGGTAAAGGATTTGAGCTTCCCCATTAGCGTCGGTCACCCCTGTTTGCTTGCCCACCTGAGGGTTCCGGGGGTCGCCCAGAAAGGTGCCCAAAGGCGCTTCAAACACTACTTCCACACCGGCTACCGGGTTGCCCTTGTCATCGGTAACCCGAGTGGTTAGCACCGTCTCGGATTTGCCGTCACCAACGATGGTGGAAGGATCAGCCTTGAGATCGATGGCATACTCCACCTTGCCGATAAAGGTGTTGGTGATAGTGAGGCCATCCGGGGAAACTGTCTTGGCATAAACCGGCGGGACCTCCACTTCATCTACGGTATAGGTATACGCTCTGCCTGTATTATCCGTTGTATCCAGACCGTTCCAGGTGTGGCTGAGCTGACCATTGACCAGTTCTACCGGCTCCCCTTGCTTTACTCCGTTGCGATAGAGCTGGAGCTGGATCGAGGGCTTGATACTTGGCCCGCCCTCCCAGATTTTGCTGCCGGTAATGGCTGTCTTGGGTGAGCCATAGGTGTTGGTAATAGTGAGTCCGTCCGAGGAGATGGATTTGCCGTAGTTGGGCGGAGTCTTAACTTCGTCGATGCGATATCGGTAATCATTACCATCAGAATCCGTCTTATCCAAGTGGGTCCAGGTATGGATCCACGAGGGCGTCTCTGAGCCATTCAAAGTGACAGGCGATCCTAAAGGTAGGTTATTTCTATATAGCTGTAATTGAATCTCCGGTTTGACTGCCGGCCCACCCTGCCAGACTTTGGTTCCAGTGATCTCAAGCCGGCTGTTAGTAAAAGAAGCTGTCTGCGTAGTATCTGCCACAATGTTGCCGGTCTCATTTGTGCTGATCGTAGAGTAACCGTCGCCGGAGTAGTCTGCCTCAGTCACTGTATAAGCTGCCTCCTTGGGCAAACCCACGATAGTAATGCTCTGTCCATGAGCGAGGGAAAAATCATCTCCAGTTTTAATGGTTCCACCAGGTACTCCATGCCCTATATAAGCATAGGTGCCGGCTGCGCCATCCAGCGTCAGCGTAAAATTAAATGCCTTTGTGGTATCGGCATCATTGCCAGCCACAACTTTGTTGATCTTCAGGTTCCCAACCGTACCTGTCTGAAAGTTTTGGATGGTGATTACGGCGGTCTGCGTTCCTGTTTTTCCATCAATAGAAGAGACAATTCCCCCGCCGCTGGTCGTAAACATCAGGGAATGATCTACATTTTCCAGGGTATATCCAGAACTATCAGGCACCTTTGTTTCTCGGAGAATATATTCTCCGTCGGGTATGACCTTAAGCTTAAGGGTGCCGTCGCTGCCGGTGACGCCTTTTTTGATGACCGTAGTGCCATCCTTAGCGTATAGCGTGAATTCAACACCCGGAAAAGGGACACTCCCTTCCTTGGTCTTCGTTATACTTATCGAACCATTCCTTAGCAAGCTGGCACTGCCGTCTTGGGCCGTAATAGAGTAACTCTTGCCTGTATTTTCTTGCCCCACACTGTTTTCACCAAGCAAGGACACTTTGTTCGTAACGCTTCCCGGCTCGCCTGTGACATCGGTGATATAGCTGAATCTGTACGCCTTTGCTTTGTTGGGGATGATAAAGCTCAGCACCCGATTCCCATTATCGTAGCTCACATTCGTCCCTAACCTAAGCTCAACGGGGTCTCCAAGTGTATACCTTCCGTCTGCCTGGAGAGTCATCTCGTTGGCCGTAATATTTCCCTCAAGCACCAGTTTCCCGCTGGAGTCCATACGCAGATCAATACCAAGCGGCAATTTATCTTCCAGTCTCTCGCCGGGTTGCTCAAGGTCGTAGGGTTTGTAATCCACTGTCCAGCGCACTTCACCTGCTTTTATCAGCTCCCAGGCTTTCCCCAGGATCTCGCTGGTGATGGTTATATTTTGGGTGCTCGTCACGCCGCTAGTCCATCTCTCGGTTTTTAAAGCTACGCTATTCGTTATCGTTTCTGTATCATTCTTAGAAAAATACTCCGCTACAGTTGCACTGGTGGGTTTTGACTTGACCAGTATTACATATGGTTGAGCCAGCGAGGTAAATTCAAAGGTTGCTGTGCGCCCGTTAAAGCTAGCATTAAGGCCCGTGACCGTATCCGGCGTGATATCTTCAGCGTCAACGAGTTTGTCGGATTTCTTGATGCCTTCAAAAATCAGGTACTTTGAACCTTCGACTATATCAACAAACTCCCATCCCTCGGGCAGGGTGTCGGTAAGGGTTGCCTTTCCCAGCGGTTCCCCTGCCGCGTTTGTCGTATTGGTCAAATCGATGCCATCGGCGTTGACGCTTAAGCGGAAAATCGCCGACTTATCCTGATAGTCAAAGCTCTCTGTCGCTGTCGTGGTATTATGGGCATTTACGCCGGTCGCCGGATTGGATATCGCGGCCCGCTTTAGCATGCCCTTGAGAAGCATATTGTTCTTGTAATTTACGCTTCCGGTAGCAGCGTTCACCTTTGTGGTGCCGCTGAATAGTGTCGCTGTGTTCTGCACGGTAGGCGTCTTATTCCCGGCGAATATATCCGGATCTACAACCTGGCTGTTAAAGCTGAAGGTGTTCACGCTGGTCGTAGACAAGCCTGTGATTTCCAGCAAATCGGCAACCTGTACGTCGCCCTGCGTAATAGGAATCACGTTCATCGTAAACGGTGATCCGGAAAAATTGTCTGCATATTTCTGGCCAAAGCGCGGTGTCAGATTAGCATGAGCAATGCCTTCGGGAATCCCGCTAACATTTGAGAGGTCAATACTTTTCCCATAAACAAGAAGATCATATACTTTCATATCGGGAATCTCTTGCTTTTTTGTATCTACAGTGACGGTCCAGCGAATTTTCTGGTTCGCAGCATCCACCACACCATATTTTGACATGGCGTTGTACCCAATCGTCACACCAACATTGCCCGAACCGGGGCCGGAACCAGTTACGCCGGTCCATCTGATACTAGCAGAGTTAGTGTATGTTTTTTCGCCAGTCGTATAATCATCATTGGGAACCTCAGTTACGATAGTAAGCAGAATCTCAGAGTTGATGTCGCCAATGCTATATTCGCCGGCTCCATCGGGTGTAATGATTTTCTCTCCAACCCATTCTGAGCCATTCCAAGTCTGCCATTTAGCAGATTGGAGCTCTAAATCGCCCTGCAATTTATCGGTTATGACAACACCCTTTAAATCTGCCCCCATGTGGTTGGCAGTAATCGTCCAAGTTATTGTACGATCTTTCGGGTCGTAAGTGCCACTGCTTCCAGCGTCGCTTGACACGCCTTTTTTCTCAATCCACTTTGGTGTAAATTCGACAGACGACTGACCGCTGCCCATCATCTTCTCATCTTTGTCGCGAAGTTCGGCTTTGTTGACTACTGTTTGCTTGCTGTTAGCCTGATACTTACCGTCGGGTATTTTTGTTTTAAACTCGATGATTCGGGGACTGGCTGAACCTTCGGTAGGGAAAATGTAACTCAGCTTTTTATCCTCTAAAGTAGGAGCCTTACCCTCTGAGCCCACTTTAAAAGTGCCTTCCATATAGTCGCCGACACTGGTCAAATCATCAAAGAACTGATACCCAGCTAAGTCAACATCTGTGCCACCCTGTGTCGCGCTGATATTGGCCGTCCATGTAATGCTTTGGTCCGCCAGGTCCGCAGTACCCGTTTTTGTAACATTATACTCAATGGGCACAGCAGGGACGTTCACCGTATATGGCTTTCCCAGTATTGTTACTGTATGATCCCCCGCACCGCCGCTGCTGCTACTGGCGTCATATTGAAACTCGGCATGGAACTTACAAGTTACAGAATGGACATCCCCATTAAAAACTTCTTCTTCTCCGTCAAAATCGACCTTGGCAGTCACCATCTTTGTCACGGAGTCCGCTTCAAAAGATACGTAGCCTACTAGCGTCCCACTTTCCGCTTTTAATTCAATAGAAGATCCCGAAATCAACTCAAATGCATCGCCCAGTTCAAATATAATCCAATCACCCTTTTTAACTGGATTTACGGGTGTTGGATCATCGCCTTCAACCGGCACACCAAATGAAATCTCTACCTTGATCGGCCTGGTGCTCATTATGGTGCCGCTTTCGGCGATAGATTTCCCATCCTGTGTGATCGTCTCCTTGAGATTGGTAAGTACGGATTTGTTAATTTCCATACCGCTGCCTCGTACTCCCATCAGCCCCCTGATCTTACCCACAAGGCCGGGGTTCTTCACCGCTCCGGGAACAATGATGGTGCCTGTGAAGGTTTGGATCGCATATTCTACGGGGACTTGAATCTCCTCGGGTGCCGCGGGTTCCACTGTTTCAGGTTCAGCAGGCGCTGCCGCTGCCTCCGCTGATTCTTCCCGCTCTGTCGTCACTTCCACCGATGCTGCGGGTTCAGCTGGTGTTGCCGGTGCTCCGGGAGCTTCTCCTTCTGGGGATTCTGCCGGGGCTTCAGGATTCGGGGCGCTCTCCGGAGCGGTGCCTCCCTCAGCCATCTCCGGCCCGGATTCCTCCACCATTACCGGTCCCTCTGATTCTGCCGGGTCCGGGTCCACTTCCTTCTGCTCCAGGCCGGCGTAAAGCTCCTGGTCGATGGTAACGGTCAATGCTCCTGCTGTGGAAATATGATAGCTGCCCAGCACTGTGCCGTCCGCCGCCCTGAGTTCGGAGGCTACTGCTTCGTTCAGAGTAAATCCTCCCGTATAGGAATACACTGTTACCGGATCGTCCGGATCAAGAGTAAGTTCCCAGTCCAGATAGGCTGTGCCCTCAGCAATGTTTTCGTCCATTATGCGAAAACTTTCCCCGCCGGTTGCGGCGAAGGCCGGTGCTATCGGTCCCACTGCCTGCATAAGCATGGCCAGAATAACCAGAACAGCTATCCTAACTTTACTTTTGCTTTTGCGAAAAAACACATATAGTTCCTCCTTTCAAATATTTAGCTGCTTTTACTAAAACATTTCCTTAGCTATATCACCCACTCTCTTATTGAAACTCTTAGAATTAGACAGTCATTACTAAATTATATAAAATCTTTCCTTACAAAAAACTTACTTGCTAGATATAACAAAACCGCGTTAATGCCTTGTTAATTCAGCATGAACACGGTTCTTCAATAATAATTGTTAATTTAAATTCACTATATAGTTTAAGTAATCAGCTTGCATCATTTCCAATCTAAATTTCCTCAGCAAGGGCCTTATTAAGAAGTCTGTCAATACGTCGCTTAAGACGTTGATCCAGCTTCATTTCCTGTAAGTCTTCCAGCTTTTCCACAAGCTCTTCGTCAAGGGATGTATGCTGTAAGACCTTTTCCATCACATCAAGCCCTTCCCGGTAACGACCTTGGGAAAAATAGTCCTGGGCAAGACATAAGGCAATTTTCTGATAGCAATTATATATCTCCTGCCTCTTTTGATAGCACCAGACATAATCTTTTCCTGCCAGCAAATCCCCTTTGTAGAGTTTCATAACTTCCTGCAGAGATCTGTCACTATCAAAGGATTGGGGATTGAGCAGCTCCTTGACATCCCAATACCATTTTGTTGGCGGAATAAGCTGGTAGGTCTTATTGATGGCTTGAATCTCAAAGCCTAAATTATTTTCTTTAAAGGATTGCTTCAACCGAAATATGGTGGTGTATAGACTTTGCTCAGCTTTTTGAGTTTCGGTATTCGGCCATAGACCATCCATCAACACCCATTTGGACACGGAAAAATCATGAAGCAATAGATAAGCAAACAGCTCTTCAGCCTTCGCGGTCGTCCAGTGTATCGGCATTTGATTCCCGATCTTTACTTCAAAGCCGCCCAGCATCCCTATCTCGATTGAATGTCCTTCAGTTTCGAGTTTGCCTTTTCCCATCCCTTTCATTTTATATACTCTGCATAGAGAGCGCTCCAACTTTTCCTTGACGATGGGCTTCAGTATATAGTCTAAGGCATGGACATTAAAGGCCTCCAGAGCAAAGCGGTCATGGGCAGTAACAAAGACAAGAACTACCTGCTCATCTTTCTCAGCAATTTGCATTGCTAGTTCCACGCCGTTCATACCGGGCATATCGATATCCAAATACACCACATCAGGTTTCAATGTCTCAATACTCAGCAATACTTCAGCAGGCTTCAGAAACTTCCCGATAATTTCTACATCCGTCCTCTTGCTGAACATTCGCTCCATAAGATCAAGGGCTGGTTGTTCATCATCCACCAAGATCACTCTCAGCATTAAATCCCCCCTTAACACTAGAATTCATATCCTAATTACCGGCTATTCCCCAAGGCCTTACTTTCGTCAATCTCAAAGTAGACCTTTGTGCCCGTACCTTCGGTGCTCTCAATCTTTAAGACACTGCCGAAGGTATGCTTTAACCGTTTTTGAACATTATACAGCCCGACCCCACCCAAAGTCTTTTTGCCTGTACCCTCTTTTTCATTATTAAGGATTTCCATTCTCTGCTGTTCTGGAATCCCTATACCATCGTCAGTTACCTGGATCATGATCCGGCCTGACTCCCTGCTTATTTTGATTCGGACAGTTCCCTTTGCTTCTTTTTGGATAATGCCATGTCTTATCGCGTTCTCTACCAAAGGCTGTACGGAAAGAGCCGGAATCTGACATTGCAGCAGCTCAGGGGCGATATCGAAGATGATTTCCACTTTGCCCCCAAAGCGTGCTTTTTGGATATCCACATAGCCATAGACCATCATCATTTCCCGCTCAATGCTGATCAACCCATTGGAGTGCTCAAAATCAAAAGAGCCCCGGAGATAATTGCTGAAGCTTCTTAAAAGCTCTCCCGCTTTATGGCTATCTGAATAGCAATAGGAGATAATGGTGTTCAAGGCATTATACAAGAAATGAGGCTTAATCTGGGAACGCAGAAAAGCATATTCCTTTTCGATGGTTTCTTTCTCCTGCAACGCTAATTTTAAAGATATCTCCTTATTCTTCACATAGAGCTCGGTCAGTTGGACTGCCAAATAGACCATAAGCATGAGAGCAAAAATCAGGCTACAGATAAACCCCAAAAACATATCTTCCACTAATCCGAAGCTGAAAAATGCCAGATTTACCACGTATAAACTGAGTACCCCCAAGGCACAGAGCAAGAAGCCAAATTTCGTCCTTTCCTGTTCATCCTCCTTTGCTTTGCTGTAGGTATAGACCGCTCTTATGAATATTCCGATATAAATAACAAGCTCGGTTATGCCGATGGGAACACAAAGATAAGCGTATACCTTTAAAGGAGGAACCAGCAGGACCGCAGCAAATAGAGCATACATGCCTAAAAGCATCTGATACATTCTTTTCGGAATAAATGTTTTATCCAATTGATTCAGAAACAGAACCAAACTCATACCCGTGATCATCCGGGCAAGCTGAAGGAGTTTATAAGCGTCATCAAAGGGGATATGGGGGAATAAAAACAAAAGCGTTCTTTCCCCATACATGGAATTGGTCAGGGCATGAGAAAAACAAACAACAGCCATGCTCATAAATATTTTATTTTTCTTATACCTGAAAAGAAAGAAGTAGGACAGAAAACAGATCCAGCCAATTGTAAAAATGCTTCCTACTATAATCAATTCCACCATGGAGCTGCGGTTGCTCAGCTCTAAAATATCCTGAGTTTCCCCTAAGATGAGGGGGGCAACAATCCCTCCGTATATATAGTCATAATTTGATACTTGGACGAGAATTTCTGGAGAGCGCTGCTCAAAGAACCCCAGACGAGGAATATTACTGAAGAGATACTCATTTTCCAGGAGGGCCGGCCGGCCATCCTGGATTATTTTTTTCCCATTGACGAATATGACACTTGACATTCTGATATTGGACTTTTTAATAGCGAGAACTTTCTCACTTGGCATATTTTTCACTAATAGGCGATAGGTTCCCGAGCCCATGCCTGTTAATTTTGTCTCGTCCAGCTTGCCAACCCAATTGAATAAAACATTAACAAAACCGGTCAGGGCAGGAGGGGTGGCATCCTTAAAATCATCGGGGGAAAGAAGTTGCCCCCAATAAAATTCCCATTCGCCGCCGAGCTCAATTATCCCATCCTCTGCAAAATTCCAAGCCGAAAGATCAAGCGTTCCCTTTTCGGCCACAGGGGCGGACCTTTTCAGGAATTCTTGATTTAAAGCTCCAAATAAAACAGGAAATACGACAATAGGAATAAAAAGAAAAAAGATAAACAGCTTGCCATGATCTGAAATCTTCATTGCTTTTCTCCTCTAAGCAAGATACCATTTCACACGAATTCCTGCAGCACCCCATTGGCGACAAACCAATACTCTGGTCGCAAGAGAAGGGAGCCTTCTTCGATTTTTAAAACACTGGCCTTAAGGTAACGCTCCAAAACAGCAGGATAGAGTTCAAAAAGATCGGCACCGACCTCCTTTTTGAACTGCAGCAAATTCACCCCATCTTTAAGACGCAGACCCAGCATTAAAAGTTCTGCCATTTGCTCATGTTTTGAAAGAAATTCATCTTCCTGGGGATCCACCGGAAGTTTCCCTTGAGATAGCATGGTTTCATAGGCATTAATATCTTCAACATTCTGATAACGATGGTTATTCAGGCAAGACACGGCGCTTGGCCCTATCCCTAAATACTCCTGCCTGCGCCAGTAGCCAAGGTTATGCCGGCATTCATAGCCCGGGAGGGCGTAATTGGACACTTCATAATGCCGGTATCCCGCCTGGCCCAGAATCTCCCGGGCCACGTGGTACATCTCAGCCTGGCTGTCATCATCCGGCAAATTCGTAATCGCTTCCGAATTTAGGGCCATAGGCGTACCCTCTTCGACCATCAGCCCATAAACAGAAAGATGCTCAGGCCGGATCCTGAGAGCCTCTTCCAAAGTATCCCGCCAATTTGCCTGGGTCTGCCCCGGCAGCCCGAACATTAAATCCAGATTAAGGTTCTTAAAGCCTGCCTCCCGGATCAGGCGCACCCCATCCGCAACCTCTTCAGCTTGATGAATTCTGCCGATCCGTTTCAATAAGTCGTCATTAAAGGATTGAACTCCCAGAGATATGCGATTGATCCCTTGTGTATGGAGGATCTGGAGCTTTTCAGCGGTAAGAGTCCCCGGATTGGCTTCTGTAGTTTTTTCCGCCCCATCCTTAAACCTCAGCTTACCATGGATGATGCTTAAGAGTGCGTCCAATTCCGCTTCCGGCAATGCCGTAGGTGTCCCTCCCCCGATAAAAAGGGTCTCAATCTCCTCTGAAATCTCATGCTGTCTTAACACAACCTCGCGGTTTAAGCTTGCCAAATAATCCTCAGCCTTAGCTCTCTGCCAGGGCTCCGAATAAAAAGCACAATAATTGCATTTCTGCACACAAAAAGGAACATGGATATAAAGAGAAGGCATGGCCTCACCCCTTTCCGGGAAGAGCACTCCCCAAATTCTTTTGGATAAAAAGACAGCGAACTCCATGCCCTCAAGGGAACAGACAGCTCGCCATTTCTTGTCAAGTATTTAAATTTCAGCATATAAACGGCATGTGATGTATGGTATGCAAACTGCAAACTGCACAAACTGAAACTGTGTAAACCGGGACCTGTCCCCGTGATTCACACCCATGATTCAGTCGTCGATCTTCAGCACCGCCATAAAGGCATCCTGGGGTATTTCCACGCTTCCCACTTGCTTCATGCGTTTTTTACCTTCTTTTTGTTTCTCCAGAAGCTTCCGCTTACGGGAGATGTCCCCTCCGTAACACTTAGCCAGGACATCCTTGCGCATGGCTTTGACCGTCTCTCTGGCCACAACCTTTTGCCCAATCACTGCTTGAATGGGCACCTCGAACATCTGCCGGGGGATGATCCCCCGCAATTTTTCCACTAAGCGGCGGCCCCGGGCATAGGATTTCTCCTTGTGGACGATAAAGGAAAGGGCATCCACCAGCTCACCGTTGAGAAGAACATCCAGCTTAACCAAAGAAGCCGCTTTGTATCCGGCTAATTCATAATCCAGGGAAGCATAGCCCTTGGTCCGGGATTTAAGCTGATCAAAATAGTCATAGACAATCTCACTTAAAGGAAGCTCGTAGTGCAAAGTGACTCGGTTAGCGGACAGATAATCCATGTTGAGGAAATTGCCCCGCTTTTCCTGATTCAGCTCCATGATCGCCCCCACAAAATCCGAAGGCACCATAATATTGGCTTTGACGATAGGCTCTTCAATGGTCTCAATCTCATCGACCTTGGGAAGATTGGAGGGATTATCAATGCTTAAAACCTCTCCATCGGTTTTATTTACCTTATAGACCACGCTGGGAGCAGTGGTAATCAGATTCAAATCATATTCCCGCTCCAGACGCTCCTGAATGACATCCATATGCAAAAGTCCCAGGAAGCCGCAACGGTAACCAAAGCCCAACGCGCTGGAGGTCTCCGGTTCAAAAACCAAGCTGGAATCATTGAGATGAAGCTTCTCCAGGGCATCCTTCAACCGTCCGTAATCACTGGAATCCACAGGATAGAGACCGCAGAAGACCATGGGTGTGGCCTTGCGATAGCCCGGCAGAGGATAGAGGGCTGCGTTCTCAGCATCGGTGATAGTGTCCCCCACCTGAGTATCCCTTACGTTCTTGATGCTGGCCGCAATATAGCCTACCTGACCGGCCTTGATTTCATCGACGATTCTTAAAGCCGGCGTAAACATCCCTACTTCTGTCACATCAAACACTTTCCCCGAAGACATCATCTTGATCTGAGTTCCCTTGGCCACCCGTCCTTCCATAACCCGGACATAGGATATGGCCCCCTTATAAGCATCGAAATAGGAGTCAAATATCAAGGCCTTTAAAGGAGTATTGTCATCCCCCTGAGGCGGGGGCACCTTGGCAACGACGGCTTCCAGGATATCTTCAATCCCAATTCCCGTTTTGGCAGAAGCCAGGATGGCTTCACTGGCATCCAAGCCAATCACATCCTCGATCTCCTGCTTAACCCGCTCCGGTTCAGCACTGGGCAGATCGATCTTATTGATGACGGGAATAATCTCCAGATTATTTTCCAAGGCCAAGTAAACATTGGCCAAGGTCTGTGCTTCAATCCCCTGAGCCGCGTCCACAATCAGTAAGGCTCCTTCACAGGCTGCCAAACTACGGGATACTTCATAAGTGAAGTCAACATGACCCGGGGTATCGATCAAATTCAATTCATAAGTTTGTCCATCCTTGGCAGGGTATTGCAAACGAACGGTCTGCAATTTAATGGTAATTCCCCGCTCCCGCTCCAGATCCATATTGTCCAGGACCTGGGCTTCCATTTCCCGCTTGCTGAGAGCACCTGTATATTCGATCAAACGGTCGGCAAGTGTAGATTTACCATGGTCAATATGAGCAATAATTGAAAAGTTGCGTATACATTGTGAGGCCTGTGCCACAGTTTTTACCCCTCATTTCAACAAAATCCAGTTTCGTATCAGAAAAAACGAGTCTTTTTTCAGGATCCATTCTAAACAAATATTATACCGCCAATTATTTGTTTGAGCAAGAATAGAAAGAGGAGTTCAATAAAAAAGTTCGCCCCAGACTTACTGAAGCGTCCTTTTCTTCAACCCTTTCTCCCCTATTGAACAGCTCCTACTCCGCAAGGCGGGATTCCGGCAGAACGATAAAAGCGGTGGGGACTTCCCGAGGGCCGTAAGGGCTGCTGGGCTTGTTCTTTACTTCTCCCTCATAAACTAAAGTAGACGATGAGCCTCCATCTAAATTCGCCCCATTAACCGCGCCATGTTCGATAAGAATATCCTGAACGTCCTTTAAGGTCGCGCCAAGGCTTCCTAACTGCCTGCCATCGATGACGAGAAGAAGGATGGTCCCATCATGTGTCTGACCAATAGCAGTCCTTGGAGCAATCCCCCAGCCACCATCTCCATAGGTAATCATGGGTTCACCATTAACGATAAGAGCGGGGCCGAAGGATACGGCGTCCCGGATGCCCAGTTCTTCAATCTGTTCCAAAGTATAGCGGCCTACAACCAAGACATCATGTTTAGTTATCCCAATTAAACTATAAGTCTCCCAATTATCCTTGTGAATGATCTTTCCTTCAGTGATGAGAATTCCTGTGGGTGTCCCCCCAAAGCTCACTCCTCCAGGATCCGCAAATCCCCCGGCATTAATCCCGGCTACTGCATGATTATTCTCCACAAATTCAGAGACCTTTAACCCTCGATCCCCTAATTGATCTGTGGCGGCTAAACGGACCCGCTGAGGATTGCCTACTTTCAAAAGGTATCCCTGAAAACCTTTTCCGGAAACCTCTACCAGTTCAAGGGCCGGTTTTTCCTCGATGATCGGCTTGAGAACATTCACAGCTTTTTCATCCGTATTGACTTTGGGCTCTGAAACTTTGTTTTTCTCCATAATCCTATTAATCTCTTCTTCACTGACAAACCAGGTCGCTAAATATTGGTGGCTATATGTGGTCATAGCCGTTGTTACATAAAGCTCCTTAAGCCCTGTTAAAGGCCCGTGAAAAATCAGGAGAAAGGCAAGAGCCATACCGAGAAGACACAGGATCAGGAATCCCAAAACGGCTTTCAAGAGAATAAAGATGATTGACCTTTTCTTTTTTTGACCGGCTTGTGCAGCTGATTGTTCGTACTCTGCTCTGATTTTCAACACCCCCATGAAGAGAAAGAAGAAGCAATGACTTGCTCCTTCTTAATTTCTATGAAGTTAATCGACATAATAACACTGGACTTTGTATTTTATTATACCAGAGATCTGCCCCATAGCCTAATTATTTCGCTGCTTCCAAAGCTTGAGCTACTGCCGCTTTGATTCCCTCACTGGTCATGGTGGCGCCACCGACAGCATCCACTTCCGTGATTTGCTTGCGGATGATTTCTCCCACCACGCCCTCTTCAGCGTTCTCGAATATACCGGGGGTTTCGGCATGATCTTTCAGGGTTACTTTAATCACTTCTCCGTCTTTAACCACGACTTCTACCTTAATCTCGCCGCCTTTACCTTGACCGACGCCGGTATAGGTGCCATCTTTGTAGTTGGCTTCGACTTCCGGTTTTGCTTCAGCCGGTTTAGCTGCTGCCTGAATGGTGGGTTCCGTGGTTCCGCCGTTTTCCATGACATAAGCATGAGCAGCCGATCCGGCGATACGGCCAAAGATGACGATATCGGCAACAGCATTGCCGCCAAGGCGGTTTCCACCATGAACTCCACCGGTGATTTCACCACCGGCAAAGAGTCCCGGAATAGGATTGCCGTCTGTATTGAGCACTTGAGCTTCCGTGTTGATCTTCACCCCACCCATAGTGTGATGAACGGCAGGAGCACATAAGCCGGCATAGTATTTAGATTGGGTAAGAGGGAATTCCATACTGGCCCGTCCAAAATCCGGGTCGCTGCCGGAAGCTTGATATCCGGCATATTTCTCCATAGTTTCTTTCAAATTAGCCGGGTCAACGCCGATTTGTTCAGCCAGACCCTCAATCGTGTCGGCTTCAACAATGATTCCACCCTTGATATAAGATTCGATAGCTTTTAAGCTTTCACGAACCTCTTGATCAAATAATAGATAAGCTTGACCCTCTGTTTGTTTCAAGATGGCTTCGGAAACCACATCACGAGTTTCTAATTCATTGATAAAACGTTTTCCTTCCTTATTCACGAGGATTGCACCGTTACCGCGAACCCCTTCAGTGTACATCGTTTGATCCGTAGGATTTACGGTGGGATGAGTTTGAATTTGCTCCATATCGACGAAGCCAGCACCGATTTTTTCGGCCATAACGATTCCGTCCCCAGTGGCCCCTTTATGGTTGGTTGTAGCGAACCCTGCCAAGGCTGGCTTGTACTTCGTGACCATTTCGGCATTGGCACCAAAGCCGCCGGTAGCCAGGACCACAGCTTTGGTCTTGATGGTGTAGGTTCCTTCTTCACCGGTTACTTTGACTCCGGTTACTGCTCCATTAGCATCCACAAGAATTTCTTCAGCTTTCGTGTTAAGAAGAACAGGAATACCTAATTCCTCAACTTTATTGTTTAAGGTAGTAACGAGCATAGGACCGACAGCGCTTGTATCCGAAGGACGGTGAATCCGTTTTACACTGGCCCCGCCAAACATACCGACCACGCTTAAATCGCCGCCAATGTCGTTGACCCAGTCTACCGCGGCAGCGGAGTTTTCAGCCAAAGTTCTGACCAGTGATTCATCATTAAGATTATGTCCGCCCTTCATGGTATCTTCCACAAAAAGCTCGATGGAGTCTTTGATGCCATCTCTTTCTTGATATTTGGTAGGAGCTGCATTTAAACCGCCTGTAGAACGGACACTGTTTCCGCCTGTAATAGGCATTTTTTCGACAAGAACCACATTCTTCGCACCATCCTGGACCGCTTGAATGGCTGCTGTCATTCCTGCTCCACCGGCACCAATGACCACGATATCGGTACTCTTGTCTTGTACGGCAGGTGTACTTGTTCCAGGCGTTTCATTGACTGCCGATTCTGTACCGCAGCCAGTGATAGGACCAACGACCATTAAGAGAGCAAGAATCAACGCACTAATCTTTTTCATACTCCTTTTCCTCTCCTTTTTTAGTTTTAGTCGGGAAGTTCAGTAGCCCTTTGTCAATCTATTGAACCTTCTCTTTTGTTCATAATAAGTCTTTCACAAGAAACTGAACAGTTTATGTAAGTTTATAAAGCGTTATGTAATTTATGAAAGTGAATGCCGAGGCATTCACCCCGGCACTTCTATTAAATCTCTTTTAAATACTTTTTAAAGCCCTTTACTTTCAACTGATTGAGCCGATGATAATTTACCGGTCTCCCTACAGCTCCATAACTGATCTCTGTATTCACAACCTCTTGCTCACGTAAAAAGCCTATATATTTACTCATGGAAACACGGGAAATTCCCACCCGCAAGGCCATTTCTTCTGTAGTAAAGGCTGTACCCTGAGTTGCCAGGATATGATCCCAGACCAATTTCAAGGTATCGCCGCTAATCCCCTTAGGCAGATCAGATTTTTTATCAACCGTCTCTTCCTCTTCCATATTAAAAATCTGCTTATCCAAATCCTTCTGACTGAGCGTTTGCTTGTTCTTCATAAGCAGTTCTCTTTTTTTATAAACATTGAGCGCATCCCGAAAACGCTCATACTCAAAGGGCTTAATCAGATAATCCACCGCACCATGTTGCAGGGCCTTCCGAATGCTTTGGCTATCCGTGGATGCCGACACAATAATGACATCAGATTCTATCTCGCTTTTGCGAAGTTGAGTGAGAAATTCCAGACCATTAATGCCGGGCATAAAAATATCCAGAAGGATCAAGTCAACTTTTTTCTTTTTTAGCACCTTCAAGGCATCTGCTGCCGTTCCGGCACTGGCAACCAGTTGAAATCCTCCGATTTGTTCCAGATAATAACGATTGAGTTCAGCGACCATGGGATCATCTTCTATAATCAGCACTTTAATCATAGCGTCTCCTCCAAAGGGTCATAAGGTAGAAATATTTCAAACGTGGTGCCTTTATTATCCCCTGAATCAATTTGCATCCGCCCTTTGCGCTGTTCCACACTCTTCTGAACCAAAAACAACCCAAAACCGCGGCCATTGGATTTAGTGGAATAGCCTTTAACAAACATATTCTTCATGACCTGAGCGGGAATTCCTGATCCCTGGTCTGCGACCCGGATGAGCAATTCCCCTTCACCATAAACAAGGCTGAGTTCCACTTCGTTAGTGTCCTTCTCCTTCACCGCCTCAAAGGAATTGGTTAAAAGATTGCCAATAATGGTTACCAGGTCATGAACCATAGACGAATCCTTGGCCTGGGGGCAATAGCTCTCTTCATTAAGCACCAGTTCACAGCCGTTTTCCCTGGCATTACTCATTTTAGCCTGGATAAATCCCGCCAAGATGGGATCACGGATATTGCGGACGATTGGCCCGCCCTTGGTCTGATATTGATGGGCGATCTGACTTACATAAGGCCCTAGTTGTTCATATTTCTTCATATGAACCAAACCGAGAATCACATGAATTTTATTCATAAATTCATGGGTCTGAGCCCTTAAGGCCTCCGCATAAACCTTTACTCCGGACAGCTCTTCTCCCAATTGCCTAATTTCTGTTTTGTCCCGAAACGTTGAGACAGCACCCACAATTTCCCCATCGACTTTTAAGGGGACCGTGTTGGTAAGAAGGGTAACTCCCCTGACATCATATTCTAAATCCAGCACCGGCTCACCTTTATCAAGCACGCGTTTAAATACCGAATCAGGAATCATCTCACTATCCATCTCTTTGACATCACCGATTCCCGCCAGGCTCATAAGACGTGCCGCTTCAGCGTTGGTTAAAGTGACCTTTCCCTCGGCATCGATAGCCACGATCCCTTCCCTCACCGACTCCAGCATAGCACTGCGCTCCTGGAGGATTCGGGCGATTGCAAAGGGTTCCAGCCCAAACATAATTTTCTTGATACGCTTGGCCAAAAAGATTGCCCCCAGGATCCCTACAATAAACCCTAAACCCATACCGAAATAGGTCCTTGACCGGCTTTCCCGCACAGCCTCTTCCACAGTATTCATAAGAATACCTACAGCGACGGCGCCTATTTGCTCACCCTCTTCATCAAATACGGGAGAGAAGGCCCGCATAGATAAACCCAAGGTTCCCTTAGCTGTGGAAATATGTTCCTTGCCCTGCAGAACCGTTCCTTCATCTCCCCCCATAAAGGGTTTTCCCAGTTCATTGACATTGGGGTGGGATACTCGGATACCTTTCATGTCCATGACCACAATATAGTTTACCTTAGTCAAGTCCATCAATTCACCGGCATAGGTCTGAATCTCCCTTTTATCCCGCCGGCCACTGAGGCCATCAATTACAATCGGTGAATGTGCCACGATCCGGGATATATTCACCGCCCGACTGGCGATATTTTTTTCCGTGGCAGTAGCTACTTCTTCGCTTACCAAAATATTCGTAACCAATAAAGATAGGAACACCACTAAGCAGATTAATATTAGTATTGTTTTTTCCAGACTAAGATAACGCCTAGGCTTTTTCATGGTGAGAATTACCCTCTCCTGAAACGTTTCTGAAATAGACCAAGGGTCTGTTCAAACTCTTCCATACCCATGGCCTTGGTTGCGGCGGCAAAAATGAGAGCGCCCAGCAACGTACCCGCCAGCAGGACAAAGATGGAAGCCAATTTCCCTACTCCGACAAGAGAGGTCAGCCACTGCCCCCCAAACCAGACTGCCAGTCCCATCACACCGGAAGCTGCTAAAGTCTTAAGAGTAGTTGCAAACATTCTCCGGCCGTCAATGGATTTTAAGCGCTTGCGCAGGAGGTAAAGAAGCAGAATCGCATTAAGTACAGCAGCTAAGGACGTGGCAAAAGCTAATCCCCCAGTCTGCAAGGGTCTGACCAGGAGAAACATGAACGCCACATTGGCCAGCATGGAGATAATGCCGATGACCACCGGAGTCCAGGTATCCTGAAGAGCATAAAACATCCGCGGCAGAATTTGAATCACAGATTGGGCCGAGATCCCCACGGCAAAATACAAAAGCGGAATAGCCGTAGCGAAGGTGTCAGTGGGGGTAAATGCCCCATGCTCAAAGAGCACCCGGATCAAAGGATAGCGCAGAACAATCATTCCTATAGAAATAGGCAAGGTAATAAAAATCACCATACGCACAGCAAGGGATGAAGTCAGAACAAAATCCTTCCACTTATTCAAGGCAGCATGTTCGTTTAAGGTCGGAAACACAGCGACGGCAATAGCCAGAGCAAAAATGCCCACCGGCAGCTGGTATAAACGGTAAGAATACCACACCGCCGTCAAGCTGCCTTCGATAAGGTGAGATCCTAAGTTCGAGTTCACTACTACTTGGATTTGGTTCAAGGAATAGCTGAGAATAATCGGAACGGCCAGAACCGCTATTTTGCGGACTCCGGGATGCCGCCAATCAATGATGGGATAATAACGAAGTCCTTGACGGCGCAGAGCAGGTATCTGCACCACAAAGTTAAGCAGGGCTCCCACCACGACCCCGATGGCAAAACCGGAGATGGATTCCGGCTCATCAGGTCGGGCCAGAATCACACCGAAGACAATGACACTGGCATTATAGAGAACCGTACCCAAGGCACTGGGCCAAAAGATCTTATAGGAGTTTAAGATTCCCATGGTAATTCCGCTTAAAGCCAGGAGCAGGGGTTGAATCAAGATAATTCGGGTGAGCAGGACGGTCAGAGCTTGGTTTTCCGCTGTAAATCCGGGAACCTGCAAACGAATAAAATAGGGAGTAAAGATCAGGGCCAAGATAACCAAAGCGCTTAAAAGCAAAAGGATCAAATTAATGAAAGAACTGGCCACCCGCCATCCTTCCTCTTCCTTTCCTTTATGGATATATTCGGAGAATACAGGAATAAAGGCAGAGCTTAAAACTCCGCCTACTAAAAGCCAATAAATTAAATCCGGAAGAATAAATGCCGTCTGGTAAGCATCGGTCACTCCCGTTTTTCCATAGAAATTCGCCATCAAGGATTCTCTTAAGAAGCCCAGAATCCTTGATGCAAGCTGTGTAAGCATTAAGAGTCCGGCCGCCATAGCTACCGTCCGCGTACCTGACATAATTTCGTCCCCTTTTGCCTCTCATCTTGATGCTAAAATTCTCTAACTATGGAATTATATCATTCTTTCAGCCAATCCGCCAATAGACTTCCCAAGACTTCTGCCGTCCCTTGCGCTTCTGCAAAGGTGTTCAGCTGACTGCCGATTTCAAACAGAATGGCTCCATCCAGCAAATGCTGATTATAGCGGGCATCCGAGGCATAGGTAATGCGGGGAATAAATAATCCCGGGTAGTTCTCTTCCGCAAAAGCAATCAGCTCTTCAGCAATGGCTTCATTGGTTTCCCAATGGGGATTTTTCTGACCAATGACGATCATGACTCGGGCAACTTCCTTACCTTGAATCATCACTGTGCCTTTATTGACTCCCGGAGGCAGCCCATCCCGATGCAGATCCAAGAGGAGTTTCATGGAGGGGTAGTTCTTAACCAAAGCTGCGGCTGTATACAGAGACTTGCTGTAAGCTTTATTAAAATCCTCAACATCATGAATATCCAAAGCCTGAACAGTCCGAATGCCATGCTTCTCCAGAGATTCCTTTAACGTTTCCCCTACGCGGACTATCTCTCCGTCCCCCTTATCATCCCGTTCCCCTCCTCCGTCGCCGGCATAGCTTTCCGAATTGTGGGTATGGTAGATGCCAACAAGCACCTCATCATCCAGTGGCAGGGCCGGTTCTTCATGCTCTGGCGGTACAGGGGATGGGGTAAGGGGAATCTCCTCCAATTCAGGTATTTCTCCTTCATACTCCGGGTCCCCGGGGTTATAGGCCCAACCGATCCAGGCCGGCCCCCCTGGCGGGGGTGTGAAATAGCTGAAGAAATAGGTGCGGGCATCGGCGATATTGACTCCAGTCAATAAAAATGTCCCTAAGGAGACCCCTTGAGTTCTAATCTGATTAAGATGCTCCCTTTCCGGCTGGGAATAGCCGGGGATTCCTTCCAGTATAAGAGCTTCGAAGGGGAAGCTTTGCTGGGCCATAACACGGACCAATTGACGGGACGTTCCTTCTTCTAAAGCATAAACGAATAAACCCAGGAAAAGAAGGGTCAGCAAAATAAGAAGAAAACCGCGAGCCCAGCGGGCCGAGGGCCAAAAACTCCATCGCCACTTCTTCGTGGAAAACATACTTTCTTTCAACAAAAAACTTGTCCCCCTTTCCTTCTTTACTAAGAAATATGAGGGACAAGTTCTTCTTAGAACCTTTTATGCATTTATTTAGCGCAGTTCAGTAGGTACAAAGGCATCAACAATTCCAATGACCAGAGATGCCAGAAGAGCGCCAATGATGCTGACTTGAATCGAGCCGGGTACAATAAACTGGCTGACATAAATCACGACAGCCGATACTAAAAAGCCGACAACTCCCCGATGCACACGGGTGACTTTATCCCGGCCAAAGGCCAGCTCCACTACATATCCCAAGACAGCAATGACAACGGCCGCAATGAGTGCCCCGGTAAAGCCGGCGACTTTGAGACCGGGTACTAAGTAGCTGACTAAGAGAAGGACTACGGCTGAAACAAGAAAGCGGACAATCATTCCTAACATAGGTTGTTCCTCCATTTCAAATTGAATTCTAGGCATTTAGCCTAAATACATCCTTTATAGTCTGAACAATTTTATAAATATTATTTATCCTGCATTAATCCTTGTAAATTTTAGGATTCAATGATAAAATAGTCTTTGCGTAATCTGATGGAAAGATTCGATCCAAAGGGGGTGACCAAAAGTGCCAAATATTAAGTCCGCAATCAAAAGAGTTGAAATCGCTAAAGTCCGCACCATTAAAAATGCGGCTGCCAAATCAACTTTACGCACAACGATTCGTCGTTTTGAAGAGTCTTTAAGCACGGACGCCGAAACCGCAAAACTTGCGTTAAATAAAGCTACCCGCGCTTTGGATAAAGCTTCTTCCAAAGGTTTAGTGCACAAAAACACGGCTGCTCGCAAGAAGTCCCGCTTAACCAAGCGTTATGCGAAGCAATTTGCGCAAGTGGGCTAAGTCGTCTATACACAATAGGAATAATTAAAACGACATAGAAAGAGCGTGTCGCTCTGTGTTTATATTATGAACACAGAGCGACACGCTCTTCTTATATTGCTTACATCTCACAAAATTTAACCACCATCAGCTCCAGCAGAAACTCAGGCTCCCCTTTTCCGGTCTTGATGGCCACATCCGTTTCCAGACACTCTCTTAGGGCCCAGGATAATTGCTCCCAGGTCAACTGGGCTGCTTTCTGCCATATTTTTTGGGCTTCATAAGGCTTAATACCCAGGAGTCGGGGAGCTTCTTCCGCACCTCTTCCCTGTTGCCGCATCGCTCGTGCCCCGAGGAGCAGGCGAACCTGACGGGATAATAGAGTCAGGACTTTTAAGGAATGTTCCTGGCGCAGCACTTGTTGAAGCTTTTGCACCGCTTCCTTCGAGGAGCGGGCCGCTACAGCATCCAAGAGTTCAAAGACAGTGGCCTCCACCGCCTGGGGAACCAAACTCCTGACATCTTCTGTCCGGATTTCTTTGCCCTCCACAAATAAAGCAAGCTTATCCAACTCCTGACTTAAGGCCCCTACCTGATGTCCTCCCCACTCCAGAAAAAGAGCCTTGACTTGGGGCTTCATGGTTTTTCCCCGGGCAGCCAATTCCCGATCCAGCCAAGCACTCCATTCCTGCTGTCGCTTGGGGCTGACGAATTCCAGGATTGACCCCTTTTTCTCGATAGCTTTAAAGAACTTACGCCCACGATTCACACTTTGGGCAAGGAAAACAAGACAAGTCCCTGGATTGGGATTTTCAAAATAAGCGAAAAAAGGTTCCAAAGCATCCCCTTGACCATCTTGAAAATAGGGGATATCTTCAACGATAATCAGTTTGCCGCCAAAAAAAGAGACCGTATTGGCGATTTCCACAATCTGCTCCGGTCCGGTACTTTTTCCAGATAGAATTTCTATGCCACTGCCCGATGGGTCTTGGGCAAGATAACTATTCTTTAATAATTGAAGAGCTTCTTGAATAAAAAACCGCTCCTCACCATACCAAAGATTGACGGAAGGAATTTGATTCTTGACAATTCCTTGCCGAACTTGATCTATTTCCCACATAACAGCCCCTCCTACCCTCTTATTGTAACCAAGGAGAGGCAGGAAAGCAAAAGAAAAGACCCCTCCAAAACTGAAGGGGCAAAAGAAAGAGGAGGAGAAAAGAGATGTTCCTTCCTATTCTTACCACCCCGTTAAGTTTTATACATTTATATGTATAATTTTTTTAAATTTAATTTTTAGCTGTGCTTTTAAAAGTGTTTCTTCAATTTATCCTACTCCTGCCGGTGATAACCTCCACAGATGTCCCATCAAGCTTTATCTGAATAGTCCCGTCCTCATCCGTTCTATAAATCGGAACCTGCCGCTCACTCCAGTACTCCAGAACTTGTGGGCTGGGATGACCAAAAGAGTTCTTCCCTACGGGAATCACCACCGCTTGGGGATTGATTTGAGCCAGCATATCCGTCATTAAAGAATAACGGCTGCCATGGTGAGGAATTTTGAACACGTCTGCTTCATAGCTCAGCCCTGAGCCATAAATTTCTTCCATCTGCTCTTCTTCCATATCTCCCGTTAAGAGCACACTTTGTCCTGCTTGGTTTTCCAAACGCAAAACAAGGCAATTATTATTCTCATCAGATTTGGTCCCCCTCAATACTTCACCAGGGGCGATCACAGTGAGCGTAATCTGGGAATCCAAAGTCAATTGATCGCCACGGGACAACCTTTCCAGGGGCATCTTTTCCAGCATCTTGATAAGCTCCCGGTCCGGCCCGCCTTCTCCCCAACCATTCTGAGAACTATCTTCCGCCTGGCCCTCCCCAAAGGAGTCATAGCTCAGCCAGTCCAACCCATCCTCAGGAATCCCGACCCAGCCCACGGGGATAGTCTCAAGAATTGCCCCGGCCCCACCTACGTGATCCCCATGGGGATGGGTCAGAATAAGGGCATCCAGGCGCTTGATCCCTCGCTGCAGGAGATAAGGCACAATAACCCGCTCTCCTGCGTCAAAGGTACTGGTCTTAGGCCCTGTATCCACCATAATCCGGATTTCTTCAGGCGTCTCAATGAGAATGCAATCCCCCTGCCCCACATCAATGAAAGTCACTTGAAGAACACCCGGTGCATGCCAGGGACTCCATAAGAAAAGCAGCAGGAGAACCACGGCCAGAACTCTTTCCCCTTTAATCCCCAGCTTTGCCCACCCGGCCCAGAAACTCTCCTGGCCCTTCCTATTCCGCTTGATGAATTCTTGGCATTTTGACCACCATCTCTCACTTTGGGGCATTACCTTTTGCAGGGCTGCTCCAAGCGGCCTCATCAAAGCAACCCCTCGTATAATCCAAGGCTGGCCAACCCGGTACAAATTCCCCAGCCCCATCCTGATCATAAAGCCAACCTTTTCCTTCCCCACAAGAAGTACGAGAAACCAGCCATACCAACATACCCAAAAGAGAGGTCCGGGATTCACCACCCAAACATCCGCCCAGGGAATCCGGGCCAGCTGCATAAGAAATTCACTTACCCCAGTTAAAAGCCAAAGGCTGACCTGAAATAAGGGCAGGGCAATCTGAGGAATGAAGGAGAGAAAAACAGCGAGAATTCCCAGTTCAAAAATACTTCCCAATACAAACAAGGCCAACAGATTGGCCAGAACTCCGATAATGGATAAGCGGTGAAAGGCGCTTATCATCAGAGGCAGGGTAGCAGCCTGAGCGGCACAGGTCATAGAAAAAGCACTCTTAATCGACTTGGGCCAATCCCTGACCCATGGCATTTTCTTCAGGTCAGCACTTAAGACAAGTATTCCCCAGGTGGCCATAAAGGAAAGTTGAAACCCTATATCTTTAAGAATTAATGGCTGCCACATAAAGAGCAGGAAGGCAGCAAGCAAGAGGCTCCTGCAACTATTTCCTCTTCCAGCTTCTCTCCCCTTCCCCAATCTTCCTAATAAAACAAAGACCGCCATGATCGTTGCCCGCAGAATCGGCGGATTACCTCCACAGAGCAGGGCATAAAAAACCATGAGGGCAAGGGTTATTCCCAACCGCCACAAACGGGGCAGAAAAAACAAAAAGTTCCAGCAAAGGAGCAGGAGAAAGGCCACATTGGAACCGGATGCCGAAAAGACATGATAGACTCCTGTAATCCGATAACTTTCCAAGGCTTCCTCCGGTATCCTGCTTGTATCCCCGAACAAAATTCCTTCCAGCAGGCTGGTCTGGGCTTGAGGATAGTCTACCAAGAGCTTCTGCACATGATTCCGAACCCGCCAGCTTAAGCCAGCAGTGCCGGTCCTCAGTATCTCTACCTCACCTTGGGCTGTAATCCATCCCGAAAGGCCACGGACAGCGTTATACAGGGGATAATCAAACTGACCCTGAGTTCCCGGAGGCTTGGGCTGCTCGATCTTGGCCGTAAATGCCAGCGTATCTCCCGGTCGGACAAGATCCCACCCCGCCGGAAGATTTCCCTCAGCATCAAAATAAACCCGCAGACGGTATTTTTTCTTAAAAAAGTCCCCGGGTTCCGGAACATCGACAGGTCCCAGAATTTCGAATAATCCCACCGCTCCCTCTTCATGAAGAGACCAATCCTGCAACTTACCCGCAACCTGAACATGGCTCACAGTAAGGGGCGGAGCCAATGCCAGTTTTCCCGTCTGTCCAAATCCAAATCCCACCAGAATACTGGCACAGAGGATGAGGATTTCAGGCCGTAACTCAGGGCCGAAGAAATCCCGGGGTCTCCAGAAGAGGATGCGCAGCAGCACCCATAGAAAAATCCCCAGAACAATCCACCACATGGGTTCTGGGGTGTAAACTCCTATCAGACCACCCATAAGCAAGGCGGTTAAGCGTCTAATCCAGGGATCCCTCATGGCCCCACCGTGACCATATCAGCCATCTTGGCATAGGTCTTATTCCCAATACCGGAAACCTTTTTCAAATCCTCAGGCTGAAGAAAAAGACCATGCTCCATCCGATATTGAATAATCCGTTCAGCAAGCGCAGGTCCAATCCCCGGCAGCTTATCCAATTCGGCGGCATCGGCTGTATTGATATTGATTAAATTAGAGGAGCGTGATGGGGCAGCTGCACCCAGGTTAGGGGTGACTGTGGCTGTCTGCCCCTGGGACTCTCCCTGGGACCCGGCGGCTGCCAGAGCAGGCTGAGGTTGCGGTTGCGGCACCGGCTTATATGGCACAATGATCTTCTGGCCGTCCTTTAGCTTCTCCGCAGGGTTAATCTGATCGATGTTCGCTTCAGGCAAAGGGCCAACCTGCTGCAAAGCGTCATGTAAACGGGCATTCACCGGCAAATGAACCAACCCGGGCTTTTCCACCGCCCCGGACACGTAAACGATGATTTCCCGATTTTCAACCGCCTTCTCCACCATTATGGCCGAATTGTGAGGCAGGATAAATTTCCAGACCGCTGCCACGATCAAAAGACCTAAGACTCCCCACCAAAAGTAACGGATCTTGCGCTCCAACAAAATCACCCCATAATCCTCAGAGTTACTCATCATCCCCTAAACAATATGGGGTTTTCTCCACATTTCCCTTCAATTCCTCTCTCGAATTCCAACAAGGTTTGTCGATTTTTCCCTTCTTAACGTTTTAATAATACTGTAGCAAATGGCAAACATAATGAACAAGAAGGGAAATCCACCCAGGATCGAGGCCATTTGCAGGGCATCCAACCCTCCATCCCCAAGCATCAGCAGCAGCCCCGCAGCAGCTCCCATTGCTATTCCCCAAAACAGCTTTAAGGGAATCCTGGGGTTTTCGTTCCCACCGCTGGAGAGCATACCCAGGACGATTGTGCAGGAATCAGCAGATACGACAAAGAAGGTAAAGATGACAAAGATCAATATGAGTGAAGTGATCTCCCGGAAGGGAAACTGTTCAAACAAGACGAATACCGCACTGGAAATATCCACATTAATAGCATTGGCCAAAATACCCTGGGACACTTGATTAAGTTCAAAGCTCAACGAAGTCCCTCCGAAAATGCCAAAAAAGATCATATCCAGAAGAGTTGGAGCGATCAAAGCGCCTAAGACGAATTCTTTGATCGTACGCCCTTTCGAAATCTTGGCGATGAACATGCCGACAAAGGGGGCCCAGGCAATCCACCAAGCCCAATAAAATATTGTCCAGCTGCCCAGCCAGCCGCTCTGTTCTATGGGATCCGTCCAGAGACTCATGGCAAAAAAGTTCTGAATATAAACCCCTGTACTGTTGACAAACATATCCATAATAAATTTCGTGGGACCGAACAAAAAGACAAAGAGCAGCAAGCCCCCGGTGGCGATTAAACTCAGATCCGAACCTATTTTTATTCCTTTCAGATTAGGAGTACAAGCCGAAATCAGATAACAGATAATGACGATGGCCAATATCCCTAAAAGCAGGGGAATACCTTGAGGAATGCCATAATTATAAGTAACTCCAGCCGCCAACTGCTTAGTACCCAGGCCGATGGTGGTTGTCATACCAAAAAGCGACGCCCAAAGGGTAATAATATCAATCAATTTGCCGATAGGGCCATAGATTCTATCCCCTAATAGTGGATAAAAGCAGCTGCTCAAGAGCATCGGCATCTTATTGCGGAAAATAATGACCCCCATGGCCAGCCCGATGAGAACAAAGGAAGCCCAGGCACTGAGTCCCCAATGAAAAAAGGAGATAGCTAAGGACCATTCCGCTGATTGAGATGGGCTAAGGGCATTGACATAAGCCGGAGGGTTGAGAAAATGATTAATGGGTTCGGCAATGGACCAGAATACCAACCCTACTCCCATGCCACAACCGAAAAGCATGGCAAACCAGGAGAAGGTGCTGTATTCCGGTAAGGTATCCTGGCCTCCCAGTTTGATATCGCCATAGCGGCTGAAGGCTAAGTAAAGGCAAAAAAGCAGGAAAAAAAGAATCCCCACAATGAACAACCAGCCCCACTGCTGAATGATGTAGTCAAGAATGGTATTCGACACATGGCTCAGACCTTCAGAATCAACCACACCCCAAAGGAGAAAACCCACCGCTAACAGAGCTGAAATGATAAATACATAGGGATCAATATTCCCCAACAGGGCCCAATTCACGGTTTTAGGCTGCCTGTTGAGAACTTTACTGTTCTTGGAATTTGTATCGGTTTCCATATCCATTCTCCCCTCTATCTCTGGATTTTTCTCTTGGTTTGGCCTATAGTATGTTATAGGCACCTGTTATCATTCTATTTTGAAATTTCAAGGAACATAGGTGATGGTGATGAATCGGTCAAGTCTGGATGGCTTCTTTGATCCTTCTTACCTGGAAAATATATTAGGTAATTTTACACAGGCCACAGGCCTTAGAATCGAGGCCGTCAACTATCGCGGCGAGACCTTTTCCATTCCGGGAAGTTTGGACAGGTCCCCTTTCTGTCAATGCATCCGCAACAATCCTCAGGGCAATAAACGCTGTATTGATTCTTATAAACGGGCCACCAGCGAAGCCGTCAAATGGGATGAACCCTATTTCTTCCGCTGCCATGCAGGCCTTGTGATCTGGGCTGTTCCCATCCTCAGCAAAGACATTACTTTGGGAAGCATTATCTGTGGCCAGGTTCTCCTCTGGAAGCCGGATCGCTTTTTTATTCAGGAATTACAGGATATCAGCAAGGGGCTTAAAATCGACCCGGAAGAATTAAATCAAGCTGTTCCCAATCTCTCCATCATATCCGCCGACCAGGCCCAGGCTGCCGCTAATCTTCTCTTTGTGGTGGTCAGCCATATCCTTAAAAACAATCTGCGGGCCTTAGAAGAAGAGAAAGCCTACAAGGTCTTACAGCAACAGCTCCATGATCAAATACTCAAACGCAAAAAGGGTCCCCGGAGAACGGATATCTCTTATGAATCCATCTTAAAAGATGAAAGGAGATTTCTTCAATACATTCGGCTTGGGGATAAATCAAGAGCCTTTGCTACCTTGGAAAACTTAATCATCAAAATCTATACGAAATCCACCGGTGAGCCCCAATTAGCCAAAGACAGAATCGTTGAGTTGGCTGCTTTAACATCCCGGGCCGCCGTGGAGGGGGGTTCCGACGCGGAACAAGCCGTAACCATTCTCAGTTCATTCTACAAAAAACTGGAGAATATGGAGCGGGTCGAGGAGATCATCTACTTCATTAAGCAGATTGTTGATGAATTTCTGGAAAACATCTTTATCTTAGCTGATAAAAAACACTTAAGCCTGGTCAAGGATGCCCGCTCCTTCATTCTTCATAATCATGCCCAGCCTTTAACGATTGCGGATGCAGCCCAACACCTCTTTATCAGCCCTTCTCACCTTTCTAGACTTTTTCGTCAGCAATTGGATTGTACATTTAATGATTACTTAACCCGTGTCCGGGTGGAGAAAGCCGTGGAACTCTTGAAGAAACCCGAATTCAGTGTCAAAGATGTGGCATTGGCCGTCGGTTTTCAAAACCAGAGCCATTTTGCCAAAGTCTTCCGCAAATATATCGGAGTTACGCCTTTAGTCTATAGAAACAGCCTATTTTAAGGGATGAAAGGAAGTAAACAATGATCCTTAATCAATTGAAGGATTCCATCTTAGAAGGAGAAGCTGAAGCAACTTATGATTTAACTCATAAAGCTTTATCTATGGGCTACCCGGCCCAAGTCATCCTGGAAAAAGGCCTGATCGCCGGTATGAACGAGATCGCGGATAAGTTTCGTGAGCGCAATGTGATCATCCCCGAAGTTCTCATGGCGACCCGTTCCATGCATGCCGGGCTCAGTCTGTTGGAGCCCCATCTCATTTCCAGCAGCCCCAATAAGCCTGGCAAAGTCATCGTCGGGACTGTGGCGGGAGATTTGCACGATATCGGCAAGACTCTGGTCAAAACCATGGTCATGTCCCTCCGCATTAAAGTCATTGATCTTGGGGTTGATGTCACCCCCAAAAAATTTGCCGATGCTGTCCGCAAGGAAAAACCTGAGATCCTGATGATTTCTGCCCTGCTGACCACGACGATGGGGGTCATGAAGAGCATCATCAAGGAGGTGCGGCAGCAAAGTCCCAGTGTCAAGATCTTTGTTGGCGGCGCACCGGTTACTGAAGAATTTGCCAGTGAAATTGCTGCAGACTATTATTTTGAAAATGCCTTCGAGATAAGAGATTATCTCAAGGAAAATTATGATAAACTCTTCCTCCGCAAAGACTAAAGAAGCCCTGGCTCGCTCCAAAGACAAGGTTATCCCTTTAGTCTGTTGGCTCCAAATACATACTTCTCATAAAAAAATTCGTAAAGGTTTTGTCCCCGCCCAGTTCGATATGTTGAATCCGGCGGGCGAGCTCTGCCCCCTCGGCAAAGGTCCCCTGATTGAGAAGGGTGCGAATGGCTCCCAGGTGGGCTGCATTGCCTGCCATCTTAATCTTCTCCGGATCCGTATGGGGCGTCAGCCCAATGCTGAGGATGGACTCCTTCTTAAGATAGGTGGCAAAGGTTCCCGCCATGACGATGGAATCCAAATCCCGGAGCGAAATGCCGGCCAGGCTGACCAGGGTTTTGATCCCGGCACATACTGCACCTTTAGCCAGTTGTAAGGCTTCGATATCTCTTTGACCTAAAGAGATATCTTTTTTATGCTGCCGGCCAAAAGCAAACACAAATTCCCAATAATCCTCTTTCTTGCGTATCCGCGACTTTAACTCATCGGATAAGCTGCAATCCTTATGATCAGGATCAACGAAAGCTCCTTTTCTATTGATGATACCGGCTTGGCGCATTTGGGCGATGCCATCGATCAAACCTGAACCACAAATTCCGAGGGCTTCTTCATCCCCGATGACCCGGAGCTCCACACCCTCTTCGTGGATTCGTATCCCTTCAATAGCACCGGGCTTTGCTCTCATGCCATGGAAAATGCCCGCCCCTTCAAAAGCCGGACCTGCTGCGGTAGAACAAGCCAGCATCATTTTTTCGGTTTTGAGAACCAATTCGCAATTAGTGCCTAAATCAAGCAGAAGATGATTTCCCTGAGTCAGTACTTCAGGCGCACCAAGGAGGGCTCCCACCGTATCCCCGCCCACAAAGCTCCCAATGTTAGGCAGTATCTGAACGACAGCTTCCGGATTGCTCCCCAGACCCAACTCCTTGGCGGAAAATTCGAGGGCCTGATTATACACTGAAACATAAGGTGACACAGCAAGATTGGATACATCGAGCCCCAAAAAGAGATGACTCATGGTTGTGTTGGCAACAATCGTCATTTTATAGATGGAGTTACGGACGATCTCATGCTGGAGTACCAGCTCATCGATTAGGGTGTTAATGGTACTGCGGACTGCTGCGGTAAGCTGAAGGCGGTTTTTCAGCCCTTCCCCGGCATAGGCTATTCTGGAAATAACATCGCCGCCAAAGGCTGTTTGCCCATTTTCAGCAGATACACTTCCCAGAACTTCCCCTGTCTTCAAATCGATCAGGGCCACGGCGACACTGGTGGTACCGATGTCGACAGCCAGCCCATGCAAAGCCGTATCATGTCCCGGTTGAACATCAATCACCCTATTCTGCCAGGTGACCGCAGTGATTCGATAGTCTAGTTTCCGCAGAGTCCCGGGAAGTCTCTCCAGAACTCCCAGAGAGGGAAGAGCTAACCCCTGCTCCGACATCACCTTTCTATATTCATCAATAATTCTATCCCAATCCCCACGTTCATCTTCCAGACTGGGCTGCGGTATGGTCAGGGAAATCCCGCTCAATCCGGAATCCAAAGCAACTTGGTCATCCCTGCGCAGCACCGTGTTCTTGCGATCGAAGGAATTGGACAGAGTCACATCGATTTCCATCCCTTTTTGAGGCTTGACCTGACAAGCAAGGCGGACGCCCTCCTCAAGCTCCTCGACGGATAAATATCTTAAATCGGCAGAAGTTGCTTCAGGCACCCCTTGCCTAAAGCGGACCTTACACTTTCCACAGGTTCCTTTGCCATTGCATATATTATCGATCCCGATGCGGTTTTCAATTAAATTAAGCAATAAATTTTTACTGTCCTCTATCTTTACCTCTCCGTAATGCTTTATCCTGATGATCACCGTTCTCCCTCCCCTGCTTTATGTCTACGTCGGCTCACCTTCGGCAAAATGTTTCAGGGTCACAGGCTGACCTGGCTCAATGAACACCACATCCTCCAGCTTTTCTCCCCGAACCAAGGCGTTGAGCAGGCCGGCATCGCCTTCCATCTCCTCGATCTCCCAGCCGAAGAAATCAGCTATTTTCTGCAGCTTACCGTAATAGGAATCCGGCATTTCCATACCCACCGATTTAATCAGCATGGCTTTATTGTAGTGTCCGTAAAGGGCTTGGATGATCTTCCCGGCCTTTTTCTCACCATACTTTTCCACATATTCAAGGTACTCGTCATAGGGAGTACGGCCATAGTCCAGCCACCCCTGGCTGAAGAAATAGGTTCTGGTATTTTTGCAGAAAAGCTCCAGATAGCGGGCATTGGAACCCATCAACAGACCGATGCAATCATGGGTAGTCGGTATCAGCATGGGAACGGCCGGCGAAACTAAGTCCACCAAAGTATTGGAGCAACGGCCGTAGGTCAGGACAATCAGATCATAATCCTGGCTGGCATCAATGATCTCTTGAATTTTTTTATGGAGTTCCGCCGGTAGGGCATGATAATTAAAATCAAGAAATTCACAGTCCATTAATCCATCATTCTTTAAGGCTTTGACCTCGTTCATTGTGGAATGACAACCGATCAGTTTAATTTTCATAGTGATTCTCCTGATGAGGTAAAACACCCAGATGCAAAATCTGAGTGTTTTACCCGTGGTTTAAGTTCTGTTACCCAGGAGCATTAGGGATGATCGCTCCTGAGAGCTTTAAGAATACTATAACACATAACCAGCATGATCAGCATAAAAGGAAAGGCCGAAGCAATCGAGGCAGTCTGAAGGGCTTTCAGGGCAGCCGTACCGCCCACAACAATGAGCACAATGGTCATAGCTCCTTGCATAATCCCCCAGAAGCTGCGCAGTTTCTTGCTGGGATCCATATCTCCATTGGAGGTCAGCATAGCCAGAACGTAGGTAGCTGAGTCGGCAGCACCCACAAAGCAAGTCACGATCAGCAGGATGGCCAAAGGACCGGTTATGGCGTAGAGAGGCATCTGCTGCAGCAGGGCAAACAAAGCCGTGGTGTAATCAGCATTGACAGCATTTTGAATAAATCCTCCGGAAATCTGGTCCAGGTTAAAGGCTGCTCCGCCGTAGATAGCCAGCCAAATAAAGGAGAAGCCGACCGGCAGCAGGGTTACGGCAAAGACAAACTCCCGAATGGTCCGCCCCTTCGACACCCGTGCCACAAACTGACCGACAAAGGGAGCCCAGGCGATCCACCATGCCCAGTAGAAGATGGTCCAGCCGCCTACCCAGCTTTCATTGGCCATCCAGAAGGTTTGGCCGACAAAATTCTGCAGATAATCGCCCAAACTTTGGGTAAAGGTATTGAGGATAAAGACTTTGCCGCCAAAGTAGAAGATAAAAACCATAAATGCAACGGATAACCAAACTTTTACATTAGCAATCGACTGCATGGCTTTATGCAGACCGGAGACCGTGGCCAGGGTAAAGATAACTGTGATCACGGCAATGACAAGGGAAATCGTCAGAGGGCCGGCCGGAATTCCCCAGATGTACTGTATTCCTGTGGCTATCTGGCTGGAACCCAAGCCCAAACTGGTAGCAATTCCAAAAATAGTGGCGAATACAGCCAGAATATCGATGGCCTTGCCAATCGGCCCATAAATCCGATCGCCAATGAGGGGATAGAAAGCCGAGCTAATCAGGAAGGGCAGCCCTTTGCGGAATTGGAAGTAGGCCAGAGCCAAACCGGCGATAGCAAAGTTAACCCAGGCATGAATGCCCCAGTGAAAGAAGACCACCCGCATGGAAGTTTGCATAGCCTCTACGGTTCCCGGTTCTCCGAAAGGCGGACTGTTAAAATGCATGATGGGTTCGGCAACGGACCAAAAGACCAAACCAATGCCCATGCCTCCGCCGAAAAGCATGGCAAACCATTGGAAATTGCTGAATTCCGGTTTATCGTCATCGGCACCCAGCTTGATTTTCCCGTAACGGCTGATGGCTATACCAAAGACAAAGATAATAAAAATTGCAACAGCTAAAAGGTAAAGCCAACCGAAATTCGTGGTTAATAAGGCAAAGACTTTATTGACCACATTGGCCATATTTTCAGGTAAAAATACTCCCCACAGAACAAACAACAGGGCAATGGCTGAAGAAATATACAATACAGTGTTTTGCTTCTTGTCAACTCCCATATTCACTCACCTCTCCAAATTTTTCAATAATCCGAAAATTTGCTATTGAGAGAAATCAGCGGCAGGTGTGTAACCAACGCCGCTGATTACATTGTTCTAACGGATAGCGAAGCAACGAGTATTGACTCCTGCCCTCTCTATTTGCCCAAAATCTTATTAGCAAGTTCAACTGCGTCGTCTGCAGTTTCCGCCCATCCATCCGCACCGATCTCATCAGCCCATACCTGGCTGGTTGGGCCGCCGCCTACCAACACTTTATAGCTGTCTCTTAAATTCTTCTCTTTCAGATATTCGATCAGTTCTTTTTGCTTGATCATGGTGGTGGTCAGCAAGGCGCTGGCTCCGATGATATCTGCTCCTACTTCCTGAGCCTTAGCCACAAAGCCTTCCGCTTTAATGTCCGTACCAAGGTCAATTACCTTATACCCTGCCGCTGTGAACATAGCGCCCGTTATATTTTTACCGATATCGTGGATATCCCCTTCCACAGTGCCCAGGACGATTTTACCCTTGGATTCCCCTTCACTCATTCCTTTCTTGGCAATTTCCGGCTCCAGGATAGCCAAACCGACTTTCATCGCTTCAGCCGACATCATGACATCCGGTAAGAACATCTCCCCTTCTTTCCACGCTGTGCCCACAACCTCAATTCCCTTGACCAGACCCGACTGAACCGTATCCACCAAATCAAGATCTTCATCAACAGCTTTTTGGGAAAGTTCTGCTACGATATCTTCATCTCCGTCAATAATCGCTTGCTTCAGTTCATCCAATAAACTCATGATCATTCCTCCCGTTATTTTCGTTATTGCCTACTTGTTTACTCTTCGCCAACTTCCTTACCCCGCTGGGCAATGAAGGCCTGCAGTTTGGCATCGATCTCCGGATCCAGGGCGGGGGGCACATAATTGGCCAGAATCTGCTGCCAACGGGCATGAGCGCGCTGCTTCGTCTCCAGCTTCTCTTTTGCCCAGGTATCATAGGCGCTTCGGTCGCTGAGGGTAGGGGTATAGAACTCCCGCTTATGATTTTTGCGCGTATGCTTCTGGGTGAGGAAATGTCCTCCGGGCCCTACTTTCTCTATCACGTCAAAAGCCATGCCGTCTTCGTCAAAGGTATAGCCCTTCATATAATGGAGAAGCATACCGGCAATTTCATCATCCATGATGAATTTCTCATAGGACATGGCCATGAAGTATTGGAGAATTCCCGCTGTATGGAGAACAAAGTTAACACCGGTCAGATTAGCTGCCATCAACGTCATCATGGACTCATAACCGGCTTGGGCATCCACAGTCTTGGAGTCGTTCAGTCCGCCGCCGGAACGGCTGGGTACTCCATAAAAGCGGGCCAGCTGAGCGCTTGCTGAGATAAAGAGAGCGCATTCGGGACTGCCGATGGAAAGACTGCCGCTGCGCATATCGCTTAAAGCGGAAGTAGAGCCATAAATAACCGGGGTTCCTGGGTTGATGCTTTGTGCTAAAGAGATTCCGGCTAAGACCTCGGCATTCTGCAGGGACAAGGTGCCTGCCAAAGATGCGGGACCGGTCGATCCGGCCATAACCAGTGAAGCAATGATCACAGCCTGACCTGCTTCCGCATAAGCCATCAAGGCCCCCAGCATTCTTTCGTCATATTTCAGAGGAGTCAAGGAGTTAATCAAGGAGACTAAGACCGGCTTTTCTTTAATCACATCTTTGCCGCCGAAGAGGATAGCAGCTATTTCGACGGAGTCTTCCGCCCTTTCTTTTCCTTCGGCACTGCCCATGAAGCACTTATCGGAGTTTTTAATCGAACTGTACAGCATCTGCAAATGACGCACGCCATCCGGAATGTCCTGAGGTTCCGCCATGGTGCCGCCGGAAAGATGCATATTCTTGCTGGCTCCGGCCAGTTTGGCGAAATTCTCGTAATCCTGCAAGGTGGTTTTACGCCGGCTGCCATCCAATTCGTAAATGAAGGGGGCTCCATAACCAGGCATAAAGACAATATTATCGCCGCCGATAACCACATTGTTTTCAGGGTTGCGGGCATGAAGGGTAAACTCTGCCGGTGCCGATTTGAGCTTGGACTCCACAAATTCACGGGTCAAATAGACTCTCTTGCCTTCGACCTTTTGCCCCTCCCGGCGAAAAACCTCTAAAGCCGGTTCGTACTCAAACTCAATACCGATTTCTTCAAGGATCTTCATGGTGTTTTCGTGGATTTTTTGAACTTGGTCCTCGGTCAGGATATTGTACTTAGGTAACAATTGACCCACCCCTTTTTTGAAATTTTTACATCAAATCAAGTTAAGTTAAGTCAAGATAAAGAAAACCCGGCTTCGCCGAACCTTAAACCCATGCCCGCAAATGAGGCGAAGTCGCTGGTTGCGCTTATGCTTAGAAAGTATATAGCGCAAGCTTATACTTTCTGACAGTGAAATAAGGTTTAGAAAATTTTGAGCAAAGGATGCTCTGTGGTTCCCATCTTAACTCCGGTCAGCTTATTGTTATAGGCAATCATGGCATCTGTGGTTGCTATAGCACGATAAACCCAGGGAGCGTTCATCATGGGACCATAGAGAATGAAATCGGCACCCTGTGTGATCGGATAAGTGAAGACCGCAGCCCCGGCAACTTCGAAGAAGGGGGTTCCTTTGGAACGCATTTTCTTCCAGAGATAGACTGCATTGGATGGCGCACAGCCACCGGGATAGCCGAATTGCTCTTTAACCACATTGATCGCTTCCGTCGTCCAGCTATTGCTGGCCACATCCAAGACTCCCGGATCCACAAGGAATTGCTCGATACCGGCCCGTTTGGCCGCTGCAATCAACCCTTCTTTATCATCCTTGCCCTGGAGAAGATCGATGCGGGCATTGGGCTTTAACGCTTTCTTACTGAAAGCAAGGATAACGGCGGTCTTCAGCCCTGCCTCTTTGATGGCGGCCAGCTCTTCTTCGGTGTAATGCTCTTCAATGGAATTGTAGATCAGCCGTTTCTGAATCTCCGGATCCTTGCCCAAATTTTTCAGGGCTCCTACCCGCACATCCGGGCTGATACTATCCAGGAGGAATGGGGCAGTGGTATTTTCCAAAATAAATTCCACGTATTTCGTAAGGGCTTCAACAGATTCTCCCAAGACATCAATGATAAATGGATTGCCTGTTTCTGCGCTTAGTTCGGCTTCCTGATCCAGCAAAGCTTTGGCTGCATCTTTGTCGAAAATTCCCTTTTGACCATCTGAGACGATCTTATGGCCCCGATAAAAAATGCTGCCGATGAGCACTGTTGGGTATTCCCCAGGCTGACCACCAACCTTAACCCCATTGATGTCATAAACATGTTGTTGAGCAGTAAATTTGAACATTTGACTTCCTCCTATGCAAAATGTGTTTTGATCTTGTCAAAATAATGTGTTGTTTGGCCCTCCTTATTTTCCGTCTATTCTAATAATTCTGATGCATTGAATATATCAGAAATAAATCGCCTAATAAATAATGCATTTCTGCTTATTTTAACGCTATCCTATCACAATCATCAACTCGAGTTTGAAGACTAAAAAAGCTGTTGCTCAACAAACGTCACCGTTCATTTTGCAACAGCTTTATCCCACATCCGTGTCACTTAAACCGGAAAGATAGCCCAGGGTTCTTCCTTTCAGGTCTCCATAAAAGTTAACCTACTTCACAACGACATTGACCAGCTTACCCGGCACCGTTACGATCTTAAGGATCTGTTTGCCTTGAGTCCATTCCCCAAGCCTGGGCAGCTGCCGGACCTGTGCTTCCAATTCCGCCGCGGAAATCTGGGCCGGAACCTGAATCCGCTCCTTAACCTTCCCGTTGATCTGCAGGACCACAGTGACCTCTTCCTGGACCAGAGCCTCTTCATCCACTTGCGGCCACTCCCGGCTATGGATGCTGTCCTCATGGCCCAATTCACTCCAGATTTCTTCGGTAATATGGGGTGCAAAAGGCGCCAGCAGGATGAGAATGCTCTCCAAGGCTTCCCGGGCCACCGCCAAATTCACCTGGGGCTGTTCTTTGTACAGATAAAGAGCATTGACCAATTCCATAATGGCACTGACGGCTGTGTTGAAGTTGAAGCGTGCTCCCACATCCGAAGTAACTCTTTGAATGGTTTGGTGGGTTTGACGGCGCATGTCCTTGGCAGCTTTGTCCAATTCGCCAAATTCATTAGCCCCTGCCCCAGTAGTCTTTAAGACTTCTTCGTATTGAGCCGCCAGACGCCACACCCGGTTGAGGAAGCGGTAGCAACCTTCCACCCCTTGGTCGTTCCATTCCAAATCCCGCTCCGGCGGAGCTGCGAAGAGGATGAAGAGGCGGGCCGTATCGGCACCATATTTAGAAATAATTTCTTCAGGACTTACCACATTACCCTTGGATTTGGACATTTTAGCCCCGCCCAGGCAAACCATCCCCTGAGTGAGTAGGTTGGCAAAGGGCTCATCGACTTTAAGATAGCCAAAATCCCGCAGAGCCTTAGTAAAGAAACGCGAGTACAGCAAATGGAGAATAGCATGCTCTACTCCACCTACATATTGATCCACATTCATCCAGTGATCTGCAGCTTCTTTGGCGAAGGGGAGCTGAGCATTGTGGGGATCAGTATAGCGGAGGAAATACCAGGAGGAGCACATAAAAGTGTCCATAGTGTCTGTTTCACGACGGGCCTTACCGCCACAGGTGGGACAGATGGTTTGTTTAAAGCTTTCCGAGGTGGTCAGGGGATTCTCCCCCGCTTTAAAGACCACATCGTCCGGGAGCATGACAGGGAGTTGGTCCTGGGGCACAGGAACAATTCCGCAATGATCGCAATAAATCATGGGAATGGGAGCTCCCCAGTAACGCTGACGGGAAATAAGCCAGTCACGGAGGCGGAAATTCACTTTCCGTTCACCAAAGCCATCGTGCTCAGCTTTATCACACATCTTCTCCCAGGCCTCCACATTCTTGAGACCATCATACTCGCCGGAATTCACCATCATTCCCTCTTCAACGAAAGCTGCTTGAAGAGGAGTATCCTTTTCCTCCACAGGGGTTCCCTCAGGCAGGATAACGGTCTTAATGGGAAGCTTATACTTCCCGGCGAACTCAAAGTCCCTTTCATCATGGGCCGGTACGCCCATAACCGCTCCTGTTCCGTATTCAAAAAGAACATAGTTAGCGATCCAGATGGGTACTTTTTCTCCGCTATAGGGGTTAATGCAGTAGGCCCCGGTAAACAGGCCTTCTTTTTCGGTTTCGGTGGAAGTCCGGGCGATTTCATTCAGCCCCTTCATCCGTTCGATAAAGGCTTGCACGTCATTTTCGTATTCCGTACCAGCAATCAGCTTTTGCACCAAAGGGTGCTCCGGTGCCAGCACTACATAGCTCACACCAAAAATCGTATCCACCCGGGTGGTATAGACCCGAATTTTATCCCCGTGGTTCTCCAGGTCGAATTCCACTTCGGCTCCTTCAGAACGGCCAATCCAGTTTTTTTGCATGGTCTTCACTTTATCAGGCCAGCCGGGGAGCTTTTCCAGATCATCCAAAAGCACTTGAGCATAGTCCGTAATCTTAAAAAACCATTGTTCCAGATCTTTTTTGGTAACGGCGGTGTCGCAACGTTCACAAGCTCCATCCACCACCTGCTCGTTGGCAAGAACGGTGGCACAAGAAGGACACCAGTTGACGCCGGCTTTTTTCTTATACACCAAGCCATGTTTGTAAAACTCTAAAAAGATCCATTGCGTAAACTTGTAATAGTCGGGATGACAGGTCGTAACCTCCCGCTCCCAATCATAGGAGATTCCCATTTCCTGAAGCTGCCTTTTCATATTGGCGATATTTTTCCAAGTCCACTCAGCCGGCGGCGTTTGATTCTTAATGGCCGCATTTTCTGCCGGCAGCCCAAAAGAATCCCAACCGATGGGATGCAGAACATTGTAACCCCTCATCCGCTTAAAGCGAGCGATGACATCCACTATAGAATAATTCCGGACATGTCCCATATGAAGATTGCCGGAAGGGTAAGGAAACATCGCTAAAGCATAGAATTTGGGTTTATCAGAATGCTCTTCGGCTTGATAATCTTTTCTGTCCACCCATTTTTTTTGCCATTTAGGCTCAATCTCTGAAAAAAGATATTTCTCTTGCATTATAATTTTCCCCCTTAAACATTCCGAACTCCATGATCGAGATGAAATCAAGATATAAAAAACTCCCATCCCTAAAGGGACGAGAGTAACTTCCCGCGGTACCACCCAATTTCAACTGCACTTCATCGATGATAACGGCTCGCACCGGCACTCATTATGATCTGAGTACAGCTCCGGGGCGAGTGCTTACCAAAGTCTCACAGCAACTCTCACCGACCGTTGCCTCTCTGAAATGAGGTTGTTTGGGCTTATTCCCCTTCATTGCTTTTCGCAAGTTTCCTATATAATAATCCAAAATTCGGCATCATGTCAACTATCAAGAACTGATCACCGGCGCGTCTCCCCAGAGCCGCTCAAGATTATAGAATTCCCGCTGGTCCGGAGTCATCACGTGAATCACCAGATCTCCGCAATCCACAAGAACCCATTTGGCCTCCTGCAACCCTTCTACTCTTAAAATAGTCACGCCCAACTCGGGGAGCTTCTCGGAGAGGTTATCGGTGATCGCCTTAACTTGAGTGGTGGAATTTCCGGTTGTGATCAGGAAATAATCTGTGACCATGGAAATCCCTTTGAGGTCAAGCAGAATGGTCTCCCGGCCTTTTTTGTCTTCAACAAGGTTTACAGCGCCATGCAATTGCTTATCTGTCAGCAAATTTTTGCCTCCTTTTTAAATCTTCATAGGTAAGCAGTGTTTGAGGATGGATGCTCCGCTTACTTTTTCGCAAATAATTTAAAGTATGTTCAACACACATTAGTGTACCATTCTCAAGATTATCATACAAGGATTGTCGTAGTTTGTCTACATCGGGAAAAGAACGCTGAGGTTCTGTTAGATCAGCACTATAAATTAACATCTCCAGGCCCCCCATTCCCGGAGCTCCTAAAGTGTGATGAGCTATCGCCGCCAATACTTCCCGATCCTTGTAGCCATATTCACACTCCAGCCAATAAGCTGCCAGGGGACCATGTAGACTCTGAGGATTGTCTTCATCCTCAGGATAGCGAATTAAATTCCACTCTTTCGCCATAGAAATCTGTTGCGTAAAATCAATTTCTTTCTTAAGGTCATGCAGATAGGCAGCAATCTGAGCCCTCTCGCCATCCACCTGATGCTTTATGGCCAGCTCCTGAGCCCACCGGACAACTCCCAAAGTATGACTGAACCGCTTCTTTGACATGGAACTGCAAGCTAAATTGTAGGCTTCCTGAATATCCAAAATCGCCAGAACCTACTTTCCAATAAATATATGCTAAAGAAAACCCGGCTTCACCACGAAGACACTGTCTTCGCACTTGTTGCTTTAAACCCATGCTTGCCAATGAGGTGAAGTCGCCGGTTGCACTTATGCTTAGAAAGTATATAGCGCAAGCTTATACTTTCTGACAGTGCGAGAAGACCCTTCTGACCTTTTGGGCAAGAGGGTCTTCCAGAACTATGTTTTTTTACATCTGCTGTTTAGGTCTTGCCTCATTGACCGTTAAAGGCCGGCCGCCGAAATCCTTCCCATTAAGGTCTTCCGCCATACGTGCCGCATCCTCATCTTCAACCTCTACAAAACCAAAACCTCGTGAGCGCCCTGTCTCACGATCCGTAATGATACGACTGCTTATCACTTGACCATACTGGCCAAAGAAAGAGTTGAGATCTTCAGATGTAGTGTTCCAGGGTAAATTTCCGACATAAAGGGTTGCCATATTTGCTGTCACCTCTTGCTTATTGGATTCGAATTTAGTATGAGCAAAAGCTCCAGAACTATACTTACCTGATTTTGTAATCCACAAATCAAGCTGTAATGCTAAACCATAAAACTAGATCCGATACAAACCTGTTTCTTCGATATAGAGGCGAACGGATTCAGGAAGTAAATAGCGAATGGGCTTCCCCTCTTTGACCCGGGAACGTATATCGGTGGAAGATATGGCTAAAGCAGGCACATCAAAAAGATGCATATGGGGCAGAAATTCCGGATAATCCCGTTTCAATTCTTCAAGAAACTCATGAGGGTCAAATCCAGGGCGGGAAGCCCCGATGAAATGGCTGAGGGATAAAACAGACTGTACTTCTCTCCAGGTGAAAATCTCGCGAAAGGCATCTGCTCCCGTAATAAAATACAGCTCGTGCTGCGGATAGAGCTTATGCATATCCTTAAGGGTATCCACAGTATAGGAATAACCTTTACGCTGGATTTCCAGATCAGAAACTTCAAAAAAGCTGTTATCCTGAACAGCACGTTTGACCATTTCATAGCGATCCCCGGAAGAGGTTACCCTACGCCCCACTTTATGGGGAGGATTACCCGTGGGGATAAAAATCACTTTCTCCAAGGCAAATTCATGGCGGGCCATTTCAGCCGCCACCAGATGACCATAATGCAAGGGATCAAAGGTCCCTCCCATAATCCCTATTCTTTTGGGTGGAGCATTAATGTTCATAACCTTTGCTTCCTCGACTGCTTACTGCTTCTATACCTAGTATAGCACCTTATCCTCTGGGAAGATAAGGCTATCGCGGCAAATCGATCATGGGCTTCTTCTTCGACTCGCGATAGAGCAGAAAATTTCTCCCAATGACCTGAACCAACTCCGCAGAGGTGCGTTCCGCCAATTCTGCGGCTGCGCTTTGTACATCTTCCATGCTGTTAGGGAGCACTCTCCCTTTAATCAATTCCCGGGCTTCCAGAGTCTCATCGGTTTGTGCTATGACAGCCTCTGTGACTCCTCCTTTACCAATCTGTAAGATGGGATCCATCTCATTGCCCAGGGAGCGTAAAAAACCTTTTTGTTTTCCGGTTAACACCGCAAAACCTCCTAACTCACATTATCTTATCTTTGCTTACTCTTCCCACTCGAACTCGATCCCGGCGATCCGAACCTTATCTCCCACTTTTATACCTTCATCCAGCAAAGCGCGTTCAATTCCCATCGCCTTGAGGATATTCTGGAAGCGATAAAGCCCGTCCTCCCGATCGAACATGGTCATCTGCACATGTTTTTCAACTTCCTTACCGGAGACAACAAAGAAATCCCCTTCACGGGTCAGTTCAAAGCGATGCGGAGCTGACGCCTGAGTCAGTTTATGCTGTTCCTCATCCCGCACAAAGATCTGGGGTGCAGGAATTTCCGGCAACGCTTTCGCGGCAGCATAAACCAATTCCTTCAGCCCTTCTCCTGTAGCTGCAGATACCGGAAAAATACGGTAGTCTTCCCCCAGCTTCTCTGTCAAGCGCTGCAGATTTTCCTCCGCACCGGGAATATCCATTTTATTGGCCACGATCAAGATCGGGCGGTTAGCCAGCTCCTGACTATATTGGCGAAGCTCTTCCGCAATGATTTGAAAATCTTCCAGGGGATCCCGCTCCTCAGAGCCTGCAATATCCAGGACATGAAGAATCAGACGGGTTCTTTCCGTATGTCTGAGAAATTCATGACCCAGTCCGGCTCCGGTGTGAGCCCCTTCAATCAGCCCGGGGATATCCGCCACCACGAAACTTTCCCCATCCTCCAGCTCAACTACCCCAAGATTGGGCACCAGCGTAGTAAAATGATAATCCGCAATCTTGGGTTTAGCCGCCGAGATTCGGGAAATGATCGTCGACTTGCCTACATTGGGAAATCCCACCAGTCCTACATCGGCCAAAAGCTTCAGCTCCAGAAGGAGGTTCCGTTCCTCTCCCGGTTCGCCGTTTTCCGCTACAGTGGGGGCTTTATTGGTATTGCTCATAAAACGAGCATTACCGCGGCCGCCTCTGCCGCCATTGGCAACGACAACTTTTTGCCCATGCTCAATCAAGTCGGCGAGGATTTCCCCTGTATCCGCATCTTTAACAACGGTGCCTACAGGAATGCGGACGCTCATATCCTCCCCGCTCTTCCCGTGCATATTCTTTCCCTGTCCATGTTCCCCGCGATCAGCCTTGTAATGGCGTTTATAACGGAAATCCACCAATGTCCTGAGTCCTTCATCGGCGATAAAGATGACCTTGCCGCCCCGCCCCCCGTCGCCACCGCTGGGGCCACCCTCAGGAACGTATTTTTCACGGCGAAACGCCACAGCCCCGGCTCCGCCGTCTCCACCTTTAACATAGATTTTTGCCTGATCGTAAAACATGCACTATCCCCTTCTGATCCCTAAGCTGATCAACTATTGTGCTATAAATTGCTGTTCAGAGTCTTTATAGCAGCAGCTCTGTTTCCATACCACCTTATCGTCATCAAGCAAAGATAAACTGCAAAGAGCTTCGCCAGTCCCTAATTTGATTTCAACGACAGGTTCCTCTAACCCTTTATAACGCTTAAAAATTGCCTTCACACATTCTTTAGTGTACCCGTATAAGACTTCTCCATATTCCTCTTGCCAAAATTCTTGCCAAAAGCGCTCTTTTTTCAAGGCACTATCGAGCTGAACTTCAACCCAAAGACCTTCTTTGCGCAGCTCCACAACCAAACCCAGCAAGATAGCGCCGACAATCTCCTGAGGAATCTGTCCGATATCCTGCTCAGCTTCTAGGCCACTGATCCCCTCCTGCATATAGAGCAACGCTCGATCCGCCTTGCCTAACTGCAGATAGCCCTTGATGACCTGCCAGTGATTAAAAAAGTCGTGACGCTGCAGCCGGTAGTGGTCCAATTGTTCTGTCAGAAGAGTTCGTTCTAAGGAGGATTTACCAGGCACTGTCTTCAATCCTTTCTGGGGCTTATTCCTCATATAACACATAACACAAAACCCCCGGGATTCTCCCAGGGGTGCGATTGTGATTTCCTTTAAGCTTGAGCAGCCTGGCGCTCAGGATAAATGCTAACTTGTTTGCGGCTACGATCTTTACGCTCGAATTTAACATAGCCATCGATGGTTGCAAAGAGGGTGTCATCCTTACCCAAACCACAGTTCTTGCCAGGATGAAACTTCGTTCCCCGTTGGCGAACGATAATGTTCCCTGCGGTAACGAATTGACCGTCTCCACGCTTTACGCCCAGACGTTGCGCATTACTGTCACGACCATTTCGAGAACTACCTACCCCTTTTTTATGAGCAAATAATTGCAGATTCATTTTTAACATGGAGTCCACCTCCTCCGATTAATAGTTACATATTGCTCACCATAGCTCTGTTGAATTCCTTCAACCCCTAAAACCATGGTTCCTAAAATCCATTGGGCATGATCCAGTGTCCCAGGCTCACATTCAGGGAGAGTACAGCTTAAAAACCCTTGCGGGTCGTCCACTTCAACCTCCGGTTTACATGGAAGATAAAATTCCAAGCCGTTGACCGCTGAGATACTCAACGCAGATACGGCGGCACAGACAATATCCAATCCGTACTCGGCATATCCTGCGTGCCCACACAATTCAAACTTGCGAATCCGTTGGTTGTCATCCAACCAAAGATTCAAAGTAATACCCTGATGTTTCATCTTATGCTTGGATAGCTTCAACCACTACTTTAGTATAGGGTTGACGATGTCCTTGTTTACGGCGATAATTCTTTTTGGATTTCATCTTGAAAACAATTATCTTTTCGCCTTTACCATGCTCCACAACTTTGAGAAGAGCTTTGGCACCATCCACAACCGGAGTACCGACTTTAACAGCACCATCTTTCTCTACCAAAAGAACTTTATCGATGGTCACGGTATCTCCCACATTGGCATCAAGCTTTTCCACGAAGAGGACCTTGCCTTCTTCAACACGGAATTGCTTACCCCCTGTTTCAATCACTGCGTACATTATTACACCTCCCATGCCTAGACTCGCCTTGTCAGGCCGGTTTGTTTCAATCTCCCTGCAAAAAAGAGATTACGACACAAAAACCTGTTAAAATGCCTGTTTCGCGCGGTTGCGGTGAGAAGTCACCACATTTAGATATTTTAGCACTAAGTGCTCTATGCTGTCAATTGCTTCTAAGCTTTCCCACGTTTTTTTATCATTATTTTTTTGATTGGGCACCATTATATTTATATCTTTCCGGAGCCATCGCAATGGGGACAGGGATGTCCATACCTTACTTCGAGGGTTTGTCCGACTTTTTTGCGCGTCATTTCCACCAATCCCAATTGAGTCAGACCCATCACCTGACATTTCAGTTTATCCCGTGCTACCGCCTTTTCCAGCACCTGCAAAAGCTGCTCTTTGTCTTCCTCTGAAGTCATATCGATAAAATCAATAACGATAATCCCGCCCAAATTCCGCAAACGCAGTTGTCTGGCTATCTCAAGGGCCGCTTCTTGATTGATGTGCAGGATGGTATCCTGAAGTGATTTATCCCCCACATACTTACCGGTATTCACGTCGATCACTGTCAAGGCTTCAGTTTGCTGAATCACCAAATAGCCGCCGCTTTTCAGCCATACCTTAGGCTGGAGAGCCTGGCGGATCTTATCATCAATGCCATAATCCGAGAAGATATCCTCTTTATAAACCAATTGCACGTGGTTCGCAGCCGGATGGCCCAACTCCCGTAAAGCGTTGCGCATCCCCTCTGCAACCTCGGGTTGATTAACAGTAATGATTTTTACTTCCTGATCCACCCAATCCCGGATCGCCCGGGAAACCAGATCCACATCCTGATGAACCAAACCAGGTATGGACACGTGAGGGATTTTTTTCTCCAAGCGCTCCCACAAAGCTACCAGTTCCCTGAAGTCAGTGGCAAGCTCCTTGGCCTCAATTCCCTTAGCCAAGGTCCGGACGATGATTCCTTTGTCTTCCGGACAGGCTTCACGGGCTATCTCCCGCAGCCGCGTTCGCTCTGCTTCTTCCGTAATCTTGCGCGAGACACCTATATATTTAGTGTTAGGCATCAGGACAGCATAACGCCCGGGGATGGTGAGATTGGTGGTGATTCTTGCACCTTTGGAGCCTACCGGTTCTTTGGTAACCTGAGCCAGCAACTCCTGGCGGGGCTTGAGCACCTGCTCCACCCGCAGCTCATTTGACGGGGGAAGGCGCTCATCTTCTTCATACTGAAAGGGCACGGCATCTCCCACATAAAGGTAAGCATTCTTCTCCAAGCCAATATCGATGAATGCCGCCTGCATACCCGGCAGCACATTGATAACCCGCCCCCGGTAGATATTGCCAACCAATCGGGAAATTAAGCCTTCCTCTTCATAAACCTCAACCAGTTCCCCATCCTCTAGCACCGCTGCCCGCATTCTTTGGGCCTGGCCCTGCAGAACAATCTCTTTCACGGTGGTTCCTCACTTCCCGAAGGCCTCATCCAAAGGGGAGAACTTTTGCCCTTCGTAGCTTACATAAATTCCTGTGCGCTTAATGCGAAGATGCTCCAAATCCAAAGGGAGGTTCTCCAAATCACCAAGACTGCCCAGAACTTCCTCCGGTCGGACGCTGCCCTGGTTTCCCACTTCAACTTCGATGTCAAAGATAGCCTCATCGCCCTGGATCTTGCCTGCCAATACTTTAACCCAGGGTCTTATATCTTTTTCAACTCTGCCCTTCTTATTATAACGTATATAGGGTACTTGCTGTCTTGCCAGCCAAGCTTGGATACCCTCCTGCAACCGTGCTTCGCTCACCGGCAGGCCCAAAGAGGCAGTGACTTGATAACTGGCCGAATTTAATACTGCCATTAAAGCTTTGGCTGCCTGGGTTACATATCTGCCTTCAATGAGACGGATCCCCGTAGGGAGCTGCTCCTGCAAACGGCCCATGAGTTCTTTTAAATCCATTTCCTGAGCTAATTCAATATCCACATACTCCTGTTCGCCTTCGACACCCACCGCCAAAGCAGACCCAAAGGCGATCTTCGGGTGAGGATTAAACCCCTCCGAATAAGCCAGGCGAACGCTTGCCCTGCGCAGGGCCCGTTCAAAGACTCTGGCCAAATCCAAATGCGCAATATATTTCGCTTCTTCCATTTTGGTATAGGCGATTCTTACCCTCAAGGTCCTCACCCTTTCAAATCAATCTGTAACCCTCGTTCAGGACAGATACCGCACCCTGTGCAATCCACATACCGGCAGTCCAGTGTCCTTGACTCTTTCAATGCCTTGTGATGTTCATTCATGAGGAAACGCTTATTCACGCCGCTCTCAATATGATCCCAAGGAAGTATATCGTCATAGTCCATCGCCCGATGAGCGTAAAAATGAGGATCAAGCCCTAGTTCTTCTATGCATTCCAGCCATGTTTCATACTTAAAATGCTCATTCCAGCCATCGAACTTACAGCCTTTCCGGACGGCCAGTTCCAATACGTCGGCCAGGCGCCGGTCTCCTTTAGCAAAAACTGCCTCCAAATAGCTTGTTTCTACATCATGATAATTATACTTAATGCGGCGATCCCGCAACTTTTCACGCAAATACTGTTGTTTTTGTTTTAGGGAAGCCGTTCCTTCCTGGGGCTCCCATTGAAAGGGAGTATGGCTTTTGGGGACGAAGGAACTGGTGGACACCGTGACATTCACATTCCGGCGGCCTAAGCGCGTTCCCAGCTCGACTACCTTTTTGGCCATAGATACAATCCCGTCCAAATCCTCCTGAGCCTCCGTAGGCAAACCAATCATAAAGTAGAGCTTGATGCTGGACCATCCCGCTTTGAAGGCAGATTCCGCCGCATCAAGAAGATTCTCCTCGGTGACCCCTTTATTGATCACATCCCTCAAGCGTTGGGTTCCCGCTTCCGGAGCGAAGGTAAGCCCGGATTTTCTTACCTTTTGAACTTCTTCAGCCAGCTTCACATCGAAAGAATCCAAGCGCAGAGAAGGTAAGGACACACTGACTTTATCCTCGCTGTACTTATCCAGGATTCCCCGAATAACCGGTTGAATACAACTGTAATCTCCGGTGGAGAGGGAGGTTAAGGAGATTTCCTCATAGCCTGTGGATTTAACCAGCTCTTCCGCATGCCTCAGCAATGTTTCCGGCGAACGTTCACGCACCGGGCGATAGAGCATCCCCGCTTGACAAAAGCGGCAGCCTCTTGAGCATCCACGCATGACCTCAAGCATCATGCGATCGTGAACGATCTCCATATAAGGGACAATGGGGCTGGTGGGGAAGTAACTTTGATCCAAATTGCGAACGATAGCCTTTTGGACAATCTTGGGTACCCGGGGATCTGCTTCTATGGACTGAATCCGTCCGTCTTCCAGGTAACGGACCTGGTAAAATTCCGGGACATAAGCCCCCTCCACCTGAGCTACTTTTAGGAGAAACTCCTCCCGGGAAACCGGATTTTCCTTCTGCTCTTGAATTAAACGAAGGAGCTGGGGCAGGGTTTCTTCCGCCTCTCCGATCATCAGGAAATCGATAAACGGGGCGAGCGGTTCCGGGTTATAGGCACACGGTCCACCGGCGATGACCCAAGGATGCTCCGGTCCCCGGTCTTTGGTCCGCAGCGGGATCCCGGCCAAATCCAGCATATTAAGGATATTGGAAAAGCTCATCTCGTATTGCAGGGTAAATCCTACCACATCAAATTCCTGTAAGGGGCGATAGGATTCCAAAGCATAGAGGGGAATAGTATTCTCCCTCATCCTATCTTCCATATCCACCCAAGGAGCAAAGACCCGTTCACATAGAAAATCCTCATAGGAGTTTACCAAATGATAGAGAATCCTCAAGCCAAGATGGGACATTCCCACTTCATAGACATCCGGGAAAGCAAAAGCCATCCGAACTTTGCTATGCTCCCAATCTTTACGAATTGCATTCCACTCTGTGCCAAGATATCTGCTCGGCTTTAATACCTTGGGCAGGAAACGTTCCACCTGCTTACGAATATCTGCCGCATTATAATCGGTCATGATTAAAGCTAGTCCTCCTTGTTATGCGAGTTAGTTGGTAATTATCTATTATATCACAAAGCTGGAGGATTTGCACAAACCAAGCCGGCATAAGTTTGGCGAAAGCAATTTTTTTACATCCATTACTTTAAATAACCGCCTTAAAGCTTTCCCACAGGACAATGTATCCCTTTCCTCAGCATTCCTTCCACTACTTGGGTTTCCGTTAAAGTCCGCTCAATTCCAAAGACCTCACCCCCGGGCAGGTGGATAAGTGCATAGCGATCCGGGGTTAGATCTTCCACGATACGTATGAGGGGGGTTTCTGCCGTCACGGCAATGGCCTTGCTCTTCATGATTCCTTTATGGAGAAGTTCTTCTTTTTTACGGGTAATTTGACGTAAGAAAGTAATTCGTGCCGAGTCAATTTCCTTTTGTCCCGATACCCAAAAGAATCCCGCTAAAAGAAAGCAAGTGGCAATTCCTTCATAGATCTCTTTCCCAACCAGGACCAAACCCGCTACGGCGAGGATCATCCCAAAGAATTGACCTGCCCGGGCCAGGAATTTCGTGGTCTGAACAAAGCCAAAGGCATCGCAGAATAAGGCACGAACCACCCTTCCCCCATCCAGGGGGAGAACCGGTGTAAGATTAAACACGGCCAGCCAGAAATTAAGCTGAACAAAGGCCTCCGCTGTGGGCCCCGTCCAGATTCCTTCCCAGCGCAAAGCCTGAGCCCCAAAAAGAAGAATAAGATTAAAAACGGGCCCGGCTAAGGCCATCATGCTTTCCTCAAGTCTCCTGCCTTCAAAAAGATCCTCACAATGAGCTACTCCGCCGAAGGGATAAAGCTCCAACCCATTAACTCTAAAGCCATAAGCCTTGGCAGTCAGTAAATGAGCCATCTCATGTCCCATGACCAGGAGGAAGATAAGAAGAGCCTGGGTAAACAATCCCAGGACCCCATAAGCAAGCAGAACCAGCCAGAACGTCGGGTGAACTTTTATGCTGAGCCCTTGAATACGAGCAATCTCCATCGCTTTCTCTTCCTTTTATCTTTTTTCCTTTGCCGCTTCCTTACGGCATTCCATATTATCTCCTACAGCCTCTAGTCAGCCCACTACCTCTAGTTAGCAGGAACCAAGTAGGGTAAGGGATCCACAGGTACTCCATCCTTACGAAGCTCTATATGCAGCCATGTCTTTTTTAAGGGAGCTGATAGCCCTACTGAACCCAGCACCTGACCACTATCCACCCTTTGTCCTTCGGCCACGGCAATATCCCCGAAATTGCCGAGCACTCCTGTCCAGCCATTGCCGAAATCGAGCTTAACCACTCTTCCCAGTTGCGGATCCTCTCCCACATGAGTCACCACCCCTTGATAAGGTGCTACCACGGGGATACCTAAAGCACTGGCCACATCAATCCCATTGTGGAGACCGGCCTGCCCTTCCCCTGCCCCCCCAAACCCGGCCATGACTTTGCCTGATACAGGGGGAATGAATTTCCCCTGCATGGTCGCGTCCACAGCAGTGCTCTTATTTTCGATGCTCATCCCCAAAACCTGCAAAGCCATGCCATTAAGGGATGCATAATAATTGCTGCTTTGTACGGTTCCCTGATAAGCCGTATAAATCCCTTGAGACAGCATATCTTCTCCCTTGGAAGCGAAGAAAACCATTAAGAAAAAGGTCACGGAAAGGGCTGCCTTCTTCTGTAGTCCGGTCCATTGATACAGAGGCCCCAAGGGCTTCTTTTTTCTTGTATAGGGTCGCTTCCGCGGCCGCTCCTCGTAGTTAAAGCCTCTTTCCCGGCCCACCTCCTGAGCCGCCCTTTCCCATTCCCAATCATCCCAGCGCTCATATGGATTCATGCTTTTTCCCCCGCCTTATCCAAAATCATGCTCGTACACTTGCTTAAACCTATGCGGTAAAAGCTTATCGTAGAACTGTTTTGAAAAGAGCCGAAAGAGGATTCTCCAGGATTTTGCTTTACACCGGTCGCTTAAATTCGCTTCCTCCTGTCAAGCAAAGCCCTTGGGCTGCTTCTTAGGTCTTGTGCATGCAGGGCTTTAAGGGAACTGCGGGGGAAATTGTACGATGTCTGAGCCGCTTTTTCCGTCTTTACCGACGTCGCTTTGAGCGGCAAGGTCGGCGCTCCCCAGGAAAGTCTCTGAAGAAGGACCTGGGGAGAAGCTAACGCGAGACCCGTAAGACGTAGCTTTACGTACAAAAGCGGACGGATTTAGCGAAGCCACGGTTCACATCAGGTATTACCCGGAGGTTTGGCGTAGCTGTTAAGAAAGCGAGTGAACCAGCCCCGGAGCTATGGAGTACGCGTTGTGCGTAAAGCTACGCGACCTGAACCGAGTTACGCGCCCCAGACCAGCTAAGCGGCACGACCCAGACAACCGCTCCCATCCTCCGCTGGCACAGCACCCCAAAGACACAAAAAGCACCGACCTGCCCTAGAGCCTGTCGGTACCTTTTCTCTGAACATAAGCCGCTGTCGCTAAAACATAAGCCGCTGTCGTCTGATATTGATGCTAAGCAAAACACCAATGGCCATAAGATTGGCCCACATAGCACTGCCTCCGTAACTAATCAAAGGGAGAGGGATTCCAGTCACCGGCATAATTCCCGAGGTCATACCTACATTGACGAGAATATGAAAGGTAAACATGGAGACAATTCCGGCTGCAACCAGTGTTCCATAAACATCTTTGGCCTTCATCCCAATATTGACCGCCCTAAGCAAAAAGATGAGGAAGCAAAATAACAAAGTAATAGTGCCGATGAAACCGAATTCTTCACCGACTACGGAAAAAATAAAGTCGGTATGATGCTCAGGCAGGAAATCAAGCTGGGCCTGCGTCCCCTGGCGATAGCCTTTTCCCCAAAATCCTCCTGATCCAATAGCCCATATGGACTGAATAATCTGGTAACCATCTCCACTGATATCGGCAGCCGGATCGAGAAAAACCGTCAGGCGCTGCAGCTGATAATCATGGAGGGGCAAAGGAATCGCCTTGGCAAACTGCAGCCAGCCGGGCAAATCCTCCGCAAAGTGAACCCATAGTGCAAAAGCTACAATAAGTATTCCACCTACGATCAAGCCCCCGAACTTCCAGGGATTGGCACCCGCTACAAACATCATGCCGATCAAAATCGCCACAAATACCAAGGCAGTTCCTAAATCAGGCTGTTTTACAATAAGGAGCATGGGAGCAAGTATATACAAAAAAGGCGGAATGAAATCCCGAAACCGATTGAGCTTTCCTTGACGCTTGGACAAGAAATCGGCAAAAGTCACAATAATAAATAATTTGGCAAATTCAGAGGGCTGAATATTTTGCGTGGACGTAATCGGGATCCAGCGCTGAGCCCCTTTTGCTTCTTCCCCGAAAGCAAAAACCGCCAACAGCAAGGCAATATTAAAAGCATAAATCCACCAGGAAAAGCGCCTTAACTTCTGATAGTCAAAGCAAGCGATGACCGTACACAATACAAGTCCGGTGGCAATCCACACCGACTGGATTTTCAGAAGGCGGAAAGGCTGTGATTCGTAGATATTATATGAAGCTGTACTCTGAATGAGGAGACTCGTGCCTAAGAGCAGAAAAACAAACAGGATAAAAAGAAAGTCGAGATTCTTCAACATTCGACGGTCGAGCATAGATAAAGTACCCCTTTTTCACCACAAAATTACAACTTCCATTATAACACAAGGGGCAGTTGTGCCAAAGTCTCGGCTGCCAACTTTAAGATAAGAATGATGATTATACACAAAAAAGTGCCGTAAGACTGCGTTTTTTAAGGTCTTACGGCACTTGCCCGACTATTCACCAGAATCTCTTACCCTTTTACCCTTTGACAGAATAATCCCGTTTCATTTTTATAACAGGAATATTGGCGATCAAGGCCACTTCACGGTCATCTTGATTAAGGTTAACTTCTAAAGCACCCTCGTCAATCTCCATATAATTAGAAATTACTTTGATCAAGTCTTCCTTCAATTGATTAAGCATATGTGGTGAGATAGTAGCCCGGTCATGCACGAGGACAAGCCTTAAGCGTTCTTTTGCAACGTTTTTAGAAGCGGGTTCCTTTCCTAACATTCGACTAATAAACTCTAACATGGCCTATTCCTCCTCTTGAGTGCCAAGCACTTATTTCATACCGAAGAACTTTTTCACTTTATCCATGAATCCATCGGGTACATCGAGATTCATCAGCGGGACCTCTTCGCCTTGGATTCTTCGTGTAATCCGTCGGTATGCTTCTCCAGCACGTGAGGAATGATCCATGACCGCTGGTTCGCCACGGTTTGTAGAAATGACGATGCTTTCGTCATCAGGAATGACTCCCAGAAGCTCAATAGCTAAAATATCAATGATATCGGAAATATCCATCATATCGCCACGCTTCACCATATGGGGACGAATCCGGTTAATGATTAGGCGCGGACTGCGCAAATCAGCTGCTTCCAGAAGGCCAATAATTCTATCCGCATCACGGACGGCACTCACCTCCGGTGTGGTGACGACTACGGCACGGTCAGCACCGACTATGGCATTACGGAAACCTTGCTCAATACCTGCCGGGCAGTCAATGATAGCGTAATCAAATTCCTTCTTTAATTCGTCGCAGAGATCCTTCATTTGCTGAAGGCTTACTGCAGACTTGTCCTTGGTCTGGGCTGCCGGAAGGAGATACAAATTCTCAAAACGCTTATCTTTAATCAAAGCTTGCTTTAACCGGCATGTCCCGCTGGTCACATCGACGATATCATAAACAATGCGGTTCTCAAGTCCCATGACCACATCCAAATTGCGCAACCCGATATCCGTATCCACTAAAACTACTTTGAGCCCTTGTGCAGCAAGCCCTGTTCCGATATTTGCAGAAGTGGTCGTTTTGCCGACTCCACCTTTTCCTGAAGTTACTACAATGACTTCACCCATATTTCAACCTACCTTTCCAATATTTCCTTCACATTTTCAAACCAATGGAGCCTCATATCGCTATAATTAACGAATCATTCCTTTTCCCCTGAGTCCATTGAGCTGAATCCCTTCAACGACAAGGCGGTCATCTTTAATCCGAGCACATTCCGGGCCCCTCCATTCCTGCTCACCTTCCGGAGAACGGGTCACCAGATCGGCAATCCTCAGCTGAGTTGGCACTAAATGATAAGCAGTCACTATTGAATTCCGATTACCCTTAGCACCTGCATGGGCAACTCCTTTTAAGGACCCAATCACAACAATATTCCCGCCGGCCACAATTTCTGCACCTGGATTAACATCGCCCAGGACGATGACATGACCGTCATACTGAATGCTGGCCCCCGAGCGCAGCGTGCGCTCCACAAACAGGCTGGGACCCTCCTCCAACCCTTCTTCCGGAATCCGCTGAGGTTCTTCCTGAACGGCCGGTGTCTTCCGGACACTGGAATAAACTTCTGCAGCCGTAAGCCACCCTTTTAGAGTAAGACTATGTTCGGCCAGGCAATAAGTTAGCTCTTCCTGTTGCTCCGGAGAATATTCCTTTTCCCCTCCGTAGCACCGAACCATTGCTCCTTGAAGAAATTGGTCGGAATCCTCCAGCAGCTTTTTAAGTTCATCCATCAAAAGCGAAAAGGCTGCCTCGGGATCCAGATATAAAATGAGGCCTTCCCGAGTACCTTTTAAGGCAATATGCTCTGTCCGTGTCAACCGTTAATCCCCCAATTGCTCCATGTTTTGAGGCCCCCGGTACCCTGCCTCGGTGAAAACTTGTCCAAAGTTAAAGGCGTGGAAAAATCGCGCCATTTACTGACGCTCATACTAATTCTACAGTGCTTCCCGTTTTCCCTCTCGCCTAAAGAAAAAAAACGAAGGCGAATTTCCTCGTTTTTTTCCATTGTTTCGTTATATTACTTCCAAATTCATCTCATTTGTTAGATTCCCAGCCAAAATACTCCATAAAAGCAGCTTTAGCTACAGCACCGGCAGTTTCACCGCCATGGCCTCCGTATTCGACAACTCCGGCAAAAGCTATTTGCGGATCATCATAAGGTGCAAAGGCCACAAAGACCCCATTAAAGAGCTCCCCGGCTGCTGTACCTTTGGAACCGATCTGAGCCGTCCCAGTCTTGGCCCCGCCGCTGAACTCCGGAACATCAGCAAAAATTCCGCTTGCCGTTCCTTCACCGATGGTAACTTTGCTCATAGCCTCTTTAACTGTCTGCAATATTTCCGGGGAAACCGAGACGGTGTTTCTGACTATAGGTTCGTTCTGATACACTGTTTCACCTGTCACAGGATCCAGGATCTTGTCCACCACATAGGGCTGCATTCTCTTACCGCCGTTGACAATGGTCGCCACATAATTAGCAAGCTGCAATGGCGTATAGACATTATCCCCTTGTCCGATCGAGGTATTAAAGGTCTCGGAATACTGCCAATCGACAAACCAACGAACATTATAGGCGTAATCCGCTTCCACTTGATTGATCTTGCTCTTCTTCTGGCTTTCTAATTTCTTCCGCTCGGCCTCATCCTTAGCCGACCCAAGCTTGGCCTTATACTCCTCTTCGATTTTGGCAAGGGCATTATCCCTGGCTTTTTCATATTGGGGCCCGAAAGTTGCCTTTTTCCATTCCGGTGAAGGAGCACTTCCTTTGGACTCACCGGGAATATCCACACCCGTATAGACACCGAGACCAAATTCATTGGCAATCTGCTTTATCAGCTCTCCGTTTTTATTAAAGACTCTTTGCCCCACCGCTTGGAAATAGGTATTGGAAGACTTAGCCATGGCCCGATTCAGATCCACTAATCCGAACCCTCCCCAAGACCACTCCTGAATACCATGGATCGTTCCCAAAGTAGCCGCCACATTGGAGCTGTTAAACTGCTCATAAGGAGTCACCACGCCGGCATGCAAACCGGCCATAGCTGTAATCATTTTAAAGGTTGAGCCCGGGGCATAGGTTCCGGATAATGCCCGATTATAGGAGGCTGCATCTTTCGCTTGGAAATACTTCTCGGCAAGTTCCTCAGAGATAATCCCAGTGAGATCATTAGGATCCATATAGGGATGGGAAGTCATCGCCAGGATCTTTCCCGTCTTAACCTCTATGACTACTGCGGCACCCTGATTGGAGTCGGGATGCTGAGGATGTACATACTCCCTGAACACATCATCCAAGGTCTTCTCCACCACAGCCTGCAGCTTGGCATCAAGGGTCAGTTGCAGAGTTTTCCCGGGCTCGGAGGGCTGAATGACTTCTTTGGCAATGGGGCGGGCACTATTATCCACGATGACCTGCTGAACCCCTTCTCTGCCGCGCAGCCAGTAATCGTAGCCTTTTTCCACGCCCATTTTTCCTACCTGATCCCCTTGGGTGTATTTAAACCCATCCTCCTGGGCTTGAGGATTTTTATTAAACGAAGCAATTTCCTCCTCACTGCCTACTTCACGGACATATCCCAAAAGATGACCGGCTAAGGTACCCTTGCGATAATCACGTACAGGCAATGCTTCGATGTTAATACCCGGAAGTTCATCCTTATGCTCCGCAATAATAGCCTTGAGAGGATCCGGCACATCACCCATAACCGTAACCGATCGATAACGCTCCCACTGCTGATTTTGCATCATGACCAGAATATCCTCTGTGATATTCTCCACACTTTGCTCTTTAATCGGCCAATAGGGTTTAATGTAGCCCGCCAGGCGGGCAACGACTTCCTGCACACTATCGACGGGAGCCGTTTGCAGATCCATCCAATCAATAGTCAGAGCGAACTGAGGCACACTGGTAACCAGCAATTCACCATTGCGATCGACAATGTCTCCACGGTTGGAAGGGATGGAGACCAGTTTCATGATATTACCCTGGGCCTTTGTCTCGTAATAGGAAGCTTTGGCGATTTGTAATCGCCAAAGGTTGAAGCCAAGAATCAGGAATACGAGAAACACGACGGCGCTAAGGCCCCAGAGACGGCGTGTATAGGGTTTGCGTTCTTTATCTTCTTCCATCTTTTTCGCCTCCTAGATTTTTGTTCGTCACCGATCATACTTGGGCCGATACTTCAGCCACCCCCGTGTAAACGAACGATGAATCCACGGATAAGTGAGGGGCACCAGTACAGCGTTATACACCGAGACCCCGATCACCAAGCGGAATGCATCGCTTAAAGACCACCGTGCTCCCACCAGGATATTCAAAAAAGCAATCAGCCCTTCTCCCACGAAAGTAACCAAAAAAACCAGCAAAGCTATTAAGAAGTAGTTCTCCCGATACCAGCGTTGGGAGAGCCAGTCCGATAATAGTGCCACCACAGTTAAAGTTAAAGCATACATGCCAAAGTGTCTGCCCAGATAAAAATCTGCGAGCATCCCTGCTCCCAAACCCCAAAGTGCTCCCGGTAAAGTGCGGTGATGCAGAGCCATATAAATGGTAAATAACAACACCAAATCAGGTTTTATTCCGCCCCAGGACCAAAAATAGAAAACAGTTCCCGGAAGAATCAAGCTGAAAAGGAGCATAACGATAATGAGGATATTGCGCCGCATCGTTACTGCCCCCCTGACTTTTCTATAATATAAATTTCCTCCAGAGAATCAAAATTCACCAAAGGCGATATATATGCTGTTTTCAACAGTCCCGAACCGTCCAATTGAATCTGCTCTACCTTACCGACGGGAATATCTTTGGGATAAACTCCACCCAAACCCGAAGTGAGCACCAAATCACCAACATTGACATTGTCGTCACGACGCAAAAGCATCTGGAGATTTCCTTCTGCTTCAAGGCGGGAAGTTCGCTTATATGTCCCTTCAACAATGCCAAAGGTTGGCGAACCGGTGCTTCCTCGAACCAGGGCACTGACTTGGCCTTCACTATCTGTGATTAAAAGTACTTCTGAAGTAGTGGGCGTCACCGAGACAATCTTGCCCACTAAACCCAAAGCAACGATGACCGGATCATCCACCGCTACACCGTCATTCGTCCCCCGATTAATAGTTAGAGTCTGATACCAGGCATTGGGATTGCGGCTAATAATACTGGCACCAATCTTCGTATACTTATCCACATCGGGGCTCTTAAACATTTTTGAATCCAGTTCATTATAGCGGAGTCCTGCTAAAACCTGCTCTTTAAGCTTTAGATTGTCTCCTGTAAGTTGTTCAACTCTGGTCCTTAATTCCTCATTTTCTTTCTGAACGTCACCGAAGTTCCAGAAAACCCGGGTGTTATCCTTTAAGCTATTGCCTGCTCTCAGGATAACACCTTCTACAGGGCTTAGGACTCGTTGCAGCACCCCACCTATGGGGTTAGGGAATTGGCTTCCCAGTCCGGTCAGTCGAATACTTACTAAGACTCCTAACACGAGGAAGAAAACGAGAACCATAATTCCCGTTCCAGTCACTCTTTTCCGCACCAAGACTTCCTCCTCGCTTCAAACTCTAGCTTTTTTGCAAAGCAGCAATTCTGCGGAAAACTTCCGCATTTTCCAATACTTTTCCTGTCCCAAGGGCAACACAGGATAGAGGATCCTCAGCGAGATGCACCGGCATTCCTGTCTCATCAGCGATCAGCTTGTCCAGATTGCGGAGAAGAGAGCCTCCTCCGGCCATGACGATGCCTCGATCCATAATGTCGGCAGCTAACTCGGGAGGAGTTTTCTCCAAGCAAGACTTTACCCCTTCAACAATCGCCACCACAGGTTCCTGCAGGGCTTCCTGGATTTCTTCCGCGGTAACTTCCACAGTTTTAGGGAGTCCCGTCAGCAAATCCCGTCCTCTGACTTGATAAGCCTTACCCTTTTCTGCCTGATAAGCATAGCCAATTTCCATCTTGATATCTTCAGCAGTCCGATAGCCTATCATTAAATTATAGCGACGTTTGATATGGGCGACAATGGAATCATCCATCTCGTCCCCAGCAATGCGGATCGAGCGGCTGGTCACGATACCGCCCAAAGAAATCACCGCAACTTCCGTGGTTCCCCCGCCAATATCTACAATCATATTGCCTGTAGGCTCACTAACAGGAAGACCTGCCCCGATGGCCGCAGCCATCGGCTCCTCCATAATAACCGGATCCTTTGCTCCCGCAGCCAAGGCAGCTTCCTTGACAGCCCGTTCTTCTACAGGAGTTACCCCTGAGGGTACACAGATGACAACCCTGGGACGAGCAAATGGGGACTCGGTGCCTAATGCTCTCGTAATAAAATACTTCAACATTTTCTGAGTAACATTAAAATCCGAGATTACGCCATCCTTTAGTGGCCGAATCGCTACAATATTGCCCGGTGTCCGGCCAATCATTTCTTTTGCTTTATCCCCTACGGCCAGCGGGGTCTTTTTTTCAATATCAATCGCAACTACAGAAGGCTCATTACAAACGATACCTTTCCCTTTCATATGAACCAGCGTATTTGCAGTGCCTAAATCAATGCCCAAATCTTTGCCAAAAAACATTGGTTAATCCCCTTCCGTTATAACACTATCTGTGTACCGCTTTCGTCCTTGCACCTTCACTTGAAGGCAAAGTGCCGACAGCCCTTGTACACTCACAGACCAATACTATCTGCTATACCAATAATACGAGGTCCATTGGGTTCTTGCGGGGGCCTTCCCCTCATCCAAATTTTTCTTACCCTCTATAATATTCCTCGTTCTTTCAAGCTTATGTACCGATTGTCTCCGATAATGACATGATCAAGGACTTCGATACCCAGAATCTGCCCCCCATCGGATAATCTACGGGTTACATCAATATCTTCACTACTGGGGGTCGGGTCCCCACTGGGATGATTGTGCAAAAGGATAATCGCATTGGAATTACGCCGGATGGCCTCTTTAAAGCACTCCCGGGGATGTACCAAAGAAGAATTCAAAGAGCCTACGGAAATGGAACTGATCCCCAGCACATGGTTCTTGGTCGATAGACTCACGACCCGGAAATGCTCTCGATCCAGATAGCGCATTTCTTCCATGACCAAATGGGCTATGTCTTGAGGAGAATTGATCACAGGGCGTACCAAGGGATCCGAAGATACTGAACGCCGCCCCAATTCCAATGCCGCCTTTAGTTCAGCCGCTTTAGCCGTTCCCATACCACGATACCGGGTCAACTCATGAACCGTTAAGCGAGCTAATCCTGATAACCCTCCCGTTTCAGTCAAAAGGCGTTCTGAAAAATCCAGGACATTCTCTCCTTTGACCCCAGTCCTCAACAAAATGGCCAGAATTTCCCGATTAGAGAGGGCATCTGCTCCATATTGAAACAACCGTTCACGAGGTAATAATTCCTCAGGTAGATCCTTTAACCGACGGTAATCCATCCTTCACCTCATGCAGGGCGATATCTCCAAGTCCCATCCCCCACACACTCAGCCGCTCTTTAACATACTCCATGGGTAAGCCAATCACATTGCTTAAAGATCCTTCATAATGATCCACTAAATGGCCTCCCAGCCCTTGAATCCCATAGGCTCCCGCTTTATCCACAGGCTCTCCCGTAGCAATATACTCCAGAATCTCCTCATGGGTCAGGGAACGGAAAAAGACTGCCGTACATACCGCACCACATTCCTGGCGCCCTGCTCCATTGACCAAGGCCACTCCAGTGTACACGTAGTGAGTTTGTCCGCTTAATGCGGTCAGCATAGCTTCTGCCTCTTCCTCATCTCTGGGTTTGCCGAGAATCTGCTGGTTTAAGACAACGATGGTATCAGCCCCCAGAATTATATCCTCTCTGCTTCCACCATGATTCAGCCAACGATTCAACCCAGCCTGAGCTTTGCGCAAAGCCAGTCCCTTCACTGCTGATTCGGGGGAAATACCTTGGGGAAGTACTTCAGAAACATCCGCTTCCACTCGTATAAAGGAAAAGCCCTCTGCTTCCAGAAGCATTGCCCTGCGGGGAGAAGCTGAAGCCAGTACGAGCATTCTACCACTTCCTAGCCAGATAGTAACCAACCATTGCCCCTAAAACCGTAGCAACGGTGATATTCAGACGAAATCCAAATGAAAAGGTGATAAAAAAGAAGTCTAAATAGGTATGTGAAGGGAAATCAATGACGGCTGGGCGCAGAAAAGGTGCCAAGAAAGAGATCTTTTCGAACCCATAGCCTATTAATGTCCCAATAGCCCCTCCTGACAAGATAAGAAGTAGGGTGCGACCCGCTCCTGAATTAGTTCGACCTGCCGGCATAGTTTGCCCCCTTTCACCCATAGAAATGTAGCCAGGGCATGTTGCACCTGGCTGGTTTTTCGACACTTTTTAGTTTAGCATCTCACCTACTAATACGCAAGGGGACTAAAGGTCAAAAATATTAACTTAATATTAACAATTTACCATTAATGACCACGGGGAAGCACTCCCTTAAGCAACTCCGAGCCGCTGATACCCGGATTGGTCATTTCGTGAGGATTTAATATAAGATCCAGCTCCTCGGAGGTCAAAAGTCCTCTTTCCAGGACAATCTCTCTGACAGGACGGCCGTTCACTATGGCTTCCTTGGCGATTCGGGAAGCGACTTCGTATCCTACATGGGGGTTGATTGCGGTGACGACACCGACGCTGTTTTCAACCAGATCCCGACAGCGTTCCACATTAGCGGTTATCCCATCGACACAGCGCTCTTTGAAGACCTTGATCACATTGCGGAGGATATCCAAAGATTGGAGCAGATTGAAGACTACCACAGGCTCCATCACATTGAGTTCCAGCTGCCCCGCTCCACAGGCTAAGGCAATGGTAAAATCATTTCCCTGTACCTGGAAGGATACCTGGTTGACCACCTCAGCCATGACGGGATTGACTTTCCCGGGCATAATAGAAGACCCCGGCTGCATAGCAGGAAGATTAATTTCCCCAAAGCCCGTTCTGGGCCCAGAGGCCATCAGCCGCAGATCATTGGCGATCTTAGAGAGGTTAACGGCCAGGGTCTTAAGAGCACCCGACACCTCCAAAAAGGCATCCGTGTTCTGTGTCGCATCTACCAGATTATCCGCTCGCAATAACGGCAACCCGGTAACCTTCCTCAGATTCTCAGAAACTTCCTCAATATAAATCGGATCAGCATTCAGCCCGGTACCTACAGCTGTTGCACCCATATTAATACTATGTAAGGACTTCGCTGCTTCAGTGATCCTGCGCAGATCTCTCTCCAGCATTTGTCCATAGGCGGCGAATTCCTGCCCTAAGCGAATAGGAACCGCATCCTGAAGATGGGTTCTCCCCATCTTGATGACTCCGTCAAACTCCCTGGCCTTCTCTTGAAAAGCACTCTTCAACTCATTTAAGGCATGAAGAAGATCGTCTGCTACATTAAGACAGGCAATACGGATGGCTGTGGGAAATACATCATTGGTGCTCTGCGCCATGTTAACATGAACATTGGGATGAACCCGGGAGTAATCCCCTTTTCGCCCTCCCAAAATCTCAATAGCCCGGTTAGCAATCACTTCATTAGCATTCATATTAATCGAGGTTCCTGCTCCTCCTTGAATGACATCAACCACAAAATGGTCATTAAAGGCACCCTCGGCCACTTCCAGAGATGCTTTAATTACAGCCTCGCCGATCTCGTGGTTCAAGGAACCGATGTCCATATTGGCTTGAGCGGCAGCAGCCTTCACCAAACCCAATCCCCGGATTAATTCATGGTGTGGGCGATATCCCGTAATCGGGAAGTTTTCACGAGCTCTTAAGGTCTGTATTCCATAATAGACGTCTTCCGGTACTTCCATAACTCCGAGCAAGTCCTTTTCCTTGCGCACCATATCACCTCTTTACGAATTAATTGTCTAAAAAATATAACCATAACGATAAGGAAAAAGTAAGACACTGCTGCCTTACTTTTCGCAAATCTTCATTTTATATTCTCTTTGACATCATTTTCTATGCATAAGCCTACAAGGTGGGTTCCGCTTAAGCGCGACGGGTTCCCACGTTAAAGGTCAGCACTTCCAGATTGACCGCCAAGTCTACATTTCTAAGTTCAACTTCCGGCGGGACATTAAGTACCACAGGAGCAAAGTTAAGAATAGCCTGTACTCCGGCACTAATAAGCTTATCGGCGATTTCCTGAGCATAGGGAGACGGCACGGAAATAATACCGATCTGAGTCTTATTGGCCTTGGCAACTTCCTCCAGCCTGTCCACAGGCAACACTTCAACGCCATTAACAGTGGTTCCAATTTTTTGCGGATCATTATCAAAGATGCTCGTGATAATGAAGCCACGCTCACGGAAACCTTTGTATGTGGTCAAAGCTAAACCTAAGTTGCCCATACCGACCAGGCATACGCTCCAATCCTGGCTTAAGCCAAGAATCTTCAGAATATGGCGATGCAAGTCTTTAACATTATAACCCACACCACGCGTTCCAAATTCACCAAAGTAAGCTAAATCTTTTCGAACTTGAGCCGGACTCACTCCAACTCCCTCTGCAATATCGCCAGAAGATATTGTAACGATTCCTTTACGATCCACATCCGTTAAATGACGTGAATAAACGGAAAGACGAATAATCGTTGCCTCTGGGATTTTTAGTGTTTTCAAGCTAATCCCCCGTTTCAATTTCCTTTAATTTTAAATGATAACAATAATTAGCGTAAGTACATTATATCACTAAGTTGTCAGGTTAACAAACAAATTTACAGCCTTTTTAAGTTTTTTAAATAAATTAATTGAGATTTTGTTCTAATACACGTCTATTTTTGAAGGCTTGCCAAGGTATTGAGATATTCACCATAGAGGTTCAATGACATCATTTTTCGCAGATCCACCGACAGAGTTCGCTCGGCCTGAATAGATAATCTTGAAGCCTCCTGCAAATGGGTCAAGGCATGTGGTGTCGACGCCATAAGGTTCTCAAGTTCTGAAAGCATGCTTTCTCTGGCATGATAAGGTGTCTTCAAAAAGGCATTAACCTTCTCAAGAACCTGGGCCGTCTGAATTGCCCCCGTGCCACGAATGCGAAAAGCGCGTTCAGGACTAATGACTGATTTTGGAATAGAAGCAACTCCACCTTCTTTCAATAATTCTTGAATAGGAAGTACCTCCTCTTTCGAATAGGCCAGACCCACCCCAACAATAAATGGATCTCTGGAGATGATTTGAGCATCCCAGCCTAACTGCCCCAATTGCTCTTTTTCCTTGAGAGCATTGGTTTCGGAGTTAAATACTCCCGTTTGACATGTCCAGAACTCTATTTCGTCCAAAGTCAGAAGAAACTCGTTCTGATCCACAGAACTAGAGGAAGGTATGCCAGGACCTTTAGGTTGTGTGACTAACTTAACATAAGTATACCCAAAAAACCAGGTTATCCATACAATGACAGCACAACCAATTAGTCCTATTCCCTTATTAATCCAGGGATTATATTTATACATACTATCATCCTCCATAATAGCTGTCAACGTCTTTAATCACACAAAAGCACTCAACTCAGGGATATTAACAAAAAATTCATATTTCTCTCGGACAACCCAAGCTAGTATCACTTTATGTGTAAAGTATGCTGATCATGCCTATTAATGAGGCTTGTGCTCAAAAATCAAAACCTTCCTAATTTATAATGTATTTACAATATATCACAAATTATTAATAGGTAGTTAACTTTTTATTAATATTTTAAAACAATTAATAATCATTAATAATAAGAGGGACCTTGCGGTCCCTTTAAAGGCTATACTAATCAACAGCCTTCTATAGTACTAATGTTACAAGTTTATACATTAAAAATGAAGTTAAAGCCGATGTGGGAATCGTTACCACCCAGGCTACGAGCATTTGCTGAGCTACTCCCCAGCGCACAGCGGATATGCGTTTGGCACTCCCTACACCCATGATGGACCCGGAAACGACATGAGTCGTCGATACCGGTAGATGCAAACCGGGAAAAGCTGTAGCGGTCCAAATGACGATAGAAGATGTCAAATCTGCGGCAAATCCATTGATGGGCTCCAGCTTAAAGATCTTGCCGCCCATGGTCCGGATAATCTTCCATCCCCCTGCGGCGGTACCTAAAGCCATCGCCATAGCACAAGCAAATTTTACCCATAAAGCCGGATTAAGATTGGCTGGATCTTGCAGACCTGACGCTATAAGGGCCATAGTAATAATACCCATAGATTTTTGAGCATCATTGGAACCATGATTAAAGGCCAGCAGCCCGGCAGAAAGCACCTGCATCTTGCGAAACCCTTGGTTGACTTTGGAAGGTGCAACCTTCCCGAAGATAAAATATAAAGTTTTCATTATAATAAAACCTAAAATAATACCAATAATGGGGGAAACCAATAAGGCGGCAATTATCTTCAGTATCCCTTGAACCTGCAGCACTCCGAAGCCCACTTTAGATACAGCGGCACCAATCATTCCTCCGATAATAGCATGGGAAGAACTGCTGGGAATTCCAAAGTACCAAGTGGCTAAGTTCCAAAATATCGCTCCGATGAGAGCGGCGATGACCAGTTCCTGAGTAACAAAATCAGGATTGACGATATCTTTGGCAATAGTTTGGGCTACTCCTGTACTCACCAGTGCTCCAGCAAAATTAAGTATGGCAGCAATAACGATGGCCCTTTTGGGAGTGAGGGCACGAGTAGACACACTTGTCGCAATAGCGTTAGCCGTATCGTGGAAACCGTTAATGTAATCAAAAGCCAGCGCGAAAAATACGACGACTATGAGTAACGCACTGGAACTAATCATACTTCAATACAACTCCTTTGAGGAGGTCTGCGATTTCCTCACACTGATCCAGTGTGTTCTCTAAATGTTCAAGGATTTCTTTCCACTTAATGATCTCGATAGCATCCTTCTCCTGCTCAAACAGCCTGGCCACTTCCTGGCGATATAAGCTATCTCCCACGGATTCAAGCCGATAGACCTCTTCTGTCGCCGCCAGAATTTCGCTCTTTTTAAAGTGAATGCTGTTCAAGCAGCAAAAAGCAGTCTTCAGTTGCTCTGTAGCTTTGACAATGGTACGAACGATTTCCTGAGCTCCGATGGAAGGTTTTTTCGTATGGTAAAGAACCATGCGCTCTACTGCACCTTGACTTAAATCCACAATGTCGTCGAGGTTTTGGGCTAGGGTATAGATATCTTCACGATCCAACGGAGTGATCAGGGTCGAATTCAAACGATCCACAATCTCCGTGGTAATTTTGTCCGCACGATGCTCGAGATCATGCATCATTTCAGCCTCTGCATCAGAGACAGAATTCTGGCAGATCAGCCCTTCAAGCTTCTTCGTCGTGGTGCAGGCTACTTCAGCACTTTCTCTGAACAAGGCATAAAATTTGTCTTCTTTTGAAGATATACCAAACATGCTCTTTCCTCCAGTCGTTTTGCATGGAATTCCTGTAGTATTGTAGCAAATTTCTTAACCCCTTTTGTTAAGTTTCTGTTAAGTTTTTTACATAAGCGTAATAAAACTTGACTATTGCTTGTATAAGTTCTCTCTATCCTTTGCGCAAAACATCCAATAAAGCCTGCCTTGCCTCCGCAATCATATAGAGAGACCCCGTGACACATAGCATATCCTCTTTATCCAATCGTCTAAAAGCTTCTTCAACTGCCAGACGGGGCTCTTCAATGGTCAGGACAGGCTTCCCTTTTTCCTTGACTAATTCATGGAGATACTCCCAGTTTCCGGACCTCGGGGAATTGGGCTTGGTAATAATCACCTCATCAGCTAAAGGAACAAGGATGTCCACAACCTTTTCCCGCTCCTTATCTCCCAGCATACCAAGACAGAGCACCAGGCGCTGACGCTGAAAAATGTTCAAAGCCTTCGCCAAGGCATGGGCTCCATCCACATTATGGGCTCCATCGATCAGCACCTTCGGTTTCAGAGAAAGCAACTCCAAGCGGCCAGGCCAAACTGCTTTACGAAGCCCTTCATAAATATTTCTGCGCTCCAGATTCATTCCGTATTCGAATTTCAAAAGCTCACAAACTGTCACAGCGGTGGCAGCATTAACCACTTGATGCTCTCCGACAAGACGTAAGCGCAGTTTGTTATAGGCTCCCCGCAGCCCAGCCAAATCAAATTCCTGCTCCAGTTCCCCGCTCCATCGGATCTCCCAGCGCACATCGTCGCCCACCACCCATAAAGGAGAGTTCATTTCCTGTGCCTTCTTGCGTATGACATTTAAAACCTCAGGGCGATCAGCCGCCGTTACGGTAATCGCACCTGCTTTGATAATTCCGGCCTTTACTCCGGCAATCTCTTCATAGGTTTCACCCAGATAATCCATATGATCCATACCCACATTGGTTATCACCGAAATCAAGGGCTTAACCACATTCGTAGAATCAATCGCCCCACCCAAACCAACCTCCAGGAGAACCAAGTCCACTTTCTGGTCGGCAAAATACATCAAGGCCATGGCCGTATTCACTTCAAACTCTGTAGGATGCTCCACACCCTTTTGTACAAGTTCCTCCAAATGGGGACGGAGAATCTGAATCAGGCGGGTAACTTCCCCTTTCGGAATCATCTCACCATTAATGGTTATCCTCTCCCGATAATCATGAAGATGAGGAGATGTAAACACCCCTACCCGATATCCGGCATCTTCAAGGATTTCCGCCGTCATCATGGTAGTCGAGCCTTTGCCATTGGTTCCTCCGATATGAACGACCCTGAGACGCTCTTCCGGGTTACCCATACGTTTCAGCAACTCCTCAATCCGACCCAATCCAAAGTTCATGCCAAATTTCGTGAGGCTCACCAGATAATCCTTGGCTTCCTGGTATTGCTGCTCCACAGAAGACACCTCTTGCAGTTCTCCCTTTAATTCATGTTCAGTTATCCCGTTCATCTCCCTATTCCCCACTTCTATGTCCTCCTTTGAATCTTTCTATTGCTGATATGACTCTCTTCATCCATCTTTAAGCGCAGGGGTACATGGTTATTATGCACATCTCTGCTATGCGATAATTCCCTATAAAGAGTGGTTTTCCTGCAATTTGCGCGGAAGATTTTCAAGCTGGGCGAGAAGGTTGGAGAAACGTTGTCTCCAGGATTTTGTTTTTACAAAAGGGAACGTCTTCCGAGCGAGCAGCTAGCCGTTCTACGCGAAAAGTTTTCGGCGGAGAAAGGTTGGAAACAGTACGTTTCCAACCCGCTATGAGGCAGGAGCCGATTTAGCGGGGCACCTTTCGTAGCCGGAAACTTGAGCGTTAGAACGGCTGCGCGCAGCTTGTTAAGTGACCGATGTAAAACAAAATCCTGGAGACAGCACCCCCACTAGCAACCTCATGTACCAAGCAAAGCAAAGGCATACCAACTTCATAGAAGTCGGCATGCCTTTCCATTTCACACTATTCTCCTCGCTTAAAGCCCCTAAAGAGAGCCCCAACCGAAGCCTTACGCCTCTTTCAACTCTGCCAGGCGAACCTTCAGCGCTGCGATCCGCCCATTGATCCCTTCCAGCTTTTCCCGCTCTTTAGCCACTACTTGTTCCGGAGCTTTTGCTACAAAGCCCTGGTTGTTAAGCTTTCCTGCCAAACGGCTTTGTTCCAGCTGGGCCTGGGCAATTTCCTTTTCGACCCGGGCGATTTCTTTGTCCAGATCCAAGAGTCCGCGCAAGGGAAGATAGACTTCCACTCCTTCGAGAACAGCACTGGCAGCCTGGGCAGGCTTAACTTCCAGATTGGAGACGACATCCACAGCGGAACCGCCGGCTAACAGCCGGATACTTTCCCGGCCTGATTCCAGAACCTCAAAAGCAGCCTTCTCAGGTGCGACCAGGATGATTTCAGCTTTTTTGCCTGGCTGAACATTCATCTCCGCCCGGATATTCCGAACCGCTTTGATCACATCCATAATTTGGTTCATCTGTTTCTCAAGGTCATCCTTCCGATAGCCGTTTACCTTGGGCCAGGACTGGATCATAATGCTCTCCCCTGAGATAGGAAGGTTGTGCCAGATTTCCTCCGTAATAAAGGGCATATAGGGGTGGAGCAGTCTCATGGTACCTTCCAGAACTTCCAGAAGGATGGATTGAACCGTATGACGGGCTTCTGGGTGCTCCTTATCATAGAGGCAGCCTTTAGCCAGTTCAATATACCAATCACAGAACTCATTCCAAATAAACTCATAGAGAAGACGGGCTGCTTCACCCAGATCAAACTGTTCCAAGGCCTCCGTTACTTCCCCTGCAGTCTTTTCATAACGGGAAAGAATCCAGCGATCCTCCAGCTTCAGCTGGCCACGGGGGCCTTCCTCATAATCCTGAAGATTTAAAAGCACAAACCGGGAAGCATTCCAAATCTTATTGGCAAAGTTCCGGGTCGCCTCCAGGCGTTCCGGATGAAAACGCAAATCATTGCCCGGAGTGTTGCCTGTAATCAGCATGAAACGCAGGGTATCCGCACCGTATTGGTCAATGACCTCCAAAGGGTCCACTCCATTGCCTAAGGATTTGCTCATCTTCCTGCCTTGAGCATCCAGAACCAGACCATGAATCATGACTTTTTGGAAAGGCACATCCTTCATAAATTCCAGCCCCATGAAGACCATGCGGGCAACCCAGAAAAAGATGATATCCCGTCCGGTGACGAGAACGGAAGTGGGATAGAACTGCTTAAGCTCGGGAGTCTCTTCCGGCCACCCCATAGTTGAGAAAGGCCACAACCCTGAAGAAAACCAGGTATCCAAAACATCGGGATCCTGAACAATATGCTTGGAGCCGCATTCAGGACAGGTCTCCGGATCTTCTTTAGCACAGATCTCCGCCCCGCAATCTTCACAGTACCAGACAGGAATCCGGTGCCCCCACCAAAGCTGACGGGATATACACCAATCCCGGATATTTTCCAGCCAACCCAGATAGATTTTGGCAAAACGCTCGGGCACGAATTCCATGATCCCTTCCCGCACCACTTCCATAGCAGGTTTTGCCAGAGGCTCCATCTTAACAAACCATTGTTTGCTGACCATAGGCTCTACCACTGTGGAGCAGCGATAACATTCCCCTACGGCATGCTGATGGTTATCTACTTTGACCAGCAGGCCCTGAGCCTCAAGATCCTTCACAATCTCTTTCCGGGCGGCATAACGCTCCATTCCTTGATATTTGCCGGCTTGTTCATTCATCTTAGCTTCCCGATCCATAACAGTGATGGAAGGAAGCTGATGGCGCAAGCCCATCTCAAAGTCATTGGGGTCATGAGCCGGAGTGATTTTTACCGCACCTGTCCCAAACTCCCGATCCACATAGTCATCGGCGATAATGGGAATTTCCCGGTTAGTCAGAGGCAGGATAATCGTTTTGCCCAGGAGATGCCGGTATCTCTCATCTTCCGGATGAACGGCCACCGCAGTATCTCCCAGCATGGTTTCCGGACGTGTGGTGGCTACCACCAAAACCTCGTCACTGTCTTTGACTGGATAGCGAAGGTGCCAAAGATGCCCTTCCCGATCCACATGCTCCACTTCAATATCAGAAATGGTGGTATGGCAATGAGGACACCAATTAACAATATAATTGCCCCGGTAGATCAAACCCTTATGATAAAGATCCACAAAGACTTCACGTACAGCCTCAGAGCATCCTTCATCCATAGTGAAGCGCTCCCGGGACCAATCACAGGAGGCACCCAGCCGGCGCAGCTGCTGAGTAATGCGTCCTCCATATTCTTTTTTCCAGTCCCAAACTCTATCCAGGAATTTCTCACGGCCCAGAGCCTGCCGGTTGGTTCCTTCCTTGGCCAACTGCTCTTCCACCTTGGCCTGAGTGGCGATACCCGCGTGATCCGTGCCGGGGAGCCATAAGGTATTGTAGCCCTGCATCCGTTTGAAGCGGGTAAGGATATCCTGGATCGTACTATCGATGGCATGGCCAAGATGAAGGGCTCCGGTCACATTCGGCGGGGGCATGACGATGCTGAAAGGCTCCTTAGCATCATCCACATCCGCGTGAAAGTATCCTTTCTCCTCCCAGTAGGGATACCATTTTCCCTCAACCTGGCTTGGGTCATATACCTTTTCCATTTTAAAATCCTCCGCCATGTATAAGCGCTCCTTTCAGAATTATACAGATTCATTCATTGCCTTAAAACCAAAAAAGCCCTCCATCCCCTAAAGGACGAAGAACTCGCGGTACCACCTTTTTTCAAGAACCCCGCTTATAAGCAAAGCTCTTGCACTTTATTGCGATAACGGGCAAACCGTCAAGGATTACTCTATTCATCCCCGCCCCTCCTGCACGACCCAAAGCCTCCAAACGGAAAAGACTCTCAGCAAGCGTCTTTCTCTCTGCACCGTTGGCTGAACTTTTTCTTACATTCCCAGGGTTTTATTGCTCTTAATGATAATATAGTTTATTATATCCATCAAAAGCGTTCATGTCAAAGAAAACCCTAAAAGTGCAGCTTTTCCGCTCTTTCACAGCTTGGCTGCACAGCTCAAAAGTCAGTGGATTCACTCAGGAATCTGCATCAAACAGACTATGTGCCAAAAGTCATTAACTATTAACAAATCCGCACTCCACAATTACAAAAACCTATGGTACAATAGAGGCGATTAAATTTTCCAATCCATTCTTTCTCCTTATCCTTCCATAGCTCCCTGTATACAGAGGATAAAGAAATTCCCATGTCCCTACTTATTCCGGATCTATTTTGGGTGGTACCCTTCGGTACTTATATTTCATTGTAATGAATTCTGAACTTTTTCGTGGCAAAATTCATACAAAGGAGGCATTAAATGAACAGTTTTTTAGACAGAATAAGCGAATTCTTTTTTAAACACTCCGGCATTGTCCGCTGGTGGTTTAACTTATCCGTATCGGCAAAGCTCAGCCTGGCTTTCGGCATCAATGCCTTGATTACCCTTGTAGCCGGCGGGGCCGTATACTTTATGGTTAAGACGGGGGCCAACCTCGAGCAAAACATCCTTATCTATCTGGTTTCACTCGTTATAGCAGGACTTATCATCTTTATTTACGGACTTTACATATCCTACTTAGTTGCCACTCCACTACGCCGCGGGGTGCAATTCGCTGAAAAAATGGCTCAAGGGGACCTTACGGCAACCTTGTACAGCATGGGACAAAAAGACGAGTTAGGAACCCTCTGTAAATCCCTTAATCAAATGACTGAGAATTTCCGCTCTTTGGTGGGAGACATTACCCACAGTGCCGACATTTTTGCCGAATCCTCTCAAGTTCTTTCCGCACAGTCGGGGGGAACCAGTGAATCAGCCCAACTTGTATCATCCTCCATCCATCAAGTGGCATCCGGATCCCAGACACAAGCCAACAGCGTCCAGAATATTATGAGCTCTATCCAATCTATGGCCCATGGCATTCGTCAGATTGAGGATCATATTAATCTTGCCGATCACTCTTCAAGGCAATCCTTGCAGCTTGCCCAGGACGGAGATACTGCCATGACCATGGTCAGTCTTCAGATGGGGCATATTCATAACTCCGTGGATAACACGGGACAGATCATCACTGCCCTTGGTGAAAAATCTACCGTCATCGGCTCTATTGTGGAAACGATTAAAGCCATATCGGATCAAACCAACCTTTTGGCACTGAATGCAGCCATCGAAGCTGCACGGGCCGGGGAACACGGCCGGGGCTTCAGCGTCGTCGCCGAAGAAGTCCGGAAGCTGGCCGAGCAATCAACCCTATCCAGCGCCCAAATCGAAACCATTATCCATGATATCAAGACCAGCCTTGACGAAGCAATCACCAGTATGGACTCAGAAAAAGAAGTGGTGCAAAGCGGAGCCAATGCCATTCAAAATGCACAACAAGCTTTTACGCGGATTAAGGAAAGCACGCAAGTCCTGAGTGAACAGATTCAAGAGATTTCAGCCCTATCCAGCGGTATCACCCAAAGTGCAGATATCATCGCCCATGAGGTAACTCAAGTCGCTGCTATCTGTCAAGAGACCACTGCTCAGACAGAGGAAGTAGCCAGCAGCAGTTCTGAGCAGATGGTCGCTATGCAAGAGATCAACGCTTCTGCCCAGGAGCTTTCCAAAACAGCCCAAGAGCTCCAATATGCGGCCCGCAAATTCATTTTGAATTAACACTATATCAACATTAAGACAGCTGAGGCAAGGGATCTGTTCCCTTGCCTCAGTTTTTTTATTCCCTCACCACGCTCTGGGAACTCCGGTAAGCTCCGCCGTCCAATCATCCAATGCCACCAGATCATTGGGTCCAAGATCGTGTATCGACTTCTTACCCAGAGCCCGGATCCCTTCTTCCATCTCCAGCACAAACGATTGCAGAACATTGGCTACATTTTGAGCGGCTAACTCCACATCCAAACGCTCTTTATATTTGGAGTTATAATAAACAAGCTGTGTTAGCGGCTCCCAAGGCATAACTTTGCCGATTTGTTTATGCACCAAGGCAAATAAGGGAACCGTGCCTAAGTTGACCGCATCAGCACCCAGAGCAATCGCTTTCAGACATTTACCCGGAGTGTCATATCCTCCTGAAGCAATAAGACTGACCTCGTGTCTTACCCCTTGCTCGATAAGATAGCGTTGGGCCCGGACAAGATTGTAAAGGCTGGGCAGGCCAAAATCATCGCTGATCGTAGGCGAAGAGGCTGCTGTGCCCCCCTGAGCGCCCCCAATGCAAATCACATCAAAGCCGGCCTCGATCGCTACCGCCAAATCAGCCTCTAATCTCCCTCCCCCCATAATTTTGATACCAATGGGTTTACCGCCGGCCTCCTGGCGCAATTCCTCGACATAACGCGGCCAATCCAACGGGGAGTTAATTCCGGGGAGTTTAGCATAACCCTTTAAGGGAACAACCGGTGATATTCCCATAAGCTTCTGAGCTTTCCCCTTGATTTCCTGGGGATATAAGATATGCGCTCCCAGCCGTGAGCCCTGACCCATTTGCACCTCGAGCATATCTGCTTCAGCTATCCCTTGTGGGTTTCTGCCATAGTCATAGCGGCTTATCTGCCAGATGAATTTTCCCGCGGCGTTTCTCTCCTCAGCAAGAAAGGGACCTTCACCGGAATTGGTGGCTGTGCCTACTTGCTTAGCGGCTTTAGCCAAGGCAACTTTGGCCTTTTCACTTAAGGCAACACCGTAACCCATTCCCCCAATCAGCAAGGGAATTGACAACTGCATAGGTTTTTCCGCCCTGGGTCCCAGAGTGGCCGACACATCGATGGGAACCTCTCTTTCCACAGGCAATCTGACCAGCTGGGCGGGTATGAACATTAGATTGTCAAAGTTATGATAGGGTTTGGGGCTTCCCAGAGGACGGCCAATCAATTTTCCCTGCTCTGCTCTTAGAGCAATTTCTACGATATTTTGAACAGATGTCCTCCTTGTCGCACTCCAGAGCTCCATAAGATTCTCCGAATAATTATCTTCCAGCAAACGCCTGACAACAAGATTGAATATCCGCTGCACACCTGTCCGAAAAAAACGCTTTCCTAAGAAGAAGAAAACAAATCCCAAGAGCAACCAGCCTACAAAACTGACCACTACTCCAAAAATGAAAATGAAAAGGGTATTTTCCACAAGACCATTCCTCTACTCATGCCCATATTCCATCACTAAGAATATCTTTAAGCATAGCTTCTAATCGTCTATAGTTTATTACCCTTGCCGGATTCTATACTAAAGGACCTCTTCTTCCCACCATGCTTTACGATAATTGGCAGAGGCTTTGTTTCTTTCTCCCCGCTGCCAATCTTCCCACTCATCTTCATCCGATGAACCCGCTTGCCTGTCAAAGCTTAATCCTCGCTGACTGGAAATTTTCTTGCTCCCACTCCATTGCTGCTCCTCTTCCCAATCTTCTTCAAGCAAATCGTCCCAATCATTTTTATGATCATCTTCATCTTCATAAGTCCGTGAATAGTCATAAGCACTACGGTAAGTTTCCCCGCCGCTGTAAGCTCCTCTGCTGCTGTAATTACTCCCCCAGGTCGATGCTCTTGGCTGACGCCAAGAGGCCGGTCGGGAGGCCTTCCCTCCACTGCCTGCTCCGAAAGCACCGGAAAGGGTGCCGATCAGTCCTCCTTCTGCCAATACCTGAATAACTCCCCAAGCTCTCAGCTCCAAAAAAAGAGCCACCAAAACCACACAAAGCAAAACATACCCTAGACCAGACACTCCGCCAAGGATCCATTGCCCGCTTGCTCTTCCGGTCACATATCCTGCAGCTATACAGCTTGCTATTAACCCAATGTCCACCAAAGTTGCGGTGGATAATCCACCCATCTCCAGGGCTGTCCAAATCAACCCCGCAAGTAAAGTTACGACGGTCACAACCAGAGCGGCGCTGATTCCTTTAAGAATTGAATCACCCATGAGCCTATCGCTCCCTTCCCTTCCTTTACTTCATACTATGATGGACCTGTCCTCTTTATACCTGAATATACCATCCGGCGACTTTATTAATGCTTTTTGTCATCAACTTTTACTCCCATCTCATCCCCCTTAAGAATATAGTAATTAGCAGAAAGGGGGAATCTCCATGGACTATACCCGTTATGTTGTACAACCTGGGGATAGTATTTATAAAATCGCCAATGCCTATAAAATCGAAATGTCCGACATCATCAATCTCAACCATCTGAAACATCCTGATCGCATCTATCCCGGACAAATCCTTCTCCTTCCTACCTATGAGTTCAAGGATACACTACCCGGAGAAATACCTGAGCCCAACTTTACTTATGCCATGTGGCTGTTCGACGTCTATGCCGGCAAGGATTCTGAGCTCTCGGCAGTTACGACTTACCTGTATCAAGCTGTAGTTTTGGATCGGCCGGAGTTCGATGAGCTCCTCCGCCCCATTGCCTATGACGAACTCCGCCACCTGGAGCAGCTGGCCTGGTGCATTCGCTTTTTAGGGGTGGACCCTCGTTACGGCTCCTTCAGCAAGGGGCGTTGGTTCGACTGGCGTTCCCGCTATCTTAATTACTCCACAGAGCTCTGTGTCATTCTTGACCACAATATGAAGGACGAAGCTGCCGCTGTAAAACATTACACAGATTTAGCGCAAAAAATCCCCATACCTGAAATCCAAACCATCCTTCTTCAATTAGCCGCTGACGAAGAACGTCATTACCAGTGTTTAGCCCAAGCCAAAACACGTTTCTGCGGGTGTGGTTCATCCCAAACCCAACACATCAAAGAAAGTTCAAACGGAGAAGAGTTATAATAAAGAGCAAGTAAAACCCGCCACCCATCATCAGATGGAGTGGACAAAGCATCCCACGCCGACGCAGGATGGTATAGATGAACAATCCCGAACCAAGGGCCAGGATGGCGCTCCACAAAGCTGAAGGTTCCAGCTGCCAGGTTGTCAAGGCAATACCCAATGCCGGAATGGTGGAGCTTTGAAACACCATGGCTCCAGTGATATTCCCCAAAGCCAACGTGTCCTTTCCTCTCTTGAGCCAGATGACACTATTAAATTTCTCGGGCAGCTCAGTCGCCACAGGAGTGATAATCAAAGACAGCACGAGAGCAGAAATTCCCGTAACCTGGGCAATCGATTGAACTGCGTCCACAAAAGCACGAGCCCCTGCCACCATCCCTAAAAGGGCAAACACCAGTTGGATCAAAATAATGATCAGGGAAGGATCCGACTTGCGTTGGGCAAAGTAAAGAGGTGCTAAATGACCGTGGTCCTCAGTTCCAAGACTGTTGCGCACAGTTTTTATGACATAAATGATATAGAGTAAAGGCAAAAGGGCGGCAACAGCAAGTTTCAGCTCGCGAGTGGGCAGGAATGAGGCTAAGATAGCCAACCCATAAACCCAGAGAAAAAAGGAAAGATCCCGTTTGATAACTGTTGTATTAATAAATAAGGGTTTGTTATTGCGTCTAAAAATAAGCGCGGCCGCGCCGGAAACAAAAAAGGCCAAAGTGACTAACATAAAAGGAGCGCCTAAAATAGCTCCGATACCCACTTCAGCAGTATTTTCTTTTCCCCCCATTCCCAAAAAGGCAATGATCGGAACCATGGTCTCCGGTAAAGCCGTCCCTACAGCAGCCAGCACGCTCCCTACTGCTCCTGCCCCAAGATGGAGATGCTTCCCCAGCCACTCCACCCCATTGGTAAACACTTCGGCCGACATTAAGATAATCCCCAGACCGATTAATAGCATGACTAAATCACTCAAAAGGCTTCCGCTCCTTACATACGCTTTTGGGATATCCATGGAGGGTAATCGATCCCAATAATGTATATTCGGAGGGAAGCCTTTTCATTATCGAAAACTCTGGCCTGTTCTAAAACATTTAGCTGTCCTCATTATCCATAGACAGAATTTCTTCGACAGCTTCGTGGAGTTCAGGAACTCCCAGACCTGTCTCGGCAGAATAGGTAATAATGATATGCCAATCAGGAATATGCAATGCTTTAGCTATTTGGCTTAAATGCTTTCCCCATTGTCCTTTGGAGATTTTGTCCGCTTTGGTGGCCACCACTAGAACCGGAATACCCCGATTCCGTAAAAAGGCATGCATTTCCTGATCCTCAACGCTAGGCACATGGCGGATATCCACCACTTGAATCACTGCCCGCAGATTTTCCCGCCGGGAGAAATACTCCTCCATCATCTTGCCCCAATTGGCTTTAATCTCTTTGGAGACCTTAGCATACCCGTACCCCGGCAAATCCACAAAAGACCACTGATCATTGATGCGGTAAAAATTAAGCATTTGGGTCTTGCCCGGGGTATTCCCGGTACGGGCAAGATTCCTTCTGTTGATAAATTTATTAATCAATGATGATTTTCCCACATTAGAACGGCCCGCCAACGCAATTTCAGGTCCGGTTAACTCCGGGTACCCCTTAATATTCACAGCAGAAGTCACAAATTCTGCCTTCCGAATCGTAATCACACGACATACTCCTTCTGGGACCAGGAAAACAGCTCACAGGGTCCCGCTTTATATTCACACCCAACACTATCCAGGGAAATGAGACAAGGGTTCATTCCCTTGTCTCACCCCATTTTTTCATATCATCTTTTATGGCTTGATCTTGAGCAACTGATCTTTGTCATCTTGGAGCACAAAGATCTCTGAATCACGGTACCTGTCCCCATGATTCCATGATTCACACTAGGAGATGGGGCGGTCCTCAGGAGTGGGCTCGGGATCAATATCCCCCTGACTAAATAGAGGGAAGCGGTTCATGGAGCCTAAGTATTCTTCAGATTCCGCTACAGGAAGAAGGGCGATCTTGATAACCTCCTCCATGCGGCTGACGAAATGGAATTCCAGCTCTTTGCGCACATTTTCCGGGACTTCTTCCAAGTCCTTGCGGTTTTGCTCAGGCAAAATAACCTGTTTAATTCCGGCCCGGTGAGCGGCGAGAACTTTTTCCTTCACTCCGCCAATGGGCAGAACATTGCCTCTCAGAGTGATCTCACCGGTCATGGCCAGATCCGAAGGCACTGCCCGTTTGGCTAAAGCCGAAGCCATGGCTGTGGCCATGGTGATTCCTGCCGAGGGACCATCCTTAGGAATCGCCCCTTCGGGAACGTGAATATGAAGATCGGTCTTTTCATAGAAATCATCCGGAATGCCCAGTTCCCGGGAATGGGAGCGGACAAACGTCCGGCCCGCATAGGCTGATTCCTTCATCACATCTCCCAGCTTACCGGTTAAGGTCAGTTGACCTTTGCCAGGCAGAGGAATCACCTCGATGGTTAAGACATCCCCGCCTACTTCCGTATAAGCCAGCCCTGTGGCAGCACCAATCTCCGGTTTAATTCTTGCTTTTTCGAACTGATAACGGGGGGAACCCAGAAACTCTTCCAGCATCTCCGGCCTCAACTCCGCTGTTTTCCATTCCTTTTTCACGACTCGGGTCGCTACTTTACGGCACAGATTGGCGATCTGACGCTCCAGATTACGCACTCCCGATTCCCGTGTATAGCCCTGAACAAGCTTCAAAATAACCTTGTCACCAATCTCAAGCTGGCTGGCTTTTAAGCCATGGGCTTTCATCTGCTTAGGTACGAGATAGCGTTTGGCGATATTGACCTTCTCATCCTCCGTATAACCGCTTAAAGAGATAACCTCCATCCGGTCCAAAAGAGGCCGGGGAATGCTGTACAGAGAATTAGCCGTCATGATAAACAGGGTGTGGGATAAGTCATAAGGCAAATCCAAATAATGATCGGAAAAACTGAAATTCTGCTCAGGGTCCAGAACCTCCAGCAAGGCTGCCGCCGGGTCCCCACGGAAATCCGAAGCCATCTTATCGATTTCATCCAGCAAAAAGACCGGATTGGCGGTCCCCGCCGTTCTCATTCCCTGAATAATCCGCCCGGGAAGAGCACCGATGTAAGTCCGCCGATGTCCCCTGATCTCTGCTTCATCCCGGACACCGCCCAAAGACATACGCACAAATTTCCGATCCAAAGCACGGGCCACCGATTTGGCCAGAGAGGTTTTCCCTACTCCCGGCGGTCCCACAAAACAAATAATCGGGCTTTTCATCTTCGGTGTCAGCTTGCGAATCGCTAAGAACTCGAGAATTCGCTCCTTGATCTTTTCCAAGCCATAATGGTCGTCATTGAGGATTTTTTCCGCTCGTTTAATATCTGTTTTATCCTTGCTCATAGTCGTCCAGGGAAGAGCCAGAATCCAATCCAAATAAGTACGCACTACCGTCCCCTCTGAGGAAGCCTGGGGCATTTTTTCCAACCGATCTATTTCCTTTAAAGCCCGCTCTGCCACTTCTTCCGGAAGCTTAGCCTGAGCGACCTTTTCTCGATATTCCTCGACTTCGGCCTGCTTTTCGTCCTTATCTCCCAGTTCCTTCTGAATGGCTTTCATCTGCTCCCGGAGATAGTACTCCTTCTGAGTTTTTTCCATCTGCTTGCGCACCCGCAGACCAATGCGACGCTCCAGCTCCAGAATCTCATTTTCCCGCATGATGATTTCCGTCAAGCGCTCCAGCCGTTGGGCAACCTCCAGAGACTCCAGAATAGCCTGTTTATCTCCCAGCTTAAGATTCAAATGACTTGCCACAATATCTGCTAAACGCCCGGAATCGTTAACCCCCAGAACCGTTCCCAGGGTTTCCTGGGGAACCTTTTTACTGAGCTTAGCATACTCTTCAAACTGGTGGATGACCCCATGAGTCAGGGCATCGATTTCCGGGGTGTTCTCTTTGACTCCCTCTTCAACTTCTTCGACCCGGACTTTAAAATAAGGTTCATCCGTTATGAATTCAAGAATTTTTCCCCGGCTCTTCCCTTCCACGAGGACGCGCATAGTTCCCCCAGGCAGCTTGAGGAGCTGTTTGATCTCTGCTAAAGTACCGATGGTGTGGATATCATCGGGGTCAGGCGAATCAATCTCTGTCTCTTTCTGAGCAGACAACAGAATGAGCCGCTCATCCATCATGGCCTGCTCAATGGCAGCCATAGACCGCTCCCGGCCCACATCCAAATGAATAACCATATATGGAAAGACTAAAATCCCTCTCAAGGGGAGCAATGGTAATTCTCTCTCTTTGCTCATGCAATTCCCTCCCTAAAGAAAACCCCGAAAGCACTGCTTTCGCACATGTTGCCTTACATGAAAAAAGCACACTGTTATTAGTGTGCCATTCTCCGTTAGATCTATTCTAGCATGAGTGCCCTTGGTCAGGCAAATTAACTGAGCGGTCAGGAGCTTTAGGGTTAAGCTCCAGACGGGACAAGATCTCATCCAGTGCGGGGTGCTTCTCGGTTTTTTCGCTGCTTTGCTCACCTAAAAGAGCACTGGCCAACACTTCATTAAGGGTCTCCACAGGAATAACTTCAAATCCTTCGGCAAAGCTCTTGAAGCGCTCCTGCCAATTTTCCTTGGGAATAAATACTCTGCGGCATCCCGCCTGATGAGCTGCTTCAATCTTGGCAGCGATCCCACCTACCGGCTTTACACCGCCCCGAATGGATAACTCACCAGTCATGGCCAAATAATTATCCACCCTTTCTTTACGGATAGCCGATACCACGGCTGTGGCAATGGCGATCCCTGCGGAAGGTCCGTCGATAGGCACTCCTCCCGGGAAATTGACATGGATATCATAGTTATGGGGATGTATGCCTAATTGCCGCCGGATGACGGTGAGCACATTTTCCACGGAACTTTTGGCCATGCTTTTACGACGTGTCTTCCTAAAGCTGCTCCCTTGTTCCTCTTCTTCAACGATGCCCGTAACCAGAAGCTCTCCGGTGCCAGGTGCAACAGGATGGGCCGTAACCTCCAGCTCGATCAGCATTCCCATATTAGGACCATAAACGGCTAAACCGTTGACCAACCCCACTTCCGCCACCAAGGGGACCTTGCGTTCCGGCCTGGGTGCATATTGTCCGGAAGTCACGACCCACTCTACCGTAGCGGCGTTAATCTCCAATTTCTTTTCCGTCTGAGCCACACCCGCTGCCAATTGAACGATGTTCACCGCCTCCCGCCCATTGGTGGCATACTGCTTTGCCACATTCAAAGCGCTGGGAGTAATCGGTGTTTCCATTTTTGCCGCTGCCCCCCGGGCAATCTGAGCAATCTCTTCAGGCAGCAAAGAACGAAAGAACACCTCCATACACCGGGAACGTATGGCAGGAGGAATCTCCTCAGGACTCCGTGTGGTCGCTCCCACCATGCGGAAATCCGCCGGCAGTCCGTTTTGAAAGATATCATGAATATGGACCGGGATATTTGTATCCTCTGAGCTGTAATAAGCACTTTCCAAAATGACCTTCCGATCTTCGAGCACCTTAAGCAGTTTGTTGATTTGGATCGGATGCAGCTCCCCGATCTCATCGATAAAAAGCACACCGCCGTGAGCCTTGGTAACAGCTCCGGCTTTGGGCTGGGGAATTCCCGCCATGCCCATAGCACCGGCCCCCTGATAAATGGGGTCATGAACCGAACCAATCAAGGGATCGGCGATCCCCCGCTCATCAAAACGGGCGGTAGCTCCATCGATTTCGATAAACTTGGCATCTTCCTTAAAAGGAGACATAGGGTTTTTCCTTGCTTCCTCAAGAACCAGACGTGCTGCTGCCGTCTTGCCCACACCCGGAGGCCCATAGATCAGGACATGCTGGGGATTCGGTCCGCAGAGAGCGGCCCGAAGAGCCTTAATTCCCTCGAGCTGGCCCACAATCTCTTCAAAATGAGTGGGCCGGGTCTTTTCCGCCAAAGGAGTGGTCAGAGCAATCTTGCGCATCTTCTCCAGCTTCTCCAGCTCCTTCTTGGACTCCCGTTCAATGGAGACCTTGTTCCCTTGTTGGGATTTGAGCAATCCCCAAAAATATAAACCGATGATCACTGCAAAGACCAGCTGCACCATCATCACGATTCCAGTTAATCCAGCCATAGTTCTATTCCCTCCTGAAGCAAATACTTGATACCTTTGTTAGTATTGCCAGAGAATAGTTTTTGAAAACTTTTTACAAAATACTATTTGACATTTATTTTCAAGCAGCCTATAATAACAAGTAATTTATCCAGTTAATGCTAATGACGAGAAAGAGTACACCTTAGCCGGAATGTCCAAGAGAGTCAGCGTTGGTGAGAGCTGATACAAACCGTTTGGTGGAATGGGTCTCTGAAGCGCAAGCTGAACGAATCTGCATCTTGACTATCAGGATGGAGATATCAAGTAGGCAAGCCGGGGGTTTCCCGTTACAGAAACACGGGTATCGAGAGCATGGCTCATTCTCTCCGCATCCGGTTAGAGGTATGGGACAGCTTTTTTAATTCCAGCGGCTTGCGCTGACCCATATAAATTAAGGTGGCAACACAGAAGCACTTTCTGTCCTTTATATAGGACGGGAAGTTTTTTTATTTTAAAGTAAAGTGCCGCCCCCTCCGGATGAACAAGAGATGAAGGTAATGTTTTCTCCGTACCTGATAGAGGTACTTGTGGATACACAATACACAACACAAGTACAAATTAAGGTGGCACCACAGAAGCTTTCTGTCCTTTGGGATGGAAGGCTTTTTTTAGTGTAAAAAAACCCAGAAGTTTTAAGTGTTACAGAGTACCAGCGGAGGTGACTGCTCATGGATATTCTCGAAAGAATTCTCATCGCGAAACGAAAAAGGCTCCAAGCTCGAGAAAGACAGCTTCCCCTTGCCGAGCTTAAGCGGCAATTAGAGGGCAAAATCATTAGCCGCCCGGGGAAACCAAAACTTACCCCCCATTCCTTTCATGTCATTGCTGAGATCAAGCGTGCTTCCCCAAGCAAAGGAATGATCCCTTGGCGCCACTCCCTGGAAGAAACCCTTCAGGCTTATGAATCCGGCGGAGCCTCCTTTATCTCCATACTCACCGAGGAGGACTTTTTCCTGGGGGGGCCTGAAGACTGGCAAAGAGGCCGCATGTTAACCTCTCTTCCGCTCCTGCGCAAAGATTTTATCCTTTCCGAATATCAGGTCATCGAGAGCGCCGTTATGGGAGCGGATATGATTCTGCTCATTGCCGGGATTCTGGACACTGCCGCGCTCCCCAATCTGCTTCATTTGACTCATGAACTGGGAATGAAAGCCCTGGTCGAATGCCGTGATGAAAAAGATGTTTCCCGGGCTCTCCAAGCTAGAGCGAAGATCATCGGTATCAATAACCGGGACCTGAGTACCTTCCGGATAAGCCTTGGCCGCACCCAATTCCTCAGTTCCCTGATCCCGGCTGATTGCCTTCTGGTCAGCGAAAGCGGGATCCATACTCCCGAAGATGCGGCATGGGTCTCCAGCCATGGCGCTCAGGCGGTCCTTGTCGGCGAATCCTGCCTTCTGTCCCCTGATCCCGCTTTGCATATCCGCTCCCTGCGCGAGGCAGGCCTGAGTGCTAAGGTGGTGAAACCATGCCCCGGATAAAAATCTGCGGCATCCGCACTCGCGAAGAAGCCCGTTGGGCTGCTGAAGCCGGTGCCGATGCTCTGGGATTTATCTTTGCCCCCCACAGCAAACGCTATATCCAGCCGGAAACTGCCCGGGAGATTATCCTGAGCTTACCTCCCCTGATCAGCAAAGTCGGGGTGTTTGCTCAGGCATCCCCTGAGCATGTGGGCCGGATTGTCCATGAGTGTTCTTTGGATACGATTCAGCTGCATGGGAATGAAGATCCCCGGCTCTACCGCCATCTCTCCGTGACAAAGATTAAAGCATTCTCCTTCCCCTCTGCACCGGCCCCTGGCAATTCCTCCGCAGCCGCACCTGATTTCTCCCTGGTTGAAACCTCTCCTTCTTCGTCTCTTCCCACTTCCTTCAGGGAACTTCCCCCAGCCTCCCTTCACGGGATCCTTTTGGACTCGTCCGCTGGAGGAAGGACAGGGGGAACCGGAATCCCCCTCCCCTGGCACACCCCGGAGTTTCAGGATTTTCTGCATCAGGTCGGAGACCTTGGTTATCCTCTGATTTTAGCCGGAGGACTTAACCCCGACAATATTCTGGAAGCCATCCGTTTAACCCGGCCCTACGGAGTGGATGTCAGCTCCGGAGTGGAACGGAACGGCCGCAAGGATCGTGAAAAAATCCAACACTTCATCTCACAGGCAAGAAAGGAGTCACCCCTATGACCTATGCCATTCATGAATCCTTAACCCTCCTCTCCCAGAAACAGAATCTCCCTGAAGAACTGACCTTCACTGTCGTTCAGGACCTTTTGTCCGGGGAACTGACCCCGGCTCAGATCGGGGGACTGCTCCTGGGGTTAAGTCTTAAAGGCGAAACCCCTGAGGAGATCGCCGCCTTTGCCCAGGCTCTAAGAGGTGCCGGCCTTAAAATCAAAGCCCCTGCGGGAACGCTGGATACCTGCGGCACCGGCGGAGACCGTAGCGGTACCTTTAATATCTCCACAACGGCGGCCTTTGTCATCGCCGGAGCCGGAGTCCCGGTAGCCAAACACGGCAACCGCTTTGCCTCCGGTCGCTGCGGCAGTGCCGATGTTTTGGAGCAGCTGGGCATTTCACTTAAAGCCACCCCTGAGTCCAGCGAACGGCACCTACAGCACATCGGCATGACCTTCCTCTTTGCCCAGGTTTATCATCCCGCTATGGCTAAAGTCGCCAGGGAGCGCCGCGAACTGGGTATTCGAACAATTTTTAATCTTCTGGGCCCTCTCCTCAATCCCGCCGGTGCCCCCTACCAGCTGCTGGGAGTCTCCTCCCCTTCCCTGCTGCCCAAAATGGCCAAAGCCCTCCAAATTCTCGGCAGCAAACGGGCCGTCGTGGCTGTGGGTGAGGACGGTCTGGATGAAGTGACTCTGACAGGTGCGACCCAGGCCATCCTCATTGATGGCGGCGCAATACAACCCTTTATCATCCGGCCGGAAGAATACGGCCTTAACCTCTGCTCCCTTCAAGATCTCCAAGGAGGAACCCCTGCGGAAAACGGGCAAATTACCCTCCGCATCCTTCAGGGGAAAAAAGGACCCCAGCGGGATATTGTTTTGCTCAACGCCGGAACCGCCCTCTACGCGGCCAACAAAGCTGCCGGCATCCGGGAAGGCATTGCTCTGGCGGCGGAAAGTCTGGATTCCGGAAAAGCCTTAAGTATATTGGAAAAGCTTAAAGCTTCCGCCTAGCACTCTTGTAACACTGAAAAGGAGGATTCCACCATGATTGCCAAAGACCAGGATTTTACACCTCTGGCCAGCCGCTTCGGCACTTACGGAGGTGCTTATGTACCCGAGACCCTCATTCCCGTTTTAGATGAACTGGCAGAAGCTTATAACCAAGTCCGCAATGATCCCGGCTTTCAGAACGATCTGAAAGAACTCTTAGCCGACTATGTAGGCCGGCCTTCCCTCCTCTATTATGCCCGAAGGCTCAGCGAATCCCTGGGCGGAGCTCAGATCTATCTCAAACGGGAAGATCTCAATCATACCGGCGCTCATAAAATCAACAATACCCTGGGCCAAATTCTCCTGGCCAAGCGAATGGGCAAAACCCGGGTCATTGCGGAGACAGGAGCCGGTCAGCACGGAGTTGCCACCGCTACCGCCTGTGCCCTCATGGGCTTGAATTGTGTGGTCTATATGGGAGAGAAGGATATAGAACGGCAGCATTTAAATGTCTTGCGCATGCAGATGCTGGGCAGTGAAGTCCGCTCCGTCGCCACAGGCTCTAAAACCTTGAAAGACGCCATCAATGAAGCCTTAAGAGACTGGGTTGCCCACCCCCGGGACACCTTCTACTGCTTTGGGACCGCCGCCGGCCCTCATCCCTATCCAACTATCGTCAGGGATTTGCAAAGGATTATTGGTGAAGAAACCCGCTCTCAATTCCTAAGCCTCCGGGGACGTCTTCCCGATCTGCTCGTCGCCTGCGTGGGCGGCGGGAGCAATGCCATCGGTTTTTTCCATCCCTTTCTGGCTGATGAACATGTCCAACTGATTGGGGTTGAAGCCGGTGGAAAAGGCCTGGGCAGTGGAGATCACGCCGCGACCTTATCCTTAGGCCGTCCCGGCATCCTCCATGGCGCTTACAGCTATCTTTTGCAGGATGAAGAGGGCCAGATTCCCGACACCCACTCCATTTCAGCCGGTCTTGATTACCCCGGCGTGGGGCCGGAGCATAGCCACCTGAAAGACATTGAACGCGCCCGCTATGTCAGCGTAACCGATAACGAAACCCTGGAGGCCAGTAAACTGCTTGCCCGTACGGAAGGGATCCTGCCCGCTCTGGAAAGCGCTCACGCCCTCGCCTATGCCCTGAAAATCTCCCCCACCTTTTCCCCGGCCCAGCACATCATCGTCAATCTGTCCGGTCGGGGGGACAAAGACATGGAAACCTTTGCTCACTTTATTTACGACTAACCACCAGCATAGCTGCCAACAGCAGGTTACCAACAGCATGGTTAAACAGCAAATGAACTAAACAAGAAAAAATAATTAAGGAGGGAATGCCGTGTCTGATCGTTTAGAAACAGCTCTGGCCAAAGCTCGCCTCAAAACACCTGAGAACCCTTTGGGCATGGGATTGATCACTTATCTTATGGCCGGGGACCCTGATAGTGACACCACCCTGCGCCGTTTAACCGGCCTTGTTAAGGCCGGGGTCGATATTCTCGAACTGGGCGTTCCTTTCAGCGACCCTATCGCCGATGGCCCTGTCATCCAAGCCGCCGGCTTACGAGCCCTGCAGCAGGGGATGAATCTCCAAAAGGTCTTAAACCTCGCCGCCCGGTTCCGTAAGGAAAATCAGACCACTCCCCTGCTTTTAATGAGCTATCTCAATCCCCTCATTCATTACGGCTATGATCGGTTTCTCAGCGAAGCCTGCACAGCCGGAGTCGATGGTTTGATACTGCCTGATCTGCCATGGCGGGAAAGCACACCTTTCCGGCAAAGAGCTTATGAGCTTCTCCAGGACCACCTGGCCTTTATCCCCATGATTGCCCAGACCAGCCGGCCCGCTCACATTCATGGCCTTGCCCAGGAGCAGAAGGGCTTTATCTACGTCCTCTCCCGCAACGGGATCACCGGAGGAGATGCGGAAATTCCGCCACAAACCCTGCAATTCATTGACTCCCTCCAGACCGCTCTTTCCGCCCCCTGCTATGTGGGATTTGGCATCCAATCCCCAACCCAGGTGCATACATTAAGCCAAGCCTGCCAAGGGGTCATTGTGGGCAGTGCTCTGGTTCAAAAGTTTGCCCAGCTCGATGCCTGTGCGCTCCCTGCTCACGAGCTAGTGCACCGCGAACAGGACATCTATGCCTGGATTGGTTCCTTAAGAAAAACATCGGTCAGGGAGGAACTTGCATGCGAGTGATCCAAAAAGAGTGGCGGCTCGACCCTTTTCCCTCCCCCCATTCCGATTGGGTCATGAACCTGCTCCGGTTTTCCGAAACCCTGGGAGAAAAATGCTATACCCTTCTGGAAGGAAATGAGGAAGAGCATCAACGGACCTATTATGGATTCGGCGAGGGTTGGATTTTATCCCCTGAGACCCGGGAACCCGGCCTTCCTCCCGATCCTTTGGCTCACCTCAGGGACTTTTGCCGCCAAAACTTCCCCGCCAGGAGCTGTGAAAGCGGCATCATCGGCTACCTGGATTATGAGTGGGGACTTCTCTGGCAAAAGCCCAAAGCTACGACGGCGAAACCCAGTTACTTTTTTCGCCTTTGTCCCATCAACCTGGTCTTCCTCCCCAGTTCACAAAAAGTCATCCTGGAGATATTCTCTGAAGATGACTCGGAGCTGAGCAGGCTCTATGATCATTGGTCAACGCACCTTGAGGACTGGATTTCCCAAAATCACTGTCAAGATCACAATCACTGCCAGGATCATAATCACCTTCAGGAAGCTACTCCGTCAGGGATTGCAGCACCGGAAATCCCCACAAAACATCCATCTGATCCCGTGACCAGGCCAAACCAATGGCAGGCCAATTTCCAGCCTGGGGAATTCATATCCCGTGTGGAAAAAATCAAAGAGTATATCCACTCCGGTGACATTTTTCAAGCCGTACTCTCCCAGCGTTTTACCCTGGAAAAGACTATCGATCCCTGGTCCGCCTATCAAAAGCTGCGGATTGTCAACCCTTCCCCCTGGCTCTTTTGCCTGTTTGGCGAAAAGGAAACTTTAGTAGGCAGTTCCCCGGAACTTCTCCTCTCCTCCATCGGCTCACAAATTCAAACCCGCCCCATTGCCGGAACACGTCCCCGGGGCAAAGATCCTCTGGAAGATCGACAGCTCGAACAAGAACTTCTGGACGATGCTAAAGAAATGGCCGAGCACGCCATGCTTGTTGACTTAGGCCGCAATGATCTGGGACGGGTTTCAGACTACGGGAGTGTCAGTGTCGGTAAATTCTGCAGTGTCGAACGCTTCTCCCATGTCATGCATATCGTTTCCTCTGTCGAAGGCCGGCTGGCCAAAGCATACGATTCTTTGGATGCCCTAAAGGCTGTTCTGCCTGCAGGTACTTTAAGCGGTGCCCCTAAAGTCCGGGCTATGGAAATCCTCCAGGACCTGGAGCCTACCCGCCGGGGTCCTTACGGCGGAGCCCTCGGTATCTATCGCTGGAATGGGGATCTTGATTTCTGCATCACCATACGAACCTTGATGATCAGGGATGATGAGGTCAGCGTGCAAAGCGGGGCAGGCATTGTTTTTGACTCTATTCCCCAACGGGAATATGAAGAGACTCTGCACAAAGCGAAGGCTTTGTTCAAGGTTGTGGAAGATCTATAACAAAGAAGGTCTATAATATTCTGACAGTACTGCGAAAGGAGGTTCCCTATGCTGGCCATCATCGATAATTATGATTCCTTTACCTATAACTTGGTTCAAGCCTTCGGTGAATTGGGAGAAAAGGTTACCGTTTGCAAAAATGATGAAGTATCAGGGGCGGAATTTCTTTCCGAAAACCCTGATGGGGTGGTCATCTCACCCGGTCCCTGCACTCCCAACGAAGCCGGGATCTCCCTTGAAGTGATCCGCCTCCTTAATGAACGAGCCCAGGAAGGCCGTCCCACCCCTTTACTGGGAGTTTGCCTGGGTCATCAGGCTCTTGCCCAGGCCTTTAACTCGGAAATAATCCTCGCCCCCGAAATTGTCCATGGCAAACAATCCCTTATTTATCATGACGAAACAGAGCTTTTTGCGGAGTGCACCCAAGGGTTTTTAGCCGGCAGGTATCACTCCCTCATGGTCGATCCCCTTGGGCTGAGCCCTCTCTTTATTGTCACCGCCCGCACGGAAAACAACCTGATCATGGGGATTCGCCATCGCTATTTCCCCTTTTATGGAGTACAGTTCCACCCGGAGAGCATTCTCACCCCGGAAGGACCCCAGATCCTGCGCTCTTTTCTTACTCAGGTTCACCATCAGTAGGGCGGAGAGTCTATCATCGCAACTGCCCATCAGCCAGCTTTGTCCCAAAAACGAAAGCGCTTTCGTTTTTGGGACTAGCACTCTGCAACACCTAGCTCCAAAATCATGACTGAAGTATAGCGTTAAAGAAAAAGGGGTGCCGCAAAACGTTGACTCACCAACGTTTTGCGGCACCCTCTGTCTTATGCTGATTCTTCTTTTTTGTTCTTCTTGCTTTTATCGATGGTCACCAAAAGGGGTTCTTCCTTCTTCAGAATAACGTCCTTGGTCACCACGCATTTGGTCACATCGTTGCGGGAAGGCAAATCATACATCACATTCTGCATGATCTCTTCCACGATAGCTCTTAAGCCACGGGCTCCTGTATTACGCCGGATAGCTTCCTCGGCGATGGCCTTCAGGGCTTCCTCTTTAAATTCGAGAGCTACTCCGTCCAGCTCCAGAAGCTTTTCATACTGTTTGACCAGAGCATTCTTGGGTTCTGTCAGAATCCGCACCAACGCTTCTTCATCCAGAGCATCCAGTTTGACCATGACCGGTAAACGTCCTACGAACTCCGGAATGAGACCAAACTTGAGGAGGTCGGCAGGGAGAAGTTCTCTAAGGGTTTCCCCGATGTTTTGCTCACTCTTCTTCTTTATCTCAGCCCCAAAGCCCATTACCTTTTTCCCGATGCGGTTCTGGATGATCTTATCGATCCCGTCAAAAGCCCCGCCCACGATAAACAAGATATTCGTGGTATCCAGTTGGATGAACTCCTGATGAGGATGTTTGCGACCACCTTGAGGGGGAACACTGGCTACGGTTCCCTCGAGGATTTTGAGAAGGGCTTGTTGGACGCCTTCTCCGGAGACATCACGAGTAATGGACGGATTCTCCGATTTGCGGGCTATCTTATCAATCTCATCAATGTAGACAATACCTTTTTCAGCTTTTTCCACGTCATAATCTGCGGCTTGAATGAGCTTGAGGAGGATATTTTCAACGTCTTCACCCACATAACCGGCCTCCGTTAAGGAGGTTGCATCCGCAATAGCAAAAGGCACATTCAAAACTTTGGCTAAGGTTGAGGCCAGTAAAGTCTTACCGGATCCAGTGGGTCCCAGCATAACGATGTTGGATTTTTGCAGCTCCACATCATCAATTTTCATACCCAGATTGATTCGTTTGTAGTGGTTGTACACGGCTACAGCCAGCGCTTTTTTGGCTTCGTCCTGTCCGATCACGTACTGGTCGAGAATTGCCCGAATTTCTTTGGGCTTTGGAATATCTCCTATCTCCATCCCCAAGTCCTCATTGAGCTCTTCCTCAATGATTTCATTGCAGAGTTCAATACACTCATCACAGATATAAACTCCAGGGCCGGCAACCAACTTTTTGACTTGATCCTGAGTCTTTCCACAGAACGAACACTTAAGCTGGTTCTTTTCGTCGTTGTACTTTGCCATCCTCTCACCTCTCTAGCACAGAATACCTCTGCACATAGGCTATGCCTGCTCGACGAGGAAGTTTACCGTTTTTTCGGAAACTAAGCTCTGACGATACATGCCCATATCACCACGTGCCATGAGGGCCTGTTTCAAATTTTCCGGACTGGTTTGATAACGTTCTGCAAGTTTTGCCAACTCATTGTTTAATTCTTCCTCGGATACTGTAATTCCTTCTACCTTAGCGATAGCTTCTAAAACAAGTTCGGTTTTAAGGTTTTCCGAAGCACGGGGGCGAAGTTCTTCTCTCATGGTATCCATACTGGTTCCCGTATAGTGGCAATAGGTTTCTAAATCCAGCCCTTGATACGAAAGATTTTGCGCCATGTCATCGAGCATCATGTCAATCCGGCTGTTCACCATGGCCTCCGGAATCTCGACACTGGCATTTTCTACAGCTTTGGCAACGATTGCATTTTTGTGTTCCATTTCTGCACGTTGTTCTGCCGCTGTCATAAGTTTGTCTCTCAAATCAGCTTTCAATTCATCAAGTGTCTCAAATTCGCTGATATCTTTGGCGAATTCATCATCCAAAGGTGCATACTCTTTTCTCTTCAGCTTGTTGACCTTAACTTTGAACAAAGCATCCTTACCTTGTAGGTCTGCAACATGATATTCATCAGGGAAGCGAACGTTGACATCAACTTCCTGTCCAATTTGTGCGCCGATCAATTGTTCTTCAAATCCTGGGATAAAGGAGCCGGATCCGATAACCAAATCGTACCCTTCAGCTGTTCCGCCTTCGAAAGCCACCCCATCCACAGAACCGGCGAAGTCGATATTCACGGTATCCTGAGCTTGAACTGTGCCTTCTTCGAGATTAAGAACTTTGGCGTGTTGTTCCTGCTTGCGCTGGAGCTCTTGTTCAAGCTCCTCATCGGTAACGACAGCCGCAGTCTTTTCAACTTCCAGACCCTTGTAGCTTCCCAACTCGACTTCAGGCTTCACAGTGACCTTCGCCTTGAAAACAAGCTCTTTGCCATCTTCCATTTGGATGAGATCCACGTCCGGGCGATCTACCGGTTCAATCCCAGCTTCATTAACCGCTTTCATGTACTCAACACCGAGGATGTCATCCACTGCATCATTATAAAGTGCAGCCGTTCCCACGTAACGCTCAACCATGGTCCGTGGAGCTTTTCCTTTACGGAAACCCGGGATATTCACTTTGTTAGCTAAAGCTTTGGCAGCTTTGGTTACTGCGGCACTGAATACCTTCGCATCGACGGTAACTTCAAGTTCAACAGTATTCTTCTCTATTTTCTCCATTTTGACTGACATATGTGCTCCCCCTTAATACTTCCTTTGGAATAAACTCTATAGTCTAAGGAAAATCTAACTGCGTTCCTGAAAACATAAGATGAAGCTAGTGTGTCCGAAATTCCCTTAAGGCAAACTTGACATTTTTCGTCATTTACTGCCAGACCCTGCCCGTTTAGAACATGAACTAAAAGGGGAACTCTGCGTTCCCCCTCAAAGCAGGTTTCCATAAAGGAAACTTCCTTCCGATGAAGTTTACTCCACCTAAAGATTGAGTTATCCGTTTCATGGGAAAAGTTTTCCAAAGGTTTAAATTAGCAAATTTACCTGACCATTCTACCAGACAGTGCAAGATAAATCAAGAACTTATCAGGCAGATCTTATTAGACAATGTTCCTTGAGATTAAGAAACCAATTATTGAACAAGTGCCAGGATTTCCTCCACAGCTCTTTCCGCAGCATGACCCGGCAAAGCCTTGGCTGCCGCCCGGCGCATGCTCTCAATCTCCTCAGGGTGGCTGAGAAGGTATTGAATCGTTGCTTCCAGCTCCTCCTCGGTCTTCGCCAGCTTGGCCGCTCCAATCCGCTCTAAGAAGCAGGCATTTTCCTCTTCCTGACCAGGGATGGGTTTATAGATAATCATGGGCAATTTCTTAGTCAAAGATTCCGATACTGTCAGCCCCCCCGCTTTGGTGATCACCAAATCGGAAACGCTCATCAGTTCCTCTACATTATTAATATACCCATAGCAAACCATCGGATTGCGCCCCTCCAAACCTTCCAGGCTGCGGTAAAGCTTCTCGTCACGTCCGCAGACCACAAGGACCTGAAGGGGAGATGACGAATCCAGCAGAAACCTACAGATGTGCTTAGAGCCTCCCAGCACCCCATAGGCCCCTACCATCACCAGAATGGTCGGACGTATGAGCTTAAGGTTAAGTTTCTCGGCGATCTCCGCACGGTCAAGCTCCTCTTCAAATTTTGGATCGACAGGGATTCCTGTAATGCGGATCCGTTCCCGAGCAATTCCCCCGGCAATCAGGTCCTTATAAACATCCTGGCACCCTGCAATATAAAGGTCCACTCCCCGCTGGATATACTGACTATGGACCCCATAATCCGTGACCACAGAGACCACCGGAGCATGAATCACACCCTTAAAGCGCAGTTCACCCAAGACGCCGGCGATCACCGGATAGGTACAAATGATCACATCAGGGTTCAGCCCCTTGATATAGTCCAGAAATTCTTTGCGTCCCAATATATTGATAAAACGCTGGATAAGAGACTGAGGCCGTATCTTAGAGGTTCGATAATAAAACATACCATAGAGTCTCGGTGTATGCTTAATAAGCTCAATGTAGGTATTCTTGACAATTGTATTTAATGTTTTGCTGATGAATGCCCCAAAATCCAGGTGCGTAATCTCTGCTTCCGGTGATTTTTTACGGACGGCTTCAATCAACGCTTCAGCAGCGCGAAGATGACCTGCTCCAAAGGTCGCCGAAAACACTAAGACCCTTAACTCCCCCACGCAAAATCCTCCTTTGGGTTAACTTACACTCCCATTTTAACTCAAAAACAACAAATCTCAAACTTAAGTTTTTCTTAATTGCACATTCTTATAACTGATTATGCTTTTAAAAAGCTTGTCATTTAAGGAAAACTGAGCTATAATCAGACAGTAAATCAATGCGAGAGTGGCGGAACTGGCAGACGCACTGGATTTAGGTTCCAGCGGGAAACCGTGGGGGTTCAAGTCCCTTCTCTCGCACCATCAATGTACTTGCAGACAACCATAGTCTATACTATGGTTGTTTTTTATTTTTAAGAATCTTTTCAGCAAAAGTTCAGTTGCTTTTCAGGTTTGTCTATTAGACTGTTTTATATACAAAAGGATAAATGTCTTTATCTCTCCCTCAAATACATAAAGCCAGGAGGAATGATCATGATCCAAACCGGAAACATCACTTCCACAGAACTTTCCTTTAAAAAAGATCAGCCATCTCTTAATAAAGCAGAAAAAGAGTCCGGTACTATTAAAAAGGAAGCAGAATCCACTGTAGCGAAAGCCGGACCGGCTGTAGCGACTGCTGAAGGGACTGTCACCGTAGGCATCTCTTTCGACGGAGACACTGCGGAAATCAGTGAAAAAGGAATGCAAACAGCCAGGAGTTCCTCTTCACAGCTCGAACCATCGGAAAATACAGAATTAAGCCAAGCCTCTTCTACCGTGAAAACCCTGCTTCAAGACGCTTCCACAGAAGACACTGACACCAGCAACTTGTCCCAGTATTCAGAAACCCAGCTTAAAAGTATGGTAAGTCAAGGAACCATTACGCAAAGCCAATATATTAAAGAAATGAGCAGCAGAGGGGAAAAAACAGAGCAGTAAAAAATCTTCATGAAGACATCTGACCGTCAGATATTCATAGGTAACGGAAATGGGATCCTGAAAAAATCATAGAACGACAAAAGAAGGCCTCCGGCAGATTTTGCTCTGCCGGAGGCCCTCTTTTGTTGCTTGCCGGGCCGTTTATTGCAACAGCCCATTTTGCGCTTTTTGTCTAAGGTCTACAGCTTTTTTTGTTTGACTTCCTATTCCCCCGAGCGTCGTCACGACCGGGGTTTTGCCAGTTCTTACAATCTTCAGGCCCCAGCCCCCGGTCTCGGCTTTAGCGGCCTCTTAGACCTAATTCTGCCGGGAACTGCTGCAAAGCCGTTTGGGTTCTGCCCTGAATTCGTTATCAGTGCTCTCATTTTATACTACGAAAACTTGATGACATTTTAAGGGGGGCAGCTCAGCAAATTTTATCCAAAAATGCTCTCATTTTCATGGCAATCAGCAGGCCATTGCTTTACTTATCCAATCTTTCCGTTTGAACAGGAACAGGAGCAGCCACGCCGATAAAAACGAAGCGATCTTTACCGGTGTTCCTCATGCCATGAGTTTGTCCCGGTTCAGCGAGAACAGCCATACCTTTGGAAATGGGAACTTCTTTGCCGTCTCCGGCAAAGTACAGGCCTGACTCCCCTTCAAGGCAAATCCATACATCATCGGCATTGGGATGCATATGCAGGAATACTTCTTGACCTGGCTCCAGACACCACATGGCGGCGAGGGTTTTTTCCGATTGATAAACAACCACTTTTTGGGGTACGTCTGCGTTAAACTTAGTCAATTTGGTTAAATCATACAGTCTTTTTTCCACAGCAATCAACTCCTATATCATAATTTTTCCCTTCCGCTAGGATATGTACACACTTCCATGTATATTTTATCACATTCCCTTTCTTGTAAAAGGTCCCTTTGGATAACCTAAGCAAATTATTTTATAGAGATCTGATAGTGCAAGAAAGGGAGCTGCACCTTGATAACCTTTCGGTTGATAAAAGGAGCAGCTCCCTTGAAAAATTAGATGGAAATAATTTTATCAGGGTTAAAACGGTTAGCCGGGTCAAAGGTTTTTTTAAGTTTACGGAAAGCTTCCATAGCTCCCGGTGTAAATTCCACATCCATATATTTTTTCTTGACCACACCAATGCCGTGTTCACCGCTCATGGTTCCACCCAGAGAAACAGCCAGCTTGCTCAGGGCTCCTTCTGCACCATGAACCCGTTCCACCTCGTCGGCATGCCGTTGATCGAAGAGCACCAAAGGATGGAGGTTGCCGTCTCCGGCGTGAGCCACCAGACCGATGATCATATCATACTCTTTGGCAATCTTAAGAATTCCTTCAATAGCTTGGGGGAATTCACTTCTCGGCACCGTAATGTCCTGAATCGAATAACAAGGTTTAACACGAGCCACCGAACCGAAAGCAACCCGGCGGGAAAGCCAGATTTGATCCACTTCAGCCGCCGTTTGAGCAATCTTAAAGTCTCGGGCATTGGCTTTCTTCGTTACTTCACGGATGGTTTCGATTTGCTCATCCATGTCTTCCGGATAGCCGTCAATCTCAATAATCAGAATAGCTCCCGCATCCCGGGGAAGTCCGGCATGGCAATAATCTTCCGTGGTATTAATCAGCAGATTATCCATCATTTCCAAGGTTGTGGGGATAATTCCGGCGGCCACGATATCGGCAACCGTTTGGGAAGCATCTTCGACTTTATTATAAATGGCCAGCATGGTTTTCTTGGTGACAGGCTTTGGTAAGATACGCAGATAAGCCTTGGTGACCAAACCTAACGTCCCCTCAGAACCGACGATGATGCGGGTCAAATCATAACCAGGCTCGCTTTTGAAGTTCCGCCCGCCGGTCCGAATCACCTTTCCGTTAGGCAGAACCACTTCCAAGCCCAGAATAGAATCACGGGTTACTCCATATTTGAAGCAACGGGGTCCGCCGGAGCACTCCCCGATATTTCCGCCGAGAGTCGAGGCTTTCCAGGAAGACGGATCGGGGGGATAGTAAAATCCGACCTTTTCCAGTTCTTGCTGAAGGTCAAAGTTAACGACTCCGGGTTCAACCACGGCGACGAAATTCTCCGTATCGATCTCCAGCACTTTGGTCATGCGGGTAAAGTTAATGACGATGGATTTTTCCGAAGGAATCGTACCGCCGCTGACATTGGTGCCGGCACCCCGTGGGACCAGCTTGATATCCTGCTCATTCATATAGTTAACCAGCTCAACCACTTGATCCGTAGTTTCCGGAAACACTGCGCCGATGGCATCGCCGCTGAGCAATGTACCATCATAACCATAAGCGAAGAGTTCTGTTGGTTTGGTCACCACGTTTTTCTCTCCGACAATCTCTTTCAGTCGATCAACAATCGTTTGCGATAACATTTTCAGCCCTCCTTCTCTATTAAGCCAACAGACTTACACCTGGATTAAGAATCCCGTTGGGGTCGAATTTGCTGCGCAGTTCACTGAGGAGACCGGTGGTTTCCGACCACATCTCCCCGTCATTGAACATGTCACACATCAGTTTATGACCAAGGAGGCCGGTAACATTGCCGCCTAAGGACATGGCCATTTTGTTGACTTTGGCGGCCAAAGCCATTTTATCGGCATCTTTGGGCAGAACCACACGGGCAACTCCCAAGAGCCCTTCTATTACGACTCCGCTGTTCAGCTCCCCTTGTATTGCTTTTAATTGAGCCAAAGCCTGAGACATCTTCATGGGACCCACTGCAAATTCCAGTACATTATCCGGAGCGTTGTTCAGCCCTTGACGAACCTTAAGCCAGCCACTAATAATTTTCTCATAAGCTTCTTTATCCTCGATGATCGCAACATCGCTACCGCCGCCTAAGGTGAAGATAGACGCGATTTCATTGGCTAAGTTGGTTCCGGATTTATTGAATCCTTCCAGGTCGATGAGGACCAGATGTCCTTCTCCGGGAAGAATCTCCTGGGCCAGATCCTTGCTCACGAGATTCATCCGATCGGGATGAATATGGCGTTTAATCAAGGTACTGAAGGTGGCATTGGCTTTTTGCAAACAATCAAACCGGGCCACGATGGCTCTCTTGGCAGCCGGCTGGGGTAAAAGCTTAATTAAAATTTTAGTAAAGATACCAAAGGTGCCTTGGCTGCCCACTGCGAAGTGAATGAAGTCATAACCGGAAACATTTTTAATACATTTATTGCCGATAAACATAATTTCACCGGTAGGCGTAACCATTTCAAAGCCCATCATAAAGGTTCTTGTCGGTCCGTAGTTAAAGGATTTGGAATCTGAATCCCCGATGGCAAAGCAGCCGCCCACGGAACTGGTATCCACCGCATAGGGCTCTACCGGGAACAAATATCCGTCAGCCTCCAGCTTTTGGATGAAATCCTGATGAAGCATACCAGGCTCTACCGTGACAACGAAATTTTTCTTATCGATCTCGAGGATCTTATTCATGCGATTCATGACCAGGGCAATTCCGCCCTCTAAGCCCTTTGTATCAGCGACCGCTCCGGCAACTGATATCTTAAGCTGTTGTGCATTGGCATATTTAACAACTTTGGATACTTCTTCGGCATCTCCGGGGAAGACCACAGCCACCGGCTTACCGTCTCCCTTAAGATATTGTGCCATATCGGCAGGATTGTCCAAGACGTAATTATCGCCCACAATCCCTTTTAACTCACTTATTGTATTGCTCATGACTACCCGCCCTTCCACTCATTTACATTAGAAGCAGACTCATCTTCAAGATTCTAGTTCTCGTAAGCTTTAGCCATCAAATCTGCCACATGCATTACTTTTTGTTTTTGACCGGCCATGCTGACTCCGCCTTGCAATCTCATGATACATGCAGGACAGCTGGTGGCCACTACTTCCGCTCCGCTGTCTTGAATGTTCTTGGCCTTCTCCCGGGTAACCTTGGTGGACATTTCATGGTAGAATGCCTGAACCAATCCGGAAGCTCCGCAGCAGCGGTTGGCTTCAAACATCTCGATATATTCTACTCTCGGCAGGCTCTTTAACATCTGACGAGGCTGTGCTGTCACTTTAATTCCCCGCACCATATGACAGGGATCGTGATAAGTTACCTTGACCGGAGTAGAGTTATGGAATTTGCTCTCATCAACGCCGATTTCCGCCATATACTCGGAGAACTCTTTGACTTTAGCACAGAAGCTCTTTACTCTGGGAAGATACGCCGCATCATCGGCAAAGAGTTTCAGATAATCCTCTTTAAGCATGGCCGCACAGGAGCCGCAGGCGGTAATAATGGCCTCCACATCCTTAGCCATAAAGGTGTCAATGGTCTTGCGGGCATTGACTTTAGCGGTCTCGAAGTCTCCATAGGCGTATTGAGGCAATCCGCAACAGACCTGTTCTTTGGGAATAATGACTTCACAGTCATTTTTAGTTAACACTTTAACTACCGAGTGAGCTGTATCATCAAGTGAAAAGTTTAAGAAGCAACCCACATAAAAAGCAACTTTATGCTTGGGTTGAGCGACGAGAATCCTTTCGGGAACTTGGTTTAAGAATGGGACTTTTGCCACATTCATGCCTTTAATATCCACGCCGCGGAAATAATCCATGCCATCGACTTTATTAAGGACATTTTTACCAAGACCGCCAAAGAGTTTAAAGGCTCGTTCCAGCTTATTCGGGTTTGCTAAGGTCTTAAGCGCATAAGATTTAACGAAAGGTTTCACACCATGTCTTAGTTTCAGATCACGTCGGGCCGCCATGACCAATTCTTTGGCACTAACACCACTTGGACAAGCAACTGCACATTCTCCGCAAAGCAAGCAGCTGTTGATGGAATCTTCATAATCTGCATCAGCCTCAATGACACCATCAGCGACTGCTTTGATCAGTTGGACCCTTCCCCGTGAAACCATAGTTTCAGCGCCATCCACTTTGTATGTTTTACAAGCAGTATGGCAGAAACCACATCTGTTACACGTGTTTAGCATTTCATAGACTTCTGCTAAAACCCCCACTTTTAATTTCCCCCTTCACTGTTAGATGGTCAGACCACCGAATCAAATAGTTAAAATTGCGTAACAATTCAAGTTACTGAGACTATTATAACTCATCCATATTTTCTTTCAACCCATTGTGAAAATGTTTATTAATTTTTAGGGTCTTCACAAAAAAAACGAGACAGGCCTATCCTGATCTCGTTTTTGTCATCTGACATCATTTACTAATTTATATGTCTAATCGGCGATGGATAATTATTACAGAAGCGATAGAATCCAAAGACATAGGCCGCCATCTTTTCAGGGCGCAGAGCGAACCAGTCTTGGAGGTTATACCGTTCTCCAAAACGATTCTCCATTACCCCGTCGGAACTAATCCAGCCACGGAGGGTTTCATCGCCCAAAGCTAATTCCCAACCGGCAAGGCTCTGTCCTTTTTCGCATTGGACAATTCTCAGACCACAGCGAGCGTGATAGATCTCAATCAATTTAACAAAAAGGCCCATTAATGGATCTTGAAATTCACCACGGCTGTCCGGTAAAGCAAAATCCTTGCTGATTTCTTCAGCCAATTCATTGAGGCCACGCTCCACGCTGTACCTCGAAACAATGGATGTCCGGATGGTTTTATATCTCAAGACACCTGTATTCAGCTCAAAATGCATGGGGTGAGCCGTACCTTCTAATTGAAGGAGAATCTCATCTTTCTTAACCTGCCAAGTTCCCGAATAACGCTTCAGCAAGTGATAAGCAAGCTGGTAGGACAGAATCTGTGCCGCTACCTTAGTCTCGTCGTGTTGGAAACATCCTTGACATAGTTTTACAGGGTTGTAGTTTGTTAAAGGTAATCTCATGGCGCTCATTCCGTCACTCTCCTCTTTTTATTCTCTTTCTTTTTTGTCCCACATTATAAAACTGCGTTTCACATTTTCTTTAAAAAAAAGAAAATGGGTATAGAAAATAATGGTGGGGAAGAAATATTGAATTTGTTCCGTTCTTTAAAACGGAGTTTCAATATTTCTTGTGGCTATATTATCATCTCTGGCCTTAAACGTCAAGAATAAAATTTTCTAAACATTTTAACATTCTACCGTTTAAAATAGCTATATCCTAACTTAGCAGAAATAATTTCCCCGCTGCGCTTCAGTTCCTGTCCTATATGCTCGATGCCTTTTTCTCTTATCCTCGCTGCCGGACCGGAGACACTGATAGCCCCAATAGCCCGTCCGGAAAAATCATAGACAGGTGTACCCAGGCAGATAATCCCAATTTCATTTTCCTCAAACTCAACCGAAATCTGGGTATTGCGGATTTCATCCAGGTTTTCCAAGAGCTTCGCCGGCTCTATCAGGGTATTGGGCGTATAGCCAGGCATTCCCTTGGTCTCCAGAATTCTCATGACTTCTTCCTCAGGCATTGTCGAAAGGAGAGCTTTCCCTACCGCAGTGCAATGCATAGGGGCTCTGCGTCCAACTTTGGAACGCATACTTACCACATGGGAGCTTTCCCTTTTGTCAATATAGACTACTTCACCATCATCATGAAGGACTAAGTGAACCACTTCATCCAGTGACTTCGCTAAATCCTCCAGGATAGGTCCAGCCACTATGCGTATCTCCAGATCATTAAAGAAGCGAATTCCCAGTTCCACTATTTTAATTCCCAATTTATAGCGCTCACTGTTTTTTTCTTTTTCCACATATCCACGATAACACAGGGTCTGCAAAATCCGGTGCACCGTACTTTTATGAAGACTGATTCGGTTACCGATTTCGGTAACCCCTAAAGGCTCCTCAGTGTGGGCCAAAACTTCAAGTATATCCAACGAACGTTCTAAGGTTTGTACATATTTTTCTGCCACTGCAAAATCCTCCAATCGGCTGCTAAAGTTTCATCAACCGAAACTCTGTTTCGAACTACTACCTATTGCCTAGTATGACTTTTTTAAAAACTGAAGTCAAGTCATGAATGTGCCTAAATGTATAATTTTCATACAAAAAGCACTGGATTCCTCCAGTGCTGAATACTCATATGGGGTGGATGAGGGGACTTGAACTACTAACTCTTATAATTTCCAATGAAAAAAGACCCTAGAATAAATCAAGGATCTTCATAACTAGCTCAGTTAATTGCCCGAACACGATGATAACACATACCACTTACCAAGACAACGGCGTGTACTCGGGACTTACTGTTAACTTACTTTGAATTTTATAATATAAAATAATAAAAGTCAATAAAATTTTGTAGCACCAATCGCCTATGAATGACACTCATTGAGCGCAGACCCTGATAAAGGCATACCATAGGACTTATTGTTGATGCTACTATATAATAGTATTCACAATATACCATGAAATTCATACCGGCGGAAATTTAAATACACCTACTAAATATCCATTATCAGCCATAGATTTAATTTCTGCATCATACTTCCCAGAGGTTAAAAGATTGGAATAAAGTATATTCGAAAAAACGTCTGCTAACTGTATAAGTTTATTATTACAAGAGTCGAAATACTCAACCTGGACCTCATCAACAATATTTCTTCCAGTAGAAAATTCTGTGCATAGGTGCTCCTTTAATTGATGCCTTGCTTCAGTTTTTACGTTTCTTTCATCAAGGTTTAAAGTTAAATTTCGATCAGTAAGTATTTCTCGATTATATAGAAACTCAATAGCCAACTTCAATATATAATTAAAGGCTCTTGCCTTGTTCTTATAAAGGTTAGCTGTCGCTTGTGTATTATCAATTTTGATATATAATATCTGAAAGAGATTATTTTTACAAATAAAGTCTACAAAATTCTTTTTCATTTTCGGGGTAAAAGCCGAACCTTTTAATTCCAGGAAGTTCTCTCCAGTAAACATTTTATTATCACTATTGCCATCTTTTAACTCTTTTAAATATTTCTGTACAAATCTTTTGTACACTCTTCTTAGCTTGTCTGGCTCCTGAGTTAAGATTAAAGCCATGGTAAAGTATCTATTCTGAGGCAATATTGTTTCATGGGTCATACTCCCAGATTCATCAATATAAATATTCATTCGGAATCCTCCAGAAATTCATGTACCTATTATAACACCAATTGTCGGAATTTTATAATTACATATCAATTAGTCAGGATTATTAAAAATTGTCGACAAACTTCATTCTAGGATTATTCTAAAGAGTTTTATAAACATACGCCTCTAGAATTATTGAATCCCCTTCAAAAGGTTAACAGTTTTCTAAAACCTCCCTTATTTTCTCTGGCCAAGAGAACCATAAGAAAGATTTCAACTGCGTAATTCTGGAATACCCCCACCGTGCCGGACTCTGATTATATCACCATGCCGGACTCACCACATATTCACTCCCGATACTTAAAAAGAAAAACGTCAGGAAGCTATTCCTGACGCTGCTTTGTCGTAATGGGGTGGATGAGGGGACTTGAACCCCCGAGTGCCGGAGCCACAATCCGGTGCGTTAACCACTTCGCCACAACCACCATGTTAAATTTAAATGGTGCGCCTGGAGAGATTCGAACTCCCGACAACCTGCTTAGAAGGCAGATGCTCTATCCAACTGAGCTACAGGCGCCCAACAATGGGATACTCTCCGCTTGACCTGAGAACTTCGGACACAATAAAAATGGTCGGGGCAGAGGGATTTGAACCCCCGGCCTCCTGCTCCCAAGGCAGGCGCGCTACCAAACTGCGCTATACCCCGTTTTCGTGACAATGATTATTCTATCCGATTCGTTCACCAGAGTCAAGCGTTTTTTAAAGTTTTTAAACTATTAAGCGTCTTCATCCCGCTGGGCAAGCTCTTTAAGTATGGGAACAGCCTGGCGGAATGCCTGAGCCCGGTGACTGATTTTATTCTTTTGGCTTAGATTCAGCTGAGCCATGGTTCGGCCAAAATCGGGCAAATAAAAGAGCGGATCATAGCCAAACCCTTCTTTGCCACGACGCTCATTAAGAATGCGCCCTTCCACCGTTCCCTCTGTCAAATACTCTTCCCCAGTGGGGCAGGCAATAACCAAAGCACAGCGAAACCGCCCCGTCCTTTGTTCTTCCGGCACCCCTTCCAATTCTTGAAGAAGCTTATCATTATTTTTGTCATCATCCTTTGGCTCTCCGGCATAACGGGCCGAATAGACTCCCGGTGCCCCTTGGAGAGCATCCACTTCCAAACCGGAATCATCGGCAAGAGATACCAGTCCTGTACGCTGGGCCGCAATTCTTGCCTTCATGGCCGCATTCTCCGCAAAGGTCGCCCCCGTTTCCTCAACATCTTCCCACTCACCCAGATCTCCTAAAGAAAGCACCTCAATATCTTCGACCAAAAGAAGATCCTGAAGCTCCTTGACTTTCCCCTTATTTTGTGTCGCCAGCAAAACCTTCATAAAACAACCCGCTTTCAATTTTGAGACAAAGGGCCGGTCCCCACTTGCGCAGCAGCCTTTTGCATTCCCATAAGTTCTTGAATACCCTTCTCAGCCAACTCCAAAAATTGATCCAATTCCTCCCGGCCAAAAGGAATATCCTCAGCCGTTCCTTGAATCTCCACAAATTTCCCCTGCCCGGTCATCACCACATTCATATCAACTTCCGCTTTGGAGTCTTCTTCATAGGCAAGATCCAGGAGGGCCATACCATCGACTTTTCCTACCGAAACTGCGGCCAGAGAGTCGAGAATAGGGTTTTCTTTGATCAGCCCTTTGGCCAACAGGTGATTGACCGCATCCACTAAAGCCACATAGGCTCCGGTAATGGAAGCGGTCCGGGTCCCCCCATCAGCCTGAATCACATCACAATCCAGCCAGATGGTTCTTTCTCCGAGTTTTTTAAGGTCCACTACCGAGCGCAAAGCTCTCCCGATTAAACGCTGAATCTCCATGGTCCGGCCCGTCAGTTTACCCTTGCTGGACTCACGGGGATTCCGGGTCTGAGTCGCTCGGGGAAGCATGGAATATTCTGCTGTAACCCAGCCTGAACCTGTGCCTTTTTTAAAGAGCGGTACCTTCTCTTCCACGGTAGCAGTACAAATCACTCTTGTCTGACCAACCTCGATAAGCACAGAGCCCTCAGGAATATTGGTAAATCCCCGGGTCAGCTTAACCGGTCTTAGTTCAAAGGCCTCACGGCCATCAAAACGCTTCATTACAGTTATCCTCTTTTCATTTGTTATCCGGCACCATGGCTTTAACCTATTATGCAACCCATGGTAAATCCTAGTCTATTTTATCAGAAATTCGCTGATTCAATTCATAAAGTCAGGAGGGAACGGTTAGGGCCTTCTGCCTCTCCGACGATTCCGGCTATGGTATAGAGACGTTCCACCGGATCAAAACGGAATTCTTTAAGCAAGTGAAATCCCTTAATCTCCGATGTTCTCTTAATATGGATCCGCGGGCCTGTACAAGGGTAGAGCATCTCACCTACCCGTATATGCTCATCATCGGAAAAACTAATGGGCCAATCCGCGTCAATCAGCTCCAACACCCGTTGTTCCACAATATCCAAATCGATGTCCGGTTTTTCGGGAAACTCCAAGACAAATCCATGCTTAATATCACTATGAACCTCAGGACGCTCCAAACCCATTTCCTCAAGAATCATTGAAGTAATATCTTCAGCACTGTGAGCCATGCGCCGATATTTGATCGATTCAAAGACAATGTCTGCTATACTTTCGGGTTCCGGACCAAAGACCGTGGGACGGGTTACAATCACCTCTTCCCCCACCCCAACAAGCATCTCTGCATTAATACCTAAAAAAGGATAGATTAAATCAAAATGTTCCACAACCACCCGGCGCCCCTTGCTGAGGGCGGCCTTGATAGACTCGGCTAATCTCCAGGACTGAGTAAAAGCTGATTCAAACCGCACATCCAAATGGTAAGTATGAGCGCGAAAATGGCCGCGTTCCGCATCGTCCATCAAAGGGAGGGGCCGTATATTGATCCCCTGATCATCATTGGTCAATTCCAAACCAGGAAACATACCGCGAATGAGCACAGACTTTCCCGCCCCTGCATCACCGAGAAAACCAATCAAATGATCATCAGAGCTAAGATACCTCTGCTGAAGGTTCATTCCCAAAAAAAGCAAACGCTTTTTCCCCCGTGGAGCAAAATATACTGCCTGCATTAAATGGTCATGGACAAAAAGTTTAGAAATCTTTGCCACCACCCCTCAAGACCAGTGCTTACCTTCTATTGTAGACAGGAAACGGGCATTTGAAAAGCAAAGTTTTTGGGTTAAGAACATTTGCGAATACTCACAGCGAGACCATCGCCTAAAGGAAGAATGCTGGTCTGCAGCTCCGGGTTCTCGGTCAGCAGCTTTAGAAATTCCCGCAAGCGGCTGACCATACGCTCATATTTCGGCTCATACTCGGAGCCGGGCACCACCCAGCCCCGAAACAAGACATTATCTACGACCATAATCCCCCCATCACCCAGCAAAGGAGTTACCAGCTCTAAATAATCGAGATATTCCCCTTTGGCCGCGTCCACAAAAATAAAATCAAATTCGCCCCGGGGAAAATCCGGCAGAATTCTTCGTGCATCTCCCATGACCACCTGAATCTTCTCCGCCACCCCTCCGCGCTTAAAATACTCGATCGCCCGAGTGGCCCGATCCACATTCAGATCCAGAGTGACAATCTTTCCTGCCCGCCCTGCCAAGCCCTTAGCCAGCCACAGAGTAGAATAGCCGATGGCCGTTCCCACTTCAAGAATTCGGGATGCACCGCTAACCTTAACCAGCCAGGACAAATAATTTCCCACAGGGGGAGTTACCACCGGAATCGTCTCCCTGAGCGCCTGTTCTTCCATCTCCAGAAACAAATCATCTCGTCTGGGCAACAGCTCACCGAGATATTGCTCTAACTCAAAAGAATAAAACACATTGACACCTTCTTCAGCACCAGTACTCTGTGACACCTAATTCCTTACATTTCCAGCAGTTAATTCTCCTCAATGGGTATCATAACCCGGATTTATTAAAATAACAATTCATAATCAAAGCCTTCTTTGCCCATAAAAACAGGACAAGGTTTGCCGTACCTTGCCCCACTGATTTTAAGTCAATATTTTGCGTGCATGCTCTACGAGGACCGGATCCATTGCAGTCCCAGCCCCGCGTTGAATAATAGCGAGGGCTTCACCTGGGCTAAGCGCCTTCCGATAAGGCCGATCCTCAGTTAAAGCTGCAAACATATCCGCTATAGCCATCAGGCGGGCACCCGTGTCCAATCCATCGGCACCAATGCCAAAAGGATAGCCCTTCCCGTCCAAACGTTCATGATGGTAAGCAGCCCATTGGGTCACACGCTGAGGGAAACCGGCCCCCGCCAAAAGATGATAGGTATGATAGGTATGGGTCCTGATCATCTCAACCTCATCAGAATCCAAAGGCCCCGGCTTATCAAGTATTTTCTTCGGTATGGCCAGTTTTCCCAAATCATGAACCATACCTGCCACCCAGATTTCCCTGGTGTCCTGCTTTTCCCAGCCAAGATCTTCCGCCAGTTTTTGGGCCGTGTCGGCCACCGAGCGGGAATGGCGGGCTGTGAACGAACTCTTTTGGTCAATCAAATCCGCAAAGGTAGAAGCCAGGACACCGGTCTCTTGATCGCATACTTTAGGTGCTGGTTGAACATCCTCTTCGTCAAAAAGAAGAGCCAGGGAGATCTTCATCAGATCTTGATGTTCCAGATCAAGCCAAAAGGCCTCCGTAGCCGCCACTTGGATAAAGGCCGGAATAACTTCCGGATAAAACTGTTTTCCTTCATGGTCTTTGATCCATTGGATTAACTTTTCGCGCTCCACACGGCTCAACACTTTACGGCTTAAGTTTACATCCACCTTATCCGCAAGAGAAATAATCCTGGCCTTAATACTGACCTGAGCTGGTTCAATCCTCAACACACCATAGTTCGGATGAGGAGCTTCATGATGGTGGCGGACAATCTCGGACAGCACTTCCCCATCCGGAAAACGATGGACAATTTCCGCCCCTAAAAGGGTATGTTCCTTCATCCAAAAAGGAGTACCATGAAATTTATGAAACCCTCCCACAGCACCTATATCATGCAGTAAACCCGCAATGAGAAGTTGGATCAGCTCTTTGTGGGGCAACCCCAAAGCAATCCCCATCTTTAGAGAAATATAGCCGACCCTTTCCCCATGCCTTAAACCAAAAGGGACATGTAACCCTTTTTTAACCTCCTCGTCAATCAAGGCAAGATCCAATGCTTTAGAAAAATTCCACATCCTGCGTATATAAGATGCCTCTGATCGCACACTATCCCTCTTTCTCAAACTAAGCGCTTCCATGCTTCACCATTGTTTAAGTTTAGTCCCATGCTCACTTACTCCCTTAATCCCATCTGGGCCAGTGATGTTGCTGAATTGGCCACATCTTCGGAAGCAGCCCCAATCTGGCCGGCCGTCATGGTCAGAGCGTCGATCTGGGTAGCGATCTCACGAACCTGCTGAATACTGGATTGAATAGCGCTCATAATGTCCCCAAAGCGGGCGACCACTTCCTGCGCTTCAGATGCCGCTTCATGCATCGCCTTGGTCGTATCTTCAATCACCTTGCTCACGGCCGTGGTATTTTGCCGGGTTACTGCAATCATAGTGCTGATTTCCTTAACCGATTGCTCAGAATTATTGGCGAGTTTCTTCACTTCCTCCGCCACCACCCCAAACCCTCTGCCGGACTCCCCGGCCCGGGCGGCTTCAATGGCCGCATTAAGGGCCAAGAGGTTGGTTTGGGAAGCGATTTCTTTAATGACATCTGTAATATTGGCGATCCGGGCCGAACTGCGATCAAGCTCCGCCATCTTTTCCTGCATTTTTTCCGACATCCCTGCCAGCCCTAAGATACGCTCGGAAATCTGTTGAATCTTCTGGGCCCCTTCCTGAGCCAGGTTATCCACTTTACGAGAAAAATCTGCCGCATCACCGGCATTTTGCGAGATGAGCTCAGTCGCCTCATGCATCTGAGCCGCCGAAGCAGCGGTCTGTTCCGAAGTCGCTGCCAGGGCCTGGCTGGCTTCACTGACCCGGTGCTGCAAAACGTCAATCTCCTCGTAGGCTTTTTCCAGCTCCTCTTTCTTATCAAGATCCGCTATATAGGACTGGATATAACTGGCCATCACCACTTGCTGATCAAAGCTGAAGATCCGCAGTACGGCAAGGCTTAACCGCAAAGCCTGCTCCGGCTTCTTTCGATAATGGGCAAAAATTCTTGGCAAAATCAAGTCAAAGAAGGTTTGATAAGAGCTTAAATAAACAAAGGGCGGCAGATTAATACGCTTATGTACATCCCCAATCCTGATCCGGCTCATAATATACCCTTCGTCGATGACATCGGGAAAAATCGAGAGTAGATAATTTCTCTGCAAACCTCTGAGCCGCTCTACAGAAGAAAACTCCTTGATTATCCCGTTCAGTTGAGAAATCTTCGTAATATGAGCATAGAACTGATCAACGATTTGATCCACATCCTGCTCCATAACAGGCTTAAATTCTTTCAGCAGCAGCAATTGGTCCTGCTCTAATTTTAAAAGCTTTATAGACTCATTCAGGTCAAATTGATGGAGGTTAATCATGCCGGCTTCCCCTCTTCACTCTAAATTTCCTTTTATTTTATAACATTTATATACCTTACTTCTTCAGTGTGAGCAATTCACTGCTGCACGTATATAACATTCTGTTCATAAAACAAAAATCCTGCAGAATATCTAGTCTACAGGATTTTTTCCTAAAGGATTGTTATTGCAATTTATCAATAACAGTAATGCTAATCTAAAGAAAAAAGAACCTTAATCAGCTTGCTGCTGTTGACAGATTAGCCGGGTTATTCCCTTTACGCAAGCGTACTATAGTCCCGTCGCTGGTGATTCTATATACCGTTATATGTCCTTCAGTCTCAACAGTCCATTCATGACAACATTCACCGCAAAAAAATCTTCCCCGATTTATTTTACCAATCTCTCGCGAATTACACATTGGGCAGACATTCAAACCAGCCATCTCCTCTCATTCCGGTCACTCCCAAGCCTGATTTGCCCAGAGTTCAATAACCAAAGTATAGCAAATATTTCTTAACTTCTTCTTAAGAAAGTGTGAAGTTTTCGTGAACAGTTTTCGTGAATAAATGAGAGAATTTGGCCGAATTCTTTAAAATTTGCGGGGAAATTTCACATAGAATATGGTGTCATTTTCACCTGTTAAGGAACAAATATTTCCACAACTGATGTATATTTATGGCAGATCATCTAGATTTATGACTTTTTTACGACAGGTAGTTTTTAAATTTTCTTCTTGTAATATTGCCTGAAATATGATAAAAAATAACTAACGCTTATTATACCTATAGGGGGTATCCGTATGAACAACAACTTCTCCCGCCGTACTTTTCTCAAGCGGGCTACCGCAGCCGGCTTGCTGGGAGCATTGACGGCGACCGGACTAAGCGATCCGGTTAAAGCCGCTGAGCAGCGCGGGGAAAAGCTTGGCACCTTAATCGACTTAACCCGATGTGACGGCTGTCCAAACAGCCCGACTCCACTTTGCGTAGCCGCCTGCCGCCAACACAATCAAAGCCGATTCCCGGAACCGCAAAAACCCCTCAAGTATTATTGGCCTCAAAAAAAGGTGGAGGATTGGTCTGACAAGAGAGAACTTACTACCCGCCTCACTCCCTACAACTGGACTTTCGTCGATAAAGTCAAGGTCGAGCATAACGGCCTCCAACACGAGATCCACGTGCCCAGGCGCTGTATGCATTGCGACAACCCAACCTGCCTGAAACTTTGCCCTTTCAGCGCTATTTCCAAAGAGAGCACCGGGGCTGTTTCCATTGATGATGAAGTTTGTTTCGGGGGAGCAAAATGCCGTGACGTCTGCCCCTGGGGTATCCCCCAACGCCAGGCGGGAGTGGGATTATACCTCCAGATTGCTCCCGATTTAGCAGGGGGCGGGGTCATGTATAAATGTGATCTCTGCAGCGACCTTTTAGCCGTAGGCAAGAAACCAGCCTGCATCCAGGCCTGTCCCCGGGAAGCCCTGACCATTGGCCCCCGTGAGGAGATTCAAGCCCTGGCCCGCAAGAAAGCCCAGGATATGGGCGGCTATGTGTATGGCGATCTGGAGAATGGAGGAACCTCCACTCTCTACATTTCCAGCGTTCCCTTCGAAAAAATTGACCAGGCTATAAAGGCTGATAAAAAACAAAAGGAAGATAATTCTCCCGGCCGGCCAGGTATGCCCGTTAAAGTGGATAATTATCTTGAAAGCGAAAAGGGCTTATTCTACAGCGCACTCCTGGCACCCTTTGCCGGAGCCGCCGCGGCCGGTATCACTGCCTATCGCACTTTGAAAGGTGATCAAAGCAACGGCACATCCCCCAACCCTGTCAACCCAGGAGAGGAGGAAGAACATGACCACAACAACCCCTAAGTCAAAAAGAGAAAAACTCTTGAGGCAAAACTTGGTTAACCGTTTCGTTCACTGGACGACTGCTTTTGCCATCTTCCTGCTGATTTTGACAGGCTTTGGTCAAATGCCTCTCTATAACCGCTATAATGTCACGAAGCTCCCTGGATCGGAATGGCTGGGGGACTACTTCATCACCATTAACCTTCACTACCTGGCGGCTGTTCTCCTGATTTTTGTCGTCTTTTACCACATTATTAATGCCTTTATTCGCAAAGAATTTGATATCTTTCCCCGCCGCGGTGACTTCAAAGAATCCTATTTGATCATTAAAGCCATGATCACGAAATGCAAAGAACCCCCTTGCGGAAAATACCTGGCTGAACAAAGATTAGCCTATTTCTATATTGGCTTTAATGTGCTCCTGCTCATCATTACCGGCTTAATCAAAATGTATAAAAACCTCCCCGGTGTGGAGCTGCCCTATTCGCTTCTTTTCTGGACCACTATGCTGCATAATATTGGCACCGTATTGCTGATCCTCGGCATCATCGGTCATCTGGCAGCCTTTATATTTAAGGAAAACCGCGCCCTTCTCCCCGGCATGTTCACAGGCTACATTGACCGCAACTACGCGGAACACCGCCATGTCCTGTGGTGCAAAAAGCCTGAATCAAAGGGACAGGTCCCGTTTTTCACGGACGAGGAACATCACGATAGGGAACAGAGCAGGAATGAAACCGGCCATCCAGGTTGTTAATCTTGATCCCTATGCCGCGAAGGACGCCGGCCAAGAATATGGTTAAGCAGAAGGCCCCGGGAACGAATCCCGGGGCCTTCTGCTTAAAATGAACTTACTCTTGCCGATACTGGGCCTTTCCTGACTCGTAAAGGTTATTGCCATGCTTATCAATGACCACCATCACCGGGAAATCCTTGACCTCCAGCCTGCGGATGGCTTCCGGTCCCAGTTCCGGATAAGCGATAACCTCTGCTGAAATAATCCGCTTCGCCAACAGCGCTCCGGAACCTCCGATGGCTCCGAAATAAACCGCGCCATGCTTCTTCATGGCACTGATCACTTCTTCAGAGCGCAATCCTTTGCCAATCATGCCGGTCAGCCCCCGTTCAATCAGCATAGGGGAATAAGCATCCATCCGGCCACTGGTGGTGGGGCCCGCTGAGCCGATAACCTGACCCGGTTTAGGCGGGGTGGGACCCACAAAGTAGATCACCTGATTGTGTACATCAAAGGGAAGCTCCTCCCCCCGGGATAAAGCCTCCACCATCTTTTTATGGGCGGCGTCACGGCCGGTATAGATCACGCCGCTAAGCAGCAGACTATCCCCCGCTTTGAGATGAGCCACTTTGTCCTGGGTCAGGGGAAGTTCCAGACGAAATGTTTCACTCATTTTCATTCCTCCCCTTCTTGTCTGCCCTTTAAGACAACTTCTTGATGGCGGGCTGCATGACATTGGATATTTACCGCAACGGGCAGGGAGGCAATATGGGTGGGATAAACTTCCAAATGAACGCCGAGAGCAGTATTCGTACCCCCAAACCCTTGAGGGCCGATTCCCAGCTTGTTCACCCTTTTCAGTATCTCTTGCTCGATATCCGCCAGACGTTTTTCTGCATTGGGTTCCCCCACTTGGCGCAGGAGGGACTTTTTCGCCAGATAAGTGGCTTTCTCCATGCTTCCGCCTACACCTACGCCTACGATAATGGGAGGGCAGGGATTTCCCCCGGCCTTCTCCACCGTATCCACCACAAATTGTATAGCTCCCTCCAAGCCTTCCGATGGCTTACACATTTTCAGAGCACCCATGTTCTCACTGCCTGCTCCTTTGGGGGCAACGGTAATCTTCAATTGATCTCCGGGCACGATGTCATAATGGATAATCGCCGGTGTGTTGTCCCCGGTATTCACCCGGTCAAAGGGATCCTTCACCATCGATTTACGCAGGTATCCCTTTTCATACCCGCGCCGAACGCCCTCATTCAAAGCATCCTTTAAAGCTCCGCCGGTGATCATAACCTCCTGCCCCAACTCCACAAAGATCACCGTCATGCCCGTATCCTGGCACATGGGAACCCGCTCCTCATGAGCAATGGTGGCGTTTTCGATTAACCTCTCAAATACTTCACAGCCCAAGGGAGATTCTTCAGTTTGCAAAGCCTCCCTGAACTTCAGCATCATATCGTCACCGAGATCATAATTGGCTCCGATACAAAGCTCTTCCACTGCCTCAACAATCTGATCCACATGGATAACCTTTGGCACTTCTTTAGCAGCCTCCTTTCACAACTCCCCTTACTTCTCTTACCCCTCTAATCCTCTTCTTCCCCGAGCTCCTCAAACCCATAGATCGCACATCCAATCGCTCCATTGAACTGGGGCTCCCGAGGGACGACGACTTCCTTAGCAGTCCCCTCCCGCAAAAGCTCCCGGACGGCTTTATTATGAGCCACTCCTCCGGTAAACACGATGATATCACTGGTATAGGAACGAAGAAGTGGGAGGATACGTTTAACGATGGTCTCATTAACTCCCGCCGCCAGGCGGGGCATAGGCTCTCCCTCCACAATCTTGCCGATTAATTCACTTTCACCGAAGACTGCACAGGTAGAATTCAATTCCACCGGATCGGCGGCATGCTCGCCAAGCTCCTCAAGGGTCATGCCCAGGACATTGGCCATGTTCTCAAGATATCTCCCTGAGGATGCCGCACATTTATCATTCGTCTGAAAATCCACCATCCGGCCCTTCTTTACAGCGATGATCTTACTATCCTGGCCGCCCAGATCCACCAAAGTAAAATCCTTCAGCCCTGTCTGGAAGATTGCCCCTCTGACATGAGCCTTCAATTCCGGTATGGTTTCTCCGCCGGCCACCTCCAAGGTGTTGCGTCCGTAACCTGTTGAAACCAAACAATCCACCTCAGGAAGGCCCAAGGCCTTAAAATCAACGGCCAGCTTCCCCTGAACCTTGCGGCCATATTCCCGATAAAAGCCAATGGTATCCAGCCGTTCCAGGCGCTTAAGCTGCGGCGGCAGCCCTTCTGATGAACTTTCCATCACCGCAATCTTGACACTCCGGCTTCCCAGATCTATTCCACATACTATTGTCATTCACTTACTCCTAAATTATATAACAGTTTTTACCATCAGAGAAGAATCAATCGCGGAGCATCTGCAAAAAGGATTCCAGCCTCATTTTGCTCCGAGCATCCAAACCTGTAGGATTCTCACCTTCAAGATTGAGAATCGGATAATCCAAGCGTCTGCGGACAATCAAGTCTTCAATCTGGCGATAGCAGAAGCTCTGAGTATAATGGATCAGCCCATCCAGTTGCCGCCGTTCCGCTTCCTGCGCCACATCCTCAATCCGTCCAAAGACATTATACGGATAAGTATAAAGCTGATATTGCTCCACGATATCTTCGGTGGCAAAGGGCATGCTGAATTGCCTTTGCACTTCATTAAAGACCACCCGTGCCCCATGCTCCTCCAGGAAATTATAAAGATCCGGCATAATCGGCGGCACTCCCATGAACCCAAGCCGGAGTTCTCTTTTTTTACGGCCTTTGAATTGAAGGTTAAGCGGCTCCCGTTCTCTGGCCTCGGCAATGAAGCCTTCCAGATCCCGGGCAAATCCCTCCGGATCTCCATTGAAATCTGAGCAGGAAACCAGGTGGAGATGATTTTCAAAACCCCTGACCTGATTCTCTTGCCAAGTCAGGCGATCGATCTCCCAGGCCAGCTGACGTACCTGATCCAAACGGACCTTTTGCTCCCGCACCTGATCCCAGGTGGTCCCCAGAGCCGTGATCAGCTTCTCCAATTGGAGTCTGAGCATATCTCCATCCCGATCATAGGGAAAGGCAAAAGGAATAATCTCGATTCCCTCTTCCGACCAAGTCTCCATCAAGGCATGGGTGTTGCTGCAATCCCCCTGGGTTACCGCCACGATCTTCTTGATTTCCGGGCTTTTAAGAGCCGTCGCATACAAGCCCTTAATCCAGCCGCACACATTCCGTGGGTACCCGGCCAGCTCCGCCTCCTCAATCCTCAGCATCGCTTCCCTGGTATCCGAGATAAAAATATTATTCAAATCCACCGGTGTATCCCCGGCTGCATAAATTACTTCGACCGGTACTGTCGTAGTCAACCCAATTTTGCTCATTCGCTTCCAAGCCTCTCCACATAACTTCTGTCATCATGCCCTATGTTATTATCTTATAACTATCCGGAAGAAATACCAAGGATTTTGCATTACCTTAGGATTTATAACCTTATGATTTACAGCCTGATGCTTTCAACCCGGCTTTATAGCGCAAAAGCTCCAAAGTCCGATTCATCTCATTATGCACAATCATATACCCTTCATCCACACCCATTCCGGGCTTGGCCAGCATTTGGTCAGGGCGGGTCGCCAACGCTACATGGACGGCAGTCCGGCCACCGGCATCGGTCTCATTGCAGGAACCGCCCACATAAGCACCCACTCCAAACTTCCTGGCATAGAGCACCGCTTCGATAGTATTCTGAATCCCACCCAGATCCGGAGTTTTAATCTGAACCATATCCGCCGCTTGGGCATCTACGAATTCTACAATTTCTTCATAGGTGTTGCACCATTCATCGGCAACCACCTCGACCTTAACTTCCGCCTCCTTAAGGGCTTCACGCAGCCTCTTAAGCTGCTTCAGCTGTCCTTCCTTATTTCCTGCATCCATAGGGCCTTCAATGCGCAAAGGAAAGGGTTCCGCCGCTTTTTCCAGATCCCCGAAATACTCCACCATGCGCTCCACATCATCCGCAAAAGCCATCCCGATGGTTCCATAAACATCAATATGCAGGATAGGCCAGTAAGCTTCATCACCCAGACGAATCACCCGCTCCCTCAGCAAATTCACGTACTCCAGCAGCAGCTCGCCATGCTTGCCCAGCTTAGTCTCCACATTATTGATGAGAGCATGGGGCAGCACTCCGGCCCGTTTGATTATGGCCTTGTCTGCATTGGCATACCGCTCATCCCCGGTCTGTGTGAATATGGGCACCGGCTCCAGCACCAAAGGCAGCTGATACTCCCCGAGGATCACTTCCGTCATGGTCAGCTTTTTGGCTTTAGCCACCCCATCCAGAATGGCCTGGCTCACCCCATAGCGAATGGCTGTATGATAGGGTTCCCCAGTGGGCCGCCGGGAATGCTCGATACTGTCTGCCAGCTTCCGGAAAGAATCCAGTTCCTTCCCCACCAGCTTAGGGCGGAGCTCTTCCATAATCATCGGGATAAAATCATGGGCCAAAAAAAGAGGATCACGCCCCCCAGCCCCTGAATACTGAACCGCTGCACAATCTCCAAAAGCTACCTGCCCATCCTCCAGGATGAGCATCACCGAAATCGACTCCCCACGTTGACGAACAGCACGAAATCCAGGGGTCACAGGAGCCCCCGTATAGGCAAACCCATCGTGACCCGCCCCGGCTTTGATCGCCTGCTGATCATCAAAGTAAAACCCTGTTAAGCCCGGCGAAGCGATCATATCAACAATCTTCACAGATAAGACCTCCTCTGTCTGATTAGCTGCGCGGCCTCCCCACCAGCATCCCTTTGCCAATGGCATAGATATCATCAATAACCATCTGGAAGGAGGGCTCCCTGCCTTCATCCCTTCCCCGCCGGGCAATCCGCTCCCGGTGAAATTCCTTGATCTCCTCAGAGAAAGGCAGATTCCCAAACTCCAGCACCCGCACAGCTCCCTGGGAATCCCGCGCCGGCAGAATCCTCCCCCCATTATAGCGGCTGGGGGCAAAAGGCACATCGATAACCCCCGCCTGGAAGGCACGGACCGCTCCCACAGCCATATCCCCTTCTCCTAAATCAAGGGTTCTATCCAGGAGCGCCCGGGTCTCTTCCCCGATCATCTTTTCCTCTAAGGCCAACTCCTCAGTCATCGGCAAGCTCTGGTCCTTCAGCATGTTCAGGATCTGCTTCGTCGTACGGATTCCCGCCGCATTAGCTTCCTTGGTGGGGATGCCCAAGGCTTCATGAGGAGATTTGACAATAACCTTCGTGGCTTTCCCTAAAGCTGCAGCTGCCGCTCCCCAGGAGATGACACCGTAAGCCTTGGCCTCGTCCTGAGGGAAACCTCCCATCCATTGATGAAAGACCGTAGTAATATCAAAATCAGTATAGCCCAGCTTGTTAAGATATTCAGCAGCCAATAAGGGCAAAGTCCGGATTGCCGCCACATCCTGCAGGAGATTACCGCACTGACCGTAGCCCAGGGTCAGACTCCGTACTCCCTGAGCAACTGCTAAGATACCTTCGATCACTGCCACCCCATGGGATACTGAAGGAGGCACAAGAGTACCGGTCAAAGGACCAAAAGGCTCCCGATTAATACTGACACCCTTTTCCTCATACATGCCAACCAGGCGGTCCACATACTGCCAATATTTTATAGACTTCTCGATGGAAACATCTTTAGCATAAGGAATATTGTAGGAGATACCTCCCCCTTCGTAAGCGGTGAACCCTCCCGCCAAAGTAATCTCCGCCAAAAGCCGGGCATCCGGAGTGCCATGCCGAACCTGAACCGGCACCTTGAGGTGTTCAATCAACCGGCGGCAGGCTGACACCCCATGATTAACTGCCGGGAAACCATTGAGCATGGAACGCCCCACCAGGCGGCTCTCATCAATTCCGGTCTGAGCCTCCCCATAGCGGTTCTGCCGGGTGTAAGAATCGATGGTGGTCGGGAGGAAATCCGCCTCCCCTTCCTCTTCTAAAAAGCGCAAGAGCTCCAAATGCTCATTGAGAAGAGCGACTCCGGCCCGGGGCTGGGCAAAGGTGATTCCCCTGGCTTTACCCTCTGCCAGCTTATAGCTAAAGTTCTTGCTTCTGGGCAGGTTTTTATGATAAGCCACCGCTTCCTCGAAATCCACGTCCCTCCCAGTGGCCCATTGGTTCAATACCTCTTGACGCTGGCGGGCGAACTCTTCCGGCTCCATCATCCGATTCGTTAGATCCACTGATCTGACCTCCTCTGTCTTTAGAGCTTTACACAATACTTCTTCAGCAAACGCAGGGCAACAAGGGGATTAACCTCCCGCAACAGTCCCATGGAGGCCAAAATATAATCTTGATCCAAATAGAAATCCGGGTTTTGAGGCTTAAGAAAAGTAGGTTCTGCGGCATTGAAAAGGGCGCCGCGCAAAACTGCCAAGGGTTCCCCATGATGCAGAAGGACTCCGCCGGTTCCCACTACCACCGGTAATTGAGTTAAATCCTTGCCTTGCTGGACATAGCTGACACCAAAAGGAGCATAGACTACCTGGAGGGTTCCTACATGGCGCTTCATAGACAGCTCTACAGCCATCCTGCCCATAGCCGTATCAAAAGAGGCTTCCCGTTCATTCTGGGGAACCCGCCAAGGATCAGCCTGAACAAAGCCCAACTGTTCCTGTATCTCCTCGTCCCGCCAGCCCAAAACCTGATGCAAGCGTTTGCCTGAGGCAGCGACCAGAGCTTCCGCGCTATAGCGCATCCCCAGATCCCCTTCCACCGTGCGCTTAGCATAGGGCTCCGGCAGCCCCTTCAGCATCACTCCCGGCTTGCTGGGCTCCCCGGCGGCAATGGAATGAATATCCGTCGTGGCCCCTCCCACGTCAATGATCAAAAGCTCACCCAAGCCTTTTTCATCACCATAGCCCTGAGACAATAGTTCCGCGGCAGAAAGAACAGCCGCCGGAGTGGGCATCATCACCCGTTCAATAAAGGTCTCCGCCTTGTCCAGTCCCTTGGCCCGGACAATCTGATTCAGAAAAATTCCCCGGATAGCATCCCGTGCCGACTCTACTTCCAGCACATTAAGCTCCGGCATGACATTTCCCGCCACCACTACCGGATCGTGCTTACAACGCACTATCTCCGCCGCCTGGGAAGAAACAACCTTATTTCCCGCTACCACCACAGGCAGCGAGAAAGGCAGCTCCAGGAGCTTTTCCGCGTTCTTTAAGAGAATCTCTTTATTGCCCCCATCCGTGCCTCCTGCTAAGAGAAGGATATCCGGCTGAGCTTGGGCTATTCTTTCAATATCTTCAGAAGTCAATTCATAGCTAAAAACTTCCAGCACCCGGGCGCCTGCTCCCAGGGCAGCCCGGCGGGCGGCTTCAGCAGTCAATTCCTTGACCAGTCCGCTGGCCATCATCCTCAATCCCCCAGCGGCACTGCTGCAGGCCAGCTTCCGGGCAAAATTCCAGCCCCCCGGAGGTTGGGGAATCTGAGCTAAGGCATGGTTGAGCCCCTCCATAATATTGCTTGCAATGGTTGTCCCCGCGGCCGCCGTCCCGATAATCTCTTCCCGCTCCAGGTCCACGATGGTTACTTTGGTGTAGGTGCTGCCAAAATCGATGAGAAGGATTTCCTGCACCATTCATCCCTCCTATAGCTCCAAGTCCTTGCGCAGATCTTCAATAGCTGCCTCAGGCATGGTTCCGGGAGGATAAACCCGATTGAATCCCATCGCTAAAAAGCGCTTTTCAACCTCACTGAATTCCTGCTTCCCTACGACGAGATTCCCTCCCACATAGAGCAGAATATCTCCGATACCTGACTCCTGGCACTTTTCCCGGAGTCCCCGGCAATCCAATTCGCCATGTCCATAAAGGGAAGACACCATAATCACCGAGGCAGCCGTCTCTATAGCCGCCCGGATAAACTCCTCCTGAGAGGCCAGGACCCCTATATTGATCACCTTAAACCCTGCTTGAGTAAACGCATAATCCAGGATCCGGTTCCCTACCGCATGGACATCCGCTCCAATAACCCCCAGCACCAAGGTTTTCCCTTCCACTTACCATCCCTCCTCCGGATAGCTCATCGGTCTATCGATTCCAGTTCACCTGGTTTACATCGTGAATCTGATCGGGAAGCAAAGTATTCCCTACCCGCTCAAACAACACCGGGTCCCCGCTTACAAAAAAGCGGTGATGGCCGGGGGCCTTATGGGTCTCTTGCCCACTTTCCCGGTTATACTCCAACTGTTTGAGAACTTCCTTCAACTCCTCCGTCATGGCCTGAGCCGGATCCACTAAAATTATTTCTTCCCCGAGGATTTCCTGGATGACGGGTGCCAGGAAAGGGTAATGGGTACACCCGAGAATCAACGCATCAACCTGAGCCTCCTGAATAGGAGCCAGATAAGTACGGGCGATTCCTCTGGCCTCCGGTGAATGGGAAAGCCCCGCTTCCACCAAGGGGACGAAAAGAGGGCAAGCCTGGGCCTTCACCAATTCAATGGCATGCCCGCCCCGCCGCTTGCTTAATATCCGCCTCACCGCGGAGGAATAGGCTTTGCTGCGCACCGTGGCTTCTGTGGCAATCAGCCCGATGTTCCCTGTTGCCGTTGCCTGAATCGCCGCCTTCGCCCCTGGTTCAATCGTTCCAATCAAAGGTAAATTGAATTGTTCCCTCAACACCGGCACCGCATTGGCTGAACTGGTATTGCAGGCCACCACTATAGCCTCGGCTCCCTGCTCAATTAAAAACGAGATAATTTCTTCTCCGAAATGAATCAGTTCTTCCCTACTCCGATTCCCATAAGGCACACGAGCCGTATCTCCGAAGTAAATGATCTGAACATCCGGAAGCTGGGTCACTATCTCTTTCATGACCGTCAAACCGCCCACTCCCGAATCAAACATCCCAATTACATGCTGAGCCAATTTAATTCCTCCCCTTGGTCCCGCTTCAGTTACCAGCTGAACTTCCATTTATATGCTACTCTCTTTTCATCCAAAAAACCACAGAACAAAGAAAACTTTAGTCAAACAAAAAACGAGGAATAGCTCCTCGCTTTCACTTCATTTATGCAATTAACCTGACGAATTCTTCGACTAAGTCGGGATGGAATTGCTTGCCGCCCTCATGCTGCAAAATCCTTCTGGCCTGTTCCTCCGACATGGCACTGCGATAAGGGCGATCCGATGTCATAGCATCATAAGCATCGGCGATGGAAACAATTTGAGCCAGAAAAGGGATCTGTCTGCCGCCTATGCCTGCCGGATATCCGCAGCCATCAAACCGTTCATGATGATTGAGGATAATTTCAGCCACACGCAGCCAGTCAAGATTCTTCCCGGCATTATCTAAGATCATCTCAGCACCCCAAAGAGGATGGCATTGAATCACCTTAAATTCCTCCTGGGTTAAGGAAGCCGGCTTCCCGAGAATTTCATCGGGAACTTTAATCTTACCTAAATCATGAAGGGGGGCGGCAATACTTAATACTGCTAATTCATCGGCTGCCAGAGCGATGTTTTTACCGAGGAATATCGCATACTCAGCAGATTTACTGCAATGGCTGCAGGTTAAAGGATCCTTCTTCTCAATCCATTCAATATACTTGATGATGTCCCAGCTTGTCATGCTGATTTCCTCCGTATGTCCCATGATGCTTTTAAGTGAATGGGTTGGTTTCATCCAAAGCTACATGAGTCGGAGTATTCGACACCTCGTCATAAAAAACCTTTATGAGGGACTTAAAATTAACTTTTTCTTTATATTTCGAACGGCTTCCAGCTCTACGGGATAGGTCTTATCCGTTCTCTCCACCCGGTCAATCAAGTGTTTAAGGCTTTCGAGGATGAGCCGGTGCTCATCAGCTGTATAGCCCGCTAAGACTTCTTCCAGGAAACGATAGCGCTCGTTCATAATCACTTCAACCATCTTTTTCCCTTTAGTAAGCAAATGCATCCTGACAATGCGGCGATCCTTAGAATCACGAATCCTTTCTACCAAGCCATCCCGTTCCAAACGATCGGCCAAATCCGTGGCGGTACTGCAGGCAGTAAACAAATGCTTCCCCAAATCTCCCATTGTCAATGGCCCAAACTCATAAAGAGCCAGCAACGTATTAAATTGAGGATTTGAAATGCCCATCTCCGCCAGAAGGGCTTGCCCCCTGCGATAGATGACGGTATTCGAACGGCGTATGGCCTCCTCAAGTTCTCTACTTAACTCCTCATTAACTTCCATTCCTCTACCCCCTCTAAGTAGAAAATTTTTATAATTTTCAATCTTTTTATTTTTTCTATTCTAGCATAAATTGGAGAAAAAAAACATGCCTTAAGATCTTTTTTATGAAATTTTGCACTTTTACCGCTTATAAAAAATCATGACCTACATAGAATCATCCAGGCCAATAAAAGCCTGGATGATTAAAATAATTTCACTTAACCCTATTCAAAATGAAGAATTTATATTATAATACTTTTCAAACTTAATGATGAGCTTCTTCTTTTTACTCCTATAATGAAACTCAGTTTCATGTATCGAAACACCCGCAAGGCACTAGCTGGCCGATAGCTGAGAAGAGAAAATATTGAGCCCGCTGGGAGAGTCCATTGTATTTGTATTGGTATTTGTATTGGTATTTGTATTTGTATTGGAGGGGAGTGCAGGAGAGACTACGCTGTTGCTGCCTCCCGAGAGATTTCCTCCACCTTTGACCAACCCTTCCCGATAGGATAATCGGGTCACATCAAGGCTGCCCAATTGGGTCAAAGGTTTGCCTTCTACTCTAAAGGTGACCTCCCGAACGGTGGGAAATTGAGTGAGAGTATTCACTAAGCCATACACTGCAACTTCCTGGTTGACATTGCCATGCATTTGCGTGAATTCCCGACTCAGATCAACGATAGCCACTTCATCTTTTATAGCAATATCCAGCAGGGTTGTGGCGGGATCCACTGCCGCCTGGGCCTCGCCCTGAACTGCAGGCCCCATTAGCCATTGAGTTACCGTCTCGCGGGCCAGACTTAAGGTTTTCGGGATATTCCGTTCCTCTTTGATAAGCTGCTTGCCCGTTGAATCAGGAAAATAAAGACTGATCATTTTACCATCCCCAAGATTGCTGGTGGCCGGGACATTCACTTCTTCATTGGCACTGCCAATCCAATCTGCAAAAGAAGAGGGCTCACTGTCTTCTTTCACCAGAGTTTGCAGTGTTCCACACCCGACAAGAAAGGTCGCTATTAAAAGCACTCCTAAGTAAAATAAGTATTTTTTCATGCTTTTTCCTCCTATCCAACTTCATGGATCTCTGTCGCCCTGGATATCGGCTTTTCTATTTAATGCTATGCTTTGTCCGGAGAAATAGTACAGGTCCTCCAGGAAATCCCCATTTTAATTTTTTCACATTGAAAAAGAAGGAATCTTAGAATATTATCAGAATAGTATGAAAAAAGAACTAGTTTTTTCATACCACCGCAGAAAGGAGTGGGACTCTTGAAGTTACGTGCATTACTTGTCGACGATGAATCCCCCGCCCGCAAAGAGCTTCGCTATTTACTCCAAGACTATACGGATCTTCAGGTTATCGGAGAAGCGGCCAACGCCATCGAGGCCTTAGAACTGATCAATAACCTGGAATATTCGGTAGTTTTTCTGGATATTGATATGCCTGGACTTAAAGGAATCGACCTTGCTCGACAACTCAAAGAGAAAGAGAGTTCCCCAGCCATCATCTTTATCACAGCCCATGAAGAATTTGCCGTAGATGCCTTCTGTGTAAACGCCCTGGACTATCTATTAAAGCCCATTAACCCCAAACGCCTTGATCAAGCCATTAAAAAACTTTTCATTCAACATGGTGCCGGCACCCCGCCTGCCTCACCCTCTTTATCCGAACCTGACGAACCCACAACCGCCACCGACACCCCCCTCCCCAAACAACCTCCAGAGAATAGCACCATCCGCCCTCTGGAAGTCATCCCGGTAGAGCAACGGGGCAAAACCATTCTTCTCCGCCCTGAGGAAATTGTTTATATCTATACAGATAAAGACAATGTCTTTGCCAAAACTCAAAAAGAGTCTTACCTCACCCGTTTTACCCTGAGAGAATTGGAAGCCCGCCTGAATCCGAATCTCTTTTTCCGCACCCACCGCTGTTACCTGGTCAATATTAAACGCATGCGCGAGCTCATCCCCTATTTCAACGGCACCTACTCCATCGTGGTGGATGACCATGAGCGCAGCGAAGTCCCCGTCAGCCGTACCCAATCCCGCAAACTCAAAGAAATCCTCGGTCTCTAGTGAAAAAATGGGGACAGGTACCGTTTTTCAATTATGAAAAGCGGTACCTGTCCCCATTTTTCACCCCTGTCCCCTTTTTTCACTTTTTGAACAGTTGAACAAGTTTCTCCACGATCCAAAATCTTACCTTAGGCTTCTCATAGGGTATCCCAGGTTTCCCGTCCACAGGCTGGGCTGTGGAATGACCAATATCCACAAAGCATAGAGGCGGAAAAAGCACACACCACCAATTGGAACCCTTTCCTTCACCGATGACAACTCGTACTGCCTCATACTCCCCTGCCGGGAGAATCAAAGAACCATAAGACTTCGTCGGAAAGATAAATTCGCCATATTCGGTTTTAACCGAATAATCTTTGCTCCAAGCCGCAATAACTTTCCGGCTGATTTCTTCCATAAGCGGACGCAATTCTGTCAAGATCCGGCGGGACTGCTCCAAAGACTGGGATTGGGCCAGCTGTGGAGATATCTCTTCAAGAATGGCATCCCGTACAGCCCGCTTAAGAGCCTGATCTTCCTCGGCATCCGAATTGGCTATCACATGAAAACGAATCAGGTCTTCTCCATTCTCCGCCATCTGCGCAACCTCCAGCAGATCCTTCGCTTGCTCCACAGAGCGTGCATAGGCAAACGAAGAATGAAAAACCTCCACCTGAAAAAGCACCGTCAGGAAAATAATAAGTATTATCTCTATCCTTTTAAAATAATCAGCCTGTTTAAACTCTTTCACGCCCAGAACCCTCTCTCTCCTTGCAACAAATCCTTCTAATTTCATTATGTCCAAGGTGAGTATGGGTTTAGACATAGTTTAATCCTTTTTTTCATAAAGTAGACTTAGGTTCTTACTTTTTGAGGAGGAATAGCTCATGCAGGATTGGCTCCCTATCCTCTGGGTCAGTACCATTGCCGGGCTTGCCACAACCCTGGGCAGCCTGGTGGTGTTAATGTTCGGCCGCCCTAAAGAGCAGGTATTGGCGATGTTGCTTGCCGGAGCCGGGGGTGTGATGCTTGCTGTCGTTTCCCTGGACCTGCTCCCTACAGCCTGGCAGATCGGCCCCCTAAGCCAGGTCATCCTTGGCTTTATCATCGGTTTAGCCTTTATGAAACTGGCTGATCAAAAGCTTAATGCCTCTCCCCCTTCCCTGCCCCTCCCGCGGCGCCAACGGCTGAAACGCATCGGACTCTTAGTGGCTGCGGGAATCGCGCTTCACGACCTCCCTGAGGGCATGGCCATCGCCCTTGGGCAAGAGGCCACAGAGGATTTGGGGGTTCTTATTGCTATGGCCATTACCTTACATAATCTGCCGGAGGGCATGGCTACCACAGCTCCCCTAAAAATGGCGGGCATAAAAAGCTGGAAAATACTTCTTTTGAATTTTGGGATTGCCTTTTTCACCCCTTTTGGAGCCCTGATCGGTTTATTGGCTATTGACAGTGTGCAAAATTCCCTCTCCTTTTTTCTTGCCCTGGCCGGGGGGGCTATGGCCTTCCTGGTTTTTGCGGAGCTCTGGCCCCTTTCCCGTGAACGCCATCCCCGCTACGCCCTCTTAGGAGGAGTCCTGGGATATCTCTTCTTTGCCGGAATAAGCTTTCTCCACTAGTGAATCAAGGGGACAGGTACCGTTTTTCATATTGAAAAACGGTACCTGTCCCCTTGATTCACCTAATCGAGTACTCGTGAGGCATATTCCCCCATAAGCTTATAGCCTTCTTTGGACGGGTAATTGGCCTCCTTGGATAATAACCCCTCCAAGTATACATTGTCGGCATCCATGAGCACGGTCGCAAAATCTAAAACGAGAATATTCTTTTCTTTAGCATAGCTTGATTCCCATTCTCTGAATTCCTTAATGGTGTTTTGAACTCCTGTATAAGGTAAGGGCAAGGCGAGAATCGGAATAATGTGATTGCTCTCAGCCTTTTCCACCATAGCCTTTATATGCTGTTGGAAGGTCTCAAGGGGTACCTCTTTAATGGCATCGCCGTTCCCCACAAAAATAATCACCCGGCCCGGCTTTTCAGCGAGCACATCCGCATCAAAACGGGAGTAAAGGTCCTGGGCAGTCTGACTTTTCAGCCCTTTGTTCACCACTTCAATCTGGGAGGTCTGCCCCAAAACCGCCGGCCAGGAATTTTCCGTATTGCCAGGATAACCAAAGGTAAAGGAATCTCCTATGGCCACGACTTTCGTATTCTCCAAAGCGGGTGCCGGTTCTTCCTGCCCGGGAGGAGCGGCAGCTTGCCCCTGGTCTTTATTGTCCCATAATCCTAAAAAGCCGGCAATCACTACCAGCACACTTAAAAACACCGAAAGTTGAATTAAACGAATTTCAATCCGATACGTCCGCATACTGTGTGGTCATCCCCTTTTGCAATGTTTCAATAAGCCAGTATTCTACGTATCTCTTCCCAATCCCTCCCTCGCCGAGAATTTCTCTCATATAATTACTACCCATGAGGGCAAAATGAGAGTATAGGGATTGCCAATTTTTCAGCCAGCATATTAAGCTCCTGCAACAGCCCCTCGGCAACCGGTATTCCGTCTTGTTTGCGCTGCTCGGCGTTGGCCTGCCGCCTTTCACCCGGAATCCGAATCTCCGTAATCCCTTCAGCCTTCGGTATTGCCTTAACTTCCCGGATCATATCACCCATCCTTTGGCTGAATTCTTCAACCGGCATCAGTTTGGCAATATTTATGGCCAAAAAACTATGACCGATATTCACCGGTTCTCTGCCTTCATCATAAATCCAGCCCACATGAGATCCGTAAGCAGAACCGCTGATGATGCCCGCCATCACCTCGGCTGCCAAAGCCAAGGTATAGCCTTTCGCTCCGCCGATGGGCAAAACCGCACCCTCCAGTGCAGCCTTGGCATTTGTCGTCGCTTTCCCGTCTTTGTCCATCGCCCAGCCCTCCGGAATCTCCTCACCGTTTTTAGCCGCTAAAATAATATTGCCGCGAGCCACCGTAGATGAAGACATATCGACGACAACCGGATACTCGGCATGAGGAAATCCATATGAGATTGGATTGGTGCCAAAATAGGGAGCCCTCCCTCCCCAAGGCGGAATACCGCTGGGTGAGTTGGTATAGGCTTGCCCGATCATTTGTTGCGCGGCAGCTAATTTGCAATAGGTAGAAGCCGCTCCAAAATGATTGCTGTTCTTCACCGTTGCAAAACCAATACCATAGATTTTTGCCAGGTCGATAGCACTATTCATAGCGCGATAAGCAACTAATTGGCCGAGTCCGTTATCACCGTCCACACGGGCCACGGCAGCATCAATGGTTTCCTGGATCTTGGGCTTTGGGTTGATGCGCCCCTTTAACAGACACTTCAGATAAACCGGTAAGCGGCTAATCCCATGGGTATCGATACCCTCCAGACTCGTATCCACCAATATGGAAGAAACAATTCCGGCATCAGTTGCCGGCACACCACTTGCTTCTAAAAGCCTTTGGCAAAAATCATTCATTGCCTGATCAGAGAACATCTGACTCATTCCCGCAACCTCCTCCTGAGCCATCACCCTGTCCTTAAGCTGCCTGAACTGATTGGTTATTCATCCCAGGCATTCTCCCTCACATGGGCGTTCGAATGCAGATCATCTTCCACAGCTTCAATATGTTTGATCATTTTCTGAAACGCCAACTCCGGATCACGCTGTTTAATTGCCTCATAAATCGCTTCATGCTCTAAAACGGACAAATACTGACGTCCGGGAATCTTAAAGCTGCTGTCTCTGATTTCTCCGGTTAAATCCAGAATGTTAATCATCAGACGCTTGAGGACCTTATTGCCCGATGCCTCAGCAATCTTAAGATGGAATTCTGCATCAAGTAAAGCAAGCTTACCATCACTGGCAGAGCCCAGCTCTTTACCTCTCTTGACGATTTTTCCAAGCTCTTCGATGTCCTTATCATCGGCATTTTGAGCACACCATAATGCCGCATACCCTTCTAATATTTCTCGAACTTGAAATATTTCATCAAAAGTACCCTGGGTTATCTGGAGCAGTGCCGCTAACCGTGATACATCCTCGACTTGTTCATCCACCTCATTGACATAAGCCCCCAGGCCATGGCGAATCGTAACCATGCCCAGCCCTGCCAAAGTCTTCAAGGCATCACGGACCACTGTTCTGCTTACTGAAAACACATTGCACATTTCCCGTTCAGCAGGCAGCTTATCCCCTGGCTTAAGTTCACCGTTACTGATACTCTGGACAACTTGTTTCACAATTTCCTCAGATAAATTACCATGAGTTTTAACTGGTTCAAACACTATCTATACCACCCTTACACTACTCTCTGGTAATATATAATACCACTTCCCACAATAAAAGGCCAATAAACGATTTACTTTTAGGTTTATTGACCCTTCTATTCATATCATAATTAGTTTAATTCGTTTTATTACTTTAATGACTACTAGAATAATATGCCTTCAGGTGTTGGAACTTTAAGAATTGCTGTAAATAAAAGATACAATAATACTGTCAGGAATAAACCAAACCCGCCTGATATACTGAAGGCTCTGATGTTTAGACCCTTTTGGCTTAAGTACCACGAGCAAAGAACAAGGAAGAAAAGCGTTGATACATAAAACCCAATGTAGTAAATAGCTGCTACATACAGAATAGAAGCGATAACGATAACAATGCCCTTAATCCTATCAAAATCTACTTCTTCAACCTTTGAAGAGGTTCTAGCAGTTAGCGCCCCCCGAGTAATTAAAAATACCCCCATCACGGCAACAAAGATTTCCAGTATTTTGGGGTAAAGGTCAGCTTTCGGACTTAAATCCATGCCTTGAATATAAAACACCAGTGCTACAACAAGGCATGCTAAGCCGGCTAGAATATCTGTCCTACTCTTAGTCATTTTGATTCGCCCCCTTTTTAGCCAGCCGTTTACCAATCAAATAGGGTGAAAATACTGAGGCCAGGGTTAATATAATCAAAATAACCGAGATAGTGCTACCAAAGAAGCCGCCGAGGACAGAGCCATCTGCCGTTCCCAGCGCAATAGCCTTAGTAAAATTATCTTCAACAATCGGGCCAAGAATAATACCCAAAGCCATTGTTCCAACATCAAGGCCAATTCTATCGCTCAAATATCCTATTAGACCAAAAACCAGCATTACGACAACATCAAGCATGCTATTCCTGATTGCGTAAGAACCTATCGCTGCTAAAGCAACAATGGCAACGCCGATATAAGGGGTCGGGATATTAAGAACCTTCGCAATTCCTTTAATAAGGATCGCACCTATGACTACCATGAATAGGTTTCCTATAATAAGAGAGTTGATAAAGGTATAAGCTAATTCGCCATTCGTTTCAAATATCTTAAATCCAGGCACTATGCCATGAGCTAACAAGGCGCCCATGATGATCGCCGCTACAGCACTGCCAGGAATCCCCAGTGTCAGCATTGGAATTAAGCTACCGCCAATCACAGCATTATTGGCCGTTTCACTGGCTACCACGCCTTCCATACAACCTTTCCCGTACTGGCTGCGGTTTTTATCCCAGCGTTTCCCTTCATTATAGGAAATAATCGAAGCGATTTCTCCGCCAGCCCCAGGCAGGATACCAATCATAGTTCCGATCAAAGATGACCGGAGAAGGTTAGCCTTACACTTCAAAAATACAGAGCGCAGGACCCGAAATATGACTCCTTTCTCTTGAGTATAAGAAGCGATATTTTCATTACTGCTGCCCACCAGTCTGATCACCTGAGAAAAAGAAAACAAACCGATCATCGCCGGAATGACTTCAATTCCCTGAACAAGAGAATAATTTCCGAAAGTGAATCGTGGGGCTCCTCCAACCGGATCCAAACCTATTGTTGCAACTAACATACCCAAAGCGGCGGCCACAAGCCCCTTGGCTATGTTGTTCTGGGACATAGCAGCAATGGTGCTCAAGCCAAATATACAGAGCCAAAAGAATTCTGCGGCACCGAACATCAGCGAAAATCGAGCCAACGGTCCGGCGAGAAGCAAGAGGAATATAGCACCGACAATCCCCCCAAAAGCCGATCCAACCAGAGCTGTATTTAATGCCTCCGGAGCTTTACCCTTTTGAGTCATTGGCCAGCCGTCAAAGGTAGTCGCAACGGAAGAAGGAGTTCCCGGAGTATTAATCAAAATGGCTGAGTTTGAACCACCATAGATTGCACCTTGATAAATACCACCTAACATAATAAGACCACTGATCGGATTCATTGCAAATGTGACAGGAACCATCAGCGCTACTCCCATAGTTGCTGTTAAGCCGGGAAGTGCACCGATAATAATACCTCCGGCAATGCCTGCTATCAAAAGAAATAAATTAAAAGGAGAAAAAATATTAATAAGACTTGGCAACAAATATTCCCACACCCCGGCAACCTCCTTTTTAAAAGGGGCGAATAGTCCTCGCCCCTACAACAAATCAGTTATTGGCATTGTTTACTTATAGTGTTTACTTAATTAACCCGAACTTCTTAAGCAGATTCTCGGCTTTATCGTTTTGGCCGTACACATACTTTTCAAAATCTTCACCCGGCATGTATTCCATTGGCTGCCCAGCCTTTTTCATATCCGCTATGTATTGAGGGTTCTCATTTATCTTCTTGAAGACATCGCGTAAAAACTGAAGGGCTTCAGGATCTGTCCCTTTAGGAACAACGAAACCGCGGCGAATATCAGATACAATATCAATTCCCTGCTCTTTCAGTGTCGGGACACCTGGCAGGAATTCGTGCTCTTCCTCGGCTGCGATTCCCAAAACTTTTATCATATCCAAGCTGCGCATTACATCATTCACATTACCGATCATAATATCCAGTTCGCCGCCTAAAAGAGCAGCATTCTGATCAGCAGCACCCTTGTAGACAATTTGAGCAGGTTCTATGCCCGTCTTTTCCTGAAGTTCCAGGAGCATTAGATGATGACCTGTGAAGGTTCCCACAATACCCACCTTCAGTTTCCCTGGATTCGCCTTTGCATAGTCCACTACTTCTTGAACTGAGTTAAATTTACTATCTTTAAGAACTGCAATGACTTGAGGATCGTTCACTACCTGAGCTATGTATTCAAAGTCCTCGATTTTGAACTGAGCCCCCTGGCCCAGAGGCTGAAGAACCATGTGAGGTACATTAACCCCGCCTATCGTATATCCATCCGGTGCCGATCTGGCCATTTCTGCAAAGCCAATAGCTCCGCCTGCACCCGTAGTATATTTGAATACCCAGGGTTGCTCAGGAACGAGTTCATTCCAATACTTTTGCATGATACGTGCTTGAACATCACTGGAACCACCAGCACTAAAAGCTATTATCATATTAACAGGTTTGCTAGGATACTTTGCAGAATCACCAGAGCTCGCTTTGCTACACCCAGTAAGCGCTAATGATACGATTATTAGTGTGACAACAAATGTTAAAAGAACTTTGTTCTTTTTCATAATCTAAAGCCTCCCTATTATCTCCAAATCGCAACTTTACTTATTTATGGTAAATGTTATTCGAAGTTTCGCATCGTTTGGAAATGATCAAGATCGATAAAATCAAGAGGTAGGTACTTCGTTTGATGGATATTTGTTCAAATGTTTCTTTTCACTAGCTGTTAGACACATTGTTATTGCTGCTAAGTGCTTCTTTAAAAAGAAGCACTTAGCCTGCTCATCATGTTTCAGTCTCGTTACTCTCATCTCTCAATATAGGAATAACAGAGTTGGCATTCGGTAATACCGTTATTTTCAAACCAGCTGTATCATCAGGAATAACATCATCAATGGCCTCTTGCAGGCTCTTCGTAACCTTAACCATGAGAGCTTTGGCTAATTCCGGGGATACTTTGTCAGACACCAGGATTGTTTTCGCTTTTAGAAATGTTCTGGTCCAAAGATAGGCTTTATGAGGACCGATCACAAACTCTTTTTCTTTAAAGGAAGTCACAAGGTCTGACGGATTATCATATAAGGCCATGGTCTTGGCAAAGCTTTCTTCTCCAGACCCTTCGCTGCATTGAGCCACTAAGATGATGACTCCTCCCGGCTTAACCAGCTGCAAGGCCGGGGTTAAGGCTTTCTGAGCCTGATAGGCGTTGATATCTTTCGGAAACCCTCCCGGGGATGCGATGACAATGTCAGCCGAACTCATCGGTACGCCAAAAATACTCTTGGCAAATTCAACCGCAACACCATGAGCTGTCCTGGGATGACCGGCAACAGCTTTAACGACCTTCTTTTGGGTATTAAGTACAACATTGACAATCATATCAACCCCAATGATCCGGCCGCAATCCTCTAAATCGATCCGCGCCGGATTTCCTTCCATTTGCCCCAGTTCAGCACCGGGTTGAAAAAGCCGGACATGATTCCCTGTGATCGTCTCTCTTCCGCCTAAGCCAATGACCGCACCTTTAACTCCTGCGGTGAATCCCATAAATTGATGGGCATCAACCATACCGGTCACAATTTTAAAATCCGCCTGAGCAAAATATTGATTGACATAGACAGGCGTTCCTAAGGGAGATGTGCCCAAAAAAGTCAGACAATCCTGATCATCCGCATCGTGGGGAAGAACCTGTTTTATTTTTTTGGGCAATTCCTCACCCAATATATAATTCATCTCTTCCTGAGTTGCCGGATGATGCAGTCCGCCACCCACAAGCACCGTAATTTGGTCGCCATGGATTCCAAATTCGGCTAGCCAGGGCAGCAGCTTCTCCACAATGAGGCGAGAGGGCACAGGACGTGTCATATCACTCACAGCGATAGCCACTGACTTTGCGTTTCTTAGTTTATCAAAATTGATATTCCCTATTAAATTTTGTAAAGCTGCCGAAATTTGTTCGCCGGCTTCAGCAGTGGGCTCTACCGATTTTAATCTACCATAGACACAGTCAACATCATCGGGTATCAAGCAAGCTTGTGTCCCATGCCCATAAGGCAATTCAATTGTTTTCACACTTTCACCCCTGCCTCACTCAGAGTTGGATTTTCCCTTTACCATCGCTGTTTTTGAATGAGCGACCCCTATTTTTATGCGCTGGGATAGAGGCGGGTAAGCACAAACTCCTTGTGATTGAGCACTTCGGCATCAGTTAAGCAGCCACGTGCTGTTTTCACTACGCATTCCATTACTTTATCTGCCGCCTGATCAAGAGTCAGCTCTCTGCTGAGCACGCCGCTGATATCCACATCGATATGCTCAGACATAAATTCACAAGTTTTCGGATTCGCCGACATTTTGATCACAGGTTCAATGGGGTTGCCCACGATATTGCCTTGACCCGTGATGAAAATATGAAGGGTTGCTCCGGCTGCCATCATGAGTGTAACACATTCAGCTGCCGCTGCCGAAGTATTCATGAAATAGCGTCCTGGTTTTGTCGGCTCTTCTGCCATTTCCAAAAGACCAATAATGGGGACCTTGCCGGCCTTTTGAATATTGCCCATGGCTTTTTCTTCAATCGTTGTCAAACCGCCGGCAATATTCCCTTGGGTTGGTTGTGTACCTAAAAGATCGGCTCCTTTGGATTCAATCATATCCATATACTCTTTATGGACTCTCAAAAATTCCTGAGCAAGTTCGGGCGTAGCAAAATGTTTAGCGAGAATATGCTCTCCTCCCGTTGTTTCAGGTGTTTCGCCAAAGATAACCGTGCCGCCCATTTCCACCAAACGGTCACCGACTACACCTGCTGTGGGATTTCCTGCAAGACCCGAAGTCGTATCGGATTCACCGCACTTGAAGCTCACCACCAGATCTTTCAGTTCACATTCTACTTTTTCTAAAGATGTGGCGTATTTTACATATTCATGGGCTTTGCGGGAAGCCATTTCAATGGTTTTTAAATCACCATGGCCCTCAATACCGAAGTAGGTTACAGGTTTACCGGTTTCAGCAATGCCATCGGCGACTCGCTTCGCCCAGTTTTGTTCAATACCGATAACGACGACAGCCGCCACGTTGGGATTGCGTCCCGCTCCGATAATGGTCTTGAAATGCAGCTCAAGGTCGGCTCCGAATTGGATACGGCCATAGGGATGGGGAAGTGCCAGAGTTCCGGCAATATTGTTGGCAACTGCTTCACAAGCAGCATTGGACAAATCATCCACAGGAAGAATAAGCACATAGTTGCGAATACCGATACGCCCATTGTCCCGACGATAGCCTAAGATCTTAGTTTCCATAATCCCACCTCGCAGTCTTTAAGTTATGAGTATGTACCCAGTCTCCCACCTTAATATCCTGGGTTACTTTGCCCACATTTTCACCATACTTGATTAAGTTTTCACCCTGTTTCTTGCTTTTGAGAGCAATTTTGTGTCCCAGTTGGATGTCATGGTTTGCTGTGACATGGAATTCTTCCCCGCTATGAATGTCCACGCCCATGACTTTCTCGCCGGCCTTAATATCCTGCACGGCGACGCCAACATCATCTTGAGCCTCATGCAATAAGAATTTATGGCTGCTCATCTCATTTCCTCCTTTGTGCTTTTTACCACTCGTTCTAGTGGTATGTTGTATGTGGTATTACCACTAGCCTCAGTTTATACGATCCGTCACGATCTGTCAATATGTATTAAAGAGTTTTTTCACGAATTATTGATGAACCTTTCTTTCTCACCTTCACCACCTCTAAAGCATACTTTAGTATAAGGAATCGAAGGAGGTGCCCCATTAATGAGCTACATTGACAAGGCCAGGGTACTTGGGGAAGCGCTCAAACAAACCCCCGAAGTACAAGCTATCCTTTCCGCAGAGGCGGCCATCAAAGCCGATCCGGAAGCCAACGAAGCATTTCTCCAATATCAGGAAAAGGAACGCCAAATCGTTACCACTCAGATGATCAGTAAGGTCATTCCCGAAAAAGATGCTCTGGCCCTTATCGATCTTAAAGTCCGCCTGATCAACAAACATCCCCTGATTCGCACCTATTTTCAGGCCCAGCAAAGCTTTGAACGGGTCATGGCCATGGTTAATCTCACCATTACCACGACCATCCATGGCATGCCCAGCGCCGATCAGCTTCCCCTGCCTGACGAAATCAAAAACATGGCCCAAAAGGTTTTGGAATCCATAGGAGGGGGCCAGCAGTCCAAGACCATGGAAATCCCTAAGGATATGAAGCTTCCTCCCGGACTAAAGCTGCCCCAGGGCTTTAAAATTCCCGGTCTGCCCGAAGAACGCTAGGGAATCTTCTGATGCGGCCTCAAAATTATTGCGGTCCCCGCTTCGAAAACCAGATTCTCCACCCTGTCACCCTCCTGGCCTTTCTGATTGTGATCACCATCGGGGGGTTTCTTATCCTCTACACCTGGTTTTTTTAATCCTCAAGCAAGATAGGAGGTGAGTGACTTGGCTATAGCGAATGAATCTATCTGCCCCCTGCCTGTCGCTCCCCTCTCCCTTTCCCTGCTTGTTACCAGCCCTATCCAGCGCAACATCCCCTTCGTCCCGGTCACCGCCGTTCTCTTCCCCCTGGCCAGGGTGGAACTGCCTTATGCCGGCCTGGTGGTGGCCGGCTTGGATATTCTTATGAACTTTCTGGTCAAGCGTTCCCTGGTGGCGGCCCCCCCCTCTCCCCCAAGAACTCCGTCAGAGTCCTATACAGTCACCCTGACCCTGGATCAACTAGCCGATCTCATTCAGAGAACCTCTCAGGGTCAGGCTATACGTCCCGGCGGTGCCTTTCAGACCGCCCCTTCGGCGGCATCCTGGGGAGATGAACCTCTCTTTCCTGACCATCTAAGTTTTTCCCTCTCCATAAGCGGTCCCTTTGGGACCTTCGATGGTACACCGGACTCAGTGTTCAATGTTCCCTTATTTCAACTTCCCGGGGTTCCAGGAAATTTAATCGTCTCAGTCATCACCATCATTGCTCAGTTCTTAACGGAACAAGCCAATATCAATAACAATGGAGGGGGTAATTTATGAGCCAGGGCAGGAATTTTGGCATTGTCTTTAACACGCCGGCAGCAGGAGCCAGCTTCATTGCTCTTACCCTCTTTTTCTTTATTGTCTTTTCGGCAAACTCCATATTATCCTCCATCCATTTGAAAACTTTAGGCATCATCATCACCTTAAGCAGTATCGGCTTTCTGTTCTTGATCATTATGATTGCCTTTTTCTTATGCCAATAAAGAAAGGAGCTCAGCTATAACCGAGCTCCCTCTGACCCCAAAACTATACTGTCACCTGCACTGGGCTTTACATAAACTTTGGCTGATGCTGATTACGGCTGGGTTGGTTCTATGATCGAATCTTCAGCGGCACCCCCCTCCATAATCTCCGGGGCTGGGGAACGTCTCTGCACCAACCCGGTAACCTTACCCCATACAGACCCTCCAGCTTTCTTAATGGGAGCCAGGAAACGGATCGGTCCCGGTGCTTGTCTCACCTGCAGAATAATAGGACCTTGAGGAACATGGCCCAGCTGTTGAGGATTCTCTACGGTAATAATGACCCGGCTGTAGTGATGGAGAGGAACCTGACTGCGAAACTGAGCTTGATACACGCCATTGCCCACAGGCCTTAAGACACCGGCCAAAAATCCGGTTTGACCCTTGCTGTCCACAAGATAAGCCGCATAAGTGCCCACCCGTCCTACTAAAGAATTGGGCGACGGCAAATTAGCGATACAAGAAAACACATTATCATTGGAAATAGAGGCAATGCCATTGGCATTTACGCCTGGCTGAGCAGCTTCCAAAACCAATTGACGGGGCTGCATCCCCGGGGCCCCCGCTCCACCCCCGCTGCTTAAGAATGAAAAAGGACCTGTCATAGTTTTTCCTCCCTGGGGTTGTGTCGCTGGTTTGTAGGATTTAGCACCAAAAACCCCGCCACGTGAGTTATTGATTTGGCCATCCTTTTGGAAAAAACCTCGCTTTTTTAACTCCGATCCTAAGTTATTGCGAATACTTCCTCCCGGGGAAGGACCCCTTGGACCCATGCCCTGCATTCCGGCAGACATACCCAGCGGCGGCATCCCCGCTGACATCCCAGCGGGGGGCATTCCACTGGGGGTGATTCCCCCTGGATTCATTCCCGGGGCCGGCCCATAGTTATAGCCCCCCCCAGCCGTAGTTGGAGGATAAACGCTTTGGCCCCATCCCGGACTTTGTCCAGGCATCCCTCCCATGGACATTCCCTGGTAGGTATCAAGGCGGCGGGGTACTCTCGGGTCCATCTGTCCAAAGGAACCATTTCCCTGATCCCAGGTAAATCTCACATTTCTCCCTCCCGACGACAAACTTCTCCCTTTAGAATATGTGCCACCTTGATATTTGGTGTTAGGTAGAAATGATATTTGAATCAAGGGACCTGTCCCTCTGATTCAATTAGATGCTAAAGGTATGGTTGCCGATGGTTTTTACCACAGGCCGGGTCTTAATCCAACGATCCGTGGCTGTCCTGGGGTTATAATAATAAATCGCCCCTCCGGTGGGATCTTCGCCGTTTAAAGCGGCCTCTGCCGCACGATAAGCACTTTGGTTGGGGGTAAGATGGATTTGCTTATCGAGGACAGCCGTAAAGGCACCCGGCTGATACACTACATCATGGATCGTATTGGGAAAACGCTGATCCTCAACCCGATTGAGCACCACTGCCCCTACCGCCACTTGTCCTTCAAAATCTTCCCCTCTTGCCTCAGCATGAATCACACGGGCCAGGAGTTCCAACTCTTCCTGAGTAACTTGAATAACCGGAGCTCTGCCGCGGGATGGTTCCGCGGCTGAATCCGCTATTGTCTCTCCTTTAGCGGGAATGCGCAGTGTCTGACCTGCGCCGATGGTGTTGGGTTCATTGATCGTATTGAGCTTCATCAGTTCGGCAATCGTTGTTCCATACCGATGAGCAACTGCTGATAAAGTATCTCCACTCTGTACTACGATCATCTGTTCATCCTCTGGGACAGCCAATTCATCACTGAGAGCAGCTTCCTCTTGTTCTGTTACCGTTTCTTCCATTGCGGGACTATTGTCTGTTTCCCTGAGCCTATTTTCCGCTTCGCCGCGGTTGACACCCATTGCTTGGAGATCAACGATTTGGACCGCATCCAAAACTTCGATATCCACTATTTCAAAAGTATTCGTACCTAATTCTCCATTGACTGGACATACCATTCCTTGACACCAGAATAATGTCATGACCAAGCATAGGAAAATCGCCGTGGTTTTTCGGCATCTTCGGTGTGGCAAACAAAATCACCTCTTGAGTTCATAAATTATTTCTAGTCTTTCCCAAGAAGGATGATTTTTATAACATTTCACCGAAATCAATTGTAATTTTATGCACTTATTAAGCTTCGCCGCCTGGCAAAACAACCCAAAATAGTACAGGGGCTGTCCCCTTACTTTTTGCCAAAAGTATAGGAAACAGCCCCCATTCTCATCAATCACATATTAATCACAATAGCCCTTTTGCTTAAGTTTACAGACATGCTCCTCTAAGATCTTTTCAATGTCGATACCGTACTGTTCCTCTAAAACAAACATCATCGTCACCGCTGTCTGGGCCACATCGATAAGTTCCTGAGCCACCATCTGCATGGCCTCAGTCTCTTTGACCCTCAACCGCTCCCCGTTAAGTCCGCGAAACTTCCCAATGGCCTGAGCCAGTTCTCCCGACTCCTCCATAATCTTCAGAGCCGTACTCTCCAAAGAGGGGCTAAGCCGGTTTAAACGGGGTAAGGTAACCGTCTTGGAGCAGCACAGCCCAGCATCTCCACTCTTCTTCTCCATCAGCTCACTCCCTTGCGTTAACACACCTATCAATAAGCCGCTGCCCGAAACCTAATGACCTGCCCCGGTGGTCCCGACGGTCAGCGCTCCTTCTTTCAGGATAGAGCCATCCTTAGCGGCAATTCCTTGATGGGTAAGGAGCCAGTAGGTTTTCTCCGGTTCGAGAAGGCCTTGCGGAATCACTTTAACTGAACGTTCATCCACTTGCTCAAAGGTCACAGGCATGCGCTTGCCGCTCTCACTCTCAATCAGTTCGAAAGAATTCTCGGTCACACTCTTAAAATCGATGGGAGCTGTAAACCGCACTGTAAAGGTCTTATCAACGGCAAGATCTTTAAGCTCTTTCATTCCATGATAGCCCGGATAGAATAAAGGCCATAAGGCATCTTGTTCACTCTGGGAAATCGCTGCCCAGTCTGAGTTATGTCGCCAGGAAAATCCTCCGGGGAAGGAGTTGTTTTGAATAAGTTCCCGATAAGCCGACCAGTATTCAGGATTCCTCGCTTCCTCAAGGGAAATGTTCCAATCCTTACCCCCGGCGGTGAACTGAACAAGGTCCGCGACTTCCTGTCCATCATCATTCCCTTGAATAGATCCTGCCAACATCAATACAGCCATCTCCAGGGGATCATTTTCCAGAATCTCCACATCGGGAGAAATCCCTACCCCATTGATCTCTTTTCCATAAGGAGAATAGAACTTAGCCACTGTAATCTTCAGAACATCCCCGTCGGTGAGCTGCCATAAGCTCTGGACAGAGCCCTTGCCATAAGTATTGGTTCCTACCACCACTGCCTTTTGGTAGTCCTTAACCACTGCCGTCAGGATCTCTGAAGCACTGGCACTGTTTTCATTGGTTAAGAATATCACCGGCTCAGCAATTATAAATTCCTGCTTTTCTGCCTGGTAAGGCTCAAACTTCTGTGAGCGGTCTTTCGTTTGCAAGGCTGTCTGTTCACCAATGAAATATCCTGCCAGGCTTAAGGCTGAGTCCAAATATCCGCCCGGATTATTGCGCAGATCCATGACCCAGGCATCGGCCCCTTGTTTGTCCAACTCCTTAATCACTTGCTCGAATAGTTCTTCAGTGGTCTCCCCAAAAGACTCTATGGCCACATAGCCGATATCTTCATTGAGCATTTCCCCGCTCACGGTAGGAACTTCCACCGCTCTCCGGGCCACCTTTAAGCTGAGGCGCTCTTCTCCCCGCAGGACCACGATATCTATAGTGGTCCCTTCGGGGCCCTTGATCAGAGTGGTCGCCGCATCTTGAGAAAGCCCCGCCAGGCTTTGGCCGCCGACTTGAGCAATAATATCCCCTGTTTTGAGTTTGGCCTCCTCAGCCGGTGAACCCGGGATGATACCGACAATCTCTAAGCCCCGCGGCTCCAGTTCAATATATACTCCAATCCCGGAAAAACTTAAGTCCATGGAATTAAGGAAATTCTGGTACTCTTTTTGCGTAAAAAAGACAGTGTGAGGATCGTCCAATCGCTTAAGCATTTCCTCAACACTGGAAGCGCTGAGCACCCAGGGATCCACTGGATCCACATATTGGCTCTCCAATAAGGATCGCACATCGTCTACCGGACTCCCTAAAGCCGCAGCCGGAGCGGATACGGTTAAGATCAAGGCCAAAGCGGAAGCCGTAAGGATTCTTCCCGCTTTTGTGTTGGCTTTAATCAACTTGCTGCAAAACATACTGAATTTGGTCATCACTTTATCCCCCTTATCTCAACTAGAATTCGACGTGCCTTCTGTGAATCCTGTCGGTTAAGAGGTCAGATTGTTACTTTTGCCCAAACTTTTTGAAAGGCCACGGGTAAGGCGATTTTGTCCAATTCCTTAACATCTAGCCAACATAGGCCATCCCCCTTCAGGGAATCCTCATTCTCCCTGACCCGTACCGTCTTATCCATCACCTCATCGAGATTGAGGACCAGCCAATAGATTTGCCAGCGCCGATGACTAAATGTATGAACTAAAGGACCCTGCCGGCTGGGCCGGCGGCTCAGCAGTTCCTGCACAGCCTCATCACAAGCGGCATCCCCTATCTGATTCTTATACAGCTCATACCAGGCAAAATCTAAATTGTATCTGTACCGGCTTGTCTCTTCGCCAACTCTCTCCGCAACCTTCACGGCCTCTGCGGAGAATTCCTTGCCCCCTCTATAGTTCTCCCATGGGGGTACCATCATCTCTTCTCCGGGGAACTCCCACAAATCAGCCAAAAGCCCTGTGGAGGGCCTTTTCTTCAGGAGTACCTGCCCCTGGTGCAGCAGGATCAAGGTAGGCCGCCAAGCTGACCCAGGTTTCTCTTTGCTTTTTTTCACAGGGTACACTTGGGGATCACCCAGGGCAAAGCCCTCACAGTCCGCTTGGAGGGGACATTGCTCACAGCGGGGATGCTTCGGAGTACATACCGTTGCCCCCAACTCCATCATCCCTTGATTAAAATCCCCCGGACAATCTCCGGGTATCACTTCCCCAAGGTATTCAAGAAAAAAGCGTCTTGACCGGGCTTTCTCCACATCCTCTTCCCAACGGAGAATGCGGCTCAGCACCCGTTTCACATTCCCATCCATGACCGGAACCTGTTCTTCATAAGCAATGCTGGCAATGGCTGCCGCAGTATATTCACCGACACCCTTAATATGAAGGAGGGACTGATAATCCTTCGGCATCCTTCCCTCCGCCGTCTCCACCACGTAGCGGGCCCCCTCCCACAAGCGTCTGGCCCGGGAATAATACCCTAATCCCCGCCATAACTCCAGCACTTCTTCCTGCTCCGCCTCCGCAAGGTGAGAGAGGGTGGGGAACCGTCCCATAAACCGCAGATAATACGGAATAGCGGTAACCACCTGAGTCTGCTGAAGCATCACTTCAGATACCCAAATTGCATAGGGATCTTTTGTCCTGCGCCAAGGCAAATCCCTCTTGACCTGATTAAACCATTGCACTAATTTTGAAGAGTTTATTATACCCACTCTATCCCCTCTTCTTTTGTCGACTTTAAAGAGAAATCCCGAGGATTAACCCCCGGGACCCAGTCTATCCATTGTTTGATGAAAAAACAACCCTCAAGATTTTACACTTGTCAGCCTTTTCTCCCATCCTGCCATAAAAATCTCATACAGTCTCTCAGTCATAGGGCCGGCTCCCCCTTCTCCCACTGTCACATCATCCAGCCTTCCTACGCCTAAGACCTCGCACCCCGTACTGGTAAGAATAATCTCTTCTGCACTGCGCAGCTCCTCAAGGGTAATCTCCCGCTCCTCCACTTCGATTCCGGCTTCACGGGCGGTCTCCAGCATGATCGCCCGGCTTACACCAGGCAGGATTCGTCCATTAAGAGGCGGGGTCACAACCTTTCCCCGGATGACTGCAGCCACATTGCTGCTGGAGGCTTCCGTAATCAGCCCCCCACCAGGTTCTGTACCCAGCACTAAAATCGCCTCATAGGCACCCTGCTCTACCGCAGCTTGCTTGGCCAATACATTGGGCAGAAGATTAAGGGTCTTAATATGAGGATGAGCCCATCGTTCATCAGGCACTGTAATGCAGCTTACCCCTGCCTTACGCACTTTTTCTTCCACAGAGGTCATGGGGGCCACAAATAAAGTGACCATCGGCTCGCCTTCCGGCAGGAAAGCATGCATCCTGGGTCCAACCCCCCGGGTAACCTGCAGATATACCATGGCATTGGGGAGGCCGGCTTTTTCCACACACTCTAAGACAAGGGCTGTCAGCTCCCCAGTGGTCTTAGGCGGGGTGATACGAATCTCCTTCATGCTTCTTTCGAAACGTTCCAGATGCTCCGGCAAAGCAAAGAGCTTACCATCCCGGACTTTGACCGCCTCATAGACTCCGTCGCCAAAGAAATATCCTCGATCCAAAAAAGGAACCCGGGCCTCCTGCAAGCTGGAAAATTCACCATTAACCCAAGCAATCCCTGTATAATCCAACATACTTCATCCTCTCTGCTTCCTTGTTTTAATAAAAATAATAACACAAAAACCCCCAAAGCACACGCTGCTTTGGGGTGAGTAACCCAGCCCTTCAGCCAACTTTCCGATAGTCTCGTGAAAGGCAGGTCCGGTAATATAAATTTAATAGGCTGTCCAATTCCTGGCTCATCCGGACCACCTCAGGGTCCGCCAGATCCTTATCACAGGATAAGGTATAAAGTTGACATCTGAGCTCTTCAATTTCCTCAAGCAAATCGACATGTTCCATAGCATTCAACCACTTTCTCTTCGATGGTAACAGCTTCAGTTTACAAGACAGCAGAAACACGAATGTTGATGCAATGCATATTACGAGAGTTATTTTAGTCACACTGGCATTGACAAATTTTCCAGAAACAAAGCCGCAAGTTCTGAAAATTATTCTAAACTAAATATTTAAAAAAATATCGAAAATAATGTCGAGGTTTAGCCGACGTTTTTCATCAAAATGAGACAAGGTTCCTGTCCCCTTGTCTCATTGCCCAGCCTTATTGCTTTTCTTTGGCTTTTTCTTTTTCGATCAGGCCATTGATGCATTTAATGACCTTGTTGGAGTGCTTATCCAGCCTCTTCAAGCAGGCCTGGGCCAGCTTAACATCCCCTTCATGGTAGGCCCTGGCCGCTTCCTGGGCCATTTTATGAACTTGATGATGGGGTTCATCCAACGCCTTAAATTCCGGATAGCCTTTGAGGGTGTTGTCTTCCCGGAAATACCATTTTCCTAATCGGCAATGCTGGTGTGAGGTCACTTCTTCCGGTGCCACTTCCTCAAGGCCTTTAAGCATGTTGACAATCCGGGATTTCCACAGCAAATGATCGGTTTTAGCTTTCTCCAGGATCTCCACCGTAGTCAGGTTTGAATCGGCCAGCTTAAAATGCTCCACCTTCTGATTCAGATCCTGAGCCATATAAGCGGTACCCTGAATCGTTGTGGCCACCGTCTCCAGGGAGGCATTGATCTCTTCAGAAGATGCCGCCACTTGTTGAGCATGAGAGGATGTATTCTCAATCACCGTTGCCACCGAATTAATCAAGGTCACGATTTTTTCTGAACTGGCTACCTCTGAATCGGTGACTTCCACACTGGAGTGAACGTCTTCAGCGGTCTTTTTGACGGCGCCATAGATATTATTCAGGGCACTGCCGGCTTGGTTCATGATCTGAACCCCATGTTCCACCTCTTGGCGGGTTAACTTGGTAGCCTGAACCACATCCTCCACTCCGAGCAGAACTTTTTGGACCAGACCTGCCACATCTTTTGCTCCTTGAGTGGACTGCTCGGCAAGTTTCCGGACCTCTTCCGCCACTACAGCAAATCCACGGCCGGACTCCCCGGCCCGGGCGGCCTCGATGGCTGCATTTAAAGCCAGCAGATTGGTCTGATCCGCCAACCCGGTAATGGTCACTGTAATGGAATCGATCTGCTTGGAGAGTTCACTGAGCTGCTGCATTAATTCTTCTGTCTCTGACGTCTTGGCGTGAATAGTATGCATCCGGTTAATGGCATCATCCACCGTGCTTTTACCTTGGTCAGCCGTCTCCATGGTCTGCTGGGAGTTTACCGCCGCCGACTGGCTTTGGGTCTTGGCGATTTGGGTCAGGGAGGAAAGCTCTAAAAGTACCTGTGAGGCTTCCACGATGGACTTTGCCCCCAGATCGGACTCGTTGGCTACATTCTGCATGCTTTCACTGACCTCAGCCACGGCCACCGTTGCTTCTTCGCTGGTGGCAGCCAGCTCCTCAGAGGCCGCCGCCAGGTTCTCCGTCAGTTCCCGGACATTCTTCACCACATCGGACAGACGGGTCATCATCACATTAAAGGCGGCACTCAAATCCCCGAATTCATCACTGGAATGGACAGGGGCCGAAACCGTCAAATCCCCTAACCCGGCCTTGCTCATGGTTTCCTGCAGTTCGCTGATGGACCGCAAAATATAGCGTGTCAACAGATAGGCCATGAACAAAGCCGCCAGAACCGCAACCAGAGTGCCGCCCCAGCTCACCCAGGTCATCCTGTTAATATCCTTATGAATCAATGCTTCATTAACGGCTAAAACCTCTGTTTGTCTCTCGATCAAAGCATCCAAAGCCTGGAGCAGGGGAGCCCCCTCATAGGCAAGCAACATCGTTTCGATTTTATCTAAATCCTGCCGATCCTCGGCAGACAAGTGCTCATTCTCTCTCATCCCCTCAAGCCATGTCTTGGCAGCTGTGAATTCACCCTCATTCCGGGCACTGCTAACCTCAGTCTTCATGGCTTGTGCTGAGGTCATCAAGGCCGTATGGCCAAAGATATCGTCCACTTCGTCATTGATCTTAATCTGCAGATAATTGGTGATCACAATGGCTATGACAAAGATGGAGATAATGCCAATAAATGCTCCCAAAACGCGAAACCGGACCCCAATTTTCATGCTCTCACCTCATCCCAGGGCAGAATATCCCCTATCGTATCTCAAATACCTTGTTGAGACGGGTTAATTGAAAAAGCTCCTTAACCGCGCCCTGGAGTCCTTGAACAATAATTCCGCCCCCCCGCTCAATAGCGCGCTTATGAATGGCTACCAGCACACCCAGCCCTGAACTATCGATATAGTTTAATTTATGCGTATCAAAAACAAAATGAGACTTCCCTTGTTCGATCAGAGGGAGCAGCCTTTCTCTCATGACGGCAGCATCTTCCACATAGATCTTACCTTCCAATTCCACAAAAACCTCTTGCCTGTCCACCCGAATATCTATTGACATGATTTTTCCTCCCTATTATTTAAGCTAATGTTTTTAAAAGAACCACAGAGTTGCCCTTGGCATTATAACGGACTTCATCCATAACCGCTTCCATGATGTATATCCCCCGGCCGGACTCTCCCCACTCCCATTCTTCCTCGTCTTCCTCCAAGGCCGAGACCTTAGCCATCACTTGATCTGCCCGGAATCCGCTCCCATTGTCCTTGACCCGAATGACCAGAAACTTGGAGTGAAGCACATATATACTCAGCGTTACTGCGGGGGCAGAGACCTTGCCCTGGGCGTACTTAAATCCATTGTTTACCGCCTCATTCAGGGCAACTTCCAGCATCGTTACTTCATTCTCAGATAAGGTTGTCCCCCCACCCCTATTCCCTAAAGCCTTTTGCAGACATTGGTGCAATTGTTCCCGCTCATGGCGATACTCCTGCGCTGAATGAAAGGTCTTACGCATAAGCTTTTGCCGCATATCCCCCACCCACCTTTTCTCTCATTACGCTCCTTTGCTGCAACTACCGGCGGCTAGCAGCAGATAAATCCTAACGCAGTGGCATCATCGTTCAGTTCGTTGCCTGTGGATAAGGAATCCAGCCAATGCATAGTGCTTTCTATGGTCATGACCTGAAGCGGGCATTCTTTCTCTTGAACCAAATCATAAAATCCGTCCGTGAGGAAAATCATCCCATCCCCGGCTTTAAGGGAACACTCATGCTCTTCAAACTCCGCGTGCTCTGAAATCCCCAGGAAGAGGCCCGGTTGGCTTAAGACCCTGATACCCGGTTGTCCTCTTTCCGACGAATAGTACAGCAAATGATTGATTCCGGCCATGACATAGCTGAACTTGCCTTGACCGATGTCGATATCGAAAAAGATCGCCGCGGCAAAACTATCCTCGGGGAGAATGCTTTTCGCCTCATGGTTCACCCATTCCACCTTTTCCGCCAGGGGGATTTTGCGTCCTACCACCTGACGAAAAAGAACTCTTAATGCGGTCACCTGCAGCGCTGCCGCCACCCCATGACCCATGACATCAAAGAGGAACCCTTTCAGGACCCGGTTCTTCTCATCCCAGCGATAATCGTAATAATCCCCGCTCAAATGGTGGTAAGGGAGATAGATGCTCCTCATCTTGAGATGTTCATCGGAGAAATCGGACCTTAAAATATTTTTCTGAATCTGCCCCGCTAATTGAACCTCTTTAAGAATCAGCATTTCGTCAGTCATATCCCGAAAAATAGAGACATAATGGGTGAGTACGGCTTTCTCATCGCGAACCGCATGAATGTTCAGCCATTCCGGGTAGATCTCCCCATTTTTGCGCTTATTCCAAATCTCTCCTTGCCATTGGCCTTTCTTAGTCAAATCCCTCCACATCTGTGTATAAAACCCATAGGAATGCCGCCCGGATTTGAGTATCCGCGGATTTTTCCCGAGAGCCTCCTCCAGGGTGAAGCCTGTGGTTTTCGTAAAAGCGGGATTGACGTAGATAATATCCCCTTGGGCATTGGTGATGCAGATACCCTCCTGAGCAAACTCAAAGACCTGAGCAAAAATATGCTGGGTGGATTGATCATAGTCCATCACATTCAAGGGCCAATTCCAGGACAAAGACCTTCGATTCTTCTCCTCTTTCACTATAAATTCCTCACAGTACGATACTTCTTCGCCTTTATAGCACACTTATTAACCTTATATCTTCTCGCTAATTTATAGTTATTCCTGCACGCTTCAGTTTAAACACGGGAAATAATTTGCAAATAATTTTAAGGTTAGTTTTTGTCTAAACTAAGCGGAGGCCAAGAAAATTTTGCAGGTTTTTCGTCTTGTGGCAGGATTCCCCAAGGATAAGGTCGAAAATGAAGGATGGTCTCTCTTAATTTTTCAGAATGCTGAATAAGATTAAAGAAAGGGGTGCTTAGATGATCTTCTTGATATTCACCCTGCTGGTTGCTTTATTCGTCGCCATTTTTGCCGTACAGAACGCCGCCCCCGTGGCCATAAACTTCTTTTGGTATGTGGCCGAGGTTCCTTTAGTATTAATCATCTTAGGAGCGGCTTTAGCCGGAGCTCTTATCGTCTTTTTCATGGCTATCTGGCGGGAATTCCGCTTAAAAGGAACAGTCAGAGCCCAGGCTAAAGCGGAAATCAAAGCCAAAAGCGAACCACAGGATCATGCCGTGCCCAAAGATCTGGTGCCAAAGGATATGGTCCCCACGGAAACTAACCCTGCCGACAAGGAAGACACCGCTCTTCCTCCTGGCTGACCAGGATAAAAGAAAAAGGAGTCTGGATTCGTGAAGAACAAATATACCTTTTTAATGATACCTCCGGATCATGGCCCCACCCGGCAATTTCAGGTGACCCTTAAGGGCAGGCGCCTCGTCATCACCGGCTTGTGTTCATTGGGTCTGCTTGTGATCAGTTTATTTTCCTATACTCTCTACCTTTCACATACCGTAGGATCTCAGCAGGCCCAGCTGGCCGCTATGGTACAGCTAGAGCAGGAAAATGAGGTCAAGGACCAGGAGATCGCCCGCCTTAAGGAAGAATCTCTCCAGGTAACTCAAGATATTTCCCAAATCCAGGAGTTAGAACTCAAACTGATGTCCATCCTGAATTTGGATCCCAGTGCGACCCCTTCCTTTTCCACTACCGGAACGAAGTCGACAGCGTCTGCAGGCCTAAGCCGGGGGGAAGCAGCGCCTTTTGCTTCTCAGGCCGTTATCAGCGATCCGGAACAAATCTCCCATGAATTAAACCTTCTTCAGGACTACTACAACCTGGCCTTGGCATATCAGGAGGAAATTGAGCACACTCCCAGCCTAGCCCCTTTAAAGATACCGCTCACCGTGGCTTCGGAGTTCGGTTACCGCCGCAACCCTTTTGGCGGATATTCCAAGGAGTTTCATAACGGTGTGGACTTTCCCTGTGATTATGGCACTGAGGTCTATGCCACAGCAGCCGGAGTCGTCTCTGTCTCCGGTTATGATCGGGTTTACGGTTATTTAATCGAAATCGATCATGGCAATGGCATCGAAACCATCTACGGCCATAATTCCCGCCTGCTGGCCAAAGTGGGGGATAAAGTAGAAAAAGGCGACCTCATCGCCTATAGCGGCAACTCCGGTCGCAGCACCGGTTCCCATCTTCATTATGGAGCCAGGGTCAATGGCAAGACTGTTGATCCTCTGCAATTTACTGATTTTACAAAGGAGCAATGAGAGCATGTGGGGTAAACCAGAAAGTCAGAAACGCACTTCCAGTACTTTTTCCGCTAATTCAGGTGAGACAACCTATATCGCTGCTGATGCCGAATTTAACGGCAAGCTTACCTTAAAAGGCAGTGCCCGTATCGACGGAAAAATCCAAGGACAGATTGCCCTGAACGGGGACCTGATCATTGGGCCCAGCGCTGTCATCGACGCCAATATACAGGCCGGTGCCATCAGCATCTCGGGGGAGGTCCGGGGAGATATCGTCGCTCAGGAGTCCTTGGAACTATGTTCCACTGCCCGTATGAAAGGGAGTATCTTCAGCAAGCAACTTAAGATCGACCAGGGAGCCCAGTTTATTGGAACAAGCCGCCTCTTGGAGGATGCGAAGCAGCCGGCGCGGCCTTCAGAAGAAATCCCGGCAGCAGCAAACCATGGCAAAGAAGCCGAAGCAGAGGCTGACATGGAGGATATTTTGAAGCCTTTGGATCCCCTTGAGGAAGAACAAACCGACTCAGATAACCCGACCGCAAGCAGAAATGTCGCTTATGGAAGGACAAAATCCCGGCGCAGATAATCAAATGAGTGTCACCGACTGCTTCAGTGGTGACACTCCTCTTTTACCAGCAAAATTTCTTGCAGGCCATTACAAAAATAGGCAATCCAAGCATTACTTGTATAGAGGAAATTTCTTTTTTGCGTGGAATTATTATAAGTACGTATGACAGATGACTAATTTGGGGGAAAAGACTTGAAAACCAAAAAATATGTAGGATTAGCCCTGCTGTTTATCAGCCTCACCCTGGCCATCACTCTGGGCATTAACTTTATGCTCTACGCCAAAGATGACCACCTTCTCAGTGAAGGAATCACCATCTCCGGGATCGACGTGGGCAGCCTGACCAAAGAGCAGGCCCAGGAAAAAATCAATCAAACCCTTGAAAACTGGTTAGCCCAGCCTCTGGAGTTTCAGGCGGGCGGAGAGGTCATTACTCTTCCCCTGGCCGCTCTGAATCCTCAAGTGGATTTGGAGACCCCGCTCAATGAAGCCTATAAGATTGGCCGCAAGGCCTCCCTTTTCGCCAGAACCCAAAAAGCAGCCACTGCCCAGGATGCCCGTTTTGAGCTGGGACTGACTTGGGATGAACAACGGCTCGCCGAAACCCTCGCCGAAAGCCTTGGTCTATTGAATAAAGAACCTGTGGACGCCACTTTTAAAATCGGCGCCAATAATCTTATGGAAATCCAGCCCGATCAACCGGGGCAGGCTGTCCAGGCAGATGCCCTGGTGAACCAGATCAAAGAGCTGGAGCCTTTCCAAGATCCTGCACCGCTTAAAGTCGAGCTTCAGGAAGTAGCGCCAGCGCTCCGAGCGGCGGATCTGGAGACCAAGAAAATTGACGGATTGATTGCCAGCCATACCACTTGGTTTGATGCCGCCAATCTCGAGCGTACGGCCAATGTTCGTCTCGCTGCCGAGGCCTTGGACGGAACCCTGATTGAGCCTGGAGAAATCATATCCTTTAATGGAATCGTTGGCGAACGGACCGGCGATAAAGGCTACCAGGACGCTCTCATCGTGGTCAACGGTGAATTTGTTCCCGGCCTGGGCGGCGGAATCTGCCAAGTCTCCAGTACCCTCTATAATACCGGACTTTTAGCCAATCTGAAGATCGAAGAGCGGACGAATCATGGTCTGGCTGTAGCCTATGTCCCCCTTGGCCAGGACGCTACCGTGGTCTATGGGGCCATCGACCTGAAGATGCGCAACACTACCGGCGGCTATCTCCTCCTCCGCTCCAAAATCAGCAACGGCTCCGTAACCATTGAGTTCTACGGAAAAAAAACTTCAGGACAGGAAATCGTCATCACCAATCAAGTGGAGAAGGTGATTCCCTTTGAAACCGAAATCATCCATGACCCGACTCTGGCCCCCGGAACCCAGATCGTTAAACAAAACGGCCAAAATGGCTATATAGCTACTGCCACCCGTACCATCAAGGTCAACGGGCAGGTCGTGGAAACCCAGAGCCTGGGCAGAAGCTCCTATATCCCCTCCAACAAGATCATCGTCAAGGGACCGGAACCCCCTGCTAAACCCAAGCCGGACCCCAAGCCTGAGCAACCGGCACCGGAAACTCCTCAGGAACCGGAAACACCTGCCGAACCTGACCCCACTGAACCGGAAAGCACCAATTCAGGTGCCGGAGCCTCTGAGACTGAGGGTGAACCCGGAACAGAAGCCCCAGGGGATGAAGGGTAATAGAGTATAAAGCCTGTAATTTTAAGAGAGTTAAAAGAAAAGAATCCGCTACCTGAATGGTCGGATTCTTTTTTAATCTTATTCTTTTTGCTCACTCTAAGTTTCAACTTATTATTCTAATTCAATTTGTCGCTATAATATTCACAGACCTTAGGAATTAAATCCTTTAGATGTGGCTTAAGTTCAGCTGCTTTAATTCTGGCAGCATTCTGCTCATACCCTGAGTCCAACAAGAATATATACGTGCTTAGCATTTCTAGGAATTGAGAGCTCTCCTCATTAAGTTTAGCCAAAAGCTCATTGTTTATAGAGACATTTTTTTGACCGATTTGCTTTCTGAATCTTTCTCCTTCATCGGTTATTTTATATTCATAGGTTCCATTCTTGGTGACTTCTTCAATAAAATCATGTTGCACCAAAAACTCAATCTCTTCTTGCAACTGAGCTGAATATGGTCCGTAACGATGATAACTGTATCTATATGGCGCATCCATACCCTTATGTTCTAATAGATATACGATTTTTTGTAATTTCTTCCTACCCTTGATTTCTCCTTTTGAAAAAATCTCTAACAGATAGTTTGCTCCCAGAAACATAACTGGTTCCTCCCTTAAAATAATCTTCTGATCTGTTCAGGTATAAACATCCTATCTATTTTAATACCTTCATTTCTTATCTGATTGATAATTTTTGACTTATTGGATAATTCTATCCCATTTCCGCTTTTATCAAATAAAAAGATTTGTTCTGATGCTTCTTTTTCGTTTTCGCTACCTTCAGACTTTGGTTTTTGGGTTATATAGTGATCTTTATAAGAACTACTCGTGGCTTCATCCGTTAATAAATAATATTCTCTGGGTAGTCCATGCTCTTTAAGGCTATTGATTACTTTTTCCGTAAAGTCTATCAAATTACCTTCTATCTGAATTTCTTTAAATAGTTTTCTATTTAATAACCTGGTGCATAAATCAGACATAATGTTATCCTCATGTTTTGACCATAAAACTATATAATGCCATATCGTGTTTTCAGAGAGGTTCAAATAGTTCGTTAATGTTTTACTTGTTGAGCTTTTAATAATAATCTCAGCAAGATCTTCAGGTAAATCGATCTTTCCTAGGTTATTCAACTCGATCGCTCTTTGAAAAATCTTATCCATGATAAGCTCTGCACTTCTTGTAGCTCGATGGAAATAAACATTAACATACATGTAGTATCTGGCCATAACAAAATCTTCAGCGATACTAAGCCCTTTATTCAGATCCAACCCAAATTCCGTGTCCCCATTTACCTCACCAATTCTTAAGCAATTAATCAGCCATTCTAAATCAAAGGCACCGTATCCTGCCCCAGTAAATTTAGAATCCCTGATAAGATAATCTATTCTATCCGTATCGAGTTGGCTGGATAGTAGCTTTACTATTGCTTTCGATTTATGCGTTCTGCGAATAACCTCCGCTACTTCATGAGAAAAACCCGACCTGTGATATTCCAAAATTTTTTTAACTTCTGTATCTCCAGTTATTATTTCAATCGTCCAAGATTCATGCTTAATTTTTGTCGTCTTTTCGAGAGCATGGGAAAATGGGCCATGTCCGATATCATGCAGTAACGCAGTAACTAGTGCAAGCATACGATTATCATGCAGCTCATCAATATATTTTTGATCAATATTTTTTAAAGTAGAGATCTTATCTATAAACCGCTTTGTTAAATGAACCACTCCCAATGAGTGTATAAATCTCGTATGTTCAGCACCTGGGTATGTAAATGAGGAGAGCCCTAGCTGCCTGGTGTGTCTAAGTCTTTGAAATTCCCTAGTATCGATTAAATCGAGCAAAACCTTTTCACTTTGCTTATCAATAGAAACAATATTATGCACAGGGTCTCTAAACGTCTTCATAAGAATCCCCCAAACATACGTTTGTTCTCATCACTATATTCTATAAGTTTGACTAAAATCCTTCATGCCATATATAGAAATTAAGCAATATATTTACCCAAAGCATGAATACTTCGCTCCGGCTTCCTTAAGCTCATCAGGAAAGAAGGTTTTAGCAGGCACCTGCAGTTCTTTCGAGATTTTAATCCAGGTGTTGGGGGTCCCCTTACGCAATCCCTTTTCCAGTTGACTCAGGTACCTATAATCAAGACCGGTCCTCCTGGCCAGCTCTTTCAATGTCATACCATTGGCTAAACGCCATTCGCGCAAATTATTATCCCTCTCCATCTGTGCTATCCCCTTCATGATGTATAATATTGCGAATAGTATAGCACACAACGCTTAATCTTGTAAATAATTAAAGGAAATTGAACCCTCAGCAAGAATGAAGCGTATCATTGATATGTCTAATCATCGCAAAATGGAGAGGGGTATCTCGTGCTTGAACTAGGAAAACAACTCAGAAAAATACGCAAAGACAAGAAACTAAGCGCCGCCGAGTTGTCCCAGATATCCGGCGTCGCCCGCAGTCTTATCAGCCAGCTTGAATCCGGCAAGCGCCAATCTACCAGCATAGATACAGTATACCGATTAGCCAAAGCACTGAATGTCTCCGTGGCTTCACTATTAATAGAAGAGCCAGGCACACCACCTGCCATAGCGTATAAACAAAATGACAAGAAATCCCCCCTTTACCTTAAAGAACATTATTCAGCCTACCTGCCCACTCTTCAGAAAGCTGAAGAGGCAGGATTGACTCCTGAATTGCTGGGCAGCCTGATTGATGTTATCGCACGAATAAAGAAATAAGTCCATAAGCCAAAACCTCACGTTTATAAAAAGCGTGAGGTTTTCTAGTATCCTGACAGTTGCCGGAATTATTGAGAACCGGCGCAGCTGGTAATGTAATTATGATAGAACTCATTAATGCGCAGCCGCAGAGACCTTTCCGCAGCATCTGCTACCTCAATCCTTCGCCCATCCACCCGACTCACCGGCAGAATCCCCATTAAAGCGTTGGTCAAAAAGACTTCTTCGGCGTCTTCCAGGAATGCCAGGGAAAACTCCCCCTCCACCCATGGAATGCCAAGCTTTTGCGCACACTCCAGAACAATTTGGCGGCGAGTTCCCGGCAAACAACCGCATGGCAAAGAAGGGGTGTAAAGAATGCCATTCCTGACGAAAAATAAATTGCTCAGGGTCCCTTCCACTAAGTAGCCCTTGGTGTTGAGCCAAAGTCCTTCTCTGGCCCCTTTTTCCTCAGCTTCTTGCTTAGCCAGGATATTCTCCATAGTGTTGGTGCTCTTAATCTGTACCAGAGGGGAATACTCATTGCGAGGACAACTTAAGATGGCTATCGGTATCCCTTCTTGATAGTCCTTTTCCGTATAGGGGATAGGACGGCTATGATAAAGCCACTGGGGGGGTACTTCCTGCCCCGCTCCCCCGCTTAAGGTCACCCTTAGGGCAAAGGCCGTGCCCTCTCTGCGGGCAGCGGAGGCCTCCCTTTGCACATTTTGCTCCAACGCTTCTCTCCAAACCTCATAACTTGGCATAGGAATACCCAGCTGTTCCGCTCCCTTGGACATGCGCCGGTAATGCAACCGGGGAACTTCAATATGCAGGCCATTGACTTTTAGGGTTTCAAAAATTCCATAGCCAAAGAGCACCAGCCGGTCATTTTTATCCAGCAAATCCGAATCCTCCCTTTCCCCTTTTACATCTCCACTAAGATTTATATACCCTCAAACACTTGTCGCAAATCCACCGTAAAACCGTCTTATCCACCGGCTCTACTATCCAATACTCGGATAAGATAATACCCTGAGCAAAGCCTTCACCTTCTGCAGGGCTTCCTGGTATTCTTCTTCGGGAACAGAGTCAGCCACAATTCCTCCGCCCCCATTGAAATAAGCCTGGCCATCTTTCAAGAGAATGGTCCGGATCACAATATTGGTATCCCAGGCTCCGTCAAAGCCCATATAACCGATGCTTCCTGTGTAAAGCCCCCGCTTATAAGGCTCCAGCTCTTCGATGATCTCCATGGCCCGGATCTTCGGCGCCCCGGTGATGGAACCTCCGGGAAAGATGGCTTTCAGAATCTCACTGGTTTTTAGTTCCGGCTTCAGCTTGCCGACAATGGTGGATACCAAATGCCATACGGTAGGGTATTGCTCCAGGCGAATCAAGTCCGTGACCCTTACCGAACCATAGCGGCAGATCCTCCCCAAATCATTGCGCTGGAGATCGATGATCATGGTCAGTTCCGCCCGATCCTTCGTGCTCTCTGTGAGCTCCCTGGCATAAGCCTCATCCTCTTCCGGAGTCTTGCCCCGGGGACGGGTTCCTTTAATAGGGCGGGTCTCTATCTCACCTTGGGCGCTGATCTGTACAAAGCGTTCCGGGGAACTGCTGAGAATCTGGAAGTCTTCATAGGGCAAAAAGGCCGCAAAGGGAGCAGGGTTATGGGCATGAAGGGCTTTATATAATGCCATAGGCTCCTTGGTATAAGGAAACTGGAAACGCTGGGTCAGGTTGGCCTGATAAATATCTCCGGCATAGATGTAGTCGATAACCCGCTGCAGATCCAGCAGATACTGCTCCTTACTCACCGTATAATGAACCCGCTCCTGAGGCTGCTCCATATCTTGGCTTTCATCATGCCCTTGGTAAGTTCCCGAACGTTCTTGCTGGGTTCCTATCCGGGCTCCTATCTGCCTTTGGTAAGCTGCTGCCGTCCCTGGATGGTCTCCCTTTCCGCCACGCCCCTCAAGGAATCCCTCCAATACCCCGACAAGCCGCTCTACCCTTGCCTGGGCCAGGGCTCTCCGGCATTCTCCGGACTCTGTCATACCACAAGCCAGCAAGGTATAGCGGCGGTTCTCGTGATCATAAACCACTATCCCGTCATACCAACTAAACCGCCACAAGGGCAGGTCCAGATCATTGATCCCGCTTTGAGGCATCTTCTCTAACTCATCTTTCAAATCATAGGTCCAAAAGCCCACCGCTCCCCCCACAAAGGGGAATTCCGTGGGATTGGGGACACGATAACGCTCCACTAAATCATCCAGAATCTTTAGGGATTCTCCTTCAGGATAGGCCAGCCATTCCTGCCCGATAAGGGAGCTTAAGTCTTCCTTGCTCCCTTCCTCTTCCCCAGCGAAGCGCTTCACCTCTACCCCATCCCTGCAGGCACTGGCTTGCAGGAAAGGAAAAGCTCCCATAAAGGAATACCGCCCCAACCCCCCATAGTTCCTCCCGCTATCCAGGAAAAAAGGGTACTCACTTTCCTTAAAGGCCTCCAGCAACTCAATCGGCTGAAGGTCTATAGCCAGCTCTTGAATCACCCATGGCGAATTGTGCCCACTTTGACCCTGGGCCTGCCACCATGTCCGAGCATTCTTGACCGCGTTTCCCAGCAGGTCATGCCCCTTTTCCGTCAGAATGGCTTCCGGATGGAATTGAACCCCTTCCAGGGGCAGCTCCCGGTGGCGAATCCCCATAATCTCACCATCAGCTGTCTCTGCGGTAATCAGGAGTTCCTCAGGCAAACTCTCCCGCCTTAAAGCAAGGGAATGATAACGGGTGACCGTCAGGGGATTGGGCAGCTGGAAAAACACGCCTTGGCCGTCATGATGAATCTCAGACACTTTGCCATGAACCGGCGCCTTGGCCCGAATGACCTCTCCCCCCAAAATCTCACCGATAGCCTGATGCCCGAGACAGACTCCCAGAATGGGAACCTTGCCCTTAAAGTAATCAATCACCGTCAAAGTGAACTGGGTATCCCGGGGTGCACAGGGTCCGGGGGAAATAACGATCAGCTCAGGCTTAAGCTCTTCAATTGCATCAATAGTGCACTGATCACGGCGCAGTGCCACAACCTCTTCTCCCAATTCCCCGAAGTATTGATACAGGTTAAAGGTGAAGGAATCAAAATTATCCAGTATAAAGATCAACGTTGCTAGACTCCCTTCGCTTCTGCATTTTACGTCAAATCGACAAATTTCCTAAGCCTGAATATTCTATACACTTCAGCCAATCTCCTCTTAGTGAAACAGGATTCTTAATGAACGAAAGGACAATTTGGAAGTTGAGTCCAAATTGCCCTTTTTAATAAGCAGCTTATGGATTTAAGTATCTACCTTACCCTGCGCAAATCTCTGATATCGGCATCATGAGCTAAGGAACGGTAGGACAGCATTTCCAAAACTCTCCCCTGCTCCTCTTGGGTATCGCTCATTCTCTTCTGATCTTGCTTGATCCCATTAATGTCCTGCTTCATTACATCGATGTCCTGCTTCATCACATCAATATCTCGTTTCATCACACCGATGTCCTGCTTCATCACATTGACATCTTGCTGAACTTCTTCCAGCATCCCGTTGGTATTGCCGACAATCCGAATCAAGTCTGCCGTCATTTGCTGCATCTGAGCCATATCCCGTCTGATGTCGCTTAGTTCCTTCCTTACAAAGGACTTAAAATCCTCGTCTGACATCCGGTTTTCCTCCTTTTCGCCTTTACAGGCCTGCAACACACAAATTTCCTGCTGATTCGCTTTCTATTAAAAGTATACCATGATTTATTCTGCTTTAAAAGGCATATCATTTTCACCAGTCCCACCCCGTCCGCATATTTTATAAGTAGATTCACAATGGAAAGGACGGGCCGACTCATGAATGCTTCAAGCACTGAACGCACACCTTTTGTCATCGCGGCGGAAATCAACGCCATTAACCGAGAATCCAGAAAAATGTTGCTGAAGAACGCCATCGAGGTGGGCCGCCGCCTCAAAGAGGCCAAGGAGTTGCTCAATCATGGCGAATGGCTGAAATGGCTCAAGGAAACTGTCAATTATTCCAAGAGCACGGCTGAAAACCTGATGAACCTATATAAAGAATATGGACCTAAACTTCTCTCCCTATCAGACGACGACTTAAATTCCCAAGCGCTTGGGAATTTAACCTACACTCAGGCGGTCCTGCTTCTTGGCCTACCCGAGGAAGAGCGGGAAGAATTTGTCGCGCAGAATGATCTTGACTCTATGACCACCCGGCAATTGAGTCAGACCGTCAAAGAACAGAGAGCACCTACTCCGGTCAAAGAACAGCCTCAGTCTCAGGCTGAATCTCAGGTAGAACCCCAGTCTGAGCTCCAAACTGAATCCCCAGTCCGGCCCACACCCCCAAATTCGGGAGATATCCAAATCCAATATGTTACCAGAACCGTCAAGCCCCAGCGGGAAAACAGTACTAAACACAAATCTGCATCTGCACCTGCACCTACACTCGCAACCGAAACCTCCTTTGTCACGAATTATGAGGAAAAATGCACCGCCTGCTGCCAAACCATCGCTGACGCCTTCCAAGAGCTGCTGATCGCTCTGCTGCAGCTCGCCAGACTTGACCCTCAGACTAAGGAGAAATGCAGCCAGAACGCCGGCCAGCTGGCTTCATATATGGTGGAACGGCTCAAAGAATGGCCCCCTGTTGTCACTACCAACATGAAAGGGGTCCGAACCCATCCCACCTATGAATAGAGAAAGTAGAGCCACAAAGGAAAGGACTGAAATCAATGCCATTAACCGGGAGTCCGGAAAAATGCTGCTGAAAAACGCCATTGAGGTGGGCCGCCTCCTGAAAGAAGCCAAGGAATTGCTCAACCATGGGGAATGGCTGAAATGGCTCAAGGAATCGGTCAGTTTTTCCAAGAGCACGGCGGCAAACCTAATGAACCTATATAAAGCGTATGGACCTAAACTTCTCTCCCTGGCAGATGACGATCCAAATTCCCAAGCGCTTGGGAATTTAACCTACACTAAGGCGGTCCTGCTCCTTGGCCTTCCGGAGGAAGAGCGGGAAGCATTTATCGCGCAGCATGATCTTGGCTCTATGACCACCCGGCAATTGAGTCAGGCTGTAAAGGAACAGAGAGCGCCCGCACCCTCCCTCGTCACGAACTATGAGGAAAAATGCACCGCCTGCTGCCAAACCATCGCCGACGCCTTCCAGGAGCTGCTGACCACTCTGGATCAACTCGCCAGGCTTGACCCTCAGACTAAGGAAAAATGCAGCCAGGACGCCGGCCAGCTGGCTTCATATATGATGGAACGGCTCAAAGACCAGCCCCCTGTGGCCGGCACCAATACGAAGGGAATAACACGTATAAGATAAAGGTACTGCAAATTGCCCAGGACGACATGAAATCCATCGTGTATTGCATGGAAGGCGTAATCATTCAAATATTCTCTGGTGAAAAGCCAGGCTCCAGCCCCCCTTAGTTTGCCTATCCCAAATCGGACACGAATCCGATTTGGGATAGGCAAACTTTTTTAGTGACAAAAAACGCGAACCAGCCCTCTTTTTTGTCTTGGCGGGAGTTTGCTCGTTCTACCCTCTTCTATTTATTAATGTTAGAATGGGACAAGAGATTACGTCTTATATAAATAGAGACACTCTCAGATTCAGCCCCTTTTGATGGAGTTCACTTTTTAACCCAGGAATCTGATTGAAGTCTTATCAACACTTTTATTGAGGAGAGAATCATGAAGAGATTAAGAAAAATTCCGACCCTGTTTCTTGCTGCGTTTTTAAGTGTGACGGCGCTTCCCAACACGGTAATGGCCCAATTGCCCGTCCTCTACCAGGATCACTCCCAACAAACCGTTACGGACGGCGTAACCCTGGAGAACATATCCCGTTTTACCACCGGCGGCTGGTTGAATATCAATGTGCTGCGTGTGGATATGACTAACCCTTATGTGAAAATTGACACCCTAAGCAATGACTCGATCACCGATGACCTGGTCAGCATTTCCGCCCTGGCCGAAAAGGAAGGGGCTGTGGCTGCTGTCAACAGCAGTTTCTTTAATCCGTTCACCGCCGGCAAAGGCTATGCAGACGGCCCCACCGTCCGGGCCGGCGATCTTTTGTCCACCTCCGCCTGGTATAACCGGAGCAAAAATGAAATGGCCTCCCTTTCCGTTGACTATGCCAATCAGCTGCTTTTTCACTATTGGAAAAATGACCTTACCCTCATCACCGGAAACGATACCGCCTTTGCCGTTACCCAGTACAACCAGCCGAGCAGGCAGGACTACCAAGACCTTACGGTCCTGGATCGCAAGTGGGGACCTGTGGCTATCGGCGCCACCGAAAACTGCCCCGATCTGGTTGAAATCGTCGTAAGCGGGAACACAATCCTGGAGATCCGGGAAGGACAGCCTGCCGCCGAGATTCCCGAGGAAGGTTTCGTCGTCGTCTCCCGAGGCGAGCAGGCGGCCAAACTTCTGGAACAGGCCGCCCCGGGCGAACAGCTCCAATTCCAAGTCACCTCCACGCCGGACTGGAACGACCTGAAGATGTCCACCACCGGAACCTCCCTTCTTATCCAAGACGGAGAAATCCCCGCCACTTTTTCTTACAGCACCGCCAGCTTTAATCAACGGAACCCCCGGACCATGGCCGGGAGTACTGAAGATGGGAGCGAACTCATCCTGGTTACAGTTGACGGAAGGCAGGATAACAGCATCGGATTGACCCAGCAGGAATCCGCCGAGCTGATGCTGGAATTAGGGGCGTATCAGGCTATTATGTTTGACGGCGGCGCATCCACCACCATGGCCGCCCGACAGCCCGGGGCCTTTTCCCCTGATGTAGTCAACCTTCCTTCCGAAGGCATCCTAAGAAATGTGGCATCAGGCATCGGGATTTTCTCCGCAGCCCCCGCCGGCCGGCTGGACCGCCTGATCATTGAGACTGAAGACACCAACATATTTGCCGATACTTCGAGAACTTTTTCCCTTAAGGGCATCGACCGCTATGCCAATCCGGTGGAGCTCGACCCAAGAGAAGTTCAGTGGGATGTCAGCGGGATCGACGGCAGCTTTCAGGACAATATCCTCTATCCGGCTTCCCCAGGCCCAGGGAAAGTAACAGCCACCCTCGACGGACTGGAGGCGGAGCTGGACATCCAAGTCTTAAGCGCCCCGGTGCAGCTTACCCTCAATCCGGCCAAATTCGACCTTCCTTTGTACCAAAATAAAGCCATCCGGGTAAAGGGTCTCGACCCCCAAGGTTATGCCGCGGTCATCGAAGGCCGGGATGTTCAATGGAACGTTGACGGCGACATCGGTAGTTGCGAAGCCGGCGTCTTCACCCCCGTCACCACCGGTACCGGCACTATCCGGGCCGCCGTCGGCGACACCTATGCCTACAGCGCCGTTGCCGTTACTTTGGATTCCATGGAGCTCCTGCATCCCTTCGAAAGCTCCGGCCGGTCGGATGAGCCACGCTTCCAAGCCGACCCGCAAACAGGCCAGGGTTATTTCGAACTCAACGCTGATCAATTCTACGCCGGGGAGTCTTCCGGACAGCTGGTGTATGATTTCTTATATGGTAACTCTGAGGACCAGATCTCTGTCCTCTTTGCCGAGCAGGGGCTCCCCCTTGATCCGGCCACTACCGGGTTATCCCTGTGGCTTTATAATATCAGCCCCAACTCGAATCGCATCAAAGGAGAAGTCATAGACTCCGCCAATGTGAAACACACCGTCGAATTCGCCTCCGACCTCAATTGGACCGGCTGGAAAGAGAGCACAGCGTCCTTATCCGGGATCGACTCTCCCGCTTATCTCACCAGACTCTACATAGAAAACACCGATCCCGCCAACCCTTGGGGGAAGATCTATTTTGACGACTTGTCGGCTCTGATCCAGAAGCGCCCGACTATCGATCCGAGCAGCATTCCCGCAGATACCCTTCCCAAAGACGAAGCGAACCGGCAGGCTGATTTCACCTCCGGTCCCGACAATTTCCTGTTTTCCTTGCTCACCGGCGGCAATGCACCGGGGGTTTACACCGCTCCCATCACCCAAGTGGGAGCCGGGGATGCCCAAACACCTATACTGGCCGCCGGTTCAGGGTATCAATCCTCTACTTATCAAAACAGCACCTTCCTCCAGCTGGATGTAAGCCAGGGCGGGCTGAGGAGAAGCGACCCACAGCAATGGACCCGGCTGTTCACAGCCCTGGATGAAATCCAGAGCGCCAATGTCTTTCTCCTCATGTCCCTCAGCCCGGCCGATTTCATCAATGCCAAAGAAGCACAGCTCCTGAAAGATACGCTGGCCAATTGCCGGGAAGCAACCGGCAAGAACATTTGGGTCCTTTTCCCTGGTCCTGCGGATCAAAGCGAGCTTGACCGCGGCGTGCGCTATATCAGCGTTGCCCAATCCCTGCAAGTGACGATGCTGGGAGAGGACATTTCCTATGAGTTCGAGCCCTAGGCTTTTCATAGGACTCTGATGCATGCTTGAACGATTTGACAGCTTTCCCGGAAGTCGTTTATTACAATATCAGATATTAAAATAGACGAAGGGAGAGTCTGCGGAGCCATCTGTCTATATGATAATCTGCCTCACTTCAACAGCCAGTCCAGTGCGTTAAGCTGCTTAATTCCGTTGTGGGAAACCAGGGGACTGTGATCCATCGTCAACAGAAACTTCGGGTTGTGGTCGCTGATGGCATCAAGGGGCGCAAGTCCCGCTGAAGCGTCTTTCCGTCAGCATCCACCACCGTATAGGCCACCTTGTAGCATTCCTCTCCCTCCGGCCTAGGTGCCGTCTTAAACTGAGGAAGGATGCAAAGGCGGCCATCATCTAACATACATTAATAGATGAGTGTATCAATAAAATAACTCTCCTTCATTTGCTCAAAGGCATCGCGTACCACCCAGAGATTGGCCATTCCTGCCCATTCTCCCAACTTCCTTGCGAATACCCTGTTGCATCAAGATAAGTCTTTGTTATATTATTATGTTATACAGTATATAACATAAATTTGATGAGGTGGATATAGATGGATGATAAGATGTTCGATTTATTAGAAAAAATGTATATAGAGATGCAGGAACTCAAACAGAATATGGCTACTAAGCAGGATATCTCCAATATGGCTACCAAGCGGGACATCGCCAATATGGCTACCAAACAGGACATCTCCAATATGGCTACCAGACAAGACATCGTTAGACTTGAAGACAAAATGGATACTAATTTTAAAGCTTTATACGACGGATATACCCTCACCTACGAAAAACTATCCGCGCTTGAAGACAAGGTAGATAAATTAAGTATAAAAGTCGAAAATCAGAATGTTGAGATAAAGGTAATTAAAGCAGCAAAATAGTTTTTTCGGGAGTATGTAGCACTACCTGGCAACTTCAATCGTCAAATTCCCATGCTTCTTTTTCGTCAGATTGGACTACAGCATATTCTTGTGCAAGTTTTCTGTATTGCTCTTTTAAATTAATGATTCTAGAAAAATCCCCTGCAAGCGTGTTAGTTAAGATCTCATTTAGTTCAGCTCTAACTTCTTCTTTCTCCTGTTTAGCCAGTTCTTTAACTGCATTATAAGGCTTATCTCCCTTTTGAAGATAGCCAAAAAATTGTCCTTCAAAATCTGGGACATTTACAATAACCAAATTGCCATCCTTTTTATTCGCCTCATCAACAATTTTATTATTTATACTCCACATTGCATTTGTGATCCATTTTTCTTTTCTTTTTACCCTTGGAGAATCTAAATCATGCACCACAGTATAGCTTAATCCAAAGTGGTTTAAAATCTTTTGAAACATAGGGATATTTGCTTTTCCTCTACAGTTTACAATTGTTATATCTGTATTACCTTTGAGTTCTGATAATGTTGATTGCTCGGTATCCCCTTCAACTAATATAATTTTATCTGAAAAAAAGAATTCATTTATCGTAGGATGGCAATTCCTTATCATCTGTAATCTTTCTCTCTCGTCTTCATCAAAATCTGCCTTATCAGTGGAAAAGATTTTAGTAGAAGAGTCACACTGCTTTTCAACTCTAACAATAGTTGTATGGGGCTTTGACACATCTATAAATATGGGGGAATGTGTAGTTATCATAACTTGCCAATTCTCTAAATCTGCAATTTTATATAAGGCCTCTCTGGCAGCGCGAATAGCTGGTGGATGAAGAAAGGATTCAGGTTCCTCAACAAGAAGAATTCTAGGTTCATTACTAGATAGTACTTTCTTTCCCGATTTATAGTTTCCTGTATCCGCTAATGCCTCGATAGCTGACCAGAGAAAAGCACGCTGCAGCCCACTTCCCTGATTTATTAACGGATAAAAAGTACCTAAAGAATCCGCAACCCTAATATGTGTTCCTGACGCCAAAATCTTATCAACATCAATTTTTCCCGCTTGTGGCATAAGATCAATTTTGTGCTCAGGAAAAATATCCCCGATATTATCTTGAAGTTTGCTTGTCGTTTTACTTAACTCTTCATTGATTTCTGATTTTACTTCATTAGCTAAGGTATTCATCTGATCAATCATCCCAGATAATTTCGAGTTATCCGATTTGATGCTTTCTTTAACCGCAGTAGTTAAAATATCCACAATCTGCTTTTCTAATGAAGCAGCGTCATCAAAAGGGTTTATTTTTAAGGGAGTTGGCAGACAGCTAGCTATTTTAGAATCCCATCCACCCATTCCTCCAGATTCCCACTTCTTTTCTGCCTCATTCCATGATTGTTTCTTTGCTTTTTCGTTCACTTTATTCCATCGCCACTTATATTTTATAACATCACCATATTCAGAATCCGTATATAGCCATTTCTCCCCTATTTGCTTCTTGTCTTCATCACTAATGTCTGAAAAGATTCCCGTTATTTCAATAGCATTTTCTTCTTTATTTTGATAGAAGCTCTCGATCGGCTGTGGTTCACCAGATTTAGTAAACAACTCATATGCTTTCAGAACAGTTGTTTTTCCAACATTGTTAGGCCCAATTAAAACAATAATATTGTCAATTTTAACTCTAATTCCCACACTGTCGATACAATAAAAATTTTTAATTAATAATTCACACAATCTCATTTTTATGCCCTCCCCCTCAAACTCAGATAGCGAACTCTAATTAGCTATATCTTAACAATATGACAAATGATTTTGTTGTAAAAATATTTAAAATATCAAAGAGTTTCCAAAATCCTTTCTCCAGAAAAGAGTGATAAACGGCACAAGCCTGTCCAAGAACACAACACCGTTTATACCTTATTATCATAATCCACCTTTGTCCACAAATAGATATAGTTTCCACTATAAACGATATTACCACATCCTTCGCGTGGTTTTTGTAATATTATGTCGGATTCATAAGTTTTAAGCAGTCACAATACTGACTCACTTGACAATCACCAAATATTTGAATAATTTAATATCTCTTCAATAATCAACTGCCAAAAAATGACCACTTACAAAAATCTGCCCATCTAAAATCGGACACGAATCCGATTTTGGATGGGCAAACTAAGGGCGGCAAGCTCACTTCAACAGCCAGTCCAGTGCGTTAAGCTGCTTAATTCCGTTGTGGGAAACCAAGGGACCGTGATCCATCGTCAACAGAAACTTCGGGTTGTGGTCGCTGATGGCATCAAGGGGCGCAAGCTCCCGCTGAAGGGTCTTTCCGTCAGCATCCATCACCGTATAGGCCACCTGGTAGTATTCCTCTCCCTCTGGCCCAATGGCAATAAAGTCAATTTCAGCAGCACCCACTTTGCCGATATGAACCTCATAACCACGGCGCAACAGTTCCAAGTAGACGATGTTTTCCAGGATATGCCCCGCATCGGCTTTCTTCGTACCGAGAGCGTTGTACCGCAGGCCCATGTCGGCAGCATAATACTTATCTCCGGTTTTCAGATACTGCTTGCCCTTGACATCATACCGGCCCACACGGTAAAAGATAAAGCTGTCCGTCAGTGCCGTCAGATAACTTTCCACCGTATGCACGGTGATCTTTCTTCCCGCCGAGGTCATGGTATCGGCGATCTTTTTGGTAGAACACAAATTGCCGATGTTGTCGAACAAAAAACGCACGACACTCTGAAGCATGGCCAGGTCGGGAAACCGCCTGCGGGCCACGATGTCCTTCAGCACGATGGAGTCATAAAGCCCGTCCAGGTATTGCCGGATATCTTTCTGCCGCTTTAATTCCAATGTATATGGAAAAGAGCTGTTGTGGATATAGTCTTGATACAGCCGGTCTATGCTGCTGTCAGGCGGAAAGGCCGACACATATTCCTTGAAAGAAAGGGGCAGCATCTTGATCTCCACATACCGCCCGGACAATAGCGTAGCAAGCTCCCCGGACAGCAGATAGGCGTTGGACCCCGTGATGTACACGTCGCAGTTTTTCTTGATGAACAAGCTGTCAACCGCCTTCTGAAAATCGGTTACGCGCTGCACTTCATCCAAAAAGACGTAATTCATCCTGTCGGGCAGCAATCTGGCCTTCACAAGCTCATACAAATCCTTGCTGTTTTCAATCTCGGCCCAGTCCCCATCTTCCAGGTTGAACGCGATGATCTGCTCCGGCTTCACGTCATTTTGCAGTAAATAATCCTGATATAGCTCAAACAGGGTGGACTTTCCGCAGCGGCGGATACCTGTCACTACTTTGATAAGCTGTTTGTCCCGGAAACTGATCAGGTTTTCCAAATACTCGTTTCTTGGTATCATCCCAACACCTCCCTTTGCATATATTATACACAAAAAAATCAATACGGATAACATCTTTGAACGATATCTTCAAATATTTAGTTATGAACCCATGTTATTGCAATTGATATGCATCATTTTTAGGATTTCCCGCTCTTCAGTCGTTTCCGGTGTTTGTCAACATAGTTGTCGCTAAACCCCAAGATTCACATATAAGTTAAGGGAATTTCTTCTCCTTAATATTTTCAGGTTTAATACTCCTGGATTGAGCCATACCTCTTGCTTCAAACTCCAATTGCGAACATCACGCGACCAGCGCTCCGGATGGGCCGCCTTAGCTGCTTCATAGAGTTTATGTCGCCTTTCGAGAATAGTTTGGTCCATTCCAGTGTGTCGTTGATGCGGTGTTAAGAACTTCAGACCACTATGTCTATGTTCGAGGTTATACCACCGCACAAAATCGAATACCCATGTTCTTGCCTGGGTCAAATCAGCAAATCCTGCTGAAGGATAATTCGGCCGATACTTGCAGGTTTTGAAAATAGATTCTGCGTAGGGATTATCATTACTCACCCGAGGACGGCTCCTTGAGGGAGTGATCCCAAGTTGATACAAGGTCTCTAATAGGGAGGCTCCTTTCATTGGACTCCCATTGTCAGAATGGAGAATAAGCGGCTTTAACGGCACGGAACATTGCTCTGACAAGGCGGCACGCCGCACCAATTGACTCGCGTTTTCAGCGGATTCTTCCAACCAGATATCCCACGCAACGATTTTGCGGCTAAACAAATCCAGAATTAAATAGAGATAGAAGTAAATGCCCCGAGCAGGACCGGGTAACCATGTTATATCCCACATCCAGACCTGATTCGGCCCAGTGGCACAATGAGTTGAAATGGGCTTACGGATTGGAACTTTACTATGACCTCGATGATGCTGGAGATTATGATGCCTTAAGATGCTGGAGATTATGATGCCTTAAGATGCGGTAGAATGTTGATTCGGATGCTATGTAGATTCCTTGATCTGCGAGCATTGGAACAATCTGACTGGGTGGAAGACTCTGATATTCCGGTTGATTCACAACAGAGACAATTTCTCGGGTTTCTTCTTGAGTTAGTTTATTCCGCGGAGAAGGCCGCTTGACAAAAGGTCGTTGATCTTCTAGAGGAGTTGTTTCACTTCTCCAACGTTGTAAAGTGCGTCGACTTATCCCCAATTCATTGCAAGCCATCGTTTCTCTGGCACCGGCCTGAATGGCTTCTTTAATCAGCATGATGGCCTTTTGCAATCCGAGGCGCCGATCAAGCGTCCTCGCTGTCCCCCCAAATCGCATTTGCCTTTTTTCTTAGAACTAACAAGGCTGCAGTCTCCGCAAGAGCTGATTCCTTACGACGAAGCTCCTGCTCCAATTTCTTAATCTCTCGTTCTCTCTCGAGCAGATCTTTCTGAAGACGTGACGCTTCTTGGGCAACTCCTCCATTGGCCTGCATACAGGCATCACGCCAAGCTTGAACCTGCTCAACATATAGCCCTTTGCCCCGGCAGTACTCAGCCATTTCCACTTCACTAAGGAGAGCAGTCTCCATGACAATCAGGAACTTATCTTGAGTGCTCCAACGCTCAACTTCCTGTTCCCCGCCGGGAACAGCCATACCCTTGGCTCTAGCTTGTCTTCTCCACACATGCAGGGTGGCTTCTGATAAACCAGTTTCCCTTGCAATTGCACTGACGGATTGATTCTGTGGTGGCATCATCTTTAACATAATTGAATGCTTAAATTCCTCGCTATACTTTGCCATTGTTCTCCTCCTCCGAGTTCTCTTAACTCACTATACTTCTCTCGGAGGCCTATGACAACTATGCTAACATAGGGGGGTTATCATTCTGCATCCTTGTCACAGCTCAAAGACTGGCCCCTGTGGCCGGCACCAATATGACAGGTATCCAAACCTATTCCACCTATAAATGGTGAGAAAACTTAATTGGGCAGCCTGTCCATATAGTCCCCTCTAAGGATGGGAATCATCTCCGACTTAAGAGGCTCCTCAATATCTTTAAGCCTCTTATCGTCCATGTTGAGGACATCGATAGTATCAATATGGAGCTTATCGGCCAGATCCTTGGCTGTGAGGTACTGATTTTTTCTTAATTCCTTCACTGTCTTTTTCATAAAACCCCAGTTGAAGAACACTGCTTATCCTCTCCTCCCGAACAATCTATATAGAGCGGCACCTACAATAGCTCCCCCACTATCGAGGAGCACATCCTTAAGCTGACCGCTGCGCCCCGGAACAAAGAGCTGATGGAACTCATCACTAATTGCATAGAGAACGCAGATCCCTATGGCAATGGCGATTTGCTGCATTCCTTTGATGCCGCTCCTTCTTAAGGCATTCATGGTCAATACACTGAGAACTAAATATGTTAAGAAATGAGCAGATTTCCTGACAATGAAATTTGACTGGATGTAATCCACATTCAACCCTGGAAAGGCCTTAGCGACAGCACTAAGCAGCCTTTCCGCGATCCCTTGGCTTAGTTCATCGGACTGAGCCGCCACTTGAGCGGACAGATAAAAGATGATACCCATCCAAAGGAAGACGACCGCCCATGAGATGATAAGGATTAATCTTAAGTTATTTTGTCCTTCTTTATCCTGCATCTGATTCTATCTCCAAGATCAATCCCCATAGCCATGGGGATGTTTTTGATGCCACTGCCAGGCCGTCTTGATAATGGTCTCCAGATCACTATAGCGAGCCTGCCACCCTAACCTTCTTTGGATCTTCTCGACTTTGGCCACCAACCTATCCGGATCCCCCTCTCTGCGGGGAGCCTCCAGAACGGGAATATCCAGGCCGGTCACCTTCCCGGCCATGGCGAGCACTTCCCGTACGGAATACCCTGTTCCGGTTCCCACATTATAAGCACCGCAGGGCACCCCTTGTTCCAGGGCTTCCAAAGCCCGGATATGAGCCTCCGCCAGATCCAGGACATGGATGTAATCCCGGATACAAGTTCCATCGGGAGTCTTATAATCGGTGCCAAAAATGGAGATGGCCTCTCTTTGTCCCAGGGCCGTTTTGAGGACCAGGGGAATCAGATGGGTCTCCGGTGTATGAGCCTCCCCCAGAGAGCCGTCCCAGGCCGCTCCTGCCGCGTTAAAATAGCGCAGAGCCATCCACTTTAAACCATAAGCCTGCTCCAACCAATAAAAGGACTGCTCTATCATCAGCTTTGAAGCCCCATAAGGGTTAATCGGCTCTGGGTGGGACTCTTCCGGAATCGGAATTTCTTCAGGATTGCCATAAGCGGCGGCTGTCGAGGAAAAAACAATGGTGTTCACGCCGCCTTGCAGTAAGGTGCTGACAAAACGATTGGTCTTCGCCGTATTTTCTTCAAAATAAAGATCCGGCTTTTGCACCGATTCCCCCACCAGGCTCCGGGCGGCAAAATGGATCACTGCACGGACTTCTTCCTTGTTTATGATGTCTGTGACAAGCCCTTCGTCGGCTATATCCCCATGATAAAAAGGAATATCCTCGCTTACAGCTTTCCTGTGTCCGGTGATTAAACTGTCCAGAACCACCGGCCCATAGCCGGCTTCAGCCAAAGCCTGAACCGTATGGCTGCCGATATACCCTGCCCCGCCTGATACTAAAATCTTTTTCATCGCCCCACCTCGGAAAAATAGTCAAACCCAACCACATTAGTGGCTGGGTAATTTTTGGTGCAAAAATTAGAACGCTGTTATCAGGGTTTGAAATTGACGGAATCTATGACCTGGCCGTCACTGATGGCTTGAGCAGTAAGGGGTTTTCCCGGATAATTGGTCTTCATCTGCGCCAACAGTTCTTTGATCAACTGGTTGGCATAAGCCTTGTCCACCCCGGCATTAAACGTAATATCCCCAAAGACAGTTTCCATTTGTTCGTAGATTTGAGTGCCCAGCACATCTTTTTGACCCATAATCTGTTCCGACAGCTTCATGTTGGACTCACCAAGAGGCGTTCCTTCCGGAATAGGTGTCAAATACTGGGGTTTTAGAGGTTCCTCTTGCTGGGTCTGCCCAGTGGAGGGATTCTGAGGTTGTTCACCATTAGTCTTGCCGCCACATCCCCCAATCCCAAAAATCAAGGCAAGAATTATCAAGCCCATCGATAATTTTTTTAGCATAATGTTGCTCACATCCTTTTCTAGGTTTCGAGTCCTTTTTAGGGTAACTCATTTTGGATGCTTTGGCAAGGACCTCAGTAAATTAGTGGTTATATCTCGAAAATCTTCATATATAAATTTTCAAAGGTAAACGTCAAATCAGCCGGCATCTTGACAAGTGTCGGTTGTTTCCAGGAGATTATAGGAACCCCTCGTCGCTGATACCAACGACATCCAGAAACTGTTTCCGTATGAGTTCCCGGAACGCCTCATCATTAAGACGTTCAACTTTGTACACACCGTCTTCTACCAAGCTATCGTCAATCAATTTTACAAACTCCTCATCTTCACGGGCCATCTTTGAGTAGCGCTTTTGTACTAGTAGTGCTAACATAAATATTGACCACCAAAATACACTTTGCTAACCAAAAAGTTGACCACCTCTAGAGCCTAATCCTGTATGATTGGAGTTGCTGAGACAACAATCGCACAGGGGGAAAGGACATGTTAGAGATGGTCGATAAAGAGTATATCAGAAAAAAGCACTTTGTTGAAGGGTGGTCTATCCGGAAGATTAGTCGCAACCTGAATTTAGCCCGGCAAACCATACGAAAGGCCCTTAAAGATTCCAATATACCTCAATATAACCTTACTAAGGACAGGCCCTCACCCGTTCTAGAACCCTATAAAGAGATTATTCGTGAGTGGTTAAAGCAAGATGAATCCGCACCACCTAAACAAAGACATACAGCAAGAAAGATTTATGACCGCCTAAGAGAAGAACATGGATTTACAGGCGGAGAATCTACTGTTAGGACCTTTGTTCAAAAGGAAAAGAAAAAGTATGTTGAGATGTTCATCCCTTTAACTGCGGATTGGGGTGAACAAGCTCAGGTCGATTGGGGTAGAGCTAAAGTCTACATCGGCGGTAAATATACAGAAGTATGCCTGTTCTGTCTGAGGTTAAAAGCGAGCCTTGTCCCTTTTGTTTGGGCTTCCCCTACGGAAAGATTGGAAGCCTTTCTTGAAGGGCATAAAAGAGCTTTCGAGTGGTTAGGAGGAGTTCCAGCAAGCTTGGTCTATGACAATCCAAAAACCGCTGTAACCAAGATCCTTAAGGGTCCACATCGCCAAGAACATGCCGTCTTTTCAAGCCTAAGAGCCCATTACTTATTTGACAGTGATTTTTGTAATCCAGCCAGTGGAAACGAAAAAGGGACCGTTGAAAATCTCGTCAAGTTTGTGCGGCGTAACGCGATGGTTCCAGTTCCTCACGTCAGTTCCCTTGATGAGCTCAATGAGCAGCTTCTTCGTTGGTGTGAGAAACAACGACAAGCCCGGATTAAGGAATGGGAGCAAGAACGAGAAGGTCTAAGACCTCTTCCATCCGTACCTTTTAAGTGCTCGCGAACTCATATGGTGTCCTCAAGTCGATTGCTTCTTTTTCAACTGGACCGTAACCATTACTCTGTGCCGGTTGAATACGGAAATCGCCATCTTAGAGTAGAAGCGTTTGTTGAACGGATTGAGGTGTATGACTCCACTAAGCTGGTCACGGTCCATGAGCGCACCTACAGCCGTGGCGAGAAAGTGATGAAGTTAGAGCATTACTTGCCCATCATTAAAACCAAACCTCGCGCTGCAAAAAATGCTTTAGTGGTCAGAAAGCTTCCTGAAGTCTACCAAAAACTTAGAGTTAGGCTTTGTAGTAAAGATCCCGAAGGATACCGTGAATTCGCTAAGATATTGCTGCTAAATCTTGAATTTCGCTTTGAAGATGTCCTAGCGGCAGTAGAAGAAGGTCTTCAGCAACACTGCCCAACTCGAGTTTGACAGTAACGCCTTAAAATTTGTTACAGTTAAATTGTAATTATGGCTCCCCATGCGGGTTTGAAATGTACAAATAAGTAAAATTACCATTCGAAAACCGAAATGTAGTGCCGCACATTCGTGATTATTATTGAGTAATAGAGATTTACTTGGTATAATTGTAGTGATATGTTTGCGCGAATTAAAACTGCCTACAACCGGGACGGCTCACCACGCCGTTACCTTCAACTTGTTGAGAGTCGGCGCGAAGAGGGTAAAGTTCGTCAGAAAGTCCTTTGTAACTTGGGGAGAGTGGAGGATCTCCAAAATGGGAAACTTGACGACCTTATTCGCTCTCTGGCGAAGTTCTCCGATACGCTCGCAGTGGTTGATGCTGCGGAAGATCTCTTTGCGGATTGGAGCAAAGAATTTGGTCCTTCTATGGTCTTTCGTCGGCTTTGGGAAAACCTTGGTCTCCATAAAATTTTTGCCGGGCTCTTTAACGAGAGAGACTTGAGCATCGATGTTCAAGAAGCTATTTTTTGTATGGTCTTAAATCGTTTGACAGAGCCTACCAGTAAATTGGGAGTTAGCGATTGGAAAGATTCCGTCTATCGCCCTGAATTTGAAAGTTTAAAGCTTCACCACTTCTATAGAGCCATTGACTTTCTCGATGAAAACAAAGACACTCTCGAAGAGCAATTATTTTTTCACCATACCAACCTGTTCACGCAGCAGCTGGATTTGGTGTTCTTTGATACCACCTCCACGTATGTCCAAGGAGATGCCGGAGCCTTTGACCTCTTGGAATACGGGCATTCCAAGGATCATCGTCCCGACCGCCTTCAGGTCATGATAGGTATATTAATGTCCAGAGACGGGATTCCCATAGCTCATCATGTGTTCCCAGGAAACACGCCGGATACGGATGCCTTTATTGAGGCTGTAAGTGATTTGAAAAAGCGCTTTACTATCCAGCGAGTCATTGTCGTTGGGGATCGGGGCATGATGGGGAAACGAACCTTGGAACTGCTTGAAGAATTGCAACTTCACTACATCCTTGGGGTTCGTATGCGTAATATAAAGGCTGGTCCAGAGCTTGCAGCATCTGCGCAACCTTATCCCTTCGTGAAGGATAATCTAAAGGTTAAAGAAGTCCTCCATCAGGAGAAACGTTATATTGTGTGCTTAAACGAAGAGGAAGCCAAACGCGATCAGCTCGTCCGAGAACACATTGAGATGAAACTGAGAAGCAAGCTGGAACATGGGGGCATTAAGGATTTAATCGGCCATAGTGAATACAAAAAATATATCAATGTGACTGCCGAAGCAGCAACGATTAATACCGATAAATTGAAGCAAGCTGCTGTTTTCGATGGACTCTATATCCTACAAACCAATACCGAGCTCCCAACGGAAGAGGTAGCCACAGCGTATCGTGACTTATGGCAGATAGAACGGGCCTTCCGGAATCTCAAGAGTACTCTCGACTTACGCCCTGTTTACCACTGGAAAGAAAGGCGAATCTCTGGTCACATCATGCTTTGCTTTTTAGCCCTGGTGATACAGATCAGGTTCCAGAAACTCCTGGAAAACTGCGCAAGCGAGTATGGCTATACGGAGGTAATAAGAGCTTTAAGAAAAGTTCATGCCGTTAAGCTTAAACTAAAGGACCAGGATCATTTAGTCAGAACGGAAATCCATGGAGCAGCGGCTATGGCCTTTAAGGCAGTAGGGCTTCGGATTCCTGAACGAGTACAGGAGATGTAAGATAATTACCATAAATAGTTAATTGTAGTGGCACGCCCAAAAATGAACCTTTCAAACCCTTGAAATTCAATAGTTTCAGTTTTTGAGGTGTCAAACTCAAGTGAAAGCGTAGCAAGCCGTTCCACTGCATACTTTCGGATATCCTCCGCTGTCAATCCCTTGGCGAAGCCTTGCGGGTTGTGTATGAAAGCGTGTTGCAGGAACCGTCGCACATGATTGACTTCCGAATTAGCAGTGTCTTCTTTAATATGCTTAATCTGCAGCGAATACTCACGGAAGTGTTGAAGCTGGCCTGCTAGTTCAGGTGTTGAAGTGGTTTCGGTGCTGCTCTTCAGTCTGTTGCCGCTGACCATCATGTAATACAAGCTCAATGCGGCGCGGCAATACTTGAAGGTTCGCGAGTTATTCACTTTTTCGGTTTCGAGAAAGACTTCGAACGCTTCTTTTGATGTGTCTGCCTGCAGTAATTCGGTCTGCCGCAGGAATCGCGAAAGATAGGTGCCGTACCCGCTGACCGATGCATCGCTGTACTCCTGTTTTCGCATGTACTCTTTGAATCTCTCAAGCTCGCGGCGTGTGTCTTCACTGATTTTGAATGTTGGCATAATAACAGTGCTCCTTTCAAAAATTTTGCACTGTTATTTTACACAATATCTGGGACTGCACCATCGTTGCGTTTACGCTGGGCACATAAATATATTCGGAACATAATTACGTTTATGTTCTTACGCACATAAACGTAAGAATTGGCTTTTTTCCAACACACCCAACGGTGCAAGAGCCAGTGCTATTTATTACAGCCTGATCGTAACAGCAAGAGAGAATGGTTTGAATCTGTTTGAGTATTTAGCGTGGATTTTCACGAACAGCCCTAATCTAGGGAAACCCGGGCTACCTAACAATCCATCGAAGAACTTCTCCCTGGAAGTAACGCTTTGCCGAAGAAGGTGTTTTCCCCGAAACCAAACGATGAGATATCAGAGAAGCACGCTTAGGAGGAAGACTGACCCGCATCGTAATTAGGTGCGGGTTTATTTGACGTTTACGAAGTCATGAACTCTTGCTGAATTTCCTCTAATTGCACTAGATTCAGGCAACTTATCCCAAAATTCATGGAACCAATTGTTATATATGGATTTATGAAAGCAGTTTCCATCCTTATTGATGCTTCTGGGCTGTGCAGCCCGCAGCAGTACAGCATGCGGAAAATGATCGGTATGACATATCTCCTGGTCGGAGAGAACGGTGAAGAAGGGTACTGATCAATGGCATTGAAAAAGGCTTTCAACTCGAAGGTCATATAGATATAGGGCCTCATACCTTAATCTGCCTATCCGGGAGTAACCATGAGTGACATAAACATCGTAGCCAAGCCCTTTCATATATTTGCCAAGCTGCCTTATAGGAGTAATCCTCCTCAAAAGGCCGTTTGAATAATCTCCATGGTTTGACTGAATCCAGAGGCAAAGGCTATTGTCCATGTGAGGGTGCTATCTCCCAGAAACTTATCGGCCACAAGTCTATAAAAGTGATACAGTATTCGGGTTGAAGACTTAACCTAATGCTCGTTTCTGGATGATAAAATCTTTAATGCAGGAACCAAGGAGATTTTTAACCTAAACTCCCGAGATTTTATATCTAGGTCGGAGGTTTAACTCCCAAAGCTTCATAAGGAGCTTGTTGCTTGCCCGTAATCTCTCTTGAAACATAAGATTGCAGATATCGCAGTAGTCACGAACAAATGAGTCGATCAAACTGGCGGCAGCCCGCCAATCACCATACCCTGAGCTGAAACCAAACATCCGAAGACACGTTCAAGGCAGTAGGGAAGACCATTCCAATCTCTAGGAAAATATGGAGGGAAATCAGCTTTCAAGTAATTCCTATTCTTCAGTGGTTTTAACAGCTTACTGCGAACTGCAAAGATAGAGCCTGCTACATATTCCCATTCTCTGATTAATAGCTTACACTCTTGCATCGCTGCCTCTACCTTTATCAAGTCGATATCCTGTGCAATCATCGCTGAACCACGTAGCAGAACTTCACGTGCGCACACCATTCCGATGTGTGGATGCCGTTCCATTATTCTCATCACATACTTGACCCGTTGCTGACTTCCCATAAGCGCTTGAAACATATAATCACGCCATTTGGAACCACTTAAATCTACTCCATTGCGACTAAACTCAATAGGTATATCCTTTTTGCTATGTAGTTTAAAAACAACATCATAATAATCAAGATTAATCTCCTTAAGAAAGCATAGAAACGGATAAATATCAAAGCCTACATTGTCAGTGACAATCACCTTAGCATGAGGATAACGCCCTTTTAAGACGGGGAGAAATACTTTGTTTTCCTGCGGAATAGTAAAATAAAGATCATATGAAATATCGCAAAAATTATCAAGATAGAATGTTATTTCTTGAAACATTTCTACATAATAAAGATGCACACAAACTGCTATTTTCAACATTCACACCACCGCTTATCCTATAGGTTTCCCACCCATTTTATAATATATCTTTTTTAATACAGTCCATATAGTAGGATGTAACCGTTTTTTTAAATAACTCTTTATCGCCTCATTAGCACCTACCCGGCTTACAATGGGAACGAAAATACTTTTATCTGGTGAATTATGTAGCTTTATATTTACATCACGATATAAGTACGAAATATTTGTCAAATGAATTTCCGCGTCTTCAATCGTGGATACCCAGCCAGTTAAGTACCCTGCATCCTGCACAATGAACGGATAAGCACGTTCAATAATATGAATCAAAGAACCATCCAGCGGCAAAGGTTCTTCTGGAAAGTCTTCATACTCCCATTCCATATCCAGTATGCGCTTCATACAAATCGGACGAAACCAAAACATAGCACCCATTGGAGCAAGCGGTGGAACATCAGGCGAAATTAGAAGGTCGATCCCGGCCCGTTTCAAAAATTCTTCTGTACCTTTATAATTTGCACCCCATTCGCCGCCATATAAATCTCTGAAATTCGCATGTAGCAAATGTACAGGCTCTAGAGCACCAATTCTTGGATTATCTTCGAATATGGATAATATATTTTCAACGTAAGCTGATGTGGCTAATAATGCGTCAAGATTTTGCAATCCAAATTCGACCCCTACACATCCCGGCCGTAAAAAAGAGCTTTTTTTGTCGTGTACAATACACGCATAATCATAGTCGAGAATAAAATCTTTTGTGGCTACCAAAAATGCGCTTTCAGCTCTGCCCCGGGCATTTATAACCTTAATCGTCGTATTATTAAGCTCATAGCTTTTAATTTTTTCTTCAATGATTCCAACAAGTTCTTTTTTAGGAGTGGTAATAACTATGTCGGCAAACTGCGGTATAGATTGCATATAGTGGAAGCAGGAATCGAGCAAATCCTCATAATATACATGAAAGCAAACAACAACTTTAGGCTGGCGTTTCAAGGGCTTTACAACATAATCACTTGGAAGGAAGTAGTTCAGATGAAGACAGTTCTTAATAAATGCATAGTGCTGCGTCGCAAGTAAATCATCCAGAATGATGTTCGTGTCGTATAAATCATTTTTCTGAATATAATCAAACACCCGCTTTGATGCGCTCCCGCGATGATAAGATAAAAAACGATTATACTCAGCGCAAAAAGCCTTTCTTTTAATAATCGGGCATCGCTGGTCAATGACAAGCTTATCCGGTGCCTCAATAGTAAGATCAATATAGTCCGGTGTATTGTGACAATAGACATCGTATGTGAAGCCTTTATCCGCAAAATACTGAGTAAACTTCGTTTCATGCAGTAGAATACATTCTTCGCGGGAATAAACGGGGCAGAGATTCTCCCAATATAATTTCCATACATCGGAAAGAAACATGCGGGGTCTAAACACCATAAAATAGGAAAGTATCCAGGTTCCTTCATAACCCGCTTCATTCAAAGGCCACTCAGTAATGCCCCAAAAATCTAGGTTTTTTTGCCCCATTTCATCAAACATTTCACGAAACGGATAAACGGGACCATAGCACGAGCAATTACAGAGTATCACCTCGTCATACTCTGATATTTCTTCCCCTTCAGCATCCAAGGCTGTTTTATACGCCCAAAAATCAACACCCTCATTAGGGCGCACCAAAACTTCCGCCCCAACTGTTTCTTCCAATATCTCCCGACCATTTTTATTAATTTCCCCATTTACGACGACATATATCTTATTTGCAACTTCTTTTATCCCTTTTAAGTATACAGTAATATATTCTCGAACTATTCCCTCTTTTTCCCAAAAAACAAATATTGCTAGTCTATTCATACACATCTACCTCAAAATAATATACATTTTTTAATAATTTCAGTAATCTTCCGGTTGTCACCATAGATTACCGATGAATCGTATTCCCGTTTTGGAAAGGCTCCATATTCAGGCCTAATTTTAAAGTGATTCTCTCTGATAAAGCCCTCAATCTTATCTCCTAAACGTGTAGGTTTTCCTGTACAGCAGTCAATAATGCCATCTACTTCCCTTTGTGAAATAACGGCAGCTATCTGCCTTGCAACCTCATACACCGAAACATAGTCGTACTCCTCATTTCCTGATGTAAACGGAAACGATTGCTTTCCTTCATCTTCCCATCGAATAATTTTACTCATGATAGAATTGTTTCTACTGTCATTACCATAAACGGTAAAGGGGCGAAGCCACTGCAAACAAATGTTTTTTTCCTTAAAATATATTTCCAGTGCCTGCTTTAACATGCTCTTCGCTAATGTATAAAAGTTATCTGGAATGACAACCGCATCCTGGTCCACCATGCCGTTTACACTCCCGTATTCGCGAAAAGAACCAGCGATTGCAAAATGAGTGGTACCATGATCAGCAAGATTTTTCAAAAAATGAAAGTGACAGGGAAGATCGTCAATGTGGCTCAACGCATTATGCTGAAATCCGTCCCGCCAGGCTAGGTGCACACATATATCCGGCTCTCCACATTCCTTATAGAGCGTCTCCTTTCTTGCCTCATTTAAGAGATCCATAGAGACGAATGTGACTCCTTTCGGAATATATTTATCATCAATATCTACAGCAATTGTTTGAAAATGCTGGCTATGCTTTTGCAATTCAGCGATCAAATGAGCCCCTATATAGCCATTTGCTCCCGTAACAACAACTTTCTTAGACATCTAATTTCCTACTTTCTTTTTACGCTCACTTGAAAAGGAACGTAATGGCTTTGTAATTTTCCATGAAGCTGATGCTTTCATAGCTGTAATTTCGGCTTCCAACTGCCTGCAATATTCTACCGAAAGATTATAATTGTGACGTAGTACATCACAATCATTCTTTGCTTTTGTCGTTTCATTCTGTGCCCGTGCGACAGATCTAGTTGCAGTCTGCAACCGCTCATTTTTAACTGACACTTCAGATTCCAACTGCCTGCACTTTTTTACCACAAGATTATAGTGGTGACGTAGTACATCAGATTCATTCTTTGCTTTTGTCATTTCATCTTGTGCTCGTGCAACAGATCTGGTTATAATCTGTAATTGCTCATCTTTAACTGCCAACGCTTCCTGCACGTTCTTAAGCGCTACTTCCATTTGCGCCTTACTACCATTCATCGTCTCAAGTTGCTGCTCCATAGCATCTAAACGGCTCTGATTCTCTTGGTTATTATGCGAAACAAAATCAAAAATTTCACGCCAGCCATTGTTTCCCAGAATTGTAATCGTCGTTTCAATACGTAGCTGTTTACTTCCATGTGGAACTGTAACCGCCATTTGCGGATCTTCAATGCAAAAAAAATCCCATGCACCGCTATGGATACCGTTTAGGTTTCTGATTTCAACTGGTACACCATCGACAGTAACTTCTGTACTATTTAAGATACACTTTTGGTACTCAACAGGATCAAACCGCACCGAGATACAGCCATTTGGCAGCTCTACTTCATAGATGGACCGACCACCTTTAGTTTTTGGCCAAGTGAATAATATCCGATTCGTTTCATTATATCCTTTTCCGCAGTCAAAGTATAATTTGGATTCATAAGCATGTTCTTCCCTTAATAAACCCCATTTTTCAACATCAGATTCAATGTTTATTTGAGATGCAAATTCAATCTTTACTAGACGGCAAATAAACTGGTAAACATTGCGATAACGGTGTGCTACCAACATACGTTCCAGCTCTGCTCTTTCCCCCTCCGGAATAAATGTACCTTGTTCACTTAAGAACAGCGGAACAAATGTGCAAGTTTCATATACAATAGTATACCCGGCCTGTTGCGCAAATGGTTTTAGGCTTTCTCTAGCAAAGAAACGAAGGTGTGTATTATCCAACAACCCAAGCGATGTATATTGAAAGCGGTCGCACATCAAGTTCATAACAATATCACCAAAAGCGATATTAGGAACCGAAAATATGACACTTCCATCGTCGGCGAGCATCTCTTTCGTCAGAGACAATACTTTCTCTGGGTCTTTCAGATGCTCCAGAACATCAGCAAAAATAATCGTGTCAAATCGAGCATCGGCAAATTTTTCGATCCATTCTCCATCTTCAATGTCTCCGCACCATCCATCAACTGCATATTGGATGGCTAGTTGGTAAGAGTCCTTATCAAATTCTACGATATAAACTTGGCACCCCAGTTTATTTTTCATATATCGCGTCATCACTCCAGAAGCTGGGCCAAATTCTAATACCTTTCCTCCGGGCTTAACCATCCGCAACAACTTACTATGAGATGTCTCACTGAGGATGTCCATATCCCCCACATCTATATTATAGTGATATTTGTTATCCACACGCATAAATCTTACCTCACCTCCGCTGTTCAATAAGGAACTACATTAATACTTCAAATCCGATCCGCCAATTATATAGGACGCAACTTAGTAATGTTGAACTTCAGTATCTTTTGCCGTGCTTATCCATTCACTCAGTTCTTTTTGAGAGGGTTCCCATTTGTTATCCTTCATTCGGCTATTTACATCACAGTAGGCGCACATCGGAACGGGCCGTGCCAGAAAATCCATAATCTCTTTTGCGCTCTGGGCACCGTATATATCAATTCCATTTTCTTTCTGATATGATACTGTAAGATTGAAATAATCAATTAAATGAGGCACAAAAGCACATATCGGGCAAGTATACAGGCGTCCATGGCTCAGTACATAAGCATCGTTTGCAAGAGCACAGTGAGCAAAGCTCATGTTAATATTCTGTTCACCGTTCAAATCTAGGGAATAGAAATCCATTTTCTTCTCAATAACATCGGAAGAGTTTTCATAATATATTTTAACGCCCATATCTTGTGCGGTTTTTTCAAGGCTTAAATAGTCCAAGCTGATTGGGAATTTCGTAATACCAATCGCTATCTCGTATCTCTCACAGCTTCTCCAAAACTGTGTATCCATCTTAGGCAACAGTAGTGCGTTGGTAACGATACGTATACTCGCGCTTGGAAATGCCTCTCTGCTGATCCTCATAAATTCACAGATATTCTTATGCAATAGCGGTTCCCCGCCAGAAAGAAGTATCAGCTGTGCCTTGTGATCAAATAGCTGCGATAATCGCTGACAGTCTTTTTCATAATCGGACGGAAGTAAAAAAGCAGGTTCTGAAAACGGTGCAAAATGGAAACAGCTCTTGCAATTTAAGTTGCAGTGTTCACACAAATGAACCTCATATTTAAAGTTTTTCTGAGGTCGAAGTTTGGGACTAAGCTTCACATTTTCTATGAGATTTCCAGAGACTTTAATGTTGGAGATCGGCTTTTGAAACTCCAAGTAAATCTGTGGATCGCTTTCACCCATTACATACGTCTGATCTAAAACGCTGCAGTTCAGAGCCAAAACATTAACTGGTTCTTGTGTGCTTGAAAAGGACAAGTTCGAAAGCTCATAGCCACCCAACAAAACAGGATCGTACCGCAGCCTCTTGCACGGTTCTGGAAAAGTATAATACTGAGAGAACTCACCGCCATAGGGAGTAATCCTCAGCCAGCGTGCATCCTCGGGGTTAAAATCGCTCCCCCTGTTAAAGTACATCATTGAATATTCAGCGCCCTGAATGGCGTGTGCATTTAGGCTAGAAGTGCCCGCATACCCACCGATATAGTTACCACAAACAATATCGGCATCGCCTGACAAAACCTGTTGACCATTCTGCAACCAGATCGCGCTGTCGCACAGTTCCTGTATTTGAGCTATACTGTGGCTAACCAATAACACTGTCGTGCCGCCGTTCATCATCTCTTTCATTCGTTCACCACTTTTTCTTTGAAACGCTGCATCACCGACACTGAGTATTTCGTCAACGATCAAAATATCCGGCTCGACCATAGCAGCGATAGAAAATGCCAACCTGGCTATCATACCGGAGGAGTAATTCCGTAACGGTACTTCTATGAATTTACCAAGCTCAGAAAAGCTCACAATTTCATCATACTTTTTGTTGAGAAATTTTTCGCTATAGCCCAAAACTGCTCCATTCAGAAAAATATTTTCTCGTCCGGTCAGGTCAAAATCAAAGCCACTTCCTAGCTCCAGCATTGGTACAATACTTCCATTTACCTGAATTTTGCCGCTCGTAGGTTTTAATATGCCAGAAATTATCTTTAGCAATGTGCTTTTGCCTGCGCCATTGCTACCGACCAAGCCAACAACTTCTCCCTTCTTTATTTCAAAGTTGATATCTTTTAAAGCCCAAAATTCCTCATAGCGGACTTTTCCCTTAAAGGTTTGAACAATATACTCTTTTACGCTTTGAATTCGATCATAAGACATCTGAAAACACATGGAAACATCTTTGGCCTTAATTATTGTCTGATTTTTGTGCATGAGTACCTCTCAAATATAAAGAATAAATTTGTCTTTTGTTTTTTTAAATATGATAATTCCCACTGTAAGGGGAATTATCGCGGCCAACAGACATAGCAGATATGCCTTCGGTTCAGGCGAAACATTTTCAATTAGAATAATCCTAAAAAAACTAATAATATGGTACATCGGATTCATTTTATAAAGCAACATCCATTGGCGGGGAATAATACTTTCAAGATAAAAAATGGGGGTAAGATACATCCACAACATCGCTATCACGCCCCAAAGGAATTGAGTATCTCTGAAAAAGACCATCGAGGACGCAAGAATCAAACCAATACCCAACGAAAATAGAAAAAGACACACAATTCCAAAGGGAAGAAGAAAAAACTCCGCCGTTAAACTCACCTTTGTAATAATCAGCACTGCAAACAAGGGGACTAAAGCCAACAGAAAGTTGATTAATGAAGATATTGCCCTTGATAAGGGATATATAAACATAGGTACGTATACCTTGGTGAGGAGGGCAGCGTTGCCCGTGATAGACATAAGGCACATTGAGCTTGCCTCAGAAAAAAAGTTCCAACAGACCAGTCCGGAAAGGAGATACACAGGGTAATTGCGGATGTTGGACTGAAACAATGTAGAAAACACCAGATAGAGAACCAGCATCGTAAGTAAAGGGTTTAAAAAGCTCCAGAGCACACCAAGAGCACTACGTTTATATTTGTTTTTAAAATCACGGGACACCAGTTGCTTAATCAGAAAACTATAACGCTCAAAAAAGGACACTAACCTTACTATTCCCGTCTCTTTTCCTCGTTTAGTATTGACAACTATCACAATTAGATAAATGAGTAGCAATACACCAACAGTAGCTGCGCCGTACCAATAATACTGGCCAAAAGCCAACTTAGTTGAGCTAACAACAGACAGGCAAAGCGTTCCATCCAAAGGTACATCATCTACACGAAGCAGCTCATTTTCGGGAATCTGTGCACCTACCTCAAATCGTGAAGCAGCATAGGAGTCACCGTAAACAAATGTTACTGCATTTCCTGGCGTGCCCCTTTCAGAACGGACCACTAGTGTAAGTGTTTGACCTTTAACTCCAAAAATTGGATTAGATAGAGAAATAGTCCAATCATCGCCGTTTTCCAGCCCTTTGGTATCTAGCTCAGATGTCGCTAATGCCGTACCCTGCTGATCCAGAATCGTAATCAACAGGGTATCATTGTTTTCTCTGTCGTACGTGGCACCTTTAACAACTAAATATTCCAAAGTATCATTTCGCATGATAAAATCCTGCTTTACCGTTCGTTCGGTTGTGATTTCACCAGATGTTGTTTTGGCATCAACCATATCTGTGATGTTAATGACCCTTTGTAGGCTGTCTCCGGCAATAAAGTAGAAACTAACTACGAGTACAACATACGCTATAAAAAATATTAGGCAATCTCTCATTAGCCTGTTACTATTCAATTCTAACTTTTGATTCCCCAATGAAAAAGTCCCCCTTGAACCACCTAATACATTCATCCCAAATTCTGCTTTGTCGCCCCCAGCACTTCCATGTAGTCAGAAAGCGCCTCCCTCCAGTGAGGCAGACGAGAAAATCCAGCTTCTACAAGCTTGTCTTTACTTAACCGTGAATTTAATGGCCTCACCGCTTTTGTAGGATAATTACATGTCATGATTTCATTGACTTTGACTGCCCGCCCTGCCAATTTAAAGATCTCAGCCGCAAACTCTGCCCAAGAACAAATCCCCTCGTTTGTAGCGTGATATGTTCCGAAATGGCTTGTTTCGATCATATCGCAGAGGAGAGGAGCCAGATCTGCAGTATAGGTCGGGCTTCCAAACTGGTCGCAAACCACACTCACTTCATCCTGCCTTTCCGCCAAACGCAACATAGTTTTAACAAAATTATTCCCGTTTACTCCAAACGCCCAAGAGATCCTGACAATAAAATAGCAACTCAGTAGCTCCTTAACCGCCATCTCACCGTCTAGCTTAGTCTTCCCATAGACACTAAGTGGTCCCGTTTCATCATCTACTTCGTAGAAGTGATCACCAAAGCCGGAAAATACATAGTCTGTAGAGATGTAAACAAGCTTAGCGCCCAACACCTTACATGCGGAGGCAATGTTCCGCACCCCGCCCACGTTGATAGCTACTGCTTTTTCAGGCTGGTCCTCAGCAGCATCCACTGCTGTCCATGCTGAACAATGGATGACCGCATCAGGATGGTAATCAATAAGATAGTCTTTCACTGCCCTCTCATCGGTAATATCAAAGTCAGTAATGTCCACACCGCAGTGCTCTAGTCCTCGCTCTGTGAGCACCTTGCACACATCATAGCCTAGTTGTCCGTTTACTCCTGTAACTAAAATCTTCATACACAAAACCTCTATACTATATTTTTTCGCTTATACTACAAAAACCATAAAGATTTCTTCTGGGTTGAGACAAAACCAGTTCAAAGAAAGATGCAAAAACACATTATATCTCCTGAACTTCAATACAGTTCGCTTTTATTCCCCACTTACCAAGAAATTTTCGCTCCTGTGCCCAAACCCAGATTAGATCTGTATCATCCATTCTAAGCGGCAACGCAACTTACAAATATGAAGCTCTAGATAGCTAAACTTGTCCTTGACACCAGCAATAATAAGAGGTTTATTGCTGCGGATAATAAATAAGCAGAGAGTTAAAAATAGCGATAGCCACTCTTAGATGCTGTGAAAAAAGCCAGATAGCGATCGCATACCGTATATTAGCAAAAGAATATTGTTTTTTGCCATTGAAGTGCGAATCATCATAGCACAGTAGGTAAACCAAAATTGGAAATCAAAAGCTTGGTAGCTAGTCCAATCTCCTTCCGAAACATATGATACGGTGTACATCTGTTATGCTCTTGGCGATGAAATGCCCTTCTACATTTATAAAAAAACACTATCGGAGCAGGCCTGTAATACGCCCGTTTCCTCAAGATATGCGTGCTCCTGAAGCCAAAATGTATAGGGAGTATAGACTATCCTAACGATGGAAATCAAAGTTTATCTATTTTCGTACATCTTTTCATAATAATTTTGATATTCTCCACTAATAATATTTTCCCACCACGCTCTATTCTCTAGATACCACTGAATGGTCCTTTTAATACCGTTCTCAAAACTTGTGGTCGGCCGCCAGCCAAGTTCAATGTCAATTTTAGTAGGATCAATAGCATAGCGTAAATCATGCCCTGCTCTATCCTTAACATACTTGATTTCGCCCTTGCCTAGCTCCCTAATAATTGTCTGCACTACCTGGAGATTCGTACGTTCATTATGTCCACCAATATTATATATCTCCCCTACTCGACCTTTGTGAATGATCAAATCAATAGCACTGCAGTGATCCTCAACATAGAGCCAGTCACGTACATTTTCGCCTGTGCCATAAACCGGAAGTGGTTTGTCGTTCAGTACATTAGCAATCATTAGCGGAATAAGCTTTTCTGGGAAATGATAAGGGCCATAGTTATTGGAACAGCGGGAAATAGTTACAGGGATCCCATACGTTCTATGATAGGCTTGTACCAGTAAGTCTGCTGAAGCTTTGCTGGCCGAGTATGGACTCGACGTTTGAATAGGCGTTTCTTCTGTAAAAAACAAATCCGGCCTATCTAGGGGCAAATCCCCATATACTTCATCCGTAGACACTTGATGATACCGGCTAATACCATATTTTTTACAGGCATCAAGCAGTACCTGTGTCCCAAAAACATTAGTTAGTAAAAAAACAGATGGATCCGCGATAGAACGATCCACGTGACTTTCGGCAGCAAAATTCACAATGACATCTGGTTTTTCGTTCTCAAATATTTGATAGATTGCTTCTCTATCCGCAATATCTGCTTTTATAAATTTAAAGTTCTCACACGTTATGACAGGGTCTAACGTTTCCATATTCCCAGCATAAGTCAGTTTATCCAAGCAAATAATCTTATAATCCAAATAATTCTTCAGCAGATAGTGTACAAAGTTTCCTCCGATGAACCCTGCTCCACCCGTAACAATTAGTTTCATTCTAATCTCCATTCTGCCGCTACGCGTCAGCACAAATAGGAATGAAAGAAGGTGCTGACTGGCGGCGTTTTGTTGTAAAATAAATTCGAGGAGGAAGGCACACTACAAAGCACGGTAGGAGGGATCGTAGACGCGCTTCCTGCAAAAACAGTATTCTAATCAGTGTGGGAATCATCTGTTCAAGCACAAATAAGTGGCGCTTCGAGCTCGTACGCTAAGAATTGCTTTAGCACCTGTTCAATTGGTGATGATTCAGTCACTGTCTCCCTCCTCTCATCCACTATGAGGGGGGACTTTTTTGAGGTCGTTTATCCTATCTGCTGCGGTGTCGATGTCCACAAAACCTTTCTGGTAGCACCCCATATCTCCACAACGGATGGTATTCAACCACACTACCAAAAGAAGCGGTTCTCCACCTTTGGTCTTGCCCTTCACTCCTTCTCAGACTGGTTGCATGCTAACCACTGTCTTGATGTGTGCATGGAGTCCAGGGGCAAATATTGTGTCCCCGTATTTAACGTGCTGGAATAACGCGGTCTCCGGGTAACCGTTGCCAATCCCAAATGGGTTAAAGCGGTGAAAGGCAACAAGGATGATGAGAAGGACTCCAAGTGGATTGGCGATTTATTCCGCCTTGGGCTTGTGCCCGGAAACTTTATCCCTTCCCAGAACATCCGCATTCTCCGTGAATTTACCCGGTATCGTTCTAAACTCGTTTCCATGAAAAGCAGCGAGAAAAACTGCTTCCAAAATGCTTTCACCGTCTGTAATGTGACTTTGGATTCCGTCGTATCCGATATGTTTGGCAAATCCGCCTCCGCTATTACCGATTACCTGATTTCTGGGATTCCTTCGCTCCGGACTATTGTGTTTCTCTTTTGCAACGCTCGCTGAAAAAGAAAGCCGATGCCGTGCTTGAATCCATTGAAGGGTATTCCATTACCCCTGAACAAAAATTCGTATGCGTCTTATTCGTTCTCATCTTGATTACCTCGACCTCTCCATTGCACAGCTTGATTCGACCATTGATACCATGGTTGCCAAGCATGAGAATCTTATTTCTCTCTTGTGTACCCTTCCCGGAGATGACCGTCGTTCTGCCGTCACGGTCATCTCCGAGATAGGTACCGATATGATGCAATTTGGCTCCTCAAAGCGTTTATGCTGCTGGGCGGGCCTAACGCCCGGCAACAATGAATCTGCTGGAAAGAAGAAGTCGGTTCGCATTTCACGTGCAAGAGTGTATCTCAAACCTGCGCTGGTGCAAGTCGCCCACGCAGCCGTGAAAGCGACCGTATCTCCCTACTATCGTCTGAAGTATGAACAGATTTCTAAACGCCGGGGTAAGAAACGCGCCATTATCGCCATTGCCAGAATGATTCTCACTGCCATCTTCTCCATGATGTCTACCGGTGAGGTATGGAATCCCTGTGACCTTTTCAAAATTGATATGCCGGAGTCCCTTAAGGAACAGCATAAGGCCAAGGCCATCCGGCAAGCTATACGCTTCCTCGAAAAGCAGGGATTAGCCGTCGGGTAGTTCTTTTTGGATAGCTTTGTTTTTGCTCTGCAATTTTCCAAAAGCATGCAGGGTTGTTTTGTTATGCTCTGACGGCGCTGACTTTGACTTATCTTTCATTCTACTTCTCCTCATAAACAAAGTCTATATCACTATTTCGTAGACATGGTGCACTAGCATCCTTTTCAGATACAATCGGATTTTCTATTCCCCAAGTCACGTTAATCTCCGGATCATTCCAAATAATACTTCTATCGGCCTCTGGACAATAGAAGTTATCCGCTTTATATAAGAATTCCACATTATCAGTCAGGGTCAAAAAAGCATGCGCCATCCCCCGCGGTATTAGTAGTTGTCTTTTATTTTCAGCCGATAATTCTACAGCTACCCATTTTTTATAAGTAGGTGAACCCTTCCGCAAATCTACGGCAACGTCCAGGACCGCCCCTCTGCTGCAACGGACCAACTTCGTTTGCGCAGCATCCCCTTTTTGAAAATGCAACCCGCGTAAAGTCCCTTTTTGGGCAGAGAAGGAATGATTATCCTGGACAAAATCATACTCAAGCCCTGCTTCTTTCATTTTCTGGATTGACCAGGCTTCCATGAACCAACCCCGATGATCTCCAAAAACTTTGGGTTCTATGATATAGACATCTAAGACATCAGTCTTTATAACCTTCATTCCTATCCCCCTTAGTAGATGAATTTTCCTTCAGCTACTTTCTTTAGATGTTCCCCATAAGCAGCTTTCCCATACTTTTGGGCTGATTCCAGCAATTTCTTTTTGGTAATCCAACCATTATGATAAGCAATTTCTTCTAAGGCAGATATTTTAACACCTTGACGAGTCTCGAGAACTTTAACAAATTCTGCGGCTTCCGTCAAAGAGTCAATGGTTCCTGTATCTAGCCACGCATAACCACGCCCCAGAGTAATCACATCAAGGCTGCCATTCTCCAGATAAATCCGGTTCAAGTCAGTAATTTCCAATTCTCCACGGGCAGACGGCTTAATGCACTTAGCATACTCACATACTTTACTATCATAAAAGTACAGACCGGTCACAGCATAATTCGATTTTGGGTTGAACGGCTTTTCCTCCACGGAAATCGCCTTCCCTTTTTCATCAAATTCCACTACACCGAATCTTTCTGGATCCTCCACATAATAGCCAAATACAGTGGCTCCTTCTTTTTGCTCAGCTGCTGCACGCAAGTGCTTTGTCAAGCCACTACCATAAAAAATATTATCCCCCAAAATCATAGCACAACTGTCGCCATTGATAAATTCTTCGCCGATGATAAAGGCTTGGGCCAGACCATCCGGAGATGGTTGCTCTTTATAAGAGAGATTAATCCCAAAGTTTGCACCATCACCTAATAGTCGTTCAAAGTTCGGCAAATCTTGTGGCGTTGAAATAATAAGTATATCTTTAATTCCTGCCAACATAAGGGTGGATAACGGATAGAAAATCATCGGTTTATCATAAACAGGCAGTAATTGTTTTGATGTTACCATGGTTAAAGGGTACAATCGCGTACCCGAACCTCCAGCAAGAATAATCCCCTTCATTGTAACTGTCCTCCATCTATATGAAAAATATTTGCCCACACCTGCGGGCGAAGCCAATCTTCCAAAAATCATACTTATTTATTAAGTAGATGCGCTTTAATTTCCCATAGGTTGTCAGAGATGTATACGCTTTTATCATAACTGATTGTTCTACAGAAAGATTTTGTTCGTATATGTCCAGAAATGCCTTCGCTTGCTCATATGTCTTCCGCAATGTCAGCTCGGATTTTCTCAGCTCCATCAATCTTTGTAGATTATAGGATAAGGACTTGGCACTCTTTGCCCCTACTTCGTTATTGCTATGCTGTCTGTAAAGTACGGTGGGCTCTTTAACAAAACCAATATGACCAAAGGCAGAGGCCGTGATCGCAAGCCACCAATCATGCATGATAGATTCTTCCGGAACATCGCGAATCCAATCCAAAAGGCAACGATTAATCATCATCGTACAGCCTGTAACAATATTTTGCACGATAAGATTATTTAAAGCACTACAACCGCTGTCCAAATTTTGATACTCAAACATTGAGTCTGCCATTACCTTCAGGTTAGCATCAACAATCTTCAAGTCTGTGTGCACGAGAAGAGGTTTTTCTTTACCAAACTTATCCTCCATCTCACGCATTTTTTTCATGGTAAGCTCTATCTTGGTTGGAAGCCACACATCATCCTGATCGCAAGTCATTATATATTCACTTTCATACAAGCTTAACATATGGATAAAGTTATTTTTAGCCGAGCCGGATGGCTTGTCTCTTACTATGAAGGTCATCTTATCCTGATATGCTTCTGCATACTTGCTTACAATACTAGCTGTAGCATCAGTAGAGCAATCATCCGAAATAATAAGCTTCCAATCCTTTTCCGTTTGACTTAATATAGATTCTATCTGCTCAGCAATAAACTTCGCACCATTATAGGTTCCCATCAGTATAGTAATCATCATTTCCCCAACTTCAGCCTGAGAATTGTCAGCGAACATTTTATTTTTACTCCACAATATACCAACGCTGAAACCAAAACACTATACTTGTCAACATAATGTTTTCTATAGAATATCAGCATTGCGTTATAGAAGTGATGAACTACTTTCTGAGACTTCGTATGCAATCCGCTTTGTCCCTTTAGATGGGTTATGCTGGCTTTTCCGTAATAAATTACTGAATAACCAAGCATTTTAACGCGATAGCAGAGATCCAAATCTTCACCGTACATAAAAAAATCCTCGTCAAACCCGCCCAATTTGTCAAATACAAAACGCGGCATCATCAAAAATGAACCGGCTACGGAATCCACCTCACTTATAGAATCGTTTTCGATAAAGGTCTGACGATAAGCTCCATACTTTTTGTTTTTGGGGTATCTTTTATCTATTCCGCAGAAATAGTAGAGAGATGACATCGGTGTAGGAAACCCCCGTTTACATGCATGATCAAGACTTCCATCACTCAATAAAGTCCGGGCACCAAGTGCTCCAACATTTGAGTGCTGTTGCATGTAGCGAAGACAAGCCTCCAATGTTCCCTTATGCATAATGGTATCATTATTAAGAAACAGGATATACTTGCCCCGGGAATTGGCCACTCCAATATTGCATGCATTGCCAAATCCTTTATTCTTGACCCGACTGAGAACAGTTAGCTTGCCATTGACTCCGTCATATTCCTCTAATACGTCATTACTGTTATCCACTACTATAATTTCATAAGAAATCTGCGGTGCACAATCAGAGATTGAGCGCACGGTTTGGTCTGTGAGGCCTTTGGCATTATAGTTTATGGTAATGATAGATAGCTCCACTTCTTTAATAAGCATTCCTATTCACAAACCCCTTAAATACAGTCATCACCAAGATCTTCAAATCAAACATAAACGTCCAGTTCTCAATATAGTAGATATCACACTCAATCCTCTTGCGAATCGAAGTATCTCCCCGCCAGCCGTTGACCTGGGCCCAGCCGGTTATACCCGGTCTTACATGGTGCTTAACCATATATCGAGGGATCTTCTCCTTAAATTGTTCTACAAAAAAAGGACGCTCCGGCCTGGGTCCCACCAGACTCATATCCCCTTTAAAAACGTTCCAAAGCTGTGGCAGCTCATCTAAGCTGGTTTTACGCAATAAATTGCCAAGTCTTGTTTTGCGATCGTCATTTTCCGTAGTCCATTCCTTGTCCGATTCCTCAATAGATTGCTCCTTCATCGTCCGAAATTTGTACATCATAAAATTCTTCTTATTCAGCCCTACTCTCTCCTGAGAGAAAATGATAGGCCCCGGGGAATCGAGCTTAATCCCAATGATTATGATGAGAAATAAAGGTAAACAAACGACTAATCCGACAAAAGATACGGCAACATCAAAAACTCTCTTCGCAAATGCCTTTAAAAAGTTATCCAAGGGAACATGCCGTATGTTGATAAGAGGAATACCCTCTATCTCATCCATTTGGGGCTTGGCCGGGATGAAGCGGGCATAATCCGGAACGATTTGAGTGCGGACACCACTTTTTTCACAGATCTTAATGATATTTCTGAAGAGGTCATAATCCTTAGTGCTGATGGTTATAAAGATCTCATCGATCTTACTTTCCATGATAATGTTTTCCAGATCGCTGATTGCGCCGGCTACTGTGACTCCGGCCAGTTTTTTACCTACGGCGGTATTCTCGCCTACAATGCCCAGAATCTCATAGCCAAGGTAGCGGTTTTCTTGGAGGGCATTAACCAGCCTTTTGGCTAATCTGCCCGTACCGATAATGAGAACATGCTTTTTGTTATACCCTTTTTCACGTATATTATTGAGTATTGCTCTGAGGGCCATCCGCTCAGCGATTGTAAGTGTACCAGTGAAAATTACAAAATAAATAAGAACCTGGCGGGAGTAGTGGATCTCTTTGATGATATAGAGAAGTGTAAAGAGAATCATAGTGCTCAGAAAGTTAGCCTGTATGATCTTCCCCACTTCAAAAGACAAGCTCTTTCTTCGCCTTGCCTCATAAAGACCCAACAAGTAGTAGAGAAAGAAATGCAAAGGAACCAGGAGGACAAGGGTTGGAACATAGCTTTCAAACTTTAGATGGCTTCCTTCATAATTCGCAAACCTGAGCCAATACGCCAACGCCAAGGCTATGACTACGATAGCCAGATCAAGAATGACTTGAATCATATTCAGCGTTTTCTGGTTTTCCCTGATCATCTACTTCTCTCCGATAATTATCTTTAGTTCTTCTTTCCTATTCGACAATTACACAGAAAATCCTTTTCCTTTTACAGCACATATTAAATGTGTCGATTTTTGAAGGATTTAACTTTCTCACGTAGAAGATACATTGTATCATTATTTTAAGAATCAAGAGTCATAAATTCCCGGATAAACCAAGTAACTAATGCAAGGGGGGCAGTAAGCGTAATATTAGAAACCCTATTATCAGGGGCGAGCTTAGGAAGAAAAATTGTAGCCCTTAATTCTTAATATCCCCATATCATTCAAACTGATATGGATAGATATTACTTACCAAATTCAAGGAGGATTCTTATGAAGAAAAGATATTCAAGATCTTTATTATGTTTTTTGTTGGTTTTTTCACTTTTATTTATAAGTATTCCCGTATTTGCGGATACTGCATCCACATCAATAAGTCTGGATAAAAGCACGATAGTACTTACCGTTGGCCAAACCGACACCTTAACTGCAACCGTCCTTCCCGCAGGTACTCCTACTCAAAACCTAACCTGGATATCTTCCAATCCGAATGTAGTCAAAGTCTTTAATGGGCTTCTTATGGCTCTCAATGAAGGAACCGCTTATATCAACGTTATGAATCCTTTCGGGAACAGTAATTACGCTTCATGTTATGTTATTGTTAAGAAACCTGATTCAACAATGGAAATCAATAAAACATCTTCTGTTCTTAGCGTCGGTTCCACAGAAACCTTAACCGTCACTATTTCGCCCAGTCAAGCAGTCCATTGGACATCCTCGAATCCCGAGGTTGTTCAAGTGTTCAACGGAGTATTGATGGCTCAAAAGCTTGGCACAGCGGTGATCACAGCAACGGCAGCTGACGGTTCGAAAAGTGTAACATGTACCGTCACAGTCAATGATGCTCCGGCCACAATCACTTTAAATAAAAGCAAGGCTACATTATCTATCGGCAAATCCACGACCTTAACTGCTAATATTGCGCCGGCGCTTCCCTCCAATACTTATTTAATGTGGCAATCCTCTAACCCTGGTATAGTGTCTGTATCCGGAGGCGTAATAACGGGAGTCTCTTTAGGAAGTGCCGTTATTACAGCCATTGCTTCTGACGGTTCATGCAGTGCCACATGTGAAGTTACTGTAACCGCCACAGGTATTAATGCTATCAGACTGGGCGGAGCCAACAGATATGAAACTTCAGTTCAAATCGCCAAACAAGGGTGGCCAAACGGCTCAGCTTATATCGTTTTGGCAACTGGGAATAATTATCCCGATGCCTTAAGCGCTGCTCCATTAGCTCTGAAATACAATGCTCCCATTTTACTTACAGATAAAACACTTCCCCAAGTCACCTTAAATGAAATCACCCGTTTAAAGCCCACTCAAATCTTTATCTGCGGCGGTACTGGTGCTATATCTAAAACTATCGAAAATCAACTCAATGGTATGGGAATCCTCACGGAAAGGCTTGAAGGTAAGGATCGCTATGAAACTTCTGTCGCTATCGCTAGAAAATTAGGCTCGACGTCAGGAGAGTTAGTGCTTGTTAACGGTTTTGAATGGTCCGATGCCTTATCCATCTCCCCCATTGCCGCGAAAAAAGGCATCCCCATCTTATTGACAGATAAAAGTACCTTCCCTGACTCTGTAAAATCATTTGTTAGCTCCAACAACTTCTATACAACCTATGTCCTGGGCGGTACAGATCTCATTAGCAATCAAGTTAAAAACCAACTTCCCGGTTCAGAACGAATCGATGGTGCTAACAAATACGAAAGAAACGTTAATATCCTTAAAAAGTTCGAAGATAGTCTGGATCTGGAAAAAATCTGCATCGCTACGGGGGCTGCTTTTCCCGATGCCCTCTCCGGCTCAGTGCTTGCAGCGAACCTGTCCTCCGCTATTGTACTGGTGGATAATAGTAGCCTAAAATCCGTAACCACTCAATATTCAACTAAGTCTCTCCAACAAGCTAATGATGTTTATGTGTTTGGACTCCAGGGCGTTGTCAGTGACACTTTGGTCAATAAACTATTTACCAGGTAGTTTAAGAGCCCCCCCTAAACGATTGGCTTTTATAAAGTTTGACTCTATTTGCAACACACAACAGCCCCCTATGGTAGATGCTTGCCGTCTATCATAGGGGGCTGTTATTATGAGACCTACTTTTTCAGATTGATGAACAAGACGAACTGCGTACAAAAGGGCATTCTAAGGAGCATCGCTCTGATCCAATTGTTCAAATAGGGTTATTTATGGATACTCACGGGATACCGATTACATATAGACTTTTTCCAGGCAATACCCTAGATAAGCAAACTCTAATTCCTATGCTTGGAATTATTCAGCGCGAATTTTCCCTGGGTAGAATCATTGTGGTTGCCGATAAGGGCATGACTAATGGAGATAATATTGCCTATGCTCTTGCAGCCAAAAATGGTTATGTACTTAGCTACTCCATCCGGGGTGCGGATAAAAGTTGTAAAGATTATGTGCTTGATCAAACTGGATATGTCGTTAAGAATGAGGAGTTTAAAATTAAGTTTAGGCTTTATCCTAGAGAAATCTCCGTCTCAACAACAGGTGGTAAGAAAAAAATTCAGGTGGACGAGAAACAAGTTGTTTCTATGGCACGAAATATGCTGCCAAAGCTAAGGCGGAACGGGCAGGGGCGATAGCAAAGGCAAAAGATCTTATTAACATCCTAGTAAATACTCTCAGTCGACTTCCATGGGAGCCGTTAAGTATGTAAAGAGCTTAACCTTCGATCCTAAAACATGTGTGGTTCTAAAGGATGTAAAACAATTACTGCGCTTTATTGAGGAGAAGCTAGAACAAGAGGATGCACTTGATGGCTATTATGCGATTGTAACGAGCGAATACAAGGAATCCGATGAACGTATTATAGAAATTTATCGAGGTCTATGGAAAATCGAAGAGTCATTTAAGATCACCGAGAGCGATTTTGAAACTAGGCCAATCTATTTATCCAGAGAAGAGCATATTCGATCTCACTTTCTTACATGCTTTGTAGCACTGGTCATCGCAAGCGTATTAGCGTATCGAATGAAGGGAAAGCACTCTGTTAGTGCTATTATAGAAAGCCTAGAAAAGTGTTCTTGCAGCCATAATCAGAAGAACTATTATTTATTTGATTACTATGACGAGATACTCGCTGACATAGGACAAGAGTTTAACATCGACTTCGGAAGAAAATGCATGTCTCTTGGAGAGTTGAAAAAAACTTTGGGGAAAGTTAAAAAAGGCTAATTCTCACTACAACTTTGCGACATAAAAAAGGAGCCCTAATCCCAGCATTCATGCGGGTTTAGGGCTCCTCTTTTGTCTATTAATTGCAAAAGTAAGGTTATCAGAGAACATCTTCAAAAATATCTATACACTACCTGTCCTTTTGCTGATGATGTGATTGACACTAACACCTAGCCCTAAGAGGACCCAAAATACGGGAGCGACGGATACGACGCTATCGTTAAAGAAAGCAGCCCCCAGATAGCCGACGATTGCAACAAAAACGGCTACTCCGGCCTGGGAAAGAAAACTATCGAAGGGATTAGAGACATATAAACGAAAGCACCTGAATAAATAGTTGCCTACTAAGAAAAGAAAAGCGAGCAAGGATATTACTCCCGTATTAATGGCTATTTGCAGGTAAAGATTATGAGGTTTGTCTACTACTTGCCACATGTCGCCATGGTAAGCATACATTTTGCCAATGATGTCATGTTGTGGAAAAGCTATGGCAAAGGTATCTGGGCCATAACCAAAAATCAGGGAGTTTTTCAACAAGGGTAATGATCTCGACCAAATGTATCCTCTTGAGGAACCAATCCGCTCATTACCTTCAAAGCCCCAAGCCTCCACTGGTTCGAGACTGACTTCATTTCCTTTATTATCGATTAGGGAAATTCGATCTGGCTTTAGATCGAATACTAGAAGGATATTTCCTTTTACCAGATTCAGTATACGATTGTTATCGATTCGGCCATAGCTCAGTCTGTAGTCTTTATAAGCTGGGTTGTGAATAGTTATCTTTCCGTTGCTCGAGTCGTAACTCGTCTCTAGTGGAATACCATTGCCATCTGTGAAAGCCAAGGCGTCATCTGCAAAGACAAAGTTAAGGGTTTCGGATGGGGTTACAATTGTGCCCTGATTCCCGCTGGTTTTAAGTTCTTTAAGGGGTATGCTTTCACTACCGGGTGCAGTGTTCTCTTCCATGCCAATCAGTATTTTTGCATCTGTGAAAAGGGACGATACCCTTGTACCAATATATCCATTAGAAATTTGATTAAGGCCGATAAATAGGGCAAGGACAATTATAAGGCCGGCCGCAAAATATTTCCAATACTTCTTGATAATCTTGTTAATGGCAATGAGTAGCACTATAAACGCAAAGGCGACCCCTATGATTCCCGAACGGGCATTACTGCCAAGCCAGACAATACCCATCAATAAAGTCATCAGTCCCATGGCGATCTTAAAGGATTTGCTCTTGGTCAAGATAAATAGGGTAAAGCAAAGAGGAAAGAGCATTGCCGCGTAACTTCCAACATAGTTGTAGTGAAAAAGTGTAGCGTAAATAACGTATTTATCGAATTGAAATTCCAAATCATTAGCAATATGCTTGTATTGTTCAGGTAAAAATAAGCTTTTGACAAAATCCATCTTAAAAGGGTCATATCCTAGGTATTGAAAAAGCCCAATAATTCCAACGGCAAAGGCGCCTATCATTAAGGCTCCCAGCAAATATTGCACATGGCTTTCCTTTTGGATTAGGGCTATCGTGATTAAAAAGATAACTAAGTACGCTATTAAGACATAAACACCTTCATAGCGATCCGGATAACCGGACAAAGCCACTGCACGATAATCAGAAATGATCGTGGAGCCAACTATAAAGAGTAGATAGACCCCAATAACTAGGTAGAATTGTTTTAACTCTTTTTTAAGGAGATTAGGGTCATTCTGAAAAGCCCTTACCACAACCATAAACAAGCCAAGGGCGGCAGCAATAATTAGCCACATTCCTTTATAATAAGAGAAAAAATCATAGTTTTCCGTTACACCAGTCCAAGTATCGTAGCTGGCACCTGTCAATGGTACTACTTTCAAATATACGATTAGAGGTAAGACTGTCACTACAAACATAATAGGCAATAAATAGTACCATTTGGCATAGTTATCATACTTCTTTGTTCTCACGGTTGTCCTCCTCAATTTGTGGTTTCGAGGCTGTTCCGTAAGCTGGCAGCTGCCGACATATAGTTGTTGATGTTCTGCAGCAAGGTGTACTGATCATTGAGGAGCTGATTTTGCAGTTCGATCATTTCAATGCTGCTTGAGGTTCCAACATCAATCTTCTTTTGCAAAATTTCAATATTAATCTGATCGGCTTCCACAGCCAGTTCCGCAGCTGCCAGGGAGTTTTCCAAAGACTTTAAATTATTGTAAGCTATCCGCAGGGCCACTTCCTTATTCACCGACAAGCCTTCAAGGGTCGCTTTCTTATCTTCAACGCTGACCTGCAACTGGTCTGCCCCTGGATTGTCATAATAGAGAGCAATATCGTATTCGATATCCGTCAGTTTGATATCCTCTTCGTACCTTTGGACATCGTAGTCGTTGGCGATAGCTTGGGCCAGCTGTTCCTCGAACTTAGCATCATCAAATTTTGTATAAGCTATTAATTCCGAAGTCAGAATAACCTCACGCTGGAGATCAATACCTAGGTCCCTTTTTAAACCAATCATTGAGCTGCTTATGTTGTTCTGAGTCGCCTTCAGAGCAGCCTCCAAGGAGCTTTTTTGGGCGTTTAAGCTGTAGATCTGAGACTGAATAGCCAGACCCAGATCGATCTGCAGATTAAGCTGCGCGATGTAAGTATCTACATTGCCCAGCTGAGTCTTAAGGTTCTTCTCCTGCTCCTGCAAAGCTAACACATCTTGATATTGATTGGTTATCTGGATCTTCAGACCTTTTAATTGTTCCTCCCGATCATGCTTCGCATTTTCCAGGATCCAGAGGGTTCGCAAGTGATTCAGCTTCCTCTCTCTCGCCGAATCTTCATCATTGATGGTGGGCAGAGCATTATGCCTAGCTAAGGCTTGTTGGTGTTGATAATCATAGATCGATATCTTACTATCTGTCAGCTGTAAAGTAGTATTACCTGTCTCGATGGCTTTGAGGGCATCTTCCAGCGAGAGACGCAGAGCAGCCTTATTATCGTCACTCACTGAAGCCTTCTCTGTTCCCCCCACAGTCTCGCTAACCACAGCCGGCTCAACTGTACCGGAGCTCTGTTCCCCGGTCGCGGAACTTGAGTCCGCCAGGATACTATTGGTCGTGAAAATTAGCGAAGCCGCGAGCACCAAAGCCACTATCTTAAGCTGTATCTTTTTCATATTAGAACCTCCCTATCGCAGTTTTTTCGGTTTTTTCTTCATCGCTTCGTCTTTTTTTGCTAATTACCTTTCGGAATAGAGGCCGGCGTCACAAGCCAGGCTCATGGTGGTTTGCGTCAACCAGGCGTCGATTTCGGCATTTTTAAAATTGATATCCGCTTGGGTTTTCGCTATTTTTACATTGTTTAAGTCGATAAAAGTAATCTCATCATTAGCATAGCGAATTTGGGCAGCTTGATAATTCTGTTCTCCTTGCTGAGCTAAGTACTGCATGGCTTCCATGGCTTTCATGGCGCTTTCCAAATAGCCATAAAGCTCAACAATATTCTGTTGGACGTTGATACGGGCCAGCTCCAGATTGTTCTTGGCTTCAGCTATCTTCTGTCCCTCTTCCAGTTCGTAAAATTCAAAATCCGGGGGTATATCAAATTGTCCATAGCGATATTGTTCTTCTAACAATTCAAGGGTACTTTGAGCATTGCCGACCTCCGCCCGATTGGCTAAAGCCTGGCTCATATATTCCTCAGGGGTGCGAATTTGGGCTGCAGGTTTGACATTATAGTCCTGTAATGTAGCGTATTTTCTATCTAGGGCTTCTCCCATGCTGTGGTTAAGTGTCAGATAGGCAGAATCTTTACTGTTTTGGGCACTGAGGTATCGGTAACGGGTTTGCTCATAGGCGATTTCCGCCAGCCTTAACTGAGCTTCCGTAACCATGCCCTTTTCTTTCTCGATCCGCGCCTTCTTATAGTCTTCATACAGAGAATTCACCAGTTCGCTCTGGATATTGACCGCATAGTCCGCTTTAAGGAGATCAGCATACTGACGATAGGCTGAGAGGCGTACAGAATTGGTTAACATGGCATGCCCATTATAATACTGAGTTAGATTGGATTCCAGTATTTTGGGTGTTAATAGATAGGATCTGACGATCTGAAAGGGTTCCGGTGTATAGGGGATATACCCTAAGGATTGCTTCAGCGCTCCTTTAGTATTGGCATAAGTACTTTCCAATTTGGCAATACCCAGGCCATTCGTCTTCAGGAGCTGGGAGTTTTGAATGGTCTGAATGGCTGCTTTTTCGATATCTAAGCTATCTTCCGCGGCAAGTGCTACATGGGTAGTGCTTGTACTGGTCAGTAGCAGCGTAACCAGCAACATAAACGATAGTGCTTTTTTCAACTGATATCCTCCTTTACTGTGACAAATAGCTTTTGAAGTTGGGCAAGAATTACTTGAGATAATCGACCGCATCTAAGTCAAAATCTTTCTCCGCTAACTGATCGTAAAACCCCCGGGTAGGGCTATAATCGTGGGAAGGGTTTCCTTTAAGGAATAAACCGGTTAGCCTTGTCATGTCTTTAATGGGTGCGTAATCTAAAATATTGTTACCCTGCAGCTCTAAATAGGTTAAATTATTCAGGCTTTTGAGAGAAGTAACCTGCTCCAAGTCGTTAAAGGCAAGGCTTAATGATTGCAGATTGCTCAGCTTCTGCAGGGGAGCGAGCTTGGAACCTACAAGAAGGTTATTGCGCAGATTCAGCGACTGAAGATTAGTAAAGCGCTCCATGCCGGTCAGATCTTTGATGCCATAGCCCTCGGCATCGAAGTGGGTGAGACTTAACACATCACTGAGGTAGATTGGCTGGGTGGAGGCATTTTTTCCCATCATGAACTTCACTGCCCATTCCAAATTCGAATCATTAAACTTAATTGCTGAATCCTCAGATACCTTCAGGGTCAACGTCGTTGTCAGGCCAGTTTCCCCGACTGTACCTTGGAAGCTATAGGTGCCTACCTTATTTAACATACTCACAGTGGGCGTCGAACTCCAAATGACCGGATACTTCTTGTTGGTTTGGTCGCTCAGAGTAACTATTACTGACTCCGGTAGGTTATATTTACTTCCCTGCACGACTTCGGCAGTAAAGGTATCCGCCCTGCTGATTACAGGCTCAACATTCAGAGTTAACTCTACTGTGGTGTAATACCCCTCAATCTCGCCACGATAATAATAGGTGCCCGCTTTTTGGGTGGATACATTATCCAGATTCCAAGTTACCGGTACCTCTACCAGGTTGCCTTTATTCGTAGTCACCGTTACTTTGCCGGGCAGATTGTAGGTTTCTTTCTCCTTAACATTAACGGTGATATTTTTGACTTCATCGATCTCCGCCGGTAAGGCAGCTAATTGTTCCACCGTCTTCGCCGGAATAACCCCCGTTCCGCCGAAAACAGTTATTTCACTAACGACCTTGGCGCTAAGATAGTTTTGCACAGTAGGCGGAATCTGATTTCCTTTCACCAAAATTAAAGCATGGTCACCTTTTTGGGCGAGAGCTGCCGCTCCAAGGGCATCCGGAAAAGACTCCCCTGTGGCCACATAGATCTTCGTCGCGTCGAGTGAATCCTCATAATACCGGAGAAGAGCAATATTACGTATATAAGCATCAGCCCCTCCGATCCGTGTTCCTTCAGGAAGCTTATTTTCAATAGTTTTGGCAACTTCCCTTTCACTGCCAACTATCACAATCTCGGTATTTCTCAGTCTTCCTAGATAGTTTTCCAGATTTGCGGTCATTTCGTCCTTAGGAACCAGCAAAATCGGCATACCTTTAGCCGCCGCGATAGGTGCCACAGCCAAGGTATCGGCAAACTCTAGTCCTGAGGTGACGAAAATACCTTCCTTGGTGCCCACCTCCCTGGCCACCGCCAGGGCCGTGTCATAACGATCCTTCCCTGCGAACCTCTTCACCGTGATGCCCAGGGCCGCAATCTGCTTATCCACCGGGGAGGGAATCACTCCGAGCCCGCCAACAATATAGGCATTTTTGGGTTTTAGTCGCTTTAATTCTGTTATAGCCTCCGGGCTTAATCCTGTGCGTGCCGTCAGTAACAGCGGTGCATCATATTTCCCCGCCAAAGGCGCGGCGCTCAGAGCATCAGGATAATTTTCACCGGTGGTGATGACTACTGCAGCAGACCCTGTAGGCCAGCCACTTTGGCTGGCGGCGATCGCTGTTTGATAACGATCACTCCCGGCGACTCGCGAACTCAGTACTGCTGCATCGGTGCTTTGCGCCACTGTTAAGGTAAATATCCCTAAGCTGACCAAAAATACAGCCATCTTCTTCCATTTAAACAAAAAACATCCTCCTTTTATATGCGCCACTTTTTCCGCTAATTGGTGGTTCGCGCACTGGCATTGCTGGATTTACCACTGGTCTTGGAGTCATTAGCTGCTTCGACGTAATAATAATAGGTCGTCTTCGCCGACAAATTGCGGTCTGTATAGTAAGGATTGACGTTGGTATTGATCAAGGCGTAATTGCCGTTAGAAGAAGTCGAGCGATAGATCTTATAATATGTGGCGTTGGGCACTGCATTCCAAGCCAGATATATCTGGCTGGAGTTAAGAGTCGTAGCAGTCAGGTTATTAGGCGCAACCAAACTGCTCGAACCCTCCCCCGTTACCGTATAGGCAATCGTCGAGAAGCCACTGGAGCCCGCATTACTGACCGCCTGCACTTTGTAATAATAGGTCATCCCCGCTGTCAGGCCTTCATCAATATAATATGGCAAGGTCAAGTTAGCGATATTGGTGTAAGTTCCCGAATATGAAGTTGACCGATAAATCTTATAGTGAGTCGCCCCTACCGCTGCGTTCCAAGTGAGGAGGATTTGATTGGAGCTCTTGCTCAATGCCACCACATTGGTGGGAACGGCCAAGCCATCGGTGCTTAACAGGGGCGAGGCTATCACGACAGAGGAATAAGGTCCCGTTCCCCTGGAATTAGCTGCCTGGACTTTATACAAATACGTTGCGCCACTGGCCACATTGTCGTCGGTATAATAAGGGTAGTTGACCGAGTCGATTATGGTGTAAACCCCCGAATCAGACTTAGTGCGATAAACGTTATAAGTGACCGCATTGGGGACGGTATACCAAGTTAGATGGATCTCGTCCGTAGTTAAAGGCGTCGCGACCAGATTACCCGGCGCCTGCAAGAGGTTGGCATCGGACTGTGTCGTTGCCTGGGCAATATTGGAATATGCGCTTGTTCCTGAGGAATTAGCTGCCTTTATCTTATAATAGTAGGTGATTCCTGAGGGTAGATAAGTATCCAAATAATAAGGATTACTGACAGTTGCGATATCTGTATAGGTTCCCGAATACGAGGTTCCGCGATAGATAATATAGGTGTTAGCATTGCTGATGGTGTTCCAAGTCAAATAGACCTGATTGGTATCGATGGTATTGGCGACCACATTGCTCGGAGTTGGTAAATTCCCGGTCCCCTCTCCGGTGGAAGGCGCAATACTTTTCAAGAGTGTATCAGATATAGCTCCGGTCCCTCCGAAAGCCACGGCCTTATCAATGTTCCCCGAATTCTCCGCGATAAATTTTTCCGAGGCAGCTTGCAGTGAACTTTTTATGAGGATGACTGGTGAATAAGAACGGGCGGCAAAGACCGAACCGGACAGAGCGTCCGGATAGGCCTCCCCTGTCGCCACATAGACAGTGCTCAGATCAAGATCATTAGCAAAGTATTCGATAATTTTAATATTGGCATCATAGGGATTGGTCCCATATAACCGCTGGGGAGAAGGTAATTTATTGACTACCGTTGCATTTATCGTATCGGCATCTCCTAAGACATAAGTCCGGTCCACGTTCTTATCCAATAGGTTTTTCAAAGCATTGGATATACTGTTTTTCGGAGTCAGCAGAATGGGCATACCCTTTTGAGCTGCAATAGGAGCCACAGATAAAATATCCGCGAAATCACTGCCGGTAGCGACAACAGCTTCATCAAAACTGCCTATCATTTTAGCAACTTCCAGAGAAGTTTCATAACGATTCATTCCTGAAGCTCGGGAAACCGTAATTCCAAGATTTTTAATGTCTTTTTCGACTTTAGCAGAGATAACTCCTTCTCCCCCCACAATGATTACATTTTTCACATTAAGGCTCAAAAACTGGTTCTTCGTAGGTTCCTCCAACTTATTTTTAGAAGTGAGCAAGATCGGCGCCTTAAATTTGGCCGCTAAGGGTGATGCACACAAGGCATCGGGGAAATTCTCCCCACTGGCCAAAACAGCATAACTAGATGTACTCCACCCTGCCGCAGCTATTTCAGCAGAAGTCTCGTACCGATTAGCACCAAAGATGCGATCACTTTGGATCTCTGTCGAAGTACCTGAGCTCCCTAAGGTCTTCGCGCTGGCTGCTGAAGAATAACTGCTGGAGCCCACACTATTAATCCCCTGAATTTTATAATAATAAGTGGTTGCCGCCATTAAGCCAGTATTGCTGAAACTGGTACCCGCGACTGCACCCATGTATGTATATTCGCCTGAGACTGAATTGGAGCGATATATGTAATACTGGCTGGCCTCACTGGCAGAATTCCATGACAGATTAATTTGATTGTCGCTGACTGCCGTAGCTATTAACCCGGTAGGCGTAGCCGGTGTGCTTAATGCATAGGTGTTTTGTGGGATGGTCAGCACCATAATCATTATCAAACAAAGGATTGTCATTAACCTAAGTTTAAATCTCCCCATATCCCTATCTCCCCCATTTACTATTTAGATTTACCTTTATGTATTTACTTCTTCGTATGAATTATTTAACCTTCTATTATGACTATACTATATATAGTCGTATATTTTAATTATAACCTAACGAGGAAAAAGTATCGAGGATAAATTTCAAGGAATGACCTGAACCGTTTTTTCCATGATCACTGGAGATAATATTGCCCATACAGTCCTTTGCCTAACTCCAAAGTTAGGTTATTACGAAGAAACCTGGCCGCTCATAAAAGAGGCCAGGTTTCTCTGGATTATCGAATCTTAAGAGATGCGATCTCGGGGGCATGGCTTTTGCCGATGCCCACCAAGCATTATTTAGTTAGTTCACATCAATCTCTATTTCGATAGTCTTGATCAAGCCGGTTGCAGTACTAGCAGAAACGGTGATGCTACCATCCGTGAGAGCACCAGCAGGTAAAGTGATATCACCAGTGGTACTTACACCAATTGAAGTACTGTTGTTTAAGACACTATAGCGAGCCATACCCCAACCTGTTTTACCGTATTGGTCTTTTGGTGCAAAGTAGATATTTTGTGCACCCTTGGCTGTTCCATCAGCAGTATACTTGTTGAATGTTGTGCCAAGTAAAGCTTTGATCTGATCGCTGGTACCCTTCAGATAAATTTTGTCTTTATCGACATCATCTATCGTAATGCCAGCTTTTTGGGTCTTTACAACCACAGCAACGCTTGCTGCTGCAGGGTTAGCAACTGAAGAAGTGAGCGGTGTTCCTACAGCATACAGATTATTATCTGCGCCTTTGATGGTGACCGTAAGGTTTCCTTTGGATTCAGCTTTAGCAGGATCAGATGCCTTTTTGGCAACTACTTCAATAGAATCGTAGGCGTTACCATTTGGATCATCACCAGCAATGACTAAGAAGTCAGCGCTTGTGCTTACAGCACCGATAACAGGATTACCCTTTAAGACAACATCAGCTTTAGATGCTGTTAAGCCATAAACTTTGGGATTTACCTTGTAGTCTTTTTGCTTAAGAGTAAGGGCAGACGCTGTCGTTGTGGATGAAGCATAAGCATAGATAGGCTTCTCCAGTTGGTCGATTCTGTAGTCTTTGATGTCATCGGATTTGATTGAAGTGAAGGACATAGATTTGCTGTCGACGGGTTTAGTTCCATCATATAGAGTGAACGTAACAGCGCCCGAACCTACTCCTAGGGCTTCGAATTCAACTTGGGATTCGCCGTTAATCAGCAACTTGTCATTATTTACATTAATAGGAGTCGTCTCAGTACCCATATTTGTGGTACCCGTTCGTGGAACAAGCTTGCCCGCGCTATTCTTTTCAAGTACTGTTGCTTTAATTTTGCCAGTTGCATTTACAAGAATTTTATAATCATTATTCTTGCCAAGTGTTGTCATATCGATATCGCGGCCATATTGGTCAACAATAGTGAATCCGCCTGCATCCCAACCGAAGTCGGCTACTTGAGTTGCTCCAGTATCAATCAAGGTACCGTTACTGTCTGCAGCAGCTGCTTGAAGAATGCTCTTGACGACATCGGTGTCAACTTTGAGCGCATCTGCTTGTACAGGTTTTTGGATTCTGATGTTCACACTACTGAAGTCACCGGTACGACCGACAACACTGGTTACAACCCGAGTGACGGAACTTTGACCGGAAGAAAGCTGATATGGAACGGATTTAACGGAAGCAGTACCATCAGCATTTCTCACCAATGTTGCGGTATCCTTACTAATTTCAACTTTGCCATCCAAATCAGCGAATTTCGTAATTGCTTTACCGTTTTGGTCATAAGCAGCGAAGGGAATCTCTTTGGATTCATTGCTGGCAATCACTTCCGAAGGAGCATAGAGCTTGAATTTGGAGACTTCTGCTTGCTTCTTCAGGGTGAAATCAACTTGCGATGTTTTGCCGGTCCAAGTCATAGCCGTGATAACTCCCGGCATATCCACCTGAACTTCGCTTGAATCAACGGTTACCTTGATCAGGCCTTTTTTAGAATCGGCAGGATCCGAGACCAATTCAGCTGTCACTTGAGGGTGTGAAGTGGTAAGTTTTCCAAAGTTTTGATCACCTTTAGTATTGCTAACGAAAATCAAACCTTCTTCTAACAGCGTATAGTTTTTGGTTTCGTTGCCACTGATGTCAGTAGCTGTGAAATCAAGATAGGTAACTGTAGCAGTATCACCTGCAGTCAGCTCTAACTTGACTGGTTTGAAAGTAAAATCACTTAGAGTACCGATCTGTGAAGTAGCCATCAAATTCTTGGTTGTGGAGACACCAGAAGTAGTCTCATGTGCACTGATGACGATACCGCCACTGAAGGTCAGGAGATTCAGGTTATCGTTAGGTTCTATGGTAAGCAAGCCTTTGTCGGGGGTAATATCACCTACGCCTGTTTGGAATTCTACGTTGTTAGCCAAGGCTGAGTTGGTAATATCCACTTGGTATTGGTCAAAGATCTTATAGGTCGCATAACCATATTGCTTTTGCTCGTCTCCAACAGTTCTGGTAACAACGCCCAACTTTTCGGAGGTAATGTCAATTTTAGCAACTTTTTGCTCGGTTACACTCACATTCTTGGAGCCGAGATCTTTTTCGCCATCTTTGACACTTACAGTGTAGACAGCTTCAACAAATTTGGCAGATTTTTGCAAGGTAGCTTCAGTCTTAGCTTCGTTCCATGAAGCGGACACGGCAACAGGAGCGGTATCCTGCTTCACTTCGAAGGTAACCTTGCTGGTATCCGCAGCAGGACCAGCAAATTTTACCGTGAAGGTATCAGCGGAAGTAGCAGTTACGCTTTCCAGCGCAAATACTCCGGTTGAGGGAGGATTCTTAACAGCGTCGATTACTGCATTGCTAACAGCAGCGGTTCCGCCAAGAGCAACAACAACGCTGTCGTCAGCCAGGTTGGAAGCAATGTCAGCTTTTACAGTTTTTCCGTCAGTTAAAGCAATCGGGGAATTAGTTTGTGCAGCAAGCACGGAACCTACGAGGGCATCAGCCAAAGTGAGGCCGTTACCAACATAGACAGTACCGAAATCGAAGTCGAGTTCAGCGATAACTTGTTTGTTGGTGTCATAACGATCATCACCGGCAAGACGTTTTGCACCGGCAATGTCTTTAACACGGGTGGTTCCGCCAACAATGTAGTCAGCGTCAACAGTGCCGTTCGGAGTACCGTTTTGGTTAGCAACTACGATAGCATAGTTGTTAGCAGCTGCGTAGGAAGCAACGGACATAGCGTCAGCAACGCCGTCATAACCAACAACGAAGGTTCCTGCAGGAGCAGTTAATTTCTTGTTGATAGCTTCGGCAGTTTCAACACGGCCAGCACCTTTAACTTCTTCAACACTGAAGCCGGCAGCTTTCAGTTCGTCAACAACAGCTTTGCTGGCAGCAGCACCAACTACGATGACTTTGTCAACACCGAGAGCTTTCATGGACTTGACGACATCGTCATTCATGTCAGCTTTGTCGGTCAGGTAGATCGGAGCGTCTTCTTGAGCTGCCAGGGGAGCTGCAGCAAGAGCGTCAACGAGGTTATTGGGGTTACCGGCAGCAACAACTGCGGTGTCTGCAGAAGCATACGCTTTTTCTGCGATTTTGATCGAGGTTAGGTATCTGTCGGCACCGGCAAGACGGGTTTCCGTCTCAGCAGCGAATACGCTGACTGGAGCCATTGACAATACCATACCGGCGATAGCTAAGGAGGCTAAAGCCTTTTTTGTCTTGTTCATGTAGTGAATTTCTCCTCTCATTCTTGTGGTAACGTTTTTTGTCTTCCGAAGTCACGGCAGTCATGTTTGTTTTTTAATTAAGAAGTTCTGTGCCAGACTCCTCACCTTTGCTGATCAGTGGTCGTCACTCACCCCCTTAAATAAGCCGCAAATCTTTAGACATTGCGCAATATCTAAAGGCATCCCACCCCTTAAAGGGGGCGTCCCCCCTGAGAGGCTTACGCCTCGCGGGTGGCTTACCCTTTAGACAGAACTAATGAAGAAACCTTTGACAGTTTCTACACTCGTAATAAACTATTCGATGCCGGATTTAATATTCCTGCATATCTCCGAAAAAATTTCTTAGAAAATCTTAGAAAATCTCGGAGTTAAGAATTATACGAGCGCATGTTTAAATTCTAACTAAAAACTCAGCTTTTTTCCAGACCCTTTGTAAACTTTTTTATAAACTTTTTCTTAATTACCGTTTTGTTTGAGCTAATATCCCCTGTGAATGAGAATCCCCCGGTAAATTCCCAGAGCAGATTTTCTCTGAAATTCCGGATCGTTGATGAGTTTCTCTTCCACCGGATTGGAGATAAAGCCCAATTCAACAAGGATGGCCGGCATGGTGGTATTCTTGATCACATAAAAATTAGCGGTTTTAACCTTGCGATCCTGGAGCCCCACCTGCTTAATCAATTCCTGTTGAACAGCGGAAGCAAGCTTTCTTCCCTCCTCGGCTTTAGGATTTTCTGCGGAGACGTAGGTGGTCACTCCACCGGCTTCCGGGTTGGAAAAGGCATCGTTATGTATAGAGACGTAAAGATCCGCCGGAATCTGATTCGCTATGGTTACTCTGGCTTGTAAATCTTTTAATTCTGTATAGCTACCACCGGCGGGGGAGGTATCTCCAGTCCTTGTCATGACGACTTTCGCCCCGGCTTGCCGCAAAAGATCCGCTAAGTAAAGTCCCACCGACAGGGTGGAGTTCTTTTCATGAGACCCGCCGGGACCCGACGCCCCCGGGTCCTTGCCTCCATGTCCCGGGTCCACTACGACCGTGAGTCCCGCCAGGAGGTAGGGAGGTTGTATACTTCCTTCCACGATCCCTTTGACCCGTTCGGAAAGCACGGTTTCCCCGCCGATGATGGTAACCAAGAGCTGAGCCTGAGCCGTTGCCGCATTGCCCAGAGCAGAGTAGGTCACCGCCGGTAAGTCTTCCTGATAGGCCATAAATAAGTAAGCATTTTGTTTAACGGCTAAGGCGCCTGTAACCAGAGCGTCGGGGAAATTCTCCCCTGTCACTAAAAAAGTTCTCTGGGTTTCGGACGCAAAGTCTGATCCAAATTCCTCTTGAGTAAACCAGAAAGCTTTGGCCGCCGTTTCATACCGGTTATCTCCCGCAATGCGGGTCATTCCCGTCAGCCCAGCCACTGCTTCCGGAGAAATCGCTTTTTCTCCCCCGACTACTGTGGTCTTGGTTACGGCCTCCGACTCCTGATTCAACTGATAGGCCCCCAATTCCACCAGCTTCTGACGGGTGACCTCGGGAAGTTCTTTGGCTTTGGTAAGCAAGAGGGGCGTTTCGGTAATCCCCGCATAAGGGCCGATAGCCAGAGCATCAGGAAAGTTCTCTCCGCTGGTGAGAATCACCTGACCGTTCCCGCCTAAGCGCTCCGCCACCAGAGCTGCAGTCTCGTAACGATCGGCACCCCCGATTCTTTCCCAGGTCAGTTCCTCTTTTTCCAGAGCCTTGGTAATGGGATTTCCCATAACTCCCGTGCCCCCCAAAAGAATCACATGCCGTGCTCCGAGCCGCTTGATTTCCGCCAGGACTCCTTCATCCAAACCTTTGGAAGCCGTCAGGAGAATGGGGGCGTCATAACGTTTGGAGAGGGGCACGGAAACTAAAGAATCCGGAAAATCATCGTAGCGGGCTAAGATTACAGTATTCGCCTCGCTCCAACCTTCTTGAGCAATCCGTATGGCTGTCTCGATGCGTGTCTCTCCATAGATGCGCGTTACCTCTGCCGTTAAGGGAGCGGCATTAACACTGGCTTGCCCCATCAGCCAAAAGCTGAAGACAGCACCCAGGACCAGGCTCCATTTGTTTCGTCGTGGCCACACAGAAAACCCTCCTTGCTAACTTGGTATCCTTGGGACTTTCGACAGGTTTCACTTTAATCCTCCTGGAAATTCTGACCATTTAATGAGACTTCTTTCATATATAAGTCCGGTTATAAAAGCCGACCTGTCCTTAATTACATAGACAGAAAAAAATAAACTTTTCTTCCTCTTATAGATGTTAAGAATTTATTAACTTTTGGATTTCCCTGTTATTTCTACAAGGTATTTGCAAATTGCACAATTAACATGAAGAAACCTGGCCACTCTCATGAGCGACCAGATTTCTCTAACTTTATCGAGGGAGACCTTCCCTCGATCATTATCTATCGTAGACTTCCCTGCGGTGAAGAACTCTAAGAGTATATAAGGTAGTAATGACTATATTCATAGGTCACCTAACTGTCTCTTGATCTCATCTAAGCTATGGATCTTACCAGCTTTTATGTCTTCCTTACCCTGAGCAATGGCAGCCTTATCTTCTTCTGTCAGCTCCTCGTCATCGTACAAAGGGTTTGTTAATGCTTCTTCGCGAAGTTTGTCCTCAGCCAGCACAAAGATCCCTCCCCAACAGTTAAAGTCCTAGGAATAGACACTATTATTAGGTTTCACAGGTACATAAGCTATTTGTCTAAACGTGATTTGGGTTTGACGCTCACAACTTGCCGCCCAGTCCTTTGCGACTTTGTATTCGGGCAGCAATTTCATCAATCGTTGCGCCTTCAAGCAGTTTCGTGCGTTCTTCGGTGTAGTTGCCGCTTCCGCTATCGAACTGCCTTAGGAAATTCACTGCTCCCGCCGTACCCAGGCCGTTTACCAAAAGACGAAAGCCCTCTTCCTGGATGGAGTTTAAATTACTGTTCATCATATAGCACCTCCGTCAGCCATATCAAGGGATTTTTTACTTTCACATTTGCGTCTGAGCGGGTCGCTGCGTTAATCAGCGCTGGTGAAAAAATCCCATCCATCACTCTCGCATCGATTAATGATCGCAAGCACTGCTTCGGCTTCCATGCGCACCATATCGTTACTCAGATCATCAAAGGGGCGGTTAAGGCAGCAGTTGTCCAAATAGATTTTCATGGACACACATCCTCCTATGATTATTATACTCCAAGCGTCGTAAGAACTCAATTGATGCTAATTATAGTATACCAGATATTCTCAAAAAAGTTAGATTTCTAACACCTCCTTGTTTCAGATGCTTTTCCATATAAGCTCCAGGCCTAGATGTTAAGAATTTATTAACTTTTGGATTTCCCTGTTATTTCTACAAGGTATTTGGCCTTTTGTCACGAAATGTTTGCCAATTGCTTATTACGGGTAAAATGAAATAAGGATGTCGAAAACATAGTTTTATTTCATTTTTATTGATAAAATGAAATAACTGTGCTATTTTGAAGACAGTAATTTCATTTTAGGAGATGGGAAGCATGAAAAACCGTGCCGGCGAATATAGAACAAATTTAACCGGTGAGCTTCAATATCGATCCTTTTTACCTTATCCGTTGCCGCCAAGTCCACCCATTGAGCTTGATGAAGAAACTATTAAGCTGCTTGCTAAGGCTAACCGCAGCATCGGTATTTTAGAAGGCATGTCAAGACAGATTCCTGATATTGATCTGTTTGTTTCTATGTATGTACGCAAGGAAGCCTTGCTGTCTTCGCAAATTGAAGGTACTCAGGTGACACTGGATGATATACTGGACCCGAACATTGAGGAGAACACCAACCAGAATGTCGCCGATGTCATCAACTATATTAAGGCCTCGCATTATGGCTCAGCACGGCTTGCTGAACTTCCATTATGCAATCGCCTGCTTAAGGAAATTCACGAGATACTCATGCAGGACGTACGAGGTGGAGAAAAAAGCCCCGGTGAATTCAGGAGTAGCCAAAACTGGATTGGACCGGCAGGCAGCACCTTAAGGGATGCAAGGTACATTCCTCCCCATCCTGAAGACATGCTTGAGGCGATGTCTGACCTTGAAAAATTTATAAACAGCGAGGATGAGCTTGATCCATTAATTAAAATAGCTTTGATTCACTATCAGTTTGAAACCATCCACCCATTTTTAGATGGTAACGGCAGAATAGGCCGGCTTCTCATTGCACTTTATCTGATTAACCAAAACCTATTGAGTCATGAGACTTTATATATATCTTATTTTTTAAAGAGAAACAGAATTGAGTATTATGACCGATTGACAGAAGTTAGATCGAAAGGCAATTTTGAGCAATGGCTGAAATTCTTTCTTTTAGCGGCCTATGAGTCGGCTCAGGATGCAATTGATACAATTGAAAGGATACTCAAGCTGCATTATAAAAATGTTGAAGTTGTAAAAAACACCGGGAAAGCTTCAAAAACTGTCATGAAGGTATTCAACTATCTTGAAAGCAGTCCGATTATAGACATAAAAAAAACCAGTCTGGCATTGGAACTTTCTTTTAATACAGTGTCCAATGCTGTTAACAAGCTTGTTGAATTGGGAATCCTAAAGCAAACCGAGAATGTCCGCAGAAGCCGGGTGTTTGCTTATGAAGAGTATCTGGAGATACTGCGTAAAGATACCTAAAATGAAAAGAATAACTCTGAAAGCATCTGTTTATTCAGGTGCTTTTTTTTAACCCAATTATTTCACGGTTTTCGGGCTGGTTTCAGCAAGCCCCAGACCTAGATGTTAAGAATTTATTAACTTTTGGATTTTCCTGTTATTTCTACAAGGTATTTGACCTTTTGTCGCGAATTATTTTCAAGTATCCGAGAGCATGTCAGATTTTGTGGTCTTCTGTAGTCTATGTTTAAAGACTTTGCTTATTAATTATTACGCTCAGGATGCTGAGCAATAGGTGGGTAAGCTTGGCTCACAAGCTGATATGGAGCTTAGTCGGCCAGATGAGAAGTATGGAAGGAGAGAGAGATGAAAAAGAGCATCAAAACAGCCGTTGTGACTCTGACGGCATTCACCCTTTTATTCACAAGTCCCATGTTTACTCCCATAATACCTGAGGAAGTTAAAGCGGAAACCTCCATGACCCAGCCGTTGCGTCTTGCGGGGACTTCCCGTTATGATACAGCTATTCAAGTTTCCCAATCAGGCTGGAATTATGCCGATGCGGTGGTTCTGGCCCGGGGGGATGACTTTCCCGACGCTCTGGCCGGTGTGGTATTGGCAAAAAGTTCCCTGGTCAATGGCCCTCTTCTCCTGACCGAGACCGCTCAGTTGAGCGAAGGCGTGCTGGAAGAAATCCAGCGTCTGGGTGCCACTAAGGTCACTATCCTGGGCAGCCCGGGCGCCGTATCTGAGAAGGTCGAGAATACCTTGACCGATCAAGGCTTAACCGTGGAACGCCTTGAGGGGGCCAATCGTTATGGGACGGCGGGTGAGATCGCTAAAGCAGCCGTTCCTCAGTCCGAAAAGGTTTTCCTGGCTTCCGGCAGTGATTTTCCCGATGCCTTAAGCATTTCCTCTTACGCTGCCGCTCAGGGAATCCCCCTTCTTTTAACAGAAAAGAAATCTGTTCCTGAGGTGACTCTGGAAACTCTGCAAGCCCTGGGCGTCTCCGAAGTGACTTTAATCGGCGGGGAGGGAGTCATCCTTCCTGAAGTGCAGGCGCAGCTGGAGGACCTGGATTATACCGTGGATCGTCTCTCCGGCGCGGACCGCTACGGAACCAATCTGGAAATACTCAACAGCTTAAGCTTCAATACAGAGGCTGTCTATATCGCTACAGGGGCGAAATTCCCCGATGCCTTGGCAGGAGCCGCCCTGGCAGCACAGAACAATCACCCCATCGTCTTAGCCCCGCCCAAGGCCTTCAGCGAAGAGGGCATGAGCTACCTGGGCAGCCGCCGTGACGAGGGGGCCGCCTTCACTCTGCTGGGTGGTTGGGGCGTGATCAGCTATGGCATGGAAAGCATTATCCGCACAGGGAATGTGAATCCGAAGATTTCCCTCCAATACTGGGATGGTTATGCCAGCTATGAGACCTATCTTCGTCAACTTTCCTTGATTCCCGGCAAGGCTACCGATTATGTGGATTATGTGTCCCCCAACTGGCGTGGTTCCATCGGTACGGATGGAAGCTTGAAGCTGGTATGGGATGAGGGTTCCAGCAATTATAAGCAGCTGACCAATATGGCTCACGGGCTGGGCATGAAAGTTCTGCCTCTGATCAATGGCAGCGGGGCAACCTTGAATACTCTCTTGAAAAGCCCGGCCGCCCGGGAAAAGCTGATCGGCGAGATCGTGGTTCTGCTTAAGAATACCAATGCGGACGGAGTGGTCATCGATTTTGAGACTCCTTTGGATTACGGGGATGTCAAGGATCCCTATGATGGAGTAAGAAACGATTTGACCGCCTTTATGGAATCCCTCCACTCTGAGTTACAGTCTATGAATAAGCTGGTGGTCATGGCGGTCATGCCCCGCATGTCTTCCTCTCAGTACTGGCTGGATGCCTATGATTATGAAGCTCTTTCTCATGCTGTGGATTATCTCCATGTCATGACCTATGATCATCATTATCGGACTTCCGCTCCCGGACCCATCGCCCCTTATCCTTGGATTAAGCAGGTTCTGACCTATATCCAAGGTCAAGGGGTAGACATGAGCAAGGTTCTGATGGGGATTCCTTATTACGGACGGGATTGGGTGGTTGACGGTAAAGATGCCAATGGCAATCCCACCTACAATTCTACAGCCTTCGGCTATTCCAAGGCTTTAGAGCTCGCCGACTCCTATGGCGCAACTATCACCTACTCCAAATACAATGATGCGGATCCTGTAGGGACACCGACCTTTAAGTATACCGATGAGAAGGGTGTGGAGCACACCGTATTCTTCGATGATTATACCAGCTGGAATGCCAAGCTCTCCATCATCAATGAATTCGGACTGGCTGGAGTAGGCCCCTGGGCGATGGGCTGGGTGGATGAGAATACGGCTGAAGGCCTGTTTCCACTGCTCAATCAGCATCTGCGCTAGGAAGATAATCCAAATAGATAAGGGAGTGTCGTTGGCTGCTTCACAGCAGCTGGACACTCCCTTTTATAACTCCAATTCCTTTTCCACTTCATCGAGAGAATAGGTCACAGGATTCTTTCGATATTCTGCCATGGATTTTTCATATAACTCAAGATCATATTCGTCTTCTATCTGTTCAAGGATTACCCTTCCCACCACATTCGTTACACTTTGCATTATATAGCCCCTTTCTCTTTGTAAATACATAGTATTATGTTCATGAGTCATTTGTCAATAAAATGTCGCCCTACTGAACCCTTAATCAATCCTTTTGCACAAAGTTAAGTCATAATTATGCTTGAATTTTGCCTTGCAAATATGATATATTATGAGCAGAAAAGGAGCTGATTGTTATGCCAACGATTCGACCAATGGCTGACCTGCGCGATACCGGAAAGATTTCCGAGTTGTGTTACCAAAAAAACGAGCCGGTTTTTATTACTAAAAACGGCAGTGGCCACCTTGTTGTCATGAGCATGGATACCTACGACAAGCAGATGGGGCTTCTGGATGTTTATCGAAAGCTCAGTGCCGCTGAACGTCAGCTTGAGACGGGCGTTCCCCTTCTGGATGGAGAGGATGTATTCAAGCGATTGAGGAGGAAACATGGGGAGTGAAAACTACCGTGTCCGGTATACACCACTGGCCTATGAGGACTTGGATGAAATTGATACCTATATCAGTTCCGTCCTCTTAAATCCACCGGCGGCCTTAAACCTGCTGGGAGAAATAGAGGAATCCGTCAATCGTTTACAACAATTTCCGTTTATCGGCTCTGCAGCGGAAGATCCTTATCTGGCTTCCAAGGGCTACCGAAAGCTGGTAGTCCAGAACTATCTGGTGTTTTATTTAGCGGATCAGGTACAGAAGGAAATCGTCGTCATGCGTGTGATATACGGTGCACGGGAATACCGCAGCCTATTATAAGGTGTAGGCAAAAGCCGTCTTTCATTATGGCGGCTTTTTAGCTCACGCCTTGAAATATGCCCTTTTTCGTTGTACCCTTAAGTGTAGAATTTTAAACATATTAGACATTATATGATGAAAGGAAGAATACTATGTCTATTCCCCTGTTGGATTTGAAGGCTCAATATCTTTCTATTAAAGAGGAAATAGATCAGGCCGTCCTGGCGGTTCTGGATTCCAGCAAATTTATTTTTGGTCCCGAGATGAAGCGCTTCGAGGAAGAGATGGCCCTGTACTGCGGGACCAAGCATGCCATAGCTGTCGGCAATGGCACCGATGCTTTGGTGATTGCCTTAAAAGCCTGTGGCATAGCCCCTGGCGATGAAGTGATCACCAGCCCTTTCACCTTTTTTGCTTCTGCGGAAGCCATCGCCCAAGTGGGTGCTACGCCGGTGTTTGTGGATGTGGATCCCCGTACCTTGAATATGGATGAGGCTAAGCTGGAGGAAAAGATTACCCCACGAACCAAGGGAATTATTCCCGTCCATATCTTTGGCCAGATGGCGGATATGGATCCCATCCTGGCTCTGGCTCAAAAACATCAGTTAAAGGTGATTGAGGATGCGGCACAAGCTATAGGGGCAGAATATAAAGGACATAAGGCCGGAGCTCTTGGGGATGCGGGAACCTTCAGCTTTTTCCCCACCAAGAATTTAGGCGGGTATGGAGATGGCGGGATGATCGTCACCAATGACGATGCCTTGGCCGCGGAGGCCCGCATGCTGCGTTTTCATGGCTGCCAGACCAAGTATTATCATGATGAGATCGGGTATAACAGCCGTCTTGATGAACTGCAGGCAGCTATCCTCCGGGTTAAGTTCCGTTACATCGATCAGTGGAATCAGACCCGGGCTGAAAAGGCTGCCGTCTATCATCAACTGTTGGCTCCTTTGGCAGACACTCATCAGGTCACCCTCCCCTTTACAGCTGGGTCGAATAAGCATGTCTTCCATCTTTATGTAGTGCGAACGACTCAGCGGGAGAAGCTTATGGCTGCTTTAACAGAGAGGGGCGTGGCCAATGCTGTTTATTATCCGGTGCCTCTGCATCTGCAGAAAGCCTTAGCCTATCTGGGCTATCAGGCCGGGGATTTCCCTATAGCCGAAGAGGCTTGTGAGCAAGCCCTGGCTATTCCCTGTTATCCGGAATTAACTCAGGAACAGCAAGAGGAAATTGCGGTCATCCTGTTAAAGATATTAGGCTGAGTTCATGATATTTTTTGTTTAGGGTAAATTAATAACTGGAATACGAGGTTTGTTGATTAGATAGATGCAAAATAAGTAAGCATTTGAGGAGGCCCCTATGTTTTGGAATAATGGACTGACCCGACGCAATGAGAGTCGTTTGATTTTACTGGTACTGGTGATGCTATCAGCGATGCTTCTTCCCTCCTTTGAAGTTCACCCTTCTTTACCCAATATCCGGGTGGATGAGGTGCTTTTATTCGGAATCTTTGGCTTAAATCTCTTAGCCTTTATAGCCAGGGGATTCCGTTTCTCACCTGATGCCCGGGAAGAGCTTCGGGCACAGCAGCCGGTACTCAAATGGGTTCTGATCCTTGGGGGGCTTCTTACCCTTTCCTATGCCATTTCCAATTTCTATGGCGTGGTGATTCTGGGAGCCGGCTACTACGGCTTGAGAGACGTGATGGAACTGGTCACTTTCTGCAAACATTTTCTGGTAATCACCCTGGTTCTGTCCATTGACTTGCAAGAAGGCGAGTTCGGTTTCCTTAAGAACGTCTTCTTAGGAGCCTTAGGCTTTCTCATCCTTTTTGGCTGGGGACAGCATTTTAACTTATTTAATATGAATACCTGGATCTCCCCTTTCTTCAATCCCCTGCACTGGGATACTCTGATTCTGGGTAACCCGGCCCGGGTTCTGGGGACTTTTGACAACCCTAATGTCTTCGGTATCTTTACGGTGGTTACCCTGTCCTATCTCACCGTTCACTATTTCTTCGGAGAGCATCTGGGCAAATTCCCTTGGCTCCTCTTCGCTCTCATCGGCCTGGTCATCAAACTGGAGTTTCTCACCATCTCCCGTACGGCTCTCTTTGGCATCGCTTTGCTTTACATCATTCTGTGCGCATGGGCCTTTTTCTATCACCATCGCAGTAAAGAGGTCATGATCAAAATAGGGGCCTTGTTCTTGCTGACTATCATCCTTTTTGCCACGGCCTCCGGGGACTTCTTCTACCGGCTTACCGAGGGGCTGAATTTCTCCAACAGCACTTCTTTCCAAGGGCATATGGATCGTTGGGGAGTCGCCGTGGGGAGCATCTCCCAATCGCCGATTTTGGGCTGGGGTACCCAGAAGTATGTCATGACCACCCTGGTGGATAATGAATATGCCCTCTTCTCCAGACGCTATGGTTTTGTCGGGCTGGTGGTTTATCTGAGCTTCTTCCTCCTGCCCTTTATCAAAGGGTTTATGCATCTGAGAAGACAAAGTCAGATGCTGGTGCACGGACGTTCTTACGATCTGCCGACCCAGCTGATCGCGGCCTATGTGGCCGTTCTGCCCTCCATCTTCGTCTATAATTTTATGGCCGGTATATTCTACAATCTCCAGCTGATGACTCTCTTTTCCATCACCATCGGACTGGCCTACAATTCCCTGAAAAGACGACGCGGATTACTTTAAAGAAGGCTGAGGTTCCATCATGAAGATCTTAGTCATCTCACATATGTATCCTTCAACTCAAAATCCTACCTACGGAATTTTCGTTCATGAGCAGGTCAAGGCTTTAGTGGCAGGAGGCTGTGAGGTCAAAGTCATTTCTCCCGTCCCCTATGCCCCTTGGCCTCTTCCTGTCTTGAAAAAAAAGTGGCAGGCTTACGCTTCTATACCAGCAAAGGACAGAGTGGACGGGATTGAGGTGTTCTATCCCAGATACCCGGAATTCCCCCGTTCTTACCTTTTGGAGCATTCCGGGGCTTTGATGTATCTGGGCCTGAGAAATCTGGTTAAAACTATTGATAAAGAGTTTCCCTTCGATCTGATCCATGCCCATGTCGCTTTGCCTGATGGACATGCCGCTTATAGTCTGAAAAAAGAGTTTCCCGTTCCCACAGTGGTTACCATCCATGGGCAGGATTTTCAATCCACTTTACATAAAGGACCTGCCTGCCGGAAGAGGCTGCAGGAAGTCTTGCTGGGTATGGACAGCGTGATTACCGTCAGCACCAAATTGAAAAACCTGGTTAAGGATGAGCCTTACTATCCTAAAATCCAGGTCATTAATAATGGCATCCATCTTGCTGAGATTGACCGAGCCGAAGTGGGCCGGTCAGGAGCCCGGGATCAAATTACCATCCTCAGTGTCTCTAACCTCAAAAAGACCAAGGGCATCGATCTGAACCTCCAAGCCCTGGCCTCTTTGGTGAAAACCTATCCTAACCTGACCTACAGAATCGTAGGGGACGGGGAGGAACGCAAGAATTTAGAAGCCCTGGCAGAGAGTCTGGATCTGGGCAACCATGTATTCTTCCTGGGGAAACTCCCCCACCAGGAAGCTCTCCAGGAGATGGCCCAGGCGGATATCTTCTGTCTGCCCAGCTGGCAGGAGGGCTTCGGCGTGGTCTATATCGAAGCCATGGCCCTGGGGATTCCGGTCATCGGAGTCAAAGGAGAAGGGATCGAGGATGTCATCGACCATGGAGCAAACGGGCTGCTGGTCCGCCCTCATGAGGTGGAGGACCTGGCGGAAGCCCTGGAGTCTCTCCTGAAGTCTCCCGATTATGCTCGGAAACTGGCTGTAGCTGGTAGGGCTACGGTTCTGGCAGGCTTTACTTGGGAGCATAATGCTGCGAGGATGATTGAGCTGTATCGAGGGCTGTTGGGGTAAGTTTTTTGAAAGCTAATTCTCCAGGATTTTGCTTTAAGCGTTCATTCCATAAACTGCGCGGAGCAATCTAATCGCTCAAGACCGCGCTTAGAATCCGTTCTTTGCCTGAAAGCAAAATCCTTGGGCTGCTTTTCGGGTCTGAGCGTGCAAATACATTAGAAAAACCTGAAAAGACTCTAAAGCGTGGCTTTGCGCACAAGAGCGAAGGATTTTAGCGGAGGGGCGGTCGGGTCAACGAGGCTTTCTTAACAGAGCGAAACCACTGGTTCACATCAGGTATTACCTGGAGGTTTGGTGTAGCTGTTAAGAAAGCGAGTTGACCAGCCCCGGAGCTACTGAGTGAGCGTTGTGCGCAAAGCCACGCGACCTGACCCGAATTAAGAACCTTAAATAAAACTCCAAAAACGGAGGTAAACACCTTTGAAACTATGTATTCTCACCACAGGGCACCAAGCCCTGGATAACAGGATATTCTATAAACAAGCCCTGACCCTGAAGAAGAACTATGATGACATCACTTTAATCGTTCCCGATGAGCGGGAAGAATATATGGAACAAGGTGTGCGCATTATCGGTGTGAAACGGGCCAACTCCCTCTACGGCAGATTCCAGCTGGGGGATACGGTAGTGCAAAAGGCTATCGAAGTCGGGGCTGATGTCTATCATTTTCATGATTTTGAACTGATTTATAAAGTGGGCAAGATCAAAAAGGCCCTCCCTCACTGCAAGCTCATCTATGATGTCCATGAGCATTACCCTGATATGATGAGCATGTCCAAGAAGATTCCCCGGCTGCTCCGGCCTTTGGCCACCTTTGTCGTGGATAAGAGCGAGATCCTCTTAGCCAAGAAATTCGACCAGATCATTACGGCGGATGATGCGGTGAAGGAGCGCTTTGATCCTTATCACTCCCATGTGGATGTGATCTATAACTTTTCAGAGTTTGAACCTAAAGAAGTGCATCTGGAAAAAGAGTATGACATTATCTATCAGGGGGGTATTACCTTAGAACGCGGCGCCTATCATCTGGTTCAAGCCGTTCATCTGCTCAAAAAAGATTACCCCGGGGTCAAGATGGTCTTCGTAGGTCCCTTTAACGATCGGTCAGGCCAGCGCCTGGTGGACGGATATATCCACAAACATCACCTGGAGGACAATATCCTCTTTACCGGCAAGGTTCCTCATGTGGAAGTGGAAGATTACGTGCGCAAATCCCGGATCGGTGCCGTAACCCTTCTCCCTTTGCCCAAGTATTACAAGAATATCCCGATCAAGCAGTTTGAATATATGAGCTGTGGCATCCCTGTGGTAGGCAGCAATCTGCCGCCCATCACCCGCTTCCTTACTCCTTACCACAGCGGTCTGATCGTGGATCCTACCCAACCGGAGGAGATCGCTCAGGCCTTTAAAACCCTGCTTGCCGATGCCAAGCTGCGTCAGGAAATGGGGGCCAATGGCCTCAAAGCGGTTAGGGAAGCCTATAACTGGGGAAAGATGGAGGAGCGGCTCCTCAACCTCTATGCCCGACTTGAAGTGAGGAAGTGAAATTAATGGATACTCGCCTCCTTGCCAAAAATGCCACCGCTTTAGGAATCTCCAGCATTCTGGCCAAATCCATTGCTGCTGTCCTGGGTATCCTGGTTACCCGCTATTTAGGCCCGGAATCTTATGGTGATTACTCCACAGCCTATGCTTATGTAGGAACCTTCATTCTCTTTGCCGAGTTGGGAATCAGCCAGCTGATGGTTCAGGAAGGAGCCAAGGATCCTGCTGTTCTGCCCCGGTATTTCGGCAACACCCTTTTGCTGAAGACCCTGCTCTGCGTCTTATGTTATCTGGCCATGCTGGTCTTTATGTTTCCGGCAGGATACAATGAAACCGTAAGACTGATGATCGTCTTTGTGGGAGTTGCCGTCTGCTTTAATGCCATCAATCAATCGATTTATAATTATTATCAGGCTGTACAAAAGATCTATCTCTCCGCATCCTTTCAATTTCTCACCACTCTGCTGATCGCCCTTTTTACCATCATCGTTCTGGTGGCCGGGTTAGGTGTGGTCTCCATTACCTTTGCCCATCTGTTCAGTTACATCATCATTACCATCCTCCTCTATCTGGCTCTGCGGAAAGAAATCAAACCCCGGACGGATCTTCCCCATCTGGCAGGAATGGTTTGGAATGGGCTGCCTTTTGGGGTGCACCGGATTTTCTATTACCTTTTTACCCAATTCAGTATTCTTATCCTCTCTTTAACCGTCAGCAATGTGGAAGTAGGGATCTTCTCCGCGGCCTATAAACTGGTTCTGATTTTGATCTTTATTCCCAGTCTCATGACCAGTGCTCTCTATCCCATCCTTTACCAATTGGGAGATACGGACCGGAGCCAGCATCAGAATGTGATCGAAAAGGTCTTCAAGGTCCTGTCTGCTGTGGGCATTGCCGGCAGTATGCTGATGTTTGTCCTGGCGGGACCCCTGATGGAATGGTTATATGACGGGAAATTCAATGAAGCCATTCCCATTTTCATGATTGTGGCCTGGCTGCTGGCCTTGGAGTGTATGAGTTTTTCTCTGGGCGACATTCTTACCACCACCGGCCGCCAAATGCAAAGAACCCTGGTTCAGGGGCTGGCTCTGCTGCTGCTTACAGTGCTGACCTATGCTTTAAACCCTGTAATGGGTATTTACGGAGCTGCTTATGCAGTCATTATCGCTGAGGTCTTTATCTTTTTCGCCTATTATTACATGATCAGAAAGAATGTCTATAAGATTCGCATCTGGCGGCAGCTGCCCGGCACATTGATCTCCTCTTTGCTTATGGCGGGAACCGCCTGGCTCTTGATTGGCTTTCATCCCCTGCTCTCCGCTTCCGTGGCCGGGGTGGTCTTTTGCCTGGCCATTGCCATCCTGGATAAGGATTTCCGCAGAATCGGTGTATACATTCTAAAACGTGTGACAGGAGGCCGATAACCCATGATTCAGTGGACAGTATTGCTGTTAACCCTCCTCGCTCTTGGTCTTCTCATTGTGAAAAAGCCCCTTTGGCTGATTTCCTTATTGGCAGCCGCCGTGGCCTTGGAGATCTCCAGCACCTGGTATCCGGATCTTGGTATCCTGGAAAAGGTTTTGGGGGAAGTTTCTCTGACACGCTTTACCAGTATCAGCATTGTTCTGGCGGCTTGTTTACGCGTGTTTTTCGAAGTGGAGATACGGGCCAGGCTTATTGCCTTTTTCAAGGACCCGGTAACCTTGATTCTATTGCTTTATATAGCCTATGGGGCTTTAAGCTTAGTATATTCAGCAGATATGGGCAATACTGTAAAGGAAATCCTGCGCCTCCTGGTGCTTTTTGCCGTGTTTCTCTCGATTGCCCTGCTTCTGGATCAGGACTCCATTCTTCTGCCTTTCCACGGGATTCATCTCGCTGCCTTGGCCCTGCTGCCGCTGGCCCTTTATGAAGGTATCTCCGGAAACCTAATCTGGCAGGGAGAGAACCTCTTAAAAGAACATACCTTACGGGTTAACGCCACTTTTGTCGACCCCAATATTTATGCCCGTTTTCTCATTTTGGGCATCGTGGCTAACTTCGTCATCCAGATCTTTACTCACAACCGGCGGATTAAGCTTATTTATTGGGCATGCCTGCCTCTTTTACTGATCCAGCTGCTTTTGACAGGTTCCCGGGGAGGTATCCTGACCTTAGGGATGGTGCTGGTGCTGGCCCTTTTCTTCCTGCCCAATAAAAAGAACACCCTTTACTTTTTAGGTGCCTGTGCCTTGGGTGCTGGAGTGCTGCTCTTGATTCGTCCTGAAATCTGGGAACGGATGCTTTTGTTTACTCAGGATCTGGAGGTGTCCAGCCCGCAACGCTTATACCTCTGGCAAGCCGGGATTGCCATTTTTACGGATCACCCCTGGCTCGGTACAGGTTTAGGCAGTTTCCAGACGGTCTTTCTCCAGGATTACATCCATCTGAAAAATATTCCCGACGGAGCGACCTTATCCCATACCACCATCCTGACCATTGCCTCTGAACTGGGAGTATTAGGGCTTCTGGTCTTAACTGCACTATGGGTGGCTATCTTGGGCCGTCTCTATACCTTATACAACCTAAATCGAGCCCACCTCAGCGTCTTCAGCGAAACCAATGAAAAATACTCCGTGGCCGCCGGCTACTTCCTCTGGGCTATGACCGTGTTCATCAGCTCCCAGGGGGAAGGCCGCTTCTTTGAGGATCCCGTCCTCTGGCTCAGCTGTGCCGGCCTCGTCTTCCTGCGCTTACGGCAGGAAAGCTATCGGTACAGAGTAAGTGAATAGACCCGAATTTAAGTTTAGGAGATACCCACAATGCGTATTCTGCTGCTAACTCAATATTTCCCACCGGAAAAAGGAGCTGCCCAGGTCCGCCTTTGGGAGCTGGCCAAAGGCTTGCATCATCAAGGCCATGAGGTTACCGTTGTCACTGCCTTCCCTAATCATCCCACCGGAATCATCCCTGAGGAATACCAAGGAAAGCGGTTTATGCAGGAAGAGATGGCAGGGGTCAAAGTGCTGCGGACCTGGATCTACCCTGTAAAGAGAGGCCGGTTCTGGCTGCGCCTGCTTAATTATTTTTCCTTTGTCTTTTCTTCCCTCTCTGGTATTGCCCGTTCCGGCCAACAGGATCTGATCATTGTGGAGTCCCCGCCCCTTTTTATTGGCTTCTCCGCCATGTTTGCCTCCTGGCTGAAAAAGGCGCCCTATATCTTCAATGTCTCTGATCTTTGGCCGGAATCTGCTGTGCAGCTGGGACTGGTCACCAACCAAACCATTATCCGGGCCACCGAATGGTTGGAGGGATATTTCTACAAAAAAGCGTATAAGCTATCTGCACAAACCCAAGGCATCGTAACGGGTCTGCAACGCAAAAACGTTCCCCCGGAGGATATCCTCTTTCTCCCCAATGGCGTGGATACGGAGCTTTTTCAACCACGGCCAAAGGATCAGAATCTGGAAAAAAATCTGGGGCTTGCAGGCAAAACCGTGATCCTCTATGCGGGAACTATGGGCTATGCCCACGGTATAGAAACCGCTTTGGAAGCGGCGGATATCTTACGAAATGATGAGGAGCTCTTCTTTCTTTTCGTGGGAGATGGCTCCGAGCGTCCCAGGCTGGAGGAGATAGCCCGGGAGAAAAAGCTGCCTAATGTGCGTTTTATCGATTTTCAGCCCTTAGAAGTTATCCCCCGCTATTACTCCCTCAGCAGTATTAATCTCTCCACCTTGAGGCGGTACAAGCTCTCTGAAGGGGTACGCCCTTCAAAGGTCTTCCCCGCTCTGGCCAGCGGTCAGCCTCTCATCTATGTGGGTGAGGGAGAAGGCGCCGAGATCGTTAAGGAAAGCGGGGGCGGCGTGGTTCTGGAACCCGAGAATCCTGAACTTCTGGCCCGCACCATCCTCGAGCTGAAAAGGGATCCCGAAGGATGCCGGGCGATGGCTGGGCAAGGGCGGGCTTATGTAATAGAACATTATTCCTGGAACAGCCTCATTCGCAATTGGCTGAAGCAGCTGGACTCAAGTAAGGAGGCAAACTGATGGGCTTTAAACGCCTTTTGGACCTCATCATCGCCATACCGTTGCTTATACTTATCTCACCCCTTTGGCTTTTCATTGTAATCTGGATTAAAGTGGATTCGCCGGGCCCGGCTATTTTTCGCCAGCAGCGGATAGGCCTTAAAGGAGAGCCTTTTACCATTTATAAATTCCGCACCATGGTACCGGATGCGGATCGAGTGATGAAAGCCAAGATCGAGCAGCTGAAAAAAGAAGGCAAATTCAATGCGGATGAATTTGTTTTCCAGGAAAAAGATGATCCCAGGATTACGGGAAGCGGCCGCTTTTTGCGCAAAACCAGCCTTGATGAACTTCCCCAGCTCCTCAATATCGTCAATGGAACCATGAGCTTGGTGGGGCCTCGCCCTGAGGTGCCGGAGATTGTGGAGCAATACACCCCTGAACAACGCCAAAGGCTGAATATGCCTCCCGGCGTCACCGGCCTGGCCCAGATCAATGGCCGCAGCGCCTTGACCTTGACCGAGACCTTAAAGTATGATGTTCAGTATGTGAAGAACTGGTCCCCGGGGGCGGATATTAAGATTCTCTGGAAAACTATTTTTGTCGTGCTCCTGGGGAAGGATGCGTATTAAGCAAAGAAAAGCGACCTTATTCTACTTTTGCAGTACAATAAGGTCGTTCTTTATTATCGTACAATTCCTTAATCGGCGCTCCCTACGATAGCAACAAGATATCTTCCCGCTCTTTGGCCAGGAGCTGCATTGCTTCGGTAAACCCGCTTATACTAAACAAAACGTACCAGTTTTTTCGTTGGTTTTGTTTCCAGGCAACGGCTTCTGCCTTTTTTGCCAGGGTATAAAAAACATCAGTGTCAACAGGCTTTTCATGATACTTGCATTCACCAAAAATCATATCTGAACCCTTCATATCATAGGCGACAATATCGATTTCTGTTTGGTTATTCCACCAACGCCCGGCTTTGCTAAAGTAAAAGGGCCACTGTCCTTGACTATTCATCTGCCATAATTTACTCAGGCAAACATCTTCATAAACATAGGCCACATGGTTATCGATGAAGTTCTGCCGGATTTTTTGCATAACGATGTCGTCCTGGTCTCGTTCCAAAAAGCTTTGATTAGCATAAACAAATCGAAACCAAAAGCTAATGAAATTGTCTTTGATCTTATACAAACCACGTTTGCTTTTCTCCGGATGCTCCTCAGTAATGGGGACCTGGCGTTCTAAAATATCGAGATCGATAAGTGTCTTAAGATACTTGGAAAGGCCTGTCTGCTTCACTGCCAAAGTGGCGGCTATTTTTGATAACTTCTGGTTGCCTGCCGCTATAGCCTTAATCACTGAAAAATAGCTTCCTATCTCTGAGACTTCATTTTGCAGGAGAAAATAGGGCTCTTCATATAAAAAGCTGGCTCTATCCAGGATATTTTTTCTTATAGCCGTATAAATGTCACTCTCACTTTGAAACTGTTCAATGTATTTAGGCACACCACCCGTCACCGCATAGAGTTCGATGAGCTCTTTTTCGTTTTTGTTGGTAAAGAAGTTCTTATAATAACAAAAATCAATTTGTCTAAGTTTTATTTGCCCAGTCCTTCTCCCATATAAAGGGCTACTATAAACTAAGGTTTGGGATTCCATCATCGTAATTAGAGAACCACACAATACAACCATAATATTTTTATCCATCAACATGGTATCCCATATCTTTTGCATAACGGATGGAAAGGCTGGATTCGTTTTCCCTAAATACTGAAACTCATCAATAACTATAAGCAACTTGGTTTTTGGAGGATATTCTACTAACATGTTAAATATGACTGCCCAGTCATTAACTGTCGCCGTCTTCAATAAAGAATTCTGCAAAAAGTCTGCGACCATATCTTTAAACCCATTGCGATTTTCGCTTTCTGCCTCTTGGGTTGCCAAAAAGTAGATACTTGTCTTATCTGCCATGAACTTTGTTAAGAGTGCCGTCTTGCCGACACGTCTTCTTCCGTAGAGAACCACTAAAGATGAGCCATCCCGTTCATACTCTCTATTTAAAAAACCTAATTCGTCTTGCCGATCGATAAACTTCTTCATGAATACTACCTCCCAAGAATATTATACCCCAAATTATTATAATTTAAAGTATAATAATTTATTTATGATTTGTTTGAACTGCATGGCATAGTTGCTGAAATTTGGAGTACAAAAAAGTCAAGAGACGACTCAACTACAAGTACATCCCTTGACTTTTTTATCGATATAGAGCCTAGTCCTCCGGAAGCAATTCTTCTTCAGACACTTCCCTTAGCTCTTTGGCCGGGAAACCTTTGACCACACGTTTGGCCCCGGTATCCTTGGTCACCAATGCTCCTGCTGCCACAAAGGTCTCAGGGGCGACCCTGATTCCCGGCAAAAGAATGGCGCCGCCGCCGATCCGGGCCCCCCGGCAAATGGTCGGGCCTTTGATGGATTTAAAGCGCTTTTCTGTTCTGCCCATATAGTTGTCGTTGGTGGTGGTCACCATGGGAGCGATGAAAACCCGCTCTTCCAGTTCCATATAAGCGGTTATGTAAGAACCGGTCTGGATCTTGGTATAATCTCCGATGCGGGTATCGTTTTCCACTGCCGCACCGCTGCCGATAACCACGTTTTTACCGATGGTGCAGCGTTCGCGAACCAAAGCTCCGTCCCCCAGAAAGGCCTGATCTCCGTAAGTGGTCCCGGCATAGAGCACTGCAGAGCAGCCTATAGTGTAACCGTTCCCCATCTTCAGGGGGGATAAATCCGCCTGGGCTTTCACAGTGCTGGTCGCCGCCGCTTTCGGAAAACGTCCGACGGAAGCACTGCTCCCGATAAAACCCTCTTCACCCAACACTGCCCGGGGATAGATCGCAGCATGCTCCCCGATGCGAGTCCCTGCCCCGATGCGTGCTTCGGAGCCAATGCTCACATGAGCGGCTATCTGACAGCCTTCTCCCAGGATCGCTCCGGCGGCAACCGTGACATGGTGGCCTAAAGAAGTGCCTGCGCCGATGACAGCTCCCTCTTCGATAACACAGCCCACACCCAGAGTGACCTGATCACCCAAGGTAACATGAGCCTGGATCACACAAAAGGGTGAAACCGTTACACTGGCAGGGATCTTAGCCGTAGTATCGATGTAGACAGGGGCACTTTGGTAAGCCGGTCTTTCCGCTTCGATAGGTTGATCCGCTTTAATATATTGATCCGACATAGGTATGACCTCATTTCAAGAGTCTTTAAAAGCAGGCCCAGCTGGACCGCTGAATGCAGCTTCACGCATAAAAGCGCACGATTTTCCCAGAGAGGCGATCCGGCAAAGCCAGGAACCCTACTCAGACAAAGGAAAGACCACAGGCTCCTTTGTCTCCTGGCATTTATAAATAGCCAGGATGATCTCCATGGCCTTCCGCCCCTCTTCCCCGGGAATAGCCGGTGTCCGATCCTCGCGGATAGCATCGATCATATCCTTCATCACTTCCCGGTGGCCAAATCCGTAGACATTGGGGGGATCATTTTCCTGACTGTCAAAGATCTGTTTTTTCTCCTCTTCACTGTCGGGGAACTCCCAGGTCTCAATGCGGTTCACCGCAATTCCGCCCACCATGACGGACCCGGTTTCCCCAAAGATGTTCAGTGTCTCTTCGATATTTTTAGGATAAATAGTCGAAGCCGCCTCGATCACACCCAGAGCACCGTTTTTAAATTTGATGACAGCAACCCCTACATCCTCCATCTCGATTTTGCGCAGGGCAGTGCGGGTATAGCCAAAGACCGACTCCACAGGACCCAGGGTCCATTGCAGCAGGTCAATATTATGTATCGACTGGTTCATGAGAACGCCACCGTCCTGGAGCTTCGTCCCCCGCCAGGGGGCTTGGGCATAGTAGGCATCATTGCGGTTCCAGCGCACGGTAGCCTGTCCGTGGGTCAGCTTGCCGAACCGGCCTTCTTCCAGGGCTTGGCGCATAAGTTTAATGGATTTGTTATAGCGGTTTTGATGGATAACCGACAATTTGACCCCTTCCTCATGGCAGGTGCGAATCAGCTCGTCGGCACTTGCCAAAGTCATGGCCATGGGTTTTTCGACCATGACATGTTTGCCGGCTTTGGCACAGGTGATGCCGATGGGTGCATGAAGATCCGATTCTGTAGCGATGGTTACGACATCGATCTCTTCCTTTGCCAGCATCTCCTCATAAGAGGTATAGGGCTTGGCACCGTATTTATCGGCAAAGGCTTGGGCTCTCTCCGGAATAATGTCACAGACTGCCACTAACTCGGCCTCTTCTAAGGCTACGATGGATTCCGCATGCTTGGGGGCAATCCTTCCACAGCCAATAATGGCAAAGCGCATTTTCTTATCCATAGTCTCACTCCTTAAACAATTCAGCTTATACGAAAGTCTTCCGCAGACTATGCGGCAATTGACTCCATTTATTATAGCATTCATGATGGCCTTCATGGGATGAAGTTTCTTTTAAAAAGGGGAATCTTGCGATTCCCCTTAAGCTTTAGGACTTTTGTATTTGCAAAACGGTACCTGTCCCCATGATTCACGCTTTAGATTTTGACGATCTTTTCTCTGTTGTTCTCGACGCCTCTGGTGGCGTTGCGGGTATCCACGATGAGGGGGGCCTTTTCTGCGACCCGCTCATAGTCGACAACACTGTGGTCGGTGAGGATGAGGACGCAGTCTGCAGCAGCCAGGGCTTCGTCGGTCAGCTCAGTGTTTTCCAGATGGACTGTGGAGCCGCCGTGAGGCTCGATAACCGGGATATAGGGGTCATGGTAGGCGATATTGGCTCCGTTTTTCCTGAGCAGCTCCATGATCTTAAGGGCCGGTGACTCACGGACATCGTCGATATCTTTTTTATAGGCTACCCCAAGGATAAGAACTTTGGCATCCTTAAGGCTCTTATTTTCATTATTGAGAGCACGAATGACTTTATTGATCACATGGTAGGAGACTTCGACATTGATCTCGCCGGCCAGCTCGATAAAGCGGGTGTGGAAGTCGTACTCGCGGGCTTTCCAGGTCAGGTAGAAAGGATCGATAGGAATGCAGTGTCCGCCCACTCCCGGGCCGGGCCAGAAGGTTTGAATCCCAAAGGGTTTGGTTCCTGCGGCCTCCACTACTTCCCAGATATCGATGCCCATGCGATCACAAAGCAGCATCAGCTCATTGACCAAAGCGATGTTCACGGCACGGTAAGTATTCTCAAAGACTTTAGTGAGCTCCGCGGCAGCCGGTGAGGATACGGGAACCACATTGACGATGGTCTGAGCATAGAAGGTATAGGCGACTTCCAGACAGACTGGGGTCATACCCCCCACAACTTTTGAGGTATTGTTGGTGGTAAAGCGTTTGTTGCCTGGATCGACCCGCTCCGGTGAGAAGGCCAGGAAAAAGTCTTTGCCCACTTTAAGGCCGCTTTGTTCCAGCATGGGCAGAATGACTTCCTCAGTGGTGCCGGGATAGGTGGTGCTTTCTAAAGTTACCAGCTGTCCGGGCTTGAGGTATTTGGCGATCTGCTCGGAAGAGGCCTGAATATAGGAGATATCCGGATCCCGGGTGATGGTCAGAGGGGTAGGGACACAGATGACAACCACATCGCACTCAGCGAGTTTCGCGTAATCCGTGGTCGCTGTGATCATTCCTTTTTGGGTCAGTTCCAGAAGTTCCTCATCTTTGACATCAGCGATGTAATTGTCTCCGGCGTTGACTTTAGCTACGCGAGCGGCGTTAATATCAAACCCGATGACTGAGAAGCCTACTTTTCCCTTTTCTACGGCTAAGGGGAGTCCTACATAACCAAGACCGATAACCCCCACTGTTGCAGAATGGTCCTGGAGCTTGTCTTTTAGATTCTTTGCTAAAACATCTTCACTGGTAATGACTTCTTTCATACGCAACATGAAATTTTTTCCCCCTTATTGATTGGCAACTGCCTTGGAAGCTTGCTTTCTAAATGTAGGCACAATGGCTTGTAACTGTCCCATAACTTCTTCCCGGGTGAGATAGGAGCCCCGCTCACGGATGAGGTGGATAAGTTCCTCAAGCTGTGAAACATTGATATTATTGGGTTTGGCTACGAAAATCCGTTTATGTTTCGTCGCTGAAGTCCCTTCTTCTGCGGTAAGGAGTTCTTCAAAGAGTTTTTCACCGGGGCGCATCCCTGTGAATTTAATCTTGATATCCACATCCGGTTCAAACCCGGAGAGGCGGATGAGATCCCGGGCAAGATCCAGAATCTTGACCGGCTGACCCATATCCAGGATAAAAATCTCCCCCCCCTGAGCCATGGAGCCGGCTTGAATCACCAGCTGGGAGGCTTCAGGTATGGTCATAAAGTAGCGAACCATATCGGGATGAGTGACTGTAACCGGCCCGCCTTTGGCAATCTGACGCTTAAAGGTGGGAATAACGCTTCCCCGGCTGCCCAGTACATTGCCAAAACGTACCGCCACATACTTGGTGTCAGAACGCTTGTCCATGCTCTGGATCACCATCTCCGCCACCCGCTTGGTGGCCCCCATGATACTGGTGGGATTGACTGCCTTATCGGTGGAAATCAGGACAAAGGTCTTGACCTTGGCGGCATCCGCTGCCTCGGCCAGATTGCTGGTACCCATAATGTTATTTTTCATGGCCTCTTCCGGATTCTTTTCCATGAGAGGGACATGTTTATGGGCCGCGGCGTGGAACACCACACCCGGTTTATAGCGCTGGAAGACGAGATGGACTTTTTCCCGGTCCTTGATATCCAAAATCTCCGTGACCACATCCAACCCCGGGTTTTCCGAGCGCAGTTCCTGTTCGATGTCAAAGACGCTGTTTTCGCCATGGCCCACGATAACCAGTTTAGCCGGGTTAAAGCGGGCGACCTGCCGGCAAAGCTCCGAGCCGATGGACCCGCCGCCGCCGGTAATCAGGACCGCTTCACCTGCAAGGTAACCGGCTACATCCTCCAGATCGACGGTGACGGCTTCACGCCCCAGCAAATCCTCCACTTGAACCTGGCGGATTTCTTTGGTATCCACTTTACCGCTGACCACGTCGAACACACCGGGCATGATCTTCAGATCCACACCGGTTTTTTCGCAGATGCCCACGATCTCCCGGATGACGTCCCCGGAAGCCGAAGGCATGGCGATAATAATCTTATCAATATTATGGTTCTTAACGACCCGGGGGATATCCCGGCGGGTGCCTAAGACAGGAATCCCCATGAGCTGCAGTCTTTGCTTGGTGGCTGCATCATCGATATAGCCCACAGGACGGCCTTCCCGATAGTTTTTGTTTTTCAGCTCCCGGGCGGCCATCACTCCCGCATCCCCTGCGCCAATAATCAGGACTTGATTCTGAGAGCCGGGCACATGGGGAGTAAAAATATTGTCCTGAAGGATTCTCCAAATAAAACGGGAGCCGCCAATTAAGAAGAGAGTACTGAACCACATAAGAGCCGATACTGTATGGGGAAAACGCATGGGAGCAATGAAATACACTACGGTGATTGTCCCTGCTGCGGCGACGGTCACGGCAAAGATGATGGATATGAGCTCGCCAATGCTGGCATATTGCCAGAGCTTGTTATACAAGCCGAAAATATAGAACACACTTAAGTAAATCAGGGTTGCCGTCCAGGCGGAATGAGTCAGTGTGAGCAGATATTCCTCAGGTATGGTTCCGTCCCCATCCACAGCAAAACGAATATAAAAGCTTAAAAACACTGCCAGATTAATTAACACAGCGTCAATAACCATTAATAGTAGAGTCCTTTTGCGCAATATCATGGTAAAAATGATCCCTTCCCGGCAAACTATTTACACCGTTCTTCAGTTTACTATAGTTTCTGCCATTTTACAACATGACATACCTTGTCTGCGGGGGCGGGAAATGGCCCCTGCTCCATCTTAATCGGTCAGGTTGACGGCTACATAAGTATTTTCCAATAGCTCCTTAAGCTCGGCAACCTGCTCAGGGGATACCGCTCCCTCTCCCCCAAAGATATACGGCTGGGTTTCAAAATTACAGGGGTATTGGGCAATGGCATTTTTCAGCCGGGGATAATCCTCGATGGAGCTTTTAGGAAGCAGGATAACCGTGGCATTGAGGCGGGCGGCCAAAGCGGCACCGGCTAAGGCATCCGGGAATTCCTGCCCTGTAGCAAAGCATAAACCCTGGCTTTCTCCTGCAAAGGCCTCCGCTACTGCGGCCATGGTATCATAGCGGGAATCTCCAGATAAACGCACCAGTTGTGAGGAAGGTAAACTGAGCTGCTCTTGGATTGTATCTTGAATGGACAGGCTGATCGCCCCTTCCCCGCCAATCAGATACACCTTCTGCGGATTTAAATCTTTTAAGGCTTCCAAGGTTTCCCGGGGAAGAGTCTTTGCTTCTGTAAGGAGAATGGGCATTTGCTTGATTCCGGCGACAGAGGCGATACTGAGAGCATCGGGGAAGTTTTGTCCGGTGGCAAGAGCGACGGCTTCGATGGAACCCGCCGACAGAGACTGAGCTATTCCTGATGTAGCCAAGGCAATATTCGCTGCGGTCTCATAGCGATTGAGGCCGCTGACCCGTATCTGCCGCTCACTGTCCCAGCCTAAGTCTTCCAGCTTGGCTGATATTTTCCGGCTCAAGGCTCCTTCTCCACCCAGCAGGATCACTTTTTCCGGGCCTAAGACCATGATGGCTTCCGCCACCCGGGCTTCCAGAGCTTGACTGGAAGTCAAGAGAATAGGCGCGTCATATTGAGCTGCCAAAGGAGCGCCGGCCAAAGCATCGGGAAAATGATCAGCCCGGGCCAGGACGACAGTTCCCGCCCCGTCCGGCCATCCCTTTAAGGCTTGCTCAATGGCTGTATCAATCCGATCCTTGCCGGCTAAACGAATCAATTCCAAAGCTACAGGCGTTTGAGGCGGATCGGGTACTTCTTCTTCATAAGGAGGGTCTTGTGTATCGACAGGATTATTGGAATTATTGGGATCATCCGGATTTTTTGGCTCGTTTGAGTCACCGGGGTTGGCAGGCCCGCTGCCGGGGGTGTCCCCTGAATTGAGATCGCCGTAATGGATAGGTTCCGGAGTCATCCAGCTATCCGTCTTGAGGGGAATTCCCGCAGCGGGAAGCAGCTCCGCGGGAATGGGAGTAACCTCCACAGGATCGATGTACCGGGCTAAAAAGCCTTCCGGGTGAGCCAGAACGTTAAAAATTTTCTCTTGATAAGTCAGGGTATCAGGGCTTGTTGCGGCGAGAGTATTGGGGTTGTTTTTGTCCGTCCAGATATTATAGGCCCATAAGGCAAAATACCAGTTTTCCAGTTTATTGCGATCCCCGTCCCCGATGGTTGGTGTAAAACGCCATTTTTCATCGAGAAGTTCGGCACCCACGCGGAGGTTGAACATAATGTCCGTTTTAAGTTTATGGATGGTTTCGAGATCGTTATCATTATAGGTTGCCACCTGCATAATCCCAATGGCAGGATGCTCTGGTCTTGAAAACAAAGGGTTCCCTTCTTTATCGAATTGACGCCAGGAACTTTCTTTAAAGGCGATGGCTTTGAGTATTATGCTGGGGATTGCTTTTTCTTTGGCTACCTCTTCGATCATTTGATTGATCTCATCATAGGATGGATTAACATAGATATCGCACATTGTTTGAGATAAACTCTCCGGATTTGCCGCAGCATAAAGGGTGGCAGGCTGACTTAAAGTTTGCGTGGTTAATAAAGCACAAATCATCATACCGGTTATGGCATAGCGTCGAATCACGGCAACTCCTCCTAATTCGTGTCGATTTGTACTTATTTCAACATTTTCTCCTTGTTTCCTTCCTCAAAGTTGGAGATTCTGCGGAAATAATAAGGCCTGGTTCTGTTCTGCCGAAGAACAAAACCAGGCGATTCGTGGCGTGCTTTATCGTTTAAGCCTTAATGCTTATTATTTAACTACTCTTACATGGGCTGTTTCGATCTGCAAACGATCAAGCTTTCCCTTAATCTGATCCAATTCAGTAAAGATATGTTGATTGACATCCTTCTGAACTTCCCGGGCGTCAAATAAGGCCTGGATCTTAACATTAGTCTCATTCTCTAATGTTAGTTTAATGTGAGTCACTTCCGACGTCAGAGCTTCTTGTCCGATTTTTAAAGCTGTTACATCGTTCCTTAACTCTTCCTGACCGACTTTTAAGGCTGTTACATCGTCCCTCAATTCTTCCTGGCCGACTTTTAAGGCTGTTACATCGTTCCTTAATTCTTCCTGGCCGACTTTTAAGGCTGTTACATCGTTCCTTAATTCTTCCTGGCCTTTAAGCAGTTCACCCAAGATGCTTAAGATTTTCTCTTCCAACCCTAAGCCCTCCCCATCACTAAACAATTGGTATTCTACCAAGCCCATTTTAGCAAATTTTCATAACGAATGAAACAGGCCCAGCCATTGATTCCTAAATTTAGAAACCGACGGCTGGGCTGAACGCCTAGCTTATAATAGATTTAGAAGTGCTTTTGGGCTCTAGGGTTCTAAGAGAGTCTCCCCGGTAATGAGCCAGCGGGTATCTTTCTTCACCAAATTGGCTCGCACTTTAACCTGATGCTTGGTGCTTTCTCCCAGGGTCATTTGATTGCCGATATCATAGTCTTGTGCAACATAACTATAAACGGCCGTCAGTGTCGCCGAGGTCGAGGCCGCGGAGTCCACTTTCAGTTCGTCAAAGCGAATAGAACTGACTTCCATCCCCACGCCCTGAGCGATGAATGGTTCCGCCTGGCGGGCATGTTTTTCCAAAAGCTCTCCAGTATAAGCCTCTGCCAATTTGGCCCGGAAAGCGGTCATATCCGGGGATTTCCAGGCTTCAAACAATGTGGCTACATTAAGTTTGTAATCGGTCAGGATCGCTTGGGCCAGGTCTTCAGGAACATTGTTCGTTGCCTTTCCCGGCTCTAATTCCGCCGGGTCCAAAACTTCTTCTTCCGGGCTATAGGGGTGCAGTCCATCCATGCCGGCCTGGGGAGTCAAACCGCCTGATCCGAAAGGATTTAATCCATTGTCGGGGTTATTCGGGCTTAAAGCGGAACCTGAGGTAGAATCATTTAACATACCCCCTATGGCCCCGGTGGTGGATTGTGAGTCCTTATTCCAGAAAGCCAGCCGCGGATTGCCATCCTCCGGTGTGGTTGCCAGGGCATGGCCTACGACTCCGATGACTAAGCCCACCCCAAGGGCTACAGACCCAATGAGTAAATACATCTTACGCATAACAAAAATCTCCTTTTCCTGGATTCTATTCATAGCTTGACCAGGGAAAAGAGATTTTAGACACAAGCCCCTAACTATTTTTTGAATCGGGGGACAGGTCCCATTATTCAGCCGGGACCAAGGAAGGCTGCTCCCTGATCCCAGTCGGTTGCATTAAATACTGAGCCTGCGATAGACAAGATAGGAATAGGCCATGGGAACCACCGCAATGAGGACGATGACGATGCCAAAAAGAGGTTCCGTCCATGCTGCAGGGAGAACTCCGGCCAGGGCCATGAGTATACCTCCGACGATCCAGATAGGTCCGGCAAAACGATGGGTCTTTGCCCAGACTTCTTCATTAGCCAAGGTCCAGGGAGTCCGGATACCAAAGGTATAATTGAATTTGATTTTGCCGAAGTAATTGCCCAATAGAATAAAGATAATGCCAATTCCCGAGAAATACCAGCGGGGCAGGGTCTCCAAATAACCCAGGGCCACTGCTATAGTTCCCCAGTACATAAGGGACAAAAATGCTACCAGGGTAGTGCTGACGATCCAGAAAACCCGTCCCATCTTAAGGTAATTGGCCTTTTGAGGATCGATCCGGGGAATGATCCAAAACAAGATATAGACCCCCAGGGTGATCAAGGGCAAAAGAAAGGCGCCGGTCAAAGCACCGGAATACCCATCCACCTGTCCTGCAAGGTTCCAATGGGAGGGAACTTGTTCAGGGAGCCGGGGATAAGCCCAAATGCCAATGATAATATTAATGATAACAAGTATGCCTGCTATGACTTTAAGAAGTCTTCCATGAGTGCTGGTGTTTGTTTTTTCCATACATATTCCCCCTATGGCTTTGATTTAAATGATCTACTTTCGGGCCCTGGCTGTCTTCTGTGGAGTTTCATCAGAATCGTGGTCATCAGGAAAAAACTCCAATTCTTCAGGCTGCTTGCCTGTAAATTCCAGAAACCAACCCATAATGCCTTCGAAGACGGAAGTATTAAGAGTGTAATAGATATTCTGTCCCTGCCTTCGATCGCTGATGAGATCAGCCTGCTTCAGCATATTTAAATGATGGGAAATGCTTGGTTTGGTCATATCAAAATGATCGGCGATTTCTCCGGCTGTTAAATCTCCGGCCCGCAGGAGTTTAAGAATCTGACGGCGTGTTTTGTCTGAGAGGGCTTTAAAGGTTTCATTGAGCGGAGACATATTATCCCCCCTTAGGTTAGGTGCATTTAGATATTTAGATAATTTTCTAATCATCTTAATATTAGTTTAACCCATTGCAGTTTATACGTCAACAGGAAGGCCGGCGTAACCCTTCGGTAAAATCTGGTGCATCTGTCCCGTCTTAAAGAAACAAGACCTGACCCGTCGGTCAGATCTTGTTTCTTTAAAGCGCGCATTATTTTCATTTTATTCACCATGAAGCGAATCTACTTCACCGCTTCAACCTCTCTGACCATTATGAGCATTTCGGCCTTAAGCGCTCAAGGCCGGCAATGCTCCATGGAGAAGATCTTCTCACTTAGCTAGATCCTTTCTCAAGTGATGCAGCCTATTGTTACGCCGGCTGGTGCGCACTTTCGTTGCTTTTCCTGATACCTGCAGCATCGATTGAATCAAAATCGTTCTGCAGACCAAAACCCCTTTAGGGTTTTCTTCATACGTAAAAACGTTCTTCCTGTGCCATATTCAGTTGTCCTCTTGACTTGAACTCTATCTCAATGCTTTTGCTCATCATTACGTCGAACGGTCCTCTGCCCGTCACGGTATTGCATTCGATCTTTCGTGGAGAATCAGCCGCAATCTTTGACATACTCTTTACTTTTTCCATAGTGCATTTCCTTCCTATAGTCCCTGTAAAAAGTCGAACCCTCTACCGTTTTGTGGCAAATGGAGTGGCCCCGTAAATCTTCGAACTCTGATCATCACGCATGAGATGGGTGTCCAAATCATGAAGCTCCTGATGGAACTGCTCAATGCGAACTTTGTCCTTCGCATCAAAAGCATCGGCTCCACGATTCAGCAAGGCACTGAAGTATTCACTAAATTGTGCCGTTGGGTTGGTCTCGCCCTTTAAGCGTTGATCCCACAGGGATTTGTGGAATACGATATAGCGCTTAATGTCTTCTTCATTCATCTGGGGACCTGCATTAGGTCCAAATAAATACCCATCCACATACTGATGGATATTCCAAGCTGCACCAAAAACCAGATTCTGGGCATCTTGGCTCAAGCCATTCTCGCCAAAAAAGCCGGCGACAGATGGGGCTAAATTGATGTCTTTTGTATCGGGCTCTTTATATTTCTTTGGCCCTGAGACATCTCCCTGTGGAGTGGCATTGATACCTGGCGGTTCTGTCACTGTTACAGCAGGGCTAACCCCGGGGGATTGTCCAGGCGGACTTTCGGTTACATTAGGATCCTGAGGGTTCGCGCCTTCAACAGGAGGAGCTTGAATAACGACAGAATCTTTTTCGGGCGCTGCCTTATTCATAAAGACCTTCCAGGCACTCGGTCCATAGATTCCGCCGACAACCACCGCACCGGCCAGTACGAGGGTTCCCGCCAGAGTAAGGACCTTCTTTTTGTCGAACTCCATGAATCTCCCTCCTTTTTAATGGAATATAGTTCTTTACTATATTACCAATTTTTAGGAATAAAACCTGTCGCTTTTCCTGAATATCCCGACCCTTTTTCCGTCCTCAGCTTGTCCGATTTGGCATAAGTCTACCCAGGGGTACAAGCTTTCGCGAAAAAAGAACAGCAAATTCTATCGTGCTGGCAGTATGGGATTTTTATGGAGCAAAAAAGAGGGCTATGCCCTCTTTAAAAATCACGTTATTTATAGTGAGCAACCCCAGAATCAAGGGACCTGTCCCTGTGATTCGTACCTGTGATTCGTATTCACTCTCTCCGCTATTCATCCGATTCAATCCGTTGTTTGAGGTAGCGCATGAGAGGTTCGGCGAGATCTTCCCGGCGCAGGGCGTATTCAATGGTGGCTTGAACAAAACCCAGCTTGTCCCCCACATCATAACGCTGTCCGTCGAACTCATAAGCAAGAATCTCCTGGAACCTGGCCAGTTCTTTTAAACCGTCCGTAAGCTGGATCTCTCCTCCTTTGCCGGGGGGGATACTCTCCAAGATGCCAAAAATCTCGGGATTAAGAATATAGCGGCCCATGATAGCCAAACGGGCCTCAGGAGCATCCTCAGGCTGTGGCTTTTCCACCAGGTCCAGAGCCCGGTATAAGGAATCATCAAGAGGTACCGCGTCAACGATTCCATACTTTGAGGTATCTTCCAGGGGTACCTGTTGGACGCCAACGATACTGGCCCCATGCCGTTCGTAGACATGCATCATCTGCCTGAGGCAGGGTACTTCGGAATGGATAATATCATCGCCTAACAGGACGGCAAAGGGCTCGTTGCCGATGAATTTTCTGGCACAATAAATAGCGTGTCCCAGCCCCAAAGCTTCTTTCTGGCGCACATAATAAATATCCACCATCCGGGCTATATCCTGAACCATGTCCAGGAGTTCTTCCTTCTCACTTTTCTGAAGAAAGGTCTCCAATTCTATGGAGCGATCAAAATGGTCCTCAATGGCCCGCTTATTGCGGCCGGTGACAATGATAATATCTTCGATTCCGGAGTGAACGGCTTCCTCGACAATGTATTGAATGGTCGGTTTATCCACGATGGGAAGCATCTCTTTGGGCTGGGCTTTGGTAGCGGGTAAAAACCGGGTTCCCAAGCCTGCTGCCGGAATAATGGCCTTTCTAATCCGTCGCGTGCTCAATTCCTCTACTCCTTTTTAATTCGTTCGCATGTGTTTTGATATCTATCAACAGATATGTAAATTATAGCTGGATTTTGCTGGTTTGTATATATTATCCATAATCTTACTTAAGCTCATCATGAGTTGGGTAAAAAAGTGAAGCAAGAGAATAGTTCCCTTGCTTCACAATGGTTCTTATTTTTTAGGTTGGTTGGGTTTTTCCAGGACTTCATCAATCAGGCCGTATTCCTTGGCCTCTTCCGCCGTCATGTAGCGATCACGGTCTGTGTCCGCTTCGATTCGTTCGATGGTTTGGCCTGTGCGTTCAGCGAGAATGCGGTTCATACGTTCTTTGACCCGGAGTAAATGCTTGGCATGGATCTCGATCTCGGTAGCCTGGCCGGAGATTCCGCCGCCGCCGATTAAGGGCTGATGGATAAGGATCTCGGCATTGGGAAGAGCCTGGCGCTTGCCTTTAGCCCCGGCGGTTAAGAGGAAAGCTCCCATGCTGGCCGCCAAACCGACACAGATAGTATGGACGTCGGCGCGAATGTATTGCATGGTATCATAGATAGCCATCCCTGCGGAGATGGATCCTCCCGGGCTATTGATATATAAGAAAATATCCTTCTCAGGATCTTCCGCTTCCAGGAAAAGCATTTGGGCGACGACCAGATTGGCTACATCATCGGTAACCGGTCCCCCTAAGAAGATGATGCGATCTTTAAGCAGTCTTGAATAAATATCATAGGAACGCTCGCCACGATTGGTTTGTTCAATGACCATTGGCACTAAATAGCTCATTAAGAATCCTCCTTGTCTGTTCTTTAACCAGTAACTTGTCTGTTGTTAACTAGTAACCGTTAATTGTTCTCACTATATCCTTTCCCGATACTCTTATTTTAGTACAAAGGTCAATAAAGGTCAAATATAAATTAGCGACAAATTATAACTCATCGGCCAGCTTACTCAGGTAATGACCGACTTTTTTTACCCCTTCCACCATAGCGGCGATATTCTGGGTGTTGCCGGCCTGCTCTTGATTGATTCTGCCGCTCTGGCTTACACCTGCTGCAACAGCTTCGATGGTATCCCGAAAGTTCTTCAGAATGACCTGGATATCATTGGCCGAACGGCTGCTGTCTTCGGCTAGCTTGCGCACCTCTCCTGCCACCACTTGGAAGCCCCGACCCTGCTCTCCCGCCCGGGCAGCCTCGATGGCGGCATTAAGGCCCAATAAGTTGGTCTGGTTGGCGACCCGCCGAATAAAGTCGAGAATTTCTTCTGTGGCTTTAACCTGCTCATGGCCTTTCTGCGCCTGCACTGCCACCGATACCCCAATCGAAGTTACCTCATGGGAGGAGGCGACCATTTCTTCTATGGCTGCCGCTGCCTGATCGATGGATGCTGTCAGGGTTTGAACCTGCTCCCGAATGGTGGCCTTAATTTCTTCATCACGGATGGTGGTAACGACCATACCTGTAGCCACCTTAGCAATGGGTGTAATAATGGCTAAGGGCCCGGCAATGCCAAAGCTTCCGATCTTGGCTCCATTGAGCTTGATCGCCAGGCTGAACCCTTCCTTCATGCTTCCCCCTGAGCGTTCAGCATCTTCTGCGGTAACCACCGCGGTATCCTGGCTGCTGGTTAAAATCTTTTGGCTTCCTGCATGGATCACACCCAGCCGGGCTTTAGCCGAGTCAGCGATAATGCGGGCCGAAGGATCGCACACGATACTATGGTACCCGCTTTGTTCATAAATAAATTCTACAATTCTATTGGCGATAGCCGAAGTTAATTCCATCGTCGCACCCCTTTATCTGTTCTTGCTGTACATGCTATAAAAGAATATTCAGAGAATATCCTAACTAATATTCGGCATGGTGAGGATTGCCTTCAGAATTTCTTGTCAAAGCATTCTTGATATACTATATATATTCCTTTTTATTATGTAATAAAAGTATCTGCCAATAATGCGAAAGAGCAGTGCAAACCGAAGTTTGCACTGCTTAAGTCCCAACTTTTTCTCCTGAATCGTCTTCAGCTTATTGAACACATTATGGAGAACAAAGTGCCAGGCCCCTTAGCGGGCTGCTTGCTTTGCTCCTTTTTTACCTGCCTGGTAGGATTCAGCGAGAATTTGAACGGTATGCATGACATTTTCATGCAAGCCGGCATTCATCACACCACTGGTCAGTTGTAAACGACAGGCCGGGCAACCGGTGACCACTGTATCGGTGTGAGTTTGGGCAATGTCCGCAATTTTCTTGGCGCCGATCTGACCGGATAGATCCGGATGAACCAGATAGAAGGATCCGGCCATGCCGCAGCAACGATCCGGTTTTTTCATCTCAATAAATTCCAGACCGGGAATGGAGTTGAGGATCTGACGGGGTTCTTGATTGACCCCTTGACCACGGTTTAAGTGGCAGGGATCATGATAGGTCACTTTGCGTTGAACAGGTCCCAGCCCTTCTTTCTTATAGGGAACCTTATGAATAAGGAATTCCGCTATATCATAGGTCCGGGCTGCCCATTTGTCAGCTAAAGCTTTCATTTCCGAATCCTCTTCGAAAATCTGCGGGAAAGTGTGCTTCCATGCTTCCCCACAGGAAGAACAGTTGGAAATGATCACATCAGGGTTCAGCTTTTCAAAAGCCAGCAGATTGCGGCGAGCGCAAGCCTTGGCCGATTCCACATCCCCATTGACGGCTGCGGGAGTTCCGCAACAGCCTTGATCTTTAGGAACGACAATTTCACAGTCGTTTTCCTTTAAGACATCGACGACGGCCTTACCCATATCGGTGTAGAAGTAGTTGGTCATACAGCCGATATAGTAGCCCACCCGCATTTTGGGCTCTTTTACTTTGGTGACTTCAGGAAGTTCATCTTTTAAGGGGCGGGGAGCAAGGTTGGGCAGGATCTTTTCCTTACCGATGCCGATATCAATACGGAGACGAGCTCCTTTATCACTGCCGTGAACACGTTTCATAGCCAGCCCCTGGAAAGTGCTGCCCATCTTCATGCCAAAGTCAAAGAGACGGTTGGCTTTGAGGGCGGTAAAGGCAATCTTCTTGACTGGATGGAGGCCTTTTTTACGAACGGCTTCAGCCCGGGCTGCCAGAATAATTTTATCAAAGCGAACTCCACAAGGACAAATCTTATTGCAGGCCATACAGGTGGTGCAGAGGGATAGACGGTCGGCAATGCCTTCTGTCATCTCTACCTCACCCTTCATGACCATCTGAACCAAGCTGATTTTCCCCCGTGCCACCGAGACTTCCCGGCGGTTTTCTTTGTAGATGGGGCAAACTTCTTGGCAGTTTCCGCATTTCATACATTTATTTAATTCGTCTTGGATGGAGTCAAGTGAACTGTAAATACTCACCTTAGTCCCTCCTCACCATTTTACCAGGGTTAATGCGATAATCAGGGTCACATGCTTCTTTGATATCTTTCAGGAGCTTTACACCGGCCTCACCGAATTCCAGAGGCAAGAACTTGGCTTTAGCCATGCCGATACCATGCTCACCGGAAAGAGTTCCGCCCAAGGATACGGCTACCTGGAAGATTTCCTCGACAGCCTTATCCACGCGTTCCATTTCTTCCTTGTTGTTCTCATCGGTCAGAATCGTGGGATGGAGATTGCCATCACCGGCATGACCGAAGGTTCCGATCAAGAGATCATATTTTTCAGCGATTTGGCGGATAGCTTTAATCATGTGGGGAATCTTGCTGCGGGGAACAGTAGCGTCCTCCAGTACAGTGGTCGGTCTGCGCTGAGCCAGGGCAGGCAGGGCATTCCGGCGAGCCAGCCAGATCTTGTCCCGTTCTTCATCGGTCTTAGCCACATTGATTTCTACAGCGCCCTGCTCTTTAAGAATCTTCTCTACCAGAGCTGCTTCACGCTCAACGGCTTCCTTATAGCCATCTACTTCACAGAGCAAAATTGCTTCAGCATCCACAGGAAGTCCGGCATGGGTGAAGTTTTCTACCGTGCGGATGGTGATATTGTCCATGATTTCCAGGGTTGCGGGAATAACCTTGTTGCGGATAATGGCGGCAATGGCATTTCCTGCTTTATCGATATCATCAAATACGCCGAGGAGTGCTTTTCTGGCTTCGGGTACGGGATTCAGCTTGACAATGATCTCGGTGATGATACCCAGGGTCCCTTCAGCGCCGGTAAATAAAGCGGTCAGGTCATAACCGGTCACATTTTTCACTGTTTTGCCGCCCCATTTGATGATATCCCCATTAGCGCGAACCAGCTTCATGCCCATCACATAATGCTTGGTCACCCCGTATTTCAGCCCACGCAGACCACCGGAGGACTCGGAGACAGAACCGCCCATGGTGGCAGTTTTTACTGTACCGGGATCGGGAGGATAGAAAAGGCCATGCTCTAAGGCCGCATCATTTAAATCTTGAATGATCACACCGGGTTGAACAGTCGCCGTCAGGTTCTCAGCGTCCACCTCGATGATCTGGTTCATATGCAGCATGGACATAACGATTCCTTTTTCAATAGGAATGGTCCCGCCGCTGAGGTTGGTAGCCGATCCCCGCGGATAAACGGGAAGATCATACTTGGTGGCAATCTTCATGACTTCCGAGACTTGTTCCGTGGTCTTTGGGGTAACAAAGACATCCGGAGTTTGATGAGGCATAGCTGCTGTGGCGTCATAAGAGTAAGACAGGAGTTCTTCATGCTCCGTGACCACATTCTCTTTGCCCAGGACTTGGATCAGTTCATTCAAAGCTTCCGCTTTTAACATAACAATAAATCCTCCTTATGTGGAATTAAAATAATGAATAAGCTATAATGAGTACGCATCCACTGGTCTGACCATCCTATGATACGCTGTGTTATTACACTATACTATTCGGTGAGATTTGATAAATTCCTACATTGGGAAAAAAAGAACTTTTCGATTAAAAAAAACTTTCTGATTATACCTCATTTATTCGCATTTTCAGATTTGAGAATGAGTTTGCCCGGCCTGGCGAGGGAAATGTGCGGAATTAGATGTTGCAGGGTACTAGCCCCTGCCCTGTACAATATGATATAATTTTTACGCAAGTAAGAATTATTAAAAAAAACAAGCGGTGATCAATGATCTAAATTGCGAGGTAAAAGAAATGGATATTCGACCGATTAAAAGCAAACGGACCACTGAAATTATCTTAGATCAAATTAAAGAGCTTATTGTGAAAGGCGAACTTTCTCAGGGAGATAAGCTCCTTACCGAAAATGAACTTTCGGAACGTTTCCAGGTCTCACGGACTTCGGTCCGGGAAGCCCTGGCTGCTCTGAGCTTAACAGGAATTTTAGAGATCCGCCAAGGGGGCGGCATCTATGTCAAGGCGAATGCCTCCAACGCTATTATCGAGCCCTTGACTTTTATTCTCCTGTTGGAAAAGAATAAGCTGCAGAATATTCTTGAGGTCCGCAAAGCTTTGGAAGTGGAGGCTGCCGGTTTAGCCGCCCTGCGCCGCAACGAGGAAGAGTTGGCAACCCTTGGAGATCTCATTGAGCAGATGGAAAATGATTTGCCGGATGCCCAGAACAGTGAGGCCCTTGATTTAAAATTCCATCTGACCTTAGCCAAGGCCAGCGAGAATCCTCTCCTCGACCGGATGATGAATACTGTTCAGGAAATTATGGGCCAGACTTTGCAAGTGACCCGAGCCCTTTGGATGTCGGCTACCACCGAAGGGACTTCATACCGGCTTTTTGAAGATCACCGAAATATTTACGAAATGATCCGGGACCAAAATGCGGATATGGCCCGCAAATTGACCTATGAACACCTGCGCAAAGTGGAATTGGAGCTGGGTAAATATCGGGAAGAGGAAGAATAACACTTAACTTGGTCAAATGAAAGAGGAGGGCGCTTTGCCCTCCTCTTTCATTTAATAACTCAGGTGAATCATATTCACCTAGGATGAATCACGGGACCTGTCCCCATGATTCACTAGGCTGTGACGGTTTCACTGGATTCTGAGGCTGCTTTTCTTTTACCCTTTCTTTTCAGGAAATTCTTAAAGTCTTCATTGATAGTGTAGATTACCGGAACCAGAATGAGGGTGGAAAGGGTGGATAGAGTCATACCAAAGATAACCACGATAGCCATGGGAGCCATGGTCTCTGCGCCCTCCCCTATGCCCACAGCCATGGGAATAAGGCCCAGCGCTGTAGCCAGTGAGGTCATCATGATGGGGCGTAAACGGATGGGGCCGGCATTCTCAATGGCTTCTTCACGTCCATCGCCCATCTCACGGCGCTTATTAATATAGTCTACCAAGACAATGGCATTACTTACTACGATACCCGTAAGGAGAATGAGCCCGATAAAGGCCGGAACGCTGATCGTGCTCCTGGTAATAAAGAGGCCCAGCATTCCTCCCGAAAAGCCCATAGGCAGCGAGAAAATAATCGTGAAGGGATGGATCAGGGACTCAAACTGAGCGGCCAGAATCATGTAGACCAGGACAATCGCCAGGATTAAAGCCATCCCTAAGTCTTGGAAGGATTTAACCATTTCTTCATTTTCTCCGCCCATATCATAGGTGTAGCCATTGGGAAGAGGATAATTGTTGAGCTTGGCTTGAATATCATTGGTGACGCTGACCAGATCCCGGCCCACAATATCACTGCTCACATGAACGACACGAGCCTGGCCTGAACGCTCAATGGCTGTGGGGCCGCGTTCAATGGTCACCTCGGCGATCTGGCTTAAAGGCACATCTGTACCAAGAGGTGTTGTGATGGGGGTTTGTTCTAAATTGGATAGGGATTGCTTAAAGGTATCATCACCTGTGATGACCACGTTGATCTCTTTTCCTTCATAGCGATATCTTGTGGCCGTGGTCCCGGAAAGAGTACCTTTCAGACCATTGGCAATCTGATAGGCGGTAAGCCCGTATTTAGAGGCCTTCTCCCGGTCAATTGCCACCTGGACTTCAGGAATTCCTTCCCCCATGCTGGTTTTTACTTCCCGGGTTCCTTCCACAGAGGCCACCATGGCCTGAATATCTGTGGCAATCTGCTGCAGCTGGTCGAGTTCGTCCCCTTTAATCGCTATATCGATAGGGGTCGTTGTTCCCATGGACATCATATCGGTCACCGCGACTTCGATTTTGGCTCCGGGAATATCCTTAGTCAAAGCACGAAGTTCCTCGGCCACTTCATCAACACTGCGCTCCCGCTCCATAAGCGGAACCAGCTGGATTGTAATGGAGCCTGAATTCCCTGATGCACCACCAAAGGACATCAGTCCTCCCCCTCCGACCTGAGCGAAGGCTGTTTGGACCTCCTCAATTCCTTCCAGGTGTTTTTCCACTTCGGCAATGGCGGCATCTGTATCCTCTAATTGAGCTCCGTCAGGCAGTTTTACACTCACTGTCATCTGTCCCGCGTCAGAGGAAGGCATGAATTCTGCTCCCACAAATAAAGTGGTAGCTCCGGAGAGAACAAAGATGAGAATGGAGCCCACGACGATGGTTTTGCGATGACCAAGAGCATAGTGAAGAAAGCGCCGATAGCTTTTCTCAATCCGGCCAAAGCCGTTATCAAAGCCCCGGCCAAAGCCGTCAAAAAGGCCTCTGAGCCCTTTTCGGCCCACAGGAATCTCCCCAACCTTCATGATTTTAGCGGATAAGGCGGGAACCAAGGTCAGGGATACGAGCAGGGAAGCACCTAAGGATATCCCTACGGTGAGAGCAAGATCCCGGAAAAGGGTGGCTGTCAGGCCTTCAACGAAGACAATAGGTAAAAATACGGCTACGGTGGTCAGGGTCGAGGCTGTAATCGCCATTCCTACTTCTGACACCCCTTTAATGGCGGCATCAAATTTGGAATGTCCGGCCTCCCGGAAGCGGTAGATGTTTTCCAGAGCTACGATATTGTCGTCGACCAGACGTCCCATGGCCAGACTCAATCCGCCTAAGGTCATCATATTGATGCTGACATCCATAAAATACAGGCAGGCAAAGGTCGCCATAACGGCAATGGGGATGGCGGTTGCTGTAATAAAGGTGGTGCGCAGGTTATGGAAAAAGACGAAAAGGATGCCGATGGCCAGAATACCGGCGAGAAGGGCTTCTTTGAACACGGTATTAATGGTCTCTTTGATATACACCGATTCATCATAGACTGTGTCCAGGGTCAGTTCCGGGAATTCTGCTTTTAATTCGCCGATAGCCTTGGTAATGTCTTCGGCAACGGCCACGGTGTTGACTCCGGATTGTTTCTGAATAGCAATGCTGACACTTTGTAAGCCGTTGGTGCGGGAAATAGTGGTCACATCGGTGTGGCCAAGTTCCACATCGGCAATATCTTTTAACCGGACCTGTCCCCCTGTGTTGAGAGGAATCAGGAGGTTTTCTATCTCTTCGAGAGTTTGAAACTCACCTGTGGTACGGATGGTTAGATCCTGGTTGCCCTTTTTAACTTCCCCGGCGGGAGAATTAAGGTTTTCTGCCGCAAGGATACCGGACAGAGTACTGATGCTTAGACCATAGCCTTGCATTTTTTCCTGATGGGTTTTTATTTTTACTTCATTTTCGTAGCCACCGCTGATGGAGACTGAGGCAACCCCTTTGACCCGTTCCATCCGCGGCTTGATTTCATCCTCAGCCAGGGCCTGCAACTGGGCTAAATCCACATTTGCCGAAGACATGGTCAGTTGCATGATGGGCATCATGGAGATGTCGATTTTGAGAACCATGGGTGAACCGGCCCCTTCGGGCAACGCGAATTTAATCATATCCACCTTTTCGCGCATTTGCAGAGTGGCAAAGTTCATATCGGTTCCCGTTTTAAAGGAGGCCATGACGATGGACGTACCTTCTGTGGTGGTGGAGGTTACGATATCAATGTTTTCGGTGGAAGATACGGCTCCTTCAATAGGATTCGTAATCAATTTTTCAATTTCCTGAGGACCAACTCCCGAGTATTCGGTCATGACGATGGCCATGGGAAGTTCAAACTCCGGAAAAAGGTCAATGGGCAGACGGGTCAAGGAGACGGTTCCTAAGAGAATGACGATCAAAACCGTCATGATAATGGTAACAGGGCGCTTGACGGAGGTTTCCGCTAGTTTCAAGATTCGCTCCCCCCTACCACCTTGACTTTGCTTCCTTGCTCAACTAAGGTTTGGCCTTTGACAATCACTTGCTCTCCGGCCTGCAGGCCTTCGCGGATCTCCACTTCAGCCCCGGTATCCAGGCCGGAGACCACCTTCTTGGCGACAGCGCGCTCCTCTTCAACCACAAAGACTACATATTCTCCGTTTTTCAAAACAACGGCTTCACTGTTGACAGCAAGGACATTCTCTTTGGTTGCGGTGGGAATCTCAACTTTAGCGAACATGCCCGGCTTAACCAGATTTTCTGTATTCTCAATGGTCACTTTAACAGGATAGAGGCCGAGCTGTTGATTCGCTGCCGGAGCAAGGCTGGTTAAGACGCCTTTGATCTCCTTTTGCCCGGCGGAATTAATGATGACGGTTGCTTCTTGTCCCACTTTAAGGGTATTGACAATATTCTCAGGAACACTTAAGGAAACATAAAGAGCATCCAATTGGGTAACCGTCACGGCTGCCGTGGCTTGAGAAGCCATTTGCCCCACCACTACATTAAGAGCGGCAACGGTTCCGCTGACGGGTGCCGTTACGGTCATATCGGATATAGCGTCATGAGCCTGGTTATAGCCCAGTTGAGCCTGCTCCACCTGGAGCTGAACTGCTTTAAGGTTATTCTCCAAGGAGGTAACCTGATCTTCAATACCTTCAAACTGGACTTTGGAAATAGCTCCGGCTTCGTAAAGGGCTCTTTGCCGTTCCAGATTCTCCTTGGCCGAATCCAGGGAATCCTTGGTCATCTGATAAGACAGCTCAGCACTTTTTACGGCTATAGCCGCCGTATCGACAGATTTCTGCAGGTCAACCGTATCCATCGTGAAGAGCACTTGTCCTGCCTGGACCGTATCCCCTACCTTGACGTTAATATTGGTAACCTTTCCCGGCATTTTAGGAACGATAGAGACTTCTTGATCTGAGATTACCTTCCCACTGAAAACCACCGTCTCTACTAAAGTCTTGGCCGCAGCCGGCTGAACTTCAACAGGAATATAGGATTCTTCTTCAACTACCGCCTGGGCTGCTTGGGAACCGCACCCCGTAGCGGTCAGGGTCAAGCCGATGATTAGGGCAGTTGATAATAAACGAAACCTTAACTTCATATAATCGTAATCCTCCATTTGGGTCTAAGCCCTAAGTTTTTGATGTGTAAGGAACTTTTGCTCTTTCGTCATGTTCTTTTTTTAATAATAAGGTCGAGAATAAGGTTTAGGTAATGAGTATGTATGCTGATGACCAAGGCGGCGGGTTTTAGTAAAGGAGGCCTGTAAGGATGGTCTTAGCGATCCCTGTATGATCGATCTCCTGAGGCGTAAAGTTCTCTTCTATAAGTTTCTTGAATACGTATTGATTCACTCCTCCGATGATTACCGCAACAGCCATCTCCGGATCGACATCAGAACGAATCTCCTGGATTTCCATCCCTCTTCTAACCTCATCTTCGATGGTTTTATAGACCAAATTCCAGTCGCTCTTCATCTGTGTCTTCATGTCTTCGGGCAGGGCTTGATGGGCAATATGTGAGTTCATCAGCACGGCATGAGCGTTCAGGAATTCTGCACCATACATGGATAAGTTCCTAATCTTCCCCAACATGTCTTCCCCTTCCGCCAAGGTCTTTAATAGCCCTTCTTGGAAACACTTGGTACAATAATGAATCATTTCTAAAAACAAGGCATTTTTACTGTCAAAGTACTCGTAAATCGTACCTTTTCCTACCCCCGCCTCCTTGGCGATATCCTCCATCTTTGCCCCCTCAAATCCTACCCCGGAAATAACTTTGAGGGCTGCCTTGAGGATTTCTATGCGCTTTTCTTCTTTTCCCACGTTAAGGATCCTCCGTTTTAATTCTTGCCAAGCGAACCCGACCACTTTCTCCCTTGTCAGGTAAACGCTTTTTTTGATCACATTTGGATTCACACTTGGTTCTCATATCCCCCCTTCTGAAAGACCATTTTCGGCAAGCCTATGGGAGCTTTACCTGTCTTTGCAATCGCAAATAATATAGATTATTAAATTATCCATCTGTTCAGAACCGACTGTTCGGTCAGTCTATATTATTGTAATGCCAGATGCTTTGTGGAGTCAAATTAAATTCCATTTTTTAATCTATTTTTAATGTAGCTTTATTAACTCCAGCAAAGGGCTGTAGCCGTAATTCAAGATTACAAAAAGAAGTCCTCCCACGATCCCCCCCACCAGGGAGCCATTGATACGGATCCATTGAAGATCGTTGCCTGCTTTATCTTCGATGAAATGGTTCAGTTCCTCATTGCTTAAGCTCTCCAGAGTATCACGGACGGTTTGGCCGATCACTGCATGTTCGCTTTGTAAGGCTTGGGCCAGCACATCCTGAACAAATTGATCAACCAGAGCATGGAAATGAGTGTCTTCCTTCAGAGCAGGCCACCAAGCAGCCAGCATTGGTTCCAGTACATGGTCAAGTGCCTGACCGGAAGGAAGCCTTCCTGCTTGCAAGCTGACTTGCACCTGCTCCAGAAGGCTTTCCAGAAAAGGCTGAAGTGTGGTTTCCGCGAGCAGGGTGTTTTTCCAGCTCTCCAGGGTATTTAGTGCATCAGGATCCCGCTCCCAGCTTTGCAGTTTCTCAAGTATAAGTTCCTTTAGCTGACCTCTTACGGGATGATAAGGGGCCTGGAGCTCTCTTAAATGGAGGATGAGCTCGATCTGCAGATCCTCTGCTGCCTCATCCAGATTGATGCCGTCGGTGACCTGAAACAGCCCCAGGATCGTTTTCTGAAGCTTGCCCCCGTTGCCTATTTGTTTTTCCTGGATTTGCCCGAGAACTTGAATCAACAGTTCCTTGGCCCGGGGCGTGGTGGCCAGGTCGATACCTTTGTCGATTCCCTCCTTGAGCAAGGGGTCAAGTTCATCCTTTTCAACTATGATACGTAGCTTGGCAAGAAAAAGTTTCGCTAAGCCTGAATCCATAAGCTTATTTCTGATCATAGATTCTAAAACTGCAGCAGACTCAGGTATCTTCAGGTTTTGGCACTCTTTCCCTAAAGCTGTGCCCAGCTTTTCGGCAAGAAATGCTGCTCCTCCGGATTTTTCTACTTTACTGATCAACCAGGGACTGAGGCGGAAGCCTTGTATTTTTTGGCGCAGGAGATTCTCACTGAGCAGTTCGTTTTGAACCATGATTACTATTGCTTCCACCATCTTCTCCCGATTGCGGGGAATCAAGGCCGTATGATAGGGCCAGCCCAAAGGTTTGCGGAACAAGGCTGTCACGGCAAACCAGTCTGCCAGTCCCCCGACAAGGGCTGCCTCACTGACAAAGAGGAAGAAGTGAATCCCTGGAGCCGTGGGATAGGTGAACCTTAATCCTGCGGCAATGAGAAACACTATAAAAACGCTTCCCAAAACTCTATTGGCTTTACGATGATAGTCCATGCTAGTCCTCCTTGCTCAGACCAATAGCTGACTTGCCAGATAGATAGCCATACCCGCTATTCCTCCGACTACAGAGCCATTAATCCGTATCATCTGCAAATCATCCCCGGCTTTGGATTCAATCAATTCCACCAGCATCTCATTGGAGTATTTCTCCAGCCCTTCATGGACGATCTCGCCGATTTTCTCATGTTTGTTATCGAGAAAAGGAAGCAAGAGACTTTGGACATGCTGATTAAAACCATGGCGTTTTTCCGGGCTTTCATTTAGGGAAAGAACACCTTCATCCAAGCTTCGCCAAAGCTGCTTCTTTAAGGCAAGGGCACTTTCCGGGGTATGAAGCTTTTGGATAAGATCTGCAGTGAGGGTCTCAGCCAGCTTAGAATACATTGTGGATGCTAAGTGCGCCTTCTGCAACCACTCCAGAATATCTGCAGCGGTTTGGTCCTCCAGCAGATAATCAGCGAGCTGTTTTTGAAGACTGTGGGCCAGCTGAGAAGGGTCCGGCAGAAACATGGCCAGGAACTTCCGGGAGGAATTCTGGCTTATATAGCGCTCGATGGATTTTTCCAGCCAGCGGGTCAGCCAAAGATGAATCTCGGTCTCCTGAACCCAGTGACTAAGGTTGTCCAGCAGGGCGGCAACAGCCTTTTTTCCCTCCTGGCTGGCTAATAAATTACGGAAAGCTTTTTCAGCCAAAGGGATAAACTGCTCTTCCCGTATGCTTGTCTGCTCCAAAAGCGCCAGGCTCTCTTGGTGCAATTCCTGGACACTGTCCTCCAGGTTCTCCAGGAGCTGCTGCAGACACCGGGTAAGAATGTCCTGCAGGGAATCTCTATCCAGCGCCTTCCAGATGGCAGTGGCAGGAGCGGCAAAATCATAGGTTTCCACTTTGGTTTTCAAAACCTCATGGGAAAGCAATTCATTTTCCACCATGGACCGTAAAGCCAGAAATATTCGTTCCCGGTTGCGGGGGATAATCTCTGTACGGAAGACCTTTCCTGCCGGTACTCCCAAAGGACGCCGAAACAGGGCATTGACTGCAAACCAGTCGGCAAGCCCCCCCACTAAGGCAGCTGAACAACCGCTCGTCACCAGCCCTCCCCAGAAGGCGCTCTGGAATGGATAGGCTGCAGCTAAGCCAAGGGCTGAAAGGCCGAGAGCGATATTGGCCTTGCGATAGGTGCCGCCATGGGCTCTTTTTTCTTTGGGGATGGGGAATTGATCGTTGTTTATCATCTTTTTCACCTTATCAATATTTAGTGTCATACGCAATTTAGTGTCATACGCAAATTTTCCGCCGGGCAAGGCGAGTTTCAAGTGATTAATCTTTCTTAGTATACCACGTTTTTTCGGAGTATGAAAAAGACCTTCTCCAAAGGAGAGGCCTTAGTTTTTTACTAACTCATTGAAGCTGTTTTTGAGGCAGTTGAGGGGAATTTCAGGGAATCCCAGCCAAAAACATAATGCATATAGGCAAATGCGGAAAGGGGGTTAAAATGGCCTTTGCTTAACTCCAGGCCTCCTGCATAGACTGATCCTGAGGGTGTGTAGCGGTCGATCTGCCTGAGGATTTGATTGCGGATCTCCATACAGCGTGATGCCGGGGTTCTCCGGGCATTGCCGTGGGCCGGGAAATAGGCTTTGGCACCCAGGAATTCTACCCGTTCCAAGGCACGCATATAACTGGGGAGTCCGCTGACTATTGCTCCATTTTCCAGCCATGCTCCCGGATAGGGAACCACATCGGGCAGGAGGAAATCTCCGGAGAAGAGCAGCCCCAGGTCTTCTTCGTAATAAGACATATGACCTGCCGTATGCCCGGGGGTCAGGATGGTCTTGAGGGTGCCGTTGCCGGCTGGGATCACTCCCCCAACCTCTATCTTGGCGACTTCCTCCGGCGGTGCTGTGAGATAGGCCAGTTTTTTATTGTATTTTAAAATCATGGCCAGCTGCTCTGGGGGCACTCCCCAAACCTGCCCGGCATATTCTTCAAAAAGCTTAAAGCTTTTGCCGCTGCAGAAATCAACCCATTCTTCATAATCCCGCTTCCCGATCAGAATCCGGGCACCGTCTTTTCTTAAGTTCTCAGCTCCCCCCGCATGATCCACATGCCAATGGGTAAGCAGGACTTGCTCCAGGCGCTGGATACCCAATTCCTGCAAGGCTTCTTGAATGGCTTGATAAACTTCAGGGGTATTCGTTCCCGCATCGATCAATGTGGGGACTTTACCACGGAGAATGTACAAGTTAACATGTTCTTCGCTTAAATCAATTGCAACTTTCAGGCAAAAGATCTCAGGCGCAATTTCTTTTAATTCCATCTCATATCTCCCCTCAAAGCCTCTTCATTTCAGGATTCCCTTATTTTTCTCCTTAGTCTATTCAATCCGGACCACTCTTATTTGTGTATGCTTGCAACATGTAGTACAATATATTTATCTATTTTTAATTTTCTAAGGAGGCCTTCTTCTCGATGAATTTACAAACCTCACCACAAACAACTCCTCCCCAAGCTGAGCAGGAAGTAAAGCATCCCTTTCAAGTGGTCTGCTCAGTGTGCCAAAAGACCATCAGCTATTCCGGCAAGGATGGGGAAGTTTTCTTAGTCAAATGTGACAAGTGCGACGGCATTTAAGGTGAGACGGTCATGAATCCATGACCGTCTCTTTTTATTTAGCCTGAACACATTATTCTCTCTCTTATTTTACCTTTTGCCTGGATTCAGGATCTATTCTTTTTTATCTAAACTTTTTCACCTAAACTCTTTGGGCGAGAACTTCAGCAATATCCAAGGCTTTGGTTTTGTCCCCGGCCTCTTCTTTGGCGCTGATGCCGTCATTGATCATGGTGAGACAGAAAGGACAGGCTGTACCGATGATATCGGCCCCGGTAGCCATGGCTTCATTGGTACGCAGTTCATTGATGCGCTCTCCTCCGTGCTCTTCCAGCCACATCCGTCCGCCGCCGGCACCGCAGCAAAAGCTCTTATCCTTCGTCCGCTTCATCTCGATAACCTTTAACCCGGCCGCCTTAAGGATTTCCCGGGGCTCGCTGTAGATCTTATTATAACGCCCCAGATAGCATGAGTCATGATACGTTACTTTAAGATCCTTACCCAGGCTTGCCAAATCCTTGAGCTTGAGCTTTCCGCTGTCCAGGAGTTCCTTAAGATAGGTGGTATGGTGAACAACCTCATACTTACCGCCCATTTGAGGGTAATCATGGCCAAGGGTTTGGAAACAATGAGGGCATTGGGTAATGATCTTCTTTACACCGTAACCGTTCATCACTTCAATGTTCTCAGCTGCTAAGGTTTGGTAGAGAAATTCATTGCCCAGCTTGCGGGCTGAGTCTCCGCAACATTTTTCCTCATTGCCGAGGATGGCGAAATTCACGTTGGCTGCCCGCAGGAGTTTAACAAGGGCTGCGGACACCTTTTGGTTGCGGGCATCGAAAGCCCCGGAGCAACCAGGCCAATAGAGAATTTCTGCTTCAGGGTTCTCTGCCAGGGTGGGAACATCCAGCCCTTTCAGGAATTCTTCCCGCTTGTTCCAGCCGATGCCCCAAGGATTGCCGTTGTTTTCCATATTGCGGAAAGCAAGCTGGGCCTCACTGGGGAAACGGGATTCCATCAGCACAAGATTTCTTCTCATTTCCACGGTTTTGTCCACATGCTCTACGAAGACAGGACATTGCTGTTCACAAGAACGGCAGGTGGTACAATCCCAAATGTCCTGCTCCTGAATCACTTCGCCGATCAAGCCGCGGCCGGGAGGTATTGCTAAGGCAGCAGTCCCCTCCACTGCCGTGGCTGTCTCCCCGGAAGCCATCACACCTGCTTGCCGGCCTGCCTGTTTGGCTTCTTTTTTGGCTTGGCAAACAGCTTGATACTCTTCCTCAGCCCGGACTTTAATATCCTGGATGATCTGCTTAGGGTTGAGGTGCTTACCGCTGACGGTGGCGGGACAGTTCTCTTGACAGCGTCCGCAGCGGATGCAGACATCCGAGTTGAATATAGCCTTCCATGAGAGTTGCTTGAATTCGCTTAACCCGAAAGTTTCCTGGGATTCGTCTTCAAAATCGATCAACTCAGGGACACCCATCGGTTCCCGCTTGCGCAGAAACTGGTTAAGGGGTCCCAGGAAAATATGAAAGAGCTTAGAGTAAGGCAAATAAGCGATGAACCCAAAGGCAACGAACATATGGAACCACCAGGTGAATTTATGCATAGCCAGCAGTTGTTCCTGGCTGAACATGGCCTGGAGCGGTTCAATCATCCAATAACCTGCAAAGCCATAAACAGCCCAGGGATCGTGCTCTCCGGCCATCCGCAAGCCTTGCAGCAGGAAACCTGTGACTAAAATGACAAAGACAAGGGTTAAGGCAATAAGGTCATCTTGTTTATTGTCTAATTTATCCGGGCGTTTGACATAACGGCGGTAATAAAGGTACAGCACCCCCAGGGTGGCCAACAAGCCAAAGAGATTCGTGGTTATCTTAATAAAGACATACAGCGCCCCTTTGAAAATATTGATCCCAAAGTCTGCCTGCAAGGTGATGATGGCTGTAGCAAAGAAAAGGAAAATAAACCCGACCAGAACAGCCAGATGCATGACTCCCGGCGCCAAGTCTTTGAGAATTCTCTTATGCCCAAAACCATAGATGATGATGTCTTTTATCCCTTGCCAGCTGTCCTTCCACCGGGTTTCCGGCTGCCCGATTTTCCAGAGACGATAACGCCGGACAACGCCATAAACGAAGGTTCCCAGCATAATGACTGCAAAAAAATACATGACGAGGTGATAATCAATATTCCAATAGATCTCCCGCGTAGGAGTCATACATTCCGACCTCCTTTGAACGACTTAACGACACTATGCGCCGGCTCCATCCATTATAATTTCAGAATTTTTTGTTGACTATTTATTGGATTTTCTCCAGATTTTCAATTTCTCGGCTTCTTGAATGAGCTCTTCACGAAAATCGGGGTGAGCCAGGCTGATGAGGCGTTCCGCACGCTGCCAGGTCGTGGCGCCTTTCAGATTCGCTTTACCGTGTTCAGTGACCACATATTGCACCATCGGCCGGGTATCCGTGACTACGGCGCCTTCAGTCAGCAGGGGGCGGATTCGGGAATGCTTTTTCCCTTCGGCATCGGTAAAGGTCGATTCCATACATATGAAACTGCGGCCGCCTTTGGAGTTATAGGCTGCATCGACGAAATCCAATTGTCCCCCGGCTCCGCTGATCATGCGGGGTCCAATCGTTTCCGAGCATACTTGCCCGGAAAGATCGATCTCTAAAGCGTTATTGATCGAAACCAAATTATCGTTGCGGCTGGCAATAAAGCGATCGTTTGTATAATCCACGGGATATCCCGCCACCTGAGGATTATTGTTGATGAAATCATAGAGTTTTTGGGTTCCTCCGGCAAAGGTATAGACCATCCGTCCTTTGTCGATTTGTTTCTTGCGCCCGGAGATCCGGCCGGCTTCCCACATATCCACATAGCTGTCCACCAGCATTTCCGTGTGAACTCCCAGATCCTTGAGATCGGAAGCTGCGATCATCTGACCCAGGGCATTGGGCATAGCCCCAATTCCCAATTGGATGCAGTCCCCATCCCGCAGATCGTCGAGAACATACTGAGCGATTTTCTGATCCACATCGGTGACGGGTGCGGAGGGAATCTGAGGCATGCCGGTATGACCGCCCTCGACAATATAGTCCACATCGGAAATATGAATGTAGTTGCCATAGCCGCCATGGGCGATGGGCATATCTTCATTGACTTCCACGATAACGGTTCTGGCTTTGGCTGCGGCTGCCGGATAGTGAGATATTGTGGGACCAAAGTTAAAATTGCCATGTTGATCCATGGGGCTTACCTGAACCATGAACACATCAATGCGGCTGATGTTTTCCGCGATGTAGCGGGGAACCTCAGAGTATCTTAAGGGTATATAGAAGGCCCGGCCCATCTCATAATACTTCCGGTCAATCACGCTGAAATGCACACAATCCCAGGTGAAATGCTCTCCCCTGGGGTCTGCTTTAACGACGGCATGGGGACGCATGGAAACTCCGGCCAGGAGCTGAATATCGTGCAGCTCAGGGGTCCTTTGGGCTAAAGCCATGTCGAGAACAGGCAGAGTATTGGCGGCATAGGAATAAATAATCCAATCCCCGCTCTTCACTATCCCTACCGCCTTATCCGGAGTGGTTAACTTTTTACGGTATTCTTCTACCCATGTTGACATATTGAATCCTCCCCATTTCTTTCCTTACAATCCAGTCAAACCGGGCTTTCTCTTTCTGCTGCTCCGGTTTGGGTGGACAACGAGCTTAGGTTTTGGCACATTCCTAAGCTCGCTTCCATCTGCGGGTTAACCGTTCCTAAATTTCTTCCCCCGGGAATAGCTGAGAACTTTAGCGAACCGGATACTTGCCCTTTTCCACCACCAGCTTGGCGATCTCCCGGCGAAGTCCGATCATATCAACGGTGGGGCGGCGTAAGAGCTTGCGCATTCCTGCCAGAACGGTGCTCAGGGAGTCACCCTGCTCGGCGGCGCAAATGACTTCTTTAGCATGCTGCTCAATGATATTCATGGCGCTATAAGCACCCAGGGTGGCGGCCTTTTCCACAAAGAGCTTATGATCCTCGGTGACATCCATATCCTGAACTTTCAGAGCACGGAGAACACCGCTTTCCATAGCGTAGACTTGGAGAACCATTTCGGCCAGGCCCAGAAGCACATATTGATTGTCTTTGAGCTCCATGCCCAGATTCTGGGCGGCAATTCCGGCGGCCATTAAGCAAAGCTTCTTAGCTTTTTGAGTCATATTCAGAAGAGCTGCCAATCCTTCTTCCTCTGAACCTAAACCGGCGGACATCAGATCTTTGCTGACGTTCTTCGCCGCTGCCAGGAGGGGAAGCTCGCCGCTCATCGCCCGTTTGAGCAAAGTGCCGGGAACCAGCAGACGGTTGATTTCATTGGTTCCTTCGAAGAGACGGTTGATGCGGGAATCCCGATACATACGCTCAATGGGATATTCGGCAATGAAGCCATAGCCGCCATGGATTTGCACCCCTTCATCCACAGCCAGATCCAGCACTTCAGAGGCCAGAACTTTATTCAGGGAGCACTCAATGGCATACTCTTCAATAGCTTTGCCGGCTTCTTTACGGCAATCGCCGGTGACATCCAGATCCTGGCAGGCTTCTTCCATCAGCCCGGCAGTACGGTAGACCACACTCTCAGCCAGATAGGTCTGAGCGGCGATTTCGGCAAATTTGGTTTGAATAGCGCCGAAGGAGCTTAAAGGAACGCCGAACTGCTTGCGCTCAGCCGCATATTTCAGAGTGACTTCCAAAGCAAGCTGAGCACTGCCGATGGCTGCGGCAGCCAGCTTGAAACGTCCCACATTCAGAATATTGAAGGCAACCACATGACCCCGGCCCAATTCACCGACGATGTTCTCCACCGGAACGGCCACATCTTCCAGGATGACTTGGCGGGTGGAGGAGCCTTTGATCCCCATCTTCTTCTCTTCCGGTCCGAAGGAAAGCCCAGGCATCGTCCGCTCAACGATAAAGTTGGTAAGCTTGCCCTCCACTTTAGCGTAGACCAGAAAGATATCGGCAAAACCAGCATTGGTGATAAATTGCTTGGTTCCATTGAGAAGGTAGTGGGTTCCTTCGGCATTGAGAACGGCCGTAGCCTTGGCGCCTAAGGCGTCGGAGCCAGAACCGGGCTCGGTAAGGCAGTAAGCGGCGATTTTTTCTCCGGTAGCCAGACCGGGGAGATATTTGGCCTTTTGTTCCGGGGTACCGAAATAGACGATGGGCAGGGTGCCGATTCCGGTATGGGCCATGAAGGCTACGGCAAAGGAAGCACCGCGGGGGATTTCTTCACCGACGACCACAGTGGAGAATTTATCCATGCTCATGCCGCCTAATTCTTCGGGAACCTCTAAGCCGAGCAGTCCCAGCTCACCGGCTTGGGCCATGAAATCACGGATGAGGCCGTCTTCCTGCTCTTCGAGAGCTTCGATCTTGGGCCCGATTTCTTTTTCCACAAAGTTGCGGGTCATTTTCTTAAGCTGTAAATGATCCTCGTTTAATTCCTCCGGTACATAAACTTGCTCGGGAGTTACTTCGGCAAGCAGGAAGCCGCCGCCTTTGAGGCCTAATTCCAATTCCATAGTATTTGCTCCTCTCTCTGAGTGGGACAGAGGGACAGGTCCTCTGTCCCAATTTCTGTCCCCATTTAATTGAACTTCACTTTACTTTAGAAAAGACATGACAGATTTAACTTAGAAAAAATATGATAGATTAATTATTGGTGCTCTCAATGCGGGTCTCTATGGGACAGTTCACCTGTCCCTGTGTCCCACTACAGAAGCTCGTAGACTCCTGCGGCTCCCATGCCGCCGCCGATGCACATGGTCACCATACCGTATTTGAGACCGCGGCGTTTCATTTCATGGAGCAGGGTGGCGGTGAGCTTTGCTCCGGTGCAGCCCAGGGGGTGTCCGAAAGCGATAGCGCCGCCGTTGGGATTGACCTTGGCCGGGTCGATGCCCAGGGTCTTGATGATGGCCAGGGACTGTGAGGCAAAAGCCTCGTTGAGCTCAAAGAGGTCTATTTGCTCAAGGGTTAAGCCCACTTGCTTGAGAACTTTGGGGATGGCCTTGATGGGGCCGATTCCCATGAGTTCCGCCTCGACTCCTGCCACAGCGAAACCGCGCCATAGGGCAAGGGGTTTCAGGTCCAGCTCCTTGACCTTCTCCTCGGACATAAGGAGGGTGGCCGCGGCGCCGTCACTGGTCTGAGAGGAGTTCCCCGCCGTGACGCAGCCGCCGTTTTTGAAAGCCGGTTTTAGTTTGCCGAGGGATTCCACGGTACTATCGGCACGGATTCCTTCGTCTTTACTGAACCATACCTCTCCCTTTTTACCGCTGGCGATGAGGACAGGGACGATCTCTTCCTCAAAACGGCCGCCGACTTGGGCCGCGTGGGCCTTTTGATGGCTGGCTGCGGCAAACTCATCCTGTTGTTCCCGGGTAATTTCATATTTCTTGGCGACATTTTCGGCGGTAAGTCCCATGGAGAGGTAGACTTCCGGACAATGCTCCATCATGTAGGGATTGGGGGCTGGTTTGCCGCCGCCCATGGGCACCGCGGACATGCTTTCTGCTCCGCCGGCCAGCATGGCATGGGCTTCTCCCAGCCGGATTCTGTCTGCTGCCAGGGAGATAGCCTGCAGTCCTGAGGAACAAAAGCGGTTGATGGTGAGTCCGGATACATCGATGGGAAGACCTGCCCGCAGGGCAATCACCCGGGCCATGTTCATCCCTTGTTCTCCTTCGGGGAAGGAGCAGCCGATGACACAATCATCAATATCTGCCGAATTTAGATTGGGGGCACTTTTCAAAACATCCTGAATAACAAAGGCTGCCAAATCATCCGGACGCATATGAGCCAGGGAGCCCCGGCCAGCTTTGCCGATGGCAGTACGTTTCGCTTCAATAATGAATGCTTCTTTCATGATCCTTCACCTCCTAATTCCTTAATGGCTTATTCTTGGTGAGCATATGCCGGATGCGATCCAGAGTCTTGGGTTCTCCGGCAAGGCTTAAGAACACTTCTCTTTCCAGATCCAGGAGATATTGCTCATCCACCAAAGTTCCGGCCAGAACATCGCCGCCGGTCATGGCATAAGCCAGTTTTTTCCCTAAGTGAGCATCGTATTCGGAGATATAACGCCCCTCTTTCATGCCATACAGGGCCATTTCCAGGAAGGCACAGACTCCCGGTCCTGCTGCTTTGACCTTCTGAGGAATGATGGGGCGGAAGTCTCTTGCCAGATCAAGGACACGGGCCTTGGCATCGAGGAGAACATGGTCGGCATTCATACTGCAGCGATCACTTGCCCTTAAGAAGCCAAGCTTTCTGGCCATTTCCGCACTGGTGGAAACCTGGGCCATGGCCACTACTTCGAAGCGTTTGGCGAAGAAATAGTCCGGAGCAACGACCACGCCGGGAAGAATTCCTTCCATAGCGCGCAGGGCCATTTCCTTGGTGCCGCCGCCGCCGGGGATGAGGCCCACGCCCAGCTCCACCAGGCCCATATAGGTCTCAGCCGCAGGCTGGATGGCATGGGAATGGAGGCAAACCTCAGTTCCACCGCCTAAAGTCATGCCATAGGGAGCGGCTACCACAGGCTTCTTGGCGTATTTCAGGGCCATGGTTCCCCTTTGGAATTCGCGGACCATGAGATCCAGGTCATCCCAATTGCCTTCTTCCGCTTCCATCATAATCAGCATCAGGTTGGCACCAACGGCGAAATTCTTACCCTGACTGCCGATCACCATCCCTAAATAGTTCTTTTCCACCTCTGCCAAGGACTTGTGAATCATGTTCATGATATCCCCGCCGATGGAGTTGTTCGGTGAATGGAATTCCAGGCAGGCTACACCGTCACCCATATCAACTAAGCTGGCACCGGAATTGCCGAAGATTTTTTTGCCTTGTTTATGGGCCTTTTTAAGGGAGAAGGAATAGGGGCTGGCGGCCTTTTCCTTATATTCGCCTCCGGCATAGTACAGAGTGTCCCCGCCTTCGGTCTTCTCATAGAAACTGTCTTTGCCTTCAGCCAGCAGTTTTGCCACGATCTCAGGCAAGGTCCCGCCCTCAGCTGCGATGCGCTCCGCGGTGGCTTTAACGCCTAAGGCATCCCAGGTCTCAAATGGTCCCATTTCCCAGTTGAAGCCCAGCTTCATACCGGCATCAAGAGCTGTAAGATCATCGGCGATTTGGGGAGCCAGGCGGGCCGCATAAAGGAGAACTTCCTTCAAGACATTCCAGGCGAATTCAGCCCCGGGATCTTTGCCGTTGACCAAGGTTTTCATCTTATCTTTAAGACCGCCCGCATTCTTGGCTTTATCCAGGCAGGCAAATTTGACTTTCTTCTTGGGAACATACTCCATGGTATGGGGATCAAGAACCAGTACTTCTTTGCCTTCTGCTGTCTTGACTTTTTTATAGAACCCCTGCTTGCTCTTATCTCCCAGCCAGCCGTTTTTGATCATGGTATGAATAAAGTCCGGCATGACGAAGAACTCTTTTTCTTCAGGGACATTATCTCCCACGTTATTGGCGACATGGACAAAGGTGTCCAGACCCACCATATCCACGGTCCGGAAGGAGGCTGACTTAGGACGTCCCATCACCGGTCCGGTTAAAGCATCCACTTCATCGATGGTTAAGCCGGAACGCTGCATCTCTCTGATGGTTGCCGCCAAACCAAAGACGCCGATGCGGTTGGCGATGAAGTTGGGCGTATCCTTAGCATAGACGACCCCTTTGCCCAGCACCCGCTCGGCAAACTCTTCCATCTCCTGAATAACGGTCGGATCCGTGTTGGGTCCGGGAATCAGTTCAAAAAGCTTCATATAACGGGGAGGATTAAAGAAGTGGGTGCCGAAAAAGCTCTTGGTAAATTCTTCAGGAAGCCCTTCTGTCATGGATTTTAAAGAAATACCGGAAGTGTTGGATGTTACAATGGTCCCCGGGCGGACATGCTGGGCCACCTTCTTAAAGAGGTCGATTTTGATGTCCAAACGCTCTACGACCACTTCAATAACCCAGTCCACTTCTTGCAAACGGGGCAGATCATCCTCAAAATTGCCGACTTCGATGCGATCCGCAAATTCCGGCACAAACAGCGGAGCAGGGTTCATCTTGATGAGTTTGGCTTTGTTGGATGCGGCAAAACGATTTCTGACTTGGGGGGATGCCAAGGTCAGCCCGGCCGCTTCTTCCTCCGGCAACAAACTAGGGGGTACTATGTCCAGCAGTATACTGGGAATCCCGGCATTGGCGAGATGGGCCGCGATGGTGCTTCCCATAACCCCTGAGCCTAAAACCGCCACTTTATAGATGGCCATATTCATCCTCCTTCTCTCATTTGGCTTTGTTGTATGATTTTTAAATTTATGAATATTCAGTCTTTCACTTCGAGAGAAAGTCCTCAGATCCTCTAAGCTCATGACTTTCCCTGAGAAAATTTGCAAGGGGATTGCTTATTCCTTGGGCAGCCCGAGAGCTCCTGAAAACAGCTCCAGCATGCAGTCTGCTTCCTTGCTTAAAGAGCGCTCAGACCGTGCAAAAACCCAGTCGGTAGTCGCCCGATCGATGGTGCCGAAAATCATTTGGCGGGCGACATGGATATTGAGTGAAGGAATAATTTCCTGTTGCTTTATTCCTTCTTCAATCACCTCCTCAACCAGTCGGAAGTACTCTCGCAGCGGCACCGCAATCGCACTGTACAGATTTGAATTGGGCTGCCTTAATTCGACCTGGGTAACGGTTGCCAGAGCACGATTATTCTCCATATGGGTCAAATGAGTGTGGACAATTGCCCTAAGGCGGCTTCGGGTGTCCTGACAGGATTCCATCCTGCTGCGGATGAGTTGGATAAAATCTCCCATTCTTTCCGTAAAGAGACGAATGAGGATATCTTCTTTATTCTTAAAGTAGAGGTAAATCGTCCCGTCAGCCACTCCCGCAATTCGGGCAATCTTCGATACCTGACACGAATGATAGCCAACTTCTGCAAATGCTTCTATTGCTGCATCTAAAATTCTTTCATATTTGTCTTCCCGGGAAACAGCCATACTTCGTCTCCTTTACTTACTTTTTTGACTTAATTAGACATCCTTCTTATCGAACTTGTCAAGCTCTCCTTTTCTTCAGTAGGGTTACCCGAGGCCGCGGACCTGTTTATCCTCTTGATCCCTTTCCAGGCAGTGCTCTGTTTTGCTTAAGCCAGTTGCTTTTTGAACTCCTCAGTAAGCAAGGGGACGATTTCAAAGACATCCCCGACAATGCCATAATCCGCCACGGTAAAGATGTTTGCTTCCGGGTCTTTATTGATCGCTACAATCACCTTGGCGGAACCCATTCCCGCCAAATGCTGGATAGCTCCCGAAATTCCGCAGGCAATATACAAGGTTGGGGAAACTGTCTTGCCGGTTTGACCTACCTGATATTTATATTCCCGGTATCCGGAATCAACGGCTGCCCGGGAAGCCCCGACAGCGGCTCCTATGGTATCGGCAAGGTCTTCAAGGATCTTGAAGTTTTCCGCATTCTTCATGGCCCGCCCGCCGGAAACGATCACATTGGCATCGGTAAGTTCGGGGCGGCTGGAAGCCTGACGAATAACTTCTTTGACGATGGCTCTGAGATCAGCGGCATCGATACTTGCCGCAACTTCCACCACTTCCGCTTGACGGTCCGGATTAGGAGCGGCCACGCTGAAGCTGTTGGGACGGATGGTGGCCAGAATGGGGCGTGCCTCAGTAGCTACTTCTGCATAGGCCTTACCGGCATAGACAGGGCGCTTAAAGCGCAGTTTGTAGGCAGGGTCCACGCTAACGGCCACACAATCTGACGCGCATCCCACTCCCAGGCGCTGGGCCAGACGGGGAGCCAGATCCCGGCCAATCCCGGTATTGCCCATCATCACCACTTCGGGCTCCTCATCCCGGATCACCCGGTTGAGTACGGAGGTGTAGGCACCGGTGGTATAATCTTTTAAAGCCGGGTCGTCCACAACGATCACTTTATCGGCACCATAGGAAGCTGCCGCCGCAGCCAAATCCTTAAGGTTTTGGCCCAATAGTACCCCTGTGACCTTCAATCCGGCCATGTCCGCTAAACGCCGGCCTTCGCTCAGAAGCTCCAGGGAGACCTTGCGAAGCTCCCCGTTATACTGCTCAAGTACAACTAAAATTCCCTTAGGCATCCTGCTCAATCCTCTCTTTCCTTGTTTTCCTTCAACTCATTCCTTATTTTCCGTCAACTAAATTACTTTTGCTTCATTCATCAAGGCATTGACCAATTCGGCAACAGCCTGAGGAGGTTCTCCCTGAATCAGGCGGCCGGCTTGGCGGGCAGGAGGCAGGCTCATATTGACCACCTTCATCTTCGCCCCTTGGGTGCCGGCTTCAGCCGCCGTCAGGCCAAGATCGGCCAAGGTCAAAGTCTTCAATTCCTTTTTCTTGGCTTTCATAATTCCGGCCACGGAAGGATAGCGGGGCTCGTTCAACCCTTTTTGGGCGGTGATCACAGCCGGCAAGGGCACTTCGACAACTTCCGTACCCCCGTCGATGTCACGGGACACTGTGGCGGTCATGCCTTCCACCTTCAACTCTGAGACAGTTGAAACCGACGGCACGCCCAACAGCTCTGCCAGACGGGCGGTCACCTGGCTGGAGCCGTCATCAATGGCAATCCGTCCGGAAAGAATGATATCATAGGGAATGTTTTGAACAGCTTTAGCGAGAACGACCGCAGTAACAAATTCGTCACTGCCCTCTAAAGCAGGATCCTGAATGGCAACCGCTTTATCCGCTCCCATAGCCAGGGCTGTGCGCAGCACTTCACTGACTTTGGGGCCACCCATGCTCAATACGGTTACTTCGCCGCCGAATTTCTCTTTGAGGCGGATTCCCTCTTCCACAGCAAACTCATCATAAGGATTCATGATGAGATTTACCCCGGTCGAGTCGATTTGACCCTGTGGGTTGATCACAATCTTCGCTTCGGTGTCAAATGTTTGTTTCAGACAAACCAATATGTTCATCTCGTTTCCCCTTTCTCCTCATCCATGAATGAATACTCATTCATTTTTATAATATAATATCAAATTCCCGGACAAAACGGAATACCATTTTAAAAATATTTTATATTTATTTAATTATCTGATTATTCTCAAAAAAATGTTTCCCTCTTGGGTTTTTCATGATATGCTGTTCAGTAATGAATGGTCATTCATTTTTGGAGGTGCCAACTATGTCAAACCAAGATCCTCTTTTTTCACCGATTCGCATCGGGAAAATGGAGCTGAAAAACCGTATAGTGCTGCCCGCCATGCATCTCAACTACTGTCCTGACGGGGAGGTCACAGAGCGGCTCATTGAATTCTACCGGGTGCGCGCCCGGGGCGGGGTCGGCCTGGTTATTGTCGGTGGCTGCGGCATCGACCGGGTCGGCAATACTTTAGGCATGATTCAATTGGATGAGGATCGCTATATCCCCGGGTTGCAGAAGCTTGTGGAGGCTGTCCATCAGGAAGGCGCCAAGGTCATGACCCAGCTCTATCAGGCGGGAAACTATGCATCTTCTCTATTAACCGGGAATCAACCAGTGGCCCCTTCTCCTCTCCCTTCCAAATTAACGAAAGAAATCCCTCACGAACTGACCGTAGAGGAAATTAAGGAACTGGTGCAAACTTTTGCCCAGGCCGCTGTTCGTACTCAAAAGGCAGGGTTTGACGGGGTGGAGATTTTAGCCGGCACGGGGTATCTCATCTCGGAGTTTCTCTCTCCGGCAACCAATAAGAGGACGGACGAGTATGGCGGGGATCTGCCCAACCGGATGCGTTTTGCCCTGGAAATTATGGCGGCCATCCGCCAGGGAGTGGGGCCTGACTTCCCTGTCGTTGTCCGGATTGCGGGCCATGACTTTATTCCGGGGGGACATACCAATAAAGAGGCCCGGACCTTTGCTAAAGCCTTGGCGGCAGCAGGGGTTGATGCCATCAATGTAACAGGAGGCTGGCATGAGACCCTCGTCCCTCAGATTACCATGAATGTTCCCCCGGCCGCCTTCCGCTATTTAGTCCGGGGAATTAAACAGGCGGTTGACCTGCCGGTGTTTGCTTCCAACCGCATTACCACCCCTGAATTGGCCCGGGATATCCTTACTTCCGGGGATGCGGATTTGGTAGGGTTCGCCCGGCCGATTCTGGCGGATCCCAACCTGCCTTTAAAAGCCCAGGGCTTGGATCCTTCACCCCTCCGCCCCTGCGTCGCCTGCAACCAGGGGTGCCTGGATCATGTGTTCCGGGGAATACCCGTAGCTTGCCTGGTCAATGCGGAGGCCGGACGGGAAGCTGAGCTCAAGGTCCGGGGAGTTTCTTCATCCTCCAGGAAGGTTCTCGTCGTAGGGGCCGGTCCTGCCGGACTGGAGTTCGCGCGGGCAGCCAGCTCACAGGGACATAATATAACGGTCTGGGAAAAATCCGGCCTGCTGGGCGGGCAGCTTAATTTGGCTGCGGCGCCGCCTGATCGCCAGGATTTCCATCGCTTTACGGAATATCTGGCTCGGGCCTGTAAGGCTCAGGGAGTCAGAATCTATACCAACCAGGAAGCTGATGTGGAAAATATTTTGGCAGGTATTGCGGAGGAGGGCTTTACCGACATTATCCTTGCTACCGGTGCCCTGCCCATGGCCCCTCCCTTCCCCGTGGAGGAAGGGGTGGAGATTGCCCAGGCCTGGGATGTCCTGGCCGGAAAAGAAACCGGGGAACATGTGGTGATTGTCGGAGGCGGCTCGGTGGGGGTAGAAACAGCCCTCTATCTGGCCGGTCAGGGAACCCTGGATGCCGAAATCCTCCGCTTTCTGATCGTCAATCAGGCGGAGAGCACGGAGACCCTGGCCAGATTGCTTTTCCAAGGAAGAAAACGGGTTACTCTGGTGGAAATGACCAAGGGCGTGGGCCGGGATCTGGGTTCAAGCACCCGCTGGGCAATGCTGGCCGATCTCCAGCGTCATCAGGTCAAGGTTTTAACCAATACCATGGTGAAAGCGGTCCGTGCCGATGGGGTCTGGGTGGAGGGTCCGGAGGGTGAAAGCCTGATCCCCGGAGATACCGTGGTAGCGGCCGTTGGCTCTGTGGCTAATCAGGAGCTGCTGAAAGCTCTCCAGGATAAGCTGCCTGCCCATGTAACCCTGCAGCAGATCGGAGACGCCACTAAGCCAGCCAAAGTTCTGGATGCAGTTCATGCCGGATATAAGGCAGCACTTAGTTTGGGGCAGACCGGATATGCCCAGGAATAAGGAACGTTGATACACTAAAGTTGATACACTAAATAAATAGGGTTGCCAACCCATGAGAGGGGTAAGATTGATGAGTTCATACAATGACTTCACAGTGGAGAAAAAAGGGGCTATTGCCCTGGTTACTTTAAACCGTCCCCATAAGGGGAATTCCTGGACCCTGGATACTTACCAGGAGATGGAGAAAATTCAGGAGGACCTGCACTATGATGATGAGGTGCGGGTGGTTATCTTTACCGGGGCCGGGGATAAATTCTTCTGTGCCGGGGCCGATCTTTCCCTTTTAGCCAAGCTTACCCCTCATTTTATCTCCCGTGATCTGTATCGCTATCAAGGCATCAACACCCGTTGGGATCGTTTTATCAAACCGGTGATCATGGCAATCAACGGTATTACCGTAGGAAGTGGTTTAGAGCTGGCTTTATGCGGGGATATCCGCATTGCTTCGAGTTCCTCACTTTTTTCCATTAACGAAGTGCGGATTGGCCTTAACCCGGATATGGGGGGAACCCAGCGTCTGACACGGACCGTCGGCCCCAGCCAGGCCAAGCGCCTGATCTTTACCGCCGAGCGGATCGATGCCCAGGAGGCGGCCCGTATCGGGCTTGTGGATATTTTGGTGGAGCCGGAGAATTTATTGAATGAGGCTTTAAAGATGGCGGAGCAGATCGCCAGCATGCCTCCCTATGCCATCCGCTTTGCCAAGAAGGCCATTAACCTGGCTGTGGATGCTCCTTTAGAAATAGGGCTGATGTATGAGGAAGCCGGCTCCACCTTCTGTATGGGCACGGAAGACAAAAAAGAGGCCGTCGACTCCATCCTTGAAAAACGCCAACCCAAATTCCACGGCCGCTAGGGCGGGACAAGGGTGAATCAAGGGGACAGGTCCCGTTTTTCATTTTAATTTCCCTTTGCTTATTACAACAGGTCTTTTTATGACAATAAGTCTTCTCGATCAGGCAAAAAAAGCGGATGAAGCATGTGAACACGCCGTACACATGGCTTCATCCGCTTTTTCTTTTATGCCCGCCAAACCCGGATATAAGGAATACCGGTAAGGCGTGAAAGCTGCCGGGTATTGATTCCGTCAATAGTCTTAAGCTTTCTTAAAATAGAGATTTGCCGCATTTTATCCTCATTTTCGATATCCGAGGCATCCATGCCAATCCGATTCCTTATTATCTCCTTAAGGCGTCCATCATTCATTCTCGGTTCTTCAATCTCTATACATTTGTCATCATTGATTTCACCATGAAATGCTATAAATTGCGCAAGGGCTTTTTCACGGCTAGGGCCAAAGAGCTCCAGGACAAAATCTTTATCCACCAGATAACCGTCGTTAAGGTACTCATTATAGCTGGACCAACGATACGAGGTGACATCCTCCACCATTTTCGCCTTGAGCGGATTTTGATGAATATAGCGCAACGCCGTCAATAAGTATCGGTCATTATCCACCACTTCACTCCTGTATCTCTCCTGAAACAAATGCCCTACCCTTTCATACTTATGATTGAAATACATGACATAGCTTGAACTGAGCCTTTTCATCGCCCTGCCGAGGGGCTCCTTGTTTTCTTGAATTAGAATATGGATATGGTTGTCCATTAAACAATAAGCAAAAATTCTGTATCCACTGACCCCGCGAAACTTAAACAGTTTTTCAAGCAACTTCTGCCGATCTTCATGATCTTCAAAAATCCGTTGCCGGTTAACCCCGCGCATGATGATATGATAAATACCCGTCGGACTTTTCTCTCTCGGTGTCCTTGGCATTCCCACCACCTCAGTAAGATTATAACATTAATGCCTGGTGCTTCCTACAAAAAACAAGGACAGGTACCATTTTTCTTTGAAAAATGGTACCTGTCCCCTTGATTCGATTATGCACCCATGAAGAGGTTGACGTCGTCTTCGACGGTAGTGATACCGGCGATTCCGAAGTTCTCAACCAGAACTTTGGCTACGTTGGGAGAGAGGAATCCAGGCAAAGTGGGTCCTAAGTGGATATTCTTCACGCCCAGGTAGAGGAGCGCCAGGAGTACGATGACTGCTTTTTGCTCATACCAGGCAATGTTGTAGGAGATAGGAAGCTGGTTGACATCGTCAAGGCCGAAGACTTCTTTAAGCTTAAGAGCAATAACGGCCAGGGAGTAGGAGTCGTTGCATTGTCCGGCATCCAGGACTCTGGGAATACCACCGATGTCTCCCAGTGCCAGTTTGTTGTATTTATATTTGGCACAACCTGCAGTGAGGATGATGGTGTCTTGGGGAAGGGCTTTGGCGAATTCTGTGTAGTAATCGCGGCTCTTCATCCGTCCGTCACAACCGGCCATGACGAAGAAGCGTTTTACAGCTCCGGATTTTACAGCTTCAACCACTTTATCAGCTACGGCAAAGACTTGATTATGAGCAAAGCCGCCGACGATTTCTCCGGTTTCGATCTCGGTAGGTGCCGGCAGGGTTTTGGCTAATTCGATCACTGCCGAGAAGTCTTTGACTTTGCCCGCTTCACGGGCAGGGATGTGTTTTACACCTTCGTAGCCAACGACACTGGTGGTGAAGAGACGGTCTTTATAGGAATCCTTGGGGGGTACTAAACAGTTGGTGGTGAGAAGAATAGCTCCGTTAAAGGAATCAAATTCTTTGTCTTGTTTCCACCAGGCATTGCCATAGTTACCCACAAAGTGAGCATACTTTTTGAAGGCCGGATAGTAGTGAGCGGGAAGCATTTCGCCGTGGGTATAAACATCTACGCCGGTTCCTTCGGTTTGCTTGAGGAGGTCTTCCAAGTCTCTCAAATCATGGCCGCTGATGAGGATGGCAGGGTTATTGCGTACGCCGATATTGACCTTGGTGATTTCGGGGTTGCCGTAAGAAGTTGTGTTGGCTTTATCCAGAAGAGCCATGACATCGACGCCGTATTTTCCAGCTTCGAGTACCAGAGCGACCAGTTGGTCTGCCGAAAGGCTGTCATCGGTAGTAGCAGCCAGGCCTTTCATCATAAAGGCAAAGATGCTGTTATCTTCATAGCCAAGAGCGAAGGCATGCTCTGCGTAAGCTGCCATTCCTTTAAGTCCATAGATTAAAAGTTCACGAAGGGAGCGTACATCTTCGTTTTCAGTGGCTAAGATACCTACTTGTGCTGCCTTTTGCTCAAATTCTTCCGCAGAATCTGCAGTCCAGGTCGCTGAATCATGAAGATTAGCGGGCAGAACTCCCCCGGCTTTGACGATGTCGGCTTTTAAGCTGTCGCGTAAAGCAAGACCTTCGCGAACCAGAGCTACGAAACGAGCGTTATCAAAGTTAGCGTTGGTAATGGTGGCGAATAAGCCTTCCATAACGAATTTGTCTACATCTTGGCGGACAATCCCCAGTTCACGGGCTTGCAGGCTGTTGATGGCGATTCCTTTCATGACATAGAGCAGAAGATCCTGCAGGTTAGCGACATCTGCAGTCTTTCCACATACTCCTTTGATGGTACAGCCGGTTCCTTTAGCGGTTTCCTGACATTGAAAACAGAACATACTCATCTTTGCGAATCCTCCCTATCCATTATTAATAAATTTTGATCATGAATTGTGTCATTTGACAGTCAGCTCTATGCCAACCGTCTGCAATTATCTTATCGCAAGGTGAGGAACAATTCTGTGACCTCAGTTTTTAGGGAGTGTGATAAAACTCACACTTTAGGAATCAAGGTGAATCAAAGGGACAGGTCCCGTTTTTCATTTTTGAAAAACGGGACCTGTCCCTTTGATTCACCCCTTGATTCATATGAGTTGCTGCATGATATTGTGGACTTCTTGTGTATCGAGGGGTTTGGATAGGCAGCCTTCGTAACCGACTTCTCTGGCTTTTTTGACATAATCGGTTTCTGTTAAGGCGCTGGTCAAGACAACCTTGGTTTTATTTTCCGGTTTAACCCTCTTTTTGGTTTCATAGTTTCTTATGGCCTTTAAGACCGTGACTCCATCGACTTTGGGCATCATGATATCCAGAAAGATGATGTCATAAGGCCTCAGCTCCTGCCTGCACAAGGAATAGGCTTCAAGTGCTTCCAAGCCATCCACCGCCCGGTCGACTTCTCCATATTGGGTGAGGAATTGGACCAAAAAAGCGCTGCTGGCTAAATCATCTTCAGCTACGAGTATTTTCATTCAACATTCCTCCACTCAATTGATTGTATTCACTATCCAAATCGTGCAGATAGTCCTTTGCTTCCCCGGGATTGCCACGTCGGGCGGCCAGTTCAATCTTAAAGGCCAGGGCCTTTAATTTATGGGCTCCGATTACGGAACACCGTTCTTTGATGCGATGGGCGATATGCTCCAGAGCGACACTGTCGCCATTGTTGAGGGCGATGCGCAGTTTTTTAAAATCATAGGCCATTTCGCTGAGTTCAAGGTCCTTATTGACGCTCTCCGGGAAGGAGGATATATCCTTGAGATAGACTCCCTCATCGGTAATAACAACCTCTTCCTGCTGGGCTTGCCCCTCTCCGGAAGCGAACTTGGTCACCACTCTATCCAAGACCATGATCAGTTCCTCCATCATTACGGGCTTGGGAATGTATTCATCCATACCGGCCTGGAGAAATCCTTCCCGATCCCCTTGCAAGGCGTAGGCGGTTAAGGCAATGATCGGAGTGCGGCTTTGAGCCCCTTCACTTGCCCGAATTCTTTTCGTCACTTCGATCCCATCCAGACGGGGCAACTGAATGTCCATCAGGATGACATCATAAGGATTTTGGTGATAAAGGGCTAAGGCCTCTTCTCCATCCATGGCGATATCCACCCGATGGCCTTGGATTTTGAGCATTTCCGTGATGACGATGGAATTCACGATATGATCTTCAGCTAAAAGGATTCGGTAAGACCTTGCGGTTGATCCTTCCCTTGACTGATCGTTATTCTGGGTGGACTTGAAGCGCAGCGTGTCTTTGTCGCCATGTTTCAGCCTTAAAACAACGCCAAAGGAACTCCCCTTCCCTTTTTCACTTTCGACCCAGATTCTTCCCCCCATCATTTCAACCAGTTTTCTGGATATGGCTAACCCTAAACCGGTTCCTCCATATTTGCGGGTAATGGAGCCGTCCACTTGGTTAAACTCTTCAAAAAGATGCAGCTGATCCTCTTCGGCTATGCCGATTCCCGTGTCCATGACAGTAAATTTTAAATCCGAAACGTCCTCGTCCCCTTGCAGGCGTTTGACCGCCAGGGAAACCTCTCCCCGCTCGGTAAACTTGAGAGCATTGCTCAGCAGGTTATTGAGGACTTGCTTAATCCGTTCCGGATCTCCTTTATAGTAATCGGGGAGGTTGGCCGAGAGGGTGTAGGCCAAATCCAGACCTTTGCGTTCAGCTTCAGGACTATGGGTTTTGATAATCTGTTCGATGACTTCCTTAAGGTTAAATTCAATCTCTTCAACCGTTAGTTTTCCGGCTTCGATTTTGGAAAAATCCAAAATATCATTGATGATTTTGAACAGAGAGTAAGCGCAGTTTTTGGCAATCTTCAGATTCTCCCTTTGGGTCTTCTCTAAGGAGGTTAAGAGGGTGAGATCGATCATGCCGATGATCCCATTGATCGGTGTACGAATTTCATGACTCATATTGGCCAGAAATTCACTTTTGGCCCGATTGGCTGCTTCAGCCTTCTCCTTGGCCTGCTGAAACTCCGCCTCAGTCCGTTTGCGTTCCTGTTCGATTTGCTTTCTCTCGGTAATATCGCGAAGAAGGGTCAGCATCACCTTGCTGCCGTTTAAAGGGAAGGTATGGCAATTGACTTCGACGGGAATATCCTCGCCCTCCAGATTGGTACAGATCCCTTCGAAACTTGCTGAATGGGTTCTTTCCAGGCTTTGCCACACGTCGTCCAGGGTTAATTGAGGTGAGGATGGCCGGATACAGGGTCCTGCAGAAAACATGAATGTTTCTTCATGATAACCCATAAGCCTCCTGGCTTTTTCGTTTATTTCGATCAACAGCCCGGGATAGCCATCCTTTTGCAGTTCATAGACAAAAACCGCATCGGTGATGTTATCAAAAAGCTGGCGGTATTTATTATGGCTTGCCAATAAGATTTTATGGATCCGTTTTTGATTGCTGATATCCCTGGCAATGGAAAGCAGCATCCTGCGGCCGTTCAAAACATGGTAATGGGCCTTGACTTCCACAGGGATCTCCTTCCCCTGATGGGTCAAGAGCATTCCTTCAAAAACCAGGTAATTTTTGCTCAATAATTTCTGGGTGAACTCATTGGCCAGTGTCAGAGGGCTCTTGACTTTGATCACCTCTCGGCTTAGATCGATAATCTCCGCCCTGGTCAAGCCAATAAGCTCACAAGCCATATCATTGACTTCCTGAATTTTGCCGATCTGTCCATCATCCTTAACTTCATGGATAAACACGCAGTCCGTAATGCGATTAAAAATCTCCCTGAATTTTTCTGCGTTTTCTCGTGTCATGATTTCCGCTGCTTTGCGCTCTGTGATATCTATGATCACACCGGTGTAGCCGGCCAGCTCTCCCTTAGGATCATCATAAGGCTGACCACGGCTCAGGCAATGACGGTATTCCCCATCATACCGCCGCAAACGGTACTCCGCCTCAAAGGGCGCCTTATGTCTGCGGCTATGCTCCAGCACGTTCATGACCCCCGGAGAATCTTCAGGATGAACACAGCTCAACCAACCCTCACCACGGACTTCCACAAAGGTCAGCCCTGTGAATTCCAACCAGGCCTGATTAACATAGTCATAGTTTCCCGCCCGGTCGCTGCTCCAGAGCAGGGCTGGGAGATTATCCACTAAATGCAGCCTGGAATCCACCCTTCTCTATCTCCTCTCTATAGTTTGGCTTCGTGTCTCATGGTGAAAGCCTCTAAAAGCATGGTTGCCGAAGCAAGAGTCTGCTCCCGCAAGGAAAAGCTGAACTCCGCCATTCGCCACTTGAGAATGATCTCATGGATCATCCCCAGAATGATATTGGTTAAACTTTCACTATGAACGGATGGATTCAGTTCACCCATTGCGATGGAGCTATAAATTAAAGATTGGATGTCTTTTGACCGTCGGCAAATAATCTCCATAACCTTGTCCTTAAGCTCTTCTTCGTACAACAAGCCATTGTAGGCCAGAAGGATCGCCGTAATTTCCGGATAGTTCTCACAGTAGGTTATATAGCTGTCGATAAGATGAAGAACCTTCTCTTTGGGAGTTAAGTCCTTCGTCAGGGCTGCTTCCAACAAAGCATGATCATATTGGGAAGAGTGCTCAAGAACGGCTGATACGAGTTCGTTTTTCGATTTAAAATGCTTGAAGATAGTGGCTTCGGAAACCCCTTCCCGTTTGGCCACTTCTCTTGTGGAAAGGCCTTGCAAGCCCTTTTCATTGATCAGGGAGATAGCTGTAATGACCAGGCTCTCTTTTCTGTGTATAAGATTGCTATCCACATCAATTCTCCTTATTTCGTCAAAACTCGTAACCTTTCTTCATTGTAGCACATTTTTCCAAAGACCAGCTGCTTTATAGTTTAAATTTCATGATGACCGTTTTAAGGCTTTGGGCTAATTCTGACAGCCCTTCACTGGAAGCCGCGATTTCCTGGACAGATGCTGTTTGCTCTTCCATGGAAGCGGTAACTTCCTCTGTGGCGGCGGAATTCTCTTCAGCGATGGCCGAGAGAGCTTGTAATGTGGAATGGATTTCATCCTTAATTTTGTCCATTGCCGCTTCCGAAACATTCAGCTCGTTCACGGCTTGGATAGCTTCCTCCATGGATTGGGCAATCACCCGATATTTATCCTGGCAGGTCATAACGCTTTCCGCTTGTTCCTTGGATATCTGGGATACTCTCTCCATGTTTTTGACCGCATCCTGAGAGTTATTTTGCAGCTCCTTCACCATGAGATCAATCGATTTAGTGGAAGCGGAAGATTGCTCAGCCAGCTTGCGAATCTCTTCGGCCACCACGGAAAATCCCCGTCCGGCTTCCCCTGCCCGGGCTGCTTCGATAGCTGCGTTCAAGGCCAGGAGATTGGTCTGTTCTGCTATGGAAGCAATGACATTGCTGGCTTGCTCAATCTTTTGGGAACTTTCATTGGTTTTAAAAATTACTTGACGGATTTCCTCAGTGGCTCCGTTGTTTTCCTGAGAGATACGGGTGAGGTTATCGATCTCTTGCAGGCCTTCCTCCACAACAGCGGAAACCCTATTCGATGCCACATTTAAGGCTTCCACCAACTCAAGATCTTTCTCAATGGCTTGTCCGAGACGGACGGCTTTCAGCGCTCCCTCTTCCGTATTGCCGGCTTGCTCGGATGCTCCTCTGGCAATTTCCGTAACTGCTCTCGATACTTCTTCCGCAGTGATGGCACTTTGCTGGGTTGACGCTGTCAGCTGCACAGACACAGCGGCGACTTTCTCAGAGGACTCTTTGACGTCCCCTATAAACTCTCTCAGGCTGGCGGTGATGACTTGGATTCCTTTGGCCAAGGCTCCGATCTCATTGGCTTTTTTGAGCAACCCTTCAGGTACATCCTGGGTCACATCCAAGCGGGCAATTCTCTCGGCACTCTCCGTCACTTTCATAATCGGCTTAGCCAGAGAATTTCCAATCAGGGTGACAAAGCCCATAGCTATGAAAAAAATAATCACTCCGGTAACTAAAATATCCTTTTGGAGAGCAGGGATGGCTGACAGAACTTCTTCCTGACTGGCCGTAATAACGAAGGTCCAATCGCTGCCCTGAATAGGAGCATATCCCGCATATAAGTCCTGACCGTTATAAGTATAGGAGCTGACTCCCTGACCGCTCTGCAGCAGGTTTTCAATCATCGTCGCCGTGGACATTAAACTTTGGTCCTCTTTGACTGCTTCGATAGGATTGAATTGAGCGAACACTTTTTCCCTGTCCGGGTGGGCAATAACCGTTCCCTGGCTATTAACCATATATCCATAACCATTTTGACCATATCCTGTGTCTTCCGCGATCAGGCTTAAAGCATTGCCGTCACGGCGCCCGATCAATGCCCCCACCACTTTCCCTTCGTTGACAATCGGTGTGGCATACATAATAACCAGGCTGTTGGTCACCCTGCTGATGATCAGGTCGGATACATTGGTTTCCCCTTTTAAGGCCTTTTGCACATAGTCCCGGTCTCCCAGTTGGTTGGTTGACCCATCGGAATAGCTGACGGAACCGTCCAGCTGAACGACCCCAAGATCAAGAAAATTGGTGTTGGGGAGTTGTCTTTGCAAGATGGGTTGTTGTACCTGCCAATCCATGGTTTGCATATCTTCCCTTAAGGCGATCATCTCCAAGGTTTTCTTTTGGGTTTCCAAGCGGCTTTCCGTGAGTTTAGCCGAGTCGGCGGCAAGGGTGCCTAACGCTTTTTCTGCTTCAGCCGTCAGGGCATTGCTGGCCTTGGCTAAAGACAGATATCCCAGGGCTAAAGATGATAGCAATACAAGTATGGAAAAATAAATGACCAGTTGTGTTCTGATACTTTTCAACACACAGTCCTCCAATTTCATTTTAATTAAATCCCCAGAGCCTCGGCGTTGATTTGGGGCTCGCATTTTTTGTTCGCTATAATTTCAGCAAGCTGATGCTGTGGTATGGGCTTACTATAGAGATACCCCTGACCGGTGTGACAGTTGAACCGCTTCAGGTGGGACAGCTGCTCCGGACTTTCAATTCCCTCGGCCACCAGCTTGATATTGAGTTCACGAGCCAGATTGATCACAGAATGGGTAATAATCGTGCTGGTTTTATTGGTAGGGATGTTCTGTATAAAGGAGCTGTCGATTTTTATAATATCTATATTAAAGGTAAGCAAATACGATAAGGATGAAAAACCTGTACCGAAGTCATCCACGGCAACCAAAATGCCGATCTCCTGAAGTTTTTGCAGATCGGCAATGACCTTCTTGGCATTATCGATGAGGACACTTTCCGTGATTTCTATAATGAGATAGCGGGGGTCGAGCTGCATCTTGTCAAGAATGGCCTGGATGCTCTCCACAAAGCACTCCTCCGCAAACTGCACGGAGGAGCAATTGATGGATACTTTAAGGGGAGGCAGTCCTTCCTTTTGCCATTGCTTATGGCTGCGGCATACTTCTTCCAACAGCCATTTTCCCATATCCACTATAAAACCGGTTTCTTCCATGATCGGGATAAATTCAGCGGGGGAAATCATTCCGCATAAAGGGTGTTTCCAGCGCAGCAAAGCCTCTACGGCCAGGACTTCATTGGTATATAGATTGACTATAGGTTGATAATGCACCGCAAACTGACCTTCCTTAAGGGCCTTCTGCATGTCACGGCGCAGGAGAAATTCTCTGTAATTCTTATGCTCCACATCAGCTGAATAAAATTGGTAGTGCTTTTTGCCGGCCGCTTTGCCCCGTAATAAAGCGGCGTAAGCAGACTTAACAAGAGTCTCACTATCTTGGGCATCATGAGGATAGAGACTAATACCCAGGCTCACACTAATATCCAGTTTATGCTCATCCACTATAAAGGGGGCATCAAAAAGGCGCAGAACCTCTTCAACCAAAGGGAGATAATCATCCTGCCCCTCTCCCCGGGCAGCCACTATGGCATACTGGTCCCCGGAAAAGCGGCAAAGCAGCACCTGATCCGTGCACAGCAAGCGCAGACGCCGGCTGATTTGCCTGAGCAACTGGTCCCCATGCTCATAGCCTAAGTAGCTGTTGATGTATTTGAATCGATCAATGTCCACAATGATCAGTGCCAGGGCTTCTTCTCCCCTGGCCTCCGCCATATGCTGACTCAGCAGTGATTCAAAGGCGCCCCGAGCGGGAAGCCTGGTCAGTTCATCCAGGGTTGCCGGGGCTTTGGCCTGGCTATCCTCTCTGTTGCGATCTGAAGAAGACACTCGCCAATTGAGGATTACCCCTTGTATGGAGGGTTCCGATAACTTATTGCGCATATCGCAGGATAAGATAATTTCCTGTCCCGCTTTCGTCTTTATCTTTATTTCCTCTTGCACCACTTGATCAGGATGATTGAAGGCTAAAGTCAGCATCTGCTTAAATTTATATTTTTCTGTTGGTTCAAGAAGTTCGTAGGCCGGCTTACCTATCCGCTCTTCGGGTTTGTAACCGAGTATCTTTTCAACAGCAGGGCTTATGTATTGAATGGTCCCATCAGAGTTGATAATCTCAAACACATCATGAGAGTCTTGCACTAATACTTGAAAGCGTCTTTGCAGGTTCTTTAATGCATAACTTTCGCCAGGATTGTGTTTCTTTTCGTTTTTAGCAATGGTTTTATTCCGGGCCAATATACTACTCTTCCTCATGATTTGATCCTTTCATCGGGAAACCCCTGTATCTAATCGATTTTAAGTTACATCCTCAAGTCAGGTAAGTAATCACTCACTCTCTTTTGCTACACGATTTATTATTTAATACTACTATAAATATGTCAATACTATCTTTAATTACCAGATAATTCTTTTTGCGACATATTACGACATTTACCTTCTTCATCTCTTTGAGCCTAGAACATCATTGCCGTCAGGCTAGGCCGCTTCTTCAATCCCCAGCAGCGCAGCTATCCTGTCCCGGTATTTATTGCCGGGGCGGCTGCCGTAGAGAATTTCGCTGAAGCGGTTCATGGGTATGTTGTACTTCTTGCAAAATTCGCTGTTGCTCATTCGCCTGTCGATTAGTCTCTTTTTCACTTCAACTCCGAACGGGGTCAGTTCTTTTAAGCGCACAGATCACTACCTCCCATATATGAGATAAATTTTCCATTTCGGCAGCATCGGTTTACACAGATCTTCAGGTGTCACATTTTTTCTTTACCAGATACCGACAAATTCAACCATTGTACCTTAGCTGGTGCTGTATTACACTTGTCTTGCGGAAGAATTTCCCTATGAATATTATAGGCTCATATGTGGGACGATACAATAGATAATAGAGCAAATATTAGACGATTGTACGTCTTATATCTCTGCACCGTATTGGATGGAGGAAAGTTTATGAATGCTGAATCATTTAAAAAAGCTCTAGGCACCAGAATCAAACAGCTTAGAAAAAATGGCAAATTGTCTTTAGCGGATCTTTCAAGGCATCTTCCCAGTATTTCTCGCGCAAATTTGGGACGGATCGAAAATGGTGAGGTTATGCCGTCGGCTATATTCATTTATGAAATCTCCTCATTTTTCAATGTTTCAGCCGATTGGTTATTAACCGGAAATACACCGGCTCTGCCCATTTATCTAAATGCTGAACACGAAAGGTTAATCGAGATGTTCAATCTCATGAATGGTATGGAGCAGCAGATTCTTATGGCTAACGCAGCATTTCTTTTGTCCACTGATTATTCTAAGTTGGCAAAACAACCTTTACATAAAAGCAAACCCATTGATCTGGAATCAACGCACTTTAATGAGGCGGAATAAGAGCAGCCTTTATTTTTAGCCGCATATGTGGAAAGTTTTCCACATATAATTAAACCGCCCTCAAGGAGAGCGGTTTTTCGTATTGGTTCATCAGCTTATGGTGTGGGCTTAAACCAATTTTTGATGAATAATAAAGGGACTAAACCCATTCAGGGTCCAGTCCCTCCAAAAGCTTATAAGCAAAATTGTCAACAAATCCTTAAGCAATAATCCCTTGACTAAAGCGCCAGACGGTATTGCGGGTCTTCTTGGCCTGGTACAAAGCCTGGTCGGAGAAATTTACGATGAGATCCGTATTGTTGGTAAGCCTGTTCTCTTTGGCTTTGACTTCTTCCAGCTTCTTATAAGAAACCACGCCTGCACTAAAGGTTACTTTTTGGGAAGCTATCTCCGGGCCAAAGTCATGATTTTCCATAAGGTTGCGGATTCTCTCAATGAGATTAGCCGCTCCCTCTTCGCTGGTTTCAGGCAATAAAATCGCAAACTCTTCGCCGCCCCAGCGGATGACTTCATCACTGGCCCTGACATTTTTACGCAGGAGCCCGGCGACTTCCTTAATCACCTTATCCCCGGCAAGATGGCCATAAGTATCGTTGATATTCTTAAAGCGATCGATATCAATCATGGCCAGGGAGTATTCTTTTTCTTGCTTTGCGTATTTTTCCATATCGATATTCAGGCGCAGGTACATAAAACCCTTATTGGGCAACCCCGTCATGGAGTCTGTATACCCCTTAACCGCCAAAGTCTTAACAAATTCACCCAGGGAGATGCCATTAAAAATTAAAACGACCACGACGGACAGCCAAACCCAGCGTGCCTGATGCAGAGGGAAAAACCAATAAATAAAATAGGCTAAGAGCCACAGTAAGATACCCAATAGGGAGAGAATCAAAGGGGCATGGCTCATGAACAGCTTGGTAAAGATCTGAACAAATTTTTTCAAGCCACTCACTCTCCCTTTCGGCTTAGCCCTTATGCTTGTTCTAAACATCACTTAAATCGCTATAGATCAAAAATAGTTTTTTTTAGTAGTTTTTTATAATTATTCTAATATCAACCAAATAATAAGTAATTCCTAATTCCTCTGATAATTCGCCATATTCTTAAATAATCCTTTTTTTCACCATAAGTAATTATATTGTCTCCTGATAAAAGAATGCCAGCAAAAATTATTTGCTGGCCTGAACATTCTTATTGGTGAATAGTGTCTACTTGGCGCTCATGTGATTGAGAAAAGCCTGAGTCCTTTGCTGCTTAGGATCTCCAAACACGGCTTCCGGGTCCCCTTGTTCGACGATCTCTCCCTTGTCCATGAAGATAACGCGATTGGCTACTTCACGGGCAAAGCTCATTTCATGGGTCACCACAATCATAGTCATATGCTCTTCAGCTAACTGCCGCATAGCCTTCAGCACTTCACCGGTCAATTCGGGATCAAGGGCTGAAGTGGGTTCATCAAAAAGCATAATATCAGGATTCATGGCCAAAGCGCGGGCGATGGCTACCCGTTGTTTCTGCCCACCGGACAGCCTGGACGGATAGCAATCCAGCTTATCGAGAAGGCCCACCTTGCCAAGCAATTCCTTGGCTACAGGGATGATCTCGTCTTTTTTTACCCCTTTAACCGTTAAGGGGGCTTCAATAACATTTTCTAAAACGGTGAGATGAGGAAACAGATTAAACTGCTGAAAGACCATGCCCATTCGGCGGCAGATCATGCGCGCTTGGGATTCTTCTGCATAAGCCACTTTTCCTTCTGCCGTGGTGGAGACCAATTCATCCCCTTCGATGGTGATGCTTCCTCCGTCAATCATTTCCAGCCGGTTCAGGCAGCGTAAAAAAGTGCTTTTGCCTGAGCCGGAAGGGCCGATGACAGCTACTACTTCTCCCTTGAACACTTCCAGGGAGACTCCTTTGAGAACTTCCAGCTTATCAAAGTTCTTCTCAATATTTAAGGCACTGATCATTTTCATTCCATTCACCTTCTTTCCCTATTCATCATAGGCCGCATAGCGTTTCTCAAGCCTTTGGAAGCCCCAGGTCAGAACCAGGGTCATCAGCAGGTAGAACACTCCGGCGACGATAAAGGGGGTCATGGTAAAGTCTCTCTGAACCAGGGCTCTCGTAGTACGCAGCAAATCATTCATGGCCAGTACATAAATCAGGGAGGTGTCTTTGACCAGGGTGATGGTCTCATTGCTTACCGGCGGCAGTACCCGTTTAACGACTTGAGGAAGGATAATGCGGCGCATGAGCTGACCATAGGTCATGCCCAAAGCCCTGGCTCCCTCATATTGCCCACGTTCGATAGACTGAATTCCCGCCCGGAAAATTTCTGCAAAATAAGCGGCATAATTCAGGACGAAAGCCAGTATGGCGGCTTGAAAATCTGTGAGAATAAGAATTTCCCCAATAACCGGAATAAAGGGCAGGCCAAAATAGACAAATAAGAGCTGAAGCATGAGAGGGGTGCCTCTAAAAACCCATATATAGACCCCTATCGCTGAGCGAAGCACTCCAAACCGGGATATACGGCCCAGGCTAAGCATCAATCCCAAGGGTACGGACATGACGATGGTGACGAAGAACATTTTTAAAGTGACTGCTGTACCGTTTAACATGGGGCCCAGTATTTGCAAAATATAGTCCATGACTTCTCTCCTCATGAGTTTTCAAAGGGTAGGGAGCGCCTCTATGCCAGGAGGCGTTCCCTACCCTTCCCTTGGTTCCTGTTACTTGACGATATCTTCTCCGAACCACTTCTTGGAGATTTCAGCGGACTTACCGTCCGCCTTCATGGCATCCAAGGCCCCTTGAAGCTTGCCTAAAAGCTCGGTGTCATCTTTGCGCAAACCAACACCGTATTCTTCTTCGCCAAAATTATCCTCAATAGCTGCAAACGTGCCCGGCTTTTTGTTCATGTAATACTTTAAAACAACTTCATCCCCAACCACAGCCTCAACCCGGCCGATGGACAATTCATTTAAAACCGCCACAAAGTCCGCATAGGTTCTTAACTCCTTAAAGGTGCCTGTCACTTCGGGTTCGGCATTGAGGGCATCCACACTGGAGCTTCCTTCCTGGGTACCGACGACCTTACCGGCTAAATCTGCTTTGGTCTTAATGTCTGAACCGGACAGAACAACGACGATCTGACGATTGGCCATATAGGGCTTGGAAAAAGCTATTTTCTCCAATCTTTCTTTGGTGATGGTCAGCCCGTTCCAAATCATATCAATCTTTTTGCTGTTAAGCTCCACTTCTTTACTGTTCCAGTCGATGGGCTTGAACTCAACTTCCATATCCAGGCGTGAGGCCACTTCTTTGGCCATATCCACATCGAAGCCCACCAGATTGCCGCCGTCATCTCTAAAGCCCATCGGAGCAAAGGTATCGTCCAGCCCGATGACAATCTTTTGCTGTACGGCGCCTTTTTCCGGCTCTGTATTCGCCTTGCCCGGCTCATTGGCGTCTCCCGCACTGCTGGAGCTTCCACAACCCGCTAATAATAATCCTGACATAAGGACAGTCATGGCAACTGCTACCCACTTCTTCATTAGGAACAACCCCTTCTCTCTCACAATATCTTGATGCTATTTTACTTTAATACGCTAAAGAGATAAAAGGGTAAACCGGCACATTATTGCAGGATAGACTTGTTTTGCTGAATCATGCTTATGATTTCGTCCTTTTTTATAGGATTTTATTTATTTTCAGGCCAGGAGCATGCGGTCGTTAGCCAACTCGGTCCCACTGCGCTTCTCAAACTGCTCGATGAGGTGGTCCACCGTCATTTGCCGTCTTTCCTCCCCCTGAAGGTCCATGATGATTCTTCCTTCATGCATCATCATCGTCCGTGAGCCAAATTCCAGGGAAGCCTTCATATTATGGGTGATCATCAGGGTGCACAGCTTATCCTCTTCGACGATCTGACGGGTCAAGACCATCACCTTTTTGGCAATAGCGGGATCAAGAGCTGCGGTATGTTCATCCAGCAGCAAAATTTTAGGCTTAACCAAGGTGGCCATCAGCAGGGTTAAGGCTTGCCTCTGCCCTCCGGATAAAAGCCCGACCTTATGCTTCATACGATCCTCTAAGCCAAGATCCAGTACAGCAAGCCGTTCTCTAAGCAGGGCCAATTCCTTTTTGGTTGCCCCGGGGCGCAGGCTGACAGGCTGCCCTTTGGCCAGGGCAATGGCTAAGTTCTGTTCGATGGTCATATCAAAGGCAGTGCCTTTGAGGGGATCCTGAAAAACTCTGCCAATCATCCTGGAACGTTTATATTCGGGATGATAGGTAATATCCAGGTCATCAAGCAAAATCTGCCCTTCCTCTATTTCATAGACTCCGGAAATACAGTTAAAGAGGGTGGATTTTCCTGCTCCGTTGCCGCCGATGACCGTCACAAATTCACCGGACTGCAAGGAAAGGTCTATATGGTCCAGAGCCCTCTTTTCATTGCTGCTTCCGATGCCAAAGGTTTTGCCGACTCCCCTGAGTTTAAGCATGCGCTCCTTCACTCCTTTCACTGCCCATTCCCTTTACTGCTTCCCCGGTGAGAAAAAAACTTACGTTTCATGACCGCAAACTGCTTTTTCAAAACAGGAGTGGACATAGCTAAGGCCACGATAATGGCGGATACCAGTTTGAGATCGGTAGCCGGCATTCCTAATTCCAGAGCAAAGGCAATAATCAGGCGATAGAGTACGGAGCCCAAAACCACGGCAATGAGCCGGCGCAGCAGGGTCCGTATTCCGAAAACCACTTCACCGATGATCACGGAAGCCAACCCGATAACCACCATGCCCACACCCATGCTTACATCCACAAAGGATTGGTATTGGGCGATCATAGCCCCGGAGAGGGCTACAAAGCCATTGGCCCCGGCCAGACCGACAAATACGGTCAGATCCGTATTCACACCTAAAGCTCTGACCATTTGATCGTTATCTCCTGTAGCCCTTACCAGGAAGCCCAAACGGGTATTCAGAAAAAGAAAAAGCAGGATCAGGCAGATAAGCATCACCAGCAGGGCAAGGGTCAGCCGGCTGTATTCTCCGCTCATTATCTTTTCAAATTCACTGAAGACAGTGGCCTTGTTTAAAAGGGCGATATTGGCCCGGCCGCTGAGAATCTTTAAATTAATGGAGTAGAGGGCCAGCATAGCCAGAATCCCTGCCAGCAGGGCCTGAATCTTGAGTTTGGTGTAGAGAAAGGCGGCGATGCACCCGGCACCGCAGCCAAAAACAAAGGCCAGCAGCAGCCCGAGGAAAGGGTGGCCGCTCATGCATAAAACAACAGAGATGGCCGCCCCTGTGACAAAGCTTCCGTCCACCGTCAAATCGGGCATGTTCAAGGTACGAAAGGATAAGAATACCCCCAGGGCCATGATGGCATAGATTATTCCCAGTTCAAAGGAGCCTTGCAAGGCTAAGATACTCATAAGGTGATGGTCTCTCCTTTAACAGTTGTGTGAACCAAGGGGACAGGTCCCGTTTTATTCGGTAAAGACCTCGGCAGCTTTCTGGAGAACGTCTTCCGGGATGGTTATGCCGATGGTATCGGCTGTTTTTTGATTGAGGTAAATGTCCATATCGGTCATGGATTTTACGGGGATATCGCCGGGTTTTTTCCCGTTGAGAATTTCGGCCGCCATTTTAGCGGTTTCTTGACCAAGCACAGTGTAGTTGATGCCATAAGTGGCCAGGCCTCCGTCTTTAACCATGGAGTCTGCTCCCACATAAACGGGGATTTGCGCTTTGTTGGCGGATTGGGCTACTGCGGGCATGGCACTGGCCACAGCGTTATCGATCGGAATGAAGATGGCATCGGCTTTGCCGGTCAGGGAATTGACGGCCTGGAGCACCTCGGAGCTATTGGTTACTGTGGCCTCAACTACCTGGATATTTTTCCGGGCAGCATATTCCTTGAGATTATCGATTACGGAAACGGAATTGGTCTCACTGGTGTTGTACAGGGCTCCGACGGTTTCGATCCCCGGGGTGATTTGCTCTGCCAATTCCATGATCTTCTCGGCGGAAACCCGGTCCGAGGTGCCGGTCACATTGCCGCCGGGTTTTTCCATGTCGCTGACAAGCCCTGAACCCACAGGATCGGTGGCTGCTGAAAATACGATGGGAATCTCCTTGGTCTCACTGACTACCGCTTGGGCTGAGGGGGTGGCGATAGCAATGATCAAATCATAATTATTTTTGACAAATTGCTGGGCGATGGTTTTGAGATTGGTTTGATCCCCTTGGGCATTTTTATAATCAATGATGATGTTTTCGCCATCTTTAAATCCCTGGGCTGCCAGTTCGGCAATCGTGGCCTCACGAATGGTATTCAGGGAAGGGTGTTCCACAATTTGCACAATCCCTACGGTTTTTTTGCCGCTATCCGCTTTTCCTTGTGCCGAACCACAGCCTGTGAGAAGTAACGATAGGGCTAATAGTCCGCTTAACATCACCGCAAATTTCTTTTTCATTTGAAGATTCCTCCACTCTTTCTTTTTGATTAAGATTAAGATCGAGGGTTCTTCCCTGCAATATCCCTTCCATCCGCGGAAATGTCCGGGATCAGGCCGTACCAAAGCAAAAACGCCTGCCCCTAAGTCAAAACTTAAGGACAGGCGTATAACCTGCGGTACCACCTTAATTGATGCATGAATAAACCATACATCCTCTCTTGCAGGGTGCCATCACACCCTTAGCCCAATAACGCTGGCTATGCGTCGTAAGCTACTCATTGCTTTTCGCTCCGCCCTCAGGGGCCCATTTACCCGCTCCGTTACTTGCCAGGCTTCCACCTTCCCCGGCTCTCTTTAAAGCTGGTCTTGCGGTTTTACTTCCCCATCAACAGTTTAGAACATCTTATCATACTATGGTGAGGGAATCAATAAAATTTTTCAGATAAAAAATTTCTTATGACACCCACTGATAGACCGTGTTTTTATGGTTCTTGGCCACATACATGGCCCCATCGGCTTTTTCTATGAGCTCGTCAAGAGTATCGGAGGAATGGCTGTCGTAAACCGCTACTCCAAAGCTGCCTGTGACTTTAATCTGGGCATGCAGATAATCTACCTCAAGGGCTTCCACACTTTCCCTCATGCGTTCCGCCACCAGGGCAGCCTGCTCAACATCGGTATCCGGCAGACAAATAATGAACTCTTCTCCTCCGTAACGCCCTATAAAATCATAAGGCCTTACGTTATTGCTTAAGCAATCCGCAAATTTCTGAAGAACATAATCTCCTGCCAGATGCCCAAATTGGTCGTTGACTTTCTTGAAATAGTCAATATCGACCAAGATCATAGCAAAGCCTTCCTGAGTGCGCTTGGTTCGTTCCAACTCTTCCTGAAGCCGTTCGATAAAAGCCCTGCGGTTCAGGGTCTTGGTCAGATAATCGGTACGGGCCAGGACTTCAGCATTATCCCGGGACTTACGCAGCTCATCCTCGGCATTTTTGGCAATGGTCATATCCTGGATCTGGGCGACAAAATACTTGAGGTTGCCCCGTTCGGTGCGGACGGCGGAAATAGTTGATCTGACCCAAATGGTGCTGCCATTTTTATGGATATAGCGCTTAACCGTGGTAAAGGAATGGATATTGCCGGCAAAAACTTCTTGAAGGTAGGGAGTATCTTTTTCCTGATCTTCCGGGTGAGTCAGTTCTTTAACAGCCATCTTCAACAACTCTGGCCGCGTATAGCCGGTAATCTCCCCATAGGCCCGGTTGACTTTCAGGAAACGGCAATCAGGGCTGACTATCGCCATCCCTAACGCCGTGTGTTCAAAGGCATTTTTCGTAATCCATACGTGAGCAACCTGGTTGACCACGGCCCGGTGATACTTTTTAGTATGCCATAAGCCGATGCCAAGGATAATCATCAAAACGATGATAAGCCCATAAGACATAAGAACACCCTCTAAAATACCTATGCTGATTGTATACCTTAATTCTATCTCAAAACCATTGTTTTGAAAATCAGCCAATCCTTAACAAATCATTAACAATTCGGCTGTTGGAAAAAGGGGCCGAGCCCGCGCTATCCGGCTGAATAAGAGAGGAGAGAACTATTTGAAATAGAATCAAACAGCTCTTCTCTCTCAAGAATTATTCAAATACTTATTTAATATTTTTTATGGCAGCATCGCCAAAGACGGGGGTGACAATTTTTTCATAAGGTGCGGTTTTACTCAATTCCCCGGCATCCTGCAGAGCTTTTTGCAGAACATGGAGATCTTTTTCCAGCAAGACGGGATCCTTCTTCCAGCTGTTTTGCTCCTTGTAGCGTTTCACAACCGTGGTCAAAACCTCTTCTTCTGTATCTGGAAAATGAGCTTTAATCGCTTGGGCGATTTCCTCCGGTGAGTGGGATTCTATCCAGAGTTGGCCTTTGTAGACTGCATTGGTAAACTTCTGGATGATATTAGGGTTTCTCTCCATATAGCTCTTCTTGGCAAAATAAGCCGTGTAAGGCACTTCGCCGCTTTCCTTGCCCAGGGAAGCCACAATGTAAGCTTTCCCCTCCTTCTCCATCATGGAGCCTGTAGGTTCGAAAAGAATGACATAATCCCCTTGACCACCCAGGAAAGCTCCGGGCATGGCGTTAAATTGCATGGTGGTATCGATGAAAACATCCTTTCCCGGGGTCAATCCGTTATTGCGGAGCACATATTGCAGGATAATTTCGGGCATGCCCCCTTTTCTGCCGCCAATAATGGTTTTTCCTTTAAGATCGCTCCAGCTGAAGTCAGGGTCCTCCTCCCTGCCGATGAGGAAGGTTCCGTCCCCGTTGGTCAGCTGAGCGAAGACGATGGCATTATCCTCTTTCCCTTCATTGTACACGTAAATGGTGGCTTCCGGACCGGCAAGACCAACCTCCACCTGACCCGTCAAGACGGCGGTCATGACTTTATCCGCTCCGCCTCCGTTGGTCAGCTCAATCTCCAGTCCTTCTTCTTCAAAAAGGCCTTGAGACAGGGCCACATATTGGGGTGCATAGAAGATGGAATGGGTGACCTCCGAGACTCGGATTTTGGTGAGTTGGTCTTGTTTGCCACCGGTGTTGCCGCACCCTGTTAATATTAGAAATACCACTAACACAAGGAACATAAGTAGGCCTAATCGGCGTTTCATAGTAACCCTCCCTTTATGAATCTGAATTCTTGACCAGGATCTTTTCGAACAAAACCACCCCCTGATACATTAATGCCGCAGCTATGCCCAGGATGAAGACGCTGGTCATAACCAAATCCAGCTTAAACACCTGACCTCCATAAACGATGAGATAGCCCAGCCCCGCTTTGGAGACGAGGAATTCACCGACGATAACCCCAACCCAGGAGAGTCCGACATTTATTTTCAGAGCATTGACGATGGTGGGAAAGGAGGCCGGCAGAAGAACTTTGGTGAGCACCTGAATCTTTGTGCCGCCAAAGGTCTGAACCAGCTTGATTTTCTCTTGGTCTATGGATAAAAAACCGTTGAGCACTTCCAGAATAGTGACAATCAGGGAAATAGCCAGGGTCATGACGATAATGGCTGCCGGACCGGCGCCGATCCAGACAATGAAGATGGGACCCAGGGCAATTTTGGGCAGACTGTTAAGAATAACGAGATAAGGTTCTGAGACTTTGGAGATAAATTCAGACCACCACAGGACGATGGCGATCATCGTTCCCAAGACCGTTCCCAGGATAAAGCCGACGATGGTTTCCATACAGGTAATGGCTATATGATGAAGCAATACACCTTCTTGATGAAGGTTGATCATGGTTTTCAGCACACGGCTGGGCTGACTGGTAATGAAGGGATCCACAATGCCGGCCCGGGCACAGATCTCCCATAAGCCCAGGGCGATGATCAGAATTAAAGCCTGAGTCACTCTGACTTTGACTTTTTCCTGTCTTACCTTTTTCAGATAGGCTCTATGTTCCGGAGAACTATTAGACATGGACATCCAGCTCCTTCCATATTTCTTGAAAGTAGGTCTGGAATTCCGGCATATCCCTGGATTTTAAAGGGGTTCTCTTTCCGCAATTCATGTGAATCTCATAGATTTTCTTGACCGTACCCGGCCGTTTGCTGAGCACTACCACCCGATCCGCCATACTGATGCTCTCGGCAATATCATGAGTGACCATAATGGCTGTTTTGTTCTCTTTCTTAATAATAGTGTAAATATCTTCGTTAACAGCCAGGCGGGTCTGATAATCCAAAGCCGAGAAGGCTTCATCTAAAAGCAGGATTTGCGGATTGGTGACCAGGGTGCGGATAAGGGCTGCTCTTTGCCTCATCCCTCCCGAGAGCTGATTGGGGTATTTATTACGAAATTCATAAAGCCCGTAAGTCTGCAGGAGGTGCTCTGTGTAGGCTTTGGCCTCCGGTGTCAGGGCTTTTTGAATCTCCAGCCCCAGCTTGATGTTCTGTAAAATAGTCCGCCACTCAAAGAGATGGTCCTTCTGCAGCATATAGCCAATCTTGGGCGATGTTCCTGCGACCACCTCACCCTCCACAAGAACTCTTCCTGCTGTGGGGGAAATCAATCCGCAGATAATGGATAGAAGGGTTGATTTGCCGCAGCCGCTGGGACCGACAATACTGACAAACTCACCTTCATAAACATCAAGGTTGATCTCTTCAAGGGCTGTGATTTCTCCGTTAAGGGATTGATATTTCATGCCAAGGTTATGCAATTCCACAACCTTTCTCAAGGCCCCTCCCCCCTTCTTTTTGCACTCAGCACTTTCACTATCTGTAATAGTGTATTGAATCCCCCGAAGATGGGTGAGTGTTTAAGACATAAAAAAGTGAAAAAAGGGGACAGGTCCCGCTTTTCGTTCTGAAAAGCGGGACCTGTCCCCTTTTTTCATCCTTTTTTCACTTACGCCTTGGTCGGCTTGAGTATTTCCTGAACACCTTTATCGATCCTCATGATTTGGCTGCCGAGGATCTCCGCTTCCCGGGGATCATGGGTGACCATAATAAAAGGGATCTGCCAGTGCTTCTGGACTTTTAAAAGTTCTTGCTGGAGAAGGGCCCGGGTATCGGGATCCAGGGCCGAGAGGGATTCATCCAGGAGGAGGAGTTCCGGCTCCGTCATCAGCGCCCGGGCTAAAGCCACCCGCTGTTTTTCTCCTCCAGATATCTGCGAAGGATAACGCTTCCGCAAGTGACCGATTTTAAGGATGTCCAGAAGCTCCGTCACACCCATGGCTTTATGGGAGGCTGCGGCCGCTTCTGCCGGCTTAGGCTTGCCATAGAGGACATTTTTTTCGATGGTCATATGAGGAAACAGGGCGTAATCCTGAAAGACATAGCCAATCCGGCGTTTGCGAACCGGGATATTGATTTTCTGATCAGAAGAAAAGATGGTTTTACCATTGATCCAAATATCTCCCCGGGTAGGGTTCTGCAACCCTGCCAAGCACTGGAGGACCGTGGTCTTCCCTGCTCCCGAGGGACCGACAATGGCCAGGATATGGTTATCCACCTCAAAATCCACTGCCAAGGTAAAGGAGGGCAGCTTTTTCTGGAAATTCACCTTGATCATCAAGCTATCCTCCTGTCAGGCTTGGTCTGGTTGCTCTTACCTTTTCCCCAATGATTAAGTCCGAAAATGACCAGAAAGCTGAACAACACCATAATCGAGACGAGAATCCAGGCCTGACGGGTGTCTCCGGCTTCACTGGCAAAATAAATGGCCAAAGGCATGGTGGAGGTCCGGCCAGGAATATTGCCGGCCAGCATGAGGGTTGCTCCAAATTCGCCGAGGGAACGGGCGAAAGCCAATACAAAACCTGCCACACAGCCATTCCATGCTAAAGGAATGGTGACGGTGAAGAAGACCCTTAACTCCCCGGCCCCCAGGGTTCGGGCCGCTTTCTCGAGTTGGGGATCCACGCTCTCGATGGCTGCTTTGACAGACTGGTACATCATCGGGAAGGATACCACCGCCGCGGCGATAATCGCTCCCCAAATGGTGAAGACCACCGTCACACCAAACACCTCTCCCAGGAGCTTGCCGACAGGTCCATTCTTGCCAAAAGTATAGAGCAAGACAAATCCGACCACAGAGGGCGGCAGAACCAGGGGTAAGGTCAGAATGGATTCCACAACGGCCTTTCCTGTGAACTGGCGCTTGGCCATCAGCGTGGCAATGGGAATAGCAAAGCAGACTACAATCACCACTGCGGCCACGGCAACTTTTACAGATAAGATAATGGGTGAAACATTAAAATTCATCTCTATTCCCTCAAATTTTCCCTCAAATTTATCGGAAGTCAGTAAAAACCATAGGTATAATCAGCCTCAGCAAGAAAAACAATGCCAAGACCGATTATACCTTTAAATGCACTGTATTTGTACTTTATTTTGTCTTTTATCTAAAGTAATTTCCAGTTTTTATTTGCTTAAGTTGGTTTTAAAACCGAATTTGGCGAAGATGTCCTGAGCGTCTGAGCTTTTCAGATAGGTTAAGAAGGCATTAGCCGCTTCCTTTTCCTTGGTTGCCGAAACAATTCCGGCCGGATAGGTTATGGCTTTATGGCTGTCGGCGGGGAAAGCTTTCACTACTTTGACTTTTGTTGAGCCTTGAGCGTCAGATTTATAGACGACTCCCGCTTCAGCGTTGCCGGTCTCCACATAGTTCAACACCTGAGTGACATCTTTAGCCTGAACAAATTTGGGTTCCAGGGTATCCCAAAGCTTAAGGGAGGTGAAGGCCTCTTTGGCATATTTGCCGGCGGGGACGGATTCCGGAGTGCCGATACCGATCTGCTTCACACTTTCCTTGGACAGATCCTGTATGGAGTTAACATTGGTATCGTTGGCGCCGACGACAAGAACCAAATCATTGCCCAGCAGATCGACAACACTGTCTTTATCCATTAAGTTCTTTTCCAAGAGAGCGTCCACCTGGGATTTTCCCGCTGAAATAAACAGATCGGCCGGAGCTCCATTCTCGATTTGCTGTTGCAGGGTTCCTGAAGCACCCATGTTAAAGGTCAGTTTAACATTAGGCTCTTTGGCAGCATAATCCTTCTGAATCTCCTCCAAGGAATTTTTTAAACTGGCTGCTGCGGAAACAATCAGCTCAACCTGTTTCGCAGGCTCTTGGGGAGCTGCTCCCTTATCACCGCTATCTCCGCTGTTAGGACTGCTGCCGCCGTTGTTGGCGCATCCGGTTAAGCCTAAAGAAAGTACCATACCGGAAATCAATAGGGCTTTAATCCACTTTTTCATCCTTAAACCTCCTGAAAATCATCTTTTTTCTTCCCTTCGTTTATTTATGTAAATTGATCGGCTCCGGCATTAAAAAGCCAAGCCCTCAATATTTTTCATTTCGGCCTCAATTTTTGTTCTAGTATTAAAATGTTAAAAAAACTGCAAATTAAAGGAGTAAACCCTAAATCAAACAATTAAATCCAACATAATCAAACTACTACCAGAATCAAAATATAAATCATCCTCAACGAATACTATTTATCAATCAACATAAATAAACACAACTGAACTTCAGGTCTATTATATAGTATGGTATAATCATTATCAAGATATTAATGCAAGCACTCGCCAGTCTTTTACTCAATTGTTTAAAAGTGCAAATATGGGGGGAGAGATTTCCTTGTCCAATGTGACTTATACTCCTGAGGAAGTTGCAAGCATTCTAAAAATCTCCAAATTTACGGTATACGAAATGATCAAGCGGGGCGATCTCAGCGCTTACCGCATCGGTCGCAAATTTCGTATCGAAAACACGGATTTGGAGAATTACATCCGTAAATCCAAGGGAGTCTGTTCCGCTCCCACCGCCGGGAATACACCGAATCTTTCTTTGCCGGCCCATGCTCTGTCAGGATTTACAGGCAGTGAAGAGAGAATCACTCCTGACCCGCATTCTGCCTTTCCAGCTTCTTCGCTTCTCGATCAAGGCCTGGTCATCTGCGGTCAGGATATCGTCCTGGATATTTTGACCCGGCATCTGGAAAAGCAATTTTCTCAAGTCCGTTTTCTTCGTCAGTACAGCGGCAGTATTGATGGTTTGATCGCTCTCTATCGCGGTCAGGCTAATGTGGTTACCACTCATTTATGGGATAGCGACACCAACGAATACAACACTCCCTATGTCCGGAGACTGCTGCCCGGACACCCGGCCCTTATTATCAACCTGGTCTACCGCATGGAAGGTTTCTATGTGGCCAAAGGAAATCCTAAGAAGATTCTGACCTGGAGTGACTTAGGACGAGCCGATGTTCGTTTTGTCAACCGTGAACGGGGCTCGGGAGCGCGGGTGCTTCTGGACGAGCAGCTGCGTCTTGCTCATATTTCCCATGCCGGTGTCCGGGGCTATGAGGATGAAGAGATGTCACATATGGCCGTGGCCAGCCGGGTAGCCCGGGGTGAAGCCGATGTGGGGCTGGGTATTGAAAAGGCCGCCATGCAAGTCAGCTCTTTGGATTTTATACCTCTGCACAAGGAACGCTACGACCTGGTGCTTCGCAAGGAGGATTTGGCGAAGCCTCATTTCCAGGCTCTGCTGAGTATTTTGAACTCCGAGAGTTTCCGCAATGAAGTCGCAGGAATTGGCGGGTATGATATCGCCGATATGGGTAAGGTTATGGGGGAAGCTTAGCTTCCTTCCGGGCCTAATAGTTAAAGCCAGCCCCCTTAGCTTGAAGAGGACTGGCTTTTTTGTTGTGCTGGAAAAGGGTCTGAAGATGAGCCACAAAAGCAAGCGGAACGTTAAATGGCTAGTCTCTTTGGACGTTTTATTGGGATTGGTTTGTGTCGAAGGGGACGATAGGGACAACATCCAGTGTCATTCCCAATGGGTACAGCAGCTTTAAAATGGTTGTTAGCTGAGGGTCATTGCGGTTATTTTCAAGCCGGGCTATATGAGTTTGCTTAATTCCGCTGATTGCTTCCAGTTCAGTCTGACTCAATCCTTTTTCTTTTCTGGCTTCTACAATTTGGCTAACGATTTTAACTTTCAAATCAATTTCAGCTTTTTCTTCTGCTGTTAAGGATTTTATATTTTTTTTGTAATCATTCCAGGTTTTTGCCATAATTTCTTCACTCCTTTGCCCTTTGAATATAATCTTCTAAGTTTGTAAGTGCCTTTTCGATTTCCCGTCTTGGTGTTTTATTGGTTTTCTTAACAAAATGATGAAGAAGAATAAATTTGCCGTCTATCAAGCCTGCAAATAAAATTCTATCACTATATGGTCTAAGTTCCCATATCTTCCCGTCCAAATGTTTTGTATAGGGCTCGCCGATTGGCCCTAGTTTCTCCAGAATGTCCAAATACTCATAAATCTTTTTAAGCCGGACTCGGTTTGCCTTGCTGGTTGCCGCTTTCTTATCCAGTTTATCTAAAAAATCTTCAATTGGTGAATTGCCTTGAGCATCATTATAAAATTCAATTTGAAACATTTTATATTATTCACCTCTCACCATAGAATATACCTTATTTGGTCTAGTTTTTCAATGGCTGCAAGGGATTGTGGCTTTTGATTGTCTTTTCTTTAACAAGTGAAATTTTTTAATTAAAGTAAGCCTCCCCCGCGCAAGAGAAGGCTTTGCTATATCTACCTTATACAGGCTCCATTTCCTTGCACCTTGCGCGGCACCGGAATAGGCTTTACTTCATCCGAGCTTTAATGCGCTCGATAGCTTTTTCGGTATTCTCACGGGTTCCAAAGGCTGTGAGGCGGAAGAATCCTTCACCGTTGGCTCCGAAACCTGCACCGGGGGTGCCGACCACATGGGCTTCTGTCATCAGTTTATCAAAAAACTCCCAGGATCCCATAGTGCCGGGGGTCTTCATCCAGATATAGGGGGCGTTTACGCCGCCAAAGACTTTAAAGCCGGCTTCCTGGAGGCCTTCCCGGATGATACGGGCATTTTCCATATAATAATCGATGGTGGCCTGGATCTGTTTTTTTCCTTCCTCAGTATAGACAGCTGCGGCTCCCGCTTGGACAGGGTAGGAGACTCCGTTGAACTTGGTGGTCTGTCTTCTCAGCCAAAGTTTATTCAAGCTATGTCCTTCGCCTGTGGAGTCATAGATCATAATATCCTTAGGAACGACAGTATAAGCGCAGCGGGTTCCGGTAAAGCCTGCGGTTTTGGAGAAGCTGCGGAATTCTACAGCCACTTCGCGCGCTCCTTCTACTTCGTAAATGCTGCGGGGCACTCCTTCTTCCCGGATGAAGGCCTCATAGGCGGAGTCAAAAAGAATGATGGCCTTATTTTCCCGCGCATAATCCACCCATACCTTCAGTTCTTCTTTGGTCAAGGTCATTCCCGTGGGATTGTTGGGGAAGCAAAGGTAGATCATATCCACAGGTGCCGTGGGCAATTCAGGCTTCATGTCCCCTTCTTCAGTACAGGGCAGATAGATAATTCTGCCATACTGCCCTTTCTCTGTATCATAGTTCCCTGTTCTTCCCGCCATGACATTGCTGTCGACATAGACGGGATAGACCGGATCGGTCACAGCCATGATATTATCCACGCCAAAGATCTCCTGGAAATTGGCTGTATCGCTTTTGGCACCGTCACTGACAAAGACTTCATCCATTCCCAGCTGAACTCCCCGAGGGGCATAATCATTGGCAATGATCTTCTCAATCAAAAAATCATACCCTTGCTCAGGGCCGTATCCCCGGAAAGTCTCCGCCCTGCCCATCTCCTCCACAGCCTGCTTCATGGCTTCGACAACGACGGGAGCAAGGGGTCTCGTCACATCACCGATTCCCAGGCGGATAATATCCGCATCAGGATTTTGAACCTTAAATTCATTGACTCTCCGTGCTATTTCCGAAAACAAATAACTCCCCGGCAGCTTTAAGTAATTCTCATTGATCTGAGCCATAGTTCCAGTCCCCTTTCTTATCGTAACCCCCGAAGTAACCCCCGAAAACGCCGCTTCGTGTTGGTCGGCCTTATACACCGTGAAAACTCCTGTGACTTAGCACCTGATGGATTTTGATGTATTATTATGAATTACGATGTATTGTTATAAATTATAGTATTATTTCCCGTCTTTTTGCAACTCTTCCCTGAGGATTTTTTCCCTGGAAAACGCTTGAGTGAATTCTAAACGCCCTAGTCCCACTTTTATGGTGAGGTTAGGGCGTTGCTTGGTCGATGGGATGTTGGCCGTACACAGGAGATATGCGAACCCTTAAAAGTTCAGATTTGTTTCCAGGGGCTGCTTTTATTCCGTTTTAACAGCTGGCTAACCCACCGATAAACCTGAGCTCTAAACTGTCTTGACAAAAAGCTCAACAATATGGGGATCAAATTGGGTCCCGGCACAGCGCAGGATTTCTTCTATAGCGGCTTGAGTGGATTGGGCTTTCCGATAGGGCCGATCATTGGTCATGGCGTCAAAGGTATCGGCGACGGCCAGAATCCGGCACTCAATAGGAATCTCTTCTCCTGCTATGCCTAAAGGATACCCCAAACCGTCCCAATTCTCATGATGCTTGAGAATCCAATCGGCGATAGGATAAATATCCGGGGTAGATTGGGCGATGCGATAACCGATTTCACAATGTTGTTTCATGATCTCCCACTCATCCGCAGTCAGGCGCCCCTTCTTAAACAGGATCTGATCGGGAATTCCTACTTTGCCGATATCGTGGAACTGAGCGAAAAGCTTCAAATCGGAGAGTCTCTGTTCGGATAAGCCGGCCAATTGCCCTGTGCTGATAATCAGGTTCTGCACCCGCTCCGCATGGCCTTCCGTAATAAAGTCCCGGCATTCCAAAGCTTTGGAAAGGATTTGAACCTGGGAATTCCGCGTACTGTTATTGCTGTGCAGCTTTTCCCTGCCCATGGCATCATCGGCTTTTCTCAGCAGCTCGCTCATGTTCACGCCGCCGGCTCCGGAGCAGGCATACCCCAGGGAGATATCCAAAGGGTATCCGTCATGATCCTTATTGTATTTTTCTACATTCCTGCGGAATAGCTGGCAGGCCTGTTCCAGATCCACATTCTTATCTTTTTCGATGAGCACCGCGAATTCATCCCCCCCGATGCGGGCGACAAGATGTTCCTCGAAGCACTCGTTGAGCAGCCTTGCCGTCGTCACTAAGACCTGGTCTCCCGCTTCGCTGCCGAAGGTTGTGTTGATCAGCTTCAGGCCGTTGACATCGGCCATAATTAAGCCAACTTCCTGGCCGGGGTCTGTCTCATACCTGCGCAGCTCCTGCTCAAAGTAGACGCGGTTATAGAGCCCTGTCAACCGATCATGCAGGTTTAAGAATTGCAGCTCGGCTTCGGTTTTCTTCCATTCGGTAATATCGATAATGGAAAGAACCGTTTGCGTAGTCTGGGGGATGACCTCCGCGGAAACGATGACATCTTTTAGATTGCCCCGGCTGTCTTTATACTTCATTTCATACTGACGGGGTATCTGCGGATCCCTTTGGAGTCTTCTCCGGTTATATTCTTTCAGCCGCCCTACTTCAGTGTCGGGCAGAAAATCCGTAAGATAAGCTATATTGTCAATTTTGGCGCTGGGTAAATCCAAAAGCCTTTCGGCCTGAGGATTGGAGAGCAGTATCTTTAAATTTTCGTCTACGATTAAAAAGGCGCTCCCTGAATGATTAAATATGGTGCGGTAGCGATTTTCCGACCACATCAATTGATATTGAATCCTGCCTTGCTCTACTGCATTGGCAAAGGTCTCTGTAACCAGCTTCAGGGGATTGAGGATTTCCTTAAAAGGCAGCCCGCCAGAAGATATGTTGACGATGATCAGCACACCGAGCAAGGAGCCTTTAAAATTAAGAGGAATGGTTAAAATGGAATCTTTACTGAACACTTCCTGGGCAAAATATTCGATCTCTTTGAACTCATCCTGAAGAGCAGGTTTCTGGCATAAGATTTCGCCCTGTTGCCAGCGCCCTCTTAACTCGGCAAAGGTGTCGGAAGGAATCACACATCCGCAAGCTTGCTGGCCATGTTCACGGACGCTGACGTATTCTTTCAAATTCCCGCCGAGATAGAGGCAGACTTCCTCGGCCTTAAATAACTTTAAAATATCCTTGAGGGACTCTTCCGCAGCTGCTTTAAAATCCTCTTGCTGATTAAAGCGGGCAGAGATACTGGCCAATCTCTCTTCAAACTTCAGTTTGCGAATCACCATTTCTTCAGCTTCATACCGGAGAACAGTGCTTTCCAAGGCTTTTTCCAGGTTGTGCCGATAGATAGCTTCCGCAACAAGAGGTCGTATGGTCTCGATGAAGTGGATATCTTCCTCAGAAAACACCCCGTCCTTGATGTCGGCAATATGTATAGCCCCTACGACCTTCCCTTGATGAAGGAGGGGGATAACGGCTAAGCTTTTGAATTGCTTATGGGCACAGAGGCCGCGGAAATTTAAAAGCTGGTCCTCTCTCAACTCTTCGACATAGCGATAGAAGTTTGGTGCATAGTAGGTGCCCGCTGCCGAGACATGATCTTGATCCTCACTTTTAAATTGCTGCTTTAAAACCCGCAGACAGACGCACTCATCCCCTTCCACCGAGATGCAGCTTTCAGAAGCAATAAAATCTTTATCAAACCCCCGATGCACTACATAGGGAGCAAGGCCGGCCTCTCTAAGCACCCGAATACCAATATTCTCACATCCGGTCCATCCTGAGAGAAAATCAATAACTCCGTTGAGGTATTCTTCAAGAGAGTTTTTATTGCTGAGTTGATTAAGAAGGTTGAGCACAGCCATGAGCTTGACATCCTGGACATCCTGTTGCATTCTCATTCCTCCATCACGGTAATGATCCTCTGGTTGCCAGATTCTATTGATTCCCAACGCTAAAACTTCTTCAAGCAAATTCATATTCCTGCTCATTTTTCCTATGTGGTTAGAAAATTCACGAAACTTTAACCCCTAGAAAACATTATGATGCCCTTAGCATTTTAAAACCAAAAAAGCTTGAGATTCAAATGAATCTCAAGCAAGATCCTCCAGCCCAGTGCAGATCGGGGAGATTCACTTGGCACTTTGCAATTTCTTCCTTAAAAGGTAGGCATGGATCTCTATGGCAATCCGTCTGCCTTCCCCCATAGCCTTGACCACGGTAGCCGGGCCATGAACCACATCACCTGCCGCAAAGACCCCCTCCCGGGTGGTCATGCCGTGTTCATTGCAAATCAGTAAGCCCTGCTTATTAATCTCAAAACCTTGGGAAGTGGTCACGATCCGGGCGTAGGGCCTTTGGCCAATGGCAAAAATGACTTTATCCGCCGGTAAAACAAAGCTTTCCTCTTCCTTAATGACAACTTTACCCGCTGGGGACACCATGGTGTTGACGCATTTTATGCCCGTTACATTCTCCTCTCCCAATATGGCCAAAGGAGCCGCATAAGTGCGGATCTTAACACCATCGGCTATGGCCTCGTCCCGCTCAATATCCCGGGCGGCCATGTCATTCAAGCCTCTGCGCGCCAGGACGGTTACCTCCGCTCCTAAACGGCTGGCAGTGCGGGCAGCATCCATGGCCACATTGCCGGCACCGATCACCACCACATGTTCTCCTTTTTCCACCGGAAGCTCCTGCTCAGGCAATTGGCCTGAATTATAGAGATTGATGGTCTGCAGGACATAAAGGGCCGATATGACCCCTTCCAAATACTCTCCGGGAAGTTCCAGAGTTTTCGGCAGCCCGGCACCTGTACCGATAAAGACCGCCTGATACCCCTGGGTCAACAGATCGTCCAGGAAGAGATCCACACCGACTAAAGTATTGAGCCTGAATTCCACACCCAGGTTTTCAATCTTTTTTATATCACGGCGTACAACATCCTTAGGCAAGCGATACTCCGGTATGCCGTGGAGCAGCACTCCCCCGGGTTCTGCCTCTCCTTCGAAGATGGTAACGGCATAGCCAAGCTGGGCCAGTTGGACTGCCGCCGCTAAACCTGCCGGTCCGGAGCCAATGACGGCAATGGCCCCCATGGTGGCAGCCACTTTAGGAAACCCTACCTCGGTGGCGTTGTCAGCAATAAACTGCTCCAGCTTACCAATGCGAATTGCTTTACCCTTGCGGGCTAAAATGCAGCTTGCCTCACACTGTTTTTCCTGAGGACATACCCTGCCGCAAACGGCCGGTAAATAGCTGTGGCGATAGATAGCTTCCAAACCTTGAGCATACTCTCCCTCTTTTAAGGCCCGGATGAACTGGGGTATGGCATTGTTCACCGGGCAACCTTGACGGCATAAGGGTTTTTTGCATTGGAGACAACGTGAGGCTTCGGCAAGAGCTTCTTCCTGACTGAATCCGGATTCAAATTTCATCATCTTACTCACTTTTATCTCCCCTCATACTTAAGGTTTTAGGTTTTCTCTCTGTTGAGTTTTACAGATTGAAACAAAAAAATATAGTTGATTATACCATAGATTTTTTTAGTGAAGGGTGTAAAGATTTTAACGAGCAGGCTGAAATTCCCGGTAATTCTATCCATTCTTAAAAAAACACCCATGCCTGATATAGATAAAAAAATAGGGAACTGTCCCCAAAAGGATGTTCCCTATGCCCGCTTGGCTAATATTATTCGACTAATATTACTTGTCTAATCTTATTTGAAGTAACGGTTAAGCAGTCCCAAGAAAGCTTTGCCATGACGAGCTTCATCTTTGCACATTTCATGAACGGTATCATGAATGGCATCCAGATTGAGCTTCTTGGCCAAGGTTGCCAGGTCTTTTTTGCCTTGAGTAGCACCGTATTCCGCTTCCACTCTCATTTCGAGATTTTTCTTGGTATCGGCCACGACCACTTCGCCTAAAAGTTCGGCGAATTTTGCAGCGTGTTCCGCTTCTTCGAAAGCGATCCGTTTATAAGCTTCAGCCACTTCAGGATACCCTTCACGATCGGCTTGACGGCTCATGGCCAGGTACATTCCCACTTCAGTGCATTCGCCCATAAAATTGGCTCTCAGGTCTTCGATCACTTCCGGATCCACACCTTCGGCAACCCCAATTCTATGCTCATCGGCCCATTGAAGGTTTTCTTCGCTTTTTTCAATGAACTTCTCTTTACCTACTTTACATTGTGGACATTGCTCGGGAGCTTCCATGCCTTCATAAATATAACCACAAACTGCACAAACAAATTTTTTCATCTTTCAATTCTCTCCTTTTATCTTACATTGATTAAATGGTGAGCTATGTTGTTGCCGCTCATTACATATATTATTATATTATAATTATTCTAAATGTCAATAGTCTTTAGCATTTCTTTTCTTTCTGCCTGTCCGAAATTTGGAATCGCGGCTAAAAACCGCAAAAAGATGGAGCTATAAGTCTTGGGACTCATAACTCCATCTTATCTTAAAAGAAACTTATCATGGAAAGCTGTCTCGTCCAGTGAGACTTAGGTTCCAATCATCGGCGTAACTCCCATGGCGTAGAAGAGATATCGTCCGATGAATTCACCTGCGATAACCAGGGCCAAAGCGAGATAAACGGTGCCTGTGGAAAGGGTTTTTCCTTTTGCTCCTTTGTTAAGAGCCGCTACCAGCAGGATTACGCCCGCTATGGAGAGAACTCCTCTGCCGGCCAACACACCCATGCTGTCGGTCAGAATTTGGGCAGAAGCTTCTGCCGCAGTTCCACCCCCATTTAAGCCGGAGGTGAAGACGGGAAGATAAGCCAGGGGCAGGAGGACGGAAGCCGCTCCCAGGTAGGCCATATTTCTCAAGGTTTTAATAAGTCCTGCCGAGGTTTGTCCTTTAAGCCCAAAGGCAGTGGCAGCGGCTGCACCTAAGACGCCCATGGCTAAGGTTGCACCATAGAAGGCGATATAGGTGTTCACATTATCCCAGGCAGGCCGGATGGAAGAGCTGTAAATACTGGCCATGCTGAAGACGGCAGCTAACCCCATCAGAACAGTAACCCAGCCTAAGGCGTTGCTTTCTTTGCCTTTGCGTGATAACCACCAGAACACTAACCAAAGGGCGAAGAATCCGCCGGCGGTCATGATTTCCCGGCTTAACCAGGAGGACCCCAGATTCAAGATGGAGCGGGGTGCTCCCAAGGGATCGCCGAGATGGAACAATGAAAAAACTAAAGCCAACGCTGTAAGGGGACCTACAGCAGTAAATCCGCTGCGGATTGCTTTGGAGGCCTGGGAATCTTGGTTGCCTACGCCGGCCTTGACCAGCATCAGCACGATGAACATACCAATAGCCAACTGACTTAATAAAGTAAAGGTCATCAATGGCCATTCTTCTGCGAATATCATAGCATTACCTCCATTCAATTCCTAAGACTTTACGTTAATCACGATGTTGGGTTTGGTCGTCTTGGAGCTCGGCAATGCGGGAGCATCGGCATTTTGGCCGTGTTTCTGGCGGAGCTCATCAATGTCTCCATAGTCGAGACATCTCATGACACAAGCATCCACACAAGCGGGGTTTTCTCCTTTAGCCAACAGGTCAGCACACATATCGCATTTACCGACCTTTCCTTCTTCCTCCCTGTATTGGGGAGCGCCGTAAGGACAGGACCAGGTGCAAAGACGGCAGCCGATGCATTTATCGTAGTGATGAATGACAATGCCATCCTCTTTGCGCTTTTCCAAGGCACCTGTGGGGCAGTTCGCTACACATTTGGGTTCCTCACAATGGTTGCAGCTGATGGAGAAATGGAGACGACGAGGATTAGGGAATTTTCCGGTCTCGACATCATAGACCCGGCGATAACGAACGCCGACGGCTGAGTCGTTTTTATCTTTACAGGCCACTTGGCAAGCTTTGCAGCCGATACAGGTAGTTTGGTCGTAGTAAAATCCTTTTTGTGCCAAGATCACTCACTCCTTTCTATAAAACGATCCGATGGGGCCATTTTACGTCTTCTTGCAAAGGTTCTCCGTTCCATTTTTCCACTTGGCAAATGGTGGAGTTCCAAGCACCGATTCCTTGTCCGGTGGGAAGAGGTCCGGTGAGGATATTATCCGATCCTGCTTTATCCACTTGAGTCTTTTCATCGATTTCCACCCATGCTCCATGGGGCAGACCGACGACTCCCGGGGCAATCCATTCGACGATATGGGCAGGACGCAAGGTTTTACCATGGCTGCTGAAGATAAGGACGGTGTCCCCTTCTTTGATGCCCCGTTCGACCGCATCCTTAGTGGCCAGGAAGACAGGGTTGGGCCATGCTTCTCTCAGCCAGGATACATTATCGAAGATACTGTGGGAACGTCTCAGGTAGTGAGGATTGATCACCTGCAGAGGATAATCCCCTTTGACTTTGTTCTTGAAGTCTTTATAGGTTGCTTCATAGCCTTCCAGTGCCGGATTGTAGGTGGGAATGGGGCGGATTTCAGTGAACCCTTTGCCGTTGACGAAGTCAACCAAAGCCTGACAATGAATTTCCAGTTTACCGCTGGCCGTTTTAAGGGGATTGGCCACAGGGTCTTTGACAAAGTCTTTATAAGCGATGAAACCAAAATTATCTCCGGGCTTGCGCTCGATCTGGTAAACCCCTTTGGTCTTCAGCTCCTGGTAGGAGATGCGGCCCTGTTGGGGAGTTCCGGTTGCACCGAGCTCTTTGATATCAGCTTCGGTCAAGGTCACCAAAGTCTCCATGGTCTTGCCGTCGGCACCGACCACCTTAGCTCCGGCGATTTGGTTGTAGAACATTTGTTTTTCGTCGATGGGCAGAACCTTTTTGGCATCCAAGCCCATTTTCTCCGCTAATTCGTAAGCGATACGAATATCGCTTTTCGCTTCATAGAGGGGATCGGTTACTTTACGCCAGAAAATGAGAGTCTCCCTGTTGACGGAGCCGCCGAAGCCGCCGACCTTTTCCCATTCTGTGGTCACCGGGAGCACTACGTCGGCAAACTTGCTGTTAGTGGTTAAGAAATGGCTGGTGGAAAGAACAAATTCCACATGGCGGTGAGCTTCAATTCCCTTGGTTTGTCCGGAACGGGTCTGGAGATGAGCTTCCGGGCCATGGTAGATCATTTGGATATTGACATCCCGGACATCGCCTTTTCCTGCCACATAATGCCCATCAAGGATGGCCAGCCACATTTCATTATCGTTGATGGTTTCTTTAATGGGGTTGGCCACAGGAGGAAGTCCGGTGGCTCCGGGGGGAATAAGGCTGGGTCCGCCATTGGCTGTGGCAAAGTGGCAGCTTACTCCGGTCATAGCGCCGGATCTGCCCATGTTGCCGGTCATAGCGCCGAAAGTCATGAACATTTGCGGCCAGGAGTCGGAATTATGGGTACGAGCCGGTCCCCAAGCCGTTAAGAGGGCTACGCGATCTTTTTTGGCAATCTTTAAGGCTAAGTCGCGGATTCTGTCAGCAGATACTCCGCAAAGTTCCGCTGCCCATTCCGGGGTTTTCGGGGTGTTGTCATAGGTGCCGAGGACATAATCCTTAAAGTTCTCTTTGGGATCCGCACCCTCCGGCATATGATCGCTGTCAAAACCAACCGTGTACTTGTTTAAGAAATCCCAGTCAACCAAGGGATTGGTGGTGGGGTTATCCTCTTTGAGCAGAGTATAGGCCATTCCCAGGAACATAGCATGGTCTGTGCTGGGCATAATCGGAATCCACTCAGCATCCAGCAATTCCACGGTGTCGGAGTAGATAGGGTCGATGAAAACAAATTCCGCTCCGGCTTTTTTGGCCTGGAGATAGTGATAGGTGGGATTGCCACCGGCACTCCAGGAGGAGTTGCCGCCGACGATGACGATCAGCTCAGAGTTGCGCAGGTCCATCCGGTCGTTGATGCTTTGCTCCATGAATCCTTCGGCCATACCGAATTTTTCAGGACCCCAACGCCAGGAACCCCAGGAGCTGGTTCCCCAGGAACCGATATACCCGCCGGCTAAAGAAAGGAGCCGGCCGAAATCACCGGCATTGGAAGCAAAGATGCCCCGGTTGCCGTACTGATCTTTAATGCGGTTGATTTCACTGGCGACGATTTCATAAGCTTCATCCCAGGAAATGCGGACCCATTCATCACGGCCGCGAAGTTCTTTTTTACCGCCGCCAGGCTCCCAATTCTTCCGCTTCATGGGGTACTTAAGGCGATCCACGCCGAATACTTGCATTCTTTGGGAACGCCCCCGGTTACAACCTCTTTGCTGAGGATAGTCGGGAGTATCCTGGTGAGTGTCATCGGTTTTTTGACGAACCACAACACCATCCACCACATAGGCTTTGTTGGAGCAACGGCCTCCACAGTTATGCCAACATGCTACCGGTACCCATTCCCCTTCTTTTCCAGCCAGATCCGCTGAAGCTGTGGTGGAATCTACAGCAGTCAATCCGCACCCGGGAAGGGTCACCGCTGCTGCCGCTCCGGCTGTCACGGTTGCTGTCCATCCCAGAAAACGTCTTCTGTTCATTGTATAGTTCTTTGCTTTATCAATGAGATTAGCCACCTTATTCACCTCCAAATTATTTCACACAACACTGAGTACTATCCATAAGCTCTTCAAGAGCCTCTAGATCCAAAGTCAGGAATCCTTTAAGAATCTTAGCGATGCCAGGATAAAAACTGGATTGAGCATTTTCCCTGATCTTAAGGGCCAATTCGGGAACCCACTGCAGTAAATGGTTTTCCAAAAAATCTTTTTGATCGGTAAAGATCTGCTGCAGTTTCTCTATATTCCCTTCATTCATGGCTTGCCGGGCCTGCAAGGTGAGCTGATACATAAAGTCCAGCTCCAGCCCCAGATGATCATCGGCTTCCTGCATAAAATTTCTGGGCAGGAATTGATACTTGAGATAGGCCTGCCGGACTTTGAGAGTCTGTTCCTGGAAAAGAAGCCGTTCTTTGCTCAGATAGGCTGATTCCCATAGTGGGGCAGGGAGCCGGTCAGGCCCGATGAACATGCGGGTATAATCCCAATGCAGGGAGTCAAAAACTTCCGCTTTTGTTAAATCCTTCTCATGAATCAAAGCAAGAATTTGCTCTACCCCTTCTCTGATATCTTGCTGCTCCTCCTGAAAAGGAAAATTCTCAAGTAAACTTCCATCATTTAAAAAGGTGAGAAATTCAAGAGTAGGTTCCTGGAGAAAAGCTCTTCGTAATACATCATAAATAAAGGCTCGGGTTTCAAGTAAGGGTTCAATCTGTGAAATATTGTCTTTGTTCATTTTTTCACCCCCCTTTGTAATCTCATTATCCCAGAAAAGGATTTGTACGAAGTTACAAAAATTACGACATATTTTTTTGTATTTTCTTTGAATATTTAGAATTAATACAAAATATAAATCACTCCTTATTTATTGGAAATACAGAAAAGCTGTAGTCAGAAGAAATGTATCCTTTCTTTTGACTACAGCCTTGAAGATTCCATGGCTTAATTTTTAAGCCAGTACCGCTTTTTTTCTTTAGGAGGATAAAAGCGGATGGAGGGTTTGGTGAGGCGGATATCCGGAAATCCTTCTACGGTCGGCACTGTATCCTTCTCACTGTATTTATCGAACTCATGGACCTGCAGGGCCCCGGTAGGGCAAGCGGTTACACAGGCTGGAAGCAGGCCGGCCTTTTGCCGGTCAATACAGTAATCGCATTTGCTGGTTCTGTCGGCGACGGGGTCGAACTGGGGCGCCCCATAAGGGCAGGCTCCCACACAGGTTTGGCAGCCTGCACAGCGATTGGAATCGATCAGCACGATGCCATCCCTTCTTTTTATATAGGCATGCTCCGGACAGACCCGAAAACACTCCGGACTTGAGCAGTGATTGCAGGAAATGGAGAGGTAGTGCCCTTCGCCGGTGTTGGTGACGCGGCGCCAGGATACTCCCGCCGCTGTCTTGTTTTCATTTTTGCAGGCGAGAACACAGGCATGGCAGCCAATACAGCGATCCACATTGAAAAGAAACCCTTTGGTGTTGAGCTTTGTCATTTCTTTTTCACCTCTACCCAGGAATCATAAAAGGCTGCCCCGCGGGCTCCCGTCGTATGAATCCCCATATCGGTATTTTGTCCGGTCAGCAATTGGTTGGTGGTTTCCCCTTGAGCCATGACCACAACTCCCTGGGGTAGGTAAGCATTGATCTCCACCCTGCGGGAACAGGAGCCCCGATCATTGAATACTGTGACATGATCCTTGGCTTTGAGCCCCCGCTGCTCTGCGTCCTGAGGGTTAATCTCCACGGTGTCCGTCTTTTCTTCAAGGTTCAGCCAGCTTAACTCCCGGTATTGGGAGTGAAGCCTTAACAGGCTTTGGGGGGTGAGCAAACGCAATGGATAGGGAGGCTCAATTCTTTGTTCCTGAAAACGCACCAAGGCGGGGAGTTGGCTCTCTTTAGCATCTCTGGACATCAGCTGGAATTTCCCGGTCTCCGTGGGATAGCTTTGGCCGCCCCGGCTCCCGTTCAGCTTGTATTTGCGGGGACCATGAAGGAGCTCCTGCCAAGTGTCGATCTCCAATCGTTCCCTGATCTCCGGGGTGAGTTCTCCTTCAATCCAGTCCAAAGCGCTTAATCGCCAGGGAAAGCTGGAAAAGCCGGGCCGGAGCTTGTTCAGGACTTGGGTCAGACTGCGGGCAATCTCCAGGTCACTGCGGGCTTCATAGAAAGGCGGGATAGCTTTTTGATTGATGGCGATCCATTGGTGCCAGTAGCCGGCATGCAAATCATACTCTTCAAAAGGGCTGGCCGCCGGCAAAACGATGTCGGCCTGGGCCGTGGTTTCATTCATGAACAAATCCACCACCACCATGAGTTCCAATTGGTTGACAAGCTTTTGCCAGTATTGGAAGTTCTGGCCCTGGCTGAAAGGATTATGGCCTGCCAGCCAGAGGAGCTTTAAGGGGGGATTTTCCAAAGCCAACGCCTCTTGAGCAAAATGGATAATATTGAGGCTTCGCACAGAGGCCTTTTCCTGCTCAGTGGGGCGGGGAAAGTTTTTAATATGAAGGGGAAAGATATCGAGGAAATTAAAATAGTATAATCCCCCTCCTGGTTGGTTCTGATTCTTGGTTAAAGTAACCAAGGCATCGATGCCCCGCACGCTCTGGCCCCCATTGGAATAACGCTGCAGACCGAATCCTACCCAGGTAGCGCAGGGGGATTCCAGATACATTTCAGCCAGTTCTTTGATTCCCTCAAGAGGCACTCCGGTGATGGCACTGGCTTCTTCAAGGGAGACCTCCTCCTGCAGATAGCTTGCAAAAGCCTCCCAGCCATGAACATGCTCCTGAATATAATCCATATCCAGGCGATCCATTTGCCATAAATATTTAAGAGCAGCCATGGCCAGCAGCCCGTCGGTACCCGGCCGAATCTGCAGGTAACTGTCCCCTTGAGCAGCCGTAGGAGTAAACAGGGTGTCGACGACCAACAGCTTAGCCCCTTTATCTCTGGCCCGGTTGATAAAACTCCACTGATGGACAGCGGTGCGGGCAGGATTAACCCCCCACAGCACAATGCCCCTGGCTTTGGCCATATCCTCGGGATCCCGCAGCAGCTCCCCCCGGCCCCGATTATAGTTCAGTGCATCCCCTTCGGCCGACAAGCATAAATCGCCATGGACCTTGGTGTAAGACCCCAAGCCCCTGAACATTCCTTCTGTGGCGTAATGGAGAATTCCCAGGTTGCCGGAGAATTTATTATAGCCGCAGGCCAGATTCGAACCGTAACGGTCGTGAAGCTCGATCATTTTCGAGGCTATGATCTCCAAGGCCTCATCCCAGCTTAGGCGCTGCCAATTTCCTGAACCTCTGGGGAATTGGCGCAAAGGATACTTGAGGCGCCGCGGGCTGTAGACATATTCCGTGTAGGCATAGCCTTTGGCACAGAGCCGGCCGCGGGTATAACTATGCTTAGGATTCCCCTCAACCTTAAGGAGCTTCCCGTTTTCCACAGTGGAGAGAATCCCGCAAGTTCCATAACAATTACGAGGGCAGACATTATGGAAAATTTGCTTATCCATGTTTATAACCTCTCCTTAGAATGGATTAAATGTTTGATCTTAAAGGCGATGACCAGGGATACCCTGGTATCAAAGTCCTCCAGATCCAGATCCAAAATCTCCTCGATCCGTTTGAGCCGATAGCGCAGGGAATTAGGGTGAAGGAAAAGAGCGTCGGCCGTAGCCTTCAAATCACAATGATAGACGAGATAGTTCTCCAGGGTTTCGATCAGTTCATTCTTTTGTTTATCCTGAGCTTCCAGTTCAGCTAAAATCTCGCGATAGAACTCCAGCAGTTCCTGTTTATCATGGCTGTAAAGAATTCTTTCTACTCCCAGTTCCCGAAAATAAACGATGGGACCTTTATCTTTAAGGAGGGCACTAAGCTTAACGGCTACCTTGGCCTCCTGATAGCTGCGAAACAGTTCCGAAGGCTGCTCATATCTCCTGCCCACTCCCACCCGAATCACCCGGGGTGCCAGGCGTTCTTCTGCCTGAGCCAGCACTTGATTGATAATCATATTTAAATACGCCTTAAAATCACGGCGCTTTCTGGCTTCAACAGGCAGGGCTAAGACGACTTCTTCGTTTTTCTCCATAAGAATCACCGTTTTATCCAGGGACTGGGCTACGGATTGAATAATGTCATGCAAGGTGGTGACAAGATAATGATCCTGAGAATAGGACTCGTAATCCTCCAGCTCAAAAGCTGTGACCACATGGGGCAGACTCAAATCCCAGCCCCATAGCTTCCCTCTGGCGATAATATCCGCATTATCTTCTATATTGCCATAGAGCAAATCAAACAGAAAAGCATCCTGATAGTTGCGGCTGTTCTCCAAAAGCTCCGCCTTTTTTTGCAGTTCCAGAACAAAGACATTGCGAGCCTGATGAATCAGCACTTTGAGCCGGTTGTCTTCATCGGCTCCCGGATCGCATATAAACAGAAAGCCCAAGCGTTTGGCGTCATGACTAAGCTCAACAACCAGAGCCTCTGCCTTTTTCTCCCCGGCCTGGAGTTGAACCCGACCAGGAACGGGTGGCTGGAGAGGCAAGACTGCGAAGAATTCTCCTTGACTGAATCCTTCGCTGAAGGTGGATTCCAAAACCCGGTTTGAGGTGTTGGCGATCACAACTTCTCTCTGAACAAAGTGAGCAGCGCTGTCGACAAGCTCTTTAAGACCACCACCTTGAACCAGCTTATTCAATAGTTCGTTTTGCAGTTGCAAGGATTCTTCGACCATCATAACCTTCCTCCTCCCTGAGCTCTCTTTTAAGATTATTATACACTATTTTAGAATTATTCTAAAGTTTTGATTTTCCACTGTAAAAACTGAGCTCCCTCTTGACCACTGCAAAAAGGAGGGACGGTCACTACGCTCAGATAGTTGTCGCCTCTCCTTTAGGATACACAATTTTTCGCACTTAATATGTGGTTTAAATCACTCATGGGAACAATATTATTATAGGTCCCCTTCCTGGAGCAATCTTCTGTAGTAAAAGCCGCTGGCGTATAAAGCTGCCGCCGGATTATGCCCCAACACTCTGTCTTTGGTGATCAAGGTGGTGACAGGGGCTTCGGAATATTTGATAAACAGGGAATCATGGCCCACACATAGCCCTACGATCACATTGAGATCGGTTTTTTCCTCATTGAGAAGAGTGGCTTGCAGGACAGGGTTGCATAAGGACTCATGACAGCCCTTATTCACCTTGAGCTCTTCAGGCACTCCCACTTGGGTTTTGTCCACCGCACCTACTTTACAGATGATACCGTAGCTTTCCAGTCCCTTTGCTTTGAGAATTTTGGCAAAGATCCTGGCTTCGCTCATCAGTCCCACACAGGTAGCTATACCGATCTTTTTCGCCCCGATTCGTTTGGCAAAGGCCATGATTTCTTCCACCCGGGTGAGTTTGCCATAATAGGTCCCTTCGATTTCGGCGGCCGCATTGGAGAGTTTGGCCACGAAGTCGTCCTTACGGTACAGCTCATTAACCCCCTCGATGGTTTCTTCGGGGGTATGGGTTGTTAAACAGAATTGAGGAAAGGTCTTATCTTTCTTATGGCAATTTAAAAGTGCACAATCCGTGCAGCTCAATTTTTTATCCTCTTGAGTCATTGAACCATTCTCCTTCTCATTTGCCGATCTTTTGCTCCATGGGAACTATGACGGTTACTTCTTATTATAATTGTATGATCTTAATCCTTAAAACTCAAGGAAAATTCAGACACGTCTCCTTCCTTACTCAGAATCACGGTTTTCATCCTGAAGGGCAATGGCTTTGGGTCCGGAATACGGCTCTCCGTCCATGAATTCCTTCTCTCCCTCCTGCTGGGCTTTTAAAAGGAGATCCACGGCATCGGCGACTTGAGCCGCCAGTTGAAAATACATCTTGCGATAATCCGTCATTTTCATCTATCCCCCTATGTCAAGCAGCGGCAAGGCTCCGGGTCATGACCCGGTCCTGCCGTCTGCTTTGATAGGGGAAATTAAAAAGCGCATGGGAGGTTTTTTTCACCCTACACATGCGCTATGCTTCGTTATCTGCTGAATCCTAAATACCCAACCCCACTCAACCGGAAAAACCGGCTGTGAACAGAAAAGCGGTCCGCATAACCGGTATGCGAACAATTCCTTTCCATTGCCTGGGTCAGGAATAGGCTGAATCTTCTGCTGCGTGAAGCCGCACAGTCTGCTCCCTGCCGGCATCCCATTACACCCGCTCCACCCGCGGCACAGGCCCCTTGCTTGTGCGGAAACGGGCAGCGTTGTATAATAAGACTGTCGTCGTGGACAGCTGGACTGTTACGTGTAGGTGATGTGCCACCTGCTCGTGCCTGGAAGTGGGCCAACACTTTCAGGTCACGGCGACTTTTTAATTTCCACCTATTAATAATTATAGCTTGTTTGAGAAGAAATGCAAGAAGGGGTGCACTGCACCCCTTTTTTCTTGCTTTCTTTTACTTTACAATTCGTGGATAAATAAGCCGCTGCGCAGCTTGGGTTCAAACCATGTGGATTTGGGGGGCATCAGCCGCCCGGCATCGGATACGGCAAAAAGCTCTTGTATGGAGGTGGGATATAGGGAGAAGCCGCATTTCATATCACTGCCGGTTCTTCTTTCCAGTTCCTGCAAGCCCCGGATTCCGCCTACAAAGTCAATGCGTTTATCCGTGCGGATATCCTTAATCTGCAGAATGGGGGTTAAGAGGTGATTCTGGAGCAAGGACACATCCAGCCCCTCCACAGGGTCCGTTGAGCGGATCTCCTCCCGGGCTTTCAGCTTATACCAGGTTCCTTCCAACACCATACCAAAGGTGGCTTTCTCCTCAGGCCGATAGGGAGTATTCCCTATTTCCTCCAGTGCAAAGGATTTTTCAACCTCTGCCAGGAACTCCGCCTTACTTAAGCCATTCAGATCTTTGACCACCCGGTTATAGTCCAGAATCATCAGCTGATCGTGAGGAAAGAGCACGGAGAGGAAGAAGTTAAACTCTTCCTGGCCTGTATAATGGGGATTCTCCGCCCTTCGTTTCAGCCCTACTTTAACGGCGGAGGCGGTGCGATGGTGGCCATCGGCGATATAGATGCTTTGGATTTCCGCAAACCCTGCGGCAATCTTCTCTATATCCTGCTCCTCTGCAATCACCCAGACTGCATGCCGCACTCCGTCAGCCGCGACAAAGTCATAGAGAGGGGTATTCTGTTTGACTCTCTCGATCACTTCATGGATACCGGCCTGGGCACGGTAAGCTAAGAAGATGGGGCCTGTCTGGGCACTGCAGACATCCACATGATTGATGCGGTCCAGCTCTTTATCTTCTCTGGTCAATTCGTGTTTTTTAATCACATCCTGGAGATAATCGTCAATGGCGGCACAGCCTACCAAACCGGTTTGGGCTCTTCCCTGCATGGTAAGCTCATAAATATAATAGCAGGGTTTGGCCTCCCGGATGAAGATCCCTTCTTGAATCATCCCCTGCAGAACCTCTGCAGCTTTGGCATAGACCTGAGGATGGTAAGGATCGAAATCCTCCGGAAAATGGGTCTCCGGACGATCCACCTTTAAAAAAGAGTGGGGTTCCTTTTTGATTTCTTCAAGAGCTTCTTCCCGGTTGTAAACATCATAAGGGAGGGCGGCAACTTTGCCCGCAACATCTTCCCTGGGTCTTATGGCTTGAAAGGGTCTAATCCTTGCCAAAACATTCCCTCCTTTTCATGGATGAATCAAGGGGACAGGTACCTTGATTCATTGGGGTGCAGGTGAATAATGGGACCTGTCCCCTTGATTCACTGCTATTTGATGACACGGACTTTCAGGACGCCGTCGATTTCTTTGAGTTTGGTGATCATCTCCGGGGCGGCGGGGGTTTCGATGTCGATGAGGGTGTAGGCATAGGAGCCTTTGCTTTTGTTCATCAGGTCAGAGATATTGACGTTTTCTTTGGCTAAGGTGGAGGTGAATTGGCCCAGCATATTGGGAATATTTTTATGATTGATGGCGATCCGTCCGGCTTGGTTGCAGACTCCCATATCGCAATTGGGGAAATTCACGGAATTCTTGATGTTGCCATGCTCAAGGTAGTTCATGATTTGCTCTACGGCCATGACTGCGCAATTTTCTTCGGATTCCGCCGTGGAGGCGCCCAGATGGGGAATGGCGATGACTCCTTCCACTCCGCAGACCTTAGGATTGGGGAAGTCTGTCACATATTTGGCGACTTTTCCGGTCTTCAGAGCTTCAATCAGGGCCTCTTCATCCACCAGGGTATCCCGGGAGAAATTCAGGATGATTACGCCGTCCTTCATTTGCTCAAAGGCTTGTTTATTGAGCATGCCGCGGTTGGAATCGGTTAAGGGGACATGGATGGTAATAAAGTCGCATTCCCGATAGATTTCTTCCGTATTTTTAATGGGTTTGATATATTTGGAAAGCTTCCAGGCGTGTTCCACAGAAATATAAGGATCATAGCCGCAGACATCCATTTCCAGTTTGTTGGCGGCATTGGCCACTAAGATGCCGATAGCGCCTAAACCGATGACCCCCAATTTTTTGCCTTTGATCTCTGTTCCGGCAAACTTGGCTTTATTCTTTTCCACCAGTTTGGCTACTTCAGGATCCGTCTGGCAGGAGTTCACCCAATTCACTCCACCCACCAGATTGCGGGCGGCCATAATCATGGTGGCGATCACCATTTCTTTCACTCCGTTGGCATTGGCGCCGGGGGTGTTGAAGACAACGATGCCTTTTTCCGCGCATTTATCAAGGGGGATGTTATTGACTCCGGCCCCGGCCCGGGCAATGGCTTCGATATTAGGGGGCAGTTCCAGATCATGCATGGAGGTACTGCGGACGAGAACGCCGTTGGCATCTTCATAGCGGTCCACGTCAACATAGCGATCGGTGAACAGTTTTAAACCCGCTTGGGAAATATTATTCAGGCAATTGATTTTGAACATTGTAAAACACTCCTCTTTATTTTTCTTTACTGTTTTAGTTTTCTTTACTGTTTTTTCTTTTACTCTGTATTATTGTTATCTATTGAATGCAGCTCCTGCAACGGCAGGGATTGCCATCTTATCCTTTCTTGTTCTCTGCTTCAAACTTTCTCATGAATTCCACTAAATCCTTGACCCCCTGGATGGGCATGGCATTGTAAATGCTGGCCCTCATCCCGCCTACTGTGCGGTATCCTTTAAGGTTCTCAAAGCCTGCGGTCTTGGCTTCTTTGATGAACTTGGCATCCAGTTCTTCAGAGCCTGTCACAAAGGGAACATTCATTAAGGAGCGGTCTTTTTTCGCTACGGTTCCTTTAAACATGGCACTGGCGTCCAGATAATCATAAAGGATGGCGGCTTTTTCCTCGTTGATCTTTTGCATAGCTTCCAGTCCGCCCAGCTTTTTGAGCCATTTGAACACTTTACCACAGATGTATATTCCATAAACCGGCGGTGTATTATAGGCGGAATTGTTATCCAGATGGACTTTATACTTGAGCATAGTGGGAGTTCCCGGCAAAACGTCCTCTGTAATCAAATCTTCCCGGATAATGACAATCACGACCCCGGCGGGCCCTACATTCTTCTGAGCTCCGGCAAAAATAATTCCGTATTGGCTGACATCGATGGGTTCGGATAGGAAATCGGAAGACATATCGGCGATTAAAGGTTTATCTCCCACCTCGGGAAGCTCATTAAACTTGGTGCCGAAGATGGTATTATTGTGGCAGATGTAGACATAGTCTGCCTCCTCGGAGAATTTCAAATCCTTAAGATCCGGAATATAGGAGTAGTTCTGGTCTTCTGATGAGGCGACGACATTGATTTTGCCGTAGAGTTTTCCTTCGGAAATAGCTTTCTTGGCCCATTGCCCGGTGTTCAGGTGATCCGCTACCCGGTTCTTCATCAGGTTCATGGGAACCATGGCAAATTGTTGGGAGGCCCCGCCCTGGAGGAAGAGGATCTTGTAGTTATCAGGAACCTTCAGCAGGTCTCTTAAGTCCTGAGCAGCCTCGTTCATCATGCCTTCAATGGTCTTGGAGCGGTGGCTCATTTCCATGACGGACATGCCTGTTCCCTGGTAATCCAGCATTTCCTCGGCGGCTTCTCTCAGGACTTCCTCAGGCAATACAGCCGGCCCTGCTGAAAAATTGTACACTCTTTTCATCTTGAAATATCCTCCTTATTTATCATGTTTTATGAACGTTTACAGATATTGGTTTGTCCAGAATAGACAAAACCCACCCCAGTCATTGGGGCGGGTATTCCGCGGTGCCACCCAAGTTTCAGCCTTTACGGTTAATGGGCAGTGAATCCTGCCCTATCCTCCTTAGTATCCTTAAGGAGAACTAGGGCAGTGCCGCGCAGAAAATAAATAAAACCTCTCATCCCAATCAGGGACGAGAGGTTATTCCCGCGTTGCCACCCATGTTGCCGTAATCGGCCAACTTATGTCCGCGATATCGGGCGGAACCCGTCACAATTCATCATTGGCCACTCCAGGATGGAATCCGCTTCGCTTCTATGACTGACTTGCACCAACCGTCAGCTCTCTATACATATTCGGCGCCGGACGTCCTTTCATCGTGTTGGATTATAGATTGACGTTGTTATGATTCTAATCTATTACACAGCTTTTTGTCAAGGGTTATCAGCAAAATAATTATTTTCCCGCTTCGGCACCTGCTTCGATATTGCCCTCCAAGCCGATGGCAACGGCGACGGTGCGCATTCCTTTAATGGTCTCTTCGATGATCTCGTTCAGATCCTTGCCCAAGCGGTTGGCTCCAGCTTCGATCACTTCCCGGTTGACATTCTCCGCAAAGCTCTTTTGCTTCCATTTCTTTTTGACAGATTTAGCGGTCAGGTCGTGAAGGCTCTTGCTGGGACGGAGCAAAGCCGTGGCTGAGACCAGACCTGTCAATTCGTCAATGGTAAACAGGACCTTTTCCACGTTCTCCCGGGGCTCCACATCATGGACCAGACCGTAGCCATGGCTTTCAATGGCCCGGATGAATTCTTCCGGCAATCCTTGGGGGGTAAGGATCTCCCGGGTTTTGCGGCAGTGTTGGTCAGGGTACATCTCGAAATCAATATCATGCAATAAGCCGATATTCCCCCAAAGATCGGGGTCTTCCTGATAAAGGGAAGCAAAATGGCGCATCACCGCTTCCACTGTCAGGGAGTGACGCAGTAAGGTCTCACTTTTTACATACTCATTGAGAAGCTGCCAAGCAGCCTCTCGATCCCGTGTATAATCCGGCATCCGACATCCTTCTTTCTATGGTGGTATTTGTATTTTATCTATTGCCCAGTTCTTCAAGGTTATAGGGAGTTTCCTGATAGACATAGTAATTCAGCCAATTGGCAAAAAGTAAATTAGAATGCCCTCTCCACCTGACGACAGGCGTCTGCCTGGGATCATCCCCAGGGTAGTAGTTCTGCGGAACGTTGATGGGGAGTTCGTAGGATATATCCCGATCATATTCCGCTTTCAGGGTGTAGGGATCGTATTCGGAATGACCTGTGACAAAAATCTGCCGGCCACCCTTGGTCCCGACGAGATAGACTCCGGACTCCTCAGATTCGGAAAGAATCTCCAGCTCCGGCACCTTGACGATATCTTCTTTTCTGACTTCTGTATGCCGGGAGTGAGGAACATAAAAGATATCATCAAAACCTCTGAGCAAACGGATATCTCTGCGGTTTAAGGTATGAGGGAAGACGCCGAACATTTTGGCCGGCAAGGGATATTTGGGAACACCAAAAAAGTGATAAAGCCCGGCTTGTGCTCCCCAGCAAATGAACAGGGTGGAAAAAACATTGGCTTTACTCCAGTCCATAATCTTCTGCAGCTCCGGCCAAAAGTCAACCTCTTCAAAGGGCATCTGCTCGATAGGGGCACCGGTAATGATCATGCCGTCAAATTTCTGATCTTTGATGCTGTCAAAGGTCTGATAATACTTAATGAGGTATTCTTCCGGGGTATTCTTGGAGCGATGGGTTTCCGGGTAAAGAAGGGTAATATCCACTTGCAAGGGGGAATTCCCTAAGAGTCTGAGAATCTGTGTTTCGGTTATGATCTTATTAGGCATGAGATTGAGAATGACAATACTGAGAGGGCGAATGTCCTGATGTTCGGCACGCTTCTCTTCCATAATAAAAACATCCTCTTTGGTGAGTATTTCTGCTGCAGGCAGGCCATCGGGTACATTGATCGGCATAGTATTCTCCCTTCGCTACACTTAGAAATTTCGACCTTCGTTCTTCATGACTTGCTTTTTAAAATAAAGAAAACCTCTTTCCAAGAAAGAGGGTATCGCTAAAAATTCCTCTCTCATCTATCAATGCTTCCATCGCAGGAATTAGCACCGTTGTATTCATCCGAATACCGGTTGCTGGGTTTCATCGGGCCAGTCCCTCCACCACTCTTGATAAGAAATGGGCTGTATTTAGTTGATGACGATGAAAATCGTCATTGGCACTATATTATTACATCTTGGCACTAATGTCAATCTGCTCTATAACAAAATTATTGTAGAGGGATTGTACGAGTTGCGTAGCTTTTCAGCATTTTTCTGAGACTTTTGCGGCTCCTTTACAGGTCTTTTTCATAACAGAAGACGGCTCTCCCCGGCTAAAAGCAGGATGAGAACCGTCTTACTTCTTATTATCTTTAGATATATATTTAGCTATCTAAACTCCGAGCTTAAAGCTTCCCGCCTTCGACAATTAGCTCCTCAGGTTTTACATCGTCCCCGTACACGGGCAGGAGGGTTTTTTCATAAGCTTTCTTTATGAAATCTTCTTTAGCGAGCTCTGCCAGCTCCTGATTGATCCAGTTTAAGAGTTCGGTGTCGCCCTTCTTTACTGCCGGTGCAATGGTATCCGTGCTGCCTAAAGTAGGTACACCTACGGTGAAGCCCGGATTGGATTTGGCCCAGGCGAGGACTTCCGTATTGTCATGAGCTAAGGCGGCTCCCCGGCCATCTTTTAAGGCTTCAAAGGCTTCCGTGTTTTGATCATATTTAAGAAGTTCCAGATCCGGGTGGTTTTTGGTCAGATAATCCTGAGCCGTGGTTCCTTTATTGACAATAACCTTCTGCCCTTGAAGCTGGTCGATAGAGGTGATCAAAGCTCCGTTAGGTGAGACGATCCCCAGGGCAACTTTCATATAGGGGTTGGCAAAATCCACTTTTTGCTTTCTTTCTTCTGTCACTGTGAAATTAGCCATAATAATGTCGACCTTGTTGGATTCCAGATAAGGTACTCTGTTGGCAGCCTCCACCAATACGAACTCTACCTTGGATTCGTCCCCTAAAAGGTCTTTGGCGAAGCGTCTGGCGATTTCCACATCAAAGCCTTGATTCTGGCCATTGGCGTCTACATAACCAAAGGGCGGCTTATCACTGAACACCCCAATCCGCAGGGTTCCCCGCTGCTTGATTTCTTCCAGGGAGCCTGCTGAGGAGGCACCGTTTGCCTTATTGGCGTTGTTGGCATTATTGGCTTGGTCGCCGCCTGTCTGGCCGCACCCCACAAGTCCGCCCAGGAGCAACGCTCCGGCCAGAACGAGGGCCAGGGATCTGATCATCTTTTTCATCTTTTCTCTCAACCTTTCTTCTCTTCTTTTTGGGATATTTTTATAGCTTTCCTTTGGCTCTGGTTGCCCGGCACTGTGAAAACCTATGGAACGCTGCGGAAGGCTGCGGTATTGCTGCACCTACCTGGTGCACCGGCACTAATATTGAAATATATTAAGAAATTGCTTCGCCCGCTCGGTGCGTGGGTTATTGAAGAACTCCTGGGGGCCGGCAATTTCACAAACAGTACCTGAATCCATGAAAACGACCCGGTCGGCGACGGCTTGGGCAAAGCCCATCTCATGAGTGACAATGATCATGGTCATTCCCTGTTTGGCCAGGCCCAGCATCACGTCAAGAACTTCCCGGACCATTTCCGGATCAAGGGATGCTGTCACCTCATCAAAAAGCATGATCTCCGGATTCATGCATAAGGCTCTGACGATAGCGATTCTCTGCTTCTGGCCTCCGGATAGCTCCCTTGGCCAAGCGTCCATTCTATCGAATAACCCCACTCTTTCCAAAAGGGCCTTGGCTTGCTCCATGACTTGGCTGCGCTCCCTGTTCTGTACCTTTGTAGGCCCCAGGAGAATATTCTCAATCACCGTCATATGGGGAAAAAGATCATAGTTTTGAAAAACCATACCGATCTGCTGACGAATCTGCTCCCAATCGACTTTTCCTCTGATCAGGCTTTGACCTGACAGCAGGATATCTCCTTTTTGAATGGGTTCAAGACCGTTAAGGCAGCGGAGCAGAGTGCTTTTACCGCATCCGGAGGGCCCTAAAACCACAATGACCTCACCTCTGGGGACCTGGAGATCAATCCCCTTAAGAACGGGTTTGCCCCCATACTCTTTATACAAATCCTTGATTGCCAATAAAATTTCTCTTTGCTCACTACTCATTGAACCACCACTTATTGAATTATTGCTCATTGAATCACTCCTAACTGCTCCACTTGGCTTCCAGTCTCTTGGCCAGACGGGACAATGGATAACACATGATGAAGTACAGAATAAAAATAAGCCCATAAATCCAGAAGGAGGCCGTGGGAACGGTAAAGCGGGCGTTCTCGATCATCTGCTGACCGACTTTGAGGATTTCCACCACCCCAATGAGTACCGCAAGGGAGGTGGTCTTGACCATCCGTGTGGCCAGGTTAATCGTGGCAGGCAGCATCCGTCTTACAGCCTGAGGGATTAAAACATACCGGTAAAGCTGCCCAAAGCTTAAACCCAGCGCTTTACCGGAGTCGCTCTGATGCCGGGGCAAGGATTCCAGGGCGCCCCTGACGATGTCACCCATTTCTGCCGTCCCCCAGAGAATAAAGACAATGATGACGATGAGCTCACCTTCCAGATGAATAGCAAAGACTGAGGTTATGCCGAAATAGCCGATGAATAACCAGACAAGGACGGGAATAATTCGGAAGGCTTCCAGATAAAGGCGGCAGAGCACCTTGATCAGCTTGGATTTCATGGTCATGAGCAGACCAAAGGCAATTCCTGTGCAGGCAGAGATTAAGATAGCGATCAAGGCAATCCTTACTGTAACCAGCAACCCCTCCAGCAGACGCACTATATTCTGTGAGGTAAAAAGCATCTCAAGGGCCGAATTCAGCATAGCGCACCTTCCTCTCCAACCAAGTCAAGAATAAAGACAAAGGCAACAGGATGATTAAGTAAGAAACAACCAACATTAAGAGGGATTCAACGGTCTGATAATACATCCCGATCAGATCTTTGGTAACATTCATAAGATCGAGAATAGCGATGGCCCCAAGAACGGAGGTTTCTTTGAGCAGGAAGATACAGTTGGCGCCAAGGGCCGGGATGCTGAAGGAAAACGCCTGAGGGAATACCACATAGCGAATCAACTGCCACCGTGAAAGCCCTAAGCTCAGGCCGGATTCAATCTGGGATTTGCTCACCGCTTCCATTCCGCCGCGCAAGGCCTCAGCCATATAGCTCCCTCCTAAAAAGGAAAGGCCAAGAATTGCACAAGCCGTCTCACTTAATGTCACCCCCAGCTTGGGCAGTCCAAAATAGAGAAAGTAGACCTGGATCAGCAAAGGGGTGTTCCGGGAGAGCTCTATATACCCTCCCATGATCGTTTTTAAAAGAGGTATACGGTAATACATAATGACACTGCAGATCAGGCCAAGAAGCAGGGAGAACAGTGTCCCCCAAAAAGCCAGCTTTAAGGTAAGCCAGGCCGCTTTTTCATATAAAGGAATGTTTTGAAGAATGAATTCCCAATTTAAATTCATGCCGGCCTCTCTTTCAGTCCATTCTGCAGAGCCTCTGCAGCTCAACTATCTGCTTAAATATTTGCTTAACTATCTGTTCAAACACCTTTATATAATTCCTATATATTTAGTATGATATATCGGAATTATATATTCCGACTCTCACTCTGTCAATCTTTTATTTTTGCCAAGAGAAAAAGGAACCGACAGCTTTTGAACCGGAATAGGTTCGCGAGGTGTCAGTTCCTTTTTCTTTTTTAGTTTGGCCGCACACTATCTGAGGGTCAACAAACTATTAATATACGGGAATCAGAAAATTTCCAGGCCCACCGGGCAATGATCGGAGCCCATGATCTGATCGTAGATCATGGCGTCTTTGAGCTCATTCTTCAGGCTTTCCGAGACACAAAAGTAGTCGATACGCCACCCTGCATTATTGGCCCGGGCGTTGAACATGTAGGACCACCAGGTGTAGGCTTCTTTTTTATCCGGGTTGAAATGGCGGAAGGTATCGATAAAGCCGTTCTTAAGCAGTTCACTGAATTTTGCCCGTTCTTCATCAGTGAAGCCGGCATTTTTGCGATTGGTTTTAGGGTTTTTGAGATCGATCTCCGTATGGGCGACATTGAGATCGCCGCACAGGATCACCGGTTTGGATTTTTCCAGGTTTTTAAGATAACCGAGGAATTCCGCTTCCCAGATCATGCGATAATCCAAGCGGGCCAAGTCCCTTTGCGAGTTGGGGGTGTAGACCGTGACCAGGTAAAAGGTATCAAATTCAAGGGTAATGACCCGCCCTTCCTGATCATGCTCTTCCTGGCCGATCCCATAGGACACACTCAGGGGTTCTTTCTTGGCAAAGACTGCGGTTCCGGAATAACCTTTCTTCTGAGCAAAATTCCAATAGGCGTGATACCCCTCCAACTGGAAAGGGATCTGCTCTTCCTGAAGCTTGGTCTCCTGCAGGCAAAAGATATCCGCTTGCTCCTGCTGGAAAAAGTCCATAAAGCCCTTATTCAGACAAGCCCGCAGGCCATTGACATTCCATGATATTAATTTCATCCCGTTCTCTCCTCTAATGACGTTTTTGTGCCATTAATCTCTTGGACACCATCTCATTTTGTTATTGTCCATTTGTAATCAGTCTAGCTTTGCAACCATAAAAAATCAAGCTTTCAGCTTCACAAGGCTGAAAGCCTGATTCCAGGGTATTCAGTAATTTAAGTCTTATCTGCCGCATTCCTGAGCCAGCCAGGCTTTTTCTTCAGCATCCAGATAAGGCTCCAGGGTGGTGTAGACCATTTGGTTGTAGTCATCCAGCCATGTTTGCTCTTCTTCTGTGAGGAGGCTTTGATCCACACCCCCTAAGTCGATGGGGCAATAGGTCACAGCTTCAAAGCCCATAAATTGGCCGAATTCAGTCTCCTCGGCTTTTCTCACCACCATCATATTCTCGGTGCGAATGCCGTGTTTCCCTTCTTTATAGATACCGGGCTCATTGGTCAGGATCATCCCTGCTTCCAGTTTCACCGTATTAGGGGTCTGGCTCAGCCGCTGGGGGCCTTCATGAACATTCAAAAACATACCCACTCCATGACCTGTACCGCATTTGTAATCCATGCCGTATTTCCAGATGGGCTGTCTGGCCAGGACATCTAAGTTGGAGCCTGTAGCACCGTAAAGAAATTTAACGGTGGCTAAGGCGATATGTCCCTTCAGCACCAGGGTAAAATCTCTTTTTTCTTCTTCAGTCAGGGGGCCTAAAACGATAGTACGGGTGATGTCGGTGGTGCCGCCGAAGTATTGACCGCCTGAATCCACCAAAAGAAATCCTTCGGCCGCCAAGGTGTAAGCGCTTTCCGGAGTGGCCTTATAGTGCATCATGGCGGCATGGTCTTTATAGCCGGCAATGGTATCGAAACTCAGGCCCACACATTCCTTGTTTGCTCTTCGCAGGGTTTCCAGGGTATCTTCAGCCGAGAGCTCAGTTATTTCTTCCTTGCCCAGGGTGGTTTTGAGCCATTTGATAAAACGGACCATCGCCACTCCGTCATGAATATTGCTGGTTTTCAGGTTATCCAGCTCTATCTCATTTTTGACAGCCTTCAGCATTGCTGTGGGGTTAGCTCCCTCAATCTTTTTCGTTTGGGGATGGATGGCATGGTCAAGGAACGCGTTGACGCTCTCAGGATCGATAAGGACGGCATCATCCCAGCCAAGGCCCTGCAGGAGCCCGGCGACAGCGGCATAGCCTTTGATTTGGATTCCATCTCTCTCCAGCTCGGCTTTTACCGGAGCCGGAACCTTGCCCGGATCGATACATAAGGTGCAGGCATCCTCGGTAACCAGGACATGGGCGATGGTCACCGGGTTGTTGGGGACATCGGCTCCCCGGATATTTAAGAGCCAGGCGATATCATCCAGGGCGGTCAGAACATGAACATTGGCTCCCTTGCCCTTCATCTGCTGACGAAGCTCATTGAGCTTCTCGACCCGGGAACGCCCCGCATAGCTTACGTCATGAACAAAGATATCCCGGGCCGGGATGGGAGGACGATCTTGCCATAGCTGCCCCACCAGATCCTGGTCGAATTCTATGGTGATTTTGCCTGCCCATTCTTTTTCCATGTCTCTAAGCTGTTTGGCTGAAAAAACATGTCCGTCCAAACCGAGGACGCTTCCCTCCGGCAAATGCTCTTTTAACCATTCTGTATAGCTGGGCACTTGAGGGTCGGCTGCCTTGAACAAACGAATTCCTGAATCCCGGAGCTGTCGCTCCGCTTGAATGTAATAGCGGCCATCTGTCCATAGACCGGCATCCTTCAGAGTAATGACTACTGTTCCGGCGGAACCGGTAAAGCCGGAAATCCACTGCCGGCTTTTAAAGTGGTCGGCGACATATTCGCTGAGATGGGAGTCGGAGCTGGGAATAATATAGGCAGCCAGGCCATGATCTGTCATCAGTTTTCTGAGCTTGGCGACCCGCTCTTGAATGTCCATGTTCTTACCTCACTTGCGCTGTAATTTTGGAAAGTTCACTATTAAATTATTCATGAGACTAAATATTGATGAGGCGTTTGGCCTCGGCCATGGCGGTGACGATATCATACATATTGGCCACCTGGCCTACCGCCAGTTGCTCGGTAATACCATAATAGTTGATGCAGGTACCACAGGTTTGAATGATGGTTCCTTGAGCCGCCATGGCTTTTAAATCTTCTATGCTGTTAGAGTCCTTACTGGTCAGATAGGCTCCGGAATTAAAGAAGAGAAGGCGGGCAGGCGGCGGGGTCAGCTCTCTGAGGGAATAGATAAACCCTTTAAGGAGAATTCGTCCCAGTTCTTCGCTGCCTTCTCCCATGGTGTTCCGCCCGATGGCGACCACCAGGCCTGAATCTGCCGGCGTTCCGGAGGTTTCAACAGCACAGCCTTCTCCAGCGACAATGGTGACTTCAATGACGCCGTTGTCTTTTTCCTGATACTCACTCTGATAGCCCATACCTTCGGCCATCTTTTGCAGATTTTGCCGCGATATATCGTTATCCACCAGTACCGCCACGACTCCCCCTGCTTCGCCCAATCCCTCCAGGGCTTTCTTGGCACGAATCACAGGGATGGGGCACACTTGTCCCAGAGCATCGATGGTTATCATTAAATCGTCCTCCTTATCTAAATCCGCAGGCTAAGCCGGCGGTGTTCTAATACTGTCAGACTGCCATGCTGCTTCATGTTGGTTTAGGTTATCACTGATGAAGCAAATTTATGTTCATCATGCTGCCCGCTCGGGAAGCAGACGGGGCAGCATGAAAAACGGGACCTGTCCCCTTGATTCACCCTAGAAGAATGGGGAAGTCCTGGCGGGGGAGGACTTCTCCGATCAGTGCTGCTTGGGGCTCTGTCTCCTGTATGGCACGCAAAGCCTCCTGGGCACAGTCTCCGGGGACACTGAGCAGCAGGCCGCCCGAGGTCTGGGGATCGAGCATCAGCTCCTGTAACGGAAAGGGGGTATCCCCGAATTCCACCGCGCCCTCCATAAAGTTGCGATTGCGCTGGCCGGCGGCGGTCAGGAGATAGCCTTGGGCATAAGTATAAGCCTGAGCAATATAAGGCAGCGCCGAGGGGTAGAGCACAATGGTCGTGGACCCGCCGGCCATCTCCCGGGTATGGGCAAGGAGTCCAAAGCCGGTGATATCCGTGCAGGCATGAATGGGAAAGTCCCGGGCTTTTTCAGCCGCGTATTTATTGAGGCGCTGCATGGAGGCCAGGGCTGCTTCTACAGCCGCCGCTTCTGCCATTTCTCCCCGCAGGGCAGCCATGACAATGCCAACCCCCAGGGGTTTGGTAAGGATCAGCCGATCCCCGGGCTGGGGGGTATTGTTCTTCCAGATCTGCCGGGGATTAAGCCGCCCGGTGACCGCCAGGCCATATTTGGGCTCCCGGTCATAGATGGAGTGCCCTCCGCAGAGAACAGCTCCCGCTTCCTGGAGCTTCTCCGCTCCTCCTGCCAAGATCTCCCCCAAGTCCTGGATGTCCTCCCGCTCAGGATAGCAGACAAGGTTCAAAGCAAAAAGAGGGCTCCCACCCATGGCATAGACATCACTTAAGGCATTAGCCGCGGCAATGCGTCCAAAGGTGCGCGGATCTTCCACCATGGGGGTAAAGAAATCCACGGTAGAAACGATGGCTGTATCTTCATTTATCTGATAAACTGCCGCATCATCTGAAGCATCAAAGCCTACCAGAAGCTGAGGATCCTGAAAAACGGGCAGACCGGAAAGAACCTTCGATAATTCGCCGGGTCCGATTTTGGCTCCGCATCCTCCTGTGGTACAGCTTGAAAGAAAAGATTTCATCTGCTGAATATCTCCTTTCTGTGCCTGGTACTCTGAACACCTAATTCCTCATCGTTTTAAGTATGACAGAATACTGGGCAAGAATTCTTCTTCTATCATAACGCTTTCATTTGATTTATGCCAGATTAAGCCCCATATAAAAATAGAGAAGCTCAGGAGCGGCTTCATCTTTTGCAAACTATTAAACTGTAACACCTAACCGGCTCTGACAAACCGACTCTAACCAAAATGGCTCTAACCAAATCAGCTTCAATCACATATTCACTGGGGGCGCTTAAGGAACAGGCAGCGTCGTCTTCAAACGCAGGATGATCGTGGCCCCCTGTCCAGGGCGGTTAGCGATAGATAGTCCATAGTCTTCTCCATAATAGAGCCGGATCCTCTCTGCCACATTTTTCAGGCCTACACCACCGAGCCGGAGGGGATCCTTTCCCTTCTCCGCGTCCTCAAATCCCCCGCCATTATCCTCAACGACTAAAAACAGATCCTCCTTCTCCCCTTTTCGGGCCGTGATGCGGATCATTCCTCCCCCCGGCATTTTACGAAGGCCATGATAGATCGCGTTTTCCACTAAGGGCTGGAGAAGGATCTTCGGTATGGTTATATCCATTAAACCATCCTCTGCCTGAATCTCGTAGGACAATTTATCCTGATAGCGCTCTTTCTGAATAAACAAGTACTGGCGTACATGATCCAGTTCATCCCGAACAGTGGTGGTTTCGCTGCCTCCACGCAAGGATAGCCGGAAAAAGCGCGCCATGGCTTTACTCACGGTGATAACCCGCTCTGTATTGCCGAATTCGGCCAGCCAGACAATGGTATCTAAGGTATTGTACAGAAAATGGGGATTGATCTGACTATACAGAGTCTTTAGTTCACTGGCGCGTAAAAACTGTTCCTTATTCCTGATTTCCTGCATCAGCTCCCGAATGCGATCCAGCATGGAGAGAAAATGAGTGGATAGGCTGGCGATCTCAGCACTCCCTACCACCCCTACTTCTGTAGCCAACGACCCCTTTTCCACCTCTTCCATGGCTTTCTCCAATTGGCGGATAGGCCGGGCCACGCTGCTCGCATAGATAGCGCTGCTCCCAAAGGCTGCCAAGAGGAGGACTGAGCCGAGGACAACCAGCACGATGATGATCTCCGCTTCCATGCGCCTGACCCCATCCAGGGAAGCCACACCCACCAAGACCCAATCGCTGTTGTTTAAGTTATAGCGATGGGTAAGCTTATACTCCCGGGAAAGCTCCTTGCCTTCCATCTCCAGCATGTCTATGAGCTCCAAGCGTTTTTCTTCCTGGCTGAAGTACTGCGGATTGGGATGATAGACCACTTGCTGACTTTGATTAAGTATATAGGAGTAGCCCTCTTGGCCCAGACTCATATCTTTCAAAATGGATTCGATGGCATCATATTTGAGATCGATACGCAACACGCCAAGGTGTTTCTTCTTCTCGTCTGTAAGCTCCCGCCCCAGGGAAATGACCCAATTATCCTTGTCCATAGAAAATTCCTGCATTCTTGCCGAGGTAAGGATGGGCATGGTACTCCCCAGTGCCTCCTGATACCATTCCTGATCCTGAATATCCCCTGAATAATGCATCTCTAAATTCTGCTCGTTGGTAATGAGCTGCCCCTTGGCGCCGATCAGAATGATGGAGGCAATCTCGGGATTGGTGTTCAACATCCCTTGAATCATTCTCTCGATATCCCTTCGCTCGTCACCGGCCACATCGTCAGGGCCGGATTGGTCGAAGTACCGATGCACTTGAGGGCTTTCTGCCAATAGATCAGAAAGCCCTTTTAATTGATCAATATACATTTCCAATTGACGGCCGCTTTTATCGATGGCTGTAGCCGTGGTCTTGGCCACTTCCTGGCTCACAATCCTGGTGGTGCTGAAGAAAAGAGCCAGTCCCATGGCCCCGACAATAAACAAGGTAGCTGCAAGGTAAAAGACCAGAATCTGAGTACGAATGCCCCATAAACGCCAGGGTTTCATCATATATTTCCCCCCATAGTATCCCTGTAGCTGTTGGGTGACAGGCCATAGCGTTTTTTAAAGCACGTACTGAAGTAACTTGGATCGTCAAAACCAACTTTTTCGGCGATTTCATAGATCTTGTAGGATGTGACCAACAGCAATATTTTGGAGCGTTCCAAGCGCATGGTTGTGAGATATTCCTGAAAAGGAATGCCAAAATTCTGTTTAAAGACTGTGCTCAGATAGCCGCTGCTCAAGTTGATTGCTTCGGCAAGACGACCGAGGGAAAAAGCCGGGTCAGAGAGGGAATGGTTCATCACCTGCAGGATCATCTCCCGATAGTGATGGTGGCCTTCATTTCCCCCATGCTCTAATTGTTTCAGGCTTGCCAAGGAATCCATAGCTCGTCTTTGCTCCGTTTTTTCTTTAAGATCATTGACCAGCTTGCTCAAGAGCTCCAGGATATCGCTGCGTGAAACCGGTTTGAGCAGGTAATCGTCCACTCCCGCCTTTAAGGCTGTGACCGCATATTCAAAATAGTCATAGCCGGTGATGACCGCCACCCGGATTTCCGGGTCCACGGCTTTGATTTCCCGGGCTAAATTAAGACCGTCCAGGTTGGGCATGTTGATATCGGCCAGCACAATATCCGGGCGCTTTTCCTTTACAATATCCAGAGCCAGTGCACCATCTTCAGCTTCATAAACTTCACTGATGCTCTGTTCCTGGAAATTGATGAGCTGTTTGATACCTTGGCGAATAATGGGCTCATCATCAACAATCAGCAGTTTATACATGGTCTTTTGAACCCTCACTTTCCCGCCAACAGCCTGAATTGACAATGCCACCCTGAAGATATCATTCAATCCTGCTGAGATACTGTCCATAACCTTCCTCTTTCAGCTCGGATAGGGGAATAAAGCGCAGGGCGGCACTATTGATGCAATAGCGAAGCCCGCCGTCCTCCGGGGGACCGTCGTTAAAGAGATGCCCCAGATGGGAATCCCCGGCCCGGCTGCGCACCTCGATTCTCTTCATACCAAGGGTGGAATCCTCTTTTTCAATGATGACTTCCGGAGCAATGGGCCGGGTAAAACTGGGCCACCCTGTTCCCGAATCAAATTTGTCCTTTGAAGCAAACAAGGGTTCCCCCGTAACCACATCCACATATAAACCCTGTTCATGATGATCCCAATAGTCATTAGCGAAGGATCGTTCCGTGGCATCCTTTTGGGTCACGGCATATTGCAGATCAGTCAAAGTTTTACGCAGTACATCATCACTGGGTTTATTATAAAGTCCAGGATCAATGTTCACAAGTTTTTGCTCTTCTAAGGGCGAAAAATCAATATGGGAGTAACCATGAGGATTCTTAACGAGATAATCCTGATGATATTCCTCAGCTTCATAAAAATGAGCCAGAGGGAGCACTTCAGTGACAATAGGCTTTTTATACTTGTTTTGCTCCTCTGTTATAACCTTAAGAATGATCTCACGGTCAAGTTCATTTTGATAATAGATCCCTGTGCGGTACTGAGTACCCACATCATTTCCCTGGCGGTTCAAAGAGGTTGGATCGATGATCTTAAAGAAGTATTCCAGAATGGTTTCCAGATCAACCCGCTCCGGATCATAGCGGACATAGGCCGTTTCAGCGTGTCCCGAATCCCGATAGCAAACATCCTCATAGGTTGGGTTTTCGGTGTTCCCGTTGGCATAGCCTACCGTCACATCGGCCACACCGTAAATTCTTGACAGATAGGCATCCACATCCCAAAAGCAGCCCCCGGCAATCCATATCTCCTGAAGTTCTTTTCCTTCATAGGAGACTCCCATATTGGGGTTATACGGAAAGCGCTTTGCGGATTCAGCCGGCACCGCTGCCTCACTGCAACCGGTACCGACGATGGATAGAAATATTAACATAGTAACACTTAAGAATATCCGGCTTACCTTGATTTTCACGGTGCCTACTCATCCTTTCCTGAATGATTTATGTTCTTCTTACTTTTTGGCGTCTTTCTCCATCATATCTCCGGATTTGCTGTCATCTTTCATCATGTCTCCGCTCTTGCTGTCTTCCTTCATCATATCTCCGCTCTTGCTGTCTTCCTTCATCATATCTCCGCCCTTGCTGTCATCCTTCATCATGTCCCCGCCCATGCTGTCATCCTTCATCATGTCTCCGCTCTTGCTGTCTTCCTTCATCATGTCTCCGCTCTTATTGTCCTCTTTCATGGTGTCTTCCATCTTGGGGGCATCTTTCATGTCGTTTCCTTGAGCAGCGCTGCTGCCACAGCCACTTAACCCAAGTACCGTGGTAGTAAGGAGTAACATCAGTAATAATTTTTTCATCCTTTAAGCACCTCTTCTTTATTTAATTCATCCCTGGGGCATGCCCGGGGAGTGTAATTGTCTTCATTATAAGCTGCTTTTTGAGTCGCCGGAATTGAATGGTATCGGATAAAACCTGAATTTAAGCAGGTATTTATACTATTGCTTGCACAGAATTATTTCGGAGGCCTATGCCTCACCTCACTCACAATATGCCACTCATTCAGCATCTGAACGCCAATGGATGCTAAGCTACCTGTCAAACAAAATTTTCATTATATGTAATGCAGCTTCAGCTGCACAGATGTCTGATACTAAAAAATTAACAGCCGGTCCATTATGAACGGGCTGTTAATTTTTTAGTATTCGTTCACCACGCTGGTGGCTGTTTTGGCTCTTTTATTCGAACTAACCCGGGGCTGACTGAGACTCTTATTTAAGGATTATCTCATTCTTTGCCGAGGGGGTGCTTCATCAGCCTTCCCGGCATAGGTCTGCACGAAGGAAGCATACCTTTTCGCCTCATCCCCTACAACGACCAAGTCCGTATCCAGCCAATTCCTGCGCCTGATCGCCACCATCGCCCAATCCTCAGCCTTTCCCTTGATATACTGTTGAGCACCTGCTGTTCCTTTCGACCAGATTTGACCGGAAGGCAAAATCAATTCCAAATAAATTGGCGTATCGGGCATCTCAACGCCATGGATCCGATAAGAATTGGGGCGGGCCTGCCAGGAGAGAAAGAGGGTGTGAACGATTCGCTCCGCCACTTTTACAGGAATTTTCAGGTGATCATAAATATCGGTGGAATGGGCCCATAATTCCATCAGGCGGGCTGAGGCCAGGGATCTAGCCGACATCGGCAAGTTAGGCGCCCAGGGTATGCGGGCCTTGGGATCGCTGTTGTATAAAGCCCAGTTCAGCTTGGTGCGGACCTGACGCCACCAACTCAATACTTCGGCCTTGCTCATGTTCCGTTTTTCCGGACATCTGTAGAATTCATCATGGGTGCCCGGCGGATTGGCATCCCCCAAACTTTCAGCTTCACCTAAAATCAATTTCCCTGCCGCCTCATCAAAAAGAGCAATATGAATGATCTCATCTTTAATGGTCCACAGCCCCGGAACTTCCTCCTGCAAACCCATCGGTTTAATCACTTCCTGCCATTGTTGCTCTGTCAGGTTATCCACCAGACTGTCCACCAAAGACTGTTCCGCCAATAGATCATTGAGTATGGCTTTCATCGCCCATCTCCCCTATCTTAAGCATTTAATTTCACATCGTTTCCGGAAAATCCTTACGGGCAAAAGTGGCCCGGAGCTTGTACTTTTGAATCTTCCCCGCCTGATCCACCGGAAATTCATCCACAAATTCCACCAGGCGGGGTTTTTTATAGCCGGCCAGGTATTTTTTACAGTGTTCCTGAATCCCTTCCCCCGTTACAGCCTGCCCGGGTTTAGTCTTAATCACCGCCATCACGGCTTCCCCAAACCTGGGGTCCGGTACCCCAATCACCGCACAGTCATCAACGGCGGAATGAGTACGGATAACCCCTTCCACTTCCTGAGCGAAAACATTTTCTCCTCCGGACTTAATCATATCCTTTTTGCGATCCATGAAATAGTAATAGCCCTTTTCATCTTTCCTCAGCAGATCTCCGGTATAGACCCAGCCCTCTTTGATCACTTCCTCGGTCAGTTCCGGTTGATTATAATAACCGGTCATCACCGAGGGGCCCCGGGCGATGCATTCACCGGTTTCGCCAACCGGGACTTCCCGGCCGCTCTCATCCACAAGCCGCAATTCGAGGAAAGACATCTCTTTCCCTACACTTTTGGTCAGCTCCGGGTTGTTTTCGAGCACCTCCCGGGTCAGCACAAAGGTGGTGCCTACCCCGCCTGTTTCAGTAAGCCCATAACCGCACCGGACGACACAGTTGGGGAAAACCTTATAGAGTTTGCGGACAATCTCCGGCGAAGTACCCCCCGCCGATGAATGAACGGACTTGACGGAACTCAGGTCGTATTCCGCAAGTGAGGGCAAGGCAAAAATCCGGTGATAGGAAGAGGGCGGCAGCAGCATGACATTGGTAACGCTCTCCTCCTGAATCTGCCGCAGAATTTTCTCCGGTTCAAATCGGTCACAGACAATCAACGTGTTGCCCGCTCCGATGGCCACATTCAGCCAGGAGAGCCCGGCCTGGTGGCATAAAGGAGACTGGGTCAGCATCACCCGGTCAGGCCCTCCCAGTTCCAAGGCTGTTGTGATGCCGATCACCTGGAAAATCTCCTGCCGTTGGGTTCTCATCACCCCTTTGGAACGCCCGGTTGTTCCTCCGGTAAACTGTATTCTGCACAAATCTTCTTCGCCGATCAGTATATCCGGTTCTTCCTCATGGTCATGGTCTGTCAAGGCCTCAAAAGCATACTCTCCCTGTATTGGTTGTTCACCCACCCGTATCATCAAGGAGATCGTCTTAACATTCTCCTTGACTTGCCGGACTTTATCATCAAAAAGCTCATGATAGACGAACACCTGGCAATCTGCCTGCTCAAGCAGGCAGCCAATCTCTGGGGAAGCCAGGCGATAGTTTATGGCTACCGAGACGGCTCCGATCTTTTGCACCGCATAGTAAAGTTCGACAATCCGCAGTCCATTGGGCAGCAGGTAAGCTACTTTATCCCCTTTTGTCACTCCCAGCTCCAAAAGACCGTGAGCCAGCTTATTAACCCGCCTATTTAATTGAGCATAAGAGATGCGCTGCCGGTTACAGACGATTGCCGTTTTTTGCGGATATCGATTAGCATTTAAGGTCAAAAGAAATCCTATATGAAGAGGAAACAAATTGTTCATCCTTTCTGCGCTTCCCATCCATCCTACCGGAAAAAGAGCTAGAGCAGCAAAGCGATGCGGTTAAGTTCTTCGGCCATCGCTGATATTTCCTGGATGCCGGCTGTCACTTCTTCGGTAGCGGCGGCCTGTCCCTGACTGGATTGAAGGGAGTCCATACTTTTTAGATTGATCTGGTTAACTTTTTCCTGAATAGAATCCGTTAGTCTTTGGATTTGCGGAATCGTGCTGCGGGTTTGTTCGGACAGCTTTCTTATTTCGTCAGCCACAACCCCGAATCCGTTGCCCTGTTTTCCCGCCCGGGTCGCTTCTATGGCTGCGTTAAAGCCCAGCATATTGGTGGCATCGGCGATCTTTCTGATCAAGGCCATAATACCCCTGATATCCTCGGTATGAGCGGCAACCTCTCTGATCTTGTCGTTCTGCACTTTCTCATTGGTATGAATATCCGCAGCCGAGGCCGTCAACTGCTGGACGGCCGCCGAAATCTCCAAAAGACCTTTTTCCATATCGGCCGCTATTTGCCGCAATTCCACCGCGGTCTTTTTGGGGGTGATAATCCCCAAAACGGCAACGATCTCATCCTTATTCTCCTCATCGAACAAAGGATAATTAGCAACCGTCACCGGAACCCCGTACTTTTCTTCCCCCATTTCCAGAATCACCGGACTCTGGGTTGACAAGGCTTGCCGGGCCGCTTCGTCTTCTTCCAGGTTCTGCCCCAGATGGAAACTCTGCAAATCAAATCTGGAGGAGGCTTGTCTCATCACAACCTTTTTTAAATCCGAGATATACAACAGGGCGCCATCATGATACATTTCCGCCAGGATCGGGGCAAAATTGCCAAAAGCGGCAATGACCGGATGAATTCGGGGCCAAGCCATATTGAAAGCCCCCTGAACCTGATCATATTCATCCACATAGGGAAGGGTAGACATAATCAACCGCTCTCCCTGCTTGGATCGTTTGATCGATTGATTGAGCAGGAGGGTCCGTTCCTTCATTGCTCTGATGGATGAGTATCTCTCATCCAGCTGATCTCCTGTTTTGACGATCTGAATTCCGAACTTCTCAGAGCTTTTCGTCCAAGTTACAGTATTTCCTTCCACCAGCCAAAACATCGCCCCGCCGGGTATGGCATCCACCAGCACCTCGGCCAGCAGCTTACAGGAGTTTATTGCTCTCTGATCAAGCATCTATGTCCTCCTTTTAAATTTTATTTGACTCTGTTTTTCCGCCTTTCCCAGTACTCTATAAAACTAAACTCCCTTTTTAATAATATTTTTCTCATAAAAAGAAGCTATTTCCCTTGCGCTGAAGCCGGCCTCAGCCAATATATCTTCGGTATCCATGCCAATGGTCGGACAGCCCCGCCAGATATGTCCGGGATTATTTTTTAATTTAGGCACGATATTTTGCCCGGTAATGCTTTGGCCGTCAACCGTCTGCCACCGGGTGATGGTTTCCCTGGCCAGAAAGTGAGGATGATCCGGCATCATTTCATGATTCATAAGCATACTGCAGGGGACCCCGGCAGATCTCAGGATCTCTTCCACTTCCCGGGCCGTTCTTTGCCGGCAAAAATCCTCAATGGCTGCCTCCAGCTTTTGTCCGCCTCTGGTATCCAGCTTATAGCTGCCCGAAGCCGGAAATTCATCCGTCCCATAGGTGAAACCGAAAATCGGCAGTGCAGCTTTAACCACACCAACCCCCAACAGTACGATATAGACCTCTTTGCCGTCTCCGCACCGATAGCTGTTAAAGCCGGCATTGTTGTTATTTCCCATCCCCCGGCGGTAAACCCGCTCCGTATGGTTCCAGCTGTCCAGGGGCCACCCTGACTGGCATCTTAAAATGGCCTCATATTGAGCCACATCGATACTGTCTCCCTCTCCTGTGCTTTGAGCGCGGATATAGGCGGCCAGAGCGGAATAAGCCGCCAGAAAACCCGTATAATAATCGGCAATGCTAACTTCTGCGGGGGCAGGCCGAGTGCCGGGCAGGCCATTCATAGACATCAGACCGCCAAAGGCCTGAGCAATTGGATCATAAGAAGCCCGGCCGGTGTAACTGTTGTCCCCTGTCTGGCCGAATCCGGAGATATGCACGATCACCAACCGAGGATTGACTTCCCATAGGACCTCATCTGTGAGCCCCCATTTCCGGTATTGTCCTCCCCGGGACGCCTCAATAAAAATGTCGGTCTCCCTGATTAGACGCAAAAATATCTCTTTTCCCGCCGGGGTCGGGATATTCAGGGCAATGGTTCTTTGGTTCCGCCGATCCAGCTGAGAGGCCATCCCTGGACCATAGCGGGTAATATCCATGGCTTTGGCGCTCTCCACCCAGATCACATCCGCTCCCATATCCGCCATGAGCGCCGCGGCGAATGGCCCGGCAATGGACATCGAAGCATGCACAACCCGGACTCCTTGAAGGGCCCCCCTTTGGGGGGCATCCACACGCTTAACCATATTAACACCTCTTCTTCCATACTTTTTACCGGGAGTCCCTTTTCTCCGGAAACTGCTCCCAACTTCCTTTAAAAGAGCAAGGGGCCTAAAATCAGGCAAACCAAGGCCCCAATCGCCGGGGCTACAATGGCCAGGGAAACTGTGTATTTATAAATTTCCCTGGAACAGACCCATTCACTGTTCCCATGCATCAAAGCCGCCAAAGGACTGGAGGCCGGAAACACGATCCCCATAAGACAGGAGACACATAAAGCCACCGTGAGCATCTCGGGGCTGATGCCAACCACCGGGGCGTAAGTGCACACCAGAGGAACTAAAATCAGACCCACGATGATATCCCCCATAAAAACAGTCATAAGGACAGAGACTCCTATAAAGAGAAAAACAAACACTTCAGGACTAAGATGAGCATTTAAAAGCGGGCTGAAGAGTTGCATAAAAACCTCTTTCACTCCGGTCTCTTCGCTGGTCATCGCTTCAGCCAGAGGCAGCGCCGTCCCCAATAAAAACAGGCTTTGCCAGGGAATCCCCTCACGAATCAATTCCACGAAATTGACAAATTCCACCGAATTTTTCTTCCTGAGAAACGCTACAAAGGCTAATAGCAGCACAACGATTCCCGTATTCCCCAGCCTTTTGAGAAATTGCGTCAGCCCTAGATCTGCGGGCAGTATCCCGGGCAAAAAGAGCAGGATAATCAGTACTCCTAATAGAGTGATGACCTGTTTCTGATACGTATTCAACTTGAATGTGTTGGCATAAACAAATTTGCTTTGGGCTATGAGGGTGACATCCGGTCTGAAGACAAATCTGCACAGGCCGATATAGCCCAGCACCGCGAAATAGCCGATGGCGGCTGCCAAAATGGTAAAGCTCATAAAATCAATCTGCAGACCGGTTTGCTTGGTAAAGACACCGGTTAAGATGACAGCCATCATTTTATAAGGCAAAGCAGCATGCCCCATCAGGCCGGCAAAGACAATACCCACGATCATAAGTTTGGGATAGTGATCCTTTTTGGTAAAGCCAAAAACCCGACAAAGTTTATATAATATCCCCCAGCAGATAATAATTGCCGGCGTAACACTAACTAAAGCCGCTACCACATAGGCGGCAGTCAGAATCAAGAGTGTAAGCATCCAGGGCTTCCCGCTGGCAAACCGCCTGGAGACCACCCAATTGGCAATAACTTCAGTAATTCCCGCTTTATCAACCATAGCGGCAAAAATGAGAATAAAAAAAACAAATAAAAAGGCGTCCCCACCATAACCCATTTGAAACGCTTCTGGTACAGTAGTGTATCCGGTCAATCCCAGGGCGATCAAACCTAATAAAGCAGGCCAAAGAATCCCTACCGTGGACCATGCGTAAATGACCCCGGCAAAAATACCGATAATCCGCATACCAAGCGGTGTCAGAGGCTCAATAACCGGAAAATACCAGCCTCCGAAAATCAGAGCAATCACGATCAGGCTGTTCAGATAATAAAGAATGTTTTTCCACGATTTCTCCCTGGTTTCTCTTTTATGTGCAGACATACACTACCCTCCATACGCCTTGTATTGCCATTTTCACCCGGGCTGCACTTTTTTAAACTCATGGGCAGACAAGAGCGTCACGGATTTATTCGCCGAATACTTACACCTGGGCTAGCCGGACCGGCAATACCTGATGCAAAAACCAGGTATTGCCGGACTTTAAACTGCTGAACTCCGGCTATGATAGGTCGCTATAAATTAGAATAAAAGATTGCCTAAGGTTAAGGACAAGATGATTCCGATGACTGTTACCACCACAACTAACGGAGTACCATATTTGATAATATCTTTGGTGCTGACCCACTCTGTATTACCGTGGAGAAGGGCTGTCAACGGCCCTGCCGAAGGGAGAAGGATAGCAATGTTACAAAATACACTTAATGAAACGACCAGCATTTGAATGTTGGCACCGATACCGGATGCATACGTGATGGCCATGGGCACCATGAGCATCCCCACAACGACGCCACCCATGAATTGCTTTAGTAGAGCCGCGATGACCAGAATAAGAATAACAAACACGACCGGATTGGCATTAGCGCCCAGAATGGGAGTGAGCATTTGGGAAAGCAGTTCCTGAACACCGGTCCCTTTGGTGGTCATAGCGGTGGCTAAAGGCATGGCTGTGCCCAGAAGGATCATGGTTTCCCAGGGAACGCCGTTTTTGATGGTATCGACCAGATTAACATAGTTGCTGCCGTCTTTCTTTTTGATAAAGGCCACCAGGGCTAAAATCGCGATCACAATGCCGGTATTGCCCAGAGCCTTAAGGAAAGTCAGCACCGGTCCTGCCGGCAGAAAACCGGGCAGAAACAAAAGCAAGACCATCAGACCCAGCAACCCGCTGACTTGCTTTTGATAAGCATTCATGCGGAGGGTATTTTCCATGACAAAATCGCTCTTCTGAATAGCCCTGACATCGGGACGGAAGATGAATTTGCACAAGGCCAGATATCCCAACACCCCACCATAGCCGATGGCGGTGGCCAGAACAGTAAAGGAGAGAAAGCTGATTTGCAGTCCTGTTTGTTTGGCCAGTACGCCCATCAGCATCACCGGAAGGGCTTTAAAAGGCAAGGCCGCCATTCCCATCAAGCCGGCAAAAACGATGCCGATAACCATCAGCTTGGGATATTTGTCCTGATTGGTATAACCAAACACTTTGCAAAGCTGATACAAAATTCCCCAGCAAATAATAATGGCCGGTGTGACGCTGATCAGGGCGGCAATAATGAAGGCGGCGGTGAGAAGCATGGTGGACAGCACCCAGGGCTTGCCTTTGGCAAATTTTCTGGAGACAGCCCAGCTGGCAATCACGTTGCTTACCCCTGCTTTGTCAATAATCGCAGCAAAGGTAAGCATGAAGAACACGAATAAATAGGTATCTCCTCCATACCCCTGGGCAAAGACAGCGGACACGGTGCCAAACTCGGTAAATCCCAGAGCAATGGCCCCCAATAAAGCCGGCCAGATCACGCTGACCGTGGCCCAGGCATAAACGACACCTAAGAAAATCCCTACAACCGCCATACCAAAGGATGTTAAGGGGGCAATCGGCGGCAAGTATTTAAACCCGAACATCAAAACCAACGCAATGATACTATTGAGATAATACCAAGTATTTTTACCCGATGGATTGGCACTTGCAGAACTCATAGCCATGACAAACCTCCTGTTTCATCATAATTCTTTTTTTCCGTTTGGCAAACCTAACTTCTGAAGTTGGAATCGTGTCTGACTTCTTTCCGGCACCACCTCCTTGGCCGCCCCTGTGTTTGCAGGCCCCGGGCATTGGGTGGGCTGCAAACACAGAGGTGATGTCTTTATCTGTATTTCTTAAGAATATTTCTTCCTGCAATATGGATCATAACCTGATCGGTTCCGCCGCCGATCCTGTAATTGCGGGCATCCCTCCATAATCTGGAGATACGGCAATCGTTGGTATAACCAATTCCGCCCATGATCTGCAGGGCATCATCGATGATTTCGTTTCCTGACTGAGCGCAATAAAGCTTGGTCAGGGCCGAAGTAATCTGAGTTGAGATGCCATTTTCTTTTTCCCAGGCCGTTTTATAGATGAGATTTCGCATATTCTCAATCTTCAGGGCCATATAAGTGATCTTCTCCTGGATCAATTGGAAGGTCCCGATGGGCTTGCCGAACTGGACTCTTTGATTGGCATAACGCACTGCGTCCTCAAAGGCGCACTCTGCCATTCCTAAAATGGTGGCGGCCATCAGCAGTCTTTCCGTCTCAAAATTCTTCATCAATTGCAGGAAGCCGTGGCCTTCCTGACCGACAATGTCCTTTTCTTCCACTTCCACGTTTTCCAGATAGATTTCGCAGGTCTCCAGCATATGCCAGCCGATTTTGTGAAGCTGTTCCACTTTGATTCCCGGCGCACTCATGGGTACCCACCACATGGTAAAGGCTTTGGTCTTGTCTGTCTCATCACAATTGCGGGCCATACAAAGCAGGTAGGGATTGGTCAGCGCGCCGCTGATAAAGGTCTTGTGCCCGTTAAGGTACACTTTGCCGTTTCTCCGGGTATAGGTGGTCTGAATGGCTGAAGTGTCCGAACCGGCCTGGGGTTCGGTAAAGCCGATGCAAAACGGGACCTGTCCCTGTTTTACATAATGCATGGTGATCTTCTTCTGTTCTTCGGAGCCGTAGGTGAGCATATTGTCCAGCTGAAAAGCTTGGGTAAAGACATTGATAGGACCGCCGTTTTTGGCTATTTCTTCTTTGACCAGCAGAAGAGTCAGGAGATCCACCGGGGTGCCGCCGTATTCTTCCGGAACCCCCAGTAAGCCGAAGCCGTTGTCTACCAGAGCTTTGGCGAATTCCACCGGGAACCGCCCTTCTTCATCGCATCTTCTGACATAGTCTTCCGGGCATTCCCGCTCCATCAGTTCTTTAAGGCTTTCCAGCAATAATTCCTGTTCTTCACTTTTCTTAAAATCCATGTTCCTCAAACCCCTTTATTTCTTATTATTCCGCAAAGCAGCCTTGTAAGCTTTATGCTCTTCTGTCTGGGCGCAAAAAGGCGAAGACTGAAGCTCGGCTTCCATCACGGCATTCAGCAGCTGATTAATGGTTGAATTGGTAATCCGTTTGGTGATTTTCATGGGCAGGGAAGGCATTCCCGCCAATCCTTGGGCCAAAGACATGGTGGCCTCTTCAATCTCGGCGTCAGGAAAAACATGATTGACGAACCCCATCTGCCAGGCTTCCCGGGCTTCCACAACCCGGCCTGTAAACCAAAGTTCTTTGGCACGGTAAAGCCCGATGGTCTGAGGTAGGAAGAGCAGGGCACCCATTTCCGGCACGATGCCCACCTTCAAAAAGTTGGAGGAGAATTTAGCACTTTCCGAGGCCATGAGCAAATCGCAGGCCAGAGCCAGGCTCATACCTCCTCCTACGGCATACCCCCTGACCATGGCAATGACAGGCTTCTCCATCTGCTGAATGATTTGGACCACCCGGCAGTATTTTTTCAAGGACGCCCGGGAATTCTCGATGGTGGGTGTGGTTCCCGCCCCGGCCTTCAGGTCCCCCCCTGAGCAGAAATGTTCTCCTTCTCCCTTCAAAATGATCACTTTGACGGCTTCATCCTGATCCAGGCTTTCCAGAATCCCGGCCAGCTGCTCCATCATCCCGGGATCGATGGCATTTCTGCGCTGGGGTTTGTTCAGAACAAGGGTGGCGATTCCACTATCTTGTTTTTCAACATATACTGTGTGTTCCATCATGCACGTTCCTCATTTCTCCGCCGTTCTCTATAATTCCATAGCGGCCCGGTAACCCTTTTTGGTAGCATCGGCCATGCGCTTAGGATCTTCACAATCCCCGATGACTTTAAGAATGGGCACCTTGCCTTTGAGCCGGTCGGCTAGCTCCAGATTTTTTTCAAAGCCCAAAGTCACGGCCACGGTGTCTGCCGGGTAGATTGCTTCTGTGGAATCCTCCCGTCTGAATTTTACTCCTTCTGCAGTGATGGCCAATACTTTCGTTGAGGGCTCCATTTGGACATCGGGAGATTTCTTGAATTTGGAGACCACATGAAAGCGGTCACTGGCACCCACATCATAGCCAATCTTTTTCCGCTCTTCCAGGATGGCCATTTTTCGTTGATGAGCCAGCAGTTCCTGACCCAGCTCGCAGCCCGGCAAGCCGCCGCCGATAATAGCCACCCGCTTGCCGAAAGGCCAGGGCATGCCCATCAGGCTTCTCACAAGCTTGGGGGAGTAGAATAAGCGCAGAAATACAGCGCCCCCATTCCACATCACTTTGTTGATCAGACCCGGTTTCTGCGGAGGTTTGCCATTGAGCATTTCCAGAAAATCGTGGGACCGGACCACATCTCCCCGCTCTACGCCGGGTGCTTTGAGGTCCACCGGATGCCCACCCACGGCGATAATAACGGCTTCCGGTTTTTCCGACCGCACCAGTTCCGGTGTAACCAGGGTGTTCAGTTTCACCTGAATGTTGGGCGTTTTGCTGAGCTGGGCTTTGTAGTAGCGGGTCAAGCGCTCATAGGTAGGACTGAAAATAGCGCTCATCACCAGGCAGCCCCCGACTCTTGGCCCTCGCTCATAAAGAGTGACCTGATGCCCTCTTTTGGCTGCTGTCAAAGCTGCAGCCAATCCTCCCGGTCCGCTGCCCACCACCATGACTTTCTTCGGACGGGCTACCGGTTCAACCGGGGTAAGCAATTCGGGGCCCAGACGGGGATTGACACTGCAATATTCCAAACCGTGACCGGCCGCCATTTCATCCAGGCAACGGCAACAGGTGATGCACATTTGAATATCTTCCAGTCTGCCTTCCCTGACTTTGTTGGGAAACTCCGGATCTGCGATGCAATACCGCACCCCACCGATCAGATCCGCTTTTCCTTCAGCCAGCACCTTTTCCATAACCAGGGGATCGGTTTCCCGATAGCCGGTCACCACGGGGATTGTGGCCACTTTCTTTATCTCAGCGGCAATCCATGACCAATGTCCGTCAGGGATTTCTTTGGTGGTCAGGGGCACGGAGCTTTCATGCCAGCCCACCGCCAGGTTATGCCAGGCTACACCGGCCTTTTCCAGGTAAGGAACAATTTGCTTGGCGTCTTCGATTTCATTGCCGTTTTTGACATAATCAACCGGGGACCAGCGGATCAGCACCGGAAACTCCTGGCCGCAGGCTTCTTTGACGGCCTGAACTACTTCCATGGCAAATCGGCAGCGATTTTCCACGCTTCCGCCGTATTCGTCGGTTCGGTTATTGGTGGCCTTGGAAAGAAAACGGCTGAGCACCCCTCCTACCCCGGCAAGCAGCTCGATGCCGTCCCAGCCTGCGGCCTGGAGAATCTTGCCGCAGTTGGCCACCTGAGTCGCATAAGTTTTGATGTCTTCTTTGGTCATGGTCTGGAAAGGGCCGACCCCTTTGAGGATCTGAATGTCGGAGGGACCGAAATGTCCTTCCGGTTCATTAGTGTTTCGCCGCCAATCGTGGAGGGCCAAGGCCTGTCCAACCAGCAAGCCGCCATGTTTATGAACGGCTTCAGCCATAGCCCGCAAATGGGGCAGATGCTCCGGGGCGTAGGCATTGGGCAAAGGATGCCTTGACTGCCTTGGATAAAAGGCCACCGATTGACAGATCAAGGCATAACCGCCTTTGGAGCGTTCTTCCAAGTAATTAAGAAAGACCTGAGTCGGTTTATTGTCGTCCGTAGTATAGCCATGACCCGGAGACATGGAGGTTGTAATCATTCGGTTCCGCAAGGTCAGGCTGCCTACTTTAATCGGCTTGAATAAGTGGGTAAACTCGCTCATCATTATTCCCTCGCATATCCTTTATTTCTTCAGACCTTATATTCATGAATTCTATCCTTGACGATAAATGATTCCGAATCCCCCTTGAGGATACTCCCAGGAGATGGCCTTTTTGCCACAGATGATCCGGCAGGTTCCGCACTCCAGGCAACCTGCCCATTCCACTGTAATCTGGTCGTTTTGTTCGCTGTAAAGCCCCGCCGGACAAGCGGTAAGGCAGCTTTTTTCTCGGCAGGTCCGGCAGACCTGCTGATCGATCCGGATATGAGGCTCTCCTTCATTCACTTCAAATTTGTTCAGAGACAATTTATCTGCCAAACTTAATTTCTTCATAGGGCCCGCACCCCCTTGATACCGTCCCGGGCCAGGTCTAGCCAGGATATTCCGCTTTCCTGCACAGAGCCCAGGACCGATTTCCAAAGATGTTCTTTGGGGCTGAGATCGTGGTTATAAATTCTGCCGAACAAGTGGTTGGCCAGAGGAGCATAGTTTTTATAGAGCCGGTCTGTTTCCATAAAATCCACGGCTTTGGCGTAGAGTTTCAAATCTTTCATGATAAAGCCTTCATCCAATTTGCGCTGATAGGAGCTTAAAGCTGCGGCGCTGTAATCTCCTCGTTCTTTGGCTTCAAGGACAGCTTCCGCCGCCGCCATTCCCGAACCTATGGCCAGGTCCATGCCCCTGATGACCAGACCACTGTTGATGGTAAACCCGGCGGCATCTCCCACAATCAGCATCCCATCCGTATGAAGCTGGGAGGGAACCATATGCACACCGCCTTCTGCCGTCAGATGGGCCCCGTATTCCGTCATGGTTCCATCCTTGACCAGGGGCGCAACCAGGGGATGCCGGAGCAGATCATCCAGGACTTCAAAGGGCTTTACCTTTTCTTTGACCAAGTCATCCAGGCGCATGACTACGCCGATGGACAGGCTTTCCCGATTGGTATAAAAGAAGCCGCCGCCGGCCACACCATGAGTGGCGTCGCCCAGCATGGCATAAGCCGTTCCTTCATTCCCCTCCAGTCTGAAGCGCTCTTCAATTGCTTGCTGAGGAAGCTCTATCAAAGCCTTGGCTCCCACCGCCAGGTGAGCCGGCTCAATCTCTCCCCGCAGACCGGCCTCCTGAGCAATGAAGGAGTTGATGCCGTCGGCTGCGATGACCACGTCAGCCAGCATCTCTTCATCGCCGGTGGTAATTCCGGTAATTCTGCCCCCTTCTTTCAGCACCTTGTCAACTTTAACTCCTGTTACGATCATGGCTCCCGCTTCTTCAGCTTTTTCCGCCAGCCAGCGGTCAAATTTTGCTCTTAAAACCGTGACCGCATTGTAAGGGGGCTTGGCCAGTTCCTGATCTTTGTATTCGATGTTAACGTAATCTGTGGGGGTCATCAGGGTGGTAAGGTAGTTGGTAATATAGCGTTCAATAGGCGCTTCTTCCCAGAAGTCAGGAATAAGCTGATCCAAAATCCGGCTGTACAGCACGCCTCCGCTCAGATTCTTGCTTCCGGGATAATCTCCCCGTTCCACTACCACAACTTCCATTCCGGCCTTGGCCAGCTTGTAAGCCGCACTCAGCCCCGCCAGACCCGCGCCGATGATGATCACTTCATATTTGTCTGCGCTCATTGTTTCACCTAATTCTCATAATTTATCGATTCGCTTTGATCAGACTGCTCAGGACGGGAAGAATCTTATAAAGGTCGCCGACGATGCCGTAATCAGCCTGCTGGAAGATCGGAGCTGCTTTGTCTTTGTTGATGGCAATGATCGTTTTGGCTTGATTAGCCCCTACCATGTGCTGGACTTGTCCGGATATCCCTACGGCAAAGTAAATCTCCGGCTTGAGCATAGCTCCGGATACGCCGATGTATCTTTCTCTGGCCATCCAATTGACCCCTTCGGCAATGGGGCGGGAGCAGCCAACTTCTGCACCGATTAAGCCGGCCAATTCTTCTGCCATTTTCAGGTCGGCCTGTTCAGCAAAGCCACGTCCCACGCCCAGTACCCGTTTGGCAGCGTTAAGATTGACTTCCGCTCCTGCTTTGCTCTTCTTCTCCAGGCACTTTACAGATACCGCCGGCTCCCTGAACTCCACTTCCACAATCTCACCGTGAGAGCCCCTCTCCTCAGCGGGAACGCTGAAAACCCCCGGTCCTACCGTGGTGATGGTGGTGGGTCCGAAAGCTCTTTCCTCCCGGAATGCGGCACCTCCATAGACCATATGCTTGATCTGAATATCACCCTGGACAATTGTAATTTCTGCCGCATCCACGATGACACTGGTGCCCAGGCCTGCCGCCAGGCGTCCGGCCATGTGTTTGCCTCTGCGGCTGGGCTGCACCAGTAAAAGATCGGGAATTTCTTTTTTCAGCAGTTCGCCGATGGTTGTCGTATAGTCTTCCAGCATTCTTCCCTGATCCGGGCTGCCCAGCCAATAGACTTTGTCCGCTCCATAAGCCGCTGCTTTTTCCGCTTCTTCCCGGCTCCCCCACACTAAAGCCGCTACTTCTTCTCCTAACTGACGTCCGCCGGCACACAGCTGGGCCAGTGCATCGGTTTTTTCCGCCAATACCCATACTTTTTTAACCTGACTCATTCTTTTCACCCTCTCCTATAAAAGTTCCTTACGAATGTTCTCGAACAGCTTTTGAATGACTTCTTCCGATTCTCCTTCCAGAATCAGCTGCTTGCGCTCCACTTGTTCCGGGGCCAGAGTACTGAGTACTTGAGTCTTATTCTCCGCCTGCTGAAGTTCGAGAGCCGACAGATCCCATTGGGTCACCGGTTTCTTACCGGCAGCTAAAATATTCTTCATACTGGGGATACGGGGGAGATTGATATCCGTAGTGACGGAGATGACTGCCGGCAGGGGGATTTCCAACACTTCGACTTCGTTTTCCAGAGTACGCTCAGCTATAATTGTGTTGTCCTGGAGGGTGATTTTGCTTATACCGTTGATGCAGGAAAGATTGAGAAGTTCACCCAGCTGGGCTCCTACCTGTTGAGCATAAAGGTCGCCGGAGCCTTCCCCGCAGAGAATCAGATCACAGGCTCCGATTTTGCGGATGGCAGCGGCCAGAGTTTGAGCCGTCAGATGGGTATCGGCATTTTCCAGCTTGGAATCTACTACCAAGTAAAGCTCTTCCGGTCCTCTGGAGAGGACTCCTTTCTTTAGTTTGGAATTCTCCAAGGGCTGAGCACCCACGCTTAAGGCGGAGATCCGACCGCCAAGATCTTCGGCAATCCGGACTCCCGCTTCAACAGCGTTCAGGTCATATTGTCCGATCTTCCATTCTGCTCTGGCAAAGGAAAGGCTCCGATCCTGAAGAACAACGATATCCTGCTCTTCAGGAACAACTTTATAACACGCGATAATATTCATGTTTTCACCTCATTTTTGTTCTTACCATTTTTTCCTGATGGTTTCCTGGGCATAAAGTCCGTCAATTTCTTCCTGGCTATAGCCTAGCTCCGCTAAGATGTCTTCGTTATCCATGCCATACGTGGGACCGCCCCGGAAGATCCGGCCGGGGTTGTTTTTGAATTTAGGAACGGTGTTGATTCCCTTCACTACTTTATCGCTGTTAGGGTCATACCATTCGGCAAAGGTGTCTCTGGCTTGATAATGTGAGTTTTTGCTCATCATTTCGTAGGTCATGATCACGCTGCAGGGGACCTGAATCCTATTGAGGATATCCGCTGCTTCTTCTGCCGTATGGCTCTGAAAAAAGTTTTGGGCCGCCTTGACGAATTTCTCCGCCCTTGCTCCGTCGCTTTTCTGCATGGTTCCGTGAGGTTCGGCGAAATCCGGATCGTCAGCCAATCCCCATAGCTCCTCAACCCGCTTGAATACTCCTTGACCGCCAAAGCCGGTCACCACCCAATGACCGTCTTTACACTGCTGGACATTGGCTAAAGCAACCAGGGGGGTTCCGTAAGAGCCCAGCCGGGGAGCTTGTTTGCCATGATTGAGCCCATCCATAAGGGCGTTGGCCTGAATACGGGCCATGACTTCAAACTGGGCAATATCGATGCTCTCCCCCACCCCTGTATTCCAGGCGCGAAACAGAGCGGCCGTTATGGACCAGGCGGTAAATAAGGCTGTGACATAGTCACAGGTATAAGGTTTGGCAGCATAAGGGGGGGCCGGATCGGGCATGCCATTGATGGCCATATAGCCGCTGAAAGCCTGACCGATGGTATCAAAGGAGGCCCGGGATACATACTCTTGATCCCCAGTCTGTCCGAATCCCGAGACATGGGCAATGACCAGTTGGGGGTTGGCCTGCCAGAGCACCTCGTCGGTAAGCCCCCATTTTTCCCATGTACCTCCTTTTGAGGACTCGATAAGAATATGGCTCTCTTTAATGAGCTTGAACAGTACTTCCCGGCCTTGTTCCGAAACAATATTCAAGGCCATTGTCCGGTTGTTTCTGTGTTCCACCGTCCAAGTGTCTCCCTGCCTGCGCAACATATCCGGCATCAATGTGCTTTCTATCTGGATCACATCGGCTCCCTGCTCTGCTAATAGGGTACTGGCAAAGGGACCGGCAATATTGGTTCCAGTGCTTAAGACTTTGACTCCATGCAAATTTCCGAACTGAGGAATTTCCTTTCTTTTCACCTTTGTCTCTCCTTTCTGATCAAGTAGTTAAGAGGCCTGTTGGCTTGCTCTCCTCCAAAATACTTTGTGCATCTTTAGATTAAGCAAAAACCATGCCAATAAAAAAAGGTACAAAAACCGGTTTTTCAAGCGGTTTTTGTACCTTTTTGTTCTTATTCCACCCACAGAAGGAACACTTGGAACGGAGCATGTGCGCAAACACATGTTACACTTTTCTCTTTTATTTTTTATTTCCTTGAACAGGCTGCACCTTGAGTTGAATATTATGCTTCAGCAATCTTCTGTATAAGGTATTGCGGGCAATATTCAAGGCTTTGGCTGTTTGAGCGACATTGCCCCCATGCTGTTCCAGCATGTGCAGGATATAGTCCTTTTCACTGAGCTCCTCTGCTTCAGTTCCGGGGTTATCAGCAGGCTGGGGAGAAGGGGGTTCAAGAGTTTGAAAAATCTGCTTAGGCAGAACATCCGGTGTGATGGTGTCACCCGCGGTCATCACGACAGCCTTCTCCATGACATTTTTTAACTCCCTGACATTGCCTGGCCAAACATGGCGGTCAAGGGTCTCCATAGTTGCTTCGTCGATCTTTTTGGGCAGGATATTGAACTGCTTGCATAATTCGGCCACAAAGAACTGGGCAAGCATGGGGATATCCTCTTTTCTCTCCCGAAGGGGAGGGATATTTATTTCAATCACATTGAGCCGGTAATATAGATCTTCGCGAAAAAGTCCCTGTCCCACCAGGTCGTACATATTCTTATTGGTGGCGGCGATAATCCTCACATCCACAGGTTTGGGATAATTGGAGTTTATTTTGGTCACGGTGCGTTCCTGCAAAAATCGCAAAAGGCTGACCTGCATATCCATAGGCATTTCACCGATCTCATCCAAAAAGAGGGTTCCTTTGTGAGCATGTTCGAATTTTCCTACGGAACCGCCGGATCTGGCCCCGGTAAACGCTCCCCCTACATAGCCAAACAACTCGCTTTGCAGCAGTTCTCTGGGAATGGCGCCGCAATTGACGGCGACAAAGTTGCCCTGCCGCTGACTTAACCTATGAATCGTCCGGGCGAGAACTTCCTTTCCCGTTCCCGTCTCACCAAGCAGCAAAACACTGGAGGGAAAAGGACTGGTCCTGCTCACCAATTCCTTGATTTTCTTCCATTCCTCACCCTTTCCCAGAAACTCAACCTCTTGAGAGTGATTGTTGAGTAAATAGCTGGAGACCGGCTGCTCCGGGTTAACCGGCCCTCCGTGAGCAGGCAGGCCCGGGTCCAGCAGCAGCACCCGCCGGTACCGCCCTAGTGCAAGCTCAAGGCTATTTTTACGGATCAGTTCCATGGACCGGATTGCCCCGCCCTGACTGTCATGAAGCTTAAATCTTATCTTCTGGGGAGGCTTTGGTTGTCCGGAATCGTCCCTTGTTAAATAAGCCGAGTCTCTTTTATCAATAAGCACCTCTTCTATGGGCCGGTTCAGCCATTGCTCTTCCTGTCCGCATCCCAATTCCTGGCAGGCGACTTTATTGGCCGCGGCTATCCTGTTCTCCTCATCAAGAAAGATCAGGGCCCAGGAGGAGCAGTCTATTAACTCCCGCCAGGGCTGGAAGTTTTCCGCGAGGTTTTGTCCGTCCCTTTCAAGCAATAAGCTCTCAATCAGTTTTCCCGCAGCAATGATCACTTCAAGGGCTTCTTGGGGAAGCGCCCCGAAAGGGCTGGTGGCATTGATCGCGCCAATGAGTTCCTTATTCACCACAATGGGCGCACACACGCTTGAGTACGGATGGGAAATCACCCGATATTTCTCATACCCGTCAATCCGCACAGGAACTTTCTCCTGCAGGGCAATGGTCAGGGCACCGTTGCCACAGGTGGCTTCTTCAATATAGGTGCCCAGAGTTCTGGGGTAAGATTTCAGAGGGGTGATTAAATCAAAAACAAAACCTTTCCCATCGCAAATGGATATGTTGCAATGAAGCATTGCAAACAGAAGCTCCATGACCGGCCTGATCCGAACGAGCAAGGAGTTATATTCACGCCGTTTTTCTTTTAAGAGTGTATCTGAGCATTTAGGATAGTCCGAAGACCATGGATCCAACCCGTAGCTTAAACAACGCTGCCAAGACCTTGCAATAATCGGCCGGACTTTATCTTCCAGTATAATTCCGCGAGATATAAAGGTTTGCCACGCTAAAAGCACATCTTCCTGGGTTTTCTCCGACATTGCCTACACCTTCTTTGCCAAGCTAAATATTTGTTCGCCGTTTAACAAGTCTCTTACTGTAGATTCTACACTAAACTCTTGTTGTTTAAAATAGCGTTCGGAATTTTACTCTGCGCAAAACATTGGACCATTGACGAAACGGCGGTTTCCTAATATTAAGCCTAAGGTTAAAAAAGAGCCGTCATAAACGGCTCCAGGCGTAAACAATGCTGTTGCCAAGAAGTTAAAACAAGACAAGGCTTACATAGGATACAGTATTGACACCATTGTTATAAGGTATGCAGCAATGCTTCACTAAGGATGTGACATCGATTCCATAAGCCTCTACTGAAGCCACCGCCTGCTCAGGAAGCCGGCATTCCTGGCCGTCGAGAATAGAGCAGCGGCTGCAGACCGGACATGGGCCAATGCCTAGGGACAGAAAGTCCGTGATCAGATTGTTTTCCCTGACCCATCCTAAAAATGTTCTCAGAATTCTGTTTTGCTCGGCCATTCCTTCCTGCATCCCTTCAAAATCAAAGGAATCCTCCAGCTGATGCACGGTCTGGAATAGTATACCTTGTTTATACTGGAGAGCTTTTTCTTTTAGCTCTGCAAAGTCCCCCACATTAGGGGGACACATCCAGTTCTTTTGGTAGTTGCCGCATACATTTTGCTCGCATTGCTCGCGAAAGTCAGGATTAAAGGGAATATCCCGGGTATCAATATGGGCGCTATGGTTAACGCCAAGGGTTTCTAAATAGCCTAACATTTTCGTGATTTCCGGATTCATAATTCACCCCTTCCCATACAGTGTCGGAGGATGCTTCTGATAGTGAAAAGCAAGCCCCCGAAGACAAGCTTCGAAGGCTTTTATACTAAACTTCATTGTCTTTTTAGAACATTTTCTTGCTCAGTTTATCGATTTCTTCACTGACGCAATCATAAACACCGGGGAAGGAGCTGAAGCCCAGACCTTGAGTTAAGCAAGGAATGAAGTAATGCTTCCCGCAGTTGGTACAAGCCCGCTCAGCTTCTCTGGCGGCAATTTCCCGGGTCCAGGTTGGGAAGTCCACCACTCCGCTGTCGATGTCACCCATGAAGCTGATCTTACCGCCATACTGCTTAATCAGCTCAGGTGTGTTATTGGTGGTCATGACTCCTTGCCAAATATCAATTCCCATTTCGATCATGAAGGGTACCAGATTGGCCGCATAGCAATCGCTATGGTGAACAATCAGTTCAACCCCGTTTTGCTTATAGAAGCTGTAGATCTTTTTGTAAGCAGGGAGATAGAATTCCTCGAACATAGCCGGTGAAATGAAGGAGCTCTTTTGGCTGCCCCAGTCGTCATGGTGGAAAAGTGCGTCCGGTTTGAGGCGGCGGCAAATGATTTCAGCCAGTTTCAATTCATATTCAGTGAGGTAGTCGATAAGCTCATGCATCAGCTCGGGTTCCTCATACAATGCCATTAAAGCATCTTCCATGCTCATGAGATGGTGGCACATTTCAAACACACCGGGAGCGACAAAAGCTGTGACATATTTTTCATTGCGGTCGATACTGTTGGCATGCTCCACGGCAGCTGCCCAGGCTTCATCGGTATCAGGAATTTCAGGAGCTTTTACTTGTTCTCTCCACTTGGTGATATCTTTAAGGACTTTATGCTCTTCATCATGGACAGGAAATTGACCGATTTGACCTTCCGGCCATCTAAAGGTGATACCCCAGCCTGTTTTGATGGATCCTCCGGGAGGAGCCATGAAATCCACAGGATTTTCCAGAATGATGTCCATAAACTCATATTGATTAACGAACCGATCAGGATTGCCACCGCGAATGGTTTCCAACAAGTTTTGTTTAATTGTCAACATAGTATCCCGCCTCCCTATTCTATTCAACATTTAATCCTTAAGCATGAGCCAATTCTTTGGCTTTAACTGCAGCTCCGCCTGCGTCGGGAGCAAAGCCATCGGCACCGATCTCATCAGCCATGGCCTGGGATACCGGAGCTCCGCCGACGATGACCTTAAATCCGGTCAAACCGCTGTTCTTAAGAGACTGAACTGTTTCTTTCATAGCAGGCATGGTGGTGGTCAGCAGACCTGAGCAGGCTACGATCTTGACATTGTCATTTTCTCTGACAGCATCAACAAATTTTTCTGCGGATACATCGACTCCCAGATCCACGACATTAAAGCCAACGCTCTCCAGCATCATCGCTACCAGGTTTTTGCCGATATCATGCAAGTCTCCTGCTACGGTGCCGATTACACAGGTTCCTAAAGAAGTGGCGCTTTCCCCGGTGAGGTGGGGCTTCAGAACATCCACACCCTTGGACATGGCTTTGGCCGCCATGAGCATTTCCGGTACGAAAAGCTCTCCGGCGGAAAATTTATCCCCTACGACACCCATGGAATCAATCATCCCGGCCAGGATATCTCCTGCTGCATTGCCTGCATCCAGGGCTTCCTGAACGAGACCTGGAACGAGTTTCGCTTTCCCTGCTTCTACCATAGCTTTAACTTCTGCGATTTTAGACATTATAATTCCCCCTTATTTTAATTAAATATGTTCATTCGGACATGATTTATTTCTGTCCGAATTTACCTTCCCGGTAGGCTCCGATGTATTCCATGCAATATTCGTCCTGGCCAAGGAGTGCTTCTGTAGCAAAGATCATGCCCATCAGGTCCTGTTTGGTGGGATCGACGATAGCACTGTCCATCCCTGCGCCCATCGCCAAGACGATAAAGGCCTGATTGACCAGTCTGCGAATCGGCAGGTTAAAGGAGATATTGCTGGCTCCGCCGGTGATATGAATCTTAGGATATTGAGCTTTGATCTCCTTAATGACTTCCATAATGGCCAGGATGCCATCCTCGGAGGTGCAAAGCATTTGCACCAAGGGGTCAATGTGCAAACGTGACGGGGCAATATTGTATTGTTTGGCTTTAGCCATAAGAGTGCCGAAAACTTCCAGACGCTTTTCCGTATCTTGAGGAATTCCTGTGTCATCACACAAAAGAGCGACACATTCCCATTTCGTATCGGCGATGATGGGGAAGATCACTTCAACCTTGTCTCCCTCCATAGATACGGAATTAATCAGTCCCGGCTTGTTGCAGAATTTAATGGCTTCAGCAATCACGTTGGCGTTGGGGCTGTCTATAGCAATAGGAATATCGGAAACCTCTTGTACCAAATCAATAAGCCACTTCAGGGTTTCCAGTTCGATGTCATTATCTACGGAAGCGCAGACATCAAGGAAATTGACACCTGCTTCCGATTGTACTTTCGCCAGATTGCGAATAAAGTCTGCATCTTTAGCGGCAATGGCTTTAGCTACAGATGGAATCGCCCCATTAATTTTTTCACCAATGAGTATCATTAGAATCAACCTCCGTTTTACTTTTTGTATTGACAAATTCCCTGGTATTGGATAAGTTCTTGTCTCGTTGCTCAGGCCATTTGTTCAGCTGTATGAGGACCAAAAGGGTGAGATCTCCTTTTATAGTTCAGTTGTCTATACAACCTAACATTTATTTATATTCGCTGTTCAACCCAATAATCCTTTTATACTTTTTTGAATTTTATAATATTTATTTTCTTTTCTTGCTAATTATTCGACATTATGTCCTATTATCCCCCTTTTTATTTAATACAACTCGCAGAATACTGTCTGTAGGTTTACGGGCCAAACATACAAAAAGCTCCATAAAAATCATTGATTCTTACGGAGCCGCTCCTAAATTATTCTGGCTATCTGCGCTTTGATCTCTGCTATCTCTTCTTCCAGCTCTTCTCGAAGCATGATTAATTCCGGCTTCACGGAATGAGCAGGCCAGCGCTTGAGGAGATCGTCAAGCTCACCCTGAAGATGGGCTAATCGATGGGTGAGTGCGAAAAGCAATGGCTCCATGCATGCAAACCTCCATACATTCCTCACATTCATTACATTGCTCTGGATGGACAACAGGGAGGTGGGCAACCATTTTGATCGCTTCATTAGGGCAAGCTCTTAGACAACGCTGGCAACCATGGCAAAGCTTCTCCAGTATAAATGCTGCCATCATACCCCTCCTTTTCTTTTTGGCCGGGCATCCCTGCTATTTCCCGGATACCGTTGCAAAGGGCCAATGGATAATACCACCGATATTTTTCACCTTGACATAACCTAGTTTAGATAAGATTCTGACGGCAGCGGCGCTCCGATTGCCGCTCCGGCAGTACACCAGAATCTCTTTATTTTTATCGGGCAGCCTTTTCGGCGCCTGGGCTTTCAAACTGTTCAACGGCATCAACAGACTTTTGGGGATGTGCCGTTCCCTGTATTCTTCCTCGCTTCTCACATCCAGAAGAATGATTCCTTTGGTGGTGTCCAGGAGCCTTTTTGCTTCATCAGGACTTATTTTAAATTTTTTATCGCGGTGGCTCCTCACGAGCATCCAGGCACCCATCAAGACACCCAGGACAATTAAGCCCAAATATTGTTCCATCCATTCCCCTCCAATACCCCCTATGGGTATACTAAGTATAAAGCTTTGCTTTTTAATTGTCAATGATTCCGCCTGGGTCGTGATCGAAAAGAAATGCTGTGATAAAAAATAAAAGCTCGTGCAAACATTACGCCGCGCACGGGCTATTCTATCAGGCACTATTCATCCTCTGTTAAACAACCGGCTCCCATCTTTTATAAAATGCGCGTGTGCACTCGATGAAAGTGCTTTCAGCATGGGTCAATTTGCGCCGTGGATATGCCATATAAAAATTGACGGGCGCATCAAAATCGCTGACTTTTAAGGGAGCCCACAAGGCGTTTTCCACATAAAGATCGCGATAAGCAAAGCTTGAGGGAAGACAGGTGATGGCTTTATCGCTGACGACCATACTCTTCAGACTTTCCCGGTCGCTGAAATTATACAAACCGGAGCTGATGAGGGACAATTTGGGGTGATTAAGATACCCTGCCAAGATGTCTTGGTCACAAATCGGCGTAGCTACAGGATAGTGTTCCAAAACCTCTTTTATGGTCAATGACCCTTGTCCGTGAAGGGGGCTTTTGCAGCTGGCAAACACACAGAATTTATCTTCATAGAGCAATTCAATATCGAACTCCGCCTGATCGATGGCACTTAACCATGAATTGTTGAAAATTCCAATCGACCTGTTTGAACGTGTTAAAGCCGTAAAAATTTTTTCCGGACGAGTTTCATGGACATAAATCGGTGCAGCGGGCATGGACTTACGGTAATCTTCAATGATCTCCAAAATTGCACTGTTGCTTACCGCGGGAGCAACCGCTAAATGGATTTCCTGACGGGATTGATGTTTACCCGATAGTCTGTATAACTCATCAACCTGGTCAAGAATCAACCCGGAGATTTTAAGGACTTCCTGACCTGCCAGGGTCAATTTTGCCCCCGCTTTGGAACGGACAAATATATCAACACCCAATTCGTCCTCCAAGCTATTGATGGCATTGGTCAGGCAGGGCTGGGTCACGTGAAGCCTTCTCGCCGCTTCAACTAAAGACTTACAGTTGGCGACCTCCTTAACATATTCCAGCTGTTCAATACGCATGTCCATCACCATTCCAAACCTAAATCGGATTTTTTTATCGGCGACTATCAACAATAGAATTCTTACAGCGCTATTGTACCCTGGCAACTCCATAGAGAAGGTTTGCACTTTCACTTTTCTGCTGATATTATACTGCAGCCCTTTACTATGCACAACCCTTAGCCGGAGTCCTGTTTGACGCTTAAAGATACAAGCGGGATAACCAGAAGAGCCTTAAGGAAAACATCAAACTGACCTTAGGGCTCTTTTCCTTGGAAATCTGCTTATTACCGCACGACTATCGTTGTGCAATGAGCGTGAGTCAACACTTTAAGACTGATGCTGCCAAGAAAGAATCGGGATAGGGTATTCATTCCCCGACTTCCGATGACTATTTCTGTGGCACCAATTTTTTCTGCTTCTTCACAAATAATTTCCGCCGGGTCCCCCGTCCGGATACTTGTTGTAAAGGTAATTCCCGTGTCTTTAAACTTTTCGATGGCCTGTGCCATAATCTCTTCAGCCTCGGACACCAGCTCTTTTTCCATTTCAATAGCATCGTATATTACCCGGGTTGAATAAGAAGTCACGGATTCCCTTACATGAATAATTTCTACTTCAGCATTATTATGTTGAGCCATGATCAATGCGTAATCCGCTGCCTTAAGAGAGTTTTCGGAACCATCAAAAGCTAGTAATATCTTTTTAAGCATCTAATCACTCCTTTTTATTTTTAATATAAATATAACACATTCAACTGAAAATTTCCCTTAAAACCCTTCCGTCGCCATGGGTAAAATCTACTCCTAACATGGCTCCTAAAGTCGGAGCTATATCGACCATTTCGAGGGGACCCAAGGGGTGATTCTTTTTTATTCCGGGACCTGAGGCGATAAAATTGCAGCGATAGCCTTCCCGATCCGGCAAGTAACCATGAGTGGCATACTTTTTGTTCATAGCCTCTAAATCCAGAAGAACCGGCGCCTCAAGCCTGTCATCAAAGCAGTATCCCCTCCTGGCCTCCACCATAGTGGTTATGGATGGCTCCACATGCAGATCCTCCAGCTCATTTCTGAGAAGAATTTTCTCAATGCCATACTGTTCTGCTTTTAAGGCCTTTTCTAATACTGCCAGGGCCAGGGCTTCAGCCTCCTGATCCCCTTCTTTAATATGGAGGTAAGCCCCTCCCCCTGCGCTCTGCAGATAAGCCCGCCACTGCATTTTGCCTCCTTCTTCGGAGATCAGCCCCTGTTCCAGCAAGAGACGGTTGAGGCGGACTTTATAGCAGACATCCAATTGACCATGATCCCCGATCACCATCATCACTGTATTATCCTGAATACCGGCTTCCTCCACTGCCCGGCGGATGCCGCCCAGTCTCCCATCCATACGGATGATGGCCTCCCTTACTTCCTTGCTGTCCGTCCCGTATCTATGCTTGGCATCATCCAGCTCTATGAGGTGCACCAGCAGCAGATTGGGGGTTTTTCTCCTGATGGTATCCACAGCACACCGGGTTGTAAAGTCATCCAAATAGGGCTGTTCTACCCCCCGGCGACAGCGTCCATGGCGCAACTCCATACCTATACAGAACAAGGGGCTGCCATTCTTCAACACCTTAACAGCCTGATTTTCCCCGCGAACAGCGTGTACTTCAGGCATATTATACTTGAGAGAGGATTTCCCCGAAACAGGCCATAAAAGTCCGGCTGCCGTCAGGTTATGCTCCTTCACGGCATCGTAAATCGTCGGGACTTTAATGGCATCCCGAAACCAGAACCACTCCTGATCCTTCTCCGGAATAAAGGGCTGAAAGGGGTTATTGTGAAAGATACCGTGTTTATCAGGATAAACACCGGTCACCATGGTGGTATGTACGGTGTAGGTCAGGGTTGGGTAGACACTTTTCAGCTTTGTGCTGTAGGCACCGTTTTGAAGCAGCTTTTCAAGGTTAGGCAGAGATTGGGCCAGCTCCCAATTCCCTTCGGAAAAAGCGTCATAAGAGATGACGATGACATGCATTGTATCACCCTTTTTTCATTAAGCTGTTCCTCTTCTTTGGGTCCAGTCTAACGGAAAGTTGCCCAAAATGCAAAGGACCTCCTGCTCAGGTCTATCCAAAAGCAGGAGGTCTTGCCCGTCATAACCGCTGTTTTCCTTGATGTACAAGAATTTTGCCTGTAAACAAACGATAAGACAGGGGTTTATATTCCATGCTTAAGGCTTGGGAGCGGCAGATATTAAGGCACCTTCGGCAGCCGACACATTTCAGAGGTTCATAGATCAGGGTTAACTGTTTACCCTTTTCCTTGTTCGTTAAAGCTCCCTGAGGGCAAACCGCCGCGCATTCGCCACATTCTCTGCACCCTTCACTTACCTCCAAGGCCGGCAGGGGGAGTGCTCCAATGGCAGACTTTCGGGATAGCCAAACTTCCCTCAGGAATTGCCGTGCCTTGGGAATAGGATAGGCTTCATCGGAAGTGATCCCCGGCAGCATGGCTTCAAGTTTTTCACGGCCGATGTCCCGCCAGCCCTTCCCCCCGCTCCGGGCTTGAACCGATGTGATCTCCCCGCCCGGTGCACTTCCTCCGTCATCGGGGGCGACTTTAAGCCTGAGCGCCGGATGATCCGGCCATGAAGTGTGGATCTCCTTAAAAACCTGTACACTCACTGCGCAGGCTTTTTTATCCGGGCATGCTGCACATACTCCGGTGACGAGGGTCACTTCCTTCTCTCCGGCAGCTATCAACAAGGCCAGCCACGAATCCCGGTCGAGAATCCCCAGACAGGGAATCTCATGGCCGGCGTTCATGGCCTGGGGACAGTTCAGCACGATCTTCTCCGCCCCCAGCATAAACTCATGAAGCTTGGAGGTGCTGTAGTAGATAAAACCATCACTGGGACAAACGGCCATGCAGATCCCGCATTCTGTGCAGCGCTGGCTATTGAGTTCACGATATAGGGAAATAGCTTGATGGGGGCAGGAGTCGACGCATAACCGGCACAGCTTAACATAGGGTTTTTTGGTGTTGAGGCAGTTATGGTGATGATGGACCATTTGACAAGTATACATAACCAAGACACCTCTTTGAAGGGATTATTTGCCGGCCTGGCGCTCGATGTGACTGGGCGGAACCGCTCTTCTCTTCGCAGCGCCGGTCTTCGCCCCTTTTGCGGCCACGGCTTCCGATTCATGATGTCCGAGAATATTGAAGTTTTCGGCGATGAACAAATAGGCTAAGCAAGCGATGGAAACCAAACCGAGGCTGACGATAACCTCTGTCCAGGCGGGGAAATAATGACCGCCGTGTTGGTTCAGATAGCTGCCCATTCCCGTGAACAAGACATCAAACCGATTCATGACTACCCCGGCCACAGTGAGGATGCCAAATCCAATCAGCCCTTTGCGGGTGCCGGACAGGGAACTGAAGGCGATAATGATGGGCAGGATGCAGCCTAAAATCAGTTCAGCAAGGAACATGATGCTGGGCAGATCAAAGGCCAAAACATGGGCAAAGGTGCCTCTTACCGACATATCGGCAATCTTTAAGATCACATATAAGATCATGGCCCCGCCGGATATTCTGACCAACCCCTGCAGGACGGAGGTATCCACCTGATGATTGAGGGCCTTCCCGGCCAGACTGCTTTCGATAATGATCATGCCTGCTCCCACGAAAAATGAGGATAACAGGAAGAACAGCGGCAAAAGGGGCGACCACCAAAGAACATTTACTTTGCCCACCATGATATAAAAGAGTTGGCCCAGTGAGGATTGGTGCAGTGTGGGCAGGGTAATGCCGATGATCAGCAGCACGGGCATGGCTTTTTTCAGGTATTTATGGGCCCCTTTGAACACTTTCTCGGTGGCTACTTCACTGAACTCCAGGACCTGAATCAGGGTATAGCAGGAGATGCACCAGAAGACTTCAAACAAGACGCTGGCATGACCCCAGGAGACATAAGGTCTCCAGAAGAAGAACCATTGCCCTACTTCAATCAATAGCCCCAGGACGACAACGATATAACCTAACAATGAGGTCACCATGGCGCTTCTGGCGATGGGGTAAAATTTATCCCGGCGCAGCACATAGACGATGAGAGCGGTTCCGTAGCCGCCTCCGGCCAGGGCCACCCCTAACAGAACATCAAAAGAAATCCATAATCCCCATGGCCACTGGTCGTTGAGGTTGGTGGTGGCCCCCAGTCCCGCGATGAACCTCACGATGATGACTGCTATCGCCGCGGCGGCGATGGCCATAAACACCCATCGCATGGGGGTCATTCTAAATGTCCACCGGGTACTTTTCTCCCCGGCCTTATTTTTAAATGTAGTAATCACTTCCATAGCCGATACTTCCCTCCATTCTTTTGGACTTTATCAATCCAGCGGTTCTTTGTTTTTGTTATTAATGAAAAACAATCCGGCTAAAACAGCCGCCCAGCTGACCCCGATAATCGGTGTGGCTTTCATATATCCTTCGGTATAAGAGGGCAGGGGCTCGGTGGTGACATCTGTTCTGAATCTCATCTCTTCCAGGGGGGTGTCGGAAATATAAAGCCAGGAGGTTCCCCCTGCTTCCTTCTCCCCAAAGATTTTGTCTATATAACCCTTTTCCTGGATTCTCTTTTTGGCTTCTGCCAGCAATTCATCCCTCTCCCCGAAGGTCAAGGCTCCTGTGGGGCAGACTGAGGAACAGGCCGGTTCCATATTATTGGCCACTCTGGTCGGGCACATCTGGCATTTCCTGATGCCGGGAACGGCTTTTTTCCATTCATATCTCAGCATATCAAAAGGGCAGGCCATCATGCAGTAGCGGCAGCCGACACACAGGCTCTGATCATAGATGACCGGTCCTTCGGGAAGCTTCTGAATGGCCTTGGAGAAACATGCTGAAGCACAGGCGGGCTCTTCACAGTGAAAACACTGGGTTTTGACATATCTGCGCAGGTCGGTGCCGTCCTTCTGCAGGTTATACCGGTTGATGGATGTCCATTCTTCAGGCCAGAGACCATGGTTAGGCTCCACCGCCCGATCTAAGGCTGTTTTGTTTTTTTCCTGTTGATCCCATTCAAGTTCATTCCATAATTTACAAGCTACTGAACACCCTTCACAACCAATACATTTGGGTATATCGACAAGGACTCCCTTTGCCATAGCTGCCACCTCCTAAACTTCATACTCATGGCTTTGGGGTTTCTTAGCGTCAAACTCTTCAGCCCTGGAAATATAATGGGTATGCAATAGTTCTTCTGCTTTCTCACTCAAGGGCGAAGTTAAGAACTCGGCATAGACTTGCTTAATCTGCGGATTATCATGACTGTTGCGCAGCTTTGCCTGGGCATCGATCTTATATAAGGATGCGGCCCGGGTGTTGCGCACCCCGTCTGAAGGAGGAGCCGATGACCGGGGCTGTCCGCCGCCGTATTGGCAGCCGCCGGGGCAGGCCATGACTTCGATGAAGGTCCAGGGAGAGTTCCCTGCTTTCACTTGTTCCATGATGGCTCTGGCATTATCCAGGCCGGAAATGACTGCAATCCTGATCTCACCGGCACCGGGAATAGAAACTGCCGCTTCTTTGACCCCTTCCATGCCCCGTACCGGAGTTAGTTGCCAAAGCGCGGCAGGGGGCTGTTCTCCTGTGACCAGATAGTAGGCGGAGCGGACGGCCGCTTCCATAACGCCGCCGGTGGTCCCGAAGATCGCCCCGGCTCCGGTTGCCACACCCATCAGCTGATCATACTCTTCATCGGGAAGAGAGGGCAGATCGATCCCCGCTCTCTTGATCATGCGGGCCAGCTCTCTGGTGGTAAGGACCACATCCACATCAGGGGAAACCTGCTCATCCTGCCAATAGGTTTGAGCGGAAATCATTTCCGGGCGCTGACATTCAAATTTCTTGGCTGTGCAAGGCATGATGGCCACCGAGAAGATCTTCTGGGGCTCGACATGGTTCTTTTCCGCAAAATAAGTCTTAACCAAAGCTCCGGCCATCTGCTGGGGAGACTTGGCTGATGATAAATTGGGAAGGAGTTCAGGGTAATAATACTCGACAAATTTGACCCACCCCGGGCAGCAGGAGGTGAACTGGGGAAGAGGATGGTGCAATTCTCCTGTAATACGCTTAACCAGTTCTGTGCCTTCTTCCATAATGGTCAGATCCGCCGCGAAGTTCGTATCAAAAATCACGTCAAAGCCTAATTTTCGCAAAGCGGCGACTTGTTTGCCCTGGACATTGGTTCCCACAGGCAGCCCGAATTCTTCCCCCAAGCCAATACGAGTGGCCGGCGCAGTCTGCACCACCACAGTGATCTTGGGATCGGCGAGAGCCTTGGCTACTTGATCAATATCCTCCCGCTCGGAGATTGCTCCGGAGGGGCACCAGTGGATACACTGCCCGCAATTGATGCAGGGAATTTCGTTTTTAAGGGGCAGTTCGTAGTTCCCATACACGGATTGGATGGTTTTACATACTTCGATGCATTGCCCGCAGAGAATGCACTTTTGGTCATCTCTCCTCAGGGCAGGGTTTTCCGGATCAATGGGTACACGGCCGCGCACATTGGTGGGCCAGCCCCCCGGTTCATTGTATTGGGTCGGCATCCAGCCCTCACCGCCCACCGCACTGGCCGGGGTGAGGGGTTGGCCGCAACCTGTTAAGCTCAGGGAGGCACCGGCGATACCTGCCCCCCCGGCAAATTTAAGGAAGGAGCGTCTGGACAGATTGCTTCCCTTTCCTGCCTTACTTTCCATGTCTACTACCACCTTTTTAGTATGTCTTTTGCATGATTGCTGTTGAAATCCAGACTGAAACGGGTGCTTTAATTGCATCATCAATAATTGCAGTTCATAGTATTTAATAAATTTAAGAATTTTCTTTCATTAGTATAAGAACCCACTTGCACTTACAAGGGTATTTCTTTATAATTTTCAGAACTAATCTTGATGCTCCTTTCCAATAGGGTAGTTCGAACTGGCAAATATGTGGTTTCAGTGATTCATCCTAATTAAAATTCAACATTTTTCTCTTTTTTCCTTCTAAAAATCATAAAATAGTCTAATATTTTCAAAACATCCCACAACTCAGTTTATTATTTTTAAAATAAAAAACATCCACTTGGCAGTGGATGTCGTTAGGGATTATTGTAAATTATACTTTATTCATTGGTGAGAATTTCCCTGAGCATGGTATTGACCACACCTGGATTAGCCTGCCCTTTGGTGGCTTTCATGACCTGGCCGACTAAAAAGCCGATGGCCTGTTCCTTGCCGGCCTGGAAATCCTCCACCGATTTGGGATTCCTGGCGATGACTTCCGTAAGGATCTGGGTTAACTGTCCGGCGTCGGAAATCTGAACCAAACCCTTCTCTTTGACGATTTCCTCTGGTTCTTTACCCTCCTTAAACATCAGCTCGAAAACCTCTTTGCCGATTTTATTGCTGATGGTCCCCTTCTTGATCAGCTCAAGCAGCTTGGCCAACCCGTCAGGAGTAACCTTAGCCTCACTCAGTTCCATAGCCTGAGCATTCAAGAGCCGCAGGAGCTCCCCCATCATCCAGTTGCTGATTAATTTAGCGTCGGGAAATTTCTCCAGGGTCGCGGCAAAGAACTCGGCCAATGCCAGGGAACTGGTGATGATTCCCGCGTCATAGGCCGGCAGCCCATGCTCTTCCATAAGCCGCTTCCGGCGGGCATCGGGCAATTCGGGAAGGGTGGCTCTGACCTCCTCGATCCACTGCGGGGTCAGCTGGATATGGGGGAGTTCAGGATCGATGAAACATCTGTAGTCCGGGTTCTCCTTATTGCGCATGGCTAAGGTGATCCCCTTGTTCTCGTCCCATCCCCGTGTTTCCTGAATCACGGCATCCCCGTCTTCCAGAACAGCCATCTGCCTTGCCACTTCATACTCGATAGCCCGCTGCACAGCCCGGAAGGAATTCATATTTTTAATCTCTGTTTTGGTGCCCAGGGCGGTGGTCCCTGCCGGACGCACGGAGACATTGGCATCACAGCGCAGAGAACCCTGCTCCATCTTCACATCGGAAACACCGGTGTATTCCAGGATGGCCTTAAGCTTCTCAAGATAGGCTTTAGCCTCTGCCCCGGAACGAATTTCCGGCTCGGATACGATCTCAATAAGGGGGATGCCGGAGCGGTTATAGTCCACACAGGAGGAATGAGAGGTGGTTATGGAGCCGCCTGAGTGCACCAGCTTGCCCGGATCTTCTTCCAGATGAGCCCTGGTAATGTGAATGCGTTTAGGCCGGCCATCCACTTCGATATCCAGATACCCCTTAGCGGCGATGGGCCGGAATACCTGGGAAATCTGATAGCCTTTAGGCAGGTCGGGATAATAGTAGTTTTTCCTGTCAAACCAGGTCGTGAGGCCGATTTGGCAATTTAAAGCGAGTCCGGCCTTCACAGCCAGCTCAACGACTTTCTTATTTAAAACCCCTGTGCTGCCGGGCAGCCCCAGGCAAACGGGACACACTTGGGTATTGGGCTCCTGACCGAATTCAGTAGCACAACCGCAAAACAATTTGGACTGGGTTTTTAACTCGACATGAACCTCTAACCCAATCACTGCTTCATATGTACTCATTTTGACCCCCTATTAATCATTTTTGATCGGCTGGATTAGGTTGCGGACGGGTTTGGTCCGTATTCTGCTCCAAGGTATAGGCAACCCTCAGCAATGTTTGCTCATCAAAATGGCGGCCTATCAGCTGCAGGCCTACGGGCATCCCCTCGCTTAGTCCATAGGGCAGGGACAGGGCCGGCAGACCGGCCAGATTCGCCGGCAGGGTGCAACGATGGGAATGGACCAGGGTCAAGGGCTCCCCTGCCAGGTCGCTCTTTTGTGGAGCTGTGGTCAGGGTGGCCGGAGTCAAGAGGCAATCCACTTGTTCAAAGGCCTGAGCAAAGTCCTGGCTGTTGAGGGTCCGGACCTTAAGGGCCTGGGTATAATAGTCATCATAGTGAGCCGAACTGAGCACATGGGTACCCAGCATGATGCTTCGTTTCACTGCGGAGCCAAACCCCTGGCCGCGGGTCTTCATAAACATGTTCTGCACATCTTCCCCTTCCACCCGCAAACCATAGCGCACTCCATCATAACGGGCTAAGTTGGAGCTGGCTTCGGCGCAGGCAAGGGCATAATGGGCTGCGGCGGCGACTTCCGTATGGGGTAGCGTTACCTCAACACAGCGGGCACCCAATTCCTCCAGTTTCGTGATCGCTTCCTGGAGCCTGGCGGCCACTCCGGGGGATACTCCTGCTGCAAAATATTCTTTCGGCAACCCTATTTTCAGGCCCTTAATATCGTTGCTATCGTTGCTGAGGCTCTCTCTGAAATCGGGCACCTCCAGCAAAGCCGATGTGGAATCCCCGGCATCATGACCGCAAATCGTCTTTAAGATCAGGGCCAAATCCTTAAGATCCCGGGCAAAGGGTCCGATCTGGTCTAAAGAAGAGGCGTAGGAGATCAGACCGGTTCTCGGAACATAGCCGTAAGTAGGCTTAAGCCCTATAACTCCGCAAAAAGCCGCCGGCTGGCGGATATCCCCTCCGGTGTCCGAACCCAGGGCAAAAGCCGCTTCCCCCGCAGCCACGGCGGCAGCCGCTCCCCCGCCGGAACCTCCGGGTACTGCCCTGAGATCAAAGGGATTCCTGGTGTCATGACATGCGGAATGCCCGGTGGAAGAGCCCATGCCAAACTCATCCAGATTGGCTTTTCCGATCAATACAGAGCCTGCTTTTTTTAATCTGCCCATGACAGTGGCATCGGCAGGAGGGATATAATGGCTAAGCATCCGGGATGCGCAGGTTGTCTTCACCCCCGCCGTACAAATATTGTCTTGAACGGCCATGGGAATACCGGCCAGAGCAGAGAGCTCTTCTCCCCCCAGCCGCTGCTCATCAACAAGCCTGGCCTGGGCTAAAGCTTCCTCCCCGGTAACCGTCACAAAGGCTTGAAGCTCATGGTCTTTTTGCCGGATCCGTTCCAAATAAGCCTGAGTCAATTCCAGGCTGCTGACCTCCTTGTCCGCCAGGAGTTGGCTGAGCTGATGAACGGTTAATGTATGAAGTTGCATGAAAAACCTCCTGTCTATAGTATACGGGGTACTTTAAAAGCCCCATCCTCTTCCTCAGGTGCATTGGCGAAAACCAGTTCCCTAGCCAGACCGGGCTGGGCTTTGTCTTCCCGAAACAGGTTGATCATGGGCAGCACCCGCTCCGCCGCTTCTACGGCAGTTGTGTCAGCTTGTTTTAACAGGTCCAGATAGCTTAAGCTTTCCTGAAGGGACCTGGTATAGGCGGTCTTTTCTTCGTCGGTCAGTTCCAGGCGGCTCACGAAGGCCAACCTTTCCACATCTTTTGGGGTTATTTTCATCGGTTCACATCCTTTTCCATGGGGTTCATGCCTGAATCAGCATTTTATAGGCCGATTTACAGCGCAATTCACCTTCATCTTACCTTTTTCGCTATAATTTACCTTTCAACTCAACAATTCAACAAATGACTTATAACTCCTTCTCTTGGGCAAAATTCGTTGCAGAGCCCAGAAAAAGCCGGCTGAGCTCCTGCCGCTTCACCCATATTGCGTCACCTTGCTTAGATGGGAAAATAAGAGTATAGTATAGTCAATTTAAGGTGGTGAATTTATGAAAAGCAGCTGGACGGATACGTTTAAAACCATAGGCTTGCTCACCGCGGCAACCTTGTTTTCCATGGGGCTGCGCGCTTTGGCCATCGGTGAACAGAATGTCATTATGGTCTATATCTTGTCTGTCTTCATTATTTCAAGAACAACCAATGGCTATATTTACGGCAGTGTGGGGTCTGCTTTAAGCGTTCTTCTATTCAATTTCTTTTTCACCACTCCTTACTATACTTTTCATGTTATACAGGCCGATTATCCGGTTACCCTGCTGATTATGCTGCTTGTGGCATCCCTCACCAGCGCCTTGACCATCCGCGCCGGGTCTCAGGCCCAGCTTGCCCTGGAAAGAGAGCACCGCACCGAGCTTTTATATGAAATAAGCAAGCAGCTTCTTGTCACCAGGGGACTGGATAAGATCATCCATTTAATCAATCACTATATGATCAAGCTTTTTGAGCGATCCGCAATTTTTTACGCCCAGGATCCGGGAACTTCCCAAGGTGTTCTGAGACAATCCCCGGCTGAAGCCGATGCTTCCTTTATGCTGGCCGAGGATGAGCGGGCCGTGGCCCAATGGGCCTTCTTACATAAGGCCCAGGCAGGATTAGGCTCAGACACCCCCATGGATTCCCAGGGGTTTTATGTACCGGTTATTGCCCAGGGTAAGGTGCTTGGGGTAATCGGCTTATCCTGCGCTCAAGGGGAGCTTAATACAGCCGGCCGTTCCCTGCTCCAGGTGATCACCTCCCAGGTAGCGCTGGCTCTGGAAAGGCAGCATTTATCGGATGAACAAAGAAGGCTGTTTGTGGAATCGGAAAAAGAAAAAATGAGAAGCAACCTGCTGCGGGCTATTTCTCACGACCTCCGCACCCCTCTGACCGCTATTCTGGGAGCAAGCTCCGCCCTTCTGGAAAATCGTCAAACTCTGGATGAACCAACTCAGCAGCAATTGCTGGCCAATATTAAAGAGGATTCACAATGGCTGATCAGAATGGTGGAGAACCTGCTGTCCGTGACGCGCATCAGAGAGGGGACGATGAATGTGGCCAAGACAGCCGAGGCTGCTGAGGAGATTGTCGCGGCAGCTGTCAGCCGCATCAGAAAGCGGTTTCCTCAGCAAAGGATCAAGGTTGACGTACCGGCGGAGCTGCTGCTGGTCCCCATGGATGGCACCTTAATTGAGCAGGTTCTGATCAATCTGATCGAAAACGCCATTAAGCATTCCCCGGAAAACGCCGCCATTGAGGTCAATGTAAAAAAGCTTGAGAAGGAGGCCCTGTTTGAAGTCATCGATTATGGAACCGGCATCCCGGAGCAGAATTTCCCTTACCTTTTTGAGAGCTATGTTCCCAACGGTAAGCGCAGCGCCGACTCAGCAAGGGGAATGGGCATCGGCTTATCCATCTGCATGTCCATAGTCAAAGCCCATCATGGTAAAATGGAAGCTGCCAATAAAAAAGCGGGCGGCGCCACATTCCGGTTTACACTGCCTTTGGAGGGGACTGACCTTGAACAATAAACCTTTACTATTAATTGTTGAGGATGATGAGAAAATCAGCAACTTTATTGCGGCCACCTTAACCGCCAATGATTATAAGGTCATCAGGGCGGCGAAAGGCAAGGATGCCCTTTCCCTGACTTCCTCCTATAGTCCGGATTTGATTTTGCTCGATCTGGGTTTGCCGGATCTGGATGGCACCGAGGTTTTGAAATCACTGCGGCAATGGACGGGGATACCCATTGTGGTGGTCTCAGCACGGGGCAATGAACAGGAAAAGGTGGAAGCTCTTGATCTGGGCGCGGACGACTATATCACCAAACCTTTTGGAACTTTGGAGCTGCTGGCCAGAATCAGAACTGCCATCCGGCATAGTCAGAAGAATTTAATGATGAGCCCCGGGGAGCAGGAAAAAGTAACAGTGGGACATCTTGAGATCGATTATCAGAAAAGGCGTATTCTACTTGATGGCCAGGAGGTCCATTTTACCCCCATTGAATATAAGATCATGGTTCTGCTGGCCAGAAATATCGGCAAGGTCCTCACCCATGATTTTATCATGAAAGAAGTATGGGGGCCCTATACCAATGAAATCCAGGCACTGCGGGTCAACATGGCCAATATCCGCAGAAAGATCGAGCAGAACCCGGGAGAGCCCCGCTATATTGTTACCGAAGTCGGCGTCGGCTATCGCATGATGGAAGACTAGTGCTCTGCAACATTTATAACCCGCCTTGAACGGCTGAAATCTATAATTATTCTTTGCTTAAAGAATAATTGGGGTTTCAGCCGTTTCTTATGAGATCTTCCGCAAAATCTTTATGAAATCTTTATGGGCCGGCTAAAAACCTTAATCCTCTCTTTATATGATCGGTGCTATAAATAGAGGCGAAGTTGTTGCTTTAACGATAAAAGGAGCTGGCATAAACAATGATCTCTTCCCTCAAGCGTTTCTTAATCGGACGTCCTTTAAAATCAACAGAGCTGGGAGAGCAAAAGCTTAATAAAAAGAAAGCTTTGGCCATTCTGTCCTCAGATGCTTTATCCTCAGTGGCTTATGGTCCGGAGCAAATCCTGATTGTTCTGGCTGCAGTGGGCGCAGCTGCCTTTTGGTATTCTCTTCCTCTTGCCGTGGGGGTTTTAATCCTTTTAGTGGCTTTGATCCTATCTTACCGGCAAATTATTTTCGCCTATCCTCACGGCGGCGGAGCTTATATGGTTTCTAAAAATAATTTGGGGGTTACTCCGGGATTAATAGCGGGCGGCTCTTTATTGGTCGACTATATTTTAACAGTGGCTGTCAGTGTCTCCGCAGGCACAGACGCCCTGACTTCCGCCTTTCCTGCCCTGCACGCCCATCATGTGACTATCGCCATTCTCTTTGTTGTTCTCCTTACGATTCTTAATTTAAGAGGGGTAACAGAATCTGCTTCTATATTGGCTTATCCAGTCTATTTATTTGTCGTTGCCTTATTGATCTTGATCGGAGCAGGGGGATACAAGATTTTGACGGGCCAGGTCTCACCTGTATTGTCTGCACCTATCGGTACACCTGTCGCAGGATTAAGCCTTTTTTTGTTGATGAAAGCCTTCGCCTCAGGAAGTTCGGCCTTAACGGGAGTGGAGGCCATCTCCAATGCCATACCGAATTTTAAGGAACCCGCCCCGAGCAATGCCGCCAAAACCCTGATGGCCATGGGGGGTTTGCTGGGAATCCTCTTTTCCGGCATTGTGCTCTTAGGGTATTTCTATGGAATTGCTCCCAGTGAAGAGGTCACTGTGGTCTCTCAGATCGCTGAAGATGTCTTCGGGCGCAATTACCTCTATTATTTTATTCAAGGAACAACCGCCCTTATCCTGATTCTGGCCGCCAACACCGGTTACTCGGCCTTTCCCCTTTTGGCGGTTAATCTTGCCAAAGATAAGTTTATCCCCAGAATATTCACCATGCGTGGCGACCGCCTGGGTTATTCCAACGGCATCATAAGCCTCGGTTTCTTATCCATTCTTCTGATCATTGCCTTTAAAGGACGCACTGAGCAGCTCATCCCGCTTTACGCAGTCGGTGTCTTCATTCCTTTTACTTTGTCCCAGACCGGCATGATCGTGAAATGGTTTAGAGAAAGGCCGAAAGGTTGGCTGCCCAAGCTGCTGATCAATGCCACAGGCGCTCTCATCTGTTTCAGTGTGACTTTGATTTTCTTTTTAACAAAATTTTCGCAGATTTGGCCCATTATCATCTTCATTCCCCTGATGATTTCTATGTTCAGAAAAATCCGCAGGCATTATGATGCAATAGCGGAAGAGCTGCGCGTTTCGGCCTGGGAAAAGGCGCTGCCGGTTCAGGGAAATATTATCATCATCCCCATTGCCGGGATCACCCGGGTTGTGGAGAACTCCCTCAACTATGCTCAATCTTTATCCCCACAGCAGATTATCGCCGTCCATGTCTCGTTTAATAAAGAGGACCAAACCAAACTGGAAGAGAAATGGGAAAACTGGCAGACCGGCGTTCGCCTGGTCACTCTCTATTCCCTGCGCAGGAGCATTATTCAGCCACTGACCAAGTTTATCGATTCCGTTGAACGGCGGACGGCGGAAGCCAATTATCAGATTACTGTTCTCATCCCGGAATTCATCCCTAAAAAAGGCTGGCATCATATTCTTCACAATCAATCCAGCTTATTGATCCGCACGGCTTTGCTCCATAGAAGAAATGTGGTTGTGACAACGGTGCCTTATCATCTCAAAAAGTAAGCACCAATCCCAAAAAGCAAGCGCAAAACTCAAACCGTAAGAACAAAACTTGTCGGCGAAATCCGTTGACTTCCTGGTGAGTAAATGTTAATATAACATCGTTATATAACGATGTTATATTAATTCGACAAGGGAATTGGAGGGTTAGGGCATGGTTGACAAGGAACAGACTACTCAGCAGCGGATTCTGCAGGCCGCCCAAGAGGAATTTCTGCGCCTGGGCTTTCAGAACTCTTCCCTGCGCTCCATCGCCAAGGCCTGCGGCGTAACCACCGGCGCCTTATATGGATATTACGCCGATAAAGACGCTTTGTTTGAGGCGCTGGTCCGGGAAGAGGCGGAAACCCTCTATACTATCTACCTGCGCGCTCATCAGGAGTTCGAAGCGCTGCCGCCGGAGCAGCAGCTTGCGGAGATGACTCAGCAGATCGAGCCGAGGATATGGAAGTGCTTTAATTACGTTTATGAGCATTATGATGCCTTTAAACTGCTTATCTGCCATGCTGAAGGGACATCTTATGAAAATTATGTCCATCGTCTGGCTGAAGTGGAGGTGGAGAGCTCCACTATCTTTCTTTCCTGCATGGAGAACATGGGGCGGCGGGTTACCCATATCCCGGATGATCTCAATCATATGCTGGCCAGCGCTTATCTGACCGGTTTTTTTGAAGTTGTCGCCCATGATATGCCTAAAGAAGAGGCCCGGGAATATATCGAACGTCTTACTGATTTTTTCAGCGCCGGTTGGAAAAACCTTTTGGGGCTTGTCTAGTGCACAGGGCACTCGCCCCAAAAATTTTTTGCCTATAAGTTAGCAGGAGCTAACTTTAACTTAAACAAGCTGACTATTATTTAAAGAGGAGGAGATTACCATGGATCAAACTAACACACCGGGAGCAGTGGCCCGCCTCAAGGAGTACGCGGGTCCCCACAGGAAAGAGTACGTCCTGTCGGTGCTGCTGGCCATACTGGGGGTCGCTTGCAGCATGATCCCCTATTTTGCGGTATCCCAAATGATTTGGGGACTGATTGAAGGAGGGAGTGATTTTAATTGGTATTTAGGCTGGTGCGCCGTGGCGGCCGCCGGTTTTCTGGGCAAGGCTGTGTTTCATAACCTCTCCACGAGTTTATCCCACAAGGCTACTTTTGCGGTGATTTCTGAAGTGCGGCGGCGGATCGCTCAAAAGCTGACCCGGGTTCCCATGGGCTATGTCCTGGATACTCCCTCAGGAAAGTTCAAAAACAGTATGGTGGAAAAAGTGGACAGTATTGAACCGACTCTGGCCCATGTGCTGCCGGAAATGACCTCCAATCTGCTGGTCCCCCTGGCTATTGTGGGTTACCTGTTCGTCCTGGACTGGCGCATGGCCCTGATCTCTCTGATCACTCTGCCCATTGGCGCAGTCTGCTATATGGGCATGATGAAAGACTATGAAAAGCGCTTTGGGGAGTATGTTGGTGTGGGCCGGCATATGAACGCCACGGCTGTGGAGTATATCAACGGCATTGAAGTGATCAAAGCTTTCGGGCAATCGGCCACTTCCTATAAGAAATTCGCCGATGCGGTCCATAAGAATGCTACCTATGGGCTGGATTGGATGCGGGATGTGCAGCTGTACTTTTCCATGGGCATCGGCATTTGGCCCGCCGTGCTCATCGGGGTCCTGCCTTTGGGCTGTGTTTTTTACATGAACGGCTCTCTGTCCGGAGCCGATTTCATCACGATCATGATTCTGGCCCTGGGCATCATGGCACCGCTGCTTTCCGCGATGTATTACACCGACGATCTTGCCAAAATCAAGGTTATTATCGGGGAAATCGGCGACATCCTCGATGAAGGGGAGCAAGTGCGGCCAACGGTTCTTGCCCGGCTGGACGGTACGGACATCGCACTCAAGGGCGTTACTTTCGGTTATGGGGAAACGGAGATCCTGCATGGGGTTGATCTGGCCATTCCCGCCGGGTCCGTAACCGCTCTGGTGGGACCTTCCGGCAGCGGCAAATCCACCATCGCCAAGCTCATCGCCTCTTTCTGGGATGTCAAGGACGGAACCCTCTCTATCGGCGGCGTGGATGTCAGGAACATTCCCGCCCCTCAGCTTATGGATAAGATCGCTTATGTAGCCCAGGATAATTTCCTCTTTGATCAGAGCATCCTGGAAAACATCCGCCTTGGCCGCCCAGCCGCCAGTGATGAGGAGGTGCGGGAGGCGGCTAAGGCTGCCGGCTGCCACGACTTTATTATGGGTTTGGCCGACGGATACGACACTGTGGCCGGCGGGGCCGGTGGACATCTCTCCGGGGGTGAACGCCAGCGGATCACCATCGCCCGGGCCATGCTCAAAAATGCCCCCATCGTTATTCTGGATGAAGCCACAGCCTATACCGACCCGGAAAACGAATCTGTCATCCAGGATGCCGTGGCCAAGCTGGTGGCGGGCAAAACCCTCATCGTCATCGCTCACCGGCTCTCCACCATCACGGATTCCGATCAGATTGCCCTGATTGAGAAGGGCCGGGTAGCTGCCCTGGGCACCCATGAGCAACTGCTGGAAAGCAGCCCATTATATCAGGAGCTCTGGCGGGCCCACATCAATGCTAAGGACGCTGCGTAAGGAGGAAATAAAATGATTGGAACGATTCGTAAATTTTTTGCCTTTGCCGGCAAGCGCGGGAAACTGATGCAAAAAGGCATTGCCCTGGCCCTGATCAATTCCATCTTCCAGGCCCTGCAGATTCTGGCCCTGGCGGTGGTCTTGCAAGGGATCGTGGAGGGAACGATGACCGCCGGAACAGCCTGGACCTCCTTCGCGATCATGTTCCTCAGTATGCTGGGGGCTATTCTTACCCGGCAGCGGGCCACCATGGCCCAAGCCGAGGGCAGCTTCATGATGTGCGCCGACAAACGGACGGAAATCGGCGATCGCCTGAAATACATGCCTATGGGCTATTTTAATGACCATAGTCTGGGAGCCATTACCGCCGCCGTTACCAACACCATGGAGGACGTACAGGATATCGCCCCCCGAGTCATGGATAAGATCATTCACGGCTATGTCCATGCCGCCATCATCACTCTGATGCTGCTCTTTTTCGATTGGCGCATCGGTCTGATCATCCTGGCCGGCATCCTGGTGTTCATGGGGGCCAATGGACTGATGCAGAAAAAATCCCGGACCATTTCCCCGGCCCGGGTAGCGGCCCAGTCTGCCCTGGTGGGTGCAGTACTGGAATATGTGCAGGGTATCAGTGTGGTGCGGGCTTTCAATCTGGCCCAGGCAGCCGGCCATACCCTTGATCAGGCCATCGACGAATGCGAAAAAAATAATGTGGGTCTGGAGATCGCCTTCATTCCTTATATGTTCCTGCAAAGCCTGATCCTTAAATTATTCAGTATTCTGGTGGTAATCGCTGCCATCGCTTTTTACCTGACCGGCAGCATGAACCTCACCACCTGCCTGCTGATGCTGATCTCCGCCTTTATTATCTACAGTCAGCTGGAAACAGCCGGCAGCATGTCCGCTTTGCTGCGCGCTATCGACATATCCATCGACCGGGTGGAGGAAATTCATCATACTCCGGTGATGGATGAGCTGGGCAAGGCTATCCACCCTCAGAGTTATGCTATTGAGGGCCGCAATGTCAGCTTCTCCTATGACAAGAAAAAAATCCTGGATGATGTCTCTTTCCGCATTCCTGCCGGAACCACCACGGCGATCATCGGTCCTTCAGGAGGAGGAAAAACCACCTTATGCCATCTGATCACCCGCTTCTGGGATGTGGACAGCGGTTCCATCACTTTGGGCGGCAGGGATGTGCGGGATTATAGCCTGGATAGTCTGCTGGCCAATTTCAGCATGGTCTTTCAAAAGGTCTATTTGTTCAATGACACTATTCTTAACAATATCCGTTTCGGAAAGCCTGACGCGACTCTGGAGGAGGTGCGGGAAGCGGCCAAAAGAGCCCGCTGCGACGACTTTATTATGATGCTGCCGGAGGGATACGACACGATGGTCGGTGAGGGGGGCGCCACCCTTTCGGGAGGGGAGCGTCAACGGATTTCCATCGCCCGGGCCATTTTAAAGGATGCCCCCATCGTCATTCTCGATGAAGCCACCGCCAATGTGGATCCGGAAAATGAAAGCCGGTTGCAGGAGGCTATCGCCGAAATGACCAAAAACAAGACCATCATTATGATCGCCCACCGGCTGAAAACCGTGCGCAATGCTCAGCAGATTCTGGTGCTGGATCAGGGCAGGATCGTCCAGCGGGGCGGCCATGAACAGCTTATGGCCGAGGGCGGGCTGTATGCCGACTTTATCGGCATGCGGGCCGCAGCCGTGGGTTGGAAGCTGGGCCGGAAGGGACTTGAAATGGATGTTCAAGGTGTCTGAAAGCATTTATTCTAATTTCTGAAGGATGAGGGTAACTGCTTTGTCTGCTAATTCCTGATCGTTCTTCGGACACCGTCCGCTAATCCCTACTGCTCCGATTAATCCATTATTTAAGACAACGGGAGTACCCCCTGGCATAGCCGTAAGACATGAATCACAAAAATAATTAATATTCAGTTGTTCTTCGGAAAGACGTTTATGGAAAGCTTCCGTTGTCGTTCCCATTCTGGAGGCCGTATAGGCTTTATTCTTTGCTAACTCAATACTGCGTATAGGTGCGCCATCCATCCTTAAGAAATACATCAAGAAACCATGGTTATCGCAAACAGCCATGCTTACAGGAGGTTTGCCATCTGATAAAGCCATTTCCACTATCCGGGAAGTCAGGATGTTTATACTGTCCATGGATAAAACCTGTTTCAAATCTATACCCCCTTCTTGCACTCTTTAACGCATTAATGAAGGAAGCCATAAGGAAATCTCTGGTATATAGGTAACCAGTAAAAGGATAAATATCATACCCAGGATAAGCGGGATAGCTGGGCGGGTGATTTCTTCTATTCTTACTTTTGATATTCCGGAAGCAACGAACAAATTAACTCCGACTGGTGGTGTTATGAAACCAATCGCTAAATTGACGACCATGATAACGCCAAATTGTATAGGATCCACACCCAGCTGTGAGACCATTGGCAGTAAAATAGGGGTTAAAATGATGATTGCCGCAAGTGCCTCCATAACCATTCCTACAAAAAGAAGAAATATATTGATCAACAACAATACAATAACTTTATTCGTACTGATACCCAATACAAAAGCTGCCACTGTCTCAGCGACTCGCTCTATAGTAATGAATCTGCCAAAGATTGTCGCCATAGCCATAAGAATAATGATCACCGCGGTGGTGGAACCTGACTCGACCAGACAATTGTACATATCCTTGAATTTTAAATCACGGTAAACAAACAGTCCAATGAGCAAACCGTAAGTTACAGAAATGGCTGCTGCTTCCGTAGGAGTCATATATCCGCCATAAATACCGCCCAAAATAATAACAGGTACGACTAAAGCCAATTTGGCATCCCATGCGGCTCGAAGTACTGCAATTATATCTATTCGATCTTTATTGCCTTTCCAACCATTTTTCTTTGAGGTACTATAAGCCAGAATCATTAAAATTATACCAATTAGGACTCCAGGAATAATACCTGCAATAAACAGTTTTCCAACCGATTCTTGGCCAACAACTCCATAAATAACAAAAGGATTACTAGGTGGAATAATGACACCAATTGAGCCGGCAGCTGCTACTATTGCCGCACTGAAAGCAACGCTATATCCCTGCCTTTTCATTTCAGGTATCATCATAGTTCCCACTGCAGCAACCGTCGCCGGCCCGGAACCGCTTATTGCGGCAAAGAACATGCAGGTAATAACCGTCACTAAAGCTAATCCGCCCGGGAAGAAGCCTACTAATTCATTGCCCAGATTTAACAGCCTTCTTAATAAGCCTCCGCTTCCCATGATGACTCCCGCAGCTACAAAAAATGGTATGGCCATAATGGGAAAGCTATCAATGCCGTTAAACGCTGCCTGAGAAAAATAATCCAAAGGTATAGCTTGAGAGTTTATTGTTGTAACCAAAGTAGCAATTCCCAAACTAAAGGCAATGGGTACGCCCATTATTATCAATAATATAAAATAAGCAAATAACAAAAGAGTAGCGTTAATATTATCAACCAGCAAAATGGGTAAAAACAGTATAATGGTAATTGCTATGCCCAGCACAATCGATTGAAAGCTCATTTCTTTGATGTCTGCAATAATGTTTTGCAGTGTTCTGAAGAACATCAGACTGATTCCCAAAGGAACGGCTAAATATGGTATGTACATAGGGATTCCCATTGCCGGAGTAACCTGATGATTGGTAACCTGCATAGTTATAGTGGCTATTCCGCCTTTAATCAGAATGTAAAACAAAACGAAGGTTAATAATGAACTGACCAAATTCAAGACTTTACTAAAAGAAACAGGTAAAATCCTGGTAACGGCGTCCACATTGATATTGGCTCGTTTTTTTATAACCAGAGCCGCCCCAATATATGAAACCCAAATAAAAACATATCTAGCTAACTCTTCCGACCATACATTAATGTTGGCAATATCGGCAAATGTCAATACATAACGGTTGATGACCTGTAAGGTTATTAAAATTGTAAAGAATAGAAAACCGGCCACTATTGCAACTTCTTCAAACCTTTGATCAAGTACCCTTAAAAGTCCCGAAAAGGTTTTTCTTTGTTGTGCTTCTTCTTTGATCATAATGATACAGTCCTCCATTTATCATTCCACTGAAGAGCAATACAGTATTTGGAGATCATTTTGGAGGATTCCTTCATTAATAAAGGTAGAAGGGATCCTCCATTGAATTCAAGCCATTATGACATTTTATTGAAAAACTTCTTCCTTTGTTTTGCCGATTGTTTTTAGAATAAGGTCAACATATTCCGGATCCGCTTTACCTTTGACGATAAACTCATCCCAGACCGGTTTAACGCTCCCCTTCCATTGCTTCATCTCATCAGGGGTAGGTTCATAAATTTTTATACCAAAGTTTTTGAAATTCTCTTTGGCTTCTTCTTCTTTCGTATTGGCAAGCTCTCTTTGCCATTGAACCGCTTCTTTTCCTGCATCTAATATCGCCTTTTGCAATTCAGGGCTTAAGCCGTCGAAAATCTTTTTGTTCATGACCAGAATGTCGGAACTATAGTTATAATTTATTTCGGTAGCAAATTTCAAAACTTCCTGGTGCTTTGTCTCCCAAAGTAAACCATAGGAATTCCCTTCGCCGTCAACGGTTTTTTGCTGAAGTGCGGTATATACTTCAGTCCAGCCTATAGGAGTAGGATTAGCACCCCATACCTTAAAGTCGGCCTGTTCAACCGGTGAGTTGGTGGTTCTTACTTTAAGACCTTTCATATCTGCGGGTAATTTAATTTCTTTTTCATTATTAACAAATTGACGGAATCCGTAATCCGGGTACATTACCACCTTAAAACCGGACTTTTCCAGTTCCTGAGATGCCAATTGACCCGGCTCGCCATCGACAACTTTGTAAACATCTTCTTTTGTTTGGAAAATATAGGGCAGATCCCAAGCTGTAAAAATATTGGTAAAGCTCGACATGTTCGGGGTGGATGAACCCCCAAATTCTATTGTTCCTTGCTGGGCGGCTTCGACCCCTTCGCGGTCATTGCCAAGAACACCATTATTAAATACGTCAACTACAATTTGTCCATTCGTTTTTTCCTTAACCAATTCCGCAAATTTAACATACCCCTGGGACACAGGATGATTATCCGATTTGGTTTGTGTCAAACGCATCTTCATGGCTTTCTGCTCGGTTCCGGCTCCTGCACTATCACTGGACGCTTTAGCGCCACAACCAACTAAAGAAAGTCCGGCAACTAATGAGACAACTAACAGTTTCCTTAAAAATATACCTTTTTGCATTATAGTCCCTCCTTAATTTGCACTTGCTGTTATGTCCTTAATAAGACTTTCACTTATTATGTTTTGCATCAACTCCTCCCCATTTCATTTTTGGATTTACTTAGTGAAGGTTCCCTCTATCGCAATGACCGTTACTATTCTACCTGAGCAGGTATCTCTGAGCAACCAGACCCTGCATGGCTATAAGAGCTGGGGCGATATCAGCCTGTCAAGGGCAGGAACTTCATCCCGGCTAACGCCCTCCCTTGACAGGCACCTTCAAATTAACATTTAAAGCAGGACCTTTTTCTTTCTTAGTTTTTATCCCAATTCCGATAATCAAGTTTTTGATATTTTGGCAATAAACGTACAGGAAGTTTTAGTGCATCTTTTCTAAAGGGTGGGGCTAATTGAGTTCCGTCGCACACTATCTCCAGGACGGTTGGCTTACGTGCTGCCAAGGCTCTTGCCAGTGCCGGGCCGACTTCTTCGGCTTTCTCAATCCTGACCCCTTCTGCTCCCATGGCTATGGCAACAGGTACGAAACTTTCCGGATTGGGAATATCTGCGCCAACAAAACGATTATTATAGAAGTCCACTTGATTCTTCTTCTCCGCACACCAACCACCGTTGCGGAAGACAATGGCTACAACGGGCAGGTTTTGTTCAACAGCCGTGCTGACTTCATGAAGACTCATTCCCCAGGCTCCATCCCCTATGATGGCGACTACAGGTGCATTGCGATCAGCCAGTTGGGCACCAAGGGCTGCAGGATAGGCAAAACCGGTGTTACCAAAAGTTAATGCCGCAATATGCATTCCTTTACCGGTAAATTTCAGATAGCTGTTAGCAGTGGAAGATACGTTACCGATATCGGTTGCTACAATAGCGTTTTCAGGGAGTGCCTTTTGAACTTCATAAAGGCCGCGGCGCGGATTGATAGGATCGCCGTCAACCATTGCCAAACTTACAATCTCATCCTCCCAATCCTTTTGCCGTGCTTTGATTGTAGCTAAGCGTCCTTTGTTGACTTCAGGTGCGGGAATTTTTGCTTCCAGCCGTTTAAGAATCTCTTTCGCAGCCTCTTTGGCATCGGCAATAATCCCTATTTCCACGGGGTGGGTTCGGGCAATATGGCGAGGATTAATATCTACCTGAATGATCTTGGCGTTTTCCGGGAAGTAGTTAATATCATATTGGGGCAGAGTACCAAATACGGAAAGCCTGGTGCCAAGGGCGAGAATAACATCTGCTTCGGCCAGGCTATGCATGGCCGCTTTTGATCCCATGTAACCGATAGGGCCAACCCAAAGGGGATGATCGGCAGGGAAAGCATCATTGTGCAAATAGGTACATGCAACGGGTGCTGTTAAAAGTCCGGCGATTCCAGCAACTATATCTCTGGCCTGCGTGTCAACAACGCCACGACCGGAGATGATTACAGGGCGTTCTGCAGAAAAGAGTAATTCCGCTGCTTTGTCCAGAGATGCCAGATCGCCACAACCACGTTGACTAACTCTGTATTGATGGGGTTCGAGAATTTGCTCTTCGACTTCGCCGTAGAAATAGTCTCTGGGAATATCATAGAGAACGGGACCACGCTCTGCGTAAGCAATGCGGAATGCGGTACGCAGGCAATCTGCAGCTCTGGAAGGATGAGGAACTTGGATTGCCGCTTTGGTAATCGCTTTAAAAATCTGCACTGTATCTGCTTCCTGGAAACCATCCCACCCTACTGTGGGTGTGCCTGCTGACGGACAAATGATAACCATGGGGGTGTGGGCAGAATTTGCAGCAGCTACGGAGGTTACCATATTTGTGATGCCAGGGCCGTTTTGGCCGATAATAACGCCGGCTTTTCCTGTCACTCTACAGAAGGCATCTTCCATATGACCCGCAGATTGTTCATGGCGTACAGATATGAACTCAATACCTGCTGTTGGAAATAAGTCTATGAGATCCATAAAAGCGGACCCTACAATACCGGAAACGTGTGTAATACCCTCTGCTACTAATGTTTCACAAATTGCCTCGCTAGGTGTCATTTTTATTTTTGACATTTTTTTGGCTTCCTCCTTGAATAGTAAGAAATTCTTAATCACGTCGTCACGTAATGACGTAATTACCAGTTATTCTACACATAGTTTACTATTACTCTTTGTTATGTGTCAATAGAGTTTTCTGATTTTTTTATTATTAAACCCGGCCTTATTTTCTCATTGGATTTCCGCCGCGGCCAAAGGTAGAAAAAAAGCTTAAACACCTTGCAAATACAAGGGGTTCAAGCTTTTAGAGTTTAAATTCTCCCGGAAATAAATCCCTAAATATGGTAAAGGAGCTATCCGCAGGCTGTACTAATCTTCTACAGAAATCGTTTTACTGCGACTATTATTACGTTTCATTTTTATTGTAATCGCGTATTTATCAGCACGAAAAGTGGTATTGACAACTTCAATCAGCTTTTTCTCGGGGCTGTAAGTGGATCGTTCAGTGACAAGCACACTTGAAGATTTACTTATACCTAGTAACTTGGCATCTTCTAAGCTGGGAACTTGACTGGTAATGGTCTCCTCTGCTTCACAAAGAGTAACACCCAGGGAATTCTCTAAAATTTCATAAATATTAGCTTGATCAAGATCAAATTCCGCTAACTTTTTACCAATTTCCAGATCAAAAAACTTTCGTTCAATAGCCATAATGTTATCATTAGCATAGCGAAGGCGTTCAATGAAATAAAATGATTCATTGTTAAACTTTCTGGCTATTGTTTCCGGTTTATTTCTTATCCCTGAAAAGAGCAATTTTGCGCCAGGTTTCATTCCAGCTGCTTCTATGTTTTCGGTATAAGATTTTAAATTACCATGCCACATTTCATGAACAGGCCGTAAATTAACAAAGGTCCCTCTCCCATGTCTTTTTTCAAGAAAATCATCACGAACTAAGGTCGAAATTGATTCGCGCACTGTGGTCCGACTTACATTAAATTCCTCTATAAGCTCGCGCTCACTAGGAATTTTTCCCGTATAGTTGCCTTTTAATATTTCGTTTTTAATGTATTCCGTAAGCTGTGCATGTAAGGGAACAGGGCTATAGGGATCTAATTTCATTAATTCATCACCGCCAACTTATAATGATGTAATTCATCTTCGATTTTTTAAATCAATTAGCCAATTACCAGGCAACTCAATTTTGATGTAAAATCCTTCTCTAGGTAAAATACATCACTTCCTATTACTTCTCAAGATATTCCGTTCAATTATAGCACATTTTGGAAATGGAGCCTATTTTTTTCCGTAAAATTGTCTGCATACTATGTATTTTTACCAAAAAGCAACAAAATGAGAACTCCTGAACTGACTTGGCTGCGGATGTCCAGCTGTATGCCGCTCATAAGGGAGAGCCGCCGGATTACTTATTAAAGTAACTGGCGGCTCTCCTTTGCGTATTTCTGCTTCCTGCTTTAAATCCGCCCGTTAGCGCTCCCGAGCGTGTTTTCAGGCCATCACTCTGAGTTTATCCCCTATGCCTTTGAGCATTTCTAAATTCTGAGACAAGACTTGGGTAGACTTGGCTTGTTCCTGGGTAATCTCACTGCTGGCTTCCACATTATTCTGGACCTGAACCACCGACTCATGGAATCTGGTCAGCATCTGTTCAATATTCTTTGCCGAACGGTTGCTTTCATCAGCCAGCTTGCGAACTTCTTCGGCAACCACTGAGAATCCCCGGCCGTGTTCACCGGCACGGGCGGCTTCAATGGCGGCATTCAGCCCCAATAGGTTGGTCTGCTGGGCAACCCTGCGCAGGACATCCAATATTCCTGTAATGCCCTCCATCTCCCGGGTGGTTGTTTGGGCAATGGCGGATGATTCCTGACTTGAGGCGGCAAGTTCCTCTGAAGATGCGGCCAGCTCCTCAACAAAGGAGGCGGACTGTTCTAAACCGGAATAGAGCTCGGATAACACCTGCTCAAAACGGCGGGCTTTTTCCTGTTCCTTCTCCCGCTCCCGTTCCTGAGCCCTCGCTATTTTTAAAGCCTCGTCTATAGCTCTTCTCACCGCAAGGGGCCCCGACTCCAGCAACCCCCCTGCAAACCCCCGCTCCTCGGCGGCGGTGTATCCTCCTTTGTCTCCGGCTATGGCTTGAACACCGGTTTGCTGCAGCTTCTCCAGGATCATCGGTATATCCCCCAGGGTGTTCCATGGTCTGATATGAATCGTTAAATCACCCAACCTGAAGTCTGAACTTCCCATAGCCAAAAATCCCCTGTGGGCGACTACACCCACTTTCGTCGCTCCTGCGGCGATAAGCCGCTGAACCGCTTCCAGCATCTCGTCGATGGTCATGGTCAGCCCAACGATTGGTTTGTCGGTATTTTCGCGCAGCAAATCAACCATCAGCCCCCGGCTGATCATCACATCAATCTGAGGGTTGGCTTTGATAACCTCTTTGCCCTGATCAAAGCTGACGACTTCTATGGGAAAGGATAAATTTAATGCTTGCCTTGCTTCCTCAGCAATCTGGGCCATACCGGGGGTTAGAGCTACGAAAAAAATGGATTCCATGAAGTGAATACCTCCCAATAATCTTTCTTCAATGTTTTAAGATCACACCCCGTAAACTGATAGATGACCGGACAAAGAATCTGACTATTTAGTATTCTCTTTTATCATGGAAAATCCTTCGAATTTCTACGTTTTTCTGCGCTCCTAACTGATTCTAATGGATGCTAGCTTTCGCTTTGCAAGTTTCCGGATTTTAATCCCAGGGAAAAAGCGATAATTACGATAGACACCGCAGCCAAAACCATCAAGGAAACAGTGAAATTGCCGCCTGTCCGATCGAGGATTGAGCCCAGGGCGGAGGGTCCCATGGTGGTGCCTAAGTTGGAAGCAATGGTCAGCATCCCCATCCCCATGCCTACTTCATGGGGTTTAACGGTCTCCGGGAGATGAGCAAATACGAAAACAGGGATGGGGGCAAAGCCTATGCCCAAAGCAACTGCCCATAAGGGCAGACCAGGGAAATGAAGGGCCAGTAAAACAAAAGCAAGGAGGATCACGACGCTCCCGGTGAGCAAATAAGGCTTTTTCCGGCCGGTTTTATCGAAAGCCACTCCGATAACCGGGGCCAGAAAAATGGAGGCCAGCATGATCAAGCTTGTTAAAAATCCGGCCTTTTGGTTCGCTAAACCGAAGGATTGGTAGAATTGGGGGCCAAAGGTAACATAAGCCAAAAGCTGAAAATTAGCTAAAACCCAAATCCCGGCAAGCAGCCAAAGGCTCCGGCTGCCTGCCTCTGAATTTGGGCGCCGGTTCTTTGCTTAAGCCCCTGGCATCTGCACCGCCGTCTTTTTGGGGTAAGGAGAGGGCAAAGATCACCAAAAGGAGAATGGCTCCCAAAAAGGCGGCAACACCAAACAGGACCATTCTCCAGCTAAGGAGCTGCCCCAAAGAACCAAAAAGATTGGCCGCTATGACCGTGCCTAAGGGAACAGCGATATTAAAAATACCCATGGCAATACCAATATTCTTTTGGTCAAAAAACATGGTGATTAGGAGAGGAGCCAGTACGACCAGCACCGTCGCCCCTATTCCCGCCACCAATCTATACACGACCAAGAGGGAAAAGGAGCCAGCTGTAGAAAAGGCTATTAATCCTGCCATCATAATAGTTAAAGCGGCTATGATCAACTTTTTCATGTCAAAACGGCTGGCTAAATAAGCCACGACAAAAGGAAGAAAAATTCCGGGAATGGCATAAGCGCCCATTAAAATCCCCGCCTGGGAGTTAGAGAAGGATACCTCTTGCATGATTTGCTCAAAAAGGGGCGGCAGGGCCTGTAAAGACAAAGCGAACCCGATCATCATAAAAAAAGAAAGTGCCAATACCACCCATCGCGATGAGGCCTGAACCTGACGATTAGCCAATTTTTATCTCCTCCCTTAATCACTGCTCTACATACCTGGAATTTTACCATATAAAGACAAGGAAACCAATCCCAACAACGTCAATACCCGTTTTTAGGGAGCCATCCGCCTTTTTCCCTTCTCCAGTCCTATCTCTTTTCTTGCCGGATAAATAATAAACCCACCGGCAAAACCGGAGGGTCTATTATGCAAATAAAGTTTACTGCAATTTCAGGCCGAAATTTCTTCAAGCACTCTGCCCTTTGTTTCTTCACCAAGTATGGCTACCGACAGCGCGGCGGCAATAAAGCATGCCGCTCCAAGGGCGAAGACCCCGGAATTACCTAAGGTCGGCAAGACAACTGCTACGATGTAGGGTCCCAGCAAGGAACCGAAGCGCCCCACGGAGGAAGCAAAGCCGGTACCGGTCGCTCTGGCCCGGGTAGGATAGAGCTCAGGGGTATAGGCATAGAGGGAGGACCACATGGCGAAGAGGAAAAACTGCATACCGAGTCCGAAGCCAATCAAAGTCTGCAGACTTGAGGCGGTACCATAGAGATAGGCAAAGACGGCGCAGCCGATGAGTACGACAATTAAAGTGGGCTTACGGCCGTTTTTCTCAATGAAGTAAGCCGCACTGAAGAACCCGGGTATACCGGCGAGCGAGATCATAATCGTGTAGTACACGGATTTGGTCACTGAATAGCCTGCTTCCTGTAAAAATGCGCTCAGCCAGGTTGTCAGGCCATAGTAGCCGAGGAGGGCAAAGAACCACAAGAGCCAGACCATGATGGTTCTTTTTTTATACCCGGGAGCCCAGAGTTGGAGAAAGGAGAATTTCTTTTCATGCTTGCCGATAACCAGATTATCATCTTTAATAGGCGGCGGCAGCTCTTTACCATAAGCTTTCTCCACATTTTTCTCAAATGCCGTCATTACCACGTCCGCTTTCTCATCCTGATTGGTATCGGCCAGCCAACGGGGGGATTCCGGGACCATTCTGCGGATGATCAAAACAAAGATTGCGGGGATACCTTCACAGAGGAACACCAGGCGCCAGCCTCCTATGGGGAGAAGGAAATAGGATAAGATGCCGGCAGCAATGAAACCTATGGGCCAGAAGCCTTCCAAAAGTGCAATATAGCGTCCGCGGTTTTTGGCGGGAATAAATTCCGATATCAGAGACTGACCGATGGGGAATTCCATTCCCATACCCAAACCGAGGAAGAAGCGGGCAAGGGCCAGCTGTTCGACATTTTGGGTAAAAGCACAGGCGATACTTGCTGCACCCCAAAGAATCATACTGGTCTGAAAAACAATCTTTCTGCCAAACTTGTCAGCAGCCATCCCGGCACTGGCTGCTCCGAAGAACATACCGAGGAAGCTGAAACTGGAAAGGAGTCCGGCTTGAACCGTTGTCAGACCTAAGTCGGTCTTAATGGATCCCAGAACAAAGGTCAGCATGCCAAGATCCATAGAGTCAAAAAACCAAGCGGTTGCAATAATGTAAAATATTTTTTTCTGATATGACGTCAGCGGTAACCTTTCCATCCTTTGCGGGACGCTGAATTGGGTTGATATGGACATATATTGCCGCTCCCTTCTACTCCTATGAAAATCTGATGTTTTTCGAGTCTGAGATTATGGTTTACCATGGCTTAAGTTTAATTTATGAGTGCCGATTAGCTTCCAACCCCACCTTTCTCTAAATTTTCCAGACGGCCCGGGGCCTATTATCCAGTCGAAAAACAGTACGATGATAAGCTGTAGCAATTTTCATGCCAATTATGAAATATCTGAATATTCGGGGTCTTGATCGGCAGGCTGATTCTCCTTTGAATCTCTTTTTTCCGTTCAACTGCTGCCTGTTTGGCTAAAAAAGAGCCCTCATCACCCTTTCATTTGTGATTCCAATTCTAATCACATGATTCAAAAAAACTGCGCCACTGCATAACAACAATACCCCCAAGCTCAGCTCGGAGGTATCTTTAGGTTTAGCCATAGGATCAGTTTTGTATTTCAATGCCATATTTTTTCATCTTTTTGACCATGCTTGATTGGCTGATCCCCAGCACTGCGGCAGCTTTCCTTGTACTGCCCATCAGACGGTAGGCCTCTTCCAGCAGGCGGTTTTCTTCTTTCTCCAGAAAGGCTTTGAGGGATGTTAATCCATTTGGGGCAGGGTGAACATCGATGTACTTGATCTCCGCCATGGCGTCCTTGGTAATACAGTCGTCCATGCTGGTCACCACCAGTCTCTCGATGGTATTTTCAAGCTCTCTGATATTTCCCGGCCAATCATAATTCAGTAAGCAGTCCATCACTTCCGGGTGAATCCATTTCTGATAACCGTAGGCCGTATTATATCTTGCCAACAACTCCAAGGCGATGGGGATCACATCCTCCTTGCGCTGGCGCAAAGGAGGTATGGTCATGGGAACAACATTCAGTCTGTAATACAGATCTTCCCTGAATGCTTTTTCCCGGATCATTGCTTCCAGGTCCCGGTTGGTTGCCGCGATAATTCGGATATCCAGTTTTATCGTTTTTTTCCCGCCGACCCGGAGGATTTCTTTTTCCTGAATGGCGCGCAGGACTTTGACCTGGTGCTCCAGAGGCAGCTCTCCCACCTCATCGAGGAATAAGGTTCCCCCGTCCGCAAGCTCGAACAGTCCTTTTTTCCCTTCTTTAAGGGCACCTGTGAAGGAACCGGCCTCGTAGCCAAAAAACTCCGATTCCAGGAGGTTGGCCGGTATGGCTCCGCAGTTTATCTTAATAAACGGTTTCTCAGAGCGATGACTCGCCCTGTGAATCAGCTGGGCAATCAGTTCTTTTCCGACGCCGGATTCCCCCAAAATAAGCACGGTTGAATCCACCCGGGCTACATGATAAGCGGTATCCAGCTTTTTTTGCATATCATTATTTTTGGTAATTATTTTCTTAAAAGCATTCTGGGACCGGAAATGCTCCAGCTCTTTCAAATAACGGTTTTTAGCGTCTTCAGCCTGTTCCAGCTTGCCTTTAAGTTCCGTAAGTTCAGAAATATCCCTGACAATGGTCACGACGCGGGTGACTTCTTTTTCCTCGTTGAATACCGGCGCACCGGTCATCAGCAGCTCTTTACCGCTGCGGATGTCCACGACATTGACCCGGGATTTCGTTCTGAAAACCATTTCGGTAACCGATTTATTCATATATCCTTGGTTGATGAGTTCCCGCACGTTTTTGCCTACAAACTCTTTTTCCTGGATACCGGTGATCTGCAGGTAAGCGCTATTGGCTCTTAAGATCATGCCATCAGCGCTTCCGACGACGATTCCGTCGGCTACAGATTCAATAATGGCATCCAGGTCATTGTTAATTTCCTTAACGTTATCCAATTCCAGGGACAAAGCTTCAAAATCGGATATATCCTGGAAAACCCCAATAGCTCCCACGATCTTGCCATCTTTGCAGATCGGGCCGCGGTTGGAAATGATCTCGCAGTTTCCTAAGTGCATCTTTTGATTATTTTCGGCTTTGCCTGTTTTTAATATTTCCAGGAGGCTGGTATTAGGAATGACCTCTTCCACTCTCCGCCCGATGGTCTCTTCCTTCGCAACTCCCATGATCTTGGCCGCCGCTTCATTGAACAGCTTGATGATCCCCTGCTGATCAATGGCCACGACACCGTTATAGATCGAATCAAAAATTTCGAAGCCAAATCCGGTCGTGAGATCATTGACATCCATAGTTATCCCTCCTGTTTGAAGACAGCCTCAAACCCTATGTTTCTGTGCGGGCGAATTATGGTTTTTATTTTCTCAATTGCTTTAATATTAAGATTATAGCCTAATGATTGTCTATATGTCTATAAGTACTGAACACTATGATCGCAAGCATTATTTAACAAAAATTACGGCCGCAGATGATTAAATACGGAATCGTGTGACCACAGTTAGAATCAGTTCTGTGCTTTTTTTAAAAGTGTTTGCTGTTAGCACCTGCCGAATTTACCTCTTAAGATGTGATTACTTTTGTCATCATGTATCCGGAAAGTTGTTGAAAACCCCGCTATTTTTTATTGGCACGCTAATTGCAAGTAAATTTAGACAACTTTGAGGAAGAAAAAGCAATTGCTGAGCTGATAGGGGGTACGGAAATTTATGATTATTATTGGCGAAAAAATTAATGGGTCCATTCCGTCCATGGGTAAGGCCATTCAAGAAAAAAACGCGGCCTATATTGCCGACTATGCAGTGCGACAAACCGAGGCCGGTGCAAATTATCTGGATATATGCGCATCAGTTCCGGAGAAAAGCGAAGTCCAAACGTTGAGATGGTTGATTGAGCTGGTGCAGGAGGTTACGGACGTCCCCATCTGTGTGGATAGTCCGAGTCCTTATTCCATTGCTGCCGCCCTGCCGTTCTGCAAGCGCCCCGGCATTGTCAACTCCGTATCTATGGAAGGGGAAAAAATCGATGTGCTGTTTCCCCTCATTGCCGACACCCAGTGGCAATGCATCGCCCTGCTCTGTGACGATAGGGGCATTCCCCACTCTGTGGCAAAGCGCTTGGCAGTCTTCGAGCAGATCATGAAAAAGGCCCAGGAATTTAAGATCGATCCCTCCCGCCTCTATATCGATCCTTTAGTAGAGACTCTATCCACCCAGGAAGCAACACTGACTGTGTTTGCGGAATGTGCCCGGGAAATAAAGAAGCTCTATCCGATGATTCATGTCACAAGCGGTCTGAGCAATATTTCTTTCGGCTTGCCTGCACGGAAGCTGATCAACCAGGCCTTCCTGGTCCTGGCTATGGGTGCAGGTATGGACAGCGCCATCGTCGATCCTACCAACAGAGATCTGTTAGGGCTGATTTATGCCGCCAATGCCCTGTTGGAAAAGGATGAATACTGCCTGGACTACATCTCAGCCTTCAAAGAAGGCCGCATTGGTCCCTTAAAACCTTAATGTTCAAAAATCATTAATGAGGAGGTTAAGTCAATGTCTAAAATTGTCGAAATTCAAAACGCTGTGGAAACAGGGAAGAAAAAGCTTATCCGGGGTCTTATCGAGGAAGCTTTAGCTGAAGGCCATCCGGCTATAGACATTTTAAACAAAGGGATGATTGCTGCGATGGGCATTGTCGGGGATAAGTTCAAGTCCGGTGAAGTCTTTGTTCCCGAAATGCTGATCGCTGCCCGCACCATGAAAGAGGGGGTTGAGGTTTTGCGGCCTCTTCTGTCAAGGGGTCAGGCTTCAGCATCAGGTATCTTCATCATCGGTACGGTGGAAGGTGATTTGCATGATATCGGTAAAAACCTCGTGGCCATGATGATTGAAAGCGCCGGGTTTGAGGTCATTGATTTGGGTGTTGATGTCGCACCGGAAAAGTTCGTCGAGGCCATTATGGCGAATCCGGATTGCCGCCTGGTTGGCCTTTCAGCTCTCCTGACAACAACAATGCCCTCTTTGCACAGAACCATCGACGCGATCAGGGAAGCCGGCTTAAGAGATCAGGTCAAGATCATGGTCGGCGGTGCCCCTATCTCCCAGGAAATTGCTGATGAGGTTGGGGCCGACGCCTTTGCTGCCGATGCGGCTACTGCTGCATCCATCGCCAAAGAATTGGCAGCCGGGGCTTGAAGAAAAATGATTACTGGAGGAGGCGGAGAAAAATGAACAGTCGTGAAAGATTATTAACTGCTTTAAGTCATAAGGAACCGGATCGTATCCCTCTGGATCTCGGGGCTGGATGTTCATGCAAATTTACGAAGTATTTTTATGTTAAACTTTTGGATTATTTCGGTATTCAAGAGGAGCTGGTTATGAATCATATCCCCTACCAGCTGGTCACGGCATCGGACAAAGTTCTGGATCTTTTGAAATGCGATGTGCGTTCCGCCTCACTGCATCCTATCCCCCAGGCAGAGAATCCCTACGCCAAGAAATGGGAAGACGCCGACAGCTACTACTACACCAATAACTGGGGTACCCGCTACCGAATGCCCAAACATCAGGGCTTGTATTATGATCTGATCGGAGGTGTGCTGCAGGACTCCGAAGATGAGGAAGGGGATCAGAAGTTCATCTGGCCGGTCCCGGAGAAATTTCCGGCCGCCGACCGCCAACAGCTGGAAGACTATCGCAGGGCAGGCTTGGCCACCACCATTTCCGAACAGTTCGGCAACGGTTTCCTCCAGCAGGGGCCGCTGATGTGGGGCTTTGAAAATTGGTTTGCCATGCTGCTTACCGAGCCGGAACGCTGCACACTGTTTATGGATAAGCTGCTGGAGAAAAAGAAGGAGTATTATGATCATATCTTCGAGGTCTATGGCGGACTGGTTGACGTTTGCAGTGAGGCCGATGATTTCGGCACCCAGCGGGGGACCTTTGTGTCGCCCAAACTGATCAGAGAGATGATCCTTCCTTATCACAAGAAGCTCAATGATTACCTCAAGGCCAAGGGCGCCGGTTATATGACCTTGCACAGCTGCGGCTCGGTGGAAGCATCCATTCCGGATATTATCGAAGCAGGCTTTGATTGTCTGAACCCGGTGCAGATATCCGCCGCCAATATGAGCCCGGAGCACCTCAAGAAAACTTACGGCAAGGACATTACTTTCTGGGGCGGAGGCATCAACACCCAGTCAACTCTTCCTAACGGAACACCGGAACAAGTCAGGGAAGAAACCAAACGGAATATCGACGCCTTTGCCCGGGACGGCGGCTTTGTGTTCGCAACCGTTCATAATGTACAGGATGATGTGCCCATTGAGAACTTTATCGCCATGTGGGAGACCTTCCAGGATCATTGTAAGTATTGATTAATATTTAAATCCAACCGGTTTTCGGGAGGAAGGAGAAGAAGGAGTTAATGACATGGAGAGGGCGGCTGCTATAACCGGAATTGGATGTGTCCGCCCTAACGTTAGTGGCGGCACTGCTGTATTCTCATCATTCCCCAGCCAATTCTAGGGACTCTTTGACGTCATTGAGAAAGTCTGTGCCGCATTTTTGGGCAAATTTTGCATAAACCAAAGCAAAGTCCTCTTGCCAGATGTTTCTCTCTTCATTGTTCAGGGTGTAGATCTTGATCTGATTGCGCTTTTGCAGTTCCCTTAATTGTTCCTCATTCAGCTTTTGGGCGATATCCCGTTCCCACTGCGTCACTTCCGCCATGGTCTCCTCCAGGAGTTCACGGGCCTGGGCCGGCAGTTGATTCCAGAAATCTTCATTGACCATGACCGCATATCCCATAAATCCGTGCTGGCTGAGGGTTAAATAACTCTGTACCTGGTCAAAGTTCTTGGTGTAAATATTGGAGATGGTGTTTTCCTGTCCTTGAGCCCGTCCTTCCTCCAAAGACTGATAGACATCATTGAAGGGCAGGTAGAGGGTAGCGGCGCCAAAGGAGTGAAATTGTTCTTCCAGGATGCCCTGGGACATGATCCGGAAGGTTAATCCTTTTAAATCACCGGGTTTAGTAATAGGGTGATCGTTATTGGTCAAGTGTTTGAAGCCGTTATCCCACATGGCCAGACCTTTCATGTTCTTCTGATGCAGTTGATCCAGCAGGGTTTTGCCCAAGGGTCCATCCATGATTTGATGGACGCTGTCCAGATCATCAAACAGGTAGGGAAGATCCCAGATTTGCCATTGGGGAAATAATTGGGCAACTTTTGAGGTGGTAGGAGCGATCATCTGCACATCTCCCCTGCTTAAGGCCTCAAATTCTTCACCATCTTTGAATAATTGAGAATTGGGAAAGGCCTGAACTTCGATGATGCCTTTGGACCGTTCCCTGACCAGGTTGGCAAAACGTATGGCGGCTAACCCTTTGGGAGTATTTTCTTCAACGACGTGAGAGAATTTGATGATAATTTTATCTTTTTTGTCCACCTGCTGACCGTCAATGACCCGGGTCCCGCATCCGGATAATAAGAGAAGGATCATGATTAGCATAAAGAGCCGGTTATTTCTACTCATGCCTTATACCTCAGTTGATTTATTGTATTTTCAAGTGTAAATTTATGATTTTTTACGACTCTCAACCTGTTGGTCTTTTCGATATATGGTCCTTTCGATATGGTCTTTTGGTCTGAAGAATTAAAAAAATTGCACCCTAAAGTACAATTCGATATTTGTTGATGGGCCTGCCCACTGTCCCATATTGAGTTTCCAATAAGACACAGTTTATTTTTTCAAGATATTCCAGATACCTGCGGGCTGTAACCCGCGCCAGCCCAACCCCTTCCGCCACTTCCTCTGCCGATAAGCCGACGGGGGTTTCTTTCAGGAAATTATAAACTTGTTGCAGGGTGATTTCACGCAATCCTTTGGGCAGTTCTTCCCTGCTTCTGGCGACAAGGGTATCTTGATGAGGATGAATTTTGATCAAGCGATCCAAATCCTCCTGATTGATTTCCCAGCGGTTTTGCAGCTGCTCTGCGTAGGAGTAGTAATTGCTGAGCGCAGTATGGATTCGCTCATACTTGAAAGGTTTGATGATGTAATCCACTACGCCAAAGCGCAGCCCGGCCTGGACCGTTGCTACGTCCTGAGCCGCCGTAATCAGGATGATATCGGTAGGAATGCCCAGCTGGCGAATCTCTTTGAGAATCTGGATGCCGTTAAGGTCCGGCAGATAGATATCGAGAATCACTAAGCACGGCCGCACATCCTGAATGATTTCGATGGCTTTTTTGCCGGTTCTGGCTTTACCGCAAATCCGGAATCCGCCAATTTTCTTAATAAACCCTTCATTTACTTCCATGACCATCGGATCGTCTTCAACTAGGATCAAGTCAATCAGCTTCATTAATGATCGCCTCCTATTGAGCCTCCCCTAAAGACTTCGGCGCACTCAGGAGCGAATCCCGGACAAGGGAATCCGAACCCCGAAACGCGTACCCCATTTCCCCGTCTCCATCTCTATAGTTCCACCCAGCAGATCCACAGTCTGCTTAACCAGCGATAAGCCAATTCCCCTATTGCCATTCCCTTTGGTTGAAAATCCCCACTGATACATTTGGGCTTGATTGGCCAAGGAAATCCCCGGCCCGGTATCCTCCACACTCAAGATGAGTTGATGGTGTTCATGCTTAATCCGACAGTGGACCTCACTTATTTTACTGCCCACCACCGCTTCCATGGCATTCTCCAGCAGATTTCCCAGAATAATCGTCAGGGTATTGCTGTCAAAGCCCTCCGGCAGCTCACTTAAGCGGGAATCCGGATCAAATAGAACATCGACTTTCAGCTCTTTGCCCCGATTATATTTTCCTAAGAGCAACCCGGCTACATTAGGGTACATGATCTTGCTGCTTAGGAATTTTGTAACCTCCTGCTGCTCCTCAGTCACTCTATAGATATATTCCATGGCTTGATCGGCTTTGTCTAACTGGATCAACCCGGCGATGGTATGCAAGGTATTCAGGGATTCATGATTCTGCACTCGCAAGGCTTCAATAAAGGTTTTTACACCGGTCAACTCCTCCGCCATTTTCCGCACTTCTGTCTTCTCTTTGAGGGTGACGACCCGCCCAACCACCTGCTCCTTGACCCTGATCGGTAAAAAATCCACGAGAACCCAGGTATTATTGAGGATAAGCTCTGTGCTCTCTGCAGGATCATGGGTCTCTAAAAAATCGCTTAAGGCAGTGAACGCGGGAAACTCTTGTAAAGGGCACCCCACCGCTTTTTCAGAAGTTCCGGCAATCCGGCAGGCTTTTTCATTGATGACTGTAATGCGGTTCTCCATATCAAGGGCGACGACTCCATCGTCCATAGCCTGGAAAATTGCCACTCTTTCTTCCAGCATCCGTGCAATCTGGCTGGGCTCAAGGGAGAACATATTCTTCTTGATGTTGCTGGCTAAATAAAAGGACCCCAGCCCTCCCAGGGCTAAGCCGATCAAAATCGAAGAATAGAGTTCAACCCTGATGGCACCGACAATCTCCCGGATGGTAGGGACAAGAATGCCGACGGCAACGACTCCTACCTGACGGGTTCCCTCATCAGCCAGGACAGGGACAAAAGCACGAATTGACGGCCCGACAACCCCCACGGCCTGGGAGAGATATTCCTTTCTTTGTAAAGAGAGTTCCTCGTCGCCGTCGTTAAAGACGGTGCCAATGCGATCTAAGTAAGGATGGGAATATCTTATTTTTTCCATATCAAAAATGACGATATATTCAACTCCTGTGGCCAGGCGAATCCGTTCGGCAAGGGGTTGAATCATTTTCGAGCCCTCAAACCCGCTGAGATTCTCCTGCACCTCACTTAACTGGGCAACCGTTCGGGCAATGGCCATGGCTCTATAACCGATTTCCTGCTCCATCTTATCGGAAATTCGGTTGACGATGATCACGCCTGCCAGAAAAACGGATAAAAAAACCAGCAGAAAGGAGAGCATGGCGATTTTAGTGCCTAATTTTAAGTGGGGTATTTTCAACCGCTTACTCCCCCTCCGGCTGATGAATCCATGTGATTCCACCCTTTCGGTTCAAGTCAGCTTTTCCTCCTTTCCCAGTATTGCTTGAATTTTAGTTGGCGATATTCAGATTAGCATTAGTAAAGCCATGACATTATCATCATAATGCTGAATAGCGTTAGTGTCAATTAACTATCTGAATATTCCAAATATAACAAGAGCGTTTTATGCCCTTGCCTCACTTTCCATTCATCATATTTTTACTCAAGTTTCAATTTGGATGACCAAAGAAACTGTTGGAATCTTCCGGTGCTGCCGACCGCTCTATATTGCTGTAACTGCGCAGCTGGGACGCAACCGTAATGGTATAGCCTGCAAACATGGCATCATGACCCTGTCGTTGACTCATGCGGTGCTCTGTTTGATTGCGCCATTGATTCACTGATTCTTCGTTTTCCCAAACAGATAAGCTAAGCAGCTTTCCTTCCTTGACAAGACTGGAAAAACGCTCTGCGCGTATAAATCCTTCACTTTTGACAAGTTCGTTTTTAAGATTGGCGGCTAAGGCAAGATAATCATCCCTATATTTCTTTTATATTGTAACTTCAAATAAAACCAAGATCATTGCCGGCTTGCTCCTTACTATTTAGAGTGCGTTGCCTTTTTTAGGCACAAACATCCGGGACATATCCACCCCTTCGTGTTCAAGCAGCTGGATTTTCCTGCTGATTCCTCCGCCAAAACCTGTCAAGTTACCCTTGGCACCTACTACCCGATGGCAGGGGATGATAATAGATATGGGGTTATGACCTACGGCTCCGCCTATTGCTTGGCTGGACATACACTTTTTGTTCATTTTCTCAGCCATCTGTTTGGCAATGTCGCCATAGGTGATTACCTGGCCATAGGGTATTTGGCATAAAATATCCCATACCCCTTGACGAAATTCGCCGCCCATGGGGGCCAGGGGCAATTCGGATGTGGCAGGCCTCTCACCTGCAAAATATCTGTCCAGCCATGCTTTGGCAGCGTCAAAGATCGGTATATCGTCCTTTTCGATCATGCTTTCGGGTAGGGTACCGCCATGAAATCTCTGACCCTCCATCCATAAGCCGATAAGATTGTCGCCGTCACAGGCAAGGGTAATTGTGCATATGGGTGATAGATAGGTTGTTGAATAATACATTTTGACCCTCCTTCTTTATCTGTTTTATCACGTGTTCTAAAGGTTGATTGTAGCATAACTGGTCCGGGAAAATCTCGCAGTTTTGGGAGATTATATTTTTCTCTTTTAAACCATTCCCATATTACCAGCACATTGAAAGCATTATTTTCCCATGCTATAATGCTTTTGCGGTTTATTTGCTAAAGCGCTTGAAAAATGGGTCAGAGGATTTGAAAGGTTCGGCTTATATGGAAGAAAAACATAGTGATGGTGACCGGGACTTTAAGCTGTTTTTGCTGGCAGGATTGTTCGCCGGGATCGGTGCAGGTATTAATACATCCATATTTAACAACTATTTAAACGATATATTCATGCTTTCCGAGAGTGTCAGAGGTTTCCTCGAGGTGCCCCGGGAAGCGCCGGGTTTCTTTATCATGCTGGTTCTGGCGGTTTTAAGTTTTGCCGGGGATGTGCGGATTGCCATGCTCGGCATGGCCGCGGCAGGATTGGGGATGCTGGGGCTGGGCCTCTTATCCCCCACCTTCGCGGTTATGATCATTTGGATGATGATGTACAGCCTCGGCACACATATGGTCATGCCTGTCACGCCCTCCATCGGCATGTCCCTGTCCAAGCTGGGGTCTTTCGGCGCCAGGCTTGGAACGATCAGTGCCTTTGGTCTGTTCGGCAGTATTATCGCCTACGTTTTTGTCTTCCTGAGCTTTCATTTCCTGAATATGACCTATCAGATTGCCTTTATTATCGGTGCTGTTTTCTATGTGTTTGCTGCTTTGGCGGTGGGGCTGATGAAGAAGGGCGAACCGAAAGCCAGGAAAGTCAAATTTGTTTTTCGCAAACGCTACGCCCTCTATTATGTCCTGGCCGGTGTCAGCGGAGCGCGGGCACAGATTTTTCTGACGTTTGCCCCATGGGTCCTGATCAAGGTGTTTAATGTGCAACCTCAGATGTTTGCTATCCTGGGTATGATTGTCGCCTTTGTGAGTATCGGCACACGTAAAATGATTGGCCGCTTGATCGACGTCCGGGGGGAGCGATTCGTTCTGACGGTGGAGGCCGCTTTGTTGTTCGCCATTTGTCTTGGCTATGCGTTCTCAGCCGACATTTTCCCCGTCGGCATCGCTGCGGTGATTATCGCCGCCTGCTATGTCATCGATAATTCCATGGCAGCGGTGGAAATGGCGCGGTCGACATATTTACGGAAGATTGCCGTCGATCTTGATGATGTGACTCCAACCCTATCGACGGGGGTCAGTCTCCAGCATATCGCCTCTATGGTTATTCCCATTTTCGGCGGGCTTTTGTGGGCGGCTTTTGGATATCAGGCCGTCTTTATGGGCGCAGCCGTTATCGCCTTCCTCAATTTCATACTTTCACGCCGAATTAAGATTGAGCTTGATCCTGCCGCTAAGGCGGAGTAGCACACAGCTATGTTCAGGAGCAGATAAGTAATAAGCCTTGAGTTACGTCAGACGATCGTATCTCAAGGCTTTTATTATTCATCAAAAGACCTTCTCGTTTCATACAAAAATCCCATATGCACCTGGCAGCAGAGCTTGTTCGACGCTCATGAGGATGATAAACCCTAAAAATGTTATTACTATTTGCGGATATAGATTTATTTATAAATTATCTTTCAAATTGTAGTAATTTGTAGTAGAATGATTGAGGTAATACCTCATACAACATACCAATGTGGCTGGATATCTTTAATTATATTGCGACAAAGGCAAACTTAGTGAAAGCTAAGGACGCAAAGCTATGGGCCTTCCTGATCAAGCTGATGGCCGCCAAGCTACCGAAGTCTTCTTTTTGCTGTCGCTAAATGAATGCGGCTTTTTTTATTGTTTTTTTCAGCCAACTTTTATCCTTGGTGAGCCGGTTTAGTATAGTCAGAAACTCTATGGAAAAGCAAGCTATTCAAATAAAATAATAAGATATTATAGGGAGGAATTCGTTTGAAACTCAAGACACGATTATTTTTGATGTTCTTAGCTACTAGTTTAATTCCACTGTTAATCTTTTCTGCCGTATCCATACCCTCTTTTATCTCAGACTCCCAACAGAGTACCTATCAGCTAAGCGAGGATAAAATAGCAATTGCTGAAGCTGAAATAAACGGGATGCTAGATAAAAATTTCAATACCCTACATATGGTCGCTAATCAGCCGGCCATCCGCAATTTCGATTTACCTAATGCGAAAAATATTCTGCTGGATGCCGTTAAAGTCAATCCCGAACTTATTATTGCTCTTGACAATACTGAAGGACAACAAGTCGTTAAAAGTAATGATGATGCCTTAACCAACATCATTGAGCGGGATTTTTTTAACCAAGCCATGAACGGGACTGAAGAGTATGTATCCGATATTATCGTTGCGAAGGCTACCGGTGCATTGATCGTCGTTATCTCTACACCTGTTCGTGATATGAATAATAACATTGTCGGAGTTCTTCAAGCGAACATACAACTCGCCCAGCTCAGTGATTTTGTCACAGATCTTTCAGAGGACGGTTCAAACGTCTATGTGCTTTCCAGACAAGGGACAGTATTGGCCCATCCCCATATGGAATATGTTCAAAACCAGGAAGATTTCAGCTCTTTAGAATTTGTGGAAACAGGTTTTACTGGGCAGGACATGACCATGCAAGCGGCAAATATTCAAGGTGAAGAGGTTATTGTCAGCCATGCTTTGCACGAGCAGGCGGGCTGGTTAATCGTTGTGGAAACCCCCGTTTCGGTGGCGATGGCTTCCGCTAATAAACTCCTGTATATCTCAATCGGCTTGCTTTTTACTGTGAGCGTTATTGTCGGCTTATTCGGCTTTATCTTTGCCAAACGATTTACGAAGCCCCTCGTCGAGTTATCCTCTGTTGTCGAAACAATTGCGAGGGGAGATTTGACAGACTTTGAAGTTGAAATCAAGTCAAAAGATGAAATCGGCCGACTTTATCATAGTCTTAAAACAATGACTCACAACTTAAGGGGACTTGTCGTCAACATTCAAGAGGTTGCCTCGGCTTTAGCATCTCATTCTGTGCAATTATCGTCGACAACTGAGGAAACCACGGAGAGTTTAACCCAAGTCGTTACAACGATAAACGAAATGGCTCAGGGCAACAGCAATCAGGCTTTAATGATTCAAGGTTCAACAGATGCGATTGCTACGGTTAATCATATCGTCGGCGAAGCTACGCAAAAAACAGAAGTTGGTGCAGACAAGGCCAAAGAATCATTAGAGCTTGCTAAAGAAGGTCAAAAGGCTCTTGAACGCCAAAGTCAAAAAATAGAAGAAAACAACAAGTATTCGAATACTGTTGGTCAATCGATACTTCAACTGGCGACAATGGCCGATGAGATTCGCAACATGATCGGGGCTATTAACAGTATCGCTGAACAAACCAATCTACTGGCCTTAAATGCTTCGATCGAAGCGGCCCGCGCTGGTGATGCAGGGCGAGGATTTGCCGTCGTAGCCGAAGAAATCCGCAAACTTGCTGAGCAATCCAGTAATTCCACTAAGAGAATTGAAGATATTGTCAATAGCATTAATAGCAAGGTTAATGAAGCGGTTAATAATATGAATCAGGCTAAAGAAAGCGTTGTTGTTATGGAATCTTCGGCAGAAGATACCAAAGAAAGCTTTGCAAAGATTTTTGCTTCGATTACTGAGCTTGCGCAAAACTCCTATGAAATTTCCACAGCCTTAGGAGAAATCAATGATCAGACACAAGAAGTTGCTCATCAAGCCACAAATATTTCCGCAGTGGTTGAACAAGCCTCGGCTGGTATGCAGGAAATCTCAGCCTCTTCAGAAGAGCAATTAGCTTCAATCGAGACGATTGCTCAATCCTCCGGCCAATTAGAAACTGCGGCTCAAGAACTTCTCACTCAAGTCGCGAAATTTAAAATTAGATAAGCTTTGCATCGTGGCCACCATAGAGGACAGAGCCTAATAATAAAAAGGCCTTGAGCGCATAGAATTTATGTGCCTCAAGGCTTTGGTTCTTATTATGTTCTAAAACTGTGGGGATGATTGTGAAGTTAGGTAAATATCGATGTCGCTATTAACAGTAGTTTTTGGGTATACACGAAGGAATCTCGTTTAAAATAAAAGAATACGATAATTGATTTTCGCAAGGGTGCGATTAAGATTCCAACCCAATGAAAGACGACTATTTTCATCTAATTTAAGTCGTTGATAATCTTTGATGATATATAACTTGAACTCTGCTGAAATCCATGAAGCAAATTCAAAGGCGATGTCTCTGTGAGCAAAAGTGCCGCCATAACGACCAGAACGTGAAATGATTCCAATGGCATTCGTCCCGCTGATCCATTTTTGCGGGGACATAGTAAAAGCGTTAGAACCGGCCTGCATTTTAAACCCCTCGAATTCGACGGGTTTAAAATCCAAGTTGTTCCCTAAGTCCAAGAAATTCTAAAGTATCTTTCCCACGCATCCAGTTCCGAATCACATCGTTCGGCTCATTACTTTTAAATCGTGCAATATCCGTAAGGGAAATGTAATCATTATTATCTCCACTAGAAAAGACTGCTATTTCTTGACCATCGGCATAAATTGTACCTTTCCACTTTTTATCCAAGGTCATTTTGGTCACCTTCCTTTTCTTCAGAGTAATAAACTACAGAGCGGGTATCAAAGAAAGTAGTTGATCAAAATTATCGATTAGTATATATATTTTTTCTTATACAATTATATCAAACATATGTTCCCTATGACAATATAAAAAAGATATGGTGGTCCTTGACTACCCAGTGATTTAAATCCTGTCTAAAAAACATGTTATATCTAAACGATAATGTAAGATAAATTGCGCAAAAAAGGCCATTGTTTGCGGACCTCTGTTAAGAATGAAATTACCAAAAATTGTGCAGCTCAATGAGGAAGTAATTAAGGGACAGATCAATGAGGAAGTAATTAAGGGACAGATCAATGAACTGGTCGGGGCAGTGTAGAGAAGAACATTACTTAGAAATAAAAGGCACCAGAATTTTGTCCCTGTGTGCCCCTTGCTTTCGTTAATGAATTTCATATTTTAATCGTAACGAAGGTGCGACTCCCTACCGTATAGAAAAACTGCCGATGCCATCTCTAAAATTATAAGGTAAATCAGGTGTCAAATACCCCAAAATAACTAATGCCATGCGGGTTTGACCGCATGGCATCTTTTATTACCTAAGATTTTGAGAAGTTAGGTAATAAAGATGCCATTATGAGTAATGAGCATTGGTGATAACTTAATTGAAACTGCGGGAATTTCTTTTAACGAAGATACCCCCGCTTTTTATGCCCTTTTTTTAAGGACTCATATAAAAACAATAGAGGAAAATCAAAATGGCAAACGAAAAAATGCAAAAAAGAGTGAACCATCTATAAATTAACTGTTGCTAGGGATGACCGTTTTATCAATTTTTATATAAGTATCAAATTTTTTATCAGGCGTTACGATCGTCAATTTATTTATTCCTTCATCAACAGCAACATATAAACTTTGATTTCCTGGAATGATAATTGCACCCTCTATACTAGATTTAGCTTCTATTCTATTGCCTACATTTATAAAATCATAATCATCATGTCTTAAGGCAGTAAAGGACATCGGAACTGCATGCCCGTAGTTTTTTAAATCTCTACTTTCAGATTCTTTACTAGCAAAATACTTAAGTGGCAGTTCTTTTTCTATCTCTACTGTGTTAAGCTTTGAAACTAAAAATTTATTATTAATGATAAAATTACTTATTGTAATACCTGTGTGGCTCAAGTTATTTATTTTTACATATATAATCAAATAAAACATAGGAACAACAGTCCACAAGTCTGGATTTTGTATTCCATCTAAATATAACATATTAGGTCGAACCTTAGTTGCTAAAGGATTAGGAGAAAATTTCAACTGTTCAATTTCTAATCTTGTTTCTGTTCTTCTAAAATTCAAAAAAGTAAATAACACACTGCAAAATGAAAAAAGCAAAGCAATCGATGAAATTGTTATTGTAATATAATCTTTTATTTGCATTTATACAATCTCCATGTCTTTTATGTTCGTTTATGTGCGATTATATCAATTATTAGTATATCATAGGTTTAACCATCCAAGAATAGTTCCTTGGCTTCTTTTCTTTGCCGCTGTGATATCAACTCATTTTTAGCCCCATATTTCCATCGGCAGTTTGTGTCATTTCGAGGTTTTCATCCAACTTAAGCAATGTCTGATACAGTTCTTTCATGCGCATGGACATCTGTATTGGTGAAACAATGTCCTCTTTAAGAAACACATAAATATCTTGCATCTTTGAAAATGCAGTGGAGAGTTCTTCATCTGCACCAATTGCCTCGAACAGCCGGAATTCAGAAAACGATTTTTCCGCAAGGTCGCTTCCGATTCTTTCTCTTTCTTCTCTGCGCTTATAAGCAAGCATTTCAATCAATTTTTCCGGCGTGGCCAGCAAGGTCTGTATTCTGTCCTGCTCCATCATGGTGGTCAGATCGTAAAGATGTTTTGCCACATCAAACAGCATGCGACGCTGATAATAAAACTCAGCCGCCAATATTTTATCTGCGAAAATCCGTTCCAGCTTGATTGTTTTGATGGCGAACGGTCTCACCTCATACTTGGCTTCGATAGCCTCTCGCTGCTGCCGGGTTGCCTCCGAAAAGAGCAGGGGTGAAATTTCAAGGGATTCAACCGGTTCGCTGATGGTGAAGGATGTCGCTTCTATTTTCACATACCCAAAGCGCTGGAGTGAGTCATCAGCGTCAAAAGTGACCAAGGGATCGTATTCATAGACGCTGGTTATGGTGCCACGTTGATTACTTTCTTTTGATTTGTCTGCTGTCCGCAGCAGAGACGTATAGCTATTGGTCGCTGTCTCTAAACGCTTTTTGCCTTGGCTTTTCGAACAGTCATGTATTTCAACCGTCAGGTCAATATCTTCAGAAAAGCGTTTCATGCGACCGATAGCTTTATACAAGGCGGTACCGCCCTTGAAGTAGGCAGGAAGCGCACCCTGCTTTTGTGATAATTCCCATAAAAGCAGGGTGAGGTAATAATCCTTTTCCAGGATGTCGATTCGGATGTCGCTTCTCTTACTGACGTCAGCGAGCATATCTTTGAACGCTTCTTTATCTTGATGCAGTTTCATTTTCCACCTCCATAAGCAGGTCAATAAGCGGCAGCACAATCTTCTGCGGGTAATATTTGCGTGCCGTGAAAATCAGAGTAAGGTAATCTAATTGCTGTTCTTTAGCATGTTGCCGCAGTAATACTTCCGGTTTTTCCGCATCCGTATGTGCATCCGGCAGATACATAAGCACATCGATAAACTGAAGGTACTTCCAATTCTCATCCGTCACGGGCATGGGCGGCTTACGCAATTTGATGTGGCAGCCTTCCGGCAGTTTGGCGCCGTAACGGTTCGTAGTGATTTCAATATCACGGGGGATCAGGGTTGTCAAGCCCAGCTTATTGAGCAGGGAAGCACCCGATTCATACCCTATTTTTGCTCCGTTTTGAACCATCAGTGTTTTTAACAGCACCTGGTCAGCGGTGGGCGTGACCTTTCCGAAAAAGGTTTGCTTCACATGGCAGTAGATGCCTTTTTGCAGCCGTTCAATTTCGCCCTTGTCCGCCATCCGCTTCAGCTTAACATTGGTTATGGTCTTTGCGTGATTGTATGGAAGCGCAAACTTCTTAGCCAGCTCTCCGGCGATATCCTCGGTTTGGATTGCCGTTTCATAAGGCACATTTCTGACTGTATGGGCAATGTGTTCCCCATATCCTGTCTGTTCCATATTCTCACTCCCTAAAATGATATTATGACAATAAATTACACCCTGTATTTTTGCCATTATAATATCATTTTATGCAATGAAAGTCAATCCGTCAATGCCCTCAAAAGTCTGATACCATGCGGATTTGCCCGCATGGTATCTTTTTACTGCCTAAAATTTTGGTGGAGATGAAAAGACGCGATGCTATGGAGAGGATAAGGAGCGGTGACTTAACGGCCGTTCGAATCCCACCAAGTCAATCTAATAATTCCTCCTTTTGCTTAGCCTGATCATCTATTATAGCCTCTAAAACTTCCTTGATGCCATTAGGCAGATATTCCTTGATTGGTCTTACCCAATGATATATAAGCAAATCATTAAACATGCCATATTCTTTTTCACCCTTCAGGATTATAGGATAAAAAGTTACTGATGGGAGTTTGGGAACAATGATAGCAAGCTCATGTCCGATGCTTCTTACGCTGCTTAAATCTGCAATAACGAATCGTGACATGTGTGCCAGAGTATATACCGTCTCAGTGAAGTTTCGAGAGGCTGGTTTTTCAAAATCAAACATTACAGGTATGTAATTATAATGTCTTAGTTTACTTCTTATTTCATCTAAGACAGCTTTCCTTACTTCGGAAAAGTTCCCCAGTATCAATACCACTTTAGATGTTATCGTATCAATGATATTTCTCAAATTTGCATTATTTATCATCAGATATATAAATTGCGCCAGCTCTATATTATCAACAGTTATAATCGGTTGGTCTTCTTTCGTAATAATCAAATCTTCCTGATTTGAATTTTCTAAATTCAAATCCCATGAAGAAATACCGTAAACAAAACACCCTGTCAATTTTGTATTGGAAAAATCGTTAGCAATAAAACTTACGTGTTCTAATTTGGCGTTGATAAACTGAGAACCTTTAAAAGATGTATCCTCCGCAGAACAATAGGAAAGGTCGGCATTTTCAAATGTACAATTATTGAATGTAGCAGACCCAACCTTACTTACACGCATGTTTACATTTCGAAATGTACAATTTGAGAAATATGCATCAACCAGGTCTGCAAATGATATTTTTGCGCCGTCAAAGCAACATCCATAATAATAGCCATTCCTTAATGACGACATATGTAAATCTACATGAGAAAAATCAACATCATCAAAATGAGGCAAATGATATAATTCGGTCTCATCAGGAAACTCACTTGTAAAGTCAATATTTCTTAATACTGGTGATTGGTGAGGATGATTTTTGCGCCATTCGTTCCATTGTTTTGCGCCACTTTTTAATAACTCAACAAAAAAATCTTGTGTCATAATTCACTCTCCAATTACGGGGCTTTTTTCATTATTCACTTGCAATAAAAAGTCAGGTGAACATAACCGCCACACTTTATCGCTACTCAAGGCTGCTTTTAACCACATCTATTTAGTCCTATAATAATTGATTGGGGAAGAAAAAATAACCCCTCTTCCCAATTTCCAATCTGAGTAGAATCAATAAACCTAATAGACTGGTCAATTGCGTAATCATGAACCAAACCACATCGAATAATATGATAGATTATATCTTCAATTCCTGCGTATCCATTTTCCTCCAACTTCAAATTTTCACGTCAGCATTTACTTTTATTTTAATAAAATCTGCCAATATACCGGGGAATCCTTTACTACAAATTTTTCGGAAGTTAACTGAAATGAATTTTTTATTATCTTTCACCAGTAGCGTTGCATTAAGTTAATAAGTTTATTGTCAACCCAAAAGTTCACCCTGCATTACTTTCAACTATTTACCTCAATTGGTGTATACAACCATATGGAGTTCTCTTTGAAAGTCCAAAAAAGCATTGAACTATATAGATAGTCCTTTTCCACATTTCTACACATATATCTTACAAAATTACGGGATCATAGATTAAGTCATTTAACCATTCTGTGTCTTCCTCGGCCATGATGTAATGGTCTGTCATTTGGTAGATCGTATCATGCTTAATCCTTTTTGAACCTTTTCTTCTTCGCCGTCGGAGTTTTCCTAAAAATTCATCATAGCTCTCATAGAGACAGGCGATTAGCATTCTTTGCAAGGTTAGTAAGTCTCTCTGGTGCTCCACTTCAAGTTTGAGCAATATTAAAGTGCAATAGGTCATCAGATCTAAGCGAATTTGATTAATCACAGCGGCTTCGCTTGTGCCGTAAAAGTGCTTAATCTGAGCATGTTGCTTAAGCCATTTAAAAAACAATTCAATTTGCCAGCGATACCGGTAGACCTCTCCTAGTTCCTCGGCACTTAGGTCAAAGTCATTGGTCAAGATGGTAAAGGGTTCATTGACGTTATCATCGATGGTCACTTCGCGAAGGGTATGCTTCATTTTGCGAGTACCCGTCCCTAAAATGATATCAACGTCTTCTTCAATACTCCCTTCTTCTTCGACAGGGCGTTCAACACCTGTAAACTCGATGACCGCATTGTTTTTGAGGCGAGTAACAAAGCGTATCTCTTTTTCGCAGTACTCATCAAACAGCAAGTAGTCAATGTAACCCCGATCGAAAATAGTTAAAGCATCCTTGTCCACAACAATGAGCTCATCCAACTTCTTTCGATCAGCTGTCTTTGCCGGAGTAATAATGACTTCGTCTGGAATAGCCATTTCGTCAAAGCTTAAGCGCAAGTGCATTTTAACACCGGCCTTAATCTTCCGAAATACGGCCCAAGGAAAACGGGAAAGGCATAGACTGATAACAGATGCATCAATCATGTATAACTTTCCAAGACGCTGTTGAATCTTGCCATCCCCTTTCTTTTGAGCAACTTTGTTTAAAACACCTTTAAACAGCATTTCTGAAACTTTGATGGGTAAGGTTCTTAACCGACGGGAAATCTGGCTATGACTAATGCTTTCTAAGCCTATTGCCTCACTGAAATCGTTGCTTTGAACGTTTGAACTGATCTTTCTTAAAGCCTTGTATTCTTGAAGTTGAGCGTGGCTGATAAGGAGAGTGAGCTGATTTGTTTTAAGTTTATAATTCCTTTGATCGAGGTTGGGAACTTCTTGATCAATTTTTTTCCAAAGATCCTTAGAAAAAAACGGCTGAAACACTTGCGTAAATGTGGATTGTGTAGTATCCTTGTCCTGCATTTTGATCTCCTTATAATTTGAGATTTGGGCAAGGACTACCTATCTCTTATTATAAGGGTCTTACAGGAGTAATCAGGAATATCGGGTGACTTTGAGGTTATTTCGCTGATTTTTAGGAAATATAGAATTTGACTTTTTTGCGGATGCTTTTATGCAACGCTACTGTCTTAAAGAGGAAGTAAAACCATGCGATTTTTCGATAATTTTAAAGTTTAAGTATAAAAGTGCAATCAGCCATCCTAATCATCCCTCTCCAAAAAGTGTGATATATTCTGATAATGTACAAGTATAACATTTTAAAAAAACAACCCAAATAAATAGAAACTATCCAAGAAAATTCCTGCACAGTTACTCCGGTTAATCTACTTTGAATGGACAGGCATACGATCAATTGTTGCCCAATTATACCAAATATCACCAAGCCCTTCAATATTCTAGTAAATGCAGCCCATAAGCATTAGTACGATTTGAGGAATCAAAAACTCGGGTAGGCCTCATCATAATGCTGTCATGGAATCATTTTTTTCGTCTATAAATTTCGTATATAAAAAGGAAGAACTTTATCGTACTAACTACCATTCACTAGGTGAATTCAAACAGCGTATCGTAAGTATATTGAATTTTATAATGAGCGTTCATAGGCATTGGGCTATAGAACACCCAATGCCTATGAACGCTCATTTTATGACAATCAGGAACAAAAAGAAAATTAGACAAACATGTTCGAATATCGTCTTTTTCACTTTCGTGCGTGCAAATTTGTTTTTAGATAATTACTTTGCGGCAATTCTTCAATACAGGACTAAGCTCAACTCAGGTAAATAAGGGGTTTGAGGCATAAAAAAACGACTAATATTTAGACATTCCAAAAAGAATGTTTCAAAACATCAACCGTCGTTCATTTTGGTGGAGGCGACCTTACACTATTCAAAACCCTGCAGTACAAGGTCAGTTTTTGAAATCTGTAAAGTATATTATCTTAAAAATAAGATTCCCATTCCTGGGGGAAACCCATTTTCATGAGAACTTGATCAAATGGAATCGAATTGAAATTAGCTTGATATTTCAAAAACAGATTCCTGAGGTTAATTAATAATTCTTTGTGATCTCGCTTTGGCAAAACTAACTTTAGAAAAGCAACCATGGTAAATACAGTCCCCTCCAAATGCGGTGTTGGGATGCTTAACAAATTAGAATTATGCCTACTTCGCGGAGCTTTATACAGCTTAAAATTATACATTCGCTCTTCATGGGCACATACATTCCTAAACAGATTTGCCGCTTTAAGAACATCCTCTAAGGTGGCAGAAGAGATTTGTAATTGTTGCTTATAGCTCTTTTTAAACTCCTTCGAGAAGTCTTTCGCAATTAAGTCTTTCAGAGAATCATCTAATACCATATAAAAATTCGATATGTTCCCAATAGTTAAATATCCTACTAAAACCCATAAAGGTATTCCACCATGATTATCCAAATAGTGCTTCAAAGAATTATTTCTATCTGAATTTTTAGATATCAATGTCGATAAAGTAGCAATCAATTTAAGTATGCGTTCCAATTGATCAGGCTTATTAGAATAATTATGCATCTGAAGATAAGCATGAGGTTTTTTAAACTTTTCTGAAAAACGATAGGAAAGTTTAGTTTTAATACTATTTTCAAATTGCAGCAAATACTTCAGCAGAATATTTCTTAATTCCCTGTCAAATAAATAAAGCTTGTAGATCTCATCAAACGAAGCACCATCAATGAATTCTTCCGGCTCAATAAACTTGCCCTCTTTATCCACTTTTAAGAACAAGTTTTTATAGCCGTTTACTACATTATAATAGTTCTCTCTTTCGAGAATCTTTATGGCTCGTTCTCCGGTTATAGATAAACCTCTAGCCCGAAGAATCTTAATTTGTTGTCGGTAAGTTTGAAATGGCTTCATTACCTACACCTCAAATAAAAATAGCCCAGTCCTCGGAAGGAACATGGGCCTGATCGTTAACCTAATTATATAGTATGCTAATTAGCCCTGTCAATATACCTGTTTTACGAATTTACCTTTAAGCTGAAAACCCTCATAGCCGATTTCTAAATCATCATCGGCATCGGGAATACGATAATCTTGCGGATCGTCTGCACTTTGTAATACTCTTAGCAGTGCCACCGCCAATCGTTCTTTTCCGCTTCATATTCCACATCGGTCTATGCGGGTTTAAGGCCTCCTCGTACGTGTTTTCGAGAATCCAGGATGTATGGAAATCCGCCATTTTGTAATATAAATTGGTGCGGAACACACTCTACTAAAGTTTAGTAAGTAACACCCATCAAACTAAACTCAATCAACCATCAGTTTGATGATTTCCGTCACTTACCTCGATAATTTTATTGTGCTCGAACAGGCAATTATCCATACCTTAGATTTGCTGCCGAAAATTAGCAGAGCGTGCTTTTCAAAATCAACAGGCTACACATCTAAAATGACATCTTTTGTGGGCATAAACATGGTTTACTTCAAACCTTTGCGTTTTGATAGATCCATGTTTCCAGAGAATCTTTCCTTTTTGCAATAACTGTTATGCCTAACGCAGTAATACTCGAACTAGTGCTTTCGGTTATTTTAACTGCTACTACAGGTTTTCCTATGTCAATTGCATATTTGATTTCATCCATGGCCATTCCAGAGTTATTTGCTGGTCGGTTTGAACATATTACTACGCTGGCATATTTGATTTGCTTTTGAATTTGCGGATCAACATTGTACCTCCGATCAATACTATCAAATGGAGAGCTGCTCGGCACTGAATAATCTCTTACGCTGAATTTTGTACGATCTAGAAGTGCACTGATTTCCGAATAATCGCTATTATTCCAACGATGTGGTATGAATATATTAATCACGGCTAATCCCTCCCAATAGTTTACATTTTACAGTCTTTCGATAATGGTAATAATTATAATATAGTTCCAAAGTTGCCAATTTACCTCAATTCCTTCTTCAATGCTGCATAGAACTCTCTAGTTTCTGTTGCACGTCGTTCTGATAACTCATAGCGTCCTTGTTGCTGCATTTGTCGTTCAATTTGTTTTCGGACTGCTACATATTTATCAACATCAGCTGTAGTTTTTAGGCGAGGCCAGTAACTAAGGTAACTTGGCAAAACAACATCAGATTTAAGAAAGCTAGCAGTTGGTAGATCTACTTGCGCCGACATTCCTATTTCAAAAGGAACCCACCAAGAGTATTTGGTGTTTTCCGTCATTATCACAATTATGTCAGTGCATGTATTTAAATTTTCCTTAATGTGATCAGTAAGGGCTTTCCCTCCACTATTAATGCTGCTGTCAAGGACATCAAGATATGATGTAACGCCGTTTTTTGCAAATGCGTTTTGCAATACTACTGCTTGAGCTGAATCCTCATTTTTATGGGAAATAAAAACTTTCACTAATTAACCTCCCTATAATATCTTAGGATTTTCTTTGAATATCTCGCTTTTTCATAGAATTCCTAACTAACCAAACTAGCTCATCACGGATAGAATTTGCATAGAATGCCTAATTCAGAGAATTCGGGTATGGCAAAGCAAACGTCTGCTATTTGGCATATGTTGGCCGTTGTAAACCCATTATTCTCACGGTGGTAAACCTCCCATGTCTAACAGGGTCAAGATTATAAACCTGCCCTAAATTCCTTCGTTCCACCTATCCATGATTGGGTGTCAGTTATGCTCCTCAACCGAGTCCTTGCTCTAATGGAAATTTATGCGACTGACTACCAGCTCTTTTGTCTTGCTAGGTTACCTGGATTGTTCACTTCTGTGGTGACGCTAACCACAGACTGTTTTCTTTTATGGTTTCACTTCTCTTTCTATTACGCTGCTAAATACTCAACCGGACGATGAATGTCCATAATGAGCTTTTTCGGGTCGTAGTCTGTACCCTTTGTTAATATGGCGTAGAATACCCGGATCAGTTTACAGCTTAAGGCAATTAACGATTGTTTCTTCTTCAGAGGATTTTGGGTCCTGGTCGTATAGTAGTTGTGTATCTCTGCGAACTCTGCGTTTTTGGCGACGAGCGGCATCACCGCTTGAAATAGAATCGCCCTCAGCCGCGCTCGGCCTCGCTTGCTGATTGTGGTTTGCCCTTTGTGCTTACCTGAGCTACTCTCTCGCAAGGCCAACCCTGCGAGTTTTTGGATTTGCTTTGGAGAATTAAAGCGTTTAATATCCCCAACTTCAGAGAGAAAACCTGCCACGGTGACAAGGCCTACACCCTTGATTTCAAGCAGCTTGGCTACTTCGGGTATCTGGCGGCACAATCCATCGATGGTTTCAGTGACTGCCTGATATTGTGCCGTTTTAGTGTGATAGTCTTGGAGTAATAGCTGGATTTCCATTCGGGAACAAGACTCTCCTTCGGTGCAACCAATACTCTTCTGAGCAGCCTCATACAGGCTCTTAGCCCTTTTCATTCCGACTGCCCTCAATTTGTTGTCTCTCCAAATTCGGTTTATTCCTTCTACTCCAAGCCTCTCAATATCCCTAGGTAGCGGAGCGACTTGCAACACGAGCATACTACTCGTGGCATCAAACTTTCCAAACACAGTTTCATGCTCGGGAAAGTAGATCTTCAGCCATCGCTGAATACGATTTTTTATGCTGTTCATTTCCTTTTGTATACGCACCCTGCAAGTCACCGCTATTCGTAGTTCTGCATAGAGCCCCTCCGGTATATAGGGCTCATTGTATCTACCCTCGATGACCAGCTTAGCGATGGTTTTGGGATCCTTAGCATCCGTTTTGCTGGGGTGGTTGTCATCAAGCTCCTTACTACGCTTTACATGGAATGGGTTTACGAGTACTAACTTTATGTTTTGCTCTTTTAGGTATGATGCCAGGCCAAACCAGTAATGGCCGGTTGGCTCTGCCCCTACCACAATGCTGTCCTTTTGTGCTTGCCTTTTTATACGTTCAATCCATGCATAGAGATTCTTGAATCCTTCAGCGCTGTTCTCAAACTTGAATACCTTGCCCAGCTCGACTCCTCGCCAGTCAAAAGCCCTTGCGTAATGAAGCTCGCTGGCGATGTCCACTCCGATGACAATACTTCTTTCGGATAGTTGCTTTAGTTTCTCGTTTTGTGTAAAATTCATTTGGGATGACCTCCGTTATTTTGATTGGATTCTGTTGGCCAACAGTCCTTTCAAATTGTAACGTGAGGTCTTCTTTTTGACAAAGCTCATTTTTAACTACTACAGGAATGCTCCTTATATTGTATTTTTATTCACGAGATTCCAATAGTGTTGTCCCTGTGCAGTCAGCTTGCAAGACTTGTGATTAATTGCTGCATAATACATATGCTCAGCATCAACTGGAACTACTAAGTTCAGTTTTACGTATCGTTGCAAAATCGCAAAAATAGTCTCATGTTCTTTAATTACATCCTTAATGTCGGCTTCATGTTTATCAGGCTCATATGTTGGATCGAGCTTATATTCATCGTATGGCGAAACAAAAAATTCTGTTATCTTACGCAACTCTGATATTTGAATTGGTGGTGCGTTTTTTCTTAATGAAACAAAACTTTTAATATTGGCTTTAAATGCTGGACGCTGTTCCCAGGCCCCAAGCGATCGATCAATATAAGAGTAAATACTACCAGGAGAAACCTCTCCGAGCAAGTTCATAGCTCCACCATATAGTGCCTCTACTAGCAATGATGTGTAGACTCCGTGTCCGTTTTCCTCTGTGGCATATTCTGACTCTCCACAAGCAGCAAGTACTGTTGTTCCATCATGTAATATTGAATAATTCGGCATTTCAATTGGATTAGCAATTGCTCCGCTAAAGCAGCTATCAAGAATAATGACTTTATTTTGAGCCTTTGACCTTGACACAAGGCCCATAACATCATTAAGTGAAAGCCCCTCATCAGGACGATTTATTTCGCTCGTGCACAGATAACCGCCTAACGCATCAATCGACCCATGCCCAGCGTAATAGAAAACTGCAATTTCTGACTCGCTCTTAAATAGTGCATCAATGGCATCCTTTAGCTCAGCCCTAGTAATATATGATGTTTCACTAGTAGCACACATAAGCTTCACATCAAAATTCAATGTGCCGTCCCCATTGCGTTCCAAGGCGGATTTAACCGAATTAGCATCATTAACACATCCGTGCAAATCCTCCAAACATTTGTAACTATCAATCCCGACACATAAAGCCTTTCTCATTTTTACCTCCTGTTCGTCACAATAGAATGTTTAATCTATTTGTAATTATCATTTACCCCCCGTTTCCCATATTTGCTACAAACTGTACTTGGTAGACTTCGCGTTATGTCAAACTAGTAAACCAAGTATTATAACTACCATGTCTCTTAGAAATTGTCTAAATAGTCTCCTTCTTCTTTCACCGGACTATTTTTAGTATATGAATTAGTTTCATAACTTGAACCCATTGATATTTCTACTTTTTTTGACAACTAAAAAAGGAGTACCTCCCCAACATCTCGAAATTGTAGTCGTCCAAAACACAAACACCGAGAGGTGGGAAAGGAGTACTCCCTGATGTTTAATATTCGCCAAGAACGTCTATTTTCCTTGGAGGAAATTTTAGAAACTTCTCCAAGAGATTCATATTCTCTAATTCTTGGGTCTTTGGACATTATTCCTTTACTCAATGCAGTTTCTAAAAAGGCTATCTTTGGAGCCCCAACTCAACTAAACTATTCTGCTATGATCTACTCATTAATCATTCGAGTAATTGAAAGAATCCCTACAATTAAGGATTTGCGTAAGCGGTTAAAGAACAGCTTAGAGTTTCGATTCGACTGTGGATTCACTCTTGCTGACTCTGTTCCTAGTGAAGCATCCTATTGCCGGATGATTAAGAAAATCCAAGATTCCTCTGCCTTGGCAAATTCTCAGGATGATTTGGTGCTTCAGGCATTCAAAGAAGGGTTTATCGGTCCGAAATGTGCTGTTGCAATCGATGCTACCCATATCGAAGCCAGAGATCGCAAGCCTGAAAAAAAGAAGGAAAAAACAGTGGTTGAGCAAGCTCCCAAAAAGCGTGGTCGAAAGCCCAAAGCAGAACGCGAGGCTTGGCTCAAAGAACAGGAGGAGCTAGAAAAGAATCGCCCCATATTTGAAAAGAAGATTGAAGATCAACTTCCCTACAGCTTTACAGAATTAGTACAACACATCCCACTTGATCCTCAATGGGGTATTAAGAAGAATTCAGAAGGTAAAAACGTGTTCTGGTATGGCTTCAAAGGGCACCTCCTTGTCGATTGTAAGGGCCAATACGTTTTAAGCTCCTTACTCTCTTCGGGGAATATAAATGACGGAAAAATGGCCATTCCTCTAATTAAAGCTCTGAGTGAAAAGCACCCTTATTTGAACCCCTCCCATATCCTTGCGGATGCAGGATATGACTATGCTCCAATTTACGAGCAAGCTAGAAGTATAGGAGCACAAGCGCTGATTGATTACAATCGACGAAATGAGCAACTTCCAGAGGGCAAAGATAAATATTTTCGTCCAATATGCCAGAAGGGTTATTCATACCGCTACGACAGCTATGATCCATGCTATGACACTGTAAAATATACTCAACCCAAGGAATGCAAGGAGTGTTCACTTAGGGAAAGCAATACCTGTCAAAGGGTGTTTAAGATGAAGGTTTCATCAGATCCTAGAAAATACACTGTACCAGCTAGGGGAAGTGACCGTTACTTTGAACTTTACAAACAACGAACTGCTGTAGAGCGAGTCAATGCGTATCTCAAGGAGTATTTCCAGCTCAACAATATCCGTCATCGTGGAAAACGTGCCCAAGTAGATTTTCAGTTTTCAATCTTGGCCTATACCCTATGCAAATTAGCTGTCGATCGCCTAAATAAGTCAACGAGTATGGCCGCTTAGTTTTTTAAAAAACGGAAATTCCGAAATTCTGTTAGTCTGTTTTATTTTCGGACTAACATTATGAAATTAACTCATATATCATAAAAATTGGTAAAACAACAGGGAAAAGGGATTTTTAATACATCAATATAGCGAAGGATTTCTTTGTTTCCCGATATTTGCAACTTTTTGTCGAAAAGCAGGAAACCATTTTAATCCATAGAATCTCAGTTATAGAAAACACCAGTGATTCAATCTTTAAACTATAAACGAGCATTTTTCATAACAAATATTTACAGAGGAGGGATTAGACTTCCCCCTATGCAGCTTTAAGACGTTTTAAAACATCTTCCAAAGGCACTCCATTTCTACTACACTCATAAATCCATCGAATGTATTGCCCTTTTACCTCTTTTCGGACTTTCCGCAATCCTTCACCAAAGAGCAGCGGCTTCCCTAAACCCATGGTGCAGTACAAATGAGTGAAAGAAAGTAGAGCCCAGAATCTTTCGATGGAACGGATTGAGCGTACTTGGTAGCCGTTAAAACCAAGATTTCCCTTGGCTTGCCGAAAGAAGATCTCAATGGGCCATCTCTTACTGTAGTAAGCCAAAATAGTTTGTGTTTCTAATGAAACATCGGTGCACAAAAAGGCATGCAAGGCTTTAGACACCTGAAAAGCATCTTTAGGCCAACAAAACAGCACTACGGCATTCTCAATATCGTTTAGAGCCCCTTCATAGCGATAAACCCAGTAGGATGAACCGTTCACGGTCACAAGGTGAACTTCCTTTGGGTTCACATAGGAGGCAAAGGTATCGAGACGAACACGAATCCCTTGGGGATAGAGAATGCGGTTGGTTTTAAGAGCTCCAATCAGCTGGTATCCTCGTGCAGCATAGGTGTTAATCAGCTTGGCGCAGGTATACCAAGAATCAACCAAGGCATAGCCTGACTTAGGGGGAATCGGCATGGTTTTAGCCAATTCACAAGCGTCATCAATTTTGCTTAGCTTGGTTTTATCGTATTGATGAACATCATGAATGAGCGAGTGGTCACCGCATTGAACAAGGGTTGCTTGAACCTGATGCCCCCAAACACTCTTACCCTCTAAGTGCGAAAAATGGAAATCTGCTTGCTCGATGGGACGTTGTGCCTGTGACGAAGGTTTCGTCTTATTGCAAACAGTATCATCATGAATCACAAAGATGGGCTGCTCCGTCTTTTGGGAGTGGGCTACGACAAATTGAAGAGATTCCTGTTTAACAATTTTCTGGATATAAGATTCATCCCATACCCCATGAGAGAGGAAATGACCAATAGAGGTTCGATGAACCGAACTCCACTCCGCGATGTCGACTATCTTACCACGATATCCTTTAGCCGTGGCCGCTACAATAAATTCTTGAATATGTCGTAAAACAGGCTTTGAGAAATATAAGGGCAGTCGATGGCTTTTAAAGAAATTGAACATTGCTTCGTTTTTTGGTAAGATAGTGCTATGAGACATTGGCTTCCTCCTTGGGATGGATTGGTTGTGGTAGACTTATTTTATACCACAGAAGGAAGCAGAGTGTCTCTTTTTTATTTTTGGAAAAACAATGGAAGCATTTTTGCTCATTTATAGCTTTAAAGTTTACTAACAAGGAGGTATTAAGCATGTCGGATCAAAACTCAACTCAAAAACCTTCTCCAAGGCCAACACCACCTACGAGTAATCCAGTTACTCACAGAGATGGTGGACACATGACAAGCCCGGGACATGTTCCAATTAAGCCACCTACGAAGAAATGATACAATCATTATCCTCTAAATACTTCATCAATGGCTCTTTGCTATAAAACTTAATTAATATGTCACTTTCAATATCATAATACTCTCTTTCAATTATATAAAATAGCTTTTCACCTTCATTTTTTTCCAGTTCTTTTTCAAACAAATCTTTCAACCATGTATTAATTAACATAAAATCCTTTTTTTCTTTATCTGCCGCTGGAATGCCTTCAATATAACCAAAAGCAATAAGAGCATCGTTTTTAAAAAATCCGACAGGCCTATTCGCTAGAGAAAATTCTTTATTCTCAAAGCATGCATGCCAAGGAGAGCTATGCTTAGTTTCTTGAGGCAAATTGCTTCTTTTTCGGTAAATGTTAATCAACATTACCGAGAAATCATCAATAACCCATTTATACACCGGAACTCCGACGATACTTAAAACAAAAGTAGTTAAAAAGAAATTAACCAAATTACTGAAATCTGAAATATAAGTTTCAAAACTTCCCACCGACATTATGTTAGTCTTAAACAAAAATTTAGTAACTAACGTGTTAACAAATATAACAATAGTGCTTATTAAAAATGCATGAACAATCTCTTTATATTGAGATTGTTCCTCTTTTAATGCAGGGTGAAATCTATCATAAACCATTCTAATAAAAATACCGGGGAAAACAAATGGTATTATAAAGAATAAACTGTCCAAAAAGGCCACTCCCTTCAATCTAATTATACCATAGAAGTCTAGTACTACTGACATTAAACTTGTTCATAAACTCAAGCTACCCAAATCAAGGATGCCCTCCCCCGCACCAAGCGAGAGAGGGCTTTGCTATGTCTATAATATTACAATACCAATGCAGTATGGATAAAATTTAAATAATTGTAAATAAATGGTGGAGGCGAGGGGAATTGCACCCCTGTATCGAAGAGCTGCCACAAAAGCGTCTACGCGTGTATCCTTCTCTTTAAACTTCGCCTCATGGGCTCCAGAAGGCAGGATCCTTCCGAGGCTATCTCGATAATCTTAGCTAATGACTCCGAGAATTGTCATTAGAGCGGTCCTACTAATTTGACACCCTGACCCTTCATCGTAGGCTAAGAAGGCAGGATGCTAGCGGCAATTAAGCTGCTAGAGCGTAATTATCGTTGTTAACTATTAAGGTCCACCGTTTAACGAGACCAGGTGGAATCTCGACGCGCAACTCTTGCCACCGCTTCCCCGAGCGAGTCTAAAACGCCCCCTTGTGTTGTTTTACAATACATAGTATATCATTTTTTTGCATAAAAGATAGCGGTACATCTTAGTTTTCCAGCTTTTCTTTAGATATTTTTGATAATAATTCCAAAGAATCGTCTTTGCCAAAGGTAATATTCCGGCCTGAGTGTTTAGCCTTATAGAGATTTTCGTCGGCACGTTTCAGAAGGTCCTCTATAGTGGAGTCTTCAAGAGTCATTTCCGCAATGCCCAGACTAATACTTACATGTACCTTTATATCCTCAAATTGCAGGGCAACATCATTGGTAACCTGACGCAATCGCTCCGCAACAGCATGACATTTTTGGATGGAGGTTTCCGGAAAGAGCAATACGAATTCATCCCCGCCCAGACGGCCGAAAAAATCAATATCCCGGATCTCAGCTTTGATTTTTTGGGTTAATTCAACAAGTAATTTGTCACCGATAGGGTGGCCGCAGGTATCGTTAACCTCTTTAAAATGGTCAATATCAAAGACAATAACTGAAAAAGGGTGATTTAATCTTCGTGAACGTATCATCTCATTATTGCCAAGCTCGTTAAGTTTAAGACGATTGCTTATTCCGGTCAGTGGATCTGTTGTTGCCAGATCTTCTAACTCCTTTTGGGATTCAAACAGTTCCTGGGCTAATCTCTGGCTATTGAGCATCAGGAAGGCCATCGCCACGATGACGTCCATGATATGCTCTGTAAAAGCAAGCATAATATTAATGAATACCGGTTGAAGAGCGTTGCGGGCAGAAGGATCCAAGAACCAGACAATATTGCGGAATACTAAAACAATACCACAAAAAACGTGGGATATGGAGATAATCCATGGTGTTAATTTGTGAGAGATCGTTCCTCCTTTAAGAATGCCAATGGCAATGCATCCTCCATAATAGATAAGCCAGATCGTAAGGAAGAACAGGCGCATTAAGGGATTATCATCGACATAGGTAAAATAAACCAAGATGATGAAAATACTAAGCAAAGACACTATATTTCTCTTCTTCGTCGCAACGGTTTGGCCGGTAAAGGCTCTGACTCCTTCATACCGAATCATTATCGCGAGTATGGCTGCGATATTACCCACGATTATGGATACAAAAACAGGTAAGATCGGTCTGGCTGCAGTAAGAACATACAATGCTGCGGCAACCACATTAGACATGGCCCAATAGCCGAATCCCGGATAGGTTTTTTGGGTTTTCCAGTAGATTAGCATCGATATGGCAATGACAAAATGAACAGATATCGTCATGATAAATAAGGTCTGCAAGTCAATCATCAGCATCATCCTTTGGTTAATGGATTAGCTAGCCTATTTGTAAAAAAAGTTCACCTTTAATATATTACATTATTGCTAAAAAAACATAAACAAAAAGGGGCTTTGCGGAAAAAAGAATATTTTTGTAAATAAAAAGCAAAAAATGCCACATCACCTATCTGGTTGAAATGGCATTTTTTGTAGACTTATTTTCTTATAGACTATATAAAAGGTGGTTCCTCAAGGCTGTTTCTTCTTTAACAATCCCTCAATCTTATCCTTATATTTCTCCGCTTGGTCTTCTAATTTATCGGCAATTCCTTCAGCCTTGTCTTCTACCGCATCTTTTAGTTCTTCGGCACGTTCCAGCACGCCTTCCAGCTTATCTTCGATGTAATCTTTAATTCCTTCCGCCCGCCCCGCTATAACCTCAGCTTTATCCTCAGCCAAATCTTTAATCCCTTCAACCTTTTCTTTTACCTCAGATTTATCCAAGAACTCTTCTGTCTTTTTCACTGCGCCGTCAATGCGCTCTTTCGCGGCATCGACCATTTTGTTTAGGTTATCCTTTAAATGATCCATCTTCATCCCTCTTTCCTGTTTTACATTCTTACTCTTATTACCATTGATATTCCCAATGCCATAACCTGAGGTCCAAACATTGTAACCAAAATTTTCAATACGTCTTGAAAAAGGTTCCGGTGCCGTGTCAAAATAGACTTAGTTCAACTGCTCACAACAGCGGCTTGGGCAGCGGTTCATTTTCCCTCAATATATATCTTTATCCATAAGTATTCTTCTCCATAAATTGTAATTCTCCTCTGCCAATCTGACCATCAGGGCAAAAAAACTTGCCATATCTTGCCCTCGCAACACCCCTTGTTGACGACAGCGAACGAACATGTGACAATAGGCTTAAATGGCTGGAAAAAGAGAGGGATAAACCATTGGGCTATGTATCCACAACCAAAAAACCTACGGCTCCTTCAGGCGGCTGGTCTGATCTTTGGAAGCAAGAAGATTACTGGGCCATGTGGCTGGGTCTGACCATCGTGCTGCTGGCTATCCTGCTTTGGAGTACCAACAATCATTTTATGAACTGGATCGTCCTGAAAATACCCGACTACAGCGATTATCATACCGGGCTGGATTATCTCTTCACTCATAAAAACTCTCTTTTGGCACTTTATCTGTTTTTGCTTGTTTTATGCTCGGCAGCTATCAAAGTCTTAACCGGCGAAGTCAAAGGCTTCTTAGTAGGCTTTACCTTTCTTTTTGGCTTAAGTATTTTGGTTTCCTTTTTAGGTTCCTGGGATATCATGAAGCGCTATAATATTGAGACTCCCCTGCTGGCCCTTTTAGCAGGGCTGTTAATCAGCAACTTCCTGCGGATTCCCTACTGGCTGAGCACGGCGCTGCAGACTCAGTTTTATGTCAAGTTTGGGATTGTGCTCATGGGTGCTTCCCTGCCTTTTACCCTGATTCTTCAAGCCGGCTCCACCGCCTTTGCCCAAGCCACCATTATTGCTGTGGCCACTTTCCTCACCATTTACTGGACGGGCACGCGCTTTTTGGGTCTCGATAAACGCTTCGCGGCCACCTTGGCTGCCGGCGGCTCCATCTGCGGTGTCTCAGCCTCCATCGCCATCGGCGGTGCGGTGAAAGCTGAAAAACAACATGTGTCCATTGCCATCTCTCTGGTTATTCTTTTCTCCATTGTCATGATCTTTATCCTGCCTTTAGCTATTAAAGCCTTAGCCATTCTCCCCGGGCCGGCGGGAGCCTGGATTGGTACGGCGGAATTTGCCGATGCTCCGGGAATGGCGGCTGCGGCTGCTATCAACGAACAAGCGATTAAAACCTTTACCCTGATGAAGGTAGTCGGCCGTGACATGTTTATCGGCATTTGGTGTTTTGTCATGGCGCTCACCTCTATCACCCGCTGGGAAAAACGCTATTCGGGAACCACCCCCAATGCTTCGGATATCTGGTTCCGCTTCCCGAAATTTGTGTTGGGGTTTATTATCGCCTCCATTATCATTACGATTTTAGCCGCTTCCACTGATGCCGTGACCACCAAAGCCATCGATGATCATGTCATCAACCCGATTATCGAATTGCGGAATTGGGCCTTCATTCTTACCTTTCTCTCCATTGGGCTGTCCAGCCGTTTAAAAGAATTGGCTTCAGTGGGCTGGAAACCTTTTGCCGCTTTTTCGGCAGGGGTTCTGGTGAATATCCCCTTAGGTTACCTCTTGTCGGTGGTCATTATGGGCAACTATTGGACCACAATCAAGTGATCAACATGGTTAAAACTGTCACCTTGGCCTGGCAAGGCCTTGTGGCTAGTTTATATCTAGTTTATATAAAGTAAGGAGAGTAAAAGCATGCACCCAGATAATGAAACCTGCGTACAAAGGGCACGATTTTTCTTCTATTTTTATGAGAAAACCTGGGAACCCGGGGAAACGCCGCCCTTAGCAGACATCTTAAAAGCTAAGCACATCAGCCCCCAGGCTGTCCGCAATTTAAAGGACTTTTTGGCTTGCCGCTTGGAACGGATCGCCGCTATGTTGGAGCTTCTGACCGAAGCCCACAATGATTGGGCGATGACGGGCAAAAAAGAGTACATCCTTTTGGAAACGGAAACTTATGATTTCAATGAGGCCCTCAAACTCCTGGAGAATCATGGTTTTACGGATAAGGAATTTGTCCTTAAAGTTGAATATACCCGTAAATGGGGCGTCCTCTAGCGCTGCTAAACCGCTGGCACTGGGGTTCAGGCCGGAAGGCTGCCATCTTCGCCAAGGCCCAAGGGCTTTCTCTCAATTGACAGCCCTTGGGCCTTTTTATGACCTGATATCTGACATAATGTCCGGCCAATTTGTCTGATTGTGACAAATTGGCCTGTTTTTTTATGGCCTCCTCAGCTTGGCCGATCACCCTGAAACCCTCTGTTTATGCTAGCTTTCACAAGAGCAACCTGGTTGGCATAGGAATTGCTTATTATTAAGTTTACGAAATCAAATATTACCTGAGCAAACCACGGCGAAAGGAGATGACAGGCACTTCATTCCTCAGGCTAATCCAGTCCTTTTGGCAAACAGGTCTAAAAACTACTTTGGGAGGGTTTTTAAGATGGCACAAGTTGAAACAAAAAAACCAACCTCTCCTTCCGGCGGTTGGTCCGATCTTTGGAAAAAGGAAGATTATTGGGCAGTTTGGCTTGGTTTAGGGGTAGTCTTAGTGGCTATTTTACTCTGGTCTTCAGGCAGCACTGCTATGAAATGGTTGGCGATCAGTGTGCCGAGTTATTCGGAATTCGGCAAAGCGTCAAGTTATATCAGCACTCATGTCGGCGGAATTATTGCTCTATACCTGCTATTTGTCGTCCTTTTCTCCATTGCTGTGAAAATTCTCGGTCATAAGTTAAGTCAATTTATCCCCGGATTTACCGTCGTTTTTATTATAAGCCTCGCTGTCACCATCCTGGGTTCCTGGGATGTCATGAAAAAGTTCAATCTGGAAGCTCCCCTGCTGGCTCTGGCCGTTGGCCTGATTATCGGTAACTTTATTAAGCTTCCCAAATTTATGGATGCTTCTTTGCGGACTGAGTTCTTTGTTAAAACCGGTATTGTCCTGATGGGAGCTACCCTTCCTTTCACTTTAATTCTCCAATCCGGCCCCGTGGCTTTTCTGCAGGCCACCATTATTGCCGTCACCACTTATCTGACCATTTATTGGGCTGGAACCCGCCTCTTTGGCTTAGATAACCGTTTTGCGGCTACTTTGGCTGCCGGCGGCTCCATCTGCGGCGTCTCCGCTTCCATTGCCATCGGAGGTTCCGTTAAGGCTGAGAAGCAGCATGTTTCCATCGCCATTTCCTTGGTTGTCGTTTGGGCTATTGTCATGATCTTTGCTCTGCCTATCTTCATTAAGGCTTTAAACATTCCCCCCGGTCCTGCCGGAGCCTGGATTGGCACCTCTGAATTCGCCGACGCGGCAGGCATGGCTGCGGCAGCCTCCATCAACGAACAGGCCATCAAAACCTTTACCCTTATGAAGGTGGTAGGGCGGGATATGTTCGTTGGCATCTGGTGCTTCATCATGGCTTTCATCTCCATCACCAAATGGGAAAAACGCCAGGACGGAACCAAACCTAATGCCGGTGAAATCTGGACTCGTTTCCCCAAATTTGTTTTAGGATTTTTTGTCGCTTCCATTATTATCACTGCCTTGGTGGCAGGAGCGGATCCCGCTGCTTCCAAAGATATCACGGCGCAGGTGATTGGTCCCCTCAAAGAGTTAAGAAACTGGGCCTTTATCTTTACCTTCCTCTGTATCGGTTTGACCACCCGCTTCAAAGATCTCACTTCCGTGGGCTGGAAACCTTTTGCCGCTTTTACCACCGGGGTTTTAGTCAATGTACCTCTGGGCTATATTCTTTCTGTCGTCGTCATGGGCGGTTACTGGGCTATGGTCCAATAACCTCAGGCACCGTGGACGGTGCTGTCCATCCGGAAAAAGCCTTCCACAACCTGGAGGGCTTTTTCTAATGAAGGGGCTGATAATAACAGGTCTGAAAAAATTCGACGTGAACATTAAAGGGGTATATTATATACTTAAAGAAGCTTGGGACATGACGTTTTGAACATTCCTGAAGGTCTTATTGCGGCGATGATGAAGCATTGAGATGGAGGCCAAACCCTTGAAAGAAAACTCAATTCCCTGGTGGATGCGCATAAAAGTACATTTTCTCTTGTTTGGGATCGCCATGTCCATTCTCCCGCTGTTTTTTCTGGGTTATTTGGGCTTTACCTCCGCGCGGCAAAATCTGCAGACGGATATTTACAAGCAGAACTATAACCAGGTCTCCGTACTGGCCCGGGAACTTCAGGATGCCCTAGCCACTATCGAAACCAGCCTGACCTTTACCAAAACCGCTACGGCTCAGGCCTTGACAGGAAGTGACGATACATCACGCCAGTTGGTTTTGGAAACTCTGATGCAAAAGGAACCGGCCCTTAAAGAGCTTAAGGTTTATGATGCCAACTTCAGAAGCATCGCTCAGCTAAACCGCCGGGCAGGTACCCATTCGGATGCACCGGCCATCGCTCCTGGCCCTGGCCTCTCTTCTGAAGCGCCCTCATCTCTGAGTGATCTGTATTTTTCCCGGGAGGGCCAACCGGAAATCCAGCTTACTGCGGCTATTCAGGACCCCGCAGAGGGCAAACTCCTGGGGTATCTGCAAGGGACCATCGAGCTGACAGCCCTGATCGACCGCTATTTTGATTTTCAATTAGGTGAAGGAAAATATATTTTCCTGGTTGACCGCTCCGGAACCTTGATCGGACAAACGGACTCCGCTCTTCATGGGCATCAGGAAGACCTGCGCCAAAATCCTGCCATCCAGGATTTCATGGCCGGCGAGGCTTTTTCCGCCGGAAGCCAGTATAAGAATTATGCCGGAGTGAAGGTGATTGGGGCCTTTGCTTCTCTGGATACCCCCAACTGGGGAGTATTTATCGAACAGCCTGCACATGAAGCGAATAAACCTATCTTTGAATTTGCCTTTCACCTTATTATCATTGCCATCCTGATCATGGCTCTGGTGATGATTATCAGTATTTCCTTTGGCTTGAAAGTCGTTCAACCCATTGAAAATCTTGAGTCTCAGGTCAGGAAAATCATTCTGACCGGGGACTTGGAATCCCATATCCCCATTGAGAGTTGGGATGAAATCGGCCGGCTGGTCAAATCCTTTAACCAGCTGCTCAACTCCTTAGATCAAAAAAATGAAAACTTAAAGAACGAGAAGGAGCTCCTGACCACCGTCGTCGACGGAGTCGGGGCGGGAATGGTCCTGTTGGATGCGGAAGCACGCATACTCTGGTGGAATACGAAGTTTGCCCAGTGGTTTGGTCAGCCGTCCGCCAATCTCCCCTGTGAGCAGGTCATTGGCGGAGAGGAAACGGAGGGCGTCTTCCTGGAAAATGGCCGGACTATCTCCGTTTTTCTCCAGGGGGAACGCCGGCATTTTCGCCAGATGTATTATGAATTATCTCCGGATAACCCGGAGCAGGCGGCTTATCTTCTGCTTCTCGATGACGTGACGCAGGAAGTGGAAATGGAAGCCCGCATGATTGAGACGGATAAGATGGCTGCCATTGGGCTTTTGGCTTCAGGAGTGGCTCATGAAATCAATAATCCTTTAGCTATCGTGGCCGCCCATAGTGAAGATTTGCTTGACCGTTTAAATGAAGAGGAGCCCGGCCCCAGCCAGGCAGAGCTTAAGACGGGTTTTAAAACGGTTTTGGGGCAAATTGCCCGCTGCAAGCAGATCACCGATCGTTTGCTGGGGTTTGCCCGCAAACGGGATTCAGGCAGCGACCTCATTGATATTGGGATCGCCAGCGCTCAGACCCTGGGGCTTTTGGAGCATAAAGCCAAGCAAAAGCATCTCCGCGTTCACTTTCAGGCGGAGGACAATCTCTTCGCCCTGGGCAATGAAAATGAGTGGCAGCAAGTGGTGCTCAACCTGATTACCAATGCCCTGGATGCTTCTGCCCCGGGAAAGGTCATCGAGGTCCGGGGCTACCGGGAGGATAATAAAATACAGTTTGTCATCCAGGATCATGGGGAGGGTATTCCCCAAAACCATCTCAAACAGGTCTTTAACCCGTTTTTCACTACCAAATCCCCGGGCCAGGGCACGGGTTTAGGTCTATACGTGAGTTATGGCATTATTGTCAAGATGCAGGGTGATATGATCTTAGAAAGTACGGAAGGGCAGGGCACTAAGGTAACCATCAGCCTGCCTCTCCATAAAGCAGGAGAAGAAAACTCATGAAACACAGTCAAAAAATTTTAATCCTTGATGATGAAGAGGCTCTGCGGGCCATTATCGCCCAGCGTTTAAAGCGTAAGGGCTATGAGGTCCTGGAGGCCGGCACCGCCGGTGAAGGGTTGGCTTTCCTTAACGATACCCTGGTCGATGCCGTCTTGTTGGATATCAAGCTGCCGGACGGTGACGGGCTGCTCCTGCTGCCCAAAATCAAGCAGATGCAAACCGATCTGCAGGTCATTATGCTGACCGGGAACGGGACCATTGAATCCGCCATCGAAGCGATGAAACTGGGCGCCTATGATTATCTGACCAAGCCCTGCAATTTATCAGAGCTGGAAATCACTCTGCAAAAAGCTCTGGAAAAACGCAGGCTGCTGCTGGAAAACACCGGTCTTCGTCAGGTTGTCAGCCGCCATGCTTCCGAATTAAAAATTGTTGCCGAAAGTGAAGCCATGACGTCACTCCTCAACATGACCCGTAAAGTTGCCCAGACCGACACTTCCGTCCTCATCCAAGGGGAAAGCGGTGTCGGCAAGGAGTTGATTGCCCAGGCCATCCATTTCTGGAGCTCCCGGGTCAATCGCCCCTGCATCCCCGTCAATGCCGGAGCCATCCCGGAGACGCTGATCGAAAGCGAACTTTTCGGGCACGAGAAAGGTGCCTTTACCGGTGCCGGAACTCAAAAAATCGGCTTGGTGGAAATGGCCGACAACGGCACTCTCTTTCTCGATGAGATTGGGGAAATGCCTTTAGCTATTCAAGTCAAGCTGCTGCGGTTTTTGGAAAGCGGCGAATTCCGGCGGGTGGGGGATACCCGGCTGCGGCAAGTTGATGTGCGGATTGTGGCGGCAACAAACCGTGACCTGGGACAGGAAATAGCTCAGGGCCGGTTTCGTGAGGATCTCTTCTATCGCTTAAACGGCCTGACCCTTCTGGTTCCTCCCCTGCGGGAACGGCGTGGGGATATCCTCCCCCTTGTCCATCACTTCCTGAAAACCCAGCGCAAAGAGTTGCCCCATGAGCGGTATAGCTTAGCCCCGGAGACCCAGGAGCAGTTATTGAATTATGATTTTCCTGGCAATACCCGTGAACTCTTCCATCTTATTGAACGGGGACAAATCCTCTCTGCCGACGGCATCATCACCCCCGGGGACATTTGGCCGGAAAAGTCCGCTCCGACCCTCAAGTCCTCATCTGCTTTCGCTTCAGAAGAAGAATTCCTGCAGATATTTCAGGAGCATCCCTACCCTTCCTTAGACGATGTGGAAAAGGCCTATATCCTGTCTACTCTGAAGAAAGCCAAGGGCAATAAAACTCAAACAGCCCATATCCTGGGCATAAGCGTGCGCAATCTCTACCGCAAGCTTCAGACTTACGGTGTAAGCGAGTGAATCTCTCCGGCCTACATGAATAAAAAAATTACTTGTTCTTGACGAGATGACACAGGTGTCATACACTTAATATGACACCTGTGTCATTTTTTCATTAAGTTCCTCATAGGAAATAGTATCATCGAAAGGAGAGAGGTTTCCTTGCCTACCCAAACCTTTTTTAATCTGCCTGAAGCCAAAAGAACCCGCATCATTGAGGCCGCTACCCGGGAGTTTGCCGCCTATGCTTTTGATCAGGCCAGCATTGCCCGCATCATTGAACAAGCGGGGATCCCCCGGGGAAGCTTCTATCAGTATTTCGAAAACCTCAAGGATTTATATAAGTACATTTTCGACCTTTCTGTGGAGAAAAAACTCCAGTATTTTGACGCCAAAGTCCCTGCTCTCCATGGGGAAGGCTTTGAATTTTTCTCTACCTTACAGCGGGTTTTTGTGGTAGGGCTGGAATTTGCCCGGGAGCATCCCGATCTTTTGGCTCTCGGTGACCGGTTTATTAAAGAGAGCAATGCCCCGCTGCGTCAGGAAGTGATGGCTGAACAAGCCCTTCAGTCCGCCGGTTTTTACAGCGACATGCTGCGGCGGGGCTTTGATTTAGGACAGCTGGACCCCTCTGTGGATTACACAACTGCTCTTTATTTTATGAAGGGGATGCATGCCGCTTTGGTGGAGACCTATCTGGCCTTGGATCAAAGCAACCCAGGCCTTGTCTTTGAAGATGACGCTTATCTGAAGAGCATCAATAATCTTCTCCAGCTCCTGGCCCATGGTTTGAAAAATAAGGAGGCGTTGCCATGACGCTTTTACTTGAAGGAAAAGGTATCCGCAAAGTGTACCAAACAGGTGAAGTTGAATTGGAGGTTCTTAAAGGGCTGGATTTTCAAATCTTTGCCGGTGAGTTTATCGTGATCCTCGGGCAAAGCGGCTCCGGGAAAACCACCCTCCTCAACATTATCGGCGGTATGACTCCTCCCACCACGGGGGAATTGCATTACCAAGGCCAGCCTTTACATGAAGCCGGCGATGCGGAACTGACGTTTTACCGGCGTCAGGCCGTTGGCTTTGTCTTTCAGCATTACAATCTGATGCCCAACCTCACCGCTGCCGAGAATATTTGGCTGGCTGCTGAAATCGCTGACGCCCCCCTGTCCGTAAACGAAGTCCTTCAGGATGTAGGCCTGGAGCCATGGGCGGAGCATTTTCCTTCCCAGCTCTCCGGCGGACAGCAGCAGCGGGTGGCCATTGCCCGGGCTATTGTCAAGAATCCTGCCTTACTTCTTTGTGATGAGCCTACCGGTGCATTGGATATTCAAACGGGTATCCAGGTCTTAAAAACGTTACAAAGGCTCAGCCGGGATTACCAAAAGACGATCATCCTCATCACCCATAACGGGGAGATCGCCAAGATGGCCAATCGTGTGTTTTTTATCAAGGATGGGATGCTGGAAAAAATCCAGACCAATGAGCATCCTCTCCAGCCGGAGGAACTTTTATGGTAGTGCTGAGAAAGAAACTGTTCCGGGAAATTCAAGCCAACAAAGGGGTCTACCTGGCCTGCATTGTGGTGATCATCATCGGGCTTCTTTCTTATACCTCCATGTCCATCATTCTGGAAAATTTAGAACGGGCCCAAAGCAAGTTTTATGCCGATACCCACTTTGCCGATGGTTTCATTAAAGTCACCGGCTATCCGGAAAGTCAGGTGAAAAAGCTGGCTCAGCTGGAGGGGCTGGCTGATGCGGAGGGACGCATCGTCAAGGATGCCCGGCTTTTTGAAGAGCAATCCGACAGCAACCGTTCCCTGCGCCTGATTTCCATGGGATTTGAAACGCCGCCGGAGCTGAATCAGATTCTCCTCTTCAGCGGCCGTTTTCCAGTGGACAGCTCGTTGGAGATTCTGGTGGATCCCAAATTCTTTGCCGCCAATGAACTGGCACTGGGGGATCAGCTCACCCTGATTCTGGAAGGGAAGCGTTCCACCTTCACTGTGGTGGGCACTGCCCAAAGCCCTGAATTCATCTATGCTATGCGCTCCGCTCAGGATCTTTATCCTGATCCCCAGACCTTTGGCATGGCTTATCTTCCCTACACTTCCCTCAAGACCTTAGTCAAGGAGTCCGGCCAGGTCAATGACATCGTCTTCTCCCTGGAGCCGGACACCAAGTTTGAGGATGTTAAAGCGCTCCTGGAAGAGGAACTTAAGCCCTACGGTCTCCAAAGCATCTTCCCCCGCAAGGATCAAACCAGCCACGCCATCCTCGAAGGGGAGCTGAACAGCCTGCGCAGTATGGCCCAGGCTTTGCCCGTGGTCTTTCTGGGAGTTTCCAGCATTATTCTCTATACCATGCTGCGCCGCCTCATTGAACAGCAACGGGGGAGCATCGGCACTTTAAAGGCTTTCGGTTTTACCAATCAGGAAATCGTCCTTCATTATTTATCTTATCCCCTGCTGATTGGCGGGATGGGAGGATTGTTGGGAGGGCTGTCCGGGATTGCCCTTTCTTTTCCCTTAACGGCCCTCTATGAAGAATTTTTTGCTCTGCCTGGTTTGGCAAGCACCTTTTCCTGGAAATACCTCTTTTTTGGGATCGCCCTTGCCCTGATTTTCAGCTTGCTCAGCGGCATTAAAGGCAGCCTGGACATCCTCCGCCTGGATCCGGCCGAGGCCATGCGTCCCGCGGCTCCAGGCTCAGCCAGGAAAACACCTCTGGAGAAGCTGCCCCGGCTATGGCGCTCCTTCGCTTCCCAAACCCAGATGGGGATCCGCAATGTTTTTCGTGCCCCGGTGCGCAGCGCTTTCACTGTGGTGGGCATGGCGGTGGTCTTCAGCTTAATGACTGTTTCCTGGTCCATGGAAAATATGATCGATAAACTCACGACCTTTCAATTCCAACAGGTGCAAACCTATGATGTGAAGATTGCTTTAAACAGTCCCGCCTCTGCCCGCTCCCTTCAGTATTCACTGGCTCATGAGCCGGGCCTCACCGAGCTGGAGCCCCTTTTAGAAATCCCGGCTACCCTGAAGCATCAATGGCATAAAAAAGAGGTGGCTGTCTTAGGCCTCTCCCCGGATTCCACCCTTTATCATGTGCTTGATCAACAAGGCCATAAAGTACCCCTGCCCTCTGATGGGATCCTGCTCTCCCAACGCTTGGCTCAGCTCCTTCAGGTGCAGGCAGGAGACTCCATTCAAGTGAAAAGCCCCCTCAGCCGTGAGTTGGTTGCCGAACAAGAGCAAACCCTGATTGTCAGAGGAGTCATTCCCCAATATATCGGGCTTAATGCCTTTATGGACATCGGTGCCCTGCAGAATTTTTTGCAGCAAGGGGAGATTGCCACGTCCATGCTCATCGGGATGAATGAAGAAGATGTCTCCGCCTTGAAGAGCAAGTACCGGGATGCCGGTCAAGTGGGTTCCATCGAATCCGCCAAGGAAAGCTTAGCCAAAATTGAGGAAATGATGGGCTCCTATGGCTTTACTATCTACTTTCTGGCCATCCTGGCCGGCATTGCCGGCTTTGCCCTGATTTATAATTCCAGTATTATCTCTCTTTCGGAAAGGCAGCGGGAACTGGCCTCCTTGCGGGTTCTCGGTATGACACCCAAGGAAGTTCTCAAAGTGATCACCTCGGAGCAGTGGCTGTTAACTCTCCTCGGCGTTCTCCTGGGGATCCCCCTTTCTTTCGCTCTCTCCCAGGCGATGGGGCAATCCTTGAACTCCGATCTGTACACCCTCCCCACAGAAGTTCCTCTCTCGGCTCTGGGCGGTGCAGCGCTGGGAACGGCATTGTCCGTATGGTTTGCCCAAACACGGGCTTACCGGAAGATTATCGCCATGCCTTTTGTGGAGATTTTAGCTACGAAAGAGTAACTCCTCCCCGTGGGCGACTCAACTCAACTTAACTCTAATTAAGGAGGTCTTCCTATGTCTGTTGAACCCTCTTCAGCCAAGGGCTTTCCTTTCTCCTTCTTCAGGAAGGGCCGGATGCCAGGAATCAAAAAAAACAACCAGAAAAATACCCGCAAGCGCAGGGTCATCATCTACGGAATCATTGCCGTCCTTGTTCTCGCCTCCGTGCTGGCTTCGAGCCTTAAGCCCCTTGCAGGAACCGTGCTCACTGTGGAGCCCAAGGAATTTGTCCGGGGATTTACGGAGGAGGGGCAGGTTTTGGCGGCCCGGGAATGGCCTCTGTACACTTCTGTGGATGGTAAAATCATGGCTGTTCATGTCCGGAACGGCGATTCCGTGAGCAAAGGGCGGACCTTACTGGAACTGGATACCACCGATTTGGTTTATCAGTTGACTGCTTTAAAAGCCCAGCTGCGAAGCGTGGAAGGCCAGCATCTCCAAACAACCGGCGATCCCATAAAAGCCTTGGTACAGCAGCAAACCCTGCTTATTGAACAAGCTGAACGGGATGCCCTGGCTCTTGAGCAAAGCCACAGCCGGATGAAGGCTCTCTTTGACGCGGGGGCAATTCCCCTGACCCAATATGAAGAAGCCCGGCTTCAGGCCGAAAAAGCCCGGAACGTTTTAGAGCAACAAAAAGCTGCCCTGGCCTTGCTCTATGAGCAGCAATCCCTGCCCGGAACAGAACAGATCTATGCCGGCCAAAAAGATGCACTGCAAGCACAAATCAGCCAGCTTGAGGATCGGATTGGCAAAGCCAAGGTAACGGCCCCGGAAGACGGTCTGATTAAAGATTCCCATCTCAAAGAAGGAGAATTTGCCGCCGCCGGTCAACTTCTCTTGAATGTCTTTGCTCCTAAAGGCTACAAGGCGGAAGGCTATATCTTAGCCAAAGAGGCTCCCTCCATTAAGGCCGGAGATCCTGTGGAGATCATTCTGGATACTAATTCCGGGGATCAAATTCTCAGCGGGGACATCGAAAGTGTGGAGCCCTCAGCCGTGGAGCGCATTTCTCCCCTGGGGTTGAAAGAAAACCGGGTTAAAGTAACCGTCTTTCTCCACAGCGAGTCACCGGTAATTATTGGCAGCACGGTAGATATTAAATTTATCACCCACCGGGCAGAGGCTCAGCTTATGATCCCCAAAACCGCCCTCTTCCCTTATGAAAACGGGGAGGCAGTCTGGGTTGTTGATGAGGGTAAAGCCCAGATCCGGCCGGTGGTTAAGGGCATGGAAAACGACAAGGAAGTCATTATCCTGGAAGGGCTTAACCCAGGCGTTCAGATACTTTTGGATACCGATCTGGCCGGACTTAAGGAAGGCAAAAAGATCAAAGCTCTTTGAAATAGGTTTCCTTCAGCGGGAGATTGGGCTCCCGCTATCTAACCCCAAAAAGGCAGGCCAAAAGATTTATGGTCAAAAACCTAGAGTCTATACGCCTTGCGAGGGCTTCTACACAAAAAGTAGAAGCTCTCATTTCTTTGATTTATTAGCCCTCCAGCTTTATTCTATCAGACACCCATCAAACCTTGTCTGTACGTTTTTTGCATCTTTATTTAAATTTTAGCATCTTATTCTACCTTATCAATAATCCGACGTTACGTACGTTTTTCTGCAAGAAAGATACAATGTTCGATGTACCGATAAAGGTTAGAACACTTACATCTTTTTGTTTTGTCCAAATATTCTTTTGCGATAGTTACGTCTAAGTCTCCGTGGTTAGTAGGAAAGATAATTATATAGTCCTTTTTCCGCTTTACTTCAATATGTGCTTCTTTCATTGCTGCCTCAAGATTTGGATCATTATAAATCGGTACAATGTATTCGTATAACCAGTGGTTTTTGAACATCTCTTTAGTAATAAATTCATTTTTTTGCTCCGGAGTGCAGTCATCGACATCCATAATAATGAAAAGGGAAAAATTTAATAATTTCCCCTTTTCATAGTTCACATCAGTAAATTGACGTATAAAACCTTTGAAAGTTGCAAACCTTCGATCATTTAATATATTCATAACACTTGTTACTTGAATACTTGTCTTTCCTTTGTCTCGAGCAATAATTTCATGCTTCAGCCTTAAATTTGACTTAATACTGCTACAAATTCTGTATTCTGATTGCCCGTGTACAATAGACATTATTTCCATTTTAACAGGTTCTCTCATGCTTCATCACCATCCTCATTATCACTGGATGGGATGTTATCTAGAACATCTTCGACAAGCTCTTGGAAATCAAAATATCCTGTATAGGGAATTCCATCATAATCACCTCGCAAATACTTGTTTCGCATACTATTTGTCTTTTGTGTACGCTGCCTATAATTTGCTACACAGTCTATACTTTTATTGCCAGTTGCATTTACTCGGATAATGTATGTGTTTTCAGTGGGAAGACTTTCCATGAGTAAAGTATTGTGAGTTGTCGCAATCAGCTGTCCTTCAATTGATTCAAGCAAACGTTCAAGAAGATTTTTCATCAATACATCGTGAATCCCACTATCAATTTCATCAACAAATACAGGTGTCCCAGCAACGCTGCCAAAAAGCATAGGAAAAATTTCCAGAAGCTTTCGAGTCCCCGTTGACTCCAATGAAATAGGAATATCGATTAATTTACCGTCAATTAACTTCTTGAAGCATAGCTCATAAGAGTAATCATTTTCATTGGGAGTAAAAACATAATGAACCGCTTTAATATCGGAATATAACTGGGTAAAAAAAGTATTCAAAGCTGTTTCACATAATTTTAACTCTTTATTATTCTGATCTTTTACTGACCCTTCATCTAGTTGTCTCATAAATTTAAGGGGAATTGAAATTCTTGCTGTTTCCCCATGACATTCTTTGCACCAAACAGAGAGTCCTCTCATCTCCCAAATTACATTTAAAAGATTCTTATTTATTTTGGCTTTAATATAGTTACTGTTTTTTGTCTCAATCTCATTGCATAATATCGCCATAAATGTGTGTTTTCCCCAATACTTTTCAATATTGTCTTGTAGCTCTTTTTTATAGTCTAGATCGAGAAAGACAGTAGGACTTAAAGTTATTTGATTTTTTGAAATAGAAAAAACAGTTCCTTCACGTTCATTAATCTGATAGCGAAGTTCTTCCTTTATAATTTTATCCTTAGAAAACTCCATAAAATAACTGCCATCTGATTCTTCAATACGAAAACCAAATTTTGTTGACATGTTTTTCTCGTTTCCGAGCATTTTATATTCATCAATCAAATTAGAAAGTGTAATAAATTGCATATGCAAAATTTGCTGTAGTAGTTGATGGCGTATTTTGTCGTCTTTTATGGATTCAAATAGGTTACTCTTGTATTCAGGCATATCTTTTAATTCAACTTGATTCTTAAAAGTATTAAGTGTCTGTAATAAGAATAAAAATGAAGACATTAGGTTTGATTTTCCGGAACCGTTTTCACCATAAATAAAAACAACTTTTTTGGGTTTACCATATGCCTTCCTCAGATCGAGCGTAATATTCGAAAAAGATCTAAAGTTCTTTAGCTCAAAATAAGTGATCATATTAACACCTCCATTTGTTATATATTATAACACTTTCTCGGATTAATAGTACTGATCTTTAGATTTTTTTGGACCAATGAATCATTCATAGCTTTTTGCACAAAAATAAGTGTTTTTTTAGCGCCTATCATCTCAAAATCTTTTTCCCTGATTACTCCATGATCTGTCTGACGGCTTTATGCCACCCTTGATAATACTTTTCTTTGCGCTCCTCTGCCATCTGAGGTTTAAAAGAGCGTTCCATTTTTGCCTTGTCTCTTAATTCCTCTTTGCTGCTCCAGAATCCTATCGCCAGCCCAGCCAGATAGGCCGCTCCTAAGGCTGTGGTTTCAATACAATGGGGGCGTTCCACTTCCACACCCAAAATATCTGCCTGAAACTGCATCAAGAGGTTGTTGACCACCGCTCCCCCATCCACTTTGAGAAGTTGGAGAGGCAATTGAGAATCCGCCTCCATAGCCTCCAGAATGTCCCTGGTCTGATAAGCCATGGACTCCAAAGCGGCACGAATGATATGATTTTTATTGCTGCCGCGGGTCAAGCCCACAATGGCCCCCCGAGCGTCCATATCCCAGTAAGGTGCCCCCAGCCCCGTAAAAGCAGGCACCAGGTAAACGCCGCCATTGTCGGCAACCTTGCCTGCGAAGTATTCCGAATCCCCAGCGGTTTCAATAAGCTTTAATTCATCCCGCAGCCATTGCATTACCGCTCCAGCCATAAAGACACTGCCCTCCAGGGCATAGATTACTTTTTCATCGAGCCCCCAGGCGATGGTGCTGATGAGGCCATGCCGGGATTCATAGAGTTCTTCTCCTGTATTAAGCAGCATAAAGCAGCCGGTGCCATAGGTATTCTTGGCCATCCCCGGTGCAAAGCAGGCCTGCCCGAAGAGGGCTGCTTGCTGATCCCCGGCAATGCCGGCAATAGGAATAGGATGCCCGAAAAGGCCCTCGGCGGCTGTCTCTCCGTAGATAGTGCTGGAGGGCTTTACCTCTGGGAGCATGGCTAAAGGAATATTGAGCACCTGAAGCAGATCCGGGTCCCAAGCCAAGGTCTTAATATTATAGAGGAGAGTGCGGGAGGCATTGGAGTAGTCTGTAACATGAATGCGGCCCTTGGTCAGATTCCACACCAGCCAGGTATCCATGGTGCCAAAGAGCAGCTCGCCCTTTTCGGCCTTTTCCTGGGCACCCGGCACCCGATCTAAGATCCAGCGGATTTTAGTGCCTGAAAAATAGGCATCCAAGACTAAGCCTGTTTTCTCCTTGAACAAAGGCTCTAATCCTTTCATCTTTAGTTCATCACAGAGGGGAGCCGTTCTCCTACACTGCCAGACAATCGCATTGGTTACAGACTTTCCCGTATGTTTGTCCCAAACCACCGTGGTTTCCCGCTGATTGGTAATTCCGATCCCCGCAATCTCTTCGCTGGTTACTTGATAGCGGGCCAGCAGCTCGGCAATGACCCCGTATTGAGTGCTCCATACTTCTTCCGGATCATGCTCTACCCAGCCGGGCTGGGGGTAAATTTGCGTAAATTCCTTTTGCGCCACGCCGACGATTTGGCTTTCCCTATCAAAAAGGATGGCCCGGCAGCTGGTTGTCCCCTGATCCAAGGCAAGGACGTACTTCTTCATGGTTTTCCCCCTTATTCGTCCAGCATCAGCTTTTACTTTAAATTTCGCATCTTTAGGTATTTCTATCGTTTTGCAGAAAACAACAGCCGTACCTTCAGTCAATTTCGAAAGAACTTTCTTCATCTGTTTTGTCTATAGTTTACCACAAGTAAGAAGGAGCTGAGAGCGATTCATTGGTAAAAAAGATTTACTTGCGTACATACGGCGAGATAGGCACCATCCCTTGCGGGATAACGCCTATCTCTTGTTTTTATTCATTTCCCAAACAGCTGCTCATACCGACTTAAGGCACGAATGGCGGTGAGCGCTGTGGTTATGGGTTCCTCGTAGTCCCAACCTTTAGCGTAGATAGCCTTATAGGAGGGTTTAAACGAACCGTTAAGATTCTGCGAGTACATAAGATGGATGCTGCCCTTATCCAGCACTTGCTGAGGAACAGCCCTACCATATCTCAACAGTCCGGACAAAGCCAACCCTGTCTCAACTATAGATCCCCAGCCCCCGTCCTCTTGTTGGGACTCCACGATAAAATTGATGGCTTTTTGCCTTGCTTCTAAGATATCCCGGGTCAGATAAAGCTGGTGCCAGTTAAATTTCCACTTACTGAAAAGTTCCAGAGCCTGGGCTGTGCTATAGATTGAACCTTCGTACCAGGATGAGGTAAAAGCCCCTTGAGCATCCTGCTGAGCTGATAACCACCCTAGCCCCCGATAGACGGACTCCTCTTGGGTTCGCCCTCGTCGCCATAAAGCCTCCAGGGCATGAATGGTGACATCAACACTGGAAATATACACAGGAAACTCGGAAGTGATCTGAGGTGGGGTTCCTTCAAAGCTGGGAAAAGTCCCCCAACTCCCATCCTTGTTTTGCAGCCTTTTGAGAAGCTGGACTCCCAGAGGATTTTCCGCCCCCACCTGATAGAGGCCGATCAAAGCAACTGCCGTGTCGTCCAAATCAGGATGAGTGTAGGGGGGAGTGCTGCCATAGCTGCCGTCGGCATTCTGTGCCTGTTTTAACCAAGCGACCCCCGGCTCCAACCAGGAATTACCCCTCCACCCATTGCCGGTTTCCCCGGCGATGCAGACCGCCCACCCCATAGCCCAGTTCTTGAGTTGATCAAAGGCCGGCCAGGCTCCGGTAGCATACTGTTTCTGAATCAGCCAGCGCCCGGCCCGCTGGCATGGCTCCGGGTACCCCCCCAAACGCATAATCCCCAGAATGGCCAGGCTGGTGGCGATAATATCCTCCGACCAGGAACCGTCCTCCATCTGAGTATCGAGAAGATATTGAATTCCCCTGTTCAGCCCCTCCTGAGATTCCGTAGCGAGCAGGGAAGCCGCCACCACTACCGGCCGGCCATAGAGAGGCAATTTGGCCAGCACACTTTCTTCCAGAATGTTGGGAAGAATGATTTCTTCAGGAGTCGGGCCTTCCAGTCCGGGAACCACCCGCTGACCCAAGGTCAAAATCATTTGAGAAAACTGCCTGGCCTGGGAAAGCACTTGGAGCTTGGCCATCCATCCCCCTTGACTCCCCTGCAGAGCCAGACGCGCAATCTTCGTGATTTCTTCGTCGGGCTGGCCCCCAGGGACCTTTCCCCAACCCCCGCGATTATTCTGCCATAACCACTGAATCCCCCGCTGTTGGGCCCCCTTGAACTCCCGGCCCAGGGCCAGCAGGGCCAGGGAGGCCAAGGCCGTCGCCCCAGGGCTGGGGGAAACACCATGGTCCTGATCAAGCTTATCCGCTAAAATCTGCTCTACCCCTTCAGACACATAGGTTTGAGCTTTATCTAAAGAATCACTTAAATTCTTGCCAAAATTCAATCGATCACCTCCATCCATCCCTTTATCCTATGCATAAACAAAATTTTTGTTAGAAATAATCACTTCAAACCGTGCAGCAGGGAGTTTGCTCAGGCCTCTAAAGACTATAGGCCGAGCCAGGGGTTGCGCAATAAAGGCTAAATGTTCTAAACTCTTAATATGACAATGAAACTATCTCGTACAAAGGCAGTAAAGAGTTTATTGCTGACACTTATCCTGTAAAATAGGCAGAAACAACAGGCTTGCCTTGCCGGGTGGCAACGAAAATAAAGAAGCAACTATACTAACACTGGGAGGTACCAAAATGGAGAAAATCAATATGGAGAAAATCAATTTAGAAGAAAAACTTCAACTTTTTAATGAATACTGGAGTCCTAAAATTATCGGAGAAATCAATGATTCCTATGTAAAAGTTGCTAAATTTAAAGGAGAATTTACTTGGCATGTTCATGACAATGAAGATGAAATGTTCTACGTGGTTAAAGGTATATTAACAGTAAAGTTTAAAGATAAAGACATCCACTTGTATGAAGGGGAATTCATTATTATTCCAAAAGGAACTGAGCATATGCCCGTTGCCCCGGAAGAAGTCCATGTGCTTTTAATAGAACCCAAACGCACCTTAAACACTGGCAACGTCATAAACGATAAGACCATCGAAAAACTCGAGAGAATATGACAAAGCAATAAATGCTACGGTACAAACAGAAAAAGGAGGCATTTGCCTCCTTAAACTTCATTTTGCTCTATGCGCTTTTTCTTTGGATGCTGAGGACAGCCTGAACCACTTTTTCCCGTTCTTCATCATAAGCTTCAAAGGTCTTCAGGGCGTTTTCCACATCCTGATAAACCTTCCAGTACTTGCAGGCCAGGCAGGGTGCCCCGTTGCCCTTCATAAAAGCAGTCACATCTTCCACGGGATAACCCAGGAAAATCCCCAGTTCATGAGGACATTCCTCCTCAAACCGCTGCCTTAACAGACAGAGACTGTCTTCTACTTTAGGCAAATCAGCATACCCCTGTCCTTTAAGGAAGTTTTTATTCTTCCAGAACGCCAGACAGTTGGCCAGGGTCTCATCCCGATAGAATAAAACAATCACCCGATCGTCTTTGCGCCTTAGCTCACAGTAACATACCCGCAGCTGTTGACAGATTCCCTCTTTATAGCGATCCCAGAGGGTGAGCATCTCCCGCTTATGGTTAACAAAGGTCATCAAAGAGGATGGCTTAATCTCGGCCAAAGTCGGAGCAATATCATATTGGATTTTATAGAAAAGAAAGTCTCGATCTTCAAATCGGTCTAAAGCTCTGAAAAAATCATGAACACATGCCTTGCTCATTTCCGCCACCTCCTGAGAAGAATTCCTTAGTTAATTAACATGCACATTCCTCTAATTTACTCAATTCCCGTTCCAAGGCTTTTAAACTGCTGCTATGACTGCGGATGATGGGAATGTTCCGGTTTTTGGCCACCTTTACGGCGACTTTGACCATAGCATGGGATACGGTTCCGGTAAAAAGAACGATCCCATCCGGCTCCCCCATTACTTTTTCAAAACGTGTTGGAAGCTGAGTATAGACCTTTACATTATGCCCACGTTTTGATCCGATATGTATGTAATCCTTCTCCATGCGATCAAGCCCGCCAATAAGTAATATCGACATTGAATCCCACACTCCTTTTTCCTTATCCTTAGCATCGTCATTTAATGAGCCTGCTCTAACTATACTATAATTGATAATGATTTTCAATATCATATTTGCATTATTTTTTGTTTTTTGCCGCTTTTTATTCACCCAGCCGCTTATTTCCGGAGATAGGAAAAGGGACCCCTTCATTTTGGAAAGGATCCCTTGTCCAGCCACTTTTTAGCGGCGTCGAATACGGGCATATCGCTTTTGGGGGGCAGCTGTCCGGATAGGGTACCTCCGCCAGGGCCTTCTTTCATCCAGACCAGCGATGGGTTTTCATGTCCACACGACCTCCTGGCAGGAAGGTAATGCCTTCATTTTCCAAAAGTATTTTCCTTACCTCTGCATGGCTGTCACCCGTGATAGAGCCGTCAGCTCTGACGACTCGGTGACATGGTAACTTCTCTGGACAAAATCGCATGGCCCGCCCAACCTCACGTGCTGAACGAGGTCGACCCAACATCCAAGAAATTTCGCCGTATGACACCACCTTGCCGTAAGGAATCTTGCCGACAATAGCATATACTTGTTCAAAGAAATCATTCACAAATCCCTCACCTCTGGATTGCTTATGGAACACATTAATAACAGCATAACAGATTAAGACAAGAAAGGGAGCCCTTCATTTTGGAAAGGATCCCTTCACTTCATTTCTTATACTACCTACCGTCTTAATGGACCTACCTTGTTCATCCATAATTTGTCCTTACTTCCTATATTATAATGTTCGCCGACCACTTTCAACATCTGTTACGGCTTCCTGTTGCCGGGACTTAGCATCCTGCTCACTCTTTCTCACCGAATTTATAGCCGACTCCCCAGACTGTCTGCAGATATTTAGGCTTGGAGGGATCCTCCTCAATCTTCTCCCGAATCTTGCAGATAAAAACGGCGATACCGGTCAGCTCCCCCACATAATCTTCCCCCCACACATAGGTAAGAAGCTGCTTCCGGGTATACACTTTGCCAGGATGGCTGGCCATATAAGCCAGGATCTTAAACTCTTTGGGTGTGAGCTCCACACGCTTGCCTTTCAAGCGGGCCTCATAACGCTTAAAAAAGATCTCCAAATCTCCCAGCTTGATGCTTTCTCTTTCCTCTGTTTCACCGGCTTGGTGATCCCGCCGGCGGAGCAAAGCCTCGATGCGCAAAGATAATTCCAAAGAGCTGAAGGGCTTGACGAGATAATCATCGGCTCCCGCTTTAAAACCCACACTTTTGTCCACGATGTCTCCTTTGGCAGACAAAATGATAATGGGGACATTACTGCCCTTTTTGCGAAGCTGGGCACACACATCAAAGCCATTGAGTTTCGGCATCATGACATCCAAAATCACCAGGTCGGGATTCTCTGCTTCAAAAACAGCCAAGGCCTCCGCACCATCCGCTGCATAGCAAAAATCATAGCCGTCCTCTGTGATAATATACTCCACGACAATACGTATGCTCTCTTCATCATCAGCCAGCATAATCTTCATCTTCTATCGCCCCTTTCCCCGCCCCATCCTAACCGGGTATCCCCCAGGGTTTAAAAATTCAGGTGGATCCTGCCTTGGCTAAGGCTGATCCTCTACAATGCCATTATCCTGAACATTAATGAGCACTTCATGATGATCTTGATTGATCCCTCTGATTCTAAAAAGGAGTATCTTGGCGGATACTCCTTTTGGGTGCTCATCGTGCCTGGGTGAGGGAAAATTAAGTCAATCCTACTCCGGAGACAACCATTGTTGCGTAAAATATATATCTTCCGATCACCTGACCGGCCAGAATCAACACTGCACCGCCGACAACAGCACCGGATACAGATTTGCTTAGTTCATCTTTAGCCAGCCACAGAATCAATCCGGCTCCAGCAAGGATAAACAACCATTTAATAGCCAGGGCCGGCTTCAGGCTGCCAAGAATAACAAGGCTGGCTTGCAATGCGGTACTGGTGCTGGCTCCTAAAGAAATGAAGTAAGGGACTACAGCGGCTACTTGAACAGCCACAACAGCCGCCACCGCTAAGGCCACGAATTTCTTCATCTTGCCCGCTTCTTTCATACTGAGAACGAAGAAAAGCATGGCTCCCATGGATAGTGCCGCTGCATAAAACTCAACATTGGTCGTAGCACTTTGCCATACAGGCACACTGGCCGAGCTATAAATCTTCGCCATGGCAAAGACATCGATCAGACCCACCAGGGCAGCTGTTGCCGATAAGCCGGTGATGGCTCCGGTTGCTTGAGGCTTAACATAGAGGAGTACGGCAGTCACAAGGGTTAACCCGACAAACATTGCGGTGAACCATATTTCGCGGCTGAGCCAAGAGGTACCGAATTGAAGCAGAGCATTGATCGCATGTAAGGGGCGGCCTAAGTGCAGCAGTGAGGCAACCATTCCGGCAGTACCTAAACCTGCCGCACTGATTATGGCACGTTTGAAGAGACCTTTCGTGAGAAATTTGCCAATGGCCACAAAAAGCATTATTCCAACGGAGGCTTGAATGCAGATCGAGAACGCTGTCAAGGCAAACTGTTCCATTGTTTACACCTCCATCACTGTAAATTTCGAATCAAGGGCACAATCTTTGGGCTTAATCAGCACCGACGGCTTTGTCGTAGCCGCCGGTGGCAGGACTGGAATCTCATTCACCAATTCGGACCCATATTCCATTTTTAACTGATCTAAGTCACCAAATTTAAGACAACGCATAAGGCAGGCATCAACGCATACTGGATTTTCACCTTTGTCCCGCAAATCCTTGCATGAGTCGCATTTACCAACAACATTTTTTGCTTCGATATATTGCGGAACGCTGTAGGGACAATTCCACACACAATACTTACACCCTATGCACATATCTTTATCATGTTGGACGGTACCGTCGTCACCAAAATGCATCGCACCGGTCGGGCATCCCCGCACACATTTCGCTTCTTCGCAATGATTGCACGTTCCGGAGTAGTGAAACACAAAAGGCGTTGGATAGGCACCCGTTTGAAAGGTTCTTACCTTGCGGAAAATAATACCTACATCCAAGCGGTTTTTGTCTTTACATGCAATCTGACAGGTGCGGCAGCCGATACAGGCTGTCACATCAAAATAAAATCCTAATCTTCCCATACTCTTTCACGCTCCTTTCTTAAAGCACCTTCGCCGTCTGAGCAGGAATCAGATGGTCAGGAATCAGCGGCTCGCCATCATATTTTTTAAAATCACAGGTGTAGTTGTTATAGCCGCTCACACCCATGTTGCTGGCCACCGGACCGCATAGTATATTATCCGTGCCCGCCCTGTCAATGCCTGTTTTTTCATCCATATCAATCCATCTGCCATGAGGCAATTCCACTATGCCGGGCATAGTAGTATCAGATACACTGGCTTGGCGCAAAGTCTTGCCATGGGCGTTCCAAATAAGCACGGTATCTCCTGTTTTGATGCCTTTTTTCTCAGCATCCTGTCTGTTAAGAAATACCGGGTTATGGCAGGCCTCTCTGAGCCATGGCACATTATCTTGGTTGCAATGGGTGCGCCGCAGATAATGAGGATTCGTCACGACATAAGGGTATTCACCTTTCACCTGATTTTCCCAATCACTAAAGGTCGCTTCATAACATTCAGGCGCTACCGTATAGGAAGGATAAGGCTTAAAAGTCATATTAGCGATACCTGTATTATTAAGGGTATCCGCTTTCCAGTCACTATAAATCTCAAACTTGCCGCTTGGCGATGTCAAAGGGTGGTTTTCCGGATCCTTTATAAAGTCTTCATATGCGTAATATCCGTAATTATCTCCTTCATGCCGCTCGACCTGGTAAACGCCCCGATCGATAAGTTCCTGCAAGCCAATTTTCCCGGACTGGGGCTCACCCTTTACTTCCCACTTGGCAATATCATCTGCTGTGATCGTTACAAGCGGGCTGTATGATTTCCCATCTTCAGAAATAACAGTGCAACCGGCTATTTGATTAAAGAACTGTTGTTTTTCGTCAATGGGGAAAACCTGCTCGACATCGATACCTAAACGCTTTGCCAATTCAACGGCAATCCATTGGTCTGACTTTGCTTCATAAAGGGGCTCGATGACCTGGGAGTAGACAAGGACTGCTTCTTTGTCACGAGTCATCACCATGCCCGGCCTTTCCCATTGCGTGGTGACCGGTAAAATAATATCGGAGTACTTAGCCTGGGTATTGTAATTAAAGGCTTGCGTAACAACAAAGTCTACCTTGCGGTGCACCTCAATACCATGGGTCATGGCCGGAAGGCCCTGAAGCACCGCTTTATCTTCTGTATAAAGAACACGGATATCTATATCCTTCCATTCTCCGGGCAGCCATTGGAAACTTCCCGTATAAAGATACTTTCCATCAAGAATGGATTTCCATAAGCTTGGACTATTGATGCAGTCCTTGACAGGGTTGCTGATTTTGGGCAGTCCTGAACCGCCTGCTTTTACCAAAGCGGGACCCGCATTCACCTGCTCTTTATGGATATTACCGCAGGCATGGCCCGGCTTACCCATATGCCCGGTCATAAAGCCGATGGTAGCAAATATATGAGGAAAGTCTTCAGCTCCAATACATCTGGCGGGTGCATAATCATGGTACATGGCAACCTTGTTGTCCTTACGTATCTTTCTGGCATAGAAAAGAATATCCTCAACAGGAGTGCCGCATATCTTACTTGCCCAAGCGGCTGTTTTGGGAACTCCGTCATATTCACCAAGAACATAGTCCTTGAAGTTTTCCTTAAGCTTTGCGCCCTCAGGCATATGTTCAGCATCAAATCCTAAGGTGCATCGGTTCAGGCAGTCCCAGTCAATGAGAGGATTACTGACAGGATCATCCTCCGTAATCAAGGTATGGGCAACCGCTAATAAAAAGGCGGTGTCTGTGCCTGCATGAACAGGAATCCACCTGGCATCCAAAGTGGCCGCAATCGCATTATAATTGGGGCCGACGGAGATAAATTCAGCACCGGCCTTTTTAGCCTGCAAAAAGAAATAAGAATACAGACCCGGGGCAGACCAGGCGGAATTCCCCCCTACCAAAATAACCGTATCGGAATTCTTAAGATCAAAGCGGTCATTGACAGAATAGTTATCATATTGACCCATGCCAATCTTTTCCCACGGGAAACGATATGAGCCATAGGAAGTCGTATCCCAATGGGTGGTTGTTCCTCCATATGCATACAACACATTTCTCGTCCAGCCGGTACGGGCAAAGCTCATAATGGATTGGGGGCCATAATTTTCCTTTGCTTTTTTGATCTCCGCCGCCACATAATCCAGGGCTTCATCCCAGGTGATTCGCTCCCATTCATCTCGGCCACGCAGGCTCTTGTCTCCGCCGCCAGGCTGCCAGTTCTTTCTTTTTAAAGGATATTTGATCCGATCGGCACCCAAAACATCCTGCTGCTGCGAACGGCCGCGCAAACACGCTCTATGCTGTGGATATTCAGGGCTGTCAGGATGCGTATCATCGGTTTTTTGACGGATGACCATGCCATCTTTCACCAGAGCCTTATTGACGCAGCGGCCGCCGCAGTTATGCCAACAAGCGGAAGACACCCATTTCTCGCCATTATCCAAGGCGGCATCTACGCCTACCGTGCTTAATGAATTGCTGCAGCCAGCTAAAGATAGACTGGCAGCAGCTGAGGCACTCGCTTTAATAAAATTTCTCCGGCTAATACTTAAACCAGCAGCTTTGCCTACAAAATCAGCCATACACTTTTAAACCTCCCTTAAACTAGTCAGAAATTCATGGATCGCCCTCAAGGACCATGGATCCCCTTCCTTCAATTTATGTTTTTATCGCATCCCACCCATGATGTTAGGCTTTGCATGTGTAGATATTAACAAATAGTGAACCCTAATTCTATTTAAAAAAGGTTTCACTTTGATTAATTTTTGTAAATGATTATAACGCAGACAGGAAAAGGGACCCCTTCCTTTGGAAAGGATCCCTTTGCTGTTTGATTTCCTCACAGAGATTTGCGTAATTTTAAAGTGCCGTTAACTCCTGCAAAAGCTCGGCATCTATCTTGACGATATGCTTGGTCAGATCGGCCAGGGGCGGATAGAAGTAATGTGTCTTGCTTTTTTGAATATCCTGAGCGAAATCGCCAATCCAGAGGAGCAGATGATCACGCAGAAAGGCTTGCTGGTCTGCGAGGATAGCTTTCATCTCCTCCAGCCGGCCATTCTCGAAATGGTCCTGAGCCACTTGGGATAAATGAGCCATAAAATCAAGCTCCAGGCCAAGATGATCGTCGGCTTCATGAGGGTAGTTGGAGGGCAGGAAGCTATATTTCAAATAAGCGCGGCGGACATTTAAGGTGCTTTCCTGGAACAGAACCCGCTCCTTGGTGAGATAAACCGATTCCCAGGGAGGGGCAGGCAGGCTGTTGGGGCCAATGAACAAATAAGTATATTCACTTTTCAATTTGTCCATAGTTTGCTCAGGTTCAGCCGCCAAGGCCCGGGCTACCTCACTTAAAACTTCAAAATGCTTGTCAAAGAGGTGTTCATCCTCCTGAAGCAGGAGCTGCAGGGCTTCCCGGGTGTGGGGGTCTGTCACAACCTTTAATACTTCGGCCTGGGGTTCTCCGCCGAAGATCCGCTGCAATAATCTATAGAGATAACTTCGGTTGGCCAGCAGGATTGCGATTGCCTCATTTTGTTGATTCATTTCTAATACCACCTATCCATCTTAATCCTCTTACTGTGAGTCCACAATATCCTTACTTTTTTATATTATAATGTTCGCTGCCCACTTTCAACCTCTGTCACGGCTTCATCTTGCCAGGACCTGGCATCCTGCTCACTCTTTCTCACCGAATTTATAGCCCACGCCCCAGACTGTCTGCAGGTATTTGGGCTTGGACGGATCCTCCTCAATCTTCTCCCGAATCTTGCGGATAAAAACAGCAATACCGGTCAGCTCACCTACATAGTCTTCCCCCCATACATAGGTCAGAAGCTGCTCCCGGGTAAACACTTCTCCGGGATGGCCGGCCATATAAGCCAGGATCTTAAATTCTTTGGGTGTGAGCTCCACACGCTTGCCTTTTAAGCGGGCCTCATAACGCTTGAAAAGAATCTCCAGATCCCCCAGCTTGATGCTTTCTTTCTCTGCCTCACCGGCTCCGCCGGTTTGATGCTCCCGCCGGCGGAGCAAGGCCTCGATGCGCAGGGATAACTCCAAAGTGCTGAAGGGCTTGACGAGATAATCATCGGCTCCCGCCTTAAAGCCCACACTTTTGTCCACAATATCTCCCTTGGCAGATAAAATGATAATGGGAACATTGCTGCCCTTTTTGCGCAGTTAGGTGCACACATCAAAGCCATTGAGTTTCGGCATCATGACATCCAGAATTACCAGGTCGGGATTTTCCGCTTCAAATACGCTCAAGGCCTCCGCACCATCCGCTGCATAGCAGAAATCATAACCGTCCTCTGTGACAATATGCTCCACGACAATACGTATGCTCTCTTCATCATCAGCCAGCATAATCTTCATCCTCTATCGCCCCTTTCTCTGCCCCATCTTAACCGGATAGCCGGATGCCCGTGCTTAGAAGTCCAGGTGAAGCCAGTCTTCCTTACCCTCCCCGGCGGAAATTCCTACTGTAAATAAGCTTCCTTTGTCCAGCTCACTGACGACTTTGATCCAGCCCCCATGGAGCTCCGCCAGCTCTTTAGCCAAAGCCAGGCCTAAACCGCTGCCATTATACTGACGGTGGATGGAGGAATCGCTCTGCACAAATTTTTCGAAGATATAGGGCTGATCCTCTTTGCGGATGCCAATGCCATTATCCTGAACATTGATCAGCACTTCATTCCGCTCCTGGTCATAGGCCACCCAAACTTTGATCTCCCCGCCCTCAGGGGTAAATTTCAGGGCATTGCTGAGCAGGTTCTCCACAATCCGTCTTAATCCTTCCCTGTCTCCCTCAATAACAGGAACGTCCGAGTGCAGGACACTGGAATACTGGATACTCTTCTTCTCGATTAAAGGTTCAATGACACTTTCCACGGCGTTGATCACATCGACCAGATCGATGGGTTCGATGATCAGTTCTTGTTTCCCCGCTTCGATCCGGGCGATTTCCAGGATATTGTTGATCATGCGTAAAAGAACCTGGCTGTTGGCTCTAATCTCCTGGGTGATTTTCTGTTCTTTAGGACATTTGTCTTCACTTGCTTTTTCCAGAACCTCGGCAAAAGCAATGATCGAAGTCAAAGGAGTGCGCAGCTCATGGCTGATAATGGCCAGAAAATCCGATTTATATTGATTATCTTCACGCAAGCGCCGATTGGCTTCCTCCAGCTGGATCTGCTGGGATTCCAGAATATCGTTGGCCCGGGCCAAATCCTGGGTCCTCAGCTCCACCTTGTTCTCCAGGTCGTCATATAAGGTCTGCAGTTCCTGGGTCATGATCTCAAAATGGTCCGACAAATCCCGGATTTCCCCCTGAGCATCGATATCTTTTAAATCAACCTTTAAGTCTCCTGTTTTAACATGTCCCATGGCATCCTTCAGCTGATTGAGGGGTCTGGTCACCAGCTTGGACATGGCGTAATAGATAACCATGATAATGCTCAAGGTAAGCAGGGAAATGTAGCCGACTTGTTTGACCACATTGGATTGAATATTTTCCGTATACATAGCTGTGGGCATGACAATACTGACAATACCGGCTAAGTCGCCTATTTTCCAGCCCTCTTTAGGATAGCCCAGAATATCCAGCTCACCGGCGGGTTCCCCATGGCATTCCAGACAATTTTCTTCGATGCGCATGGGCGCGGTATAACGGAAAGCGCCTTTCCCCGCGTATTCCGACACTTTATAGAATTCGCTTGTCTTCACATCAGCGGCAAAGAGGGTGAGGGCTTCCAATTCAAACTCATCAGGGATATCGGCTTTATTGCGGGGATTAAAATTCGTATAGCGTATAGTATACCCTGTTTTTTTACCAAATAGTTTGCCAATGCTCTTGCCGACCAGGGAACAATGGAGTTTCTTAAAATTATATTCCCCATTGGCGTCATAATTAATAATATCCTGATTGATCACCATGAATTCCCAGGCCGCCTCCATCTGCTGGGAGAGGACATAGGCCTTTTCATGCATTTCCCTTTCAGCTTGCTTTTGCTGAGTCATCCAAATCCAGACTACATTCATAAGCAGCGAAACCGCCAAAATACCTACCAATAATATAACAAAGCGGGTTCTGATCCGAACATTGCTGAGGCCCAACCTTTTCACCCCCCGGCAGTTTCAATGTAGTTTCATTATAGCAGTTTATTGCCAAAAAGGAGTATCTCTTCCGATACTCCTTTTGGCTCTTACTCATTGTTCTCATATTGGCAAAGGAATTAAGTCAACCCTACTCCCGATACCACCATGGCGGCGTAGAATACATATCTTCCCACCACCTGGCCGACCAGAATCAAGGCCGCGCCGCCGGCAACAACACCGGATACGGATTTGCTCTGTTCATCCTTGGCCTGCCAAAGCACCAAGCCGGCTCCGGCAAGAATGAACAGCCATTTGATGGCCACGGCTGTTTTCAGACTGCCGAGAATCATCAGACTGGCTTGCAGAGCGGTGCCGGTACCGGCCCCTAAAGAGATGAAGTAGGGGACGACCACCGCTACCTGAACAGTCACCACGGCTGCCACAGTCAAAGCCACGATTTTCTTCAGCTTTCCCGCTTCTTTTCCGCTCAGCACCAGGAAGAGCATGGCTCCCATGGATAAGGCGGCGGCATAGAATTCGATGGTGGTGGCAGCGCCTTGCCATACCGGCACACTGGCCGAGCTGTAAATCTTGGCCATGGCAAAGACATCGAGCAGACCTGCCAGGGCAGCCCCTGCGGATAAGCCGGTGATAGCTCCGGTGGCCTGGGGTTTAACATAGAGAAGTACAGCAGCCACAACGGTTAACCCCACGAAAATCGCCGTAAACCAGATCTCGCGGCTGAGCCAGGAGCTCCCGAATTGAAACAGAGCATTTATGGCGCTCAAAGGACGTCCCAAGTGCAGCAGCGAGGCCAGCATACCGATGATCCCCAGGCCTGTCGCTGTGATCACGGCGTTTTTGAATACCCCTTCTTTATTCATGAGCCGGCCGATTGCCACAAAAAGCATAATGCCTACGGCGGCTTGGATACAGATGGAAAACACAGTCAAAGCAAAATGTTCACCCATGGATTACACCTCCCTTTTCTTATAGGTTTGATTGAGCGCTTCGTTTTTGGGCTTGATCAAGAAGGATGGGTTGGTTTGGGAGGCGCTGGGAAGAACGGGCAGTTCTCTGACCAGATCATTGCCATATTCCGCTTTCAGCTCATCCAAATCGCCGAATTTTAAACAGCGCATGACACAGGCGTCCACACAGGCGGGATTTTGTCCGTCTGCCCGCAAATCCTTACAGGAATCACATTTTCCCACAATATTTTTGGCCTCCAAATATTGAGGAACGCTGTAAGGGCAGTTCCAAACGCAATACTTGCAGCCAATACACATATCTTTATCATGTTGTACAGTGCCGTCTTCACCGAAATGCATGGCTCCGGTGGGGCATCCTTTAACACATTTGGCTTCCTTGCAGTGGTTGCAGCTCATGGAAAGGTAATAGGCATAGGGCTTGGGAAACTTGCCGCCTTCAAATTCGTGGACACGGCGGAAGAGAGTCCCCACTTCCAAATTGTTTCTATCTTTACAGGCTATTTGGCAGGTTTTACAGCCTACACAAGCTGTTTGGTCATAATAAAATCCTAGCTGTCCCATTGATTAACACCTCCTATAAAATTATCCGTTGGGGCCAGTTGACATCGAGGGCAAGGGGCTTATCGTATTTCTCCACCTTCACATTACAGGAGTTGTAACCGGTGTGGCCTTGACCTGTGGCAATCGGCCCGTTGAGAATTCCGGTACAGCCTGCTTTATCCACGCCATTGCCTTCATCCATATCAATCCAGGCCCCTTCCCCAAGGGATACGACACCGGGGGTAATGGTTTCGGTGACATAGACAGGGCGAATGACAGAACCATGCTGGCTGGTCACTTTGACAATATCGCCGGTTTTGATTCCCAATTCAGCCGCATCCTGGGCATTCAGGCGGCATTCCTGGTTGAAAGCCTCTCTGAGCCAGGTTACATTATCCAGAGTTGAGTGGGATCTTCTGAAGTAATGAATCGTGATCAATTGGAAGGGATAGCCGTTTTTCTGGCCATCTTCGTAACCTTCCACAGAAGGTTCATATTTAGGAATGGGGGATTTGCTGGTGAAGCCCACCTTTTCGATATTGTCTGCCAAAGACTTGCAGTAAATTTCAAATTTACCGCTGGGAGTATTTACTTTATGATTGGCAGGATCGGCGACAAAATCTTCAAAGCTGGTAAATTCCAACTTATCTCCTTTGTGACGGGGAACTTGATAAATGCCCTTTTCCTTAAATTCCTGGTAAGTGATGCGGCCGGTCTGTGGTTCGCCCTCGGCACCCAAGACCTTGATATCCTCAGCCGTCAGGGTGAGCAGCTTTTCATATCCTGAGCCGTCTTCTTTGATGACTTCAGCCCCTGCCAACTGATTGTACATTTGCTGTTCTTCAGATACGGGGCAAACTTTCGTCGGATCGATGCCCAGCTTTTTGCCAATCTCCTTGACAATCCACAGATCACTCTTGGCTTCATATTGGGGCTCGACAATCTGGCGATAATGGATGAGGATTTCCCGGTTGCCTGTCAGGAGTCCGCCCAGCCGTTCCCATTCGGAGGTCACGGGGAGCACCAGATCGGCATATTGGGCGTCAGCTGTTAAAAACATGTTCTGAGCGACCACGAACTCAACCTTCCGATACGCATCTATACCCTGGCTGGACCCTGCCCTTTGATTAAGGTTATGGCTGAACCAGGTCCAAATCATCTGGATGTTGATGTCTCTGATTTCTCCTTTTTGCTTGATGTATTTGCCATTAAGAATGGCGTCATACATTTCGCCGCTATTGATACTGTCATCAATGGGATTGACTATTTTCGGCAGACCGTTGCCTCCTGCTTTAACCAAAGCCGGTCCGGCGTTGGTGGCCGAATTATGCATATTCGGGCTGACACCGGCACCGGGAATACCCACGTTTCCTACCATATAGGCCAAGGTCATCATGGCATGGGGCAAATGCTCGCCATTATTGATCCGGGCCGGGGCTCCGCCGGAAATAATCGCCGCCGGTTTCGTGGTTGCATACTCTTGGGCAAATTCGGCGATCTTGACAGCAGGAACACCACAGATTTCGGAAGCCCACTCCGGAGTCTTGGGCGTATTGTCATAGGTTCCCAGAACATAATCTTTGAAATTATCTTTGGGATCGGCACCTTCCGGCAAGTGATCGGCATCAAAGCCAATTGTGCAGTTATCCAGGAAATTTTGGTCAAGCAGATTATTTTTAATGATGTAGTAGGCCATACCTAAGATCAAGGCTGTGTCTGTAGCCGGACGGATCGGAATCCATTCATCGGCCAAAACTCTCGCCGATTCCGAGTAAATGGGATCAATCACGATAAATTTAACCCCGGCTTTTTTGGCCTGCAGATAATTATAAGCCGGCAAACCCTGACTGGATTGAGCGGGATTAGCTCCCCAGAGAATGATCAGCTTGGACTCTCTCAAGCGGAAACGATCGTTGCCGTCGCTGGCTCCGTTGTGAGGCTGGCCGGTAACCTTGGAATAGACTGTAGGCCATGATCCCCAGGACACACTTCCCCAACGGGCCGTATAACCGCCAAAAGCACTGAGCAGACGGGGCACAGCTTGAAGACTGTCGGAGCCGCCTACAGGTGCAAAAATGGCGCGGTTGCCATAGGCATCCTTAATCCGCGTTAATTCAGAAGCCATAATATCAAGGGCTTCATCCCAAGAAATGCGCACCCATTCGTCTTGGCCGCGAAGTTCTTTGTTGCCGCCCCCCGGCGCCCAGTTTTTGCGTTTCATAGGGTATTTGAGACGATCGGCGCCCATCACCATTTTGCGGTGAGAACGGCCGCGGGCACAGCCTCTTTGCTGAGGGAAGTCCGGACTATCTTCATGGGTATCGTCCGTTTTTTGCCGAACAACCACTCCATCCACCACTAAAGCTTTGTTCAGACAGCGTCCGCCACAGTTATGCCAGCAAGCTGCCGTAATCCATTGACCCTCATTGCCGTCAGCCGTTGCGTCAACTCCGGTATTGGTGAGCGTACTGGAACTGCAGCCGGGTAAAGCCAGGCCGGCTGCGCCGATGGCACTGGCTTTTAGAAAATTCCTGCGATTTATTTGTTTATTAATAATACCTTCAAGAATATTTCCCATTTTTCTTCCTCCTTTTCTCTGTTTCACAAATCAAGGCACCAACCTTTTGTGTAAAGTCTAACAAATCGATCTTAATAATTCTATTTCTAAAAAATTAGTAATTATTAATTTTCGTTAATAAAATAAGCCTGCCCCCCAACGTTTATACCTATAAACGTCGGCGGCAGGCCCCTTTGGCACTTATTGCTGCCATTGTTTCCAAAAAGAAATTAAGTCAGCCCTACTCCGGATACCACCATGGCGGCGTAGAATACATATCTTCCCACCACCTGGCCGACCAGAATCAAGGCCGCGCCCCCGGCAACAGCACCGGATACGGACTTGCTCAGTTCATCCTTGGCCAGCCAAAGCACTAACCCGGCTCCGGCGAGAATGAACAGCCATTTAATGGCCACGGCCGTTTTCAGACTGCCGAGAATCATCAGACTGGCTTGCAGAGCGGTGCCGGTACCGGCCCCCAAAGAGATGAAGTAAGGGATGACCACCGCTACCTGAACAGCGACAACGGCTGCCACAGTCAAAGCCACGATTTTCTTCAGCTTTCCTGCTTCTTTCAGGCTCAGCACCAGGAAGAGCATGGCACCCATGGATAAGGCGGCGGCCAGAAATTCGATGGTGGTGGCGGCGCTTTGCCATACCGGCACACTGGCCGAGCTGTAAATCCTGGCCATGGCAAAGACATCGATCAGACCCACCAGAGCGGCCCCTGCGGATAAGCCGGTGACGGCTCCGGCGGCCTGGGGTTTAACATAGAGCAGTACAGCCGCCACAACGGTTAACCCCACGAAAATCGCCGTAAACCAAATCTCGCGGCTGAGCCAGGAGGTGCCGAATTGAAACAGAGCATTCATGGCGCTTAAGGGGCGTCCCAAGTGCAGCAGGGAGGCCAGCATACCGATGATCCCCAGGCCTGTTGCTGTGACCACAGCGTTTTTAAACACCCCTTCTTTATTCATAAGCCGGCCGATGGCCACAAAGAGCATGATGCCTACGGCGGCCTGGATACAGATGGAGAACACGGTCAACGCAAAATGTTCACCCATGGATTACACCCCCACTTTCTTGTAATCAGGCTTCAGGGCCTCATCTTTGGGTTGGATCAGGAGGGAAGGATTGGTTTGGGACGCCGCAGGCAGAATGGGTAATTCCTGGACCAGATCCGTTCCGTATTCCCCTTTCAATTGGTCTAAATCGCCGAATTTTAGGCAGCGCATAATACAGGCATCCACACAAACGGGATTTTGCCCGGCGTCTCTTAATTCTTTACAGGAGTCACATTTCCCGACGACACTTTTATCTTCGAAGTAATGAGGGACACTGTAGGGGCAGTTCCACACACAATATTTGCAGCCGATACAGAGTTCCTGATCATGCTGGACCGTACCATCTGCAGCAACGTGCATGGCCCCTGTCGGACAACCTTTGACACATTTAGCATCTGCACAATGATTGCATCCCATGGAAAGGTAATAGCCTCCTACCTGGGGATAGATACCCCCTTCAAATTCATAGACTCTGCGGAACAGCTCCCCTACTTTGAGGTCATTTCTGTCTTTGCAGGCAATCTGGCAGGCCTTGCATCCCATACAAGTGGTCATATCATAATAAAATCCTAATTGTCCCATCAGGTGTCACCTCCTAAAATATAATTCTTTGTTCCCACTGGGCATCCGGTTTTAAGGGTTCCCCCGCGTATTTCTCAACACGGACAACCGTTGTATTCCAAGGCTCTTCCCCCTGCCCGCTCAGGCGTGCTCCGCAGAGAGTATTGGTGGCACCTGCTTTATCAATGCCTTTTTCATCATCCATCTCTACCCAGGCGCCTTCCCCTAAGGTCACCACACCCGGCATTAAGGTTTCAGAGAGGGTCAGGGGACGGATGCATTTGCCATAGTCACTCTCGATTAAAACCGTATCCCCATCTTTCAAACCAAGGGCTTCTCCATCTCTGGTGTTCATCACAAAGTCCTGAGGATAGGCCTCTCTCAGCTGGGGAATGTTATCGAACACTGAGTGGGAGCGTCTTCCGTAGTGGATGGTCACCAGCTGGAAGGGGTATTGGCCCTTCTTCTTGCTCTGCCAATCTGCGAAAGTATCTTCATAGCCGTCTAAAGGCGGCTCATACATGGCGATGGGCGGGACCGTGGTCAAACCATAGGACGCTATCTTATCGGAGAGGGCCTGGCAGTGGATTTCCAGTTTGCCGCTCTTGGTTGTCAGGGGATTAGCGGCAGGATCCTTGACAAAGTCTTCCCCTTGGATCACGGTTAACTTATCACCGGCCGTCCTCTTTACTTGATAAACACCCTGCTCCATCAGGTCCGGCAAGGCAATCTTTCCCTGCTGGGGTTTGCCCTGGATGCCCCATTCCTGAATATCCTTTTCGGTAATGGTGATCAGGGGCTCGTAGGTCTCCCCGTCCCCGCCAATCACCTGGGCTCCGGCCAGGCTGTTAAAGAATTGCTGTTTCTCCGTGAGCGGGTAGATCTCATCCGGATTCAGTCCCAGGCGTTTGGCCAGTTCACGGTCTATCCATTCTTCGGTTTTTGCTTCATAAAGGGGTTCCGTCACTTTTTGGTTGATAAAGATAGCTTCCGGATTCCCTTGATAGATCTTGCCTTCTTTTTCCCACTCCGTGGTTGTGGGGAGAACAATATCCGCATATTTGGAGATGCTGGAAAGAACAATATCATTGGTGACTACAAAATCCACTTTGCGGAAGGCCTCAATCCCCTTGTTGATTCCGGAAGATTGATTAAGGAAGTTGTAGCCGCTGCCATCCCGGACCAGCCAAATCAGACGAATATCACAAGGAACTTTCCCTCTGCCGCCCGTTCCCGTATATTCACCCTTTAAGATGGCGTCATAGGTCTCGCAATAGGCCATACCATTGGCATCGGGGTTGGTGGGATTGGCCCACCGGTAACCGTCATAGGCTCCATAGGTGGCATCCGGGAACAAGGGGTTGACCACCGGCGGGAGGCCTCTGCCTCCGCCTTTGACAAGGGTTTTGCCCCCGTAGCCCTGGCTTGCCGCATAGTTCATCGTCCATACTCCGGCACCGGGCTTGCCTACGTTGCCGGTCATCCAGCCCACCGTCAGAAAGGCCTGGCAGAACTGCTGACCCCGGTAAGTGCGGGCCGGGGCAAAGGATGAATTGAAAATCACCGGTTTGGTTGTGGCAACTTCTGCTGCGAACTCTCTAATCAGTTGAGGATCGGTGCCGCAGGTTGCCGAGGCCCATTCAGGCGTTTTGGGGACCCCGTCATAAGTTCCTAAGACATAGTCCTTGAAATTCTCCTTAGGGTCTGCTCCCTCAGGCATATGATCTTGATCAAATCCCACGGTACATCGATCAAGGAAATCCTGATCCTGGAGATTGTTTTCAATCATGTGGTAGGCCATGCCCAGAAGCAGTGCCGTATCCGTGCCCGGCCGGCAAGGGATGTGTTTATCAGCTAAGGTCTTTACTGAAGGGGATACCACCGGATCGACAAAAATGAACTTTGCTCCGGCCTTTTTAGCCTGCAATAGATTGTAAGTGGGATTTCCCAGATTGGAGCGGGCAGGATTAGCCCCCCACATGACGATCAGTTTCGCATTTCTCCAGTCCGGTCTGTCGTTGGCTTTCCAGGAGAAGAAGCCGGTCATGCATTCCTGAACCACACCCCAGGCGCCTGATGAAGAGGAGCCCCATCTTACCAGGCCTCCGCCGTAGTAATTCAGCAGTCTGCTGGTGCCCAGAATGGATTTATTGCCATGACCTTCCTTGATCCGCTTTAATTCAGCGGCCACAGAATCCAGGGCTTCATCCCAGGAAATCCGTACCCATTCGTCCTTGCCCCGCAATTCCTTCTTGCCGCCGCCAGGCTCCCAATGCTTGCGTTTCATGGGATATTTGAGCCGATCCGCCCCAAAGACCTGATGTCTTTGGGAACGCCCCCGGTGACACCCTCTTTGCTGAGGATAATCAGGCGAGTCGGGATGGGTATCATCCGTTTTTTGTCTGAGGACAACCCCATCCACTACATAGGCTTTGTTCAGACATCGTCCCCCACAGTTATGCCAACAACCGGCGGTAATCCATTGGCCCTCATTGTTGACGATTGCGGCGTCGGCCCCGGCTTTGGTCAGTGTGTTGCTGCTGCAACCCGGCAACGCCAAACTGGCTGCGCCAAGAGCACTGGCTTTTAGAAAGTTCCTGCGGTTGATTTTCTGGTTGACAATACCTTCGAGAATGTTTCCCATACAGCACCTTCCTCCTTACTTTCATACCAAGTGTTCAGTGTTATAAGTCCATAGTAGCTATAATAAAATCGTTCTTGTACTAACTTTAACAAATTGAATATATTAATTCTATTTCTAAAAAGTTATGAATTATTAATTTTTATTAACATTTCATTTAATAATTGTCCTGGTGTATATCCCGCAAAGATTCACTCAATAGAGAAACACCCGTGTTCAAAATGATATGCTCCTCCTAAAGTCAATGTCATTAAGTTAAGCTTATGAGAAACCCCAGCAGTAGAAAAGTAATACCGCTGGGGTTGTCGCATACACGGAATAACATAGAAAACGTAGGTGTTTTTGAATTTTGAGCAACACAAAAGCAGATGCCCGAAAAGCATCTGTAAAAGCCCTTTCACAGAAAGTTAACTCTCAAATAATTCTGTACTGGAACCCTACTGCTGAAATCGGATTCTGATGTCTAGGAAATTGTCGGCCAGGGCGTATTGGAGAAAGGTGCTTACCTATCAGTTTAAGAACTTGGACCGCTGGAATTAACTCTCTCAGAAATTGACGGCATATATTTAACGCCACTGGAAAATTTACTCGCAAATCTTCCGAAATACTGATGTGGTGCATGATAATGGAAGAGTAATTGTATAGAATTAGTCTGGCAAAAATCTCTTGCAAGATAAAATCCTTCTTTTTGCTGTGCAGACTTGCCAAACCTACAGCATATTTAAGTTCCTTAAAAGATGTCTCAATTCCCCAGCGTAGATTATAGAGCTGTTTTAGTTTCTCCGGCGGAAAATCTTCGGCATTGAGATTTGTATAAACCGTTTCATACACACCATCAGCAATAGCGAAGCGAACGGCACGAAAATGTAAATCATAAAATTTGGAATCTTTCGGTTTGATGAAGTCAAATGTCGTATGAGGTTGAATCCATCGATACCGATGGGGGTATGCTTTTAAAAGCGGTAACGTTTCTTTGGTTTGGCGCCGGGTGAGGGTTAACATAATTTCTTCATCATATTCCGGGTAATCTGGCAGAGAAAGCCTTGATATAATCCCATAGGATTCTTTCGCCCGGATGATATAGTACCATGATTTCTCCTGAAAATGAGCGATGTTGTTGAATGACTCATATCCCCGATCCATGATTGCAATGACATTTCCGTTGATTTCAGACTGGTCTACCATGGATACTAAGGCTTTATGCTCATTCATGCCTTTCTTGGATTGTACGGATGCATCGACATAAACCTTGCCCATCAGGTCATACATAGCGTCTAAATGCACAAGATTGTAATTTTTGCTATCTTCGCTGTTCCTGATGGAGGAGAATCCATCCTTTGAATTTGACGGAAGTCTCAAATCCGAACCGTCAACAGCGAGCAGCCTGTAGTCTTGTAATGAATTCTCCGATACTGTTAATCTTGTAAATTCGTGAAACAGTAGTTTCAGTGCTTCTGGACGAATTTTGTCTCTCTGTTGGACAAATGCTGAAGCGGTTGCAGTCTCTGACGAATAACCCAGCCAATCATATAATTCTTTGGAAAGGCTATTGCCTCCCATGCCTACAAGCTTAACTTAATGACATTGACCTTGACAGGGGCAGATCAAAAAACACGAGTGCCTCTCTTTACTCTCGATAGATTTTACTCTGATTATGATCAGGCCGAGTCATTTTTACCAATGCCAAACGATGAGGGGCATCTTAAGATGCTTAGGGATGAAAACGGGGTTTCTTAAATCCCGTGGCTGACGCATTGCGCATGGCCCGGTTTCCCCTGCCCCTTCTTTCAGATCTGGCCCTCCCTGCATTGCTTTTGAGGAGGGAGAGGAAGGAAAGCGCTGAGAAAGCAATCAATCCGATGCCAATCTTAAGATAAGGCCCTTCAAGTAAAATGGTGCCGGCGATTAAGAAACCACTGCTCACTATGGCTTGCACAATGCGATTGCCTTGCTCCCTCTGGCTCTGCAGCAGATTCTGCTCAAAGCTCCGCGCGGGATGGAGTCTGATGCTGCCGCCTTCCAGGCCTGTGATCAAGTGGTTGATTCTTTCCGGCAGACCAACCACATCAGTGAAGGTTTTCTTGGCCTGGTCAAGGATAAACTTTTGGGCAAAGCCTTGTGCTCCGTCTGCTTGCTCTTTTCCGGCCAGCAGCTCCTCCGCATAAGGGCGCAGGGTCTTAATCAGATCCAACCGGGGATTCAATCCTCCGCAGATTCCTATAATCGACAGCAGCGCCTTGCCCAGGAACAAGGTCCGGGCCGGAATCTGAAAGGGCTGGGAGTACATGAATTCCCTCAACTCCCATAGAAATTCTTCGGAATTCACCTTTTTCAGGTCTTTCTCCGCAAAGATATTGGCTAGTATAAGCTTCAATCCCTTGGCCAAGGTGCCCTTCTCCGCATGGGGGCGCAGGAAACCCAGGTTAGCAAACACCTCCACCATCTGTTCCGTATCTTTTTTAAACAGGGCCATGACAAAGGAGATTAGCTCTTCCCGCATCCCTTCGTCGATCCGTCCCACCATGCCAAAGTCCAGGAATACCAGGGTGCCGTCTTCCTTGACCAGGAGATTCCCCGGATGGGGATCGGCATGGAAAAAGGCGTCGCTGAGAAATTGCTGCACATAGGCCGTGATCAGGGTGTCGGCCAGCTTGACCCGGTCCAGCTCCGCCTTGTCCAAAGCGGCAAAATCATTGATCTTATAGCCTGTGATATACTCCATGGTCAGGACGCGCCGGGTGGTATACTCCCAATACACTTTTGGCACGGCAATTCCCGGTTCTCCGGCAAAGTTCTCCCGAAACTGATCGGCATGACGGCCTTCTTTAAGATAATCCAATTCATCCAGGGTGGTTTCTGTGAATTCAGCATAGATCTGCTCTAAGTCCACCGCAGCCCGGATGCGGGGATAGCGCTTGGCAAAGGTGACCACGAAGCGCAGGGCATCAAAATCGCTGCTGATGATCTCTTCAATACCGGGGCGTAAAATCTTAACCGCCACCTGGTCATGGCCTTTGATCTCAGCCGTATGAACCTGTCCTAAAGAGGCTGAAGCGATGGGCTCCGGAGAAAAATTCAGGTAAATCTCCCCCAGCGGGCGGCCATATTCCGCCTCGATCCTCCTGATAATATCCGCCGTCGGCACCGGCTTCACCGCATCCTGGAGCAGGGCAAGCTCCCGGGTATATTCCTCCGGCAGGATATCCACCCGGGAACTGAAGAATTGTCCCAGCTTAATGAGCAAGCCGCCCATCCCCATGGCTATCTCAGCAAAGATCCTGGCTTGTTTTTGGTAGACGGCCTTAAGCTGCTTCTGATAAGCTTCTTCTCCATAAAAACGTCTTTTTTTGCTCAGCCACCATAATTGGAAGACAAACCGCAGGAACATGGTAATGATGACCCGGAACCGTTTATCTTTAAAAAACCTAATAATTATCGGCATGGATACCTCCCCGATCATTTACTTCTATAACTACACTTTGGCCGGTCCTATTCCTCCGGATCATCTTTCTTCTCCGGATCACCTTTCTTCTCCCGCGGCGTCCCGGCCTGCCCCGCCCTTTCTTGCGGGGAATCGGCAGTGAACATCTCCTCAAAGAACCTGCTCTTTCTGAAGATCATATCTGCGAAGCGGGTCATGACTTCCGATTTAAAGATAATGACGACCCCTTTGCGCTTATTGCCAAAGACGACCAGCTTCTCTCCCGCTTCAATCCCCAGCTCTTCTCTGGCTTCCGCAGGAATAACCACCTGTCCCCGTTCCCCCATCACTGTGGAGCCGTAAAACTTACCATGATGCATCTATCCAACCTCCCTATGATCGATATGATATATCATATTAATCATACTTGCAAATTAATCGTTCAAAAAAAGGCACTTCCCGCCCAGCCGGCGGAAAATCGCCTTTTTCTTTAATTTTTGGCCTGCACTGGGCCTCTATGATGCTTTCTCTAATCTCCCCAGAATCTTTCGCTCAGAATGTATTATAATTGATAAGAATGTGTTAAAATATATCATAACACATTAAAATGCATGCTGTAATGGGAGGTTATCCTATGAAACGGAGCGAAGACGCTACTACCGAGTTCAAACGTGACTATGTTGACGATATCAAGAAAACTGTGATAGCTTTTGCCAATACCAGTGGCGGAACCCTCTATATAGGTATCGATGACAGTGGTCAGGCTGTAGGAATAGGGGATGTAGATAATACGCTGCTCAGGGTATCCAACGCGATTCGGGACACAATTAAGCCCGATGTAACACTATTTGTAAGTTATGAAGTTCAAATGGTAGATAACCGGCACATCATAAAAATCACGGTGCAAAAAGGTACCGCCAGTCCTTATTATCTTGCCAACAAGGGTATTCGTCCCCAAGGGGTTTACATTCGTCAGGGCCCCTCTTCCGTTCCCGCCACTGAAGCAACCATTCTAAACATGATCAAAAACACAGATGGGGAAAACTATGAGGATGTACGTTCTCTGCAACAAGAATTAACCTTTAGCGAAGCGGAGAAAGCGTTCAGCTCTGGAAAAATTCCCTTTGGCACCAGTCAGCAGAAAACATTGAAAATAACGAATGCTGATGGTATCTACACCAATTTGGGATTGCTGCTGTCTGATCAATGCCGCCATACCATCCGACTTGCTGTATTTGAAGGAACGACCAAATCTGTCTTCAAGGACAGGCGCGAATTTTCCGGTTCATTGCTTAAGCAACTCAACGAAGTTTATGAAACGATCAGCCACTACAACCGGACCCGGGCTGAATTTGACGGCTTGTATCGTATTGACCGCCGGGACTATCCCGTAGAAGCGATCAGAGAAGCGCTTCTCAACGCCCTTGTTCATAGAGATTACTCCTTCAGCGCCAGCACACTGATCAGCATCTTTGATGACCGCCTTGAATTTGTATCCATTGGCGGTCTGCTTAAAGGTATTTCCCATGATGATATCATGCTGGGCATTTCCGTGACACGCAATGAGAATTTAGCACACATCTTTTACCGTTTAACCTTAATTGAGGCCTACGGTACCGGGATGCCGAAAATTATGCAAAGCTATCAAGGCTATCCAGTGGCCCCCTTGATTGAAATTACCGATAACGCCTTTAAAATCACCCTTCCCAATCTAAACTCCAATTACGGTGTTGTTAAAGAAGCCGCACCGTTGTACGGTAACGAATTAATGGTTGTGGAGATGCTTAAGACCAATGAATCCATCACCAGAAAAGAGGTCGAAGGGAAGCTATCGCTCTCCCAGGCCGCTGCCGTTAATTTATTAAAGCGGCTGGTCATAAGAGGATTGATTCGGCCTGTCGGTGCAGGAAAGAATACCCGCTACATTAGAGCCTAATCCTGGAGCCTAAGCTAAGCTATGCTGACCTTCGACAACCTGTCCGTGGGCGAACATAAAAAGCGAGTCCGTTGGCCTAAAACGCGGACTCGCTTTTGAATAGACTATCGGTAGAGCAGCCTTGGCAGATCAGCACTTTTTTCTGCTTGCCCCACATTGGCGATTAACTGGACGGCAAATCTTATACTCTTGTATAATAAACCACCCCGTCTTTTAATTCTCTGCCCACCATGTTTTGAAAGACCAGATGGGTTAGATGGGCCAGAGCTTCTCCAGTGGCAAATAATTTTTGGGCCGGCGGAAAATCCTCCCAGGACCTAATGGTCAGATCCCATTGCATTTGGCCAGCCACCTGGGCTCCCGTCATGCTCTTTTCACCAAGAATCTTCATCACATCTTCCAGCCGCCGTTGATGATGATCTCTCAGTTCTTCGATCCGTTTATATCCATCCTCAAGCACGAAACGATGTCCGGGAAAAATCACCTTGATATCCAGTGCGGCAATTTTATTTAGGCTTTCCAGATAGTCGCCGAGATAATCCCTGGTGATTGTCGCCGGCGGTGCCCAAATGGTATTATTGGGAGTAATTTTTCCCAGGATGTGATCGCCGGAGAAAAGGATTTTTCGTTCTTGATCATAAAGGCAAAAATGGTCCGGTGCATGACCTGAGGTCTCAATACACTGGAAACTGAATTCGCCAACTTGAAGAATATCCCCATCCTGTATGTTTGTTGCCTCCTCGATGATGTCGCTGGCATAGGTATACCCGGGGTGGTCGGACATCGTGATATTGGTCAGTCCGCTTTGAGCGATCAGCTCATTTAAGAAGCCATGGAGCCCTGCCCCTGCATACCCCAGCAGCGTATCGGCACAATACTTGCCGGTATAGATTGTGTTATCCGGCCGGGACAGATAACCGGCTAAACCTGAATGATCCCCATGCAGATGAGTTATGAAGATATCCGTATTCTCCATAGCAATACCCAGATCAGCCAGTGCTTGATCCATGGACTCCTTGCATTCCCTCCGGTTAAAGCCTGTGTCAATGAGCAGATTTCGTTCTTTCCCTTTAATATAATAGGCATTAGTGGCTTTCAAAGGGTTGTTGGGAAGAACGATGGGGATTTTAAAAATATCCGGGTATACTTGTTCAATCATCTATAGACATCCTTTCATCATAAAGTTTGAGCCTGACGTGAATCTACAATGTTTTATTGCGAATTTTCTCAATATTCTTATATAAGTTTACCATAAAATCGCACTTTGTCTTTACTATGTGCATAATTTCTTTTAAGTACCCCTTACTATGAAAAATGGCCCATGATCCGCATCGCATTCGGATCATGGGCCTTTCCTTCTCTCGCCAAGGAGTGGATTATCTTTACATATTTGCTTTCAAACTCTTCGTTAAAAAATTAATAAGCTTATTCTTGTAGACTTTATAACTCTCCGGCTCCTCCTTGGCAAATTGCTGCAGTTCCCATGTAAGCTCTCTGAACGTCCGGTCCAGGCTTTCATATAAAAAGGCCACTTTATTGGCTCTGGCCTTGTGATACGCCTCGTCAAGCCTGTTGCGCATCCGGTCGATAACCTGGGCGGCAGTATCCTGCCTAAGGCTTTGCAGATCCAGGCTCAGTTGCTCGGCCTTGGCCTCGCTCTTCGCTTTGGCTTGGGTCAGCTCGGCCACTTTGTTCAGCAGGTTATCCTGTTCGCCGCTCATTTTCGTTAGCTGGCCTTCCTGGTCCGCCAGGAGCTGCTGGAGCTCTGTCTTTTCCTGGCGGGCCTGATCCCGCTCCGCCGCAGCCCGATTCCGTTCCTGAACCGCCTTCTGTAGCTCCCGGGTCGACATAGTCTCCAGATCCAGCTCGGCGATAAACTGAGCCCGCTCCTCCTCCGGGACCCCCAGCAGGATAAGCCCCTGAGTGTAGCTCAAATTGGAAAGCGCTTTCCAATTTGGTGAGGCAGGCTGTGGGAGTCCATACTCTTCAAACAGGCGGATCAGGTTGCCTGCCGTTTTCTGAGAGTAACTGACCGACTCTTCCAGCCACCGGCCCCATTTCCCATGGGGGAGCAAATTCTTGGCCTCCGCCAGGCGGCAGCCGATCTCGATGGCATTGTGGAGAAGAACCTTGCTTACCTGTTGCTTCATCGTATTGATTTCAGCGGCTATTACAAGGGGTGTGCGTTCCGCGCCCACATCCTCCATGATGGTTACCTGCCTTTAATCGGGAATTCCCGCCCTTTTTACTCCATTTACTCATAAACTATGCGGCCAAGGCCCTGTATGTGACAGATTTAACTCAATTTCACCAAAATTTATATTTTTATGATAAATAACTTCACCTCCGTCACATCCTGATCAACAAGTCCATAAGCTAAAGAGACGGGACGGGTTCTCCCGGCCGTCAATACCGTCAATATCACAGAAAGGAGATGAAGGCACATGGCGGTCATAGCGCATCCACTGAGTTCGACAGTGGTGATACGATACCAGGTTGGGGAAACCCCTTCCGGTGCACCGATTATCAGGCAGAAAAGCCTGAACTATGTCAAAGCCGACGCCACGGATCAAGATATTTATGACGTGGCGGCAGCCTTGTTCGGATTGAGCGAGCGTCTGACTATCCAGACCATCCTCAGGAAGAACTTTGATCTGGTCGATGAGTGATTTCTGCTCATTGATTAGAGAGGAGGTGAAGAGATGGCCATTATGAATAAAACGATTCTCCGGATGACGTTTAACACGGCGGGGAACAAAACCTTTGCCATCAGCCTGGATGAGCCCAGACCTGATGTGAGTAAGGGCGAGATTGAAGCCGCTATGGAAACCGTCATTGAGAAGAATATTTTTCTTGCTCCCAGCGGCGAGCTGGTGAGCAAGAGAGATATTCGGATCGTGGGAACCACAACCAATGATATGTATGATCCCCCCATGGCTTAGGGGGAGGATCAGCAGAGTCATGGGGTTGGCCCAGTAAGAAAAACCAAAGGATACCCCTGGTTAAAGGGGTATCCTTTGGTTGGCTTAACTCCTCCGGCTCATGCACCCGTCTCCGGCACCGGAGTTCGTGTCACTGCTCCCGTTTGCCGCCGAAGGCACGCAGTTCTGTGCTCTCCTTGATCCCGCCGAATTTCGTATCGATCAGGCCGCCGGCCTGCATGAGCACAATCGGCGACTGGGTCTGGGCATCCACATAGACATAACATAAGTCGTCGCTCTGGATTTTATCTCTCCAACCCCAATCACTTTCTTTCAAGCTAAATTCTTCCCAAAGAACCATGAATTTGTTGCCGCTGATGGGCAGCAGGGAGGGGACCGTGGTAGTAAAGCTGCTGTCGGTATAGGAAGCCAGGGTCACTTGTCTGACCTGACCGGCAGAACCATTTTTGGGTACGACACAGAGGATGATATCGCGCTGATCGGCGGGCAAGCCGACCAAGTCATAATTTGTATACTCTAAGACCTGGGAATGGTCGATCGAGTTCATAGCGACAAGGTAGGCGGTATCACTGACAGCCAGCCCGCCCACGGATACGGAAACACTGTCGATACGCCGGAATTCCTTATCATAGCGAACGATGCAGATGACCTCTTTGCCATCATCTTCTTCCTTATTTTCCTGACCAAAGGCAATAAAGTTGTAGTCCCCGCCGCTGTAAAAAGCACCGAAAATCGGCAGCTCCGGCTCGATGCTCTGCTGACTAAGCAGCTGCTAATCCTTATCCAGCATCGCCACGAGTATTCCATCGGAGGAAGCATTGAGCAGTGAAAGCGTGTGATCTCTATTCACAAGCAGATAAGATGTCTGTGTCTCCTCCCAGCGAAGATCCTTGAGCAGCGGCCAGCTGATTGACTTATGGGGCAGGTCCAGAATTTTGGCGCTACTCGGCAGGTTGGGCACATTTTCCTGATCCTCGCTCTGAAGTCCGGCCGCCATGATTGGTAAACTAATGACAAGGGATAAGATCACCGCCAGCAACATTGCGGCGATTCTCCTCCATTTTCTTTTGGATTGCATTGTCTTTTATCCCTCCATTCTTCGCATTTTATTATTTGATACCAGCATATCCCAGAACAACAACAGGCATGGGTACAGTTACTTTGACTCTGTCTCTCGCCAATACTATAATTATATTTAATTGCAAAGATCACCTGCAAACACTTATCTAACATGTTTTTAAGTCCTCTCTGTAAATATGATTGCAATGTCCCAGGATATGATATAATGATCCTGGAGGGGTGTATATGGCCGAGCGCTTAAACCGAATCAACGATTACCTGTTTAAATACATCTTTGGTCGCCAAGAGAACAAGGACATTCTGCTGAGCTTCCTGAACGCTGTCCTCTCTCCCGCCGGTGAAGATGAGTTGACCGACATCACCTTATCGGATCGGGAATTGGACCCCGAACATCTCAAAGATAAGATGTCCAGGCTGGATATCCTAGGCGTTGCCAACGATGGCAGCCTCATCAATATCGAAGTACAAATCGCCAGCGAAAAGAATATAGATAAAAGAACACTGTACTACTGGGCCAAGATCTATCAAAGCCAGCTTCAAAGCGGCATGCTTTATAAGGACCTTGCCCGCACAGTCACAGTCAATGTGCTGAACTTCAGCTTTCTTCCTGATGCTCAACGCTACCATAGCATGTTCTCATTGTACGAAGCCCATTCCGGTCTAAGGCTGAATCGCGATTTGGAAATTCATTTTCTTGAGCTGGAGAAATGGAAAGCCCTGAGTACTAAACCGCGGACTCGCCTGGATAAATGGTTAATGTATCTCTCAAATACAGATCCTAAAGAATTGGAGGAAATCGCCATGAGTGAACCAGCCATCGGTAAAGCCTTGACAGTTGAAGAAATCTTCTTGAAGAATGATAAGGAACGGTATCTCTATGAAATGCGGGAAAAGGGCATCAGGGATCATCTGTCGGCTATGGATAATGCTAAAACTGAAGGAATAGAACAAGGACTGGCACAGGGGATAGCACAGGGAATAGAACGTGGCAAAACCGAAATAGCCTTATCCATGCTGAAAAAAGGTTTGTCTCTTAATATGATCGCCGAGATCACGGATTTGCCTATTGAGCAAATTGAAGAAATCAGACATCGCCAACTAAGCTAGAAGGATGGCAAAAGACTCCCCTATGCAGTTTCCTCAAACTGCACGGAGGAGCCTTTCTTTATCAGCTCAATATCCTTTGCCCTGATCCCGGAAGTGCCGTTCAATCTCACGTTTAGCATCCCGCTCGGCAATATCCTGGCGTTTATCGTAGTTCTTTTTCCCCCGGCAGACCCCGAGTTCGATCTTAGCCAGGCCACGCTTAAGATAAATCTTGGTGGGAATCAGGGTCAGGCCCTGTTGCTGCACTTTCCCGACCAGCTTGATGATCTCGGAGCGGTTAAGGAGGAGTTTGCGCTTGCGCAGGGGATCATGATTAAAACGGTTCCCCTGCTCATAGGGGCTGATGTGCAGCTGATAAAGCCAGACTTCACCGTTTTCGATCCGGGCATAGCTGTCCTTGAGATTGACACGCCCGTTGCGAATGGATTTGATCTCGGTTCCGGTGAGGATAACTCCAGCTTCCAGCTTCTCTTCCACAAAATAATCATGATAGGCTTTTCGATTGTCAGAGATGACTTTTATCCCTTCAGATGCCACAAAGCTCCTCCTCTCTATGAGTTATCACGTACAGTGTAAACTTTCAGATCCTCAGTATAACATAGACTTTCGCCTTTTTCCAGCAGAGGCCGCCGTCCAGCCCAGTCGCTCTTCCCCCACAGCCTTCCTGCCCGGCTCAGTGCAAAAAAGAAGCAGGGGAACTTACTCCCCTGCTTCCCAGCCTAAGTCGTTTTAAATTAAGAGCGGCGCGATAATCAGAGAAATCGTACCCATAACCTTAATCAAGGCGTTTAAGGACGGACCGGCCGTATCCTTGAAGGGGTCCCCTACAGTGTCCCCGATGACAGCTGCAGCATGGGTGGGGGTTCCTTTACCGCCGAGATTTCCGGCTTCAACATACTTCTTGGCATTGTCCCAGGCTCCACCGGCGTTAGCCATGAAGATGGCCATGAGCAATCCGGAAACTGTTCCACCGGCCAGCATTCCACCTAAAGCATCCTTACCGAGTAAAAATCCTACCAGGATCGGAGAGCCGATGGCTAAGAGTCCAGGAACAATCATTTGACGAATAGCAGCTTTAGTGGAGATATCCACGCAAGCACGATAATCCGGTTTAGCCTTTCCTTCCATAAGACCAGGAATCTCACGGAATTGACGGCGGACCTCACCAATCATTTCGAAAGCAGCTTTACCTACAGCTTCCATAGCAAAAGCAGAGAAGAGGAAGGGCAGCGCAGCTCCGATGAAGAGACCGATAATCGTGGTGGGTACCAGGATGTCGATTCGATCCAGATGAGCAAGCTCAGAGTAAGCATTAAAGAGAGCTAAAGCTGTCAAGGCCGCGGAACCGATGGCAAATCCTTTCGCCACCGCAGCAGTGGTGTTCCCTACAGAGTCCAGTTTATCCGTGGTCTTGCGGACACTGGGATCCAGATCAGCCATCTCTGCGATACCGCCGGCATTATCGGCAACAGGTCCAAAGGAGTCGATGGCTACAACCATACCGGCCGTAGAAAGCATGGCCATAGCAGCCATAGCAATACCAAAGATACCGGCTGCTGCAAAAGAAACATAAGTAGCAACACAGATCACGACAACAGGAAGAGCGGTACTCTTCATTCCGGTAGCCAGACCTTGAATAATATTGGTGGCGGCACCGGTCTCAGAAGCTTTGGCAATAGCTTGGGCAGGAGCCTTCTGATTCGAAGTATAGTACTCGGTCAATAAACCGATCAGAATATTCACAACCAATCCACAGACAATAGCAATAAATATATTGTTAGCAGTCAGCGTTAAGCTTTCACTGACATGGACAGGTTCAGTGATCATCAATTGGACGATGGCGTAGGAAGCAATGGCCGTTAGAAGGTTAGTTCCCCATAAGCCTTTGTTTAAAGCCGTTTGAGGGTTGGCATTTTCCCCGGTGCGCACGAAAAAGCTGGCGATAATCGAAGAAAGTATTCCCGCGATACCGATCATCAGCGGCAGCATAAGTCCGGAAACTCCCCCTCCTAGGGATTTGAAAGCCACAGCGCCAATCAGCATCGCCGCAATGGTGGTAGCAGCATAAGATTCAAACAGGTCGGCGCCCATCCCGGCGGTATCACCCACATTATCCCCGACATTATCGGCGATCACAGCAGGGTTACGGGGATCATCTTCAGGAATGCCGGCTTCGACTTTACCTACCAGGTCCGCACCCACGTCGGCTGCTTTGGTATAGATACCACCGCCGACACGAGCAAACAAGGCAATGGCACTGGCACCAAAGGCGAAGGAGTTAATGGTCTCCGCATCCTGGAACCATAGGAAAAGAGCGGCAACCCCAATGAGACCTAAGCCGTTAACAGAAAGACCCATAACCGCCCCGGCGCGGAAGGACACGCCCAAAGCCTTGTTCAGGCTGGTCCGGGCAGCTTCCGTGGTCCGGGCATTAGCCCGGGTGGTAATTCCCATGCCCACATAACCGGCCACAGCGGAAAGCAGCGCTCCCACCAGGAAAGATACAGCCGTTTGCCAGCCTTTTAAAAAAGTTAGAATAAGAAAGATTATGATTACAAAGGGAATCAGTGTTTTGTACTGACGGTTGAGGAATGCCATGGCACCCTCTTGAATCGCGAGAGAAATCTCCTGCATCCGAGCATTTCCCGGGCTTTCTTTTAAAACGCTACTTGCGAAATAGAAGGCAAATGCCAGCCCGACTAGACCTGCTAGGACAGCCCATATAGGCGTTGAAGCAAAATCCATTGTCAAAAAACCCCCCTAAATAATGAAAATTTTTATATTATGTAATGAGCCAGGTGTCCCCCAAATACTAATTCAGTTTCCGTTTGGCGCCATTAAAATTACAACTTGGGATTGTTCATTATTGATTTTGGTAAGGTAATGGATATTTTTTTTAAAGGATTATCTTTCTGCGATGATCTTCTATTTCTACGGAAGCTGAATAAAGGGAGCAGGGGACCTGGCCTTATTTCATGAGCCAGGCTACCCCCAGAGAACTCAGCAAAAATATTGCAGCTGAAGCTATGCTAACTTTTTGAAAGACAGCGTCCAAGCCCTTCTTTTTCCCAAAGAAGGATTCGCTGGCACCACCAATAGCTCCCAAACCTGCACTCACACCGGATTGAAGTAAAACCGTTGCGATCAGGCCTAAGGAGCTAAGAACTAATATTACGGTTAGAAAAATCACCATACCTATTCACCTCCTCAATCTATTGAAAACCAATCGGAAGCAATCGCCTGCCTATACCAGGTAAACCGCCACTTCTCCCCTGTTTTAAGACACAGAGAGGGTGTGGCGGTCATTCCCTATGGTTTTAGCCAGTACCGCTATTTTAGCATAAAAATTTGACAAATGGCAATAGTCTATACCCTAGCTGTCAATATATGGCCTTTAACGGCCCAGAGCCTCATGGCCCGGGTAAACTCCGGTTTCCCCCAGCTCTTCCTCGATGCGGAGAAGCTCGTTATATTTTGCTACCCGTTCTGTCCGGGCGGGAGCTCCTGTTTTAATCTGTCCCGCATTCACAGCGACAGCTACATGAGCCATGGTCACATCCTCGGTCTCCCCGGAACGATGGGAGATGACCGTTGTGTAACCGGCACGTTTGGCCATCTCAATGGCATCCAGCGTTTCGGTTAGGGTTCCGATCTGATTGAGTTTAATTAAAATCGAATTGGCGCATTTTTCTTTGATGCCCCTGGCCAAGCGGGCGGGATTGGTGACAAACAGATCATCCCCGACCAGCTGAATCTTGCTTCCCAGTTTCTCGGTAAGCTTTTTCCATCCTTCCCAGTCTTCTTCGGACAAACCATCCTCGATGGAAACGATGGGGTACTTTTCAACCAGCTCTTCGTAGTAGGCAATCATTTCATCCGCCGTCTTGGTCAGGCCTTCTCCTTCAAGATGATACTTGCCATCACGATAAAGCTCCGTAGCCGCTACATCCAAGGCCAGAGCGATATCTTTGCCAGGTGTGTAGCCGGCACGCTGGATAGCGTCCATAATAGCCAGGAGGGCATCGGCATTGGATTCCAGGCTGGGAGCAAACCCGCCCTCATCCCCAATGGCAGTAGCCAGTGACTTTTCCTTAAGAACAGCTTTCAGACTATGATACACTTCGGTTCCCATTTGCAGAGCTTCGGCAAAGCTCTTGGCACCGACAGGCATGATCATAAACTCTTGAATATCCACATTATTATCGGCATGCTGACCACCGTTGAGGATGTTCATCATGGGGACGGGGAGTTCTTTGGCATTAACCCCGCCCAAGTATTGATAAAGAGGAAGCCCGACGCATTCCGCAGCCGCTTTGGCATTCGCCAGAGAAACCCCCAGAATAGCATTGGCTCCCAGCTTGCCCTTGTTTTCAGTGCCATCCAGAGCAATCAGCTCCCGATCGATAGCCGGCTGGTCAAAGGGGTTTAATCCTTCCAATTCCGGAGCAATCACCTCATTGACATTCGCTACGGCTTGAAGAACGCCTTTACCCAGAAAACGGCCTTTATCCCCATCTCTCAGTTCAACGGCCTCAAAAGCACCTGTGGAAGCACCGGAAGGAACAGCCGCCCGGCCCATGGAACCGTCCTCCAAAAGAACTTCCACCTCAACGGTAGGATTGCCGCGGGAATCCAAAATCTCCCGTCCATAAATCTCTTCGATATAACTCATAGGGTTTACCTCCTAAATAGTATTCAACAAATCAAGGACTTTCCAGTCATCTCCTGGGGCTGCGGAATCTCCAGCAGCCGGAGCATGGTCGGCGCCACATCCCGCAGGGCCCCGCCTTCCCGCAGGGTTTTACCCTTAAGCTGATCATTAACCAGGATCAAGGGCACCGGATTGGTGGTATGGGCCGTTAAGGGCTGGCCGGTTTGCAGGTCCACTTTTGCTTCCGCATTGCCATGATCGGCGGTTATAATGACGGTTCCCTGGCGCTCTAAAACCTGGGGAACGATTTGCCCGATACACTGATCCACCGCTGCGATGGCTTTGACCGTAGCCTCAAACTCTCCTGTATGACCCACCATATCCGCGTTGGCAAAGTTCAGAATGATCACCTCATCCTCTTCTCTTTCCAGACGCTTTAAGAGCTCCTCGGTAATTCCATAAGCACTCATTTCCGGCAACAGATTATAGGTAGGGACTTGAGGAGAAGGAATAAGACAGCGGGTTTCCCCAGGACAAGGCTCCTCTACTCCACCATTAAAAAAGAAGGTGACATGGGCGTATTTTTCTGTCTCAGCGATGCGCAGCTGCTTTTTCTGATGTTTGGCCAGAACCTCCCCCAAGGTATTGTCTAAGTTCTGAGCCGGAAAAGCCACGGCCGCCCCTTTCAGCTTATCGTCATATTCGGTCATACACACATAATGGAGTTGCAAAGGTCTTCCCCGGTCAAAGCCGGTAAATTCTTCATCCAAGAGAGCATAAGAGATCTCCCGGGCCCGATCGGAGCGGAAATTGAAGAAAATAAAACTGTCACCGTCCCGAAGGGGTCCCACAGCCTCCCCTGCCGAGTCGACAATGACTGTAGGTGCCACAAACTCATCCGTGACCCTGACATCATAGGATTGTTCAATGGCTGCCAAAGAATTAGGCGCTTTCAGACCTTCCCCATTCACTAAAGCCCGGTAACCCTTTTCCACCCGTTCCCAACGTTTATCCCGATCCATCATATAATAACGGCCGCTGACGGTGGCCACCTGGCCAAGGCCTAATTCCCGGCATTTGCTATTAAGTTGGGTCATGAACCCTTTGGCACTTTGGGGCAGCACATCCCGGCCGTCCAACAAGGCATGGATGAATACCTTTTTAACCCCCATGGTTTTGGCCATAGCCAGGAGGGCGAAAAGATGTTCACTATGGGAGTGAACCCCTCCATCGGAGAGCAGCCCCATCAGATGCAGAGCATTGGGCCCATCCTTGACCCGTTCCATGGCTTCCTGCAAAACCGTATTCCGGGCAAACTCACCGGTCCTTATGGCTTGGGAAATCCGGGTGAATTCCTGATAGACCACCCGGCCTGCCCCAATATTCAAATGCCCCACTTCCGAGTTCCCCATTTGGCCTGGGGGCAATCCCACTTCCTCCCCGGAAGCAACGATCAGGGTATGGGGATACTCCTCAAGCAGTCTGTCGAAATGGGGCTTGGGGGCCTTAGCCACAGCATTGCCTGCGCTCTGGGGATTATAACCCCATCCGTCCAGAATCATCAAGAGCAGAGGCTTCATAGAACAGCCACCGCATTCTGAACCAATTGGGCAAATCCTTCGGCTTCCAGGCTGGCCCCGCCCACCAGAGCGCCGTCCACATCCGGCTGACTCATGAGCTCACCAATATTGTCCGCCTTAACACTGCCGCCATAGAGGATATTGACCTCATCGGCAACCACACCGGCAATTCCGGCTAAAGTAGAGCGAATCATGGCGCACATCTCCTGGGCATCTTCACTGGAGGCTGTCTTACCCGTGCCGATAGCCCAAATAGGTTCGTAGGCAATGACCACCCGTTTCAAATCATCTGGGGCAAGATCCGTCAGATCCTTTTCCACCTGGCCGCGCACGATTGCAAAGGCCTTGCCTTCTTCCCGGTTGGCTAAGTTTTCACCCACACAGAGAATGGGGGTGAGCCCTGCCTTAAGGGCCGCCTTCACCTTTTTGGCAATCTCCTCATCCGTTTCACGGAGAATTTCCCGGCGCTCCGAATGTCCGAGGATGACATAGGTGCAGGCAACATCCACCAGCATCGCCGCAGAGATCTCTCCCGTATAAGCCCCATCGGGGGCATAAAACATATCCTGAGCCCCAATATGAATGACGCTCTCCTCCAGCTCATTCTTGAGAACATTTAAGGCTGTAAAGGGCGCACACACGACAACATCGATTGCAGTGACTTCGCCAAGCACTCCTAAGAGCTTTACCGCATATTCCTGAGTCTCCCGGAGACTTTTATTCATCTTCCAATTTCCAGCGATAATAGGATGTCGTTTGGCCATGAAATGAGCTCCTTTCAAGATGGGATAAGTTTAGATGTTTTGTAGTGCCGCTATACCGGGCAGGGTCTTGCCTTCCAGGAGCTTCAGGGAAGCCCCCCCTCCTGTGGAGATATGGCTCATTTGCTCCCCTACACCCATTTTTTCTACGGCGGCCACGGAATCTCCACCGCCGACAATGGTCAGACCCGGACATAAGGCCACAGCCTGAGCAACTTTCTCCGTCCCCTTGGCAAATTGTTCCATTTCAAAGACACCCATGGGGCCGTTCCAGACGATAGTCCGGGCCTTTTGTATTCTTGCACTGAACAGTCCGGCACTTTCCGGTCCGATATCCAAAGCCATTTCGTCCTCGGCGATCTCCCGGACAGGGGTGACCCGATAGGGGGCATCGGCTTTAAATTCTTTGGCCGCAACCACATCCTGGGGCAAAAGAATGTCCACCTGGAGTTCCCGCCCTTGCTCAAGAATCTCCTGAGCCAGGGATAATTTATCTCCTTCCACCAGGGACTTACCCAGAGAATAGCCCTGGGCTTTCAGGAAGGTATTGGCCATGCCGCCGCCAATGATCAAAGCGTCCACTTTATGGAGCAGGTTCTCAATGACCCCGATTTTGTCACTGACCTTGGCTCCGCCAATGATGGCCACAAAAGGCCGCTCCGGATTCTCCAGAGCCTTGCCCATACTTTCAATTTCCTTTTGGAGGAGAAAGCCGGCCACCCCGGGAAGATGATGAGCGATTCCTTCTGTGGAAGCATGAGCCCGGTGGGCTGTACCGAAAGCATCGTTAACATACACTTCAGCTAAGCGGGCTAATTGCTTGACAAACTCCGGTTCATTCTTTTCTTCCTCGGCATGATAACGGACATTTTCTAGAAGAAGGACTTCACCTTCCTGCAGCTGAGCTGCTGCTTTCTCTACCTCCGGACCGATACAATCGGTCGCCATGGCCACCGGTCGCTTGAGCAATTCACCAAGACGTTTGGCCACCGGAGCCAGGGAATAGTTCGGATCCGGTTTTCCCTTGGGACGTCCCAAATGGGAAGCGAGGATAATTTTAGCCCCTTCGTCAATCAGATAGTGAATGGTAGGCAGAGCCGCCCGAATCCTCGTGTCGTTGGTAATATTGCCATGGTCATCCATAGGTACGTTAAAATCAACCCGCACAAAAACACGTTTTCCTTGTACCGCAATGTCTTTAAGCCCTTTCTTATTCATCATTAAGTATTTTCTCCTTTCCTCTTTCGCTTAATCGTTTTTAAACTATATCTTTTCTTTAAACTTGCTATTTATGTCTATATGTATGCCAACAGCAATTTCATATCAATTCAACCTGTCTAAGTTTAGCACTTTCTATCATCTTAGTATACCGCTCCAAGGAAAATTCTACTCTTAAGACCAAGCCCATCATAACCTGGGCAATATTAAAGAAAACCCGGCTTCGCCGTGCCTTAAACCCATGCTCTCAAATGAGGCGAAGTCGTTGGTTGCACTTATGCTTAGAAAGTATACAGCGCAAGCTTATACTTTCTGGCAGTGTAACAAAAGAGTTACTGTTATTATTCAGCACCCTTTTCTAAAATTCCTTCCTTATCCCTGCCCATCCGCACCAATCTGCGGCTGCTCGCCAGCGGCTAATAGCGTTTCCGCAGCGCCGTGGACGGAATCCCCAGTTCATCCCGGTATTTTGCCACAGTTCGTCGTGAAATCTCCATATTCTTTTCTTTAAGAATCTCGGAAAGCTTTTGATCGGAATACGGACTCTTGGGATCCTCGGCGGCAATGATCTCTTTCAGGGCTTGTTTAATTCCTTCCGTGGCCATGCCCTGTTCACTGCCCAGCCCCGTAGCAAAAAAGAACTTAAACTCAAAAATCCCCCGGGGGGTTTGGATATATTTATTAGCCGTAGCCCGGCTGACCGTGGACTCGTGGACCCCGATCTCTTCCGCAATGTCTTTGAGATTGAGGGGTTTTAAACAGCGGATGCCCCGCCGCAAAAACTCTTCCTGGCGTCTGATAATAGCATCCGCAACCTTATAAAGAGTGAGCCGTCTTTGCTCGATACTGCGAATCAGCCAGGCTGCCGCATTGAGTTTCTGCTCGACAAATTTGCGAATCTCTGATTCATTATTCTGACTTAAGGCTTTGCGGTAGACCTGATTAATTCCCAAACGGGGTACGGTCACATCATTGACCAGGATAATATATTCGCCCTCAACCTCTTCAACCACAACGTCGGGAACGATATAGCGCACCTCGCCGGTCCCGGCAAAGCTCCGGCCGGGTTTAGGATCCAGGGTGCGGATTAAATCGGCCATATCCTGAACCTGACTGGGGGTAATTTTGAGCTGGGCGGCGATCCTCTGCAAACGACCGGCAGCTAAATCCTCCAGATACTTAAGAAATTCAGGCAGCTCCGGAGGGTAGTCTGCCAGCAGGGGAAGCTGCAGCAACAGACATTCTTCCAAGCTTCTTGCCCCCACCCCCAAAGGGTCCAGCCCTTGAATCACCGCTAAGCCTTTTTCCACTTCCTCAAGGGGAAGCTGGAGCTGCTTCCCTATTTCCTCTAAAGAAAGGGTTAAATAGCCGTTATCGTCCAAATTGCCGACAATATATTCAAGCAGCTTCTGGGACATGGGAACCTTTTGAATATGAATCTGTTCCAGCAAATGCTCCTGAAGGGAAGGACCTGCCGCTAAAAAAGGCTCAAAGCGGGTGCTTTGCCCGGCGTCCGGGTCATACTCCTTGCTGATGCGTTCTTCCTGATGTTGAAAATACTCTTCCCAGTTCATATCCCAGGGCCCTTCCTCCGCCCCCTCGTTCTTCTCTTGAGCCGGGGAATCTTCCTGGGTATGATCCGCGCTTTTGTCGGCGGAATCGTCAATCACATCGAGAAGAGGGTTTTCCAGCATCTGCTGCTCCACATAACCGGAGAGTTCTAAAGCGGATAACTGTAAAACGGCAATCGCTTGACGCAACTCCGGCGTCATGATCAACTTCTGTGTCTGCTCCAGGTTCAAGCCATATCCTATGCGCACATTTATCCTCCTTTCCTGACTCGTTTACTCTGTTCCTCCAGCTTTTCGGCAAGCTCATCGATCTTGCGCATCCGGTGATTGACTCCCGATTTGCCTACCTTGGGGACCAGCATCTCCCCTAACTCTTTCAAACTGGCATCAGGATATTCCAGCCGCAGCTCGGCAATTTCCCGCAGCGGCTCCGGCAAGGCCTGCAAACCGATGGTATTGGCTACCCTTTGGATATTCTCCACTTGCCGCACTGCCGCGTCCACCGTCTTATTAAGGTTAGCCGTTTCACAGTTGACCAGGCGGTTGACCTGATTGCGCATGTCCTTGAGCACACGGACATTCTCGAATTCCAACAGCGCCCGGTGGGCGCCGATAAAGCCCAGAAATTCAACGATATGCTCACTCTCTTTAATATAGACCACATGCCAGTTTTTACGCATGCTGACCTTGGCCCCCAAATGAAATTTATTAAGCAGCTTGCTTAAGGCCTCAGCATGGAGAGGATCATTGGTGATAATCTCCAGATGGTACGTTCCCTCGGGATTATTGATGGAGCCTCCGGCCAAAAAGGCCCCGCGCAGGTAGGCTATTCTATCGCATTTCTTTTTCACCAAAACGTTAGGAATACCCGGTAATATCTCCCCCTCTTCATCCAGAAGCCCCAGCTGCTGAAGATCCTCTAAGGTCCGGGGATAGATTTTTACCATGTAGGAGTTATTCTTTTTTAAGCGCAGTTTCCTCCGCACCATAATATCCACCGGCAATCCCAGCAGGTTTTTGGCCAAACGATACACTTTACGCGCCACCGGGGCACTTTCCGTGATCACATTCAAAGCATAGGAATGGTTGGCAATCTGCAATGTCCCATCCATCCGCACTAAGGCAGCCAATTCGGCCAGATTGCAGCATCGCTTCCCTTCCTCGATCCGAGCCAGCTCATCTTTGGTTTCAGCACTAAAGGACATTTTTTCACTTCCTTTACCAGTACTTCACAGCCCCAGGGTCAAAGCACTAGGACTCTTCTCTCAGCTTCTGGTTCAGCAAATATGAATCCACTAAAGCAATCCGCTCTCCCATGGGTTTTAAACTAAAAAGCAAGCGAATCAGGAGCCGCGCCAGACGGTCCGAGTGGTGGCGCAGGGTATCCCCTTCCTGCAGAAGGTCCGCTTCCACATACTTAGCTCCCAGCCACTCCACACTATCCCTGTTCCCTTGTACCGGATAGGAGCCTTCCTCCTCATAGCGCTTCAGCAGCTCTTCGGGTATCCCTTGTTTATTGGCCACCACCACATCCACAAACCCGGCGCCGCAGTGATCCATAAGGGATTGGAGATGGTCCGAGACCTGGAATTGGTCCGTCTCCCCCGGTTCAGTCATGATATTGCAGACATAAATACAGGGAGCATCCACTTCCTGAATCTTTTCCTTGAGTTCCTTCACCAGCAGATTAGGGAGGACGCTGGTATAAAGGCTGCCCGGCCCTAAAACAATCAGATCCGCTTCTTCCAGGGCTCTTAACGCTTCCGGAACCGGCTGGCAATCCTCCGGCTCCAGATAGACCCGTTTAATCCGCCCTTGAGTATCTCTGACCTGAGTTTCCCCCTTGACGATGGTCCCGTCGGCCAGCTCCGCCGTTAAAACCACCTGCTCCATGGTCGAGGGATAGACACTGCCCCGCAGGGCAAACACCTCACCCACATGCTCGATGCCTTTTTTAAAGTCCCCAAAGGTATCCGCCATCCCCGCTAAAACCAGATTTCCCAGACTATGCCCTTTCAAGGTACCCGTATCAAAGCGGTAGGAGAATAATTTCTCCATAATATTCTCCGTATCCGATAAGGCCACCAGGCAATTGCGGATATCACCCGGCGGAAGAATTCCCATTTCACTGCGCAGCTTGCCTGAGCTCCCGCCATCATCGGCTACGGTGACAATGGCTGTGAGATTGCGGGTATAATTCTTCAAACCCCGCAGCAAAGTTGATAAGCCCGTCCCGCCGCCAATGACCACGATTTTCGGACCCCGCCGCAAATGCTGCCGTGAATACATAACATCCACAATCCGGGCTTCTTCATCAGGCAAGAGCACCGAAATAATGGAATGAAGCATCCTTTTAAAACCAATCACCATCGCCCCCGCTCCCAAAGCGCTGATGAACAGACCCATGGGAACAGCCGTACGGGGCGCACTGCCCGTCAGGCGGTAAATTCCTTCCCGGAATTGCAGTTCCAGGTAGCCCAGAGCGATGCCATCATTCATCACGGAAAAACCTGCGGCAAAGATGAACACGCCGAGCACCGCCAGTAAAAACCAGCGTTTAACACCTAAGTTAGGGTAAAGCCATTTCAGGGATCTGGGGAGTGATTTGATCAATTTAACTTTCATTTTGATTTATCACCCTTCCGATTGCGGGCAGCGTCCCGGTGTTTAACACTCATCATATAACTGCGCTCCTGAAGAAAAAGCCCAATCCGTTCCGCAATAGCCACCGAACGGTGCTGTCCCCCTGTACAGCCTACTCCAATGACCAGATGCCGCTTGCCCTCCTTCACATAATAAGGAAGGATGAACTCCAGAAGGCCCAGATACTTATCCACAAACTCCTGGGCTACCGGGTTGCTGAAGATATAATCCTGCACCTGAGGGTGCTCTCCGGTAAGAGGCCGCAGCTCAGCAACATAGAAGGGATTGGGAAGAAAGCGCACATCGATCAGTAAATCCACATCCAAAGGAATGGCATATTTAAAACCAAAGGAGACTACGGAGACAGCTAAATGTCCTGAAGCCTGTTCATTTCCGAAACTCTCAGCCACCTGATGGCGCAGCTGCTGGGAAGACAGATTGGAGGTATCCATAATCTTGTGGGCTACCCCCCGGAGCTCCGTCAGCATTTGCCGCTCCATTTGAATCCCTTCCAGAATTCCGCCGCTGGGAGACAGGGGATGCCGGCGCCGGGATTCCTTATAGCGCCCCACCAGCACTTCATCCGAGGCTTCCAGGAAGAGTATCTCATAATGAAATCCCTCCCTGTGCAAATCCCCCAAGGCTTCCGCCAGTGAGGAGAAAAATTCCCCGCCCCGCAAATCGCAGACGATGGCCGCACGAGTCACCTTGCCTTGGGACTGAGTACAGAGCTCCGCAAATTTCAAAATTAAGGATGGGGGCAGATTATCCACACAAAAATATCCCTGATCCTCAAGACTTTGCAGCGCCTGAGTCTTACCCGCTCCCGAAAGTCCCGTAATCACCAGCAATCGTACCTGCTTTGACAGCATAACCACTCCCCCTTCTCTACACTGCATACCCTGAAGCTATTTTGCTTCAAGGGCTTTTACCGCCTCCGTCTGAGCCTCGGCCAACGCTTCCTCCGGCACAACCCCGCTCCAGGCCTTCTGCCAGGCCTTGTCCTGGATAGGAATCAGTTTTCCTTCCAAGGCATTTCCCGGTAAGGACCAGACTTGAGCCAGACCCAGCCCCACTTGGCGGAGAATTCCCGTCTGAGCTTCTTCGCGGCTATAGAATGAACTGCTGGCAGGAAAACGCTTGCCCGCCTTGGCAATCGCCCCTTGGGAATCGGCGGAGAGCAGCTCATCTTCCACTAAGCGGATCAGCGGACTTAAACTCTCGGAAGTTTTGATGGACGAATTGGCGATACCCAGGGTTCTCGTCGTTAAAATTCCCCCCTGCCCGGCAGTCAATTGCGTTAAAGGCACACTTGCCCAGGGTATATCTGCGCTTAATCCTTGAGCCTGGCTGGCATTGGCGATGGTATAAGCAGCCTGAGCATTAAGGAACAGATTCCAGGCATTAGGGTCGACCAGCAAAAGATTTCCTTCCCGCCAAGCCAAAAGCTGCTGGAGAAAAATCAGATTGGCCGGATCCTGAAGGACAGGCTGGCCATTGCCGGTTAATTTCCCTCCTTGAGCCGACCACCAGGGAGTCAAATTCCTGGTGTCAAGAGCAGTTAAGGCCAGCACTCCCTTGGCTGTATGGAAATCCGCCAGAGTAGCAGGCAATTGGGCCAAATCCGTCCGATAGAAAAACAGAGGAACATCCGTGGCTAAGGGCTGGGCATAAAGCTTTTCCCCATATTTAAATTGAGATGTTAAACCAATAAAGGAGTCGGCGTTGCCCAGGACAGGAGACAGTGCTCCCTGTTGGAAGAGCTCCGTCAAGGCCTGAGCGGTGGTTAAGAACAGCTCAGGCCCCTCCCCGCCGGCTTGAGCAAGATAAGCAAGCTGGGCTATTTCCCCTTCTGCTATATATTCCAAATGAATAAGCACTTCGGGGTGACTGTCCATAATTCTTTGGACCTCTTTGCCCAAGGCCTCTCCTTCTACCCCGGCAAGGGAATGCCAAAGCTCGATCACCGCCGGAGCAGCACCCCCAGGCAACCCTTGCCGGGGATCCTCCCCGCAGCCCGCCAGCAGAAGGATAACTATCAAAAACCCGCTTATTAGCATTCTATGACGGAGTTGTTTAACTAAACCCTTAACCATGGCATTCTCCTTATACTTCTCTAAATACTTTGTCTCAATAACTCTTTATTTAGAATCCAACACTATGCTGAACTCCAACATTATGCTGAAATCTAACATTATGAAATCTAATACACTTCATTGAAAAACTCTCCCGGGACGGGATAGGTTTGAGTCCGCCCCTTGTTGTAAAAAAACAGCAGCCAGCGGGGCTGCGGCTCCTGGAAATACTCTACAGCCGTCGCCCGGCTCCATTGCCGGCGGTCCATCCCGGGAAACTCCGGTATGATTTGCTCCCAGCCCCGATGCTGCTGAAGGGAAAATTTCATCTCCCCATAGTTGGGCGGCAGGGCACCCTCGGTTGGAAGCAGATAGTCCGGAACACCATTGGGCCGTTCCCACAGATAATAATCCAATCTCAACCGTTCTCTTAGGGCTGCCGTCAGCTCACAACCCCAGGGGGTTTTCTGAGCGGCAACAAAATCCCAGAGTTTTTCAAAAAGCGCTTTAGCCGACCAGCTCTGCCTGAACCATCCCTGCCCGTGCCAAAACTCAGCAAACTCATGATAAAAGTCAAAGGGAGTGGGATAGTTCCCGACAGCCCCAGCCAAAGAATGACTGAAGCGGCCCGAGTTATAATAGCGATCCAGAAGTTCCTCCAGCCGGTGAAGCCGGAGCAGCTCGTCATGGCTTAAATCATCGGTCTGCAAAATGGTGTACGGAGGATCCGGAGCAAAGACCAGCCCATATTCCCCCCTTTGCTCACGCAGTCCCGACCCCTTAAGCACTTTCAAAAAGCCTAACTGAAGCATATCCGGTTGAACGTCATAGACCTCATTAAAGGATCTGCGGAAACTCTCCCAGCCTTCTTTAGGCAGACCGGCGATGAGATCCAGATGCAGATGGGCTTTATTCAACCTTTGCATCTCCCGGATATACTTTGCCCAGCGCTCAAAATGCTGAGGGCGGTGAATCGCGGCCAGAGTCTCCGGATGGGTGGACTGCACCCCAATCTCAAACTGAACCAGGTCCTGAGGATAATCCTGCAAATAAAGAAGCCACTCCTCATCCAACAGCTCCCCCGCCATCTCGCAATGGACCCGGATACCTGCCTCCGGCGGGTAATGGGCCGCTTCTTCCCGGGCAATATCCAAAATCCTCAAGGCATGCTCTTTATTCACATTAAACGTGCGATCCACTAATTTAATGGTCCGCGCTCCATAGCGCAACGTTTGACGCATAATCTGGCGGAAACGTTCCGGGGAAAGATACCTGACCCCTTGAAAGGTGGAGGAAAGACAGTATTGGCAGTTAAAAGGGCAGCCCCGGGTTGTCTCCACATAGGCCAAGCGCCCTTTAAGCTCTTCTTCATGGTTATAGGGATTAGGCAGTTCAGCCATGGCCAGCTGCCGGCGGGGCGGGTTGAGGATGATCTCCCGGGAAGAAGCCCGCCAGGCCAGCCCCTGTACTTGAGAGAGGCTGGCGCCTGATTCCCAGGCCCGCAGGAGTTCCAGGAAGGTGATTTCACCTTCCCCCAGAACCACTCCATCAATTTCAGGATTCTCTCTTAAAAAGGCTTCCCCTTCAAAAGAAACCTCCGGACCCCCTACCACAATCCGGGTATGGGGAGAGACAGGCCTCAGCCGACGAATGACGGCCAGGGTCTCCTTCAAGTTCCATATATAACATGAAAAGCCAATGACATCTGCCTTGGCTTCATATAATTCTGCTTCAATCCGCTCCATGGACTCATTAATAGTAAATTCCCGCAGGTCAACATCGGGGAATTCACCTTGGACACTGGCACGTAAGTAGCGTATAGCTAGATTGGTATGCACATACTTGGCATTCAAAGCGACCAACACAATTCGCAAAAAGGATCGACTCCCTTCCTCTCTAGTATAGCCTTATCCTGGTTTTATTGCAATTCCTATGCCAACTCTCCCCATATATAAAATTTTTAAAAGCAATTAACAATTTTATACATTCACCCTTTCCCCAAGCCTCTGAATATACTGTCATAGAGCGCTGTATTCAGAGGTGATAAGATGAGAATGTTACGCAGAGGGTCCCGCGGCAACGATGTCGCCGAAGTCCAGGTCCGCTTAAGTGAGCTGGGATACATCCCCGGACCCATTGATGGGATCTTTGGCCCTAAGACGGAGGCGGCTGTCATCCGCTTTCAGAAGGACCGGGGACTGAACCCCGACGGTATTGTCGGCCCCCTTACTTATCAGGCCCTCTTTCAGCCCGGGCCACAACCAGGCTACGTCCTCTATACCATCAAAGCCGGAGATACCTTCTACAAGCTTTCCCTGGCCTTCGGAGTATCCCTCAATGAAATTATCGCCGCCAACCCCGGTGTCGATCCCTACCAATTGCGCATCGGCCAGCAGGTCAGGATACCTAAAGGAGGACCGGGAAGACGACATACTTTTTCGGCCTGGATTCCTTATTGGGTACAGCAGGAGGCCATGGCCGTCGTTCGCCAGCATGCCGAACTCATGACAACCCTTTCTCCCTTCTGGTATGAACTCACCCCTACAGGCGATTTGCTCCTTTATCCCAATGCCGAAGACTCCTCCCTCATTGAATTCGCACGTTCCCGGGGCATCGAGCTGATCCCTCTGGTCGCCAATAATTACGATCGGCAATTGATCTCCACCGTATTGAACAACCCTGACCTCCGTCAACGCAATATCGCTCAAATCGTCAATAAGGTTCGTTCCATGAATTATACCGGAATCGAGATTGATTATGAGAATATTGCCGCCGCCGACCGGGAGCTCTTTGTCCTTTTCCTGAGAGAGCTTAAAGCTGCACTGGCGCCGTATAACAAAAAACTCTACGTCGCTATCCAAGCGAAAACCCGTGCCGATGAGCCCGTCAGTATCGGCCACGATTATGGGGGGATCGGCGCTGCGGTGGATGTTGTCCGCCTCATGCTCTATGATTACAGCTGGGATAATCCCGGACCCATTGCCCCAGCCAGCTGGATTCGCCAGGTTCTGGATTATGCAGTGACCGTCATCCCCCCCGCCAAACTGGAAGCCGGCTTGCCCACCTATGGTTATGATTGGGGAACCACCCGGAGAAGCATTACCTATGACGACGCCATTCGTCTGGCTCAGCAGCATGGAGCCCAAATTATCCAGGATCCCCAAAGAGGCCCCCACTTCAACTATACTGACGCCGACGGCATAGCTCACCAGGTCTGGTTTACCAATGCCCTGAACTTCGCTACTTTCGTGGACATCGTCAATCAGTACAACCTCCGGGGCATATCCATCTGGCATCCCGGCGGCGACGATCCCCAGATCTACACCGTGATCCAGGACCGGCTGGAGTAAGTGAATCAAGGGGACAGGTCCCGTTTTTCAACAGTTTCCTCAGCACCGGCAGAAGATAAAAAATCCTTTTTTTCAATAACGATACAGACGAAAACAGGGCTGTGCCAAACCATCATCAGGTTTTGCACAGCCCTTTCCTAAGTTTATCCTCAATCTTAACTGTAAAATCCCCCCGGGAAAAGAATGGGGGCAACTTCAGGGGACAGCACCCCAAATTCATAACCCTGCTCCTTAAGAAAACGAATAATCTTCGGCAAGGCATCCACTGTCGTCCATTTGCCTGGAGCGTCATGCATTAAAAGAATGATCCGGTCCCGGCCGGGGGCTTGTTCCTTGACATTCTTGATCAGGGTCTCCGCCGGCACCAGAGGAGCTGAGGCATCCCCTGTGCTTACATTCCAGTCATAAACCAGATAATCCTGGGCATCCACCGCATTGTAGTAGCTGATATGGAAATTGCCATGGGTTCCCCCCGGAGTACGGATCACCTTGGGGCGCACACCAATAAGTTTGTAAATTAACTCCTCATTCTTTTTCAGGTTGGCTACAAAGGCTTCCGGGCTTTGATAAATCTCACTGTAATTATGAGAATAGGTATGATTGCCAATAGCGTTGCCTTGTTCATAAGCCTTTTTGAGCAGCTCCGGGTATCTCTCGACCTGGGTGCCAATCACAAAGAAAGTAGCGTTAACCTCTTCCTGCTTGAGTATATCCAAGATATGGACTGTATTTTCCGATGGTCCATCATCTATGGTTAAGTAGACAATTTTCGGCGGCTCTTCTTTAAACACACGATGCTTCATGGCTAAACCCGGAGCCGTAGGAGGTGTGCCGGACAACTCATAAAAAGTACGCACCGGAGTCCCTGGCGGGGCCGGTTCCGGCGATGCAGTCACCGGACTCTCTTGGGTGTTTTGGGAAGGAGGGATTTCTGTAAAAACTGGATTATCGTTCCCTTCTTCATTGGTGTCGGAGCCTTCATTCCCCTCTTGTATAGGATTATCTTCTTCATGAGCAGGTTTCTCCGCTGTGACATCCTCCCCCTGGGAGCCTTCCGGCGGAGATTCACCTTGCCCCCCCGCCCCTTGCCTATCCTCTTGATCCATATTAGAGCCTTTGACTGTTTTAAAGGATTCTAAGGAGAGCGAACTGCACCCGATTAACGTAAGGGTTCCGATAACGAGCACTATCAGTCCTAATCTTCTCCATTTGCTGCTGTCTTTTTTCACGATTATACGCCTCTTTTCTACTGCCTGTCTCCCCTGTACGTCAAGATTTCTTATATATACAAGAATCCTTTACATTAATAGACGTATAATGCATATCTTTTGTTCCGCGAAAATGGGAGTTAATAAAAAATTAATATTTTCCAATGTTAAAGTGTACCTTCTCTTTCTCAAGCATGATGATAGGCGGCTCAGGGAAGTTCAGCCCTGCCAACAATTATCAAACAATCATCAGCCCTGGTACCCAGCCTCCTTTGATCGGTTGAATTAAAAACCTGAGATGCTATACTATTAATTGTAAAATTATAGAAAAGCGAGGCGAATAAACATGTTTGAGAAAAGAATGACAAGTGCTGTCTTGACATTAATCATGCTCTTTGCTTTGATCTTTCCCGGACAGACCTTGGCAAGCACAACGCCCACAGTGAATCGGCTGGCCGGCCAGGACAGATATGAAACGGCAGCAGCCATTGCCAGGCAATGGTCACATTCGGACTATGCGATTCTGGTGTCCGGTGAAAACTATCCGGATGCTCTTGCCAGTGCACCCCTGGCTCAAAAACATAAGGCACCGATCCTATTAACTGCTTCAGATAGTTTGCCGGCTTCCACGAAACAGGCTTTAGCCGATTTAGAGGTGAACCAGGTCATCATCATTGGCGGAACCGGAGTTATTGCACCTTCTATTGAAGCAGAACTGCAAGCCATGGGGATCTCCACAACCCGGCTGGCCGGTCAGAACCGGTATGAGACCGCTCTGAAGATTGCCGGCCAAGTTCAAAACTCACCGACCCAATTGTTCGTTTGCACCGGCGATGATTTTGCGGATGCTCTTTCTGTGGCACCCATTGCGGCCATCGAACAGATTCCGATTATTTTAGTTTCCGGCGACTCTTTAGCAAACTCTGTCCAAGAATACCTTGATTTAAATTCAGCTCATATCACCAAAACCTTTGTCATTGGCTATTCAGATGTTATCAGTGATCAGGTCGCCGGTCAATTTCCTCATGTCGAGCGCATCGTCGGGGCCGATAAATATGCCCGAAATATTGCCGTCAATGAACAATTCAATCACCTGTTTAGTACCGAGGCCCTTTGCATCGCCAGTGGCGAGGGATTTGCCGACGCTCTTGCCGGCTCCGCACTGGCAGCCCAAAAATCCCAGCCGATTCTTCTCGTCAATAACGCCACTCCTGATACCACAAAAAAGTATTACCAGCAGCGGTCGACAAGTTTAGATCATATCATTGTGTTTGGTGGAACAGGGATCGTTGCAGATAAGGTCATGCAGGATTTAAAGCCCTCCGCTGATTTTGCTGATTTACCCGTGGGAATCAGACTGGATAAAAGCAACATCGCCCTAACCATAGGGCAAAGCGAATCTCTGACAGCTATACTGGATAGGCCCGCAGGTTCAGTTGAAGAAAGCAGCAATGAGCTTGTTTGGTTGTCCAGCAACCCCACTGTGGCAACAGTAAATCAGGGAAAAGTTGTGGGGATAAATAACGGATCGGCCTCTATTACGGTAAAGACAAAGGACGGCAACCAAGCTTCCTGCCTTGTTACTGTAAATAGCTTAGCCGGAAAACATAGGACGATGAATATAAGCAACTATACAAAAGCCGGTGCTGATACTGCTACGTTTAGATATCAACTGCTTGATGAGGCGGGTAAAGATATTACTGCAGCAATTCCCACCTCTCAACTATCTGCGGTTGCCTCCCTAGGTTCTTCCATTTCTTTAGATCCCAGCAAAGGGATAGGGACCGTAACCTTTAACTCTGCTGCAGATACGGATAAACCCATTATCATTACACTCGTTGACTTAACAAGCGGGGCAGTGGTCCGTCTTGATTCAGCTGCCGGCATAGATTCTTCCAGTTTCACTTATCCAATCGGTATTCCTAAACCTGAATTGCCCCTCACAAATCCCATCCAGTACACCAATAAAATCGTTGAAATCACAATCACTTCAACCATACTGTCTATCGACAGGAGAGAAGATGGAGATGTGGGTTATGCCGTCTATGTTGTGAAAGATCAGAATGGCTATGATATTACCCACCTTCCTCTTGCCAATAATCTAAAGGTGACAAGTGATATAGGTACTGCTTCCACGGCTACAGATCGCGTACTAAAGGTGAAATTCCCTCCAAACGTGGATCCCTCATCTCTTACCGGCATCACAGTAACGATTACCGACCCCCAGAGCGGAGTAACAACAACGGCGACTTTAGAACCCAGTCCTTAATTTCGTTAGATATCACCTTAACCACTTCACCGACTTCACCCTGGATTTTGCCAAAGAGAGTCTTGCAAAGACCCTCTTTGGCATTTTTCTGTCCTTTTTCATGTCCAGGCTCATCGATGCTTAAGCAGCACATACTCCTCAATAGCCTTGGCGACCCCATCCTCTTCGTTGGAAGCAGTCACCACATCGGCCGCATCCTTTACCTCTGGCAGAGCATTACCCATAGCCACTCCGAGGCCTGCACACCGGATCATTTCCAGATCATTGAGGCTGTCGCCAATCGCCATAACCTCTTCCGGCTTGATGCCCAGCCCTTGGGCAAAGGTCAACAAAGTGTTCCCTTTGTTAACCTCCGGATGACCCATCTCCAGAAAATAAGACTTGGAAGAGGTCAAATGAAGCCTGCCCGGCAATCTTTGGCCTAATTTTTGCCGCCAATCTGCCAGCTCTTCCGGAGGACCAAAGACGATGATCTTCTCCACGCCTTCTTTTTCGTCTTCCAGGATTGTTATAAGGTCAGCCTCTTCCACGGTAACTTTGGTTTTTTGCCCATAGGACCGGGACCATTCATTCATTTTCTGAACAAAAACCCTATCCTTGCGGTACATATGAAGATGAGCCCCTTCTCCCAGCAGGAAGCCGACCACTTCCCGGGCTAAGGCCACCGGGATGACCTTGCGGTACAGAATCTCCCGGCTGATCGCTTCCTGAATCATGGCACCATTATAAGTAATAATCGGAACATCCAAACCCAACTGCTCAGCATAGGGCCTGGCTGAAACGGGCATCCTTCCAGTGGCAAAGGTCACATAAACACCTTGTCCCCTGGCCTGCCGAATGGCTTCAACAACCCGCTCCGACAGGGTTAAATCATCCCTTAATAAAGTATCATCCAAATCTGTGGCTACCAATTTAATCTTCAAGTGACTTCAACTCCTTGATTCTTTAATTCGACATGCCGAAGGTGGAATCCTTGAAAATTCCCCCATTTCCTCTTGACGCCAGGCATTTTTTGTATTATGGTTATATACACAAGTATATAACCATAATACTAGATGCTTTACCACTGAACTCTCCGCGTTTGCCTTCCCGCCTCTATAGGCGGTGGGTGTCCAGAGTGGCTAAGAAGTTTCATTCAAACGGCGTTAAACACTTATTGTATTCTATGAAGGGGGGTGTTACTCCTTGAGTCAACCATTGGATAATAGCAAACCCATCTACATGCAAATCCGGGAATTGATTGAAGATCAAATTGTTAACAATCAGCTTAAGGAGGGAGAGCAAGCTCCTTCCACCAATCAACTGGTCAATTTCTATAAGATCAACCATGTAACGGTAGCCAAGGGGGTTAATCAATTGATTGACGAGGGTATTTTGTTTAAGAAAAGAGGCTTAGGCATGTTTGTCACAGAGGGAGCCCGGGCCCGGCTTCTGGAAAAGCGTAAGGACGCCTTTATTAATGAGTATCTCGTAGGCTTACTCCAGGAAGCTGGTAAACTGGGAATATCCACGGAAGAAATCATTGAACTCATCCACAAGATGAAACGGGATTAATTACTGCGATGAAAGGACGTGATTCTATGAATATTCAAGTTGAGGTTCAGAATGTATCTCTTCAGTATAAGAACTTTCCTGCTTTAAAAAACATTTCTTTTACCTTGGCAGAGAGTAAAATTTACGGCCTCATCGGTCGCAATGGTGCCGGAAAAACTTCTTTGCTTTCCCTGCTGGCCTCCTTCCGGGAGCCTACCTCAGGAAAAATTCTCATCAATGGGGAAGAGCCCTTTGAAAACCCCTTGGTGATGGAGCAAGTCTGCTTTATCTACGAGAAAGACTATAAAGACGAATCGGAAGATGTCTCTACTTTATTGGAAACAGCAGAGCGCTATCGCTCCCACTACGATAAGGACTACGCCCATAAGCTTATGCAACGTTTCAAGCTGCCGATGAATAAACCACTGAAAAGCCTCTCCAGGGGAATGCAATCCGTCTTTAACGTAGTTACAGGCTTGGCCAGCCGCTGCCCCATTACCATTCTGGATGAGGCTTATCTGGGCATGGATGCACCCACCAGGGAAATTTTTTATCAGGAACTGCTGGCAGATCAGGAGAACCATCCTCGTATTTTTATCCTCTCCACTCACTTGGTCTCGGAAATGGATTACCTTTTTGATAAAGTGCTGATCCTGGATCGGGGAAGTCTCATCCTTCAGGAAAATTATGAAGACTTCATCTCCCGGGGTTCTTCCCTTACCGGTCCTGCCGAAGTGGTGGATGAATTCGTGCACAGCCTCCAGAAGCTTAACGAACAAAAACTTGGCAACACCAAATCAGTCATGATCTACGATACCCTTAGCGAGGGACAGCAGCGCGCCGCTCAGGCCAAAGGATTGCAGATTGGGCCTGTTTCACTTCAGGAGCTGTTCATACATTTGACCAAGGAGGAGGAATAATATGAACACCAAAAAAGCCGTTTATCCTAAAGTAGCGGTAGATTCATTTATGGCCCAGGGAGTCTGGACCCTCTTCTTTCTCGGCATTATTGTCCTTGTTCAAATCATCCAGCATGTCCTCGCCCTCAATACAGGGAATTCCAACACCAGCTTTTTCGTATCCGCCCATGTTTCTTCACGAATCTATATGCTGGTTATCGGAATTATCGCCGCTTATTCTTTTCTCCCTTATTATGTTCAGAATGGTGTGACCCGCAAAGATTATTTCAAAGGTGCAGCCTTAGGCTCTTTTGCCTTGGCTATCGCTATCACTCTGGTCACTTTGCTGTTGACCGGTTTAGAACATTTGCTTGTTAACGGTTTGAACCTGCCTCTTGTCCTGGAATCCTCTTCCGCCATTGAGCTGGAGGCTGAAGAGGTCTTCATCGCTAACCTTATCCAGACCCTCATCGTTCCTTCTCCTCTGGAAGCCAGCGGCTTTTCCCTGATCGGAATCAGCCTTGCCACCTTAGGAAAATACTTTTACTATGTGGTCGGGTGGATGATCGGTTCAGCCTATTACCGCTATAATGGCTTGGTTGGGCTGGGTACAATCCTGCTGAGCATCCTGCTCGGTATGGTTTATAGTTCTTTTTGGGGAACACCTGTAGGCGTCTTCCTGCCCTTTGGAAGGCTGCTCCTCTCTCTCACTCTTCCTATGGCAGCCTCCTTCCTCGGTTCTGTTCTAGTTATCGGTTTTATCCTCTGCTGCATCCGTCATCTTACTAAGCGTGTCCCTATTAAAGCATAAACCCTGACGCTCAAGCCATGTTACAACCTGTTACTATCGGATTATAATAACCCCATCCCCAGTATAAAAAAACCGCCAAAGGACATCTTCCTAAAATAAGAACCAGAGAATATCTGTCCAATACAAAAAAATTGAACTGCATTTCCCATTGTTATTTGCCAGCAATGGGAGTGCAGTTCAATTCTATCTTATGGCCTATTTATATTAATAACCTATTTGGAGGAATCGTCCGCTAATTTTTCACAGTCATACTCATCGTTATCACTGAACTAACCCTCCCTAAGACCCCCGCCTTTATAGGCGGCGGGTACCCAAGGGCGGCTAAGTCCAGTATGGACTCAATGATCAGCTCAGATATTTTTTGAGGAACTTGCCGGTGTAAGATGTTGGGCAAGCGGCAACTTCTTCCGGGGTTCCTGTAACGACCACCCGGCCTCCGCCGCTGCCCCCTTCCGGACCAAGATCAATGAGATAATCCGCAGTCTTGATCACATCCAGGTTATGCTCAATGACCAGGACGGTATCGCCCCCATCCACAAGGCGGTGCAGCACTTCCAGCAAACGATCCACATCGGCCATATGCAGCCCCGTGGTCGGCTCATCCAAAATATAGATCGTCTTGCCCGTGCTGCGCCGGCTGAGTTCAGTGGCCAGTTTAATCCGCTGAGCCTCACCACCGGACAGGGTAGTCGCCGGCTGACCGAGCCGGATATAACCCAGCCCCACATCCTGCAGGGTTTGCATCTTCCGTAAAATCCGGGGAACAGCCTGGAAAAATTCCACCGCCTCATCCACCGTCATATCCAGGATTTCCGCAATGCTTTTTCCCTTATATTTCACTTCCAGGGTCTCGCGGTTATAGCGGGCTCCCCGGCAAACCTCACAAGGAACATAGACATCCGGGAGGAAGTGCATCTCAATCTTGATGATACCATCCCCTTTACAAGCTTCACAGCGCCCGCCCTTGACATTGAAACTAAAGCGCCCGGTAGCATAACCACGCATTTTAGCCTCGGGAGTATGGGAGAAAAGTTCACGAATATAATCAAATACTCCAGTGTAAGTGGCAGGATTGGAACGGGGCGAGCGGCCGATCGGGGATTGGTCGATATCTATGACCTTATCCAGATGCTCCAAACCTTCAACAGCCTTATGGAGCCCGGCGCGCAGCTTCGTCGCTTTATTAAGCTTGGTGGCCAAGGTCTTATAAACAATCTCATTGACCAAGGTGCTTTTTCCCGAACCCGATACACCTGTGACCACATTAAAAACGCCAAGAGGAATGCGGACATTGATGTTCTTCAGATTATTTTCCCGGGCTCCTTTAACCTCCAGCCACTTGCCGTTGAGCTTTCTTCTTTCAGCAGGAACAGGAATTCTCCGGGTGCCGTTCAAATATTGCCCGGTGATGGATTCAACATTGGCTTTGATCTCCTCAATCTTTCCTTCGGCAATAATCCGCCCGCCATGGGCTCCCGCTCCCGGACCGATATCGATGATATGATCCGCAGTCAGCATGGTATCCTCATCATGCTCAACCACCAGCAAGGTATTGCCTAAATCCCGTAAATGCTTTAAAGCCGTCAGGAGCTTTTCATTATCTCTCTGGTGCAAGCCGATGCTGGGCTCATCCAGAACATAGAGAACTCCCGTCAGACTGGAACCAATCTGAGTGGCCAGCCGAATCCGCTGAGCTTCTCCGCCGGAAAGGGTCCCCGCCGCCCGATGCAGGGTAAGATAATCCAGCCCTACATTGACTAAGAAGCCCAGGCGTTCCCGAACCTCCTTGAGAATTTGCCGGGCGATAGTCTGCTCTTTTTCACTAAGCTGCAATTGGGTGATAAACTCCAACGCTTCTGTAATCGGCAAGCGGGTATAATCATCGATGGATAGCTCCCCTACAGTCACCGCTAAAGCCTCCGGCTTGAGGCGCTTTCCTTTGCAGGAAGGGCAATCATGCTCGCTCATAAAGCTTTCGATTTCAGTTCGGACATAATCGGAAGTGGATTCCTTGTAGCGCCGCTCAAAAAAGGGAATAAGCCCCTCAAAAGGTCCTGAATGAATTTTCGGCTTCTCGTCAAAGAAACTCATAAACGTGTATTTTATGGGCTTTGCAATGCCGTACAGCAGGCCCTTCCATTGCTCTTCAGAGAGTTCTGCCAAGGGAGTATCCATGGTAAAACCGAGGGCTTCACTGACCGCCGCCATCATGGCCGGATAGTAGCTGGATTGGGATTTGGCCCAGGGGACGATGGCTCCTTCGCCGAGACTCAGCTTCTTATTAGGAATGATCAAGTCGATATCCACTTCCAGATTGGCCCCTAAGCCCGTACAATCAGGGCAGGCTCCATAAGGGCTGTTAAAAGAAAAAAGGCGGGGAGAGATCTCTTCAAGGGCTATACCGCAGTCCGGGCAGGCAAAATTTTCACTGAACAGGATTTCCGTATTATCAATAATGTCCACAAGGACATTTCCTTCCCCCAGCTTCAAAGCCGTTTCCAGGGAGTCGGCCAGACGGACCGCACTATCAGGCTTTAAAGCGATACGGTCCACCACAACTTCGATGGAGTGCTTCTTATTTTTTTCTAATTTAATCTCTTCGCTTAAATCCCGATTTTCACCATCCACCCTTACCCGTACATATCCCGCCTTGCGGGCATCTTCAAGCACTTTGACATGCTCACCCTTTTTCCCTTTGACTAAGGGGGCTAAAATTTGCAGCTTGGTGCGTTCCGGGTAGACCATGATCTGATCCACCATTTGCTGTACCGTTTGCTGGCTGATTTCTCTGCCGCATTGGGGACAATGGGGGTGGCCGACCCGGGCATAGAGGAGACGCAGATAATCATAGACTTCCGTCACCGTTCCCACTGTAGAGCGGGGGTTACGGTTGGTCGTTTTTTGGTCAATGGAGATGGCCGGCGACAGGCCTTCGATATAATCCACATCCGGCTTGTCCATTTGCCCAAGAAACATACGGGCATAGGCAGACAGAGATTCTACATAGCGGCGTTGACCTTCAGCGTAAATGGTGTCAAAAGCCAGCGAGGATTTTCCGGAGCCGGATAAGCCGGTGACAACCACCAGCTGGTCTCTGGGGATATCCACATTGATATTTTTCAAGTTATGGGCGCGGGCGCCGCGGACTTTGATAAAGTTCTGGGTCATAGGGGGCCTCCTCGGTAAAGATTAGATTGTTTTATGAAGCTTTTCGGGGCATTACTTTGTAAACGCAGCCTCTCCAGGATTTTGCTTTACTCGTTCACTCCATAAGCTGCGCGGAGCAATCTAATCGCTCAAGACCTCCGCTCCGTCAGGTGCCCGCCCAAATCGCTCCTCGAAAGCACTGCTTTCGCACTTGTTATCAATGGGCGGTTGGAAACGTCCTGTTTCCAACCCGACTCTGCTGCAGTCTTTTCACGAAGATTGCTTACCTGCTCGCTTAAATCCGTTCTCTGCTGTAAATCAAAATCCTTGGGCAGTTTCTGAGGATCCCTTAAGAATAGCTCTGAAGAAAGGGAATACCCCTTGGTTCAAGGACGAAGCTCTCTAAGCTTTTAGGCAGCATTACTGCTTTTAAGAATGACCATAACATCGATACACCAAAAAATACTCCAAGCACTTTAAGATGTTGCCCAAGGATTTTGCGTTACAATAGTGAAGCGACTTCAAAGCGAGCAGGATGCCAAACTTCGCGAAAAGCTAGCAGCGGAAACGGGTTGGGAGCAGGAGCGACTTAGCCGGGGACCCGTTGGAGCGGAGAGCTTGAGCGTTAGTTTGGCACCGCGCAGCTTTCCGAGCGAACGGTGTAACGCAAAATCCTGAAGAGAATTCTTTTGTTCATCTTAGAAAGGGAACTACCCGCCCCTCTTCCTGGGCCCACTCTTACGCCCTGCCGGAGCCGCCGCCTCTCGCTTGCGGGCACGGCCCTGGGTGGGCCGCTTATACTTATTCTCTTCCCCTTTAAGCTCGATCATCGCATCCCGGATCTCCGCTGCCCGTTCAAAGTCCATATCTTTAGCGGCTAAGCGCATCTCCTGTTCCAGACTTTTGAGCAGCTCAGCCAATTCCTCGGCCGGCATTTTTGATCCATAGGCTGCTTTCTTTTCCGCCACCTTAGTGGCTTCCGGGATTTCGTAGATTTTCTTGCGAATGGTCTGAGGGGTAATCCCATGCTTTTCATTATAGGCTTCCTGGATGGCCCGGCGGCGGTTGGTTTCGCCGATGGCCACTTCCATGGAGCGGGTCATTTGGTCCGCATACATGATGACTTTTCCCTGGGCATTCCGGGCGGCGCGGCCAATGGTCTGAATCAGGGAGCGCTCGGCACGGAGAAAACCCTCTTTGTCCGCATCGAGAATAGCCACCAGGGAAACCTCGGGAAGGTCCAAGCCCTCCCGGAGCAGATTGATGCCCACGATGACATCGATATCTCCCAAACGCAATTCCCGCAGGATCTCCACCCGCTCCAGGGTTGTAATATCGGAGTGGAGGTATTTAACGGCCATATTGAGATTTTTCAGGTAATCCGTTAAATCCTCTGCCATCTTTTTGGTCAGGGTAGTGACGAGCACCCGCTCATCCCGGGCAATCCTTTGGTTGATTTCCCCGATCAGATCATCGATCTGGCCCTTGGTGGGCCGGACCGAAATCTCCGGATCCAAAAGCCCGGTAGGGCGAATAATTTGCTCCACAATCTGGGGGCAATGTTCCAGCTCATAAGGCCCGGGAGTAGCACTGATATAAACCCGCTGAGGGACCAGCGTTTCAAATTCAGCAAACTTTAAGGGGCGGTTATCCAAAGCAGAGGGCAGCCGGAATCCGTAGTCTACCAGAGTGGTTTTACGGGAACGGTCCCCTTCATACATACCCCGGACCTGAGGCAGCGTGACATGGGATTCGTCAATCATCATCAGGTAATCTTCCGGGAAAAAGTGCAAAAGGGTATAAGGAGTTTCTCCGGCCTCCCGGAAGGTTAAATGGCGGGAATAGTTTTCAACGCCATTGCAAAATCCCATTTCCCTCAGCATCTCCAGATCATAGCGGGTTCTCTGCTCTAAACGCTGAGCTTCCAAAAGTTTGTCTTCATCCTTAAACCGTCTGAGCTGCTCTTCCAATTCCTTTTCAATATTCTCAGCAGCTACCAATACTTTATCCCGTGCCGTGACATAGTGAGAATTCGGGAAAATGGAGACATGCCGGCGTTCTCCCAAAATTTCACCGGTAAGGACATTGATCTCGTAAATATGTTCGATTTCATCCCCGAACATTTCGATCCGAACAGCATGCTCACTGGAGCCGGCGGGATGGACTTCCACCACATCTCCCCGGACACGGAAAGTTCCCCGTTCAAAAGCCAGATCATTGCGATCGTACTGAATGGAGATGAGCTTTTTGAGAATGTCATTGCGGTCAATTTCCTGCCCCTGCCGCAGGGAAACCATCAAATCCCGGTATTCCTCAGGGGAACCCAAGCCATAGATGCAGGACACACTGGCCACCACAATCACATCACGCCGTTCGAACAAGGCCGCCGTAGCGGAGTGGCGCATTTTATCGATCTCATCATTGATCGAAGAATCCTTTTCTATATAGGTATCGCTGGAAGGAACATAAGCTTCCGGCTGATAATAATCATAATAACTGACGAAATATTCCACTGCATTTTCCGGGAAGAATTCCTTGAACTCAGTGTAAAGCTGAGCCGCTAAGGTCTTATTATGGGCGAGAATCAGAGTGGGCCGTTGAACTTTTTCGATGATGTTGGCCATGGTAAAGGTTTTTCCTGAACCTGTCACCCCCAGCAGGGTTTGATGACGTCTGCCGGAATGGATACTTTCGACCAGAGCATCAATGGCCTGAGGCTGATCCCCGGAGGGTTTGTAGGGAGCGCGTAAACGGAACTCCATGGGGTGCTCCAATCTCCTTTCTCTTCTAAAATCCTGGTTTATATTCTGCTTGTTCCAGTCTTCAAATCATTCTAAGCAAGATTATACCACTTCTTGCTTAGAAACAAAACAAAAAAGCCGAACATATTTTCGGCTTTTCGCTGTTTTTTACTGGTAATTTTAAGAAGTATCTTTCTCTATTCCCCCTGTTTCGCTTGTTCTGAGCTATTCCCTCCTTGCTTATCCTGTCTATCCCCCTGCTGTCCTTGTTCTCCTTGTTGTTGCTGTTGCTGCTGTTGTTGTTGCTGTTCTTTCAGGAGCATTTCCGGAGGAATGGTACGGACTTGATCATTGGCATTTTTCTCTGTTCCCAAAACATTGCCCTTTTCATCCAGATATTCGCGGAGAATTTCTGTATGAACTTTTTCAGTCACTTTGCTTACCCCTTCGGGCATAACTCCCTGCCCGCCGCTCTGCCCCTGGGCTGAAGAAGAGCCTTCCTGGCCCTGTTCTTTGGACTCTGCATCTTTCCCTTCGCCGCTCTGTTCTTTTCCACTATCTTCATTACTGCTTTTTTCTGTACTTTTTTGCTTCCCTTGACTTTCCGAGCCCTTCGTCTGAGACTCCGATTTTTTCCTTTCCAGCTCTTTTTGAGCTTCGGCTGCTTTAGCATAGCTTTTCTGAATAAGGGCGAGATTTTCTGTCGTCACCGTTTTAACCGGAATGATCTTCGCCGCCACTTCACCTTGATCGCCGGTAATGGATTGTGTTATATCTACGGATTGCTTATCCATTAATTTTTGCGCCCATTGAAAGGCATTAACACCTTGAACATAGGGTGATGTATCAATATCTGCGATCTGACTGCCTGAAGCAATCCTTTGCAAGGATTTGGAATTAGCCTGTCCTCCCATAAGCTGAACTTTATCGGTAAGCTGCATGGATCTGAGCAGTTCATAAGCCAGGGCAAGGAGCTTCTCATTCTTAGCGCAGATGGCCTTCACTTGGCCGGGGTTCTTCTGCAAATGTTCCATAAGGCTTTGCATGGCTATGGTTTCCGATTCCGGAGGATTGGTAATGCTATGTACCGTTATCTTGGGGTTTTTACCCAGCTCTTGCTTAAAGGCCGCCATATTCATTTGAGCGACGGCATCTTCTGCTTCCCCCTGCAGGTAGACGACCTGCCCTTCAGTAACCTTTCCCTGGATTTGCTGGGCCATTAGCCTGCCTGTTTGATCCGGATCAGGCAGGATGACCCCTTTGGCTTTCACTCCGGGCGGCAGCCCGTTTAACGCCAGAATAGGTATATCTCCCTTTTCCGCTTCCTTTAAAAAGGACTGCTCCCCAGCTTGAACAATGAGAACCTTGGCATCCTTAAGGGCGTTGGCATCCCCTTGTTCTTTTGACGTCAAAACCTTAACTTCCAATTCTTCTTTTTCAGCCAACTCCTGGATGCCGAGCAGAAACATATCTTTATTGGGATCCTCCTGGTTCAAAGCCACCGCTATTATTTTTTTCTCTTCTTGCTGAGAGGATTTACTCGAGGTTTTCTCCTTGCTCCCCATTAAGCCGCCCAAAAGAGATTGCATGTTGCAGCCGGTTAAGGCCATACTTAGAAGTAACACGATGATCAAGGAAAGCACTTTTTTCATGGAACACGCTCCTTTCCAGGGTCGATCCACTTTATGAACACCTTGTGTTTCACACTATAAAGAAAACCCGACTTCGCCGATCCTTAAACACATACCCGCAAATGAGGCGAAGTCGCTGGTTGCACTTATGCTTTAGAAAGTATATAGCGCAAGCTTATGCTTTCTGATAGTGCCAAAAAAGCACCGTTTTTGGTGCTTATCATGAGTATATCTAGTCTTCCCTTGATTGTATGAAATATGAAAGGCAACTGCTGTCAATCAATGGTATGAACTTTTTTGTCCATATCTCTTAAAATAGAGCTCAATAAATCTGTCTTCATGCTATCGACTTGATCAAAGTCGACCGTTTTTGTATAAATAGCTTTAAGTTTATCTCTCAGCCTCTGAGTGTCCAGCAGAGCTTTTTTGAGATCATTGCTAAAGGGACACCCTAATCCTTGATCCTCCAGATGCTCCGGATCCCCTTGCCAAATGGCCAGATTTCTTTCCGGAAAGACAATGCCTAAAATTTCATCAGGGTAAAGCGGATGTAAGACAATATCAATAACCTGCCCCAGCTGTTCCGCTTCCTGCAACACCCATTCCATGGCTTCATGAGCCTCTTCCCCATCGAAACGAATCTGGTCATAGTCCGTCAAGAAGTAGGGAGCCAGATTCAGCCAGCCCTCCGGATTGATTCCATGAAGAAAAAAGGACTGAACAGCGCTCTTCTGGATCTTTTTCAAAGCGTCCTGAGCCTTGCTCCAAGGACCTTTTGCTTCTTTAAATAAATCTGAGGCATAAAGCTTGGGCAGCCAGGGCCTGCCCTCATCCGCCTTGGCATAAAACCGCTCGCGAATTCTTCCTCCAAATTCCTCAGCCAGGATTTCACCTATTCTTTGTTGGCCGCGTTTGATCTTTTCTCCCAATTCAAGAACTCTCAGCCTTTGTTGCTCAAGCTTTCCCTGATTGCAGTATTTGGAAAAATCAACAAAATGCTCAATCACCCCCGGTGCGCGCCAATGCAAAGGAGCAATCTCATAGTGATCAAGGATCGCCCAGTTGAAACGGCGAATCAGCACCCCCGCCATGGAGTCCGGATCCCGTGCAGAACGGAGAAAATCAACCTCATACCCCCGATCAAGGAGATCCAGTCCAATCATCTTAATCGTGGTGGATTTACCTGTGCCCGGTCCTCCCATCAGGACATAAGTACGTTCCCATTCTGACATCATATTGGGTAGAAGTGATATATAGCCGCGATTGGTAATCCCCTCTGCAAAGTAATGCCGTCCACTGGGTTTATTCCCCATGTCCTTTCCCCCTTGAAATTTGCTTGCGGTGTAGTGTATGCACAAGGAGGGTCAGCGGTCACAGGATTTGCTGAAAAAGACCGGCAAATTGTTTCTGGCGCTTGGTTGGATACACCGCTCAAAAAGGCTTGTCAGATTCGAATCCGGATTCGAATCTGACTGACATCATCTTGGGTAGAAGCGATGTCTAGCCGCGATTAATGCAAGCAGGGTTAGTTTAAAAAGAAGATATTCGGCCAAAATATATATAAAACTAATTATAGACGATTTTCACTTGATCTTCACTGCTCATCCGGCCATAATTATAGCAGGTTAACTTTTAGCCGAGGGGTGATAAGGTGAACTATATTAAAAGAGCCATGGAAAATACTTTTCTCCGCCTAGCCAAAGAATTCCCGGCTTTGCTGCTTACCGGCCCAAGGCAGACGGGAAAGACCACTATGCTGCAAAAGCTGGCCGCAGAGGAGAAAATCGGACGAAACTATGTTACTCTGGACGATCTGACCGAGCGTCAGATGGCAAAAAACGACCCGAAGATGTTTCTCCAAATCCACAAACCGCCAGTGTTTATTGACGAAGTGCAGTACGCCCCAGAACTGTTTTCCTATATCAAAATCCATATTGATCGGCATCATCGTCCAGGAGATTTCTGGCTGACGGGATCACAAGTGTTCAAACTGATGGATGGAGTACAGGAATCACTGGCCGGTCGTGTCGGCCTGCTTCATATGTCGCCCATGTCCCAAGCGGAGAGCTGCGGCGCAGACACCACGCCCTTTATATTGGATTTGGAACAGCTTACCCGGCGGGTTAGAGAACGCAACCCTCTGGACACTCCCGCCCTCTATGAGCGCATCTTTCGAGGAGGTATGCCTGCTCTCGTCAGTGGTCAGTATACCGACCACTGGGCCTTATACTCCAGCTACATCAGCACTTACCTTGACCGGGATGTCAAGGAGATTTCCGGCACTATCAACTCCCTGCGCTTTATGGACTTTATCACAGCCGCCGCGGCCTTGTGCGGGCAGATGCTGAATTATAAGACCATCGCGGATGCTGCCGGGATTGACCAGTTAACTGCCAAAGGCTGGCTAGGGATTTTGGAACGGCTGGGAATTATCTTTTACTTGCATCCCTACGCCAACAACATGCTCAAGCGCATGGTAACCAAGCCTAAGCTCTATTTTTATGACTGCGGTTTGGTGGCCTACCTGACCAAATGGAGTGACAGCGCCACACTGATGAACGGCGCCATGAGCGGCGCTATTCTCGAAAACTTTGTGGTTTCGGAAATTATCAAGAGTTATCAGAACTATGGCAGGGAGGCCTTTATCTACTATTATCGGGACAAGGACACCAAAGAGATTGATATTCTACTGGAGGACAGCGGCAAGCTTTACCCCATGGAAATCAAGAAAACCGCGACACCCCAAAAGCAGCTCACCCGCGTATTTAATGTCATTGACAAGGCCACCCTGGAACGGGGGACAGGAGCGGTTCTTTGCACGACCGACAGACTCTCCGCATTTGACAGCGAGAATTTGATCATACCGATTTGGGGAATATGATGAAAACCCCTAAACATTGCAGCTAAAACAATGTTCAGGGGTTTTTCTTCAGGGCTTTGGTCGTGCTGTTATTTCATCTGTTGGCGAAGCACCTTAAGAGCTTCCGTGAGCTGAGTATCAAAGGCTTTCGTAGTAGGAGAAAGAGTTGCTTCCTCTCCATCCTTCAGCTTCACTTCCACATCAGGCTCGATGCCCTTTTTATGAATATCGATCTTATTAGGGGTCAAATACTTGGCGGTGGTCAGCTTCACACTGGTCCCCCTATCCAGTTGATAAATCGTCTGCACAATCCCTTTACCGAAGGTCTTGGTACCCACAAGGGTGCCCGTTCCCCGATCTTTGATGGCCCCGGAAACGATTTCAGCTGCGGAAGCGCTTTCCTCATTGACCAAAACCACAAAGGGAATGCCTAAATAATTGCCTTCCGAAGCCTTGGTTACAGCATTGCCTCCTTTATCCACAATATAGACAATGGGGCCGGGCTGAACAAAATAACTGGCTACTCCTACAGCAGATTCTAATTCCCCGCCATGATTATAGCGTAAATCCAAGATCATCCCTTTGTATTTGCTGATATCCATATTGCGCAGCACTTCATTGAGTTCAAGAGCTGTATGGGAGGAGAACTGGGAAATTCCGATATAAGCTATATCCGAATTCCCTGGCAGAGCCAGTCCCTCCACCGTGGGTACTGCGATATTTTCCCGGGTTAAAGGAACGGTCACATTCTGCTTAATGCTTTCCCGATAGACCACCAGAGTCACGTTAGTCCCCGGGTTCCCGCGCATCAGGGAGACGGCTTTTTCCTGATCGATGGTGGTGGCGTCCACATCATCGATCTTAATAATCACATCTCCAGGCTGTAGTCCGGCTTTAGCGGCCGGAGTGTTTTTAATGGGTCTTAGGACCACAAGTTTCTGAGGATCTTTCAGACTTAAAATAATCCCCACGCCGCCGAATTTCCCTTCGATTTGTTGCATAAGCTCTTCATTCTCTTGAGCATTCATATAACTTGAATAAGGATCGCCCAAGGAATCCACAATTCCTTTGGTGGCACCTTCGATCAGGGTGTCTACAGACACTTCCTCCAAATAATCACTTTCAACAAGCTTGACTACTCTTGCCAAGCGGCCTAAATGATCCAGGTTGGTTACAATGAACCCCCCGACAACCACCGTAAAAATCAAACTCCCTATGGCAAGAACCCATCCCAGGTTTTTTAAATACTCTTTCCAACGACTCTCCTGCAAATCCATATCCCCTTCTCATTACCGTGACTCATCTCTTGATCTTTGCTAGAAGATAAGTGGCGGGCTTTCCTTATTTTTTATTGCACTGTCAGAAAGTATAAACTTGCGTTATATACTTTCCAAGCATAAGTGCAACCAGCGACTTCGCCTTTCGTGAGAGTGAAAATATAAAGTACGGCGAAATCGGGTTTTCTTTATTATATGCCTATCCACTTCAGGACATACTTACTTCAAAGTAAACCAGGTTTTGCATTTGTCGCTTCATAGAATACGTAAGAATGCGAAACCTTTGGTTGCCCTTGTGCTTCCGCAGACTCATTCTTTCTATTTAGCGAAAAAATTGCATGGGATCCGTAGTTTCCCCATTGATGCGCACTTCAAAGTGAAGATGGGGTCCTGTGCTCCAGCCTGTGGAGCCCACATAGGATATCAGATCACCGGCTTGCACCATATCTCCAACTTTAGCGGCCAGTTTGGAATTGTGGCCGTAAAGGGTGGTGTATCCGCCCCCATGATCCACGATCACGGCATTTCCATAGGCCCCATACCAACCGGCCATAATAACTTCCCCGTTCCCCGCCGCCAAAACCTTGGTTCCGGTGGGTGCCGGTAAATCCACCCCGGTATGCAAGCTTTTCTGCTTCGTTATGGGATGAATCCGCCAACCATAAGCACTGCTGATTTCATAATAACCCGGTAAGGGATAAGTGCTGATGGTTCCATGGACCACGCCGGAGTTGCTGGTTAATTTGCGGATTTTTTCAGCAATGGCGTTAGAGTCCGCTTCCATTTGTGCAATTTGCTCAAAGATATCATTCTGAGCTTTTTTGTTGGAATCAAGTGCTGCCTGATGCTCCTTCTTCTTGGCATCCAGTTCCTTTTTGGCCTGCTCCGCTTCAGCCTTCAGCTTAGCCGCTTCATCCCGGTGGGCTTGCAGCACTTTCGTTTCTTCTTCGATTCTGGCCTTTTCCAGGCTGATATCGGCAAGGATCTTTTGATCATTATCAACCAGACGGTTAAAGTACTCCAGGCGGGTGATAAAATCACTGAGATTTTCCGCTTCAAAAAGGATTTCCAGATAACTCACTTGACCGATCTGATAGATTTCTTTGACCCGATTCCGCAGAACCTCCTGGCGCTTGGCCAGGTCTTCCTCCCGCTGCTTGAGCTCCTGCTCGGATTGATTCACAGCTTCCACCGCCTGATTATAGGCGATCTGTTTTTCATTCAAGCTATTCGAAGCTACCGTAATCTGAGTTGCTAAATTCTTAATCTGGTTTTGCAGTTTATCGGCAGAATACGTCAGATTGTTTAACTGATTGCGGGCCTGTTCCCCTTTCTTTTGCAGATCCCTTTGTTCTTTTATGGCATCCTCTAATTCCCCGGCTTGAAGTGGAATGACAGAACCTGCCAGCAATACTGTTGTGAGCAAAAGGGCTATGAGCCCCCTTCTCTTGGTCATGTGCTCCCCTCCTTCATTGTTAAACTTTTAAGAAGCGCCTTAAGGAAATCACGCTTCCCGCTGCACCTATTCCCATCCCTAACAGGACGATAGAACCCAGAACCTTACCGATGAGCTCCGTTTCATTAACTACGGGCATAAAAGCCAGGGTGGTTTGAATGTAATCTGCCAGCCAATCATAACCAAATCCCACCAGCAGGATAGCCAGCAGACCGCCAACCAATCCCAGGAACATCCCCTCCAAAATAAAGGGCCAGCGGATAAAGGCATTGCTCGCCCCGACAAGCTTCATAATCTCAATTTCCTTGCGGCGCGAAAAAACATTCATCTTAATATTTAAAGAAATCAAAATCAGGGAGGCGATGGCAAACAACCCTACCACCGCTGTTCCTGCCCAGCGGAGCCACTTGGTAAACTTCAGCAAAGGCTCCACCAGGTTTTTACCATAAACCACATTATCCACACCGGTAAGCTTAGTAATCTGGACGGCTACATTTTCTACTTGCTGGGGGTCCACCACATGGACGGTGTATTTATCCGGAAAAGGGTTTGTATCTCCTAAATCCGCTGCAATGGTGGTGGAATTCAGGGAGCCGGTAAAATTTTTCAAAGCCTGGTCTTTGGGAACAAACTCAATGGTATCCACTCCCGCCAAGTCTGTGAGCCTCTCCCCCAAAGCCTTGACTTCCGCGGAATCCAAATCATCCTGGGCAAATACAGCAATCTCCAGTTCGGATTCAAAGTTCGAAGCCAGGTTAGAGGCATTGAGCAGGAAAAACACCGACGCCCCCAAAATGACCATAGAGATCATCACGGTCAGCACTGAAGCAATACTTAGCCATACATTTCTGCGAATAGAATTAAATACTTCACGAAATATGTATTCTACAGAGTTAAGTGCCATATCCGTAAGCCCCCTGCTTCTGATCACGTGCAACTTTGCCATCTTCAATCGTTATGACACGCTTCTGCATTTGATCGACGATATCCCGGGCATGGGTGGCCATCACAATCGTCGTCCCGCGACGATTAATATTATAAAGAAGCTCCATAATCTCCCAGGCAGTCTCTGAGTCCAGATTACCCGTAGGTTCATCTGCGACTAAAAGAGAGGGATTATTGACAATGGCCCTGGCTACCGAAACCCTCTGCTGCTCCCCTCCGGATAACTCATGGGGAAAGGCTTTCTCCTTATTGGCTAAACCCACCAGCTCCAGAGCCTTTTTGGTCCGACTCTTGACCTCCCGGTTGCCGACACCGATGACCTCCAAGGCAAAAGCCACATTTTCAAAGGCAGTTTTATTCGGTAAAAGGCGAAAATCCTGAAAAATAACGCCAATATTTCTGCGCAAATGGGGAACTTCCCGTTCCCGCATCCGAATCATACTTTTACCATTCATGGTCACTTGACCGCGGGTGGGCAATTCCTCACGGTAGAGCAAGCGGATCAGGGTGGATTTCCCCGCGCCACTGGGTCCTACCAGAAAAACGAACTCCCCTTTGTCTATTTTTAGACTAATATCGACAAGGGCCTTGGCACCGTTCGGATAGATCTTCGATACATTCGTTATTTGGATCATTTTTTTCCCAGGCCTCCTTGAGTTCTCCGTTAGCTTCCATTTTATCCAAACCTATAAGTTAATTCGACACGAGGTATAGATCTCCTGTTATTAATGACGGAAGAAAGGCTAAAAACTTATGGCAAAAAAGAAGTTGGAAGTAAAAAAAGAAAAACCCGACTCCAAACATCGGGCTCATACTTTATGCTATAAGATTTAGATTTTTTTCAGAGCTTCCTCCTGTGCTGAAAATCTCCTCTCCGCTTCATCCTCATCAATGAACCAGAGGCAGCCTTCATGGCGTTCCTCCCGATTAAAGGTGTGAATCAGGCCCTTTTTTACAGTATCGCCCCATGCCACAAAAAACTGTGCCGGAGAATTCACAGGATTGACTCCTGTACCAAAATAAAGAGGAATCCCATTTATTTCAGATTGTCGAAGAATATTGGCCCTAGTCGTACCGCACGGATTGCTCAAAGCTTATCCCTCCTTAGCAACTATAGAAGAATACTATAAACGGAACGGCCGCCCACTCCCGGCAGCCGTCCAAAACTCACTATCTTTGCTCCTGTCTTGGGAGTCTCTATTTCCTGGCTATAGCCACCTTTACTGCCGCCACCACTTCCTTTTTGGTTAAGCCGTATTTCTCCAGCAACTCCAAGGGGCGGCCTGATTCGCCAAAGGTATCCTTAATCCCGACCCGGACCAAGGGCGTAGGCGCCTGTTCACTTAAGGCTTCGGCTACTGCGCTTCCCAAGCCGCCAATAATGTTATGCTCCTCGGCAGTCACCGCCGCACCGGTCTTTTGGGCGCAAGCGACGATGGTCTGCACATCCAGAGGCTTTACAGAGGCTACATTAACCACCGCAACCCGGATATTTTCCTGTTCAAGGTCTTGAGCAGCTTCCAAAGCGGCCGCCACCATGACCCCGTTAGCAAAAACAACACAGTCCGAGCCCTCCCGAAGAACATTGGCTTTACCGATCTCGAACTGATACTGATCGTCAAAAAGCAAAGGAACATCAAGCCGGCCCATCCGAATATAAACAGGGCCTTCATAGGCTGCGGCAGCCCGGATGGCTTGCTGAGTTTCCACCCCATCGGCAGGAACCAATACGGTCATATTGGGTACAGCCCTCATAATGGCCACATCCTCCACCGCCTGATGCGATCCTCCGTCCTCCCCAACGGTAACACCGGCATGAGTGGCGGCAATCTTAACATTTAGTTTGGGATAAGCGATGGAATTGCGAATCTGCTCAAAAGCCCGTCCTGTGGCAAAAATAGCAAAAGTGCTGGCGAAGGGGATCTTGCCCGCCGCTGCCAAACCCGCCGCTGTGCCCATAAGGTTGGCTTCAGCAATTCCCATATTAAAAAACCGTTCCGGGTAGTGTTTGGCAAAATCCGCGGTCTTCGTAGATTTAGACAGATCCGCATCCAGGACAACGATATCCTTATTTTCTGCTCCTAAGGCCACTAAAGTTTTACCATAGGCATCCCGTGTTGCTTGTTTAGCCAAGGCGTGCCGCCTCCTCTCTCAATTCCTTTAAGGCTTGCTCTGCTTGTTCAGCACTGGGGGCATTCCCATGCCAGCCTACCTGGTTTTCCATAAAGGACACCCCTTTACCCTTGACCGTCCGGGCAATAAGTATCGTCGGTTTTCCTTTAATAGTTTTAGCTTCGGCAAAAGCAGCCAGCAGCTCTTCCATATTATGTCCATCCACCTCGATGACATGCCAGCCAAAGGCCCGCCATTTGTCGTCCAAGGGATCAGAAGCCATCACATTATCTGTGGTTCCGTCAATTTGCAGACCATTGTAGTCGAGAACGGCGGTGACATTATCCAGCTTGTAGTGTGCTGCAGCCATAGCCGCCTCCCACACTTGACCCTCCGCCATTTCACCGTCTCCTAAAACCACATAGACCCGAAAATCCTTCTTGTCCGCTTTTCCGGCAAGGGCCATCCCATTGGCTGCGGAAAGGCCTTGGCCCAAAGAGCCTGTGGACATATCCACACCGGGGACTTTCCTCATATCCGGATGCCCCTGCAGGATGCGGCCGGTTTGCCGTAGTCCCAGGATTTCCTCTTTGGGGAAGTAGCCCTTTTCAGCAAGGGCTGCATAAAGGACCGGTGCGGCATGCCCCTTCGCCAATACAAAGCGATCCCGCTCCGCCCAATGGGGATCCTCCGGATTAACTTTCATTTCATAAAAATACAGGGCGGCCAATATATCCGCTGCCGATAAGCTGCCCCCAGGATGACCTGATTTAGCCGGCACAAGCATGGTAATAATATCCTGACGTATTTGATTGGCCATCCGTTTCAGTTCAAGTACCCTCACCATAATCCCTCCATTTATGTGGTTGACAAAACGTCTCATTTTGAAGATTTAAGGCTTGGCCATGAGCCAAGCCTCTCTTTACACTTCTTGCTGCACGACACTTCTTGCTTCACGCTGATCCTTTTATCCTGCTTACTGCTTCTGCTCTTATTCTGCTTTTACTTTACTGAACAGCTTTGGTCTTTTGCAGATAAGCAGCGATAAACTGGTCAATCTCTCCGTCCATGACAGCTCCGGTATTCGCTGTTTCCTCATTGGTCCGGTGATCCTTAACCATATTATAAGGATGGAACACATAGGAGCGAATCTGGCTTCCCCACGCGATCTCCTGTTGTTCCCCGCGAATCTCCGAAATTTCATCTTCCTGCTGTTTGCGCTTCAGCTCCAGGAGCTTGGCTTGCAGGATGCGCAAGCAGTAGGCCCTGTTCTGAATCTGAGAACGCTCACTTTGGGACTGGACCACAATCCCCGTGGGTAAGTGAGTGATCCGGACCGCAGAACTGGTCTTATTGACATGCTGTCCCCCCGCACCGCTGGCCCGGTAGGTATCCACCTTGAGATCTTCGGGCGGAATCTGAATTTCAGCATTATCCTCCATCACCTCAGGTATAACATCCACAGAGGCAAAAGAGGTATGACGGCGTCCCGAAGCGTCAAAGGGAGATATCCGCACTAAACGGTGAACCCCTTTCTCCGCTTTCAAATAGCCGAAGGCATTTTCTCCCGCAAAGGATAAGGTCGCACTCTTAATCCCTGCTTCATCGCCGGGCAGGAAATCCATGGTTTCCACTTTATAACCGTGGCGTTCTCCATAGCGGATATACATCCGATACAGCATGGATACCCAGTCCTGGGCTTCTGTGCCGCCGGCTCCCGCATGCAGGGTAACTATGGCATTATTCCGATCATAGGGACCGCTGAGCAGAATCTCCAGCTCCAAACCATCCAGCCGTTGCTGCAGAGCCAGGATTCCTTCCTCAAGTTCAGGCTCCAGGGATTCATCCTTTTCTTCCACCGCCATTTGATAGAGGGTGAGCATATCATCCAGCTGCTGCTGCAAGGTGTAATAGGTTTTGACTTTCTCCTGTTGATAAGAAAGCTCCTGCATCACTTTTTGCGCCCCTTCTGGATTATCCCAAAAGTCCGGCCTTTGCAGTTCAATCTCTAAAATACTGATTTTATCCTCACGCTGAGGGACGTCAAAGTGAAACCCTCAAATCTGCTAAGCGCACTTCTAAACTTTCCAGCTCTTTTTTCCATTCAAATATCACTTAACTTTCACCACCTTATGGTTTTCGAAAAGTAAGGCATATTGAGCCGAGGGCCTCATTATGCCTTACGTGTAACTATTCTAGTACTCGGTAACATTCAAAAACATTCAAACCTTGTACTAACTGTCTGCTCCGCAGCATTTCTTGTATTTCTTGCCGCTGCCGCAGGGACAGGGATCGTTGCGGCCGATTTGGGGCCCCTCATTATGAACCGGACGGGCCGGCTGTTCCTCATCCCGGTTGGTGCGGACATGCTGAGGTTCTTCCGGTTTTTGCTCCGTCACCTGAGGTGTCACTCTCATAATATAGCGGATGGTGTCTTCCTGAATTGAGCTGATCATGCCCTGGAACATATCATAAGCCTCACGGCGATATTCCACCAAGGGGTTCTTTTGCCCATAAGCTCTCAGGCCAATGCCTTCCCGGAGCATATCCATGGCATCCAAATGATCCATCCACTTCTTGTCCACGACCTGCAGCATCACAGCCCGCTCGATTTCCCGCATGATCTCTTCGCCAAAAGCTGTTTCACGGGTTTTGTAATGGGCTTGTGCTCTCTCCAGAAGCATTTCCACGATCTCTTCTTTTTCCATGCTTCCTACTTGCTCGGCTGTAATATCATGATTGGGCAGGAAGACATTTTCCACATACTCCAGGAAGCTGTTAAGATCCCATTCTTCAGGATAGGGGCTCTGGGCGCCGAACATATCCACCGTTTCCCGAACCACTTTTTCCAGCATATCGGCGATGCTCTCCTGAATGTTGCCACCCATCAGCACCTGACGGCGTTGGGCATAGATGACTTCCCGCTGCAGATTCATGACATCATCATAATCAAGAACATGCTTGCGAATTTCGAAGTTTCTGTTTTCCACCCGGCGCTGAGCCGTTTCTACAGAGCGGCTGATCATCTTGGAGGTAATGGGAACGGAATCGTCCATCCCTAATTTATCCATCATCCCGGTGATATTATCCGCACCAAAAAGGCGCATCAAATCATCTTCCAGAGAAAGGAAGAATTGGGAAGAACCAGGGTCTCCCTGACGTCCGGCACGGCCGCGCAGCTGATTATCAATCCGGCGGGATTCGTGGCGCTCTGTACCTATAATATGCAGACCACCCAGTGGGGCTACTTCTTCGCCCAGGATAATGTCCGTACCACGGCCCGCCATGTTGGTGGCGATGGTCACCATGCCCTTCAAGCCTGCTCCGGCAATGATTTCGGCTTCTTTCTCATGGAACTTGGCATTCAGGACTTGATGAGGTATGCCGCGGCGCTCCAACATACTGCTTAAGCGCTCGGACTTCTCCACCGATACGGTTCCCACCAGAACCGGCTGTCCTTTTTTGTGGCGTTCGATGATCTCCTCAACGACAGCCTTGAACTTGCCTTCCTCAGTCCGATAGACCACATCAGGCAGATCCTCACGAATCATCGGCATATTAGTGGGAATTTCCACCACGTCTAATTTGTAAATCTTTTTGAATTCCGGTTCTTCCGTCATAGCGGTACCGGTCATACCGGCAAGTTTTTCAAACATCCGGAAATAATTCTGGAAGGTAATGGTCGCTAAGGTTTGAGATTCCTTTTCAATTTTCACTTTTTCCTTAGCTTCAATCGCCTGATGCAATCCTTCCGAATAACGGCGCCCAAACATAAGACGTCCGGTAAATTCATCAACGATAATAACCTGCCCGTCCTTAACCACATAATCCCGATCCAGTTTAAAGAGGGCATGGGCTTTTAAGCCCTGGTTCACATGATGAGCCAGCTCTGTGTGCAGATCGTCAAAGAGATTCTCTACGGAGAGCATGGTTTCAACCCGGCTGACCCCTTGTTCAGTCAAGGTGACCACCCGGTCTTTTTCATTGACATTATAATCTTCTTCCGGCTTTAAGCGGGGAATAATCATGGCAATCCGGTTATAGAGCTCGGTCGGCTTGTCCGCCTCCCCGGAAATAATCAACGGGGTACGGGCTTCGTCGATTAAAATGGAGTCCACTTCGTCGACGATAGCATAATGAAGTTCCCGCTGAACCAACCCATCAGGACGGGTCACCATATTATCACGCAAATAATCAAAGCCAAATTCATTATTGGTACCATAGGTTATATCTGCAGCATAGCTTTCCCGCCGCTGAGCATAGTTTAAGCCATGAACGATCAGACCCACCGATAATCCCAGGAACTGGTGAATGCGGCCCATCATTTCGCTGTCACGCCGGGCAAGATAGTCGTTGACGGTAACGATATGAACACCGCGGCCTGTCAAAGCATTCAGATAGGATGGAAGGGTTGCCACCAATGTTTTTCCTTCCCCAGTACGCATCTCGGCGATCCGGCCATCATGCAGGACCATCCCCCCGATCAGCTGCACATCATAGTGCCGTTGTCCATTGACACGCCAGGAAGCCTCACGAACCACTGCAAACGCCTCAGGCAAAAGGCTGTCCAGACTCTCTCCATTCTCCAGCCGTTGTTTAAATTCATCGGTCTTGGCACGGAGCTGTTCATCAGACAACGCCTTGATTTCCGGCTCCAAGTCATTAATCGCAGCAATCTTTTTCTGATACTTTTTAACCTCACGAGCATTGTCATCAAAAAGTTTATTTAAGAAACCCATTATTGACCACCTTTCCATCTGTCCAAGGGTATCAACTCATTTTATCACTCTAACCAAAAGGGTGCAAGCCAAGAGCATCCCGCTCCAGAGCAAATCCCTTGTTAATTTCTGTAGGAACGTCCTGAAACAACCATATGCACACAAGAATGGTCTACCCTCGTAGACCATTCGTTTTAATCATCCTATTCAATTTTATCTCAATCTTCGGGCTCCAAGAGACCATAGTCGCCTGATCTCCGGCGATAAACCACATTGATGACATTGGTATCCATGTTGGTGAAGGCGTAGAAGTTATGTCCTACCAGGTTCATCTGCATAATGGCTTCTTCCACGGACATGGGTTTGGTACCGAATTTTTTGTGACGGACAACCTCTTCAGAATCATCTTCATAGAGGGCGGGATGCTCAATTTCATGATCTTTAAGGACTTTAGTGCGCATGCGTTTGTTGATCCGGGTGCGGTATTTATCAATTTGGCGCTCCAGCTTTTCGACGACCAGGTCGATGGAAGCGTACATATCTCCGCTTTCTTCCTCGCCGCGAAGAATCATACCCTGGAGGGGTGCAGTGACCTCAACGCGATGGCGGCCTTCCTCTACCAGCAGGGTTACTTTAACATCCATAAACTCATCAGAGTATTTCTCCAGTTTGCCTACCCTTTTTAAAACGTACTCTTTCAGGGCATCGGTGACTTCCATTTGTTTGCCGCGAACGCTGATGTTCATAGTAAAACCCCCTTAATATCTGCTTAATATATTATTCCCTCTTCACGCAAAAAATCCTTCCACAATTTTCTTCTCTTTTAACTAAATTTCCATATGCAAAAAAGAAGAATCGTTGTAAATTATGCCAACAATTCTTCTTTTTATTCATGTGATAGTAACTTTGTCAAAACTCCATACGGCAGCTCTTCCGCTCCCTATCACTTATCTCGCTTGCACATTAGAAGCCTGGTCTCCCCGCGGACCTTGGACAATATCGAATTCCACACCTTGACCTTCTTCTAAAGTACGGAAGCCGTCACCCATGATGGAAGAGAAATGAACGAAAATATCCTGTCCATGATCCCCTTCGATAAATCCATACCCTTTTTGTTTGCTAAACCACTTTACTTTACCCAACACAGAAAAAAACCTCCTTGATTCCTTAACAGCTCCGGCCATCTGCCAAAAAGCTAGTCTCTTAGGAAGGATGCCCAGGAGGACCCTGATTTAAACATTAAAAATCTAAAGAATCTTGCTCAGGAAGGATTGAGTGCGCGGATTCTGAGGGTTGCCAAAGAGTTCTGCCGGGGACCCTTCCTCCATGATTCTTCCTTCATCCATAAAGATCACCCGGTCCCCTACTTCCCGGGCAAAGCCCATTTCATGAGTGACCACAACCATGGTCATGCCTTCCCTGGCCAGATCTTTCATGACGGCCAGAACCTCCCCGACCATCTCGGGATCAAGGGCTGAGGTAGGTTCGTCAAAGAGCATGACTTTAGGGCGCATGGCGAGAGCCCTGGCAATAGCGACCCGCTGCTGCTGCCCTCCCGAGAGCCGCTCGGGATACTCATGGGCCTTATCTGCCAAGCCTACTTTTTTCAAGAGCTCCATGGCCATCCATTCTGTTTCCTGCTTGCTGGTCTTGCGCACAATTTCCGGAGCTAAGGTAATGTTTTCTAAAGCCGTCTTATGGGGAAACAGGTTAAACCGTTGAAAAACCATGCCCACTTCCCGCCGTATAGCGTTCACATTGGTTTCCGAATTCAAAGGAATGCCATCCACAACGATTTCTCCGGATGTGAGCTCCTCCAGCTTGTTGAGACAACGCAGAAACGTGCTCTTCCCCGAACCGCTGGGGCCAATAACCACCACGACCTCTTTTTCTTTAATATGACAGTCGATGCCGCGCAGGACCTCCAGCTTGCCAAAATGCTTGTGCAGATTTTTAACGGTTATCACTTTTGCCGAACCTCCTCTCTGTATAATTCACGAACCGAGAAAGGATCAGGGTCATGGCCAGATAGAACAAAGCAACTTCTAAATAAATGACAAAGGGCTGATAGGTACGGCTTACGATAAGCTTTCCGGAATACATAAGATCCTGAAGAGCAATAAAAGATACCAGGGAAGAATCCTTAAGCAGAGCAATAAACTCATTGCCCAGAGGAGGAATAACCCGTTTAAAGGCCTGAGGAAGAATAACATGTCTCATGGCTTGGCCCTGGGTCATTCCCAAAGACCGGGCCGCTTCTCCCTGCCCTTTATCAATGGACTGAATCCCGGCCCGGAAAATCTCCGCAATATAGGCTCCCGAGTTAAGACCCATAGCCGAGATACCGGCAATAAACTGATAATTATCAGGAATCTGGAAATTCAAGAGCTGAGGAACAGCGAAGTACACCATGAGAATTTGAACCAAAAGCGGCGTCCCTCTGAAAAAATCAATATAGGCTATAGCGAAGCCCCGTAAAATCCGGCTGTTGGATAAACGCATTAATGCCATAAACAAGCCGATCACAATCCCCATAGCCACAGCCCCGGCCGTAAGCTCCAGAGTGATCAATGTTCCTTTCAGCAAGGGATTGACGCTCTCAAGCATTAATTCCCAATGGAGTTCCACACCCACATCCTCCTTTAATTACATGTCATGAATCCTTCTTTAAATCCTTCGTAATTATACATTTCATCGCAAGTTTATTCAAGAATTATAGTCCAGACATTTTTCTCCAGAAATCCCCCTGTCCTCCGCTCAAAACAAACATTATACTGAAACAAAACGCCCAGCATTGCTAGGCGTTTTGAGTCATCATCATTCTGAGCCGGGCTTAGAACTTAGGAGCATCCTCATTAAACCATTTTTTATAGATCTCATTGTATTTTCCATTGTCCATAAACTTCTTTAACGTGGCATTCACTTGATCGGCCAACTCTTTATTATCAAGCTTAAAGGCGATGCCAAAATACTCTTTTTCGAAAGCGCTGGGGATGATCTCAATATCCATATTGGGGTTCTGGGTAATGAAATAGTAAAGGGTAGGGGTATCGGCAACCACTGCCTCAGAGCCGCCAATCATCATATCGTTGATGGCATCTCCGATGGTATCGAATTTTCTGGGATCGATCCCCAGATCTTCAACTGCAAACTGACCTGTGGTTCCTTGTTGAACACCAACTTTTTTACCTTTTAAGTCTTGTTCTGATTTAATTGCTGAACCTTTTTTAACAGCGATTATTTGAGCGGATTCAAAATAAGGGTCGCTGAAAAGCACCGACTTGGCACGGTCGTCGGTGATCGTCATCGCCGAGATGACGGCATCATATTTTCCCAGGCCAATTGCTGCGACCAACCCATCAAAAGAGGATGACTCAAACTTCGCGGTATATCCCAAGTCTTTGGCGATTTCGTTCATTAAATCGATATCAAAGCCTGTAGGAGTTTGCTTTTCGTCCATAAATTCAAAGGGTGCATACTCGATAGCGGAGCCGATCTTCAGTACTTTTTCTTCTCCCCCATTCGCTCCATTATTCGCCCCATCGTTTGCAGGGGGCTGACTTTGATTACCGCCGCAGCCTGTAAGGGCCAGCAAGCCCATCATGACCACAGCAATGATCCCATTGCGTAAACTCTTTTTCATTTTTATCCCTCTCCTTTTAGTTTTCTTTTTTACTTTACTTATCCAGCGGGCAAAACATGCTACTTTTTTAGCAAAGCTTCTTACTTGTCTTATGGATATTGATTATTATACATAACGATGCAACTTTATTCAACATCTTTTTCTTATAATAATTAGAATTGTTTATAAAAAAAGCTGTAAAAAAAGCATTGGATATACTCCAATGCTCTCACATATATTCTCGTTTATCTGATTAGCGACCTACGCGGTGGTTTTGGTAGCAATCGCGGCAGTAAACGGGACGATCAGATGTAGGTTGAAATGGAACTTGAGTTTCAACGCCGCACTCTGCACAAACTACTGTGTGCATTTCCCGTTGACGGCTTTCACCGCTGTTGCGGCTGGCTTTACGTGCATTACGGCAGTCTCTGCAACGCTGTGGCTCGTTTTCGAAGCCTTTTTCTGCATAGAATTCTTGTTCACCTACAGTGAAAATGAAAGTGGTTCCGCAATCTTTGCATACTAGTTCTTTGTCTTGAAACGCCATGAAGAAAATCCCCTTACCTTAAAAAATAGTAACAGACTCACGCCTATCCGACCCTATTATAACACCGAATTCTGAGGCTGAATAGTCCTTTTTCTGTCCTTTCTCCAAACCTGCGGCTAAAACAAGCCCATACACCTGAGCCGCTCCACCCCGTTTCAACACCTTGGCACAATGCTCCAAGGTCGCACCGGTAGTGGTCACATCATCGATAAGCCAAACCCTGGCTCCTTGGATTTGCTTAAGCCCTCGTGATGAAGAGACTATTTGGAAAACCGACTCCAGATTATGCAGCCTCTCCTTCCGGCTTAACCCCACTTGCGGGGCAGTGGGCTGAACCCGGTGCAAACCCTCCCACAAAGGAATCCCCAGTTCCCAATGCAGCAGGGAGGCCATCGCTGCCGCCTGATTGAAGCCTCTTTCCCCTAATCGTTCATCATGCAGAGGAACAGGCACAATCCAATGGGGAGGCGGCAGATGGCGAAGAGCAAAATCCCCCAGAGGCGGGCCGAGCTGTTTCAGCAAATAAGGCTGGGATTTAAATTTTACATTCTGAATGAACTCCCGCCAAGCCCCCGTATAATGTCCCCAGGCCACAGCCTGATCCATACCTTTGGGCCCTCTGCCCGCAACGCAGTCCTCACATTCTGTATGCTGAGATTCAAGAAGCTTGCCGCAATGGCTGCACCGGTTCAAATCCGGCCGGAAATAAGTTTGCTTACAATCATCACAAAAAACCTGGCCTCCTGACACATGGGTTGCACAGAGAAGACAGGCTGACTCCTTATCATAGAGCAGGGATCGGGCAAGGTCTTTTATATCTTGCCATAGAGAAAAAATAGAGCCGGACATAAGGAACCTCCTTAATTGTCAATTAAACCCTGAGCGAAGGCCAGCTCATTTTGCTCCTTAATCCAATAAATCGCTTTTGCAATGGCAGCTGACTTTTGGCGGGATAGGAAAAAGGCATTGCCGGTGGGATTCTCCTGGGTCCTCCCCACCCGTCCGGCCATTTGGACCAAGGCTCTCTCGTCAAAGACCCCATGGTCCGCCTCCAGAACCATGATTTGAGCATTAGGCAGGGTGACTCCCCGTTCCAGAATCGAAGTGCAGACAAAAATACGGAACCTTCCCTCCCGCAGTGCCGCAATTTTTTCAGTACGATTGGGATCGGCACTGTAGCTTCCTGAGATTGACCATTGGGGGAACTCCTTCTTCAGGATTTCGACCCAAGGGTTGACCCAGGATATCTTGGGCACAAAGAGGAGCACCGGACCCCATAGGGCTAATTCCTTCAGCCACTGAAGAACCTTTTCTCCCTGCTCTCCAGAGCATCCATGCTCAGGTGCCATACTTCCCCCAATCTTGCGCCACTGCGGTAACGGAACTGCCTTGCCATGGTGGCGTGCGGTCAGGCGGATCAGTTCCATCCTCCCTGCTTTAACCTTCTCCAAACTTTCCCGGGAGGGAGTAGCCGTCAGATAGGCCCTTTTCCCTCCCGTTCTCAACGCCCGATCCATTCCCCAAGCCAAGGCTGTACTGCCATAATAGGGAAAGGCGTCCATTTCGTCAAGGAAGATTAAATCAAAAGCCTGGTAAAAACGCAGAATTTGGTGTGTGGTTGCCAGAACAAAGGGAGCTGGCGTAAAACGCTCCTGGCTTGTTCCGGTGAGAACACTCAGCTTTAAGCCGGGAAAATCCCGCTGAAGACGAGGGGCTACATCCAGAACCACATCTTGACGAGGTGCCGCGAATAATACCTTTTTCCCTTGTTCAAGGGCCCATGCTGCGGCCGGAAAACAGACCTCGGTTTTCCCTGCTCCACAAGCTGCCCAGAGCAACACTTCCTTCTCAACGTTTCTACCCTGAATGACGCCCCTTTCGCCGGCACCTTCTTTTACAAACTCTAAGACCTGTTGGGCAGCAAGCTTTTGGGCAGGACTAAGCTCCCAACGGGGTGAAAATTCCCAAGCCATGTTCCCACAGTCGGAAAAAGAGGAATAGCTCAGATGATCTGACTCTGTAGAGGAGGAAAACATAGTTTGAGAGGGACCCCCGCTTCGGTAAAGCTCATGGAGTGAACTTACTGCTCCTAAAGCGGTACAAGCCGGGCAAGTGGCAGCCGGCCCATAGATGCTTATCCACTCTTCGACCTTAGTCTCCCCGCAGCGCTCACATCTCCAGCCTTTTCCTACTCTTGTCACGGCCGGAATCCATTGGGCATCCCCTTTCCCGACCTGCTCATGGCAGAGGTTCAAAATCTCCGGATAAGATAAGCGACATTCCTGCCCCAGCCGCTGCAGGTCAGCCTTGGCTAATAATCTTCCCTCAGTTCTGGCCAGGAAATCCCCAATCCTTTCCTTATCTGTTATACTCCCCAGATTATCCTTCAGTCCATTCTGCCAAGAGGCCTCCGGAGAGTTTCCCTTCTCCCACCGCCAATTTTGATCCCTTAGTCCCGGATAGCCTTTCAAGGTTCTGAGCATTGCCCTTTTAACCCAGGCTCCATCCCGCTTCTTGTCCTCTCCCCTTTCTCTTGAATAGCCTCCCCATAAGGGCCATACGCCGCCTCTTCCTGAGCCCTGCCTTTGCTCGTCAATCTCTCCCAGCAGGGATTGGGCAAAGCTTAAAGGGAGCCCGGGCCGCAAGACCTCAGCCTCCTCAGCCAAGTGCTTATCGTCTATTAAAGGGGAAAGTGTCATCTCCCCTGAATCGGCAACAAAAACGTAAAACATAAAAAACCCTCTCTTTGCATCCCATAAGAAGGGTTTTATTGATCGATGAGTATAGTGTTCGCTCCGAACTGTCTATTCCCTGCTTATTTTAATAATCCATCCAAGGATTACCACTATGTTTCTTTCTTTTTCTGGGTATTCTATAAAACGTTCCAGTTAAAAAGTCGTCTATTATTAAGGAGGAGTGTAAATTGTTGAAGAAGTTCGCGGTAAGTTTATTGACCCTCGCCTTCCTTACCTTTGGCGCCGGAACAGCTTTTGGGGCAACCACAACGGCACCGGATCCTGCCAAACTGGCGGAAATCAAAGCTCTTCATCAACAAATGGTCGAGCTCAAGGTGCAAATGATCGATAAGAAAGTGGAAGCCGGAATCCTGGAAAAGGAAAAGGCTGAAAAGATCAAAGATGCGATTAAAGAACGGCAAAAGAAAGTAGAAGAGGACCTGGCCAACGGCAAGGTCGATTTTGGGAAAAAGCATCATAAAGATCGCGACAACAAACCCAAGGGCGATTCAAAAGAAACACCCGACGCAAAATCTTCATCGAGCATGCGCCTTACCAAATGACCCTTCTTAACTGGAACCCTGATCCCCCAACTGCGGTTGGGGGATTCTTTCTTGAATGGACCATGTAAATCCGGAGAAAGATTGATTCAAGCATTTAAGGTAGAGGAGCTCTTCCTCAGTATACTCATCCTGCTCTCCCCACAGCTCAATCTCACAATGGACGGGCAAGTTCATTTTCCGCTCCATCTCCCCCAGAAAGCGTTTTAAAGAAAAAGCAAATTGCTCCTGCCGGTAGATAGATTCTTGATTGGTAAATTTAACGGTGATTTGGGAGCAGTAAGCCTTTCTCTTCCAAGCGGTGATTTTATGGCCGATCCTTTCCGGAACCGTCCACTCCCAATAATCCGTGATAATCCATAACAAAGCCACAATTACCCCTAGTCCGGTAAGCTGTACACCCATCATACTCCCCCCTACCCTAAACTATGCAAGAGTTTAGGATAGGGCAATTTGTCTTTTCGGAAATGATGGCCCCTTCACTCGCTATAGGTAATGTAATGTTTATGCTATACTAAACTCAGCGGCGTTCCTTAATCCTCTAATTTAGGACCGACAGCAAATTTTAAGGTGCCCTCGGCAGCTAAATTTTCTCCTACATAGGCTTTTCCTTGTGCCACACCAAGCCCCCGCTTGAGTTTTAATAACTCAACTTCCAGCCGTAGCTGGTCGCCGGGGATCACTTGCCGGCGGAACCGAACGTCTTCCAGCCCGGCAAAAAGCGCAATATGTCCTGCGTATTCCGGCATTTTCAAAAGAATCACAGCCCCTACCTGGGCCAGAGCTTCCATAATCAGCACACCGGGCATTACCGGATAGCCGGGAAAATGCCCCTGGAAGAAAGGCTCGTTGCCGGAAACATTCTTCAAGCCCACCCCCCGTTTGCCATCTTCCAACTCCAGAATCCTATCCACCAGCAAAAAGGGATAGCGGTGGGGTATTATCTTTTGAATCTCCTGACTTTCTAACATAAAAAAACCTCCTGATTTATAACTTTTTTATCAACATTTTTATACGCTTCGTTTTTGCTCAAAACCACTATTTTGATACCTAGTCACAATTTGCTTATACTTTAGTATAACCGAGTTTCAGGAAGAAGGGAAGAATCCCCGTGCCAACCTATAAAATTTTGCAATTAATCGGCGGCGGCGAAATCGGCGGCGCCGAACAGCATGTCCTGACCTTGCTGCAAGGGATCGATAAAGCTGCCTTTTCCTTAACCTCAGGCTCTTTAATCGATGGGCCTTTCGCCCGCTCCACTGAAGAGAAAGGCATTCCTACCTTGCGTTTTCCCATGAAGCACGCTCTGGATTTATCCCCTTTGCCAAAGCTTATGGCCGATATACGTCGGGAAAAGTTCTCTCTCATCCATACCCACGGCTCCCGGGCCAATCTTTTGGGGAGACTGGCCGGAGGTTGCTTGAAACTACCTGTGGTCAGCACGGTTCACAGTTCCCTAAAGCGGGATTATCTTTCACCTGCCGCGGCCTGCTTGGCCCTGGCTTTAGACCGGCTGACCCTGCCCTTGACCTCCGGGATTATCACCGTTTCCGAAGCTTTGGCTGAAGAAGTGGCCCGTCGCGGCGGGCAAAGAATCCGCACCATCTATAATGGCATCCCGCCTCTGCCTCAGCTGGCCACCAGTGAGCGGCGGGGGGAATTGCGGGAAAGCTTCCGCCGGACATGGGGTATACCCAAGGATGCCCTGGTTCTCGGCAGCGTCGCCCGGCTGCATCCCACCAAGGGGCTGCACACGCTTTTAGAAGCTGCTCACATCTTACGCCCCCAGTTCCCTCATCTCCATATTCTGATCATCGGCGACGGACCTCTGCACAGGGAGCTTGAGGAACAGGCTGAGGCTTGGGAGCTGCCCCACACTTTTACAGGCTATCTCCCCGATGCCTATCAAACCCTGCCCGCTATGGATATTTTTATTCTCCCTTCCCTAAGCGAAGGCATGGGCCTCGTTCTGCTTGAGGCCATGCAAGCTCATCTGCCTCTTGTCGCCACTGCTGTGGGAGGGATACCGGAACTGATTCGCCCCTCTCTGGATGGCCTTTTGATTCCCCCGGGACAACCGGCGGAACTTGCCGGGGCCTGCCGCACCCTTCTCCAGAACCCTGAGCTCGCTCAATCCTGCCTGGACTCCGGCGCTCAGCGTTGGCAGGACTTCAGCGTTCAGGAAATGCTCAGACAAACTGAGAACTTTTATCAAGAAGTATTAACAAGATGCTGACAGCACAAAGCTCTCCTGGGGAGAAGTTCCGCTGGAACCTTCTGCCTCAGGAGAGCTTCATATTTAAGTACGTTGACTATAGTTCATTCTCAGGAAGTTCCCAAAATTCCAGTTACTCTGGGAGCTATTTCGAGAATCCCCTTCAGTTTTGCGATTGCTGTTTTGTTTAGTATCCTGATTATCCCTCTTACCGGCTTTTTCCGCTGGCTCAGCCTGCTTAGGGCTTTGCTTCTGCTCAGAGTCGGGAACCCCTTTTTTCTCCCCGCGCTTTTCTTTGTCGGTATTTTGATCATTATTGCGGTCACTGTTCCCTTGGTTGTCAGTCCTATCAGACCTGTTGTCTTGGCCTTTTTCCAGGTCATCCCCTTTGTCGGTTCCCTTCCCTTTCGTGCCGGAACCGTAATCTCTATCTTTGTCCTTATCTTTACTCCTATCTTTATTGCTGTTCTTATTGTCATCTTTATTGCTGCTCTTATTGCTGTCCTGGGAAGGCTTTGGATTGCCTATGCTGTTTCTGGGCTGTTCTTTGGTACTTTTCTGATTATTTTTCTCTCTATCCAGGTTATACCACTTACTTTTACCGTAGCCTTCCTTTTTATCCTTGCCCTCACCCTGATTGGTTTTATTACTCATGGCTTCAATAATGAGCTTATCTTTACGCATCTGCTCCTGAATTTCCGGAGTTTCCAATAAGCGGGCTCGCTCTTCCTTCGCTTTTAAATCCTTAGGCTCTACCTTAATACCTGCCTTCTGAGCAGTATCTGCTAAAGCATACTCTCCCAAGGTGAGCCCCGTCTCTTCAGCTTGCTTTTTTTGCTCAGAGGTCAATTCATAGACCGCTACGGTAGGCTTAAGCCCTTGCTCATGCACAGCCTGTTGAACTTGTTGGGTTATTGCTTCAGTATTAATCGTACTGGATTTGGCGGAGGGCTCCTTTTGGTCCGGCGCCGCGGCTGAATATCCTACCACAACCCAGTTTTCTTCTTCGTTCAAATAATTTAAGGCCACCGATTTTTGAATAATTTTATTCAAGGCCTCTCCCCATGACTTTCCTTTCAGGGCTAGTCCGGTGACCAGCTGTTCAGCCTCGGAGTTCAGGGATTCCAGCTCCAGAACTTCTCCCTTTTGATCCACGGTAAGCTGAAGGCTGGGGTTAATATCCAGAGAAATCATGGCCACTGCGGTCCTTGGCTGCCAGGCATTCCATCCGAAAATCCCCATCAATGCCAGCAGAACTACCGCAGCGACACTTGCCCCTATTCGCCAAAAGGTTGCTCTGCTTTGGACCGGCAATTGGATTTCCTCCCCGACCTCCGCATCCCCTTTGTACTTTAAGGTTTGAAAAGCTCCATCCCCCGTTAGTACGGTAATGGAATTCTTATATTTCTCTAAGACAACAGCCTTAATTTGGCTCATCCTTCAGCCCTCCTTTCCTCCGGGAGTACATATTCCCTTAAGTAAATATAATCATGTTGATTAGCAATCAATAAGGCTACCGCCAGAATATATTTCCGCCCCCGTTCCAGTACTTTGGGGTGAACTTTGGTCTTTAAGGTCAGGGCTTGCATGGGGAGCTTGCCTGTCTTCTCCACTTGCTGCCATAACTCCGGAGACAGTGCCAGGGTTCGGGCCACCCCGAGCAGGGTTTCCCGGCTATCCCGGTGTTTGGGGCACACTTCAGCCAGGACTTTAAAAGATAGGCCATATTTTTTCAGGGCTAAGGAAAATTCCTGAATCTCAGCCGCTCTTTCCTGATTTTGTTGACGTTCACGAAATTCCTGGAGCCCTACATGAATATCAACAGCCTGCCCTACCTCATCCTGATCCATAGGCAAGGCTTCCCGCAAACGCTGCTTGCGGTAATAATCAATAAGCCGGCGTTTGATCAGGAGCCGGGCATAGGCTAAAAAAGGCACGCCTCGTTCTTCTTCATAATGTTCAATAGCTTCATTAAAGGCGATTAAAGCCTCGGATAATTCTTCATCTCTACCCCATTCTAAAGTGCGATGACACGTCTGAATGGAAACATGACGAATAAAAGGCTGAGACTCCTGTAAAAAGTCCTCTCTGGCCTGTGGGTCGAGTGTTATCTTCTCCCAGGACCATTTGAATTCCCATTCAGGCATTTTTCAACCTCCTGTTCATTAGTACGCCTAGGGGAGCCGTCTTTAGTCGGTGCGGAGAAATAAAGTGTTAATCTGCCGCTGGCAAGGAATACTACCTTACTTTCCGGGTTCTCTTTTGCTCCTTACCGGAGCATATGACCTTCCAGGTGAAACGGGGGAGAACCAGTTGACGTTTCAGACGGGAGGGCTGCTTAAGCAAACGATAGAGCCACTCCAGGCGGATATGGCGAATCCACCGGGGAGCTCTTTTGTTGATTCCGGCCAGAGCATCAAAGCTGCCCCCCACACCAATGCTGACCGTGTTTAAATCAAGATGGGAAAACATCCAAAACTCCTGACGGGGTGCTCCCAAACCGATCAGAAGAAGATCCGGCTTGAATTCACGGATTTGCTCCAGCAAGGCCGGCTCTTCTTCGCGGCTGAAATAGCCGTGAGCTGCTTGCCACCGGAAACCGGGGTGCTTTTCGGCAACTTTCTCAGCTGCCTTTTCAGCAACACCGGGCTGGCTGCCCAGAAAAAAGACCCCCCAGGCTTGTTCAGCTGCTATGGGGAAAAGGGCTTCAATTAAGTCAATCCCTGTTACCCGCTCAGCTACCGGATGGCCCAGGCGCTTGGCCGCCCAGACCACACCTACCCCATCCGGGGTCACAACCTCAGCTGAATTAATCAGCTGCTTAAGGCGGACGTCCCTTCCCGTAGCATAGATCAGCTCCGGATTAGCCGTAACCACTTGAATGGGCCTCTGTTCCTCTACTGCTTTTCGGATTTTAAGGACGGTTTCCGCCATCGACTCCCGGTCCACTTTTACGCCAAGTATATCTGCTCTCATGGTAAACCTCTCCAAACTAAAACATTCACATTCCTAAAGAAAAAGCCGAGAAATAGCTTCTCCGATCTGCTCACCGGATAGTGCCCCTTTCCTCGGCTGTAAAGCTTGTCTTCACCAGAATTCTATGTATTGTTGAAAAACTGCCTGATGTCAGTGACCTAAAAGCTTTGATCCAGAACCTTGCCTGTCCCTAAAGCAACACATGAGATCGGATCTTCAGCCAGAGTTACCGGCAGACCGGTCTCCCTGGAAATCCGGGTGTCAAACCCGTAGACCAGGGCTCCGCCTCCGGTCATGACGATTCCTTTGCTTAAGATATCGGCGGAAAGCTCAGGGGGAGTCCGCTCCAGTACTTCCTTCACCGCCCCCACGATGGCTTCCACATTTTCTTCCAGAGCAAGATAACACTCTTTGGAGTTGACATTAATGGTTTTGGGAAGACCTGTGACCAAATCCCTGCCCCGCACATCGATTTCAGCATGATCAGGCCGTCCCTCAGGAATAGCCGCACCGACAGCAATCTTTACTTCTTCCGCTGTCCGCTCCCCAATCATCAGGTTATATTCACGCCGGATATGGCGGATGATGGCTTCATCAAATTTATCGCCGCCGACCCGTAAACTGCGCTTGGTGACAATCCCTTCCAGGGAAAGAACGGCCACATCCGACGTTCCCCCACCGATATCCACGATCATATTGCCCGTAGGCCCGGAGATGTCCAATCCCGCTCCCAAGGCTGCCGCATAGGGCTCTTCAATGACTTTGACCTGTTTGGCTCCGGCTTGGTAAGCGGCTTGCTTTACTGCCCGCTCTTCAACATCGGTAACTCCTGAAGGGATACAGACCACCACCCGGGTCTTAAACAAAGGCCAACGCCGGGCCCCCGCCTTTTCCAAAAAGTATTTAAGCATGATTTCTGTGGTTTGATAATCGGCGATGACACCATCCCGCATCGGGCGAACAGCCACAATATTCCCCGGTGTTCTCCCCAGCATCATTCTGGCTTCTTCCCCAACGGCTATTTTTTTATTGGTATTCTTATCGATGGCCAGAACCGAGGGCTCATGAAGAACAATTCCTTTTCCTTTGGCGAAGACCAAAACACTGGCCGTTCCTAAGTCAATTCCTAAGTCTATACCGAACATTTAAGTGGTACCCCTTTCTTACTCTTCTGCTTGTCCATCTTCACTCATCACTGACTGCCTTGATTTTCTGTTCCTGGTTTTAACCATCTTTCCGATATATCCCTAAACGAAAAGTACAATCTCCCCTGCGGGAGATTATACATAATATACCACATTCTTTTATTCGATGAAACTATACTAATTCCTTTAATATTTCCCCTTATGATCCAGAAAAACTTGCTTTCTTATAGTTCCCGAACATTTATCTAAATAAACCTGCTAAACCTGCTTTCAGCTCTCCTGATATTTTTTCCGAGTGGCTTCACCACCCCGGATATGACGTTCTGCCTTATTGCTTTCCAGTATTTGCTTAACCTCCATAGCCAGCTTTTCATTGATCAGGGGTAGCCTCTCCGTGACATCCTTATGAACAGTGGATTTACTCACTCCGAAGATATCTGCTGTCTGTCTTACTGTGGCGCTCGATTCCATTATATAATTGCCAATATCGAGTACCCGTTTACGGATATATTCCTGCACCCTGAGCCCTCCTTTTTTGCACCGAAATTTTATACATTTATATGCACTTAAAATCAAAAAAGACATCCTCAGAAGGATGTCTTCGACTGGTAAATGCTGTATAACTCAAAAATAAGATTTTTTTGCAGAAAGAATTGTAAATCATTGCCAATTTGGTTTTTGCATCATACACTGTAATATAAAAAGGAGGTGTTTCGCAATGTATGGCTGCGTTGGTAATCCAATTTGTTGCCCACCACAATACTGCGTAAGGGATACTTTTACCCCTAGAATGATCCCCGTTATTCAACCTGTCGTGACGGTTAATCGTCAGAATATCGTTGATGTTCCTCAACCCTATGTTCAACAGATAACACGCAACGTTACTGTTGATCGGGGTTTCGCTAATACCGGTAACTTTGGTTTTGGGAATGCCGGCTTCGGTGGTGCCGGTTTCGGTGGTCTTGGGAATGCAGGGGCCTTCGGCGCTTCTAATCGTCTGTTCACGCGGTAAAAATTAAATCCTTTTGTTCAGCTATTTATTCTTAAACACTACTATGACTCCCATCTTCTTATAGGCGGGGATCTATGACCCCGGGTTCAGCTTAATCCAGCTTGTAGACTAAAACCGTTTCTATGCCGTCAGGCTCGAAACGGTTTTCTTTTTTCGCCAGGCCCCGGCATAGGTTGAAATTCAAGCAAAAGCGCAAAAAAATGTATGAGAGTTTCCCAATAACGAATACTAAGCCTAAATCCAAATGCTCATTGTTTTAAAGGAGGTAGTTTCGTGGCAAAGAAAATGAAAACGATGGATGCCAATCAAGCCGCAGCCGAAGCGTCCTATGCTTTGACTGAGGTGGCGACCATCTTCCCCATTACACCTTCCTCGCCCATGGCTGAAGCAGTGGACGAATGGTCTGCCCACAATCACAGAAATATCTTTGATCAGCCTGTCAAAGTGGTCGAGATGGAATCCGAGGCGGGGGCCGCAGCCGCAGTGCATGGTTCCCTGCAAGCCGGAGCCCTGACCACAACCTATACCGCTTCTCAGGGCCTGCTCCTGATGATCCCGGAAATGTATAAGATGGCCGGAAACCTGGTGCCCGCCGTCTTCCATGTCAGCGCCCGGGGCCTGGCCACTCATGCTCTCTCTATCTTTGGTGACCACTCCGATATTAATGCCTGCCGCCAAACAGGCTTTGCCATGCTTTGTTCCAACGATGTTCAGGAAGCCATGGATATGGCCTACATAGCTCATCTGGCCGCCATCAAATCACGGATTCCTCATCTTCACTTTTTTGACGGCTTCAGAACATCCCATGAAGTGCAGAAAATCGAAGTCACTCCCTATGAAGACATTGCACAATTAGTGGATTACGAAAAGATTCAGCAATTCCGGGATAATGCCCTCAACCCTAACCACCCGGTTTTAAGAGGCACGGCTCAAAACCCGGATATTTATTTCCAAGGCCGGGAAGTCTCCAATCCGTTTTATGAGGCAGTCCCTGATATTATTGAAGACTATTTCCAAGAATTTAAGAAAATCAGCGGGCGGGAATATCATCCCTTCCAATACTATGGCGATCCTAACGCTGAAAACATTATCGTGGCCATGGGCTCAGTGTGCAGCACCATTGAAGAAACCATCGACTTCCTGGCGCAAAGAGGGGAGCGCTTGGGACTGATCAAAGTTCACCTTTACCGTCCCTTCTGCTCCAAATATTTCTTCGATGTTCTGCCTAAGACCGTGAAAAAAATCGCCGTCCTTGATCGTACCAAAGAGCCTGGCTCCACCGGTGAGCCCCTCTATCTGGATATTATCCAAATGTTTAACCATGAAGCAACCCGTCCGGTGATCGTCGGCGGCCGCTATGGCTTAGGCTCCAAGGATACCACTCCTTCCCAGATCCTGGCCGTCTTTAAAAACCTCAACCAAGCCCAGCCCAAAGACCGCTTCACCATCGGGATCATCGATGATGTCAGCCACACCTCCTTGCCTGAAGAAGAGATCATCGACGCTTCTCCGGAAGGAACCATCCGCTGCAAGTTCTGGGGACTGGGTTCAGATGGAACGGTAGGGGCCAACAAGAGCGCCATTAAGATCATCGGGGATAATACGGAGCTTAATGTCCAGGGTTATTTCGAATATGACAGTAAAAAATCAGGCGGCACCACCATTTCCCACTTACGCTTTGGCAAGCAGCCCATAAAATCCTCTTACCTGGTTTTTGATGCCGACTATATTGCTTGTCATAACAAATCCTTTATTTATAACTATGACATTGTCAAAGGCCTGAAGAAAGGCGGCACCTTTGTCCTGAACTGCTCCTGGACCCCCGAGGAAGTGGAAGATCACCTGCCCGCCTATCTGAAACGCTATCTCGCTAAACATGATATTAAGTTCTACCTCATTGACGCCATATCCATCGCCGGCGAGATCGGTCTGGGCGGACGGATTAACATGGTTATGCAGTCCGCTTTCTTTAAGCTGGCTAACGTTATTCCTATCGATGACGCCATTCGTTACTTAAAAGATTCTATCCATAAAGTCTACGGCAAAAAAGGCGCCAAGATTGTAGAAATGAACGAAAAGGCAGTGGACAAAGGGATTGAATCCCTGATCAAGGTCAACGTTCCCCCAGCCTGGGCCGATGTTCCTGATGAAAACATGCCCATCAAAGAGGAGCCTGCTTTCGTCAAAGATATTCAGCGCCCCATGGCCCGCCATGAAGGGGACAACCTGCCCACCAGCGCTTTTGTGGGCAGGGAAGACGGCACTTTCCCCTTAGGCACCACCAAATACGAAAAACGGGGAATCGCGGTTTATGTGCCTGAATGGCAGATCGATAAATGCATCCAATGCAATCAATGCGCCTATGTCTGCCCCCATGCCACCATACGTTCCTTCCTGTTGGACGATCAGGAATCAGCCCAAGCCCCGGATACCTTTAAAACCAAGAAACCCATCAACAAAAAGCTGGAAGGCTACCATTACCGGATTCAAGTATCTCCCTTGGATTGTACCGGCTGCGGCAACTGCGCCGATATCTGTCCCGCACCGGGCAAGGCTCTGGTGATGGAGCCTGCCGATCATGAAATCGAAATGGAAGCCGAAAATTGGGAATTCGCCATGACCGTTACGGAAAAGCGGGATCTGCTGGATGTCAAAACCCTCTTCGGCAGCCAGCTGGCAAGGCCCCTGCTGGAATTCAACGGTGCATGTCCCGGCTGCGGTGAGACACCTTATGCCCGCCTCATTACCCAACTCTATGGCGATCGTATGATTATTGCCAATGCCACCGGGTGTTCCTCCATCTGGGGAGGCAGTGCTCCTTCCGTGCCCTATACCGTCAATGCCGAGGGCAAAGGGCCGGCCTGGATGAATCCCCTCTTCGAAGACAATGCTCAATTCGGTTATGGTATGTATCTTGGCTCCAAGCAAATCCGGGAAAAACTCGCTCAAGTAATGCGTCAGTTAATTGAAAGCGACATCAACGGCGAAATGAAGGAAGCTTGCCAGGACTGGCTGGATAACTTCGCTGAAGGTGAAGGGTCCAAAAAGGCCAGCGCACGGCTGCTGGAAGCTCTCCAAAAAGAGAATATTGACCGCAATCCCCTCCTTCAGGAAATCATGGCTAAAAAAGACTATCTGATTAAACCCTCCGTCTGGATCTTCGGCGGCGACGGCTTTGCCTATGACATCGGCTACAATGGGGTGGACCATGTCCTGGCCAGCGGGGACGACATTAACATCTTTGTCTTTGATACAGAGGTCTACTCCAATACCGGAGGCCAATCCTCCAAGGCCACGCCAACGGCAGCCATCGCCAAATTTGCCGCCGGCGGCAAAAGAGTCCGCAAAAAAGACCTGGGCCTGATCTCCACTACCTATGGCTATATCTATGTCGCCCAAATTGCCATGGGGGCCAATATGAATCACACCTTGAAGGCCATTGCCGAAGCCGAAAGCTATAAAGGCCCTTCCATCATCATCGCCTACGCTTCCTGTATCAACCACGGCATCAAGACAGGGATGGGTACCAGCATGGCGCAGATGAAGAAGGCCGTGGACGCCGGTTATTGGCACCTGTGGCGTCATGACCCACGCCTTAAGGAACAGGGAAAGAACCCCTTTATTCTGGATTCCAAAGAGCCTAAAGGCTCCTTCCAGGACTTTATCCAAGGGGAAATCCGCTACTCATCACTCAAAAACGTCTTCCCCGAAATTGCCGACGAAATGTTCAAAGCGGCGGAGGAGCATGCCCAGGATAAATACCGGACCCTTAAGCGCATGGCGGAAATGCCCTATTAACCTCGGAGACAAAATCCAGCGTTAAAGTTAAGGAGGCTTTACTTATGAACGAGAATAAATCCAAAGAAAAGTTCATGGCTAACCCCGTTGAACGGCATGATACTGCCGCCTGGCGGGCTGATATCAAGGAATTGAAATCCGAATCCAAGGTAGCCATTCCCACAGAGGATTCCGTAGCCGAGGCTAAAGATTGGGTGGATACTACTTCTTTGTCATAACAGGTGAAGGAGAGTCTCTAAAAAACTTACTTCCTAAAATTAAACATTAAAAGAGAAGGGGTTTTGGAAATACAGTCCGAAAACCCTTCTCTTTTTCATTCCAATGCAAAAACCTATTCATCCTCGTCTATTACTGCATTATAATGTATATAATAGCGTCAAGGAGGTGCCTCCCATGTACCGTATCAACCGACAGACTTATCTGGATTTTCTCATCCGCAATAAAGATCGGCAGATCATCAAGGTGGTCTCCGGCATCCGCCGCTGCGGCAAATCCACTCTGTTTGAAATTTACCGGGATTGGTTGTTGGCAAATGGCATCGAATCATCCCAGCTCATTTTTATCAATTTCGAAGAGCTGAATTTCGAGCACCTGACCGATTATCGTGAACTCTATAGCCATCTCAGACCTTTGCTGCTCCCTGATCGTATGAACTACATCTTTCTGGATGAAATTCAGCATGTGGAACAGTTTGAAAGAGTAGTGGACAGTCTTTTCATCCAAAAAAATGTGGACATTTACATCACCGGTTCCAACGCGTGGTTTATGTCTGGAGAACTGGCTACGCTGCTGACCGGGCGCTATGTGGAACTCCAGATGCTGCCCCTCTCCTTCGCCGAGTATAGTGAAGGCATGGCGGTGCAGGGTAACCGGCTGCCCCGGCGGGAGCTGTTTGATTGTTACCTGCGGGACAGTTCTTTCCCCTACGCCCTCCAGCTCACGGGCAGTGAAAAGGATATTCTGGAGTACCTGCGGGGTATTTACAGCTCAGTTCTCTTAAAGGACGTGGTCACCAGGCAGCGAATTGCCGATGTGATGATGCTGGAGGACGTGATCAAATTTGTCTTTGACAATATCGGCAGCCTTTTGTCCAGCACCAAAGTCGCCAACACCCTAACCTCCTCCGGGCGCAAGGTGGATTCCCGTACTGTGGAAAAATACCTGCAAGGGCTGATGGACAGCCTGCTGATTTATCAGGTCAAGCGGTACGACATCAAGGGCAGGCAATATCTTGCCAGCTTGGAAAAATATTATATGGCCGACCTGGGGATGCGCCAGCTGCTTCTGAGCAACAAACGCCGTCCGGACCTAGAGCATTTGCTGGAAAATGTGGTGTACCTGGAACTGCTGCGCCGGGGCTGCCAGATTTATATGGGCCAAATGCCCGGCGGCGAGGTGGATTTCGTAGCACAGTATGGGGCAAGCGTCACCTACTACCAAGCAGCGGCGTCGGTGATGGATGAAAGGACACTGGAGCGTGAACTGGCACCCCTTCAGAAGATCAGGGACAACTACCCTAAGGTGCTGCTGACACTGGATGATATTATCGTCAACCGGGATTACGACGGCATCCGGCATGTGAACGTTCTGGATTGGTTAATGGGCAGTGAAACTAGATACTCCAACTTTCAGCCTGCCGGCGAATGGTGATAAAGCGCCGGAACAACCCCTCCTGGGCCACCAGCTCCTTATAGGTGCCCTTTTGAATGATGCGCCCCTCATCCAGAACAAGAATTTGATCGGCATGTTCAATGGTGGGCATACGGTGAGCGATGACGATGATGGTTTTGCCCTGAGTCAGGGCACTGAGAGCCCCCTGAATAAAATGCTCATTTTCCGGATCCACACTGGCGGTAGCCTCATCCAGAATGACAATGGGGGCATTCTTTAGGATAGCCCGGGCTATGGAAATCCGCTGTTTTTCTCCCCCGGAAAGGGAGGAGCCTCCTTCTCCCACCATGGTGTTATAGCCCTCCGGCAAAGCTGATATGAAGTCATGGCAACGGGCTTGCCTGGCCGCTTCAGTCACCTCTGCCATGGTGGCATCCGGCTTCCCGAATCTTATATTATTGACTATGGTGTCCTGGAACAGATAAACATTCTGGAAAACCATGCTGATATTGCTCAGGAGACTATCACAGGTCAGCTCCCGCACATCCGTACCTCCAATACGAATACTCCCGGAATCCACATCGTAGAAGCGGGCAATCAAATTGCAGATGGTGGTCTTGCCGCTGCCTGAAGGCCCTACGATAGCCGTCGTCGTATTTTGAGGAACAGTCAGAGAGACTCCGTCCAGAATCCTGCGTTGCTCATAGGCAAAGACCACATCCGCCATCTCTATGGTGTAGTTGTCCAATACCTTGTCCTCGCCCTTCTCATCAATAAACTCTGCTTCCTTGATCTTTTCCAGTTTATCCAGGGTTGGGCCAATCACCTGCAGAACGTGGGTGGCATTGTTGATCTGTTCCACATGGTTAAAAATCATAAAGGAAAACACCGCCAACATCAGAAAGACAGGGATGGGCAGACTTCCTTGGACCGCCTGAAAAGCGGACATCGCCACGATGACCACCGATGCCGATTTGAGAGCCAAAAGATGGAGGCAGTTGCAGGGAACATACTCCTGTTCAATCTTGACATTGATCTGCCGGTGCTTCCCATAGGCCCGGCGTATGCTTTCCACCGAGACTCCCTCCTTCCCGTAAGCCTTAACTACAGGAATGCCCCGTATATATTCCAGGGTAGCCGCAATGATCTCATTTTGTGCCTTTTGATGAACAGGCGCATTCCGGCGGCTGAAAAATCCCATCAGACCCAGGGCCAAGGCCGATAATAGGATGCCCAGGACTGAAATCACTGCAACCTCCCAGCTGTAAAAGGCTACGCAGAGGATCATGGCCAGGGCACTGACATATCCCCCGATCACAGAGTCGATCATTTTCATGGCGAACATCTCAACAAAGGATAGATCGGTGGTCACTGCCCCCACCAACTCCCCGGTGGTATTGCGATCAAAGAAACCTAAAGAAACCCTCTTGAGCAGGTTGCCGATGCTCATCCGTTCCTCCGCGGTCACTTCATAGGCTACACTTTCCTGAAAAACAGCCCTTAGATAGGAGAAGAAGAATCGTCCTAAAATCATAAACACCATAAAAATCAGCAGGTAAAGAGCCCAGATAGGAGTCAGTTCAAACCGGCCGGCCTGATCCTCAAGCATCAGGTTAAGGACATAAGCAGCCGCCATAACAGGCATAGCCGTGAATAAGGTGGCGAGAAAAGACCAAAAAAACCCCCAGTACAGACGATTTTTCCGGGTTTCGGTCCAGGCAATCAGCCGGCGCATGGTTTTAAGCATGGGCTATTTCCCCCTTCCTGCCGCTGTTGGCCGCCCAAGCCCTTGCTCCGGTATGAGCCCGCCACATGTCCTGGTAAAGGGCGCATTTTTCCAGAAGTTCCTGCTGGGTCCCCCCGGCAACAACTCTTCCCTCTTGCAGAACAAAAATTTGGTCGGCGTTTTTTATGGTCGACAGCCGGTGAGCTATCACCAGCAATGTTTTCCCCTTGGTCAGCACAGCAAGGGAACGCTGCAGCTTATCCTCATTTTCCGGATCGGTGAAGGCTGTGGCCTCATCGAGAATGACGATGGGAGCGTTTTTTAGGATGGCCCGGGCGATGGCAATTCTCTGGCGTTCGCCTCCGGAAAGCTTGCCGCCGGCTTCACCGGCGGGAGTAGCCCAGCCTTTTTCCAGGCGGGAGATGAACTCTTCACACTGGGCAGCTCGGGCGGCTGCATGGACTTCCTCGTCGCTGGCCGTAGGTTGGCCAAGGCGGATATTCTCCAGCAGAGAGCAGTTGAAGAGGAAATTATCCTGAGTGACGAAACTGACCAGCTGGGAAAGCTGGGCAAGGGGAATTTTCCGGATGTCCGTGCCGCCGATGGTGATAGAGCCCTTACCCACATCCCAGAACCGGGCAATCAGCCGGGCAATGGTGGATTTCCCCCCGCCGGAGGGACCGACCAAGGCCGTATAGCTGCCCTCAGGGATTTGGAGATTGATGCCCCGGAGCACATCCCCTTTGCTCTCTTTATAGGCAAAAGAAACGTCTTTAAGCTCTACATCAAAAGAGGCCAGCTGGACCGGGCAAGCTGTATCCGGAAGACTGGGGAGCTCCAGGAGCTCATTGACATCCTTAACGGCATACTGAACAGCCTTCCATTCATTGACGGCAACGGTAAACCAGGTTACGGGAGCCACCATACTTAAGGACAGGATCATGGAGAGGGTCAGTTCAGCAGGAGTCAGACTCCCCTCGATATAAAGGAGCACTCCCACGGGCAGAACTCCCAGCAAAGTGGAAGGAAGAATCGCATTGCCCAGATTCATCAGCTTCCAGGTGCTCTGAAACCAGGCTAAGGTGAATTCCCGGAAGGAGGAGACTGCTCCGGCAAACTTCTCATAGGATTCCGTGGATTGATTAAAAGCCTTGATCACCTGAATCCCCTCCACGTATTCCACAATGATGCTGTTGACATGATTGCTGGCCTCCATATAGGCGGCATATTGACTGTTGAAGTTTCTCATCATTATCCCGTAGACGATGGCTCCCAAAGGTACACAGATCAGGGAAGCCAAGGCCATTCGCCAATCGATAAAAACAAGATAAATAAAAATAGCTAAGGGAAAGAGAAAATTGGAAATGCCCTCAGGAATCATATGGGCCAGCGGCAGTTCAATGGTTTCTACCCGGTCCACAACGATGTTCTTCATTTTTCCTGCCCGTTGGGATAGGACCTCCCCTAAAGGAGCGGACATCAGTCTTTCTGTCGCTCCCAGACGGATATTTTCTAAGATCTGATAGGCTGATCGGTGTGATAAGGTGGTGGAAATCCCATAAAAAAGGATCTTTAGCACGTAACCCCCCACACTTATCCCAGACCAAAACAAAATATCCCCTGCTCCCGGTGACCCGCCAAAAAAGAGCATCATGATTTGGTATACACCCCAAAAGGGAACCAAACCGGCTGCCACACTGATTAGGGCGCATAAAACAGAAAGGACCATTCTGCTCCTGCACTCCTGGGCAAAATAAAAAATAGTGGCAAGGGTTCCTCTTTGTTTGCTTTTCATGTTCTCCCCTCCTAAAGAAAAATGATTAGCATCTGCTAACCATCTTTAAAATACCTTTATTTTTACTTCCTTACCACTCCGTTCCAGATATCGGCACTCCATTCAGACAATGGATTTTCGGTATTCCGCCGGAGTCATGCCCATGACCGATTTAAAAGCGGCGGCGAACTTGCTGGCATTGTCATAGCCCATCTGCTGAGCAATCGTTGTGATGCTTTCTTTGGTCTGACGGAGTTTGATAGCCGCGGCATTCATGCGGTAGGACTTGCTATAAGCATAGATCGAGGTTCCATACACTCCTTTAAAGCAGTTTTTCATAGCGGTAATGGGAAAATCAAACTCAACGGACAATTGCTCCAGAGTGTAATGGTGCTGGGGGTTTTCCGTAATCAAGGCCATAACACTCTTAACTTTTTCGACCTGAGTTTTATAAAAATAAGGTCTTTCCCTGCTTCCTTCAGGAATCTCCAGGGTACTCAGGAAAAGCAGCATCTCCAGAACCTTAATTTTGAAAAAGGTGTCACGAATCGTTTCCGGTACGGAATAAAGCTCGGAAAAAATATGCTCAATGCTTGCCCCTGCCCGCATAATAAAGAGCTGGCCCTTGCTGCAGAATTTGTCCCGAAGGGCGTTCACATCCACTGAAAAACCTGCCAATATTCCCGGCAGCACTGCCCCGGCCTCCTCAAGACATAGGGCAACCGTGATGCCGTGATAATGGCGCAGCGGAAAACGGAACATTCCGGCATGATCCACACGGGTGCTCATCTGCAGATCGCCGGCCTCCATATACTGGCACCTGCCATCCTCCATCTCCCACTCCAACCGCCCTTCCCGGCAATGATCAATGCAAAACATGTCCGTTCCGGGACGAAAATAGGACGTACAAGATTCCAGATGGAAATCATTATAGAGGAGGCTCACTCCCGGAAAAACCGGATAGACCCTCATTAAACCGTCTCCGGTGCTGTCCTGAAGCCTGAAGACGGTACAGCTTTCACTCTTGTCTATGGGTGACACATTTTTCCCCAGATCAGCGGCTTCTTCTAAAGTCATCCTGTTCACACCACCCTTTCCCTTCTTTCTCCAGGCTCCTTTACCGCCTCAAGAAAATAGGAGAGCATCCTTCCCCTGCCACAAGCATCCAAAGGTCTGTTATCAATGATTTTCCCTTCTTGCATATGCAGGATATGGGTGCAGCAGGACAGGATAAATTCCGGATCATGAGTAACAACCAAGACGCTTTTCCCTATCCCGGCTAATTGAGACAGACTCCGGGCTACTCCCTGCATATGCAGCAGATCCAGTCCACTGGTGGGTTCATCAAAAAGTATCAATTCCCGCCGGGAGGCTATCGCCGAAGCAATGGCAACTCTCTGTTTTTGGCCTCCGGATAGGGACATGGGATGGCGCTCTTTGAACTGCAACAGATCGAGGCCTTTAAGGATTTCCTCCCCCTGCTTCACATCCGGATGCCCCATGGAAATCAGCACCTCATCCAGCACGCTCTCTGTAAATAATTGATGGTTTACATCCTGCATGACCATATAAGAACGCTTTAATCGTTCCTTCCTTCCCAGACTCTCCCCCTGCATCCCCATCCTGCCGCGGCACTTCTTTTCCAGACCGCATAGACACCGTGCCAGAGTGGATTTTCCCGCTCCGTTGTGGCCGGTAACTGCAACCACCGCCCCTTGGGGGAACGATGTTTCCCTGATGTCCAGGCTCCGGCCTCCCCGGGGATAGGCGAAGGAAAAGCCGGACAAGGCAATGGCCCCCTCAGTCCTTGGTAAATGTACCGGGGCGCCCTCCAGTAAACCCTCCAAGGATAAAGAACGCAGCCCCATGGCATCCAGTTCCCCCCTTGGCAAAGCGCGGAATTCCTGACCTGAATATTCCTGCTGAATCCGTCCTTTCTTCATATAGATCACCCGATCCACCAATTCACGGAGATAGTACAACCGATGTTCAGCAATGATCACGGTTTTGCCCTGAGCCTTCAGCTTGGTCAAAAGAGCTCGTAATTCTTCGATAGCCAAAGCATCCAGATTGGAAGAGGGCTCATCTAAGACATAAACCTGAGGCCCCAGCGCCGCCACAGCGCCACAGGCAATTTTCTGCTTTTCTCCTCCTGATAAGGCAAAGATATTGCGATCCAGCAAAGGCTCTAATCCTAATTCAAGGGCAATCCTCTCCACCCGGGCGCAAATCTCCTTTAGGGGCAGACCCATATTTTCACAACCAAAGGCCAATTCACCGGTGGTGTCCATATTAAAAAACTGGCTGCGGGGATTCTGAAACACCGAACCTACTTTCCCCGCCGTCTCATAGAGAGGGGCCTTAGCAACATCCAGGCCCCCGACCCATACCTGTCCCTTAAGGACCCCTCCATAAAAGTTGGGAATTAAACCGTTGAGCAGACGTGTTAAAGTGGTTTTCCCGCAGCCGGAGCCGCCGCACAGCAGGAGAAATTCGCCCTCTTCAACTTTCAGCTCAATATCCTCAAGCCCGCTGTCTCTCTCACCGTTTCCATAAGCAAAAGATACTTGTTTAAGCTCAATCATTTCTTCCTCACCTCTACATTACCAGCCAAATTGCCAGGGCTCCCCAAGTAATCACCATGATAAGCCAGTCCATAAGGCCAAAGCCAATGGAGCAGATATTGGTTCGCTTAACAGGTCTGCCCAAGCCTCTGGTCAAAGCCGCCGCGGAAAGCTCTTCCCCGATCTTTACCGTGCACATCATCATGGGTATCAGCCGGTATTCCAGCATAGCTCCCGGACGTTGTCCTCCCAATCTGATCCCGCGCATCCGCATCGCGTCATTGATGGCCGCATTTTCTTCAACCACCGTGGGGATAAAGCGAAGCATCACTGCAAAAGGAATAATGATTTTTTGGGGCAGGCCCAGACCTTCCATCGCCCCGATAAGTTCCGCAATTTTCGTGGTAGTAACCACATAATAGCCCATCACCAAGCCAGGCAGATAACGGGTAATGACACCGGTGAAGATGACTATCATCAGATTCCACATGCCCTGACTACGGCTGATTAGCATGATCTCAGCGGAAAAAGCCCCCAGTATAAGGAGCCCGTAAAGCAGCGCCGGATGATGCCGTCCCTCCACCAGCAACAAGAAAAACGGCAGCAGAGCTAAAGCAGGCCGAAGCACCGCCGAGGGACCACTGAATCCTCCGGTGACCAAAACAATATTAACGACCAGAAGCATCATAAACTTAGTTCGGGGATCCAGCCAAAACCGGGTCTTTGTGCCCTTACCTAAAATTACTCCATTCATTCAGGCAATTCCCGCCCTCTCAAAATGCTTTTTCAAAGCAGCTCTTCCCAGATAGGCACCGGCTAAAGCTCCCAAAGCGATAATCAAAACAAAGAACCCAAAAAACCAGGTAGGAGTAATGGCCATCAAGCTATCTGCATAAGCATCTCCATAACCGTCCCGAATAGTGGCGAAGTAAGATTCCCGCATAAAGAACAAAGGGAACATCAAACCCATCAGCCATTCGCTAAAAACCACATACCCCATGCGGATGGAAGTCCAGTTTCTGTATCTGCCGCCCTTTAAGATAAAATCTCCCAGCAAAGCACAAATAATGCCAAGCGGGATACAAGGCCAGGGATGGCCGAGGATAAACATAAGCAGCCCAAGGATGGTTCCCATGATAGTGACCATGCCGAATTTCTGCACCCGGGTAAGAAAGAGCATGAAGGGAATCCCCGCCGCCAAGGGGCAAAGAAAAGGAATGACCAGCAGCATGACCGGTATGTATCCCACCATGGCCACCACAAAGAACACTACAAAGTAAATGGCAGTAAATAGTCCTACGTTGATCAGATCTTTGGTCTGGAGTGTGTTATCCACGGTAAAGCGTTCCCTCCTTCACTATTCGAGTTAGTTGCTGCTAACCCTCTTTTTTAAAAAAAGCGCCTTTGGGCGCAATTTAATGTAAAGATACTATTAGTTTATCAGGGGAGCTCTTCTGCTTTCCACTCCATTTTGTTAAAATCACTCCATTTGGGCAAAGGGTTTCAGGGCGGAATTCTTACTTAATAAGCAGCACCGGCCTTGATGTTTTGGCGAGAACCTTTTGACTTACGCTCCCCATGAATGTTCCGGCCAGGGAAGTATAGCCACGATAACCCATGACAACCAAATCGATATCTTCACTGACAATCTCCTCCAAGATTACTAAGGCAGGGTAACCAGGTTTTACTCGGCAAGTCAGCCTTACTCCTCCCAGATCCACATTTTTAGTTGTAGCCGCTAAGGTGGCCTCACCGTTAGGATTAAACTGCTGTTGCACCACGGTTGCATCCTCGCTGAGCAGATACCCCAGCGCCTCAGGAGTCATCAGCACATTGAGCAGTATAATCTCCCCATTAAATTTTTTGCCCATCTCTAAAGCTGCTAATAATGCTCTGCGGGAATATTCCGATCCATCCGTTGGAACAAGAATCTTGGCAAACACAATAACACCCTCTCCCTCTAGCTTAGTACCAATAGCGCGGGTAATTCCGATTAGGTGATAAATTATTGACTAATACTGCAACCAAAACCAAGATGATACTGCCCGAGATCATTGGGGCAACAATAAACATGGGGCCGGCACCATTAAGCACGGCGAGCATGGCCGTTGCCCCACCCGGCGGATGAGTGGTTTTCGTTAACAACATGACCAGTAAAGCAAGAGCAGCACCTAAGGCAACCGACCACCATGTTATTCCAAAAATCTGATAGGTTAATACCCCTATACTTGCCGAAAACGTATGCCCTAAAATTACATTGCGTGGTTGAGACAGCGGGGCATCAGGAACTCCATAGACTAAGACCGCTGATGCTCCCAGGGAGGCTGCCAGCATCGGAATCTCGTAAATAAACAGTAAGATGCTTAAGAATGAGATACCTAACATAGTGCCAAGCAAGGTAATCAGAATGTCTACTGGTGCAGGGGAGACCAGGGGCGTGATTCTTTTATGCCCTTTAAATTTAACCAGATATTTAATGAGTTTACTTTTCCGTTGTTCATTTTCAAGAATTTGGGCACTATCCATAAGATCCAACTCAATTCCCTCCTTTCCTAATGAAGCATTGAATGGAGCGAATAAAGTGTAGATAATGCAACATAGAGTCATCTTACTGTAAATTCCTCTTGCTCAGCGTGAGTCAAATCACACCGCTAAGACAATAAAGAACCGAGGCTGCAATGCTATGCTCCCCTTGTGGTACTTGACAGGGGGCAGTTCATTTCAACCTCGGTCCTTATTGTCCTCTAACATCTGAAATTTTATATTCGTAAGACTCCTCTTCATTTCCGCCATGAGCTGTATTAAATCTTCGCAAATTCCGCAAGCGCCTGGGAATTTCCGTTTATCTCCTGTATTGCCGCTGTGATTTCCTGGGTAGCCGCTGCTTGATTTTCAGCAATGCCACCAATTTGATCAATTTCAAAAATAATGCCTTCTACTGCCTGCTTCATTTCCGTAAGTATTTCCGTGACCATCCCTGCGGAATCTTTACTTTGGTTTGCTAATTTACGCATTTCTTCCGCAACAACAGCAAAGCCTCTTCCTTGTTCTCCGACCCGCGCGGCTTCAATGGCAGCGTTGAGCCCCAGCAGGTTTGAACTATTTGAGATTCCTGTAATTGCGGATATAATTTTGTTAATCTCTTGAATTTTAGCAGAGGCTACATCCGAAGACATGATTACCTTATTAATTTTGTTTGATAACCCCTGTGAGCCTGCTGCCACTTCCTGCAAACCGGCATCGGCCTGTTGGATGGTGGCTGCTAAAGCATGGGCAGTCTCCTCGATCTGGTATTCTTTTTCTAAACTTCTTCCTATTCCAACACACCCGACAACTTCATTATCGGCATTTCGTATAGGGTAGTCAATTGTCCTGAAGGGAAACCCGAATTTCTCCTTATCGATAACAAACGTTCGGGCTTTACCTTCCAGCATAGCTTTTCTCATACTGTTATCAGCCGTGAGTTCATCACCTACTCCACTCAGATCAACCACCAGTTTTCTGCCCGGATAGTACTTTAGCCTATGGGTTCGATCAGATATAATTACCATAATATCTTCATCCAATATCTCTTTGAGATTCCCCAAAACGTCTGAATAACTTTGTAATATCTCCTGGTCTGTTCGATTCATCCGAAACGCTCCTTTTCACCCGAATATTGCCTTGCCAGATAGTCATAGAATGCAAATTTAATGCCAAAACTTCTTCAACAGCAAAGGAGAGCTTTCTCTCAGCATAACGACTCATCTCTGAGCGTTATCGGGTGTTTTAGCCAGGTTTTAAATTGTATCAATTCGTTTTTCGGGGTTCAAATCTGGTGAAATTTTTTCAGAAGTGACAAGCAATCTGGGAAAGCTCACTTTAATCCCCTGTAACCACCAGGTCTCCATGCCAAACCTCATAGTGAAGATGAGTCTGCTCAAGATTGCCGAAGATATCCGGATAGTAGCCGATCTGCCCAATAGCCTGATCCACTTCCACCCAATCCCCTTCTTTGACGCGCAGGTTTTTTAAACCACCGTAGATGACGCTCCAATCTTCACCGCAATCCACTTCAACTTTATGGCCAAGAAAGGGATCAGGTCCGGCGTAAGTTACTCTACCGGCATGCTTAACCCGGATAACAGCGCCCTCGGCTTGAGCATAATCCGTTCCCGAGTGAAAGAGTGTCATTTCTAATTCCTCAGAATAATATTCTCCTGCCACACGCAAGGGTTTTCCTTGAATTGGACTAGGGAAATCTTCAAGCGTCCGCACAACAGGCTCACTTTTGGTTACGGGGTCTTCCTGTCCCTCAGCCAGCAGGGCGCTCCCGCCAAAAAGGATCAATCCGGCCATAAGAGCGGCGGACAAGGCTTTCCATCCCCACATACATCATCACCTCTAGGACTATCTTTACCCAGAGGGGAATGAATTAGACCAAATTTTCATCATTTTGTCCGCGTATACTATCTCTTTTCTTAAATCCTGTTGCGGCAAGGATCCATCCGGATCAGCTGTACTCCTCCATCTTCCGGTAAAGATTCCGGACACTGATGCCAAGCAGCCTGGCTGCCCGCGCCTTATTTCCATCGACTTTTTTCATGGTGGCAAGGATATAGTCCTTCTCTATCTCCGCTAAAGTGAGGTATCCCGCTAAGACATCACCTTGATTTTCCTGTTCTGCCTGATCTCCCTGTCTTTCAGTTTTGATGGATTTTTCATCCATTTCAGCAGCTCTTTCCTCGTCCGGCAAGGGAAGTTCTGTTTGAATGCTGCTTCGCCCTTCCCCATGCTCCGGCCAAAGATCCCTAATGCGAATCAATGGGCCTTCGGCTAAAATCATCCCCCGCTCCATGAGATGGGCCAATTCCCGGACATTGCCGGGGAAATCATAGGCCAGCAAAGCCTCCTGTGTCTCGGGGGCTAAATGAATCGTTTGACTTTGTGAGCGATCCTGGGCGGGGTTCCCACCCTGTAAGGTGTGTCTCCTTAGCCCTGTCCTGAGGAAGTGTTCCGCCAGCTGGAGAATATCTCCCTTCCGTTCCCTTAAGGGTGGGATATGCAGGACCATGCCGGTCAAGCGGTAGTAGAGATCCTTGCGAAAGCGCCCGGCCTTCACCTCCTCCGGGAGATTGCGGTTGGTGGCGGTGACAATACGGACATTGACCCGCCTTAAGCGGTTATCACCTACCCGCCGAAACTCCCCGGTCTCCATAAAGCGCAGGAGCTTAACCTGCAGATTCAAGGGCATCTCCCCGATTTCATCCAGGAAGAGGGTACCTTGGTCAGCCATTTCCACCAATCCCAGTTTAACCGCATTGGCTCCCGTAAAGGCACCCTTCTCATGACCAAAGAGTTCACTTTCCATCAATGTCTCATGAACCGCTCCAGCGTTTAAAGGAATATAGGCTTGGCCGCTGCGGGGGCTCCAAACATGGAGAGCCCTCGCAAACAACTCCTTCCCCGTCCCGCTCTCCCCTTGCAAAAGAACAGGAGTATCCGTCTGAGCGATCTTGCGGGTCATTGCTTTAAGGGATCGCATTTTCTCACTATCACCAATAATCAGGAGTTCGGCATTTTGCCGGTGAACCACTTGCCGCAGCCCTGTATTCTCCACCATGAGCTTTCTCTGTTCCAGAGCTTTCTGCAGGGTAATCTCCAATTCGGAGAGATTGCAGGGCTTCGTTAAGTAATCATAAGCACCTGCCTTCATAGCTTCAATGGCTGATTCCAAAGTGCCATGGCCGGTGAGCATAATCACCTGAAGATCCGGCTGGCGCTTCTTCATTGCCTGCAAGAGCTGAAGTCCATCCCCGTCAGGCAGGCGGATATCCAAAAGAACTGCCTCAAAAATAGTTTCCTGGAGCAAGGCCATCCCTTCCTGAGCCGTCGCCGCCTCCATAATCTCGTATCCCCGCCGCCCTAAACGCTGGGCGAGAATCGAACGCAAATCCTCTTCATCGTCTAAGATCAAGACACGTTGATGAACATTCATGGCCTACCCCCCTTCCCTGAAAGGGAAGATTAATGCGAACGGTTGTCCCTTTCCCCTCGGTACTCTCAATAAACAGCTTACCCTGCATTTTTTGCACGATACCATAGCTGACAAAAAGCCCCAGACCCGTGCCCTGACCCGGAGGTTTGGTGGTAAAGAAGGGATCAAACACCTTCTTAAGGTACTGGGCTGAAATCCCCTGCCCTTGGTCTTCCACCTCAATTTGTATTTCATCCCCTTTATCTATAGGCAAGGCCTCCGCCGAGGCAAAAGGTCTCTTAACCCGTTGAGCCCGCACGATGACCTGACTGCCTTCTGCAGAGGCATCGATAGCATTGGTTAGGATATTGAGCACCACCTGCTGCCATTCGTTTTCATCACCCTCCACCCAGAGACCGGGTTCACTTTCTTTGATGAGGACCATTTTCTTTTGTTTAAGACGATAGGCCAAGAGAGCTGCCGTCTGCTCAATGGCATTATTGGCATCCATCCTGTCCGGACCATGCCTGCCCGGCCGGGCATAGCCCAGAAGCCTGCCGGTCACCTGTTTGCAGCGCTCAATCTGTTTGGCGATGATACTCAGGATACCTTCAATCTCAGCCTTGCCGGGCAGTTCCCCTTCCTCCTGGAGCCGATCCAGCAGATCCTCATTGTGGGCGGAAAGAATGGCCAGGGGATTGTTGATCTCATGAGCCACCCCGGAGGCTAACAGCCCAACGGTCGCCATTTTCTCTGTCTGAATGACCCGGGCCTCCATCTCTACCTGCTGGGTCACATCTTCCAGAAGCAGCAAATAAGCGGCATTCTCCGGGTTTCCGGAGTTGAGCCGGTAATAAGAATGGCGCAGATAACGTTTGTCTCCCTGTACTTCCAAAGCCAGTACCCTGCCGTTTTCTTCAAAGGAAGATTCCGGCCCTTCCCCGCGCAGCAGTTCTTCACAGGCCAGCTTCTTAAAGTTTTTATTCTCTGAGCCAAACCACCGGGCAAATAGGGAATTCCACCAGATAAGCCGTTTTTCCTGATCCAAAAGAGCCATCCCTGCCCCAATCCCATGGACTACCGTTTCCAACAGCTCCTGCTCAGCCTGCAGATTAGCCGTCTTATCGGCAAGCCGGCGCAGAAGATTATTAAAGGCTTGCACCAGCCGGCCAATTTCATCATCACTTTCCTGAGTCACTTCGGCCTGTAGATCCTCCGTAGCAATAATCCTCCGAACTCCCGCTTCCAAATTCTCTATGGGTTGAGTCAGTTTCAGACCAAAATAGATGCTAATCAAGGTCACCCCCAGAATAATAACCAGCATCATTCCCATCACCCGCAAGGCAAAGCGGGCAATGGGCTCATAAGCTTCCTGCACCGGCTGCTCAATAAATACTCCCCAAGGGGGACTGCCTACAGGCGCATACAGTCCAAGGACCGGAGTATCATCGGTATTGGGATACTCATTCCCGGCAAGGCTGGGGGGCTTCCCAGCCAAGAAATTGCGGACGCTGGGGTTTCGGGTCATATCCTCTTGACTCAGCACCCGGCTGAAATCGGAATGACCAATGAGCTTTCCTTTCCCATCCGTAAGATAGATGATGCCCTCCTGCCCAATTTGGATACTGGTAAATTTATTGAAAAGAGCCTTAAGGTCCGTCTTCGCTTGGAGGTAGCCCAGATTCCTGCGGGTCTGGGGATCGATGATATTCACCGTCAAATACACCTGGGGCCGGCCATCCACAGAGAAAAAAACTTCACTGAGGGAATAGCTTTCCGAAGCAGAGAAATCCAGGCAGGGAAGAGTTTCCCCCGCTTGCACCGGATAGTCCACTTCCCGTCGGGAAACCTTGCCGAGAACCTGAACCTGAGGGTCAGCCACCTGCAAACTCTCCAGATAGGGTATCCCGCGCAGCATCGTTCCCAGTACGGTTTCTCTGGCCAGTGGGTCCGCCCCCACCAATTCCAAAGCGTTGGTGGAAGTCACCTGGATTAAGCTATCGGCATTATTCTGGATAAAATCCTGAATCTGTCCGGCTAAAAGGGCAGCCCGCTCGGAATTTTGTTTCTGAATACTTTCTTCCAGATAAGCCTGGGCTGCCGTAAAACTTGCCAAACCCAAAATGAGCAAAGGCACCGCCGACATCAGTACTCCAAAAACCAAAACCCGGGCTTTAATCCTCATCCACCAGGGAAATCTTTTCTCACTCATCATCAATCACCTCATCGGCAAGACTTAATACTGCCTGAGAGGGAGTGATTCCCAACTGTTCGGCTGTTTGGAGATTGACGGAGAAAATAATCCGGTCCGGTGTCTCCACAGGAATCTTCCCGGGGTTTTGCCCCTGGAGAATTTTATAAACCATATTGGCGGACTGGGTGCCCTGGTTCCAATTGGACATACCGTAAGAGGCCAGACAACCGGCCATAGTATCCTGGGGATAAACCCCAAAGACGGGAATCTTAAAAGCTAAAGCATATTGTACAATTTCCTCGGTATGGCTTTCCAGGAAGAATCCGGGCAAAAGAACGATGCCTTCTTCCTCAGCCTCTTGAATTTTGCGAAAAACCTCTTGTATTTCTTGGACGTCGGTTAGGGTATAGGTACTCAGCTCAATGCCCATTTTCTGAGAGGCCTGATACAGACCCGCTTGGGTTTGTTCGAAAAAAGGAACGCGTGTATCTCCCAGGATGGCTACCTTTTTAATCTCCGGCAGCAGGCGGTGCAATAACTCAAAGCGCTTAGGCGTCAGCTCGTAATGATAATTATTTAAGCCTGTTAAATGATTGCCCGGGCGAAGGGTGTCTTCCACCAAGCCAATCACACTAGGGGAAAGTGTCCCCATGAACACTACCGGCGGAGGCGATTCCAGAGCTGAGGTGAGCTCTTTGAGACTTAGGGCCTCGACCGCTCCCGAGGCCACCAGGATATCGGGCTTTCCCAGCAACAACTTTTTCCCTAATTCGGTAAGGTCAGTGAGATCGCTCTCCCCATTTTCGATATGAAAAACAATGTTCTCCCCTTCGATCAAGCCCATTTCCCTGAGCCTGGCCTTCAACCCGTCCACCTTGACCAGTCTTAAATCATTAGCGACCAGGACTCCGACTTTATACGGCTGCTTTGGGGTCGGGGAGAGTTCACTGAAGTGACCGTAAAGGAGAAAGGCTATGACCATAGCACTACAAAGCAAGGCGATCATTTTTTTCATTGGCATTCTCCCTTTCCTTTGCCCATTCATTGCCCCGGCTCTTTGCTGATATACATCTCTTTTAGTCTATCAAGAGGTGTCAAAATAAGCAAAAGGAACTGTAAGATTACAGTCCCTTGATCTATCTTCAGTTTGAGCGGACTGAAACCCCACTGGAAGGAGGAAGATGGTGTTCGACTGAGGTTCTTTCCTTTTCGGGTTCTATGCCATAAACCGGTAAAAACTTAAAGGCCAGATAGAGAATCACCACTTCGAGGACTGCAAAGCAGCCTAAAAACATCAGATGTCTGGGTTCAACATGATAAGGGTTAAGAGCATTCCCGCTTAAAGGAATCTGCTGTCCGCCTACTACGAAATTGATCCGCATGGCGATAACCCCCAGCAGTGTCAATAGGGAGGCCAGGGATATGAGCCCCAGGGATTTCCGGGTCTTGGACCAGAAGGTGATGACGAAAGGGATGACAAGACCCAAGCCAATCTCGACGCCCAGGAACATGGTGCTGTGGCTGCCCCCAAGCAGCATCTCGGCAGCGGCATAGCCTGCGGCATTGCCGAAGTAGAGGATAATAAAGTTAATTGCCATGAGTACCCCATCCACCACAATAAACCACATCATCAGGCGGGCAATATCCTGAAGAACAGCTTTGCGCCGGGGGGTAAGTGCCCTTTCCGGGGAGAAATAGCGTTGGGTCAGGATCAGGATGAGGATCAGCAGTCCTGTACCTGAAACCATGGCGGACATGAGGAAGATAAGGGGCATAAGTCCCGTATGCCAAAGGGCTCTGGCCTGCATATTGGCAAGAATAAACCCTGTGTAGCCATGGACCGAGAGGGCCAGGGGTACTCCCAAAGTTCCCAAACCCTTAATCCATTTTTGGTCTTTGGCCAGGGCGTCTGGGGAGAGATCCTTTTTGCCAAAGGTTAAAAAGGAATAGAGAGCTTGGCGAAAGCCCGTTAGTTTTTGGGCACCCAGGGCAAAGTCCTTGCGCATCATAAACCAGAGATAAAAAATACAGGTCAGGGGATAGAGGGTAAGCAGGAAGGTGCCATAGGAAATGGCGGAGGTGGGATTCAAGCGGAAGAACAGGGTATAAAAGCGGGCGGGCTGCTCCAAATCAGCGATAAGATGCAAGGGGGCAACGGCCAGCAGGGCAATAGCCATGACCACCCCGGCCTTAGCGATGGGCTTATATTTTTGGATGCCAAAAACTGTTCCCAGGCTGGAAAGGACGAAGGAGCCTGCACTGAGTCCTGTGTAGAAGAAATAGATGGAAATTAAATAACCCAGCTGAACCGGATGTTCTACATTGGCTAAATAGGTTATTTCCATTTTATTTCCCCCCCTTCTCTAAATCTGTATAGTCCGCTCCCAGCACAGCCTGGTCGGCACCAATGTAGTAGATCATCGGTTGGGTATTCATCTCCGGCTTGAGAATCTGCACAGGGTTGTTGGCTATCAGTCGGGAAACGAGACTGTTGGGATCATGCAGATCCCCAAAAATTCGGGCTCCTCCTACACAGGTGGTAACACAGGCCGGCAGCAGTCCCATTTGTACTCTGTGATAGCAGAAGGTGCATTTCTCCGCCGTTCTGCGCACCGGGTTAACAAAGCGGGCATCATAAGGACAGGCCGCCATACAGTATTTACAGCCAATACAGCGGTCATAATCGATCAGAATAGTGCCGTCTTCCGTCCGGTAAGTGGCCCGGACAGGGCAGGCCGACTCACAGGGGGCATTATCACAATGGTTGCATAAGCGGGGCAAGCGATGACGGGACACTTGCGGATAGGTTCCCTTTTCCATTTCCTTGACCCAAGTACGGTATTTTCCATCCGGCACATTGTTCTCGATTTTGCAGGAAACAGTGCAGGCGTTGCAGCCCACACATTTTCGCAAGTCGATGACCATGCCGTAACGAATCGATTGTTCAGTCACGATTGCCACTCCTCTCGTTCGATGTTTTCATTGCTGGTGCTTTCCGGTATCGGAGATCCGGTTAAGAGCCGCACTTCTTCCCGGCAGAATTCTGCGGCCAGCCCCGCGAAATAAGTGTAGAAACCTGTGGGATCGGCTCCGGCCAGATCTTCCCTGAGCTGAGGCAGCCACTGATTCAAATGTTCTTCCAGCAAGACCTTTTGCCAATGATGAAGGGCTCCCAGGTCTTTCTTTGCTTTTTGCCAACTCTCTTCAGTTTGACAAAGATAGGCAAGGGCGGCAAGCTCAAAACCAATCTGGTCGGGAATATTCATTTCTTTAAGGGGTTGAAAGATCGTCATTTTTTCCGGCTCAAAGCCGATTTGTTGATAAATATGACTAATCTGCAGGGTAGAATCCCCCCAAAATCCTCCGAACTTGGTCTTCCCGCCTTTCTGCCGCCGGGCTCCGCGAATAGCTGCTTCAAAAGGGGGCACAAAGCGTCCCGAGACAGGAACGAAGAAAAGATCATAATAAGTTTGCTGCAATTCCTCCAGCTCAGGATCCCCTTCCTCTATCTCTCTCAGCAGCTCCTCCAGCCAGGACTCCTCCAGATCGGCAGCCCATTTCTTTAAAACCCTAAACTGCTCCCAGGTGGGTTCATTAAGGAAAATACTTGCCAGCAGTTCATAGCCTAAAGCCCGCTCCCGGGCACTTCCTTCAATTTCAGGCATGTTTATCCCCCCTTTTGGTGTTGTCATAGTCAACTCCCCTGCCGGGCCGCAGAATCAGCAGAGGATGAAACCTGTTATCCAGCTCAGGCAGCTTATGAGGGTTTTTAGAGCTTAACGATTTTTGCCTTAACTGTGTTGCGATCGATTGAGCCGCCTACCAGATCCACCAGGGGATGAGGGGTCTTTAAGCTGATATCCCGCAAAGCGAGGCGATTGAGAAGAATTCCTTTGCCATCCCTGGCGCCCCCGGCACGTTTTTTGCCCTCAATCTCGAAGCCCTGGTCCCCGGATTGGCCCCAATGTCCGTAGCCGTATTCGATGCCGATGGAGCCTTTGCCCACTCCCCGGCGGACCTTGGCAATACCCTCCACTTCCCCGGTGGGAGTAATCAGCTTGACCTTATCCCCTGTCGCAATGCCCATGGCTGAGGCATCCTCAAGGTTCATTTCGATGTGATTGGTATCCTGCAGACCCTTGAGCAGAGGAACGTTGTCCAGGCAGGCACCGGTGCGATAGCGGGGCTTATAGGATACGGCGATAAAGGGCCATTCCTGGCTGGGATAGACCTCATCCACGGTTCTCCCGTCGGCGAAAGTAGGGGGAATCCAGCAAGCAGTCCCGGGATTGTATCGGCCGGTCATACAGTTGATGCTGGTGCCCAGTTTTTGATTGTAGATATTGACGATTTTGCCGAATTTATTGGTCAGGTTATCCCCGTCATAGTTCTTCACATAATCCTCGAAACGTCCTCCCCGGGCCAGCAGATAATAGACTTTTTGCCACTCTTCTGGGGAAAGGCTGGCTTTTACATCCTTCAGATCCTCTGCCAAGCCGGAGAGAGCTAATTCCTCCGCCGCAATATCGGCAATGGGGGTTTCATCAAAAGCGATATTGGCCATGGCCTTTAAGAAGTAATCTGCTGCCGAGTTCAAAGGGGTGGGCTTTCCTTCCGCGTCTAAAATGCCCTTCTCTCCATAGCCGGGAAGATTCAGGCGTTTGGCAATCTCAATCAGATAGGCTTCCATGGAATAGGGGTGCCCCTCTTTGGTCTTGGGGACCAGAGGATCAATGATGGGACGGCGGGCCCCATGGGCCTTGCTTAAGACCAGATTCCAGATGATCGGCACTCCCCAGCTTTCATAGAAGGTGGTATCGGGAATAATATAGTCTGCATATTGGGTGGAGTCCCCCATCATAATGTCAATGGAAATAATCAAGGGGAGCTTTTCCGGATCCTTAAGAAAATCCTCCACATCCTTTTGGAACAGCCCTGGAGTGGCATAGAGAGGATTGGCCATCCACATCATGAGGATTTTGGCGGTGTAGGGATAGCCGGCCATCATGGAAGGAATCACATGACCCTCCAAACTATCGGCTAAGGGACTCCAGGGTAAGGTAGCGGGATAGGGATTTTCTCCTTTAGCTTTTCTGGCCTTGTATTCCGGAGTCTCTTCATAGGCTTTTCCTTCCCGGCTGATTTTGACCCCTTTGGGCTTGACTCCTCCGGGGACCTTGGCAAAATCATAGCGTTTGCCCGCATCATCGGCGATATAGCCGCCGCCGCTCTTGGTTGAGCCGCCTTTTTTATTGATATTGCCATTTAAAGCATTAAGGGTCGCCACAGCCAGGGAGCCATAAAAACCGTTGGAGTGCATGGATACCCCGCCGTGATGATCCGTGGCTGCTTTGGTGCCATGGTTGAAATATTCCTTGGCTAAACTGATGATCCGTTCCTGACTTAAACCTGACTCCCTGGCATATTCCTCATAGGTATAGGAAGTGGCTTCATCCCGGAGAATCTGCAGGGAACTCTTCACAGTAACCATGGCATCGCCAAGGGCGATTTTACCGGTGTAGAAGAGGGTGCCATTCTCTGCAGCTTTACAGAGAGTGGGCTCCCCGGACTTTTGATCGATAACCACATAATTGGGATTGGTCTCATCGGCCTTTTCGGCCAGGCCAATCTGTTCTCCCAGGAGAAATTTCCCGTAGTCGGCATGTCCTTCTTCCTGAATGACCAGGTAGGTGGCATTGGTCCAGGAGGGGAACTTCTTTTTCTGGGCCGCTTCCTTGCTGGGGGATAGCAAATAGTTTTCATTGTATTTTTCATTCTCAATGGCCCAACGAACCATAGCCATAGCCAGGGCGCCGTCTCCCCCCGGACGAATGGGTACCCAGGAGGATTCCTCCGCCTTCGGCGAGTTATACATGCCGTTTTGGAGCACGGGATCGACGATGACCGCTTTCATGCCGTTTTCAGCCTGGGCTAAAGCCGATTTCCGGGCCATAGGCTGAAAGGGAGCTCCAGCCTGACCCGGTGCATTGCCAAAGAACATAATAAACTCCGCTCCCATATAATCGGCCTTCATATGGGGTTTTTTATCCCAGGTATCCAGGAAGGCCAGATAGGCAACCCGGCGGCTGATTCCGCAGATACCGCCATGGCCGAAATGATTGGGGGAACCATAGGCGTTATTGACAAAACGCTTCGCGAAAGGTGTCCGTCCGTCATCCCGGCCACCGATGAAGACAAATTGGTTGGCCTTTACACCCCAGCCCGGCTGCTCAGGATAGATGGGGGTGTCTAAGTCACGAACCTGCCGCAGACCTTCAATGGTTTGACTTTCTCCCAGCTCGGAAAAAAGCCGGCCCCCTTCGATGGTTTCTTCTAAAGCCTGCTCCCAGGTGATGGGCTGCCATTTCCCTTCGCCCCGTTTACCTGCCCGCTTAAGAGGAGTGAGGATACGGTTGGGCTCATAGACCATTTGGAAAGCGGAGTTCCCTCTTTGGCAGACCGTGGCCCTTTGGGTGTGGCCATTCTCCTGGTACTGACCCAAGGAAAGGTAGGACTCCTTCAGCGGAGTGTCAAAGGGGAGGTGCGGTTCGGCACAGCTGGGATGGTAAGGATTACCGACTACGCGCAGGATCTTGCCGCTTTTTTTATCCACTTTCACCCGATTGCCGCAATTGCTCCAACAGCCCAGACAGACACTGCTTTTTAAGGCAACGTCCTGATTGAGAATGATTTCCCCGGTGGCCTTATCGATTTTCATTTCTACCGGCAGGGCATCCCCATCATAAGGTGTAGGATTGGTGATGGCTTCGCCGGCGATGACCCGGGGAATTTTTTCTATTCCTAAGCCAATGGCTGTAACACTCCCAACGGCGGCCATGGATTTAATGAAATCACGCCTTTTCATGTTTTTAGCTCCTTTCTGTTCCTTCAGGTATAGCTTGCTAAAGCTTGAGGTATACCTTGCTTGGTTTTGATTCTTTTATCTTGCAAAAGCCATGCCAACGACTTTATGCTGATCCGCTCCACGGCCTCCCTATGGAAAAGGCTGTCTAGAGGAGATTGGGACTTTGGCAAAACTACGGTTTCCTTATGTTGAAGAAGCAGTTTGCAAAAATGTCAGGCTTTTCACCCTGACATTTTTGCAAAAAATATGAACCCTGACATTTTGTCAGGGTTCCTCCAATTTTTACTTAGGTAGTTTTTACTTGGGTAGATTTAATTTAGCAAGGGCATCAGCCAGCGCTGTATTTAAAGGAGCGTCCTTTTCCTGTTTCTGCAAATAGTGATTGACTTCCCTTTTATTGTAGGAGCCTTTGCTTCCTTCTTGTTCCCGGCGCTTGTTAAACGCGGACAGTTTCTCCCGATATCCGCAGGCACAGGTAAAGATCTTGTGCTCTCCCTCTCCCTGCAGTTTCATTTTTTTATGGCATTGGGGACACCGGGCATTGGATTGTACGGAAAGCCCCTGACGATAACCACACTCCCGATCCTGGCAAACCAGCATTTCTCCGCGTTTGCCCTTGACCTGCAGGAGAAATTTACCGCACTCCGGGCACTTGGCCCGGGTCATATTGTCATGGCGATAGGTCCGGCCGCTCCCGGACACTTCCGAGACAAGCTGGGTGGCATAGCTTTTGATCCCCTGGATGAAACGCTGCCGGTCTTCCCGCCCTTTGCTGATTTCACTGAGCTGCTGCTCCCACTTGGCGGTGAGCTCCGGAGATTTCAGCTCAGAAGGAACCAAGCCAATCAGTTGAATCCCTTTGGAAGTAGGAACGATTTCCTTGCCGTTGCGCTCCATATAGAAAGAACTAAAGAGCTTTTCAATGATATCGGCCCGGGTGGCCGGAGTGCCCAAACCGCTGGTTTTTTCCAGAGTCTCCCGCAGGGCCTCATCATTCACCCGCTGTCCGGGATGTTCCATCGCCGAAAGGAGGGTGGCTTCGGTGTAGCGCTTGGGAGGCTTGGTTTTGCCCGGCAAAAGTTTCAGGTCAAGGACTTCAAGGGTCTGCTTGGGCTGGAGATCCGGCAAATTTTGTTCCTGCTCCTCATGGTCGGCCTCCTCGTCAGCAGCCTCCCTGCCTTCATAGACACTTCGCCAGCCTTTTTGTTTGACGATTTTGCCTTTGGCGGTGAACAGTTCTCCCTGAATCTCCACTTTAACCGTGGTCTGCTCATATTCAAAGGCCGGGGACAGGACCGCGATAAAGCGGCGCACAATCAGGTCATAGATTTTGGCCTCTTCCGGACTGAGTTTATTGAGGAACACCGTTTGTTCCGTGGGGATAATGGCGTGATGGTCCGTGACTTTCGAGTTATCCACCAATCGTTTCGTAGGGGTGATTTTGGTGCGCAGAACCCGGCGGGCCAGTTCACTGTAAGGCCCTACGGCAATGGTCTTGAGCCGTTCCGGAAGAGTAGGGACGATATCCTCGGAAAGGTAACGGGAATCCGTTCTGGGGTAAGTGACCAGCTTATGCTGTTCATAAAGCTGCTGCATGATGGATGAAGTTTGCTTGGCCGAGAATCCGTATTTTCGGTTGGCATCCCTTTGCAGTTCGGTTAAATCATAGGCCTGGGGAGGCTGCTCCCTTTTCGCTTCTTTCTTGATCTCGGCAACCTGGCCCTTATGCCCCCTTAGCTTCTGCACAAGCTGTTCTGCTTTTCTCTGATCAAACATTCTGTTTTGGCCATTGCCCTTATCCTGCCAGCTCAATGAAAACCCTTGCACCCGGGCATTGATCGTCCAATAACCCTTAGGGACAAAGTTTTGAATCTCCTTCTCCCGTTCCACTACCAGAGCCAGGGTGGGAGTCTGCACTCTTCCTGCCGAGAGCTGAGCATTGTATTTACAGGTCAGGGCCCGTGTGACATTCAGGCCCACATACCAGTCCGCCTGAGCACGGCACTCGGCAGCGGCGTAGAGAGATTCGTAGGCCTTGCCCGGTTTGAGATTATTAAAGCCTTCGCGGATGGCTTTATCCGTTTGGGAAGAAATCCAGAGCCGTTTGATAGGCTTTTTCCAACCGGCCTTCCCGATAATCCAACGGGCCACCAGCTCCCCCTCCCGGCCGGCATCGGTGGCAATAATCAGTTCCTCCACATCAGGCTGGCGCAGGAGCTGCTTGACGGCGGCGTATTGCTTGGAGGTTTCCTTGATGACCACCAATTCCATATCTTTCGGGAGCATGGGCAGGTCTTCCAGACGCCACTGCTTATACTTCTCTCCATAAGCTTCCGGGTCGGCAAGGGTCACCAGATGCCCCAAGGCCCAGGTGACGATATAGCGGGAGCCGATGAAGCAGCCGTTGCCTTTTTGATTGCAGCCTAATAATTTGGCAATATCACGACCCACTGAGGGTTTTTCTGTTAAAACTAAACTCTTTCCCATTGATTCTCTCCTATCAGCTATATTTTTTCGCAGCTGTTCCAGCCATGTTTATTCGCTTTAATCAGGGCAAAAACAGGACCCTTATCTTAGTATAACACACTCCATCCGGAAAAAAGCGCAAGGCTGAATATCCCTTATCCAGAGAAATTCAGCCTGAAACGAAACGGTGGACAGATCGCTTTAACTGCCCGTAATCCCAGGGAATCACAAGGCATCCCTAAGCTTTGGTAAGGTTGAGAAGCTGGGTGCCGGGGTAATAGTGTTGGAGGATCTCTTCACAGGTTTTACCGGCCTTAGCCAGGTCATTGGCGCCGTATTGAGACATACCGACGGCGTGGCCGTTACCGTAAGTGGTGATTTTGATTTGCTGGGGAGTTATGGTGATCTCCATGTCTGTGGAAGCCAGCCCCAGCAGGGTGCGGATCTGAGCTCCTGTGTAGTTTTTGCCCAGGACGCGAACTACTTTGGCCCGTCCCGCCGCTGTCTCGCTTAAGACCACGAAGTCGGATTCTGTAAAGGCTTTGGCCGTACTGGAATGACCGACTTTTTGATAAAGGTCGCTGGGGGTAAAGGTATAAGTTTTTACATAACGGGTGGGCTTTTCTTCTCCTGCCGCCACATTCTGCAGATAAGGCCGGGAAGAGCTCCAAACGTCCTCCGCCCGCTCCGTGGGTTTTCGCCCGGTGCTGCTATGGAAAAAGGCATCGATATATTGTCCGCCGGCCACCAATACCTGATCCTTGGTGCTGGTTACCGCCTTTTCTATCTTGCTGTGATAGCGCCAATAGGAGAGCAAATTCCATTTCTCTTTCATCTTATCTTCGGAGATCCAAACCTGGCTGTTGACGGTGGTGTCCACATCATAGCCGGCCTCATTGCCGGAGCGCTGGCTGATGCGTTGGGCGGCATAGGTCCGGGCGGCAATGGCCTGAGCTTTGAGAGCTTCCTCTTCAAATTCGGCAGGCATTTCCGCGGCTACCACACCCACCAGATAGTCTTCCAGGTCCAGAGATTTTACTTGTCCATCCGGCATCAAGACCCGTATGGCAATGTCCTCGGTCCTGACTTCGCTTTGATTGTACCAGCGCAGTACTGTCCAAGGAAATAAAACAATAATTATCACCAAGAGAACCAGAATTCTGAGCCATTCTTTGCGCACAAAGTCCCTCCTCCTCTCATAGGCCAAGCCCATGCTTAACACTATGCAAAGGGGAGGGACAATATGTTTACTCTGCTCTGCGAATCTGGGCACCAATCCCGGTTAATTTCTCCACCACATACTCATAGCCGCGGTCGATATGGTGAACCCCTTGAATTTCTGTTTCACCGTCTGCCGTTAAGGCGGCAAGGATCAGGGCTGCACCGGCACGCAAGTCGGTAGCGGTGACGGGGGCTGCCGTTAGATTTGAATTTCCTTGGATGATGGCACTGCGGCCTTCAATTTTAATTTCGGCGCCCATCCGTTTGAGCTCATCCACATGCATGAAGCGGTTCTCAAACACCGTCTCCGTGACCACCCCCGTCCCATTGGCCCGGGTTAAGAAGGCCAGGAAGGGCGCTTGCAGATCCGTCGGGAACCCCGGATGAACCTGGGTCTTAATATCAACAGCATTATAGACACCTTCACCTACCACACGGATGCCATCATCTTCCTCACGGAAATACACCCCTGCCTCTTCTATCTTGGCCAGGAGGGGTTTCAAATGGTCGGCGATCACATTTTGAACAAAGATATCGCCGCCGGCGGCGGCGGCCATGAGCAGATAGCTGCCTGCTTCGATGCGGTCCGGGATGACGGTGTGATTGGCACCATGCAACTCCTGAACACCTTCGATACGAATCACACTGGTACCGGCCCCCCGGACTTTCCCGCCCATTTGGTTCAGGAAATTCGCCAAATCGATGATCTCCGGCTCTTGGGCAGCATTTTCAATAAAGGTGGTGCCTTCGGCGCCGACTGCGGCCATCATAATGTTTTCCGTCGCACCCACACTGGGAAAATCCAAATAAATACGGGCGCCCCTTAATTTTGTCGCACTCACATCCAGATAGCCATGATCCATGCGAATTTCCGCCCCCAGAGCTTCCAGGCCTTTGAGATGCCAATTGATCGGCCGTGAACCGATGGCACATCCTCCGGGGTGGGAAATCCGCACCCTCCCCGTTCTGGCCAGCACCGGTCCCATGGTAACGATGGATGCTCTCATTTGGGATACTAAATCATGGGGCGCTTCCAGGCTGGTGATTTCCGGTGTATTTATATACAATTGCGATCCTTCTCGCCTCACTGATGCACCAAATGCTCCTATAACCTGACACATGACGTCCACATCCAGTAAATGCGGGGCATCGTCAATGCGTATCGGCTCCGGAGACAACAAGCTGGCAGCAATTAAAGGCAGTACTGCGTTTTTTGCTCCGCTTACGGTGATTTTCCCTTCTAAGGAACTACCGCCAGCAACAATAATTTTGCTCAAGTGTCCAGGCACCCCCAATTATGTAAAACTATCTATAGGCCAACAAATCCCCCTGGATTTGTTTAAAAGCTTAGCCAAAACTTATCCGACTTGCTTATATTCTCTTCAAGCACCCGAATTTCCTGCTTATTACCGGGTTTAGCCATGATTTAAAATTCTTCCAGCAAAACCGGTATTGCCAAGGCGGTCCTGCCTTGACCATACCCTTGGCTGATCACTTGAATATTGACTTTATCGTTACCCGCAACAACTCTCGGCAACAAGGATTCTTGCCAGCCTGCCACTGAAGAGACACTCTCAGACAAGGAAAATTGCCGGGGAAGAATATTCTGTTGCAAAGCATAGTGAGCTATATCCATCCCTTCCGGGACTCTTTCATCAAGGTAAGCGATGCCGCCTGCTTGGCCGACATCCTGTACCAATCCTTGGTACCATGAAAAAACGGCTTGTTCCGACTTCTGACTAATTCTGGTATATCCGGCCAGGGAATAACCTGCACTCATTGAATTGGCGGGATGAGACTCCTGCCAGACCCAACCTTCTTGCGGCAGCTTGTTAAGAAAATTCTCCTGAGGTTTACCTTTTGCAAACCAAAGGATGATGCGCAATTCTGCTTCCTGGGCCTCCAGCAGCCCTGTACTTAATAGTAAGGGATGCTTATCCTGTGCCTTCACTGCGGGAGAAAATGCTTGATTCCATAGAAAAGCATGGCTAAATACGGCAACTCCTAATAATACGATCAGCAATTGGGCGCTTAAGGGGGTATTTCGAAAATACGTCAAGGACGCTGTTCTCTTCACTATATCCTCACACCTTATCTTCTCGTTCAGCTTTCTGCTCTCTTTAATTCTAGTTTTGCCAAAGCCTCGAAAAGATAACGGTTTTTTTGCAAGGATTTAAAATATTCTTCATCCGCATGTAAACCAATATAAACCAAAAAGAAAGAGGTTGCCTCAGACGAGTAAAACTGCTTTTACTCTGGTTTAGAGACAACCTCTTTTTCAATCGAATGATGACACAGATAATAAAGCTGCTAATTCCGAGCTGCGTTGATCCTTGCTACAGCACGCATGAGGGCCAGCTCAGCACGTCGGACATCAATTCCCTCTCTCTGAGTCAGACGTTTTTCGGCTCTCTCTTTAGCTGCCAGGGCACGATCCAGATCAACCCTCTCACCGGGTTCCGCTGTATCAGCTAAAATGGTTACCTTATTATCCGATACTTCCACGAATCCGCCGGAGGTGGCTATTTTTTCTACTTTGCCATTAACCGTGTAGCGAATAACACCGATTTCGATGGAGGAAATCAAAGGTGCGTGATTAGGCAAAATCCCGATTTCACCGTTTCCCCCGGGCAGTACCACAAATTCCGCTTCTTCTTTAAGCACATTGCCTTCCGGGGAAACGACACGGAGTGTAAACGTCCCTGCCATAATTATGCCCCCAATGCTTTGGCTTTTTCAATAGCTTCTTCAATCGTTCCCACCATGTGGAAAGCCGCTTCCGGCAGGTTATCGTGCTTACCTTCCACGATTTCTTTAAAGCCGCGGATGGTTTCCTTGATCGGAACATATTTACCAGGTGAGCCTGTGAAGACTTCAGCCACATGGAAGGGCTGAGACAGGAAGCGCTCAATCCGGCGGGCCCGGGAGACGACGAGTTTCTCATCTTCCGAAAGCTCATCCATACCGAGAATGGCGATAATATCCTGGAGTTCTTTATACTTTTGCAGAATCTGCTGGACATCGCGGGCCACCTTATAATGCTCTTCACCAAGAATCTGCGGGGAAAGAATCCGCGAGTTGGAATCCAAGGGGTCAACAGCGGGATAAATCCCTTTCTCAGAGATGGCACGGTTAAGAACCGTGGTGGCATCCAAGTGAGCGAAGGCGGTAGCCGGAGCAGGGTCAGTCAAGTCATCCGCAGGCACGTAGATAGCCTGTACGGAAGTGATGGAGCCGTTCCGGGTGGATGTAATCCGCTCCTGGAGGGCACCCATTTCGGTGGCCAGGGTAGGTTGGTAACCTACCGCTGAGGGCATACGGCCCAAGAGGGCGGAAACCTCAGAACCCGCTTGGGTAAAGCGGAAGATGTTATCGATAAAGAGCAGCACGTCCTGGTTCTGCACATCACGGAAGTATTCCGCCATGGTCAATCCGGTCAGTCCTACCCGCAAACGGGCGCCGGGGGGTTCATTCATCTGACCAAAAACCATGGCCATTTTGTCGATAACCCCGGACTCTCTCATCTCGTTCCAAAGGTCGTTTCCTTCACGGGTCCGCTCGCCGACGCCGGCGAAAACAGAGAGACCGCCGTGCTCCATGGCGATGTTATTGATCAGCTCCTGGATCAATACGGTTTTACCTACACCCGCACCACCGAAGAGTCCGATCTTACCCCCTTTGGAGTAGGGGGCTAATAAGTCGATAACCTTAATCCCTGTTTCCAGCATGACCGTTGATGGATCTTGATCCACAAAGGCTGGAGCAGGTCTATGGATGGGATAAGAGGTGTCCGTGTGGACTTCTTCCCCATTATCAATGGCCTTTCCCAGAACATTAAAAATACGCCCTAAAGTCGCCGGTCCTACAGGAACGGTAATGGGAGCTCCGGTATTGAGAGCTGCCATGCCCCGCTGCAGGCCGTCGGTAGAAGACATGGCCACACAGCGTACTGTATTGTTGCCCAAGTGCTGAGCGACCTCAAGGGTGAGATCGATCTTCTTCTCGGGAACCGTGACTTTAACAGCACTATAAATCTCTGGCAGTGCCTCGGAAGCAAACTCTACGTCAACTACCGCTCCCATGATTTGCACAATTTTGCCGATATTCACAGGCGAGAAACCTCCTTTTTGCGTTTTGGCCCTGGATTATTCGAGAGCGCTGGCGCCCCCGACAATTTCGGAAATTTCCGTGGTAATCGCCGCTTGGCGAGCACGATTCAACTGCAGGGTCAGCCGCTCGATAGCCTCTTTAGCGTTGTCCGTTGCAGCCCCCATCGCGGTCATCTTTGCTCCCATCTCACTGGCTTTGCCTTCGAGCAAGGTGCGGAATACCTGAGTCTCCACATATTTAGGAAGGAGAGTGGTTAGAATCTCCTCGGCGGAAGGTTCGAAAATATACTCCGTGTTGGACACCTGCTTAGGCTTTTCAATGGGAAGAAGCTTGATCCGGGTGGGACGTTGGGAAATTGCACTGACGAATTCATTATAGAGGAGATAGACTTCATCCAATTCTCCGCTTTCATAAAGACCGATCACTTCTTGAGCAATTTCCTTAGCCTGTCCATAGGATGGGTTATCGCCTAGCCCTACGAATTCGGCAATGGTCTCAATTTTGCCACGACGGTAAAAATCTCGCCCTTTGCGTCCAACGGCAACGAGTCTTACGTCGTGAGTTTCTTCTGCAATACTACTATTGGTCATCCGAATCAGGTTCGTATTATACCCTCCGCAGAGGCCTCGATCCGATGTAATGATGATATAGCCTACCCGCTGCACAGGACGCTCCATAAGGAGAGGATGGGTTACATCCGCTTGATCCTGAGCAAGACGTGCCAGAACTTCCTGTAATTGGCGGGCATAAGGGCGGGCAGCGATGACCTTTTCCTGAGCTTTACGTAATTTGGATGCAGCCACCATTTTCATGGCTTTGGTAATCTGCTGCATATTCCGTACGCCACGAATCCTGCGTCGTATATCACGTGCACTTGCCACCTGGTTCACCTACCCCCTTTATTCGTTATTCCGCATGAAAAACTTTATGGGCAAAATTACCCTAAGAAACCTTCCTTAACCTCAGTGATAGCCTTCTCAATCTCAGCATTCAGCTCATCGTTAAGGGCTTTTTCCGTGCGGATTTTCGCGAGGAGATCAGCTTTAGTGGTGCGCATGGTGCGCAGATATTCTTCTTCAAAGCTCTTGATTTTATCCACCGGGATATCGTCCAAGAAGCCTTTAACCGCTGCATAGAGAACAACGACCTGCTCTTCGACGACCATAGGTTCATATTGTTTTTGCTTGAGAATTTCCATCATGCGCTCTCCGCGGGTGAGGCGCATTTGGGTGATCTTATCCAAGTCGGAGCCAAACTGGGCAAAAGCCGCCAGCTCACGATACTGAGCCAAATCCAAGCGCAATTGTCCGGCCACCTGTTTCATCGCCTTAATCTGTGCGGAGCCGCCAACCCGGGATACGGAAATCCCCACGTTAATGGCCGGACGGAAGCCGGCGTTGAAAAGGTCAGTCTCCAGGAAGATCTGCCCGTCGGTGATGGAAATAACGTTGGTGGGAATGTAAGCCGAAACGTCTCCCGCTTGAGTCTCAATAATGGGAAGGGCGGTCATGGAACCGCTGCCCAAATCCGGGGAGAGTTTGGCAGCCCGTTCAAGCAAACGGGAATGGAGATAGAAGACGTCTCCAGGATAGGCTTCACGGCCGGGAGGACGTTTCAAAAGCAGGGACAGTTCACGGTAAGCGGCCGCTTGTTTGGTCAAATCATCATAGATGATCAGAACATGCTTGCCGTTGTACATGAATTCTTCACCCATGGCGCATCCTGAATAGGGTGCGATATAAAGCATGGGAGCAGGCTCGGAGGCCGTGGCGGAAACCACGATGCTGTAATCCATCGCGCCATGATCTGCCAGGGTTTTTACCACCCCGGCCACTGTGGAAGCTTTTTGTCCTACAGCGACATAGATACAGATAACATCCTTGCCTTTTTGATTGATGATGGTATCCACGGCCACCGCTGTTTTACCGGTTTGCCGGTCACCGATGATCAACTCCCGCTGGCCGCGGCCAATGGGAACAATGGCATCAATGGATTTGAGTCCCGTTTGGAGTGGTTCATGAACGGATTTCCGATAGACGACTCCCGGGGCAATGTTTTCAATGGGACGGAATTTATCGGTTTTGATTTCACCTTTTCCGTCAATAGGCTGACCGAGGGCATTGACGACGCGGCCAATCATGGCTTCTCCTACAGGAACTTCCACAATACGACCGGTCCGCTTGACCTGGTCTCCTTCTCTGATCTCAGTAAATTTACCGAGGATAATGCAGCCAATATTATCTTCCTCAAGGTTCATGGCCATCCCGTAAATGCCGCCGGGGAATTCCAGAAGCTCGCCGGACATAGCCTTTTCCAGACCATGAACCCGGGCAATTCCGTCCCCAACTTGGATTACGGTACCTACATCCACTACCTCCACTGCACTATCATAACGTTCAATTTGCTGTTTGATAATTGAACTTATTTCTTCTGGACGTAAATTCATCTTCGTCTATTCACCCCTATTTTTTGAGGTTCTCTCGACCCTTTTAAGCGTGGCTGAGGCTTTGGCGAATCCTCTGTAATTTAAAGGCCACGGTTCCATCCATCACACGGTCCCCGATCTGAATCATGACACCGCCGATTAACTCCGGACGTACTTCCTTAACCATCCGTACATTCTTTCCGGTCATGCGGGCCAACTCCTGATGCAAACGCTGCTCTTGAGTCTCACTCAGGGGAATTGCACTGGCAACTTTAGCCTCCACAATATTGCGGGCTTCGTCAGCCAGACGTGCAAAGACCCGGGCAATCTCCAGAAGATAGTTTTGCCTTCTGCGATCGATCAGCAGGTTGAGGAAATTTCGCACAGTGACACTTAATTCACCGGCGAAAATCTTGTTCATCAGATCTTTCTTCTCGGAAAGAGAAATGTGCGGATGGTAAAGGACGTGGGCTACCTCAGCATTCTGTTCAACACACTGCACCAGCTCCTGAAGTTCAGCCTCGATACCATCCAAATTTTCCTGGACGGCAAGTTCAAACAAGGCTTGGGCATACCGCTGAGCTATCGCTCCCTTTAACATGGCAATTCCCCTACTTCTTGAATAAATTGCTCAATCATATCTTCCTGGCCTCTGACATCCAGGTTCTTACGAATAATTTTTTCGGCGACAGCCACAGACAAATCGGCGACTTGTGCTTGGACCTGAGCAATGGCCCGATCCCGTTCCCGTTCAATATCAGCCAAAGCCGACTGTTTAATCTTTTCGGCTTCGCCATGGGCAGCGGCGAGAATTTCGGCAGCTCGCTGCTCGCTCAGTTTGGTTGCTTTGGCAATGACTTCCTGAGCTTCTTGACGGGCTTTGCGCATTTCTTCCTGGTATTCGCGCTTTATTTGTTCAGCCTGCAGGCGCTCTTTTTCGGCATTGGCGATGTTAGCCTCAATCTGACTGCGGCGCTCCTCCATCATATTGATGAGGGGATTCCAAGCGAATCGTCTGAGAATATAAACCAAGAGCAAAAAAGATAAGACCTGGACGACCAATGTTAAATCAAAATGTATGGGATTCAATATTTACCCCCCTCTCAAGTCTTGTCCAGCGATGATTTTTTCAAGGGGGAACTTAGTGTTCCCCCTTGTTCTTGACGGGCTGGGACTTAAGATCTCGCCCATGTATTGCAGACTACTTAGTGAACATGAGAAGTAAGGCAAGTACCCAGGTCAGAAGAGGCAAAGCCTCGATCAGACCGACACCGATAAACATGGTGGATTGCAGAGCCCCTTTAGCTTCAGGCTGACGGGCAATACCTTCCACAGTTTTCGTGATGACACTACCATTACCAAGTGAAGCTCCGAGGGCTGCTAATCCAGCAGCAATCCCTGCACCAAGTGCAGCAGCAGCAGATACGTCCACAGAGTTTCCTCCTTTCTTATTTCCCCGATAAAATTTTAAGTATTATTCCTCAGTGCATATTTCAGCACTGAAAATAAACGAAGATTGGATATAACTTCTTAATCCTCAGCCACTGCTTGAGCCACATAGGCTGTGGTCAAGACCGTAAAGACAAAGGATTGGATCGCCCCGATGAAGACGCTGAAGGCCAGCCAGATGGTATCCGGCAAGATTCCGCCTAATACCCAAATACCAGGAAGCATCAGAATGACGGAGATAAGAACCTCCCCGGCATAGATATTCCCAAAAAGACGGAAGGCTAAGGTCATTGGCTTGGACAATAAGTCAATGACGTGAATCAGCGAAAATACCGGATGGGGCTCTAAAAAATGATGAAAATAATGAGAGCCTTTATGTTTTATTCCCATATAGAAAACTAGACCCATAGTCATCAAGGCTAAAGCCATCGTGGTGTTGATGTCGGCGGTTGGCGACATTAAAGCTGCCCCATGGAAGATCTCGTTCAACTTGGCGAACTCCACATTATGCAAAAGACCAAAAGTAAAGTTTGGCACCAAGCCGAACACATTGGATGTAAAGACGAATAAAATCAGAGTAACTAAGTAACCTAGAAGGGGCTTGCCTTTTTCATAGTCCATATTGTCTGAGATGAGCTTGCGAACAAAATCAACCATCCACTCCAGGACATTCTGCATTTTTCCCGGCTTACCGCTGGTCAGATGCCGAACCCCAGAGAGTACAAAAACTATGATAATTGCCATAACTATCCAAGTCATGATCAGGGTTTTGCCATGGAGTGTCATGCCCCCGATTTCCCACAATATCGTTTCATGCATTGTCTATCAATTCACCCCTTTCCACTGCTTAAAATGTTCTTTATGCTTGCCATGAGAGAAATTGCCAGGCCCAGGGCTATACCCAAAGCCAAAGGAAACAGCCAGGCCGCTTGGAAACGGCCCACTGCAACAACCACCAAAGTTACCATGCCTAAACGCGCAAAAAAACTCCGACGCATGCGTTTAATCGCGATAACCACTTCGTCATCCACGCTGCGCAGAGTATCCCTATGTAACCAAAAAGTAAGCAAAAAACCTAGTACATAGCCCGGGAGCGCACCTAAGAGATTGGAATTGCCTGTCACTGCCACTCCCATAAGAATGAAAGAGGTTCCTACCAGCAGGAGGATTAAATTATTTTTTGTCATCCATAACGCCAAACTTTCTCAGTGTAACAACCAAATAACATCCTCCCAATCCTAAACCTAAAATCATCAAGAGAAGTGAAAGCCAAGGCTGAGTGCCGAATCTTTGATCAAGAAAACGCCCCAGCACAAATCCTCCCCCGACCAGTCCGGCCAGAGTGGTCGCAATACTTGTCCCGAAAGCCATCGCCTTAAGTACGGTCATGCGATTGTCGCCCATTTTACTTCCCTTCTGATCCACCGAATGTTTCGAAGAATTGGAAATAGTAAAAATTTATGCCTGGTATAAATAATAACGCCGTTTTCTAAATATTTATTTTTTCCTCTTCCCTATCATAACAATTTTTTATGCTTATCGCAATAAGCGAGTTCGAAATAAGCAATTAATAAATCACAGGAAACCGATTGAAAAAAATAATGGTGAATGACTACCTTTCATCAAATAGCTCTATAACCTCCAGCGGCTCAAAGCAAATCAGATAATTTGCCAACTCAACGCGCGGACCGTACTTTTCCTTGTAATAAGCTAAAGCATCTTCCAGGAAGCCTTCCGTCACGTCCATATATTCAGCAAATTCATATCTGCTCCTGATCCCCTCTCTGGAAGCCCCCACAAAGCTTTGAAGGGGAATTAATTTTTCATAGGCCATACGTCTGGCCAATCGCTCCTGCTTCCGATTCCTCACTTTATGCTGATCCAGAATATCTCCCACTGAAGTAAGATAGTGGGCCTGCTCCTCAGCAAGGGTACAGGCTTTTTCCCGTTCTGTCTCGATGTTACGGTTAAGCCAGATTATTTTATCGCAATATAAGCCTTTGATTTTGGGCAGCAGAGAGACTTCATAAACGCCAACTTCCTGTTGAGCCAGCTCAGCGCAAAGGGTTTCGTACAAAGTCATATCTTCACCTCTATTTATCCCGCTTTTTAGAGCGCACAAATTCCTTGAACCTCTCGATTTCCGCTAATTCCTCGTCGGTCCACTCTTCCCCGTCGTGATGAGCGGCTATGGTTTCCGGTTCGTAGCTGCCGGTCAAAGGGTCTTGTTCTTCTACACTTTCGGCGGCTAAGTGTCTCGTGGGTCTGTCAATGAATTCGGACAGAGTGTACTCGTTCGAAACTTCTCCATTAACATCGTCGGGACCTTCTTTGTAGAAGATCTTACTCTCTTCATCCTCAATGGTGAGTTTGGGGATAGACCAGTAATCAAGATAGAAAGTAATACTTTGCCCCCAGAGGACAAACACAACCGGAGCATTCTCCCTGAAATCGGGGGGTAAGATCAGCTCCCAAACCACAAAAAGGCTTAGGTCGTAATATTCAACATCGGTAAACGCTTCTTTTTTGAGCAGGCTTTCTATGTATTTTCTTGTACTGTCTTTGAACCAAAAACCTGAATCAATATTAATCCTGGCTGCATCCCAGATAAGCTTCTTATTTTGAGGACTATCAAGGGCTGCTTTCATTCCGGCAACACGAATCGAGCATCCCGCTTCTTTGGCATTAGTGAAGGGAGAGATTCCCAACAAATAATCCGTGGATACCTTAAAGAAATCGGCCACTTTCTGAAGGTTGTCTGCCGTCGGAAAGCTTTTGGTCCATTTGTATAGGGCGCCCCGCCCAAAGCCAAGCTCTCTTTCCAGCTGAGTTAAGGTTATCTTGTGAGTCTTACATAAACTCTGAATCTTTTCTAACAAAAAAGAGCACCTCCAGAAAAATATTTACGTAAAATATTCAGATCTGATATTGACTTACGTTTTATTTTCAGATATTATGGTCCCAACAGCTTGGGTTATTGAAAAGTCCGGTCGCTCAACCAACTTTTGCGTTTGTATTATGCTCTAATATTAGAATATTTTCAGACGCATGTCAATGTCTAAGCTCTTTTTAACAGTCCTTGTTCTTTGGCAACTTCATATGGACCGTTGAGTACAGACGAATAGCTCCGGCGAAGTCGGCATGACGCCGGCCAAGGGGCCCAAGGTAGAGAAAGACGGCTGAATAATATTTCAGAGATCAAAAAAGGAGGCGAGACAAGGTGTGAGCGTGAATGAGAAAGAATTTGCCGCTTTCACAAATGACCTATATCAGTTACACAGGGAATTGCCCCAAGCTCACCATAAGCTTCTTAAAGATCTGGAGAAGCTGACGGAAGAAGCAAGCAAATACACCTCCCCAATCATTATCGAAGCCAAAGCGCTCCGTTTAGCTCAAAAATTTGCGGAGAATATAGGAAAACGCATTGAGGGGGGATCAACATTTTAAATAACATTCAACTTATGACTGGAATCCGGCAACTTTTGACGGAGAATTACCCTGACCATACGATTTACGTGGATCTGCCCCCTGAGCCCTTGGCGCACCCCAGCTTCATGATTGAACTTGTGACGGCGAACCGTTCCCCGGTGAGCTGCAGAACCGTCCAAGAGACAGTCTATTTTACTATTACCTGCTTTGATATCACGGATGATGAGCCTGGCAATATAACCAATCTCTTATTGACCCAGCAAGGTGTACTTGATCTTTTTCGTGCTGGGCATCTAACCATTCAAGACAGAAAAATCTCTGTCACGGCCAGCCCAGGAGGCCACAACGCTGATCAAGCCTATGTGGATCTGCAGTTTGAATATTTTGAAGATCGTTCAGATGGGCAAGATATCACGCCATTAATGAAAGAGGTCTATACGAGGAGGAATAAACATTGGGACTCCCAAATATCAATATTGAATTTAAGACAACTGCTGCTGCAGCTATTAAACGTTCGCAAAAGGGAACCGTTGCCATTATTTTAAAGGACGCTGCTACGACCGCTCAAGGGGCGCATGTACTGACCAATGTGACCCAGATCCCCGCAGCTCTGGGAACACTGAATAAGGATTATATCAGTCGCACGTTTTTGGGCTATGTGCACCCGCCGCGCAAGGTGGTTGTCTATGTACTGCCTGATACGGCTGAGAACCTTGCCACCGCTTTAAGCTATTTAGCTACGCAGACTTTCGATTATGTCGTCGGTCCCCTGGACTGTGATGCTGCCGAAGCGACAGAGATTGCCTCATGGGTAGCCGCTCAACGTGCCAATGGATTGACACCTAAAACCGTGCTGCCCCACAAGGCTGAAGATAGTGAAGCAGTTGTAAACTTCACAACTTCCGGCATTCAAGTGGGAACAGCTACTTATGACGCCTCGGGCTACTGCTCCCGGATTGCCGGGCTGATTGCCGGTACTCCCCTGACCATCAGCTGCACTTATGCTCCACTGCCTGAGGTTACCGATGTGGCCAGGCTGGCCAAAGCGGACATGGATACAGCAATTGACCGTGGTGAGTTTATTATTTTCCACGATAGTGAGAAAGTTAAAGTCGGGCGGGGAGTGAATAGCCTGCAAACGTCTAACCCTGACAAAGGCGAAATATTTAAGAAGATCAAGATTGTGGAAGCTGTGGATATGATCCGCAACGATATTAAGATGACCGCTCAGGATAACTATATCGGCAAATATGCCAATAGCTACGATAACAAATGCCTGCTGATCACAGCGATCAGCGGCTATTTCGCTCAATTGGAGCTGGACGGAATCCTGCAGCCAGGAACCAGCTCGGTAGGTATCGATACCGAAGCTCAGGAGGCTTATTTGCAGGCCGCGGGCGTGGATACCTCCGCTCTGTCCGAACAGGAGATCAAAGAGGCCAACACCGGAGATAAGGTCTATCTCAAAGCCAGCATTAAGATCCTGGATGCTATTGAGGATATCGATCTGGATATTGTGATTTAAGGAGGAATGGACAAATGGATAGTGCGAAAAGAGTAATGTCTGGTACATGGGGTGAAACTTTGCCCTCCTGATTAGTAATAATCAGGTAATAAAGCGGGAGAATTCAGAGAAAACCTAAGGTATAGCAACAAAAGTATGGTATTATAAACATATAGGAATCGCGAATCCCATTGAACAAGAAGGTTTTCCGAGCCTTCTTCCTACAATTTAATTATCGAACGCACTTTCGGAGGTGCTGTTTCAATGTCAAAAAAGAAAAATGTAGCAGAGTTGTGTGCCTATTTCCATCTTGAAGGGTACGAATTACTCTCTGCGGATTACATCAATGCGCATACTAAGCTCGACATTAAATGCAATAAAGGGCATATCTATCAAGCCACATGGAATTCATTCCAAAGGGGGAGAAGATGCTTTATTTGCGCGCACCAGCATATCGGTAGATGTAATGCTAACTCGCACAGGGAGTTTGTTAACCGGTTAAAAGATAAAACAAACGGTGCCTGTGTGGCTTTAAGCGACTATGTAAACAACAGTAAAAAGGTGCTATTTAGGAATATAAACTGCGGACATACTTTTGAAGCTTCACCAAAACACGTTTTAGCTGGTCATACCTGTCCGATATGTGGATATGGCCGAATTGGAGACCTAAGGAAAAAGACCCACGAGCAATATGTTGAAGAGGTTAAATCCTTGGTCGAAGATGAATATAAGGTCTTGGGGAAATATAAAGGTGATGCCGTGCACATTGAGTTTGAACATGTCTTTTGTGGTCGAGAATTTAGTATGCGAGCTGGCAACTTTCTGCAAGGAGTAAGATGCCCACACTGCGCTGAATCAAAAGGTGAAAAAAGAATTTATGACTTTTTAGTCGAACATAGTTATAACTTTGTAAGAGAATATCGAGATGAACGTTGCAAACATAAAAGTTATTTACCTTTTGACTTCGCCGTATTCAATGATAAGGGAGAACTGAAACTGTTAATAGAATACGATGGAGAATTGCATTATAAAGTTGGAAGATGGGTCAATGCCCAAGAAAAACTTGCATCAATTAAAAGAAGTGAGAAAATAAAGGACGAATTCTGCTCTCGTTACGGCATTGCATTATTAAGAATACCATACACTCAAATTGATGAGATTAATTTGATTCTAAGGAGTGCTTTATGAGCACTTCTTTTGTTATGCTATGGCAACTCTGAGCCGAGTCAGGCGAAGCCCGAAAGTAGCCTGGAAGGTGCAACGACTAATGGGTGAGGAAGGCAACCAATAAACCCAACACGAGTACCCGCCACCCTTAAGGGGTGAAGATATAGTCTGAACTATGTGGAAACATATAGAACTGTGGGATAAAACAGCCCGCAGGATAACATGTTGGAAGTTTGGCTGGATAACGCCTATGTGGGCGAATGCTATGGTATGCAGGCTAAAGTAAGCTTTAATAAAGAAGATGTGCAAATTTGCGGTCGGATGGCTACGGATAAGAAAGTCTCCAGTATCAGCTGCACAGGCTCCTTGCGGATGCACAAGGTCTCCAGCCGGATGGCTAACGCTATTGGCGCCTCGATCCGCAACGGCAAAGATTTGCGTTTTGTGGTGATCTCCAAGCTGAATGATCCGGATGCCTATGGCGCTGAGCGGGTTGTACTGAAAAATGTAAGCTTCGACGATCTGACTCTGGCCGATTGGGAAGTAGCCACCAACGGAAAGATCGAGGCTCCCTTTACCTTTACGGATTATGAACTTCTTGACGCTGTGGAGGCGAGATAATGGATACCTTAGAGCTGTTGCTTAAAGGGGAGCGGCCCAATATGCCGGAGAAAGAGATTAAGTTAAAGCGGTTGAGCAAAGCCTGCGGCGGGGATATCATCTTCCGGTTACGGGCCCTCAGCTTCAACCGGGTGGCTGAGATTAAAAACAGTCATGCCGGCGGCGATATGGAAGTTCACATTCTCTTGGCCGGTGTGATCTCCCCCGATCTGAAGTCCGAGGATCTTAAGCAAAAATATAATGCGGTTACGCCCTTGGAAATGATCAAAACCATGCTTCTTCCAGGCGAAATCGAGGATATTTCCCGGGAAATCGAGAAACTGAGCGGCTATCGGGTTACTACGGTAGAAGAGGTTAAAAAAAAATAGAGTCAGATCCTGAGATCCAGCTTATGTATTATTTATTTATCGAGAAGAACATAACACCAGGCTCTTATTACAACCTGCCTCCAGGAGAAAAGGTGATGATAAGAGCCTTCTTTGAAAAACACATGGAACAACGGTCAGAGAAATAAATTTATTGTACCATTTTCCCATCTACGTAAAGCAATAGGGGGATACCAAATATGTCTCGTGATATTAGTATAAACATTTCGGCTCAGGATAACTATACTCAGGCGATTACCACGATACGCAATGCTAACCAGTCCTTTAGTAAGGATCTTACGGGTCTTTCGTCTAAACTGGATGCTTTAAATAAAACAAAAATCAGTCTTAAGGTCGACATGGACAAGGCACAACAAACGTTACAAAAAGCAGAAAAGCAGTTTGCCTCAACCGGAGATGCTTTTGATAAGATGTTTATGGAATTAAGCAATGCGAATTATGAGAATGTCAGAAGAAACTTCGATTTAGTCTCAGATAGTGCTCATCAAGCGGAGAAAGATATCCTTAGCTTGACCGGAGCAATAAGCAAAAGCGAACACCGGGCAGGGGCCGGATGGAGCACCGGCAAAAGTTTGCTGGGCGAGCTGGCAACAGCAGGGGCGGGAAAGCTTTTGGAAGATACCGTGACACAAATTGCGAATGCGCATGTCACCAGCGCATATGGCTCAGATGCAGGTACTATGTTTCAAAATGCGCTGAGTGGAGTGATTTCAGGCGCGGCGATAGGATCAGCGGTTGGTCCCCCGGTTATTGGAACAGTCGTCGGAATAGCTGCAGGTTTAGGATTAGGTCTGATAAATGGTACAACATCCATCAATAACAAAAAGGACGATGCCTTTAAAGATTATGTGCAGGAACAGTATAATACCATCAAGCAATCCCAGGAAGATACACTGGCCCATGGAATAAGCATTGCAGGAAACCGCGAACAAAAACAGCTATCCTTTGGAACCCTCTTAGGCAGTGATGCGGCTGCTAAGGATTTCCTGGCGGAGATGGCGGGCTTTGCCGTAGCCACACCCTTTGACTATGATCAGCTCGCCACTATAAGCAAGACGATGATCGAGAACGGCTATAAGCAAGACGAATTATTTGAGGAACTTACCAAAATCGGAGATGCCGGAACGGCTTTGGGTATGAGCAGTGAGGACATGAACTACGTAGCCGCCAGTTTGGGGCGTCTGAGGTCCAGCGAGCAAACCACACAGGCGCTCCTGAATCCCTTGCTTGAAAGACGTATCCCGGTTTGGGAATCCCTCGCCAAGGCATTCAGTGTAACCGAAACTGTAACCGAAGCTGAGGTACAGGAAATGGTCTCCACAGGGAAAATCTCCGGTGTCGAGGCCGCTAAAGCAATCGCCGATTATATGGGCGCAGAGTATGCCGGGAATATGGACAAACTGAATCAAAGCTACCAAGGACTTACGAGTAACTTAGAGAATGCCCGAGATAATATGGATGCATCCATGGGGGAGGGGTTTGCAGAGGAACGCAAAAAAGGTTTACAAGCCCAGACGGATTACTTTGAGGGGGAGAGTGGTGAGAAATTAAAAGAAGCTAACCGCATGATTGGGGAGTGGCGGGCGTCATTAGAAAATCTATCTGAACAATATGAAAGAGATGCTGTAACTGCAGTTATGACAGGTAATATTAGCTCTATTTTTAGCGACGACGTTAAAAACAGGCTTATGGGCTTGTATGAAGAATACACCGAATATGCCTCAAGCAACTCTGAAGAAGCCGGAGCTAAGATGGGAGGGCTGCTTGCCGAAGCCCAGGCAATAGCACAGGATGAGTATAACGCCAGCGATGGGGCGCAATTAATGATAGATTCGAATAAAAAGCTTGTAGGCAGAATCAGAAACGATGCGGCCTTAAGAGATGAATATCATAATGCCGGGTATGAGATGGGGTTAGTTTTTTCAATGGGGGCCGCATCGGCAATTGCCGAAAACTCAGTGGTGAAGTTGGATAGCCTTACCGATGAAGAGAAGGAATTATACAAGCAATACGGCGGATCAATGAGAGGGGGACGCAAGCAAGCCTATGGCCTAAGCTATGTGCCTTACAATAATTTCCCGGCGCTGCTCCACGAAGGGGAGCGGGTTCTGACCGCCAGCGAGGCACGGGCCTTAAAAGGTTCCGGGTCAAGCACTATAAGCATCACCGGCAACAGCTTCATTATCAGGGAGGAGGCGGATATCGGCAAAGTAGCCCGTGAGCTGGCCAGGAACCTGACGAGGGCCTCAGCACTGGCCATTTGATTTTTAGATACTTTTCTTATTCCAAATTCCCAAACGTTTGGGAATTTCACCAATCCTACTGAGAGAAATTACCTTGAGTCCGCATAAACATACACCATAGTCTATGCCACTTTTCAGGAACAGGTGAATGTCCTTATCCTACAAGCGCTCTACAATGGGGGTGCTTTTTTTCTACCCCAAAAAGGAGGCGAATTGTTTGCGAAAATTCATCTTCAAGGATGGAAACCGGGAACTCCTGCTTCCCGTTACGCCCCCGTCCTTTACGATTACCCATGGTATAAAGATAGAGACCATCCATATTCATACTCTTGGTGATGTTAATATAGCGGGCTATGGGACCCTTGCCGCCATCAAAATAGACTGTCTCTTCCCTGCCCAGCCCTACCCCTTTGCCCTTACCGATGAGAATCCTTATACCTATGTGAAGACCTTTCAAAAATTCTGCGATAAACGCAAAGTGATTCGCTTTGTTATCCCGGACACCCCCGTCAATCTCCCTGTTTTAGTTGAGTCCATTGCTTACTCAGAGCGGGACGGGACCCATGATGTTTACGCTACCCTTACTCTGCGCGAATACCGGCAATTAAATGCCGTAAAAGTTGAGCAAAGCGGAACTGAGAACCAACCCCGACCTGCCGCCGCAGCCATCGACAAGCCCACAGCGTATACAGTCGAAAGCGGAGATACTCTGAGCTCCATCTGCCGAAAGCTTTATGGGGACGCCAATCTCTATCCCAAAGTGGCTGACGCTAATGGCCTAACAAATCCGCATTTGATATTTCCCGAACAAATACTCAGCATGCCGGATAAAAGCCAATTGGTATCGGGGAGGTGACCAGTCAGAGTGGTTAAACTGCTTTTGAAAAACACGGAGGGAACATTCGATATAAGCCAGCTGGTCCCCCAGATAACGTGGTCCGGAGACTATCAGCAATGTGCCAGAACCTTGGATTTCAGTCTCTTGTCCTCTCCTCTTGACAAGCATATACCCGAGCTCCAATGCGAGCTGGGCCATTCTATCCTGCTCATACAGGACAACAACACATTATTCGAAGGCTATATATTTGAGCGCACCAAGAATACAGGAAGCAGTACTATTGATATTACCTGCTTTGACCGGGGAATCTATCTCAAACGCAACAAAATCTCATATAAATTCACAAATCAAGCTCCGGAGGCGATTGCCAAAAGGATCTGTGCCGATTTTGACATCGAAATCGGGGAAATCATTGATACAGGAGTTAAAATCAGCCGTAATTTCCTTGGTTCGACACTGTATGATATCATCCAAACTGCCTACACCCTGGCCTCTTACCAGACCAAGAAGAAATACTACCTGGTCTTTAAAGGGCCAAAGCTTTATGTCCTGGAAAAAAAGGTTACCGATGAGACTCAGGTGATTGAGGGCGGCTCCAATCTCATAGAGGCCAGCACCTCAGAAAGTATAAGGAGCCTGATCAACCAAATTGCGATCTACGATAAAGATGACAATTTGATCCGCCGTGTCAAAAATGATGAATCCATTGGGCTGTACGGATTGCTGCAAGACTATATCCGGCAGTCAGATGATGAGAATGCCGGAAAGAGAGCTCAGGACATGCTGGATGACAATGGCCTGCAACAGAAGATTACCATCAATAATCTCGGCAATGCGGCCAATGTCTCCGGGGGCACCGTAGTGGTCCGGGAACCCTACACCGGGCTTTACGGACTGTTTTACATTGATAGTGACACTCATACCTGGAAGAATGGTCTTTATCTCAACAAGCTGGTTATCAATTTTAAGAACATCATGGACGAAAAGGAAGTGGGCACATTGCCGAACCAAAGCGGCGAAAAGGCAGCCGGTTGAAGACCTTCATTCAATTCTGGGTCTTGAGTGCAGCGAAAGGAATGACACTTAACTATGGAAGATAACCCTTACACTAGACTTTTGGAGACTATGCGCGGTGAAGCTAAAGAACAACTGCCCACATCTTATCGCTTAGGGAAAGTCGTTAACGTTAATCCCCTTAAAGTAAGTACATCAGGCATCATTTTGTCCGGGGACGATCTGCTGATCAATGGGGGAATTGCGCGGCGTACTGAAGCCCTATCCATGTCGGAACTATCCGGAAATCTTACCGGAACTTTTCATGGTGATACAGGGAATCTGGCGGTCAGTGGCGGCAGTATGTCGGCTACCGCCGGCATAGAGGGCAGTTTGGCTGAAGGCGACACTGTCCTGCTGATCTCTCTTGAGGATAATCAAAAATTTATCGTACTCTGCAAGGTGGTGAGCCTATGAGCCTTTTCCCGATGATTCAGCCGGGGGCGGCAAGGGTTGAAACAGCGTTACCCCTCTGCCGGGAAGTGGACTGGGACTTTGAACTGGATATACCGATCTATAAAAACGGCTCACCCTCTTTTGTCACCGGGGCACGGGCCGTTTTGGTTTGGGCATGGAACGCTCTCCATACCCCCAGGTACCGGCATGAGATCTACACTTGGAATTATGGCAACGAAGTGGAGCAGTTGATTGGCCAGCCTTTTACGGATGACCTCAAGCGTTCTGAGGTAACCCGATTTGTAAGGGAATGCCTGTTAATCAATCCATATATTACAGATGTAGCCGATATAACAGTTAATTTTGCCAATGAAACAGTAAAGGTTAGCTGCAGAATAATCACAGTTTATGGGGAGGTGAATCTCAATGTTTGAAACGATTACTCCTGAAAGTATCAAAGAAAATATCCTAAATGAACTTGCGCTGGTAGATGTCCGGGAAGGAAGCTATACGAATAATCTTGTCAGCCCGACTGCTTTAGCAATCTGGAAGCTTTACGACAGCTTGAATGCTCTTATTCCCATGGTCTATGTGGATGAGACCTCCGGAGTATATATTGACAAAAAGGCTGCCCATTATGGGATCACCAGAAAATCCGGTACAAAGGCTACCGCAGTGCTGCACTTCACAGGAGTTGACGGTAAGGTGGTTCCTAAAGGGACGGTTTTTCTAACAGGTGACGGCCTGGAATTTGTGACTGAGTCGGCGGTTACGATCACCGCCGGAGCAGCCCGCACCACAGCCATAGCGGCTGAAGCAGGCGAAGCCTACAATGTTCCCGGCGGCAGCATTACTCAGCAGATTGTCAGTATCTCGGGACTTACCGGCGTAACCAATGATGCTGCTGTCGGGGGCACAGACCCGGAAAGCGATAAAAGCCTGGTCGAAAGGCTCTATGCCTATCTTCGCAAGCCGGCAACCAGCGGCAATGTTTACCATTATGAACAATGGGCTTTGGCTGTTGATGGTGTGGGAGGGGTAAAGGTAGCTCCCCTCTGGAATGGACCGGGCACGGTTAAGGTCCTGATCGTAAGCCCTGCTAAAGCTCCTGTGGATCAAGAGGTTGTGACCCGTTGCGCTGACCATATCCAACAGAATAGGCCCATTGGAGCGGCGGTGACAGTAGAAAGCGCCTCGGCACTTATGATTAACGTAGAGGCAACAATTACTATTGAAAGTACAACCACCAAGTCCGCGGTGAAGGAAGCTTTCGCGAACAGCTTGAACGCTTATTTGCAGAGCATTGCTTTTGAAAAGTACGAATTGATTTACAATCGCCTTGCTTTTATGCTCCTGGATATCGAAGGTGTCATTGACTATGAGGATCTAACCGTCAATGGCGGAACATCAAATATTACCATCGCCGCTAATGAGGTCCCTGTAGCAGGAATGGTGGTGATCAGTTAATGGCGGAGCTGATTGAGTTATTGCCGGCCAATTACAAGAACAGTCAGGAAGTCGTGGAACTGCAGGAGGCTTTGGGAAATCACATCGCGGCTGCAACGGCGGCTAAAGCCGATGTGTTTAAGCAGCTGGATGTCAACACAGCTACCTGGGGACTAAGCTACTGGGAGCAGGCCTATGGAATTAAAACAGATATCTTAAAATCTTATGATTACCGCAGAACCAGACTATTAAGCAAGATGCGCGGCCAAGGTTCAACGACAAACGCGATGATTAAAAATGCTGCGGAAAGCTTCAGCAATGGGGAAGTAGAAATTGCCGAAGATAACGCCAATTATCAATTTACTGTGAAATTTATAGGGGCCAAAGGAATACCACCCAATCTGGACGATCTTAAAGATGCAGTTGAGGAGATAAAACCGGCTCATCTGAAAGCCATCTATGAATTTACTTATCTGGTGTGGTATGAACTTGATGCAAAAAACTGGACTTGGGATCAGTTGGATGCTCAAGATCTTACCTGGAATGAATTGGAGGTGCTTAGCTGATGCCAGAACAATCAGCACGATTAGGAATACCCTTACCCTTGGGAAACGAAAATGTTTCAAGGCAAGCCATCAGAGAAATGCTTCAGGCTGTGGATGAGCATGCGGAAACTATCCCCGGAGCTCAAGCCAAAGCCGATGCGGCGGAGGCTGCTGCCAAGTCCTACGCGGATAGTGCCGCAGGCTCTGCAGCCGGAGCCGTGGCGAGCGCACTTGCTGCGCATAAGGCGGAAAGTATATATTTGCAAGAAGAGGAACCATCAGCAGCGAACCATAAAACACTGTGGTTCGCAATAGGATCTGAAGCAAATTTTGATGGCGGTGGAGTAAATATTGCAAATGCTCAAACCAGCACTACTCCACCGGAAATCGATGGTTATTGGTTTGAGCCTATTAAAAGTTAATAAAGGAAGAGGTGGACAATACCATGGCTGATATAAACGTCCAAATCAAACAAAGAAACGGAGAAATTTGGGATAATCTCTACCCGAAGACAAAAGCTGAGAACGTAACTGAGTCCGCGGCTAAAAGGTTTGTGTCAGATACTGAAAAAGCATCATGGAATGGTAAGCAAACTGCTCTGGGTTTTACGCCGGAAAATGTGAGTAAAAAAGGAACGGCTAACGGGTATGCTGAACTCGATGCAAGCGGCAAAGTGCCTGCATCGCAGTTGCCATCCTATGTAGACGATGTTTTAGAATACACAAATCAGGCCGCATTTCCCTCGACCGGCGAAACTGGGAAAATCTACATCGCAATAGATACGAATAAAACCTATCGCTGGGGTGGTACTGGTTATGTTGAAATAAGTGCTTCACTGGCCTTGGGTGAAACTTCAAGTACAGCCTATCGCGGTGATCGTGGAAAAACAGCTTACGATCATAGCCAATCCGCCCACGCTCCAGCTAATGCTCAGAAAAATAGTGACATCATCAAAGCCGAGATTGAGGCCAAACTTACAGGAGTGATATCTTCACACTCACACGCGTCAGGTACACCCTCTGCCCACGGAGCAACACATATCACGGGTGGTGCCGACGTAATTCCGGGTGCCATAGCAGGCGGTAATGCCGGTCTGATGAGCGGTGTGGATAAATCAAAACTTGATGCGTTACCCAGAGTGATAGTAAACGCCAATGAGCCAAGTAGTCCCGCTGCTGGCGATTTATGGTATGCAATTGTATAGGGAGGGCTAAAGATGACAACATACAATACAGTTATAAAGAAGCGCAATGCAACGAACAATGGCTGGGATTCCGTTTTGCCTATTACCACTGCCGAGAATGTATTGGTTAACGCCGAAGGTGATACTCTTGCTACGCATTTGGCGGATAAAGTGCAACATATACCATATGCTGTAGCCACAGGCGCGGCAAATGCCTATGCAGTAACATTAAACCCTGCTCCTACATCATATGTGGATGGTATGGCTATTTCAGTAAAAATAAACGTGACTAACACAGGGTCATCTACTTTAAACATCAATGGATTAGGGGCAAAAAATATACTTAAAGCTGATTTGAACTTAATTACATCTGGAAAATTGAAAGCTGGCGGTATTTATACTTTTAGATATAATGCCGAAGGACCGGTTTTCATCTTACAGGGTGAAGGGGGTGAATACGGAACAGCAGGAGCAGGGCAAGTATTGGCTGGGTATACGGTAGGAACAGAAGGCGGGTTGGTAAACGGTTCTATACCAAATTTCACAGATAATACTCAGTGGGCAACAGGAGCTACCGGTGTATATGTTGAAAATGAGATTTGGCTTAGACCGCCTGCTGGATACTATGATGGGTCTGTTGCTTATGTTCGTGTCTATGACCCGAATTGGGCAGCTGCAAATATCTTGGCTGGTAAAAGCATTTTGGGGTTGGCTGGAACAGCTATAAATGGGGCGGGGATGAAAAAGGTAGCTACTGGAACTGTAGCAGCAACAGGCAACGATCAGACAATAAGCGGCTTAGACTTTACCCCTCACTGGATACTTATGCGCGATGTGGGTAATAACTCGAAAGTATACTGGATTTCATTTGCCCAAGGAGTAAATGCAACCTATATAAACACAGGCAATATTTTAAGCGTAGGAAATGGTTACTTCGTTTTTAACTCGTATAATGCAAAAACCATGAATTGGATTGCAATTGAATAATATCGAGGTGTTAAATATGGAATATGGTAAAAGAATTATCTTTGACCCGAGCAATGGCAGGGTTTTGAATTACTGCTTGGAGGAAATGTCTGGTAATCTCCAAGAAGGATTAAGGCCAGAATCTATTGATTTTATAGATTTACCTTATGGAGACACTACTTTAAGGGACGTAGACGCATATCATGTTGATGTCCAAACTAGGACAGTAGTTGTTGACTCTTACAGAGAGCACACGCTGACATACGAAGAGCTACAACAACAATTGTTAATTGCACAGGGGGTAATTTAACATGGTTGAGTTATATGTGAAGTGGCTTGCAGACTGGATTAAGAACGGAGCAGTCAATATTCAGACTGGTCTGCCTTTTGTTTTAACTGACATTAAAATTCCTGAGTATCGGGAAGCTGCAGAAGAGTTGCTTACTGCGCAATAGCCCTATTTTACGCAATACCACAACGCCAACACAGGGCGTATTTTTTATCCCCAAATCCAAGGCTTGGCTCTTCCACTCAAGAAAAGGCAGGTGATCACCTTTGGACTTTACACTCATCACTGCCCTCCTTGGGGTATCGGCTGCTTTGTCCGGAATCATCTTAGGCTGGTCGGCAAGAGCTAAGGAAGCAGAGAAGGACGTCAGAAAAGATGCCGAGGTCGACACCGCCCTCCGCACAGATATGGAGTATCTTAAGCGCGGAGTAGATGATATCCGACTTGAACAGCGTACCCACGGGCAGCGCGTAGATGCCATGGGTGAACGCCTTACCCGGGTTGAAGAATCATCAAAACAAGCTCACAAGCGGATTGACCGCATCGAGCAGAAAGAAGAGTAATCATGCCGCAAATAGAATGGGTAGGTACCCCCAACTTTAGGTATGGCCGCAACGGTCTCCAGCCCTTGGCCATTGTCAATCATATCACCGCCGGCTATTATCCGGGCTGTTTAGACTGGATGCAGCGTTCTGGCTCCCAGGCAAGTGCACATTATTTGGTTTTGAGAAACGGCCGCATACTGCAGCTGGTCAAAGATGAAAACACAGCCTGGCATGCAGGCATAGTGAACAAACCCGATTGGAGCCTGTATGATGGAACAAATCCCAACTACTATACCATCGGCATTGAACACGAAGGAATGCCTGGAGATGAGCTGACAGAAGCTCAGTATCAGGCCACCCTATGGCTCCACAAGCAGCTCATCACCAAGTACCCAGCGATCACCATTGATAGCCGGCATATCATTGGCCACTATAGAATTGACAGTATCAACAGACCAAACTGCCCAGGGGCTAAGTTTCCCTGGGCAGAGTTATTTGCTGATTTGAAAGGAGAGCATGACGTGGATCACCTCGTAATCTATGCCGATGGAGATGTCGGAGCTGCGCTTTTGCTCAGCTTTAAGCTGAAATGCCCGATGGTCCATAAAGCCTTTGCAGAGAATATCCAGGCCAAGCATAAGCACTGGGTTGGAGTGCAGGGAACAAACGGCAACAGAAATTACTACTATGCCGGAAGTGACCGGATAGAGACTGCGAAATTAGGATTGTAAGGAGAGATCGGCCATGGAAACCGCATTAGGTTATATCCAGAACTTTTGGGGGCTGCTGCTTGTTGTGGCAGTCTTTATTATTTATCTGATCAGCCAGGGAAGGACCAAGGCGGGGAAGATTGTGCTCTCGCTGATGCTGAGACTGGAGAAGCAGGCTGAGGAGTATGCGCTGCAGACCGGGGAAGAGAAATTCGGTTTCGTGGTGGAAAAAGGGTATCAGCTTTTGCCCAAATATGTGCGATTAGTCTTTAGCTATAACATGTTCGTTGAACTGGCAAGCAGACTCTACGATGAAGCAAAGAACTATTTATCAAGCCTGGAGGAAAAGGCCCTCGCCGCACCAGTTAAGGAAAGCGAGAAGGCCACACCCGAATAACACAGCCCACAACAAGCTTCAACAGTCTCTAACATCCTCTGATACTCTCTGACACTCTCTGGCCGTCTTTTCCCAAGCCCTCTATGCTTGAAGAAAATCTTCAGTAATCTTCGCGATCCGGCTTGCCGCCCGGCCGTCACCATAGGGGTTAACCGCATGAGCCATCTGTTCATAAGCTTCCTGATTACCCAGGAGGCGGCTCAGTTCCTGAAGAACTTTTTCATAGCTTGTTCCCACTAAAGATACGGTCCCGGCCTCCACCGCTTCGGGCCGCTCGGTGGTATCCCGAACCACCAGCACGGGGATTCCCAGGGAAGGGGCTTCTTCCTGAATTCCTCCGGAATCGGTCAGAATGATATTGGCTTGAGCCTGAAGGTTGACAAAGGGTTCATAGTCCAGAGGCTCAATCATATGGACCCGGGGATTATGACCCAGAACTTCATTGACTACTTGGCGGACAGAGGGGTTCTTATGCACAGGGAACACCACATAAGTATCCGGATAATGCTCCAAAACCTCTGCTAAAGCCCGATAGATCTGCCGCATAGGCTCACCGAGGTTTTCCCGGCGATGAGTGGTGACAAGAATCATGCGCTGTCCTGCACTCTGACCCAATATTTCCCTTAAGGCGGCATCAGAGAAGGTATAATCCTTTTTTACAGTGGTCAGCAAGGCGTCGATCACTGTATTGCCTGTGACATATATTTTCTCTTCCGGGACCCCTTCAGCCAATAAATTTCTTTTCGATGTTTCCGTAGGCGAAAAATGCAAATCCGTTAAAACTCCAGCCAGTTTGCGGTTCATTTCCTCCGGGAAAGGAGAATATTTATGGCCTGTGCGCAACCCCGCTTCCACATGACCTACGGGAATTTGAGCATAAAAGGCTGCTAAAGCCGCCACAAAGGTGGTTGTGGTATCTCCGTGGACCAGAACCAGATCAGGCCTGGCTTGTTCCAGCACATCCTTCAGTCCTTGGAGGGCGCGGGTTGTAATGTCCGTTAAAGTCTGTCCCGCCTGCATAAGATTCAAGTCATAATCCGGCTTAATCTGAAACAGCTCCAACACCTGATCCAGCATTTCCCGATGCTGGGCAGTCACAGCAATCTCACAGTGCAGAGACGTTCTTTTCAGCGCTTGAACAACGGGAGCCATCTTAATCGCTTCAGGCCGTGTCCCGAAGACTACCATAACCTTTTTACCTTCCACTTGAATACGCTCCTTTGCCATTAATGTATCTTTCTTTATATCTGGGTCTTGTAGCTTTGCAGACAACGTACCTTCGGACGTGAGATCCTGAAACCCTCCACCGGAGGCTTTCTAACATCAGATCTCACGTACTCAATAGCTCCAGAGCTAGGTCAGATAACTGCCTAGCATCCGTACCGCTTAAACTCGAAAACCAGCCCAAGGATTTTGTTTTACACAAGGGAAGCGACTTTAAGCGAGCGGAAACAAAACTTCGCGAAAAGCACGCAGCGGAGAAAGGTTGGAAACAGGACGTTTCCAACCCGCCATTGAGCAGGAGCGATTTGGCGGGGTACCTTTCGGAGCGGAGGACTTGAGCGGTAGTTTTGTCCGCGCAGCTTATGAAGCGACCGGTGTAAAACAAAATCCTGGAGAATCAGCTTTCAGATCCTTTCAATAATATGCTGACAGGGCTAGGGAAATCCCTAGCCCTTTTCTGCATTATATTGAGTTGGGAAATTCCAGCTGAATAAGTTCCAGCTCAGCCTCGGCCGCCATCTCCAAAGCCAGTGAATCCGGGTAGGGATACAGGAAAAAGACCCGCTTTATCCCGGCATTAATGAGGAGCTTCGTGCAAAGCACACAGGGCTGAAATGTGGTATAGATATCCGCTCCATTAATAGAAACCCCATGCTTGGCTGCCTGAACCAAAGCATTTTGCTCCGCATGGACCGCCCGGCAAATCTCTGTCCGTTCTCCGGAAGGAATACCCAGCTGCTGTCTGAGGCAGCCTTTTTGGGCACAGTGACTCAATCCTGTAGGACTGCCGTTATAACCGGTGCTGAGGATCTGCTTATCCTTGACGATCACAGCGCCCACTTGACGGCGCAGGCAGGTGGAGCGTCCGGCTACAACTTGTGCCATCTGCATAAAATATTCATCCCAACTGGGCCGTTCTAACTCTTTCATTTGGTACCAAACAACCGATCCCCGGCATCACCGAGACCCGGAATGATATAGCCGTGGTCGTTTAAATAATCGTCCACTGCCGCCACAAAAATATCCACATCGTCATGGTAGTTCTGAACTTCTTTGATCCCTTCCGGAGCAGCGATCAGGCACATCAGCTTGATGCTTTTTGCTCCCCTGTCTTTCAGAAAGGTGATGGCTGCCGTAGCCGATCCCCCCGTAGCCAGCATAGGATCAATGACGATCAAATCACGCTCTTCCACATCGGTAGGGAGTTTGCAGTAGTATTCCACCGGCTTCAGTGTTTCCGGATCCCGATAAAGCCCCACATGGCCAACTTTGGCGGTGGGGATTAATCTCAGCATGCCATCCACCATGCCCAGACCGGCTCTTAAGATCGGAATCAACCCGACTTTGCGTCCGGCTATTGCCTTGGCTGTCATCGTAGCCACCGGGGTCTTTACTTCCACATCCTGCAGAGGAAAATCCCGGGTCACTTCATAGGCCATAAGCATGGAAACTTCTTCTACCAGTTCACGAAAGTCTTTGGACCCTGTATTTTCGTCTCGGATTAAGGATAATTTATGCTGTATCAAAGGATGATCCAGAATATGAACTTTTGCCATGGGTGTCAACTCCTAATCTAGATTTGGGTAGAGCGGGTATTCCGCGCAGAGTGCTGCAACCATATCCCGGGCTTTGGCAGCCCCCGCTTCATTGGGTTCTGATAAAGCAATGTCGATGGCTGCGGCAATCTTTTTCATCGCCAGGGTATCCATACCGCGGCTGGTCACGGCAGGGGTGCCGATGCGGATGCCGCTGGTTACCATAGGGCTGGCCGGATCATAGGGGATGGTGTTCTTATTCACCGTAATACCGACCTCATCTAAAATATACTCTGCTTCTTTCCCTGTCAAGCCTTTAGACCGTACATCCACAAGCATCAAATGGTTGTCCGTACCTCCGGAAACGATGCGGAAGCCTTTTTCCGCCAGAGTTTCCGATAATACTTTAGCATTCTCCACAATGCGTTTTTGATATTCCACGAATTCCGGCTTTAAAGCCTCGCCGAAGGCAACAGCCTTAGCCGCGATCACATGCATCAGCGGGCCGCCCTGAATGCCGGGGAAGATGGCTTTATCGATAGCTTTGGCAAATTCTTCTTGGCATAGAATCAGTCCCCCCCGGGGGCCCCGCAGGGTTTTATGAGTGGTGGTGGTTACAAAATGTGCGTAGGGAACAGGGTTTTGATGAAGCCCGGCTGCCACCAGGCCCGCAATATGGGCCATATCCACCATGAAGTAAGAGTCTGCCTCATCGGCAATTTCTCTTAAGCGGGCAAAGTCGATTTGTCTGGGATAGGCACTGGCTCCCGCTACAATCAGCTTAGGGCGATGCTCAAGGGCTAATTGGCGCACCACATCATAATCAATGCGTTCGGTGACTTGATCCACCCCATAGGCGACAAAGTTATAATACATCCCGGAGATATTCACCGGGCTGCCGTGGGTTAAATGACCCCCATGGGAAAGATTCATGCCGAGAACCGTATCCCCGGGTTTAAGCATGGCAAAATATACAGCGGTATTAGCCTGGGCGCCGGAATGAGGCTGGACATTGGCATGTTCCGCACCAAAAAGCTTTTTCACCCGCTCCCGGGCCAGATCCTCAACGATATCCACATACTCACAGCCGCCATAATAGCGTTTTCCCGGATATCCTTCCGCATACTTATTGGTAAGAACGGAACCCTGGGCGGCCATGACCGCTCGGCTCACAAAATTCTCTGAGGCAATCAGCTCGATTTTATAGCGCTGCCTTTGTTCCTCCTGGGCAATAGCCTCCGCCACTTCGGGATCCTGAGGGAGAATCCATTCCTTAATATAATCCATATTACCCACACTCCTGCCTCTAAAGATTAAACGAGACTTATTGAAAATCATCATACTACGGGGTACATCGCCCTCGGGCCGCCGATCAGCCGCGGCCGGGTTCTGGCCATGGTAAGGTGGGCATGGCCGATTGACTTAATGGAAGGGCGTATGGGTACAACCACCGGCCGCAGGTGCATCCCGATAAAGGTATCTCCTACATCAATTCCGGCATGCCCGCGGATGGTTTCCACCATCATCGGTGCTTGATAGTTCTGCCAAGCTTTAACCGCCATGGAGCCTCCGGCCAGCAGGGAAGGGACCACGGTTACGGCATCAAGGCCGTACTGGTCCACACAAGCTTCTTCCACCACCAGAGCGCGGTTCAAATGTTCACAGGCCTGAATAGCCAAATAGAGCTCCCGCGCCCTGACTTTGGCTAATAAAGGGGGAAGAAGGGCCTCTGCCACCTCTTCGCTGCTTGCCTTCCCGATATGTTGTCCCATAACCTCACTGGTACTGCAGCCAAGCACGACGATTTGCCTGGGTTTTAAACCAGCTTGGGCAAAGAATTCTTCTAAAGCTTGATTCCAGGCTTTATCCATATCCTCAAAATTCATTGATGATTGCCTCCGTACAGGGAATTAGAGAGTATCTCCTTTTTCAATGGCCTCGATGAGATCGACCCGACAAGCATGTCGTCCACCGGCAAAAGGAGTTTTAACAAACATATCCACGATATCCAAGGCCAAGCCCAAACCGGTGACTCTGCCTCCGAGAGCCAGGATATTGGCATTATTATGTTCCCGCGCCATACGTGCGGAATAGGTCTCAGTGCAGACTGCAGCACGAACCCCTGGTACTTTATTGGCAGCGATGGAGATCCCTAAGCCCGTACCACAGACCACAATTCCTAAGTCTGCTTTGCCTTTAGTCACTGCATCACCTACATAGAAACCATACCTGGGATACTCCACAGAATCTTTAGTGTTGGTGCCGAAATCCAGAATCTCAATCCCTTGTTCTTCTAAATGGGCACGAATCTCATTTTTAAGTTCGTACCCCCCATGATCTGCTCCTAGTGCAATTTTCAAAAGGGACACCTCCAATATCTATAGCAGTTTTCTACATTAATCAGCCAATCCCTGCCTAATACTCTGTAATACTTAAAACTTGCCTTGCCCGGCGAGGAAAATTTTCGCACATAATAGCCATCGCGCCTTAGTTTGTCCATGATTTTCCCAAGCTATGATTACTGAAAGCAGCCTCGTTCAATGCCGCCCCTCCAGGCTTGCTTTGACCTTATGGAGCAAAACCTCCATGTCTTCCGCACACCGGCGGTACCGCTCCACACTTCCGCCCCAGGGATCCGGAATATCCTGATCTTTTCCGTCTCCGGCCCAGCGCCCCAACCTCTTGATTTTCGCGGCAAACTCAGGGAAGGCCCCCTTAAGCTGCACCTCGTGAGCACCGGTCATGGGAATAATCCAATCTGCAGAAGCCAGGATTTCCCTGCGAGCCAAGCGAGCTTGATGTGACGTGAGATCGATGCCTTTTTCCTTTAAGACCTGAACCGCCTGGGCAGCGGCAGGCTCTCCCTCCCAAGCTGCTAAACCTGCGGACTCCACCTGGATATCCGCTCCCAAAATCTCCCTGGCTAAACCTTCAGCCATGGGGCTCCGGCATGTATTGCCGGTACAAACAAATACAATTCGCACGCCCGACTACTCCTATCCCAATAACATCCTTAGACCAATGATCACGAGAACAAAGCCCCCGACGATTTCAGCCCGTTTTCCCAGCCAGGAACCTACATAGCGGCCGAGGACCAAACCGCCCCCCATCATGATTCCCGCTACAGTACCCATAACCAGAACCGTAAGCCCGATGCGGCTGTCCACTGTCCCTAAAGAAAATCCTACACTAAGGGCGTCCAGGCTTACACTGGCTGCCAAAGCATACATACCGATGCCGCTCAGGGAAACCCCGGTGGGCAATTGCCGGCGATTAAGATTTGCTCTGGCTTTCGAAAGAGGAATATATTCCGCCTCCGGTCTCCAGACATGGAAAATCATCCGTCCCCCTAACCAGAGGAGCACCAGGGCACCTATCCCTTTGGCTAAATGACCGAGAAACATTCCCAGAGTCTGTCCTAAAAACAGCCCCCCTAAGGGCATAAAAACATGAAAGACAGCCACCAACAGAGAAAGCCTTAAGGTCATCCTTTTTCCGACTCCTACCAGGCCGATAGCCAAGGCCAGAGAAAAGGCATCCGCCCCTAAAGCAACGGACAGAGCCAAGATCCATGCAAGATTCAATCCCCATTCCTCCTGTTCGAAGGTAGAATACAATATCTCTGTAATTCTATGCCATGGGGGGAGGTTGCATGCTTACACCCGCATAACCCTCTGTCCGGAAGCCTTCTGCAGCCGGTTCATGATGGCGAAACCCAGACCCTTTTCGGAAACTCCTTCGGCCAGGATCATATCCATGCCCTGCTCATCACAGAGCCTTAAACCCTGGTAGAGGTTCCCGGCTACCTCTTCAGGATGATGCTCCGATCCTAAGACAAAGAGCAGATCCGGAAGCTGGCTGTGCAGCTCTGGCGCACTTTCCAGGGTGCAGAGAATGCCTACCTTCTTCAACCGGGAATGCCCCTTGCGAAGCTCGTCTTTTATTTTGCGGATCACGTTTTTCCTCTCACCAATAAGCAAGGTCAGCTCCCCCTTGGGGGCATAATGGCGGTATTTCATGCCGGGAGCCTTCGGTGCCTGATCCGGTGCAGGGCGATCCACCGCCACTTCTCCCAAGACTTCCTCCAGCTGCTCTTTGGTGATGCCTCCCGGACGAAGGATGGTCGGCACTTCACCTGTCAAATCCAGGACTGTGGATTCAACACCCACGGCGCAAGGTCCCCCATCCAAGATCAGGGGAATCTTGCCCTTTAAATCCTTCCAGACGTGAATTCCCCGGGTAGGGCTGGGCTTCCCGGAAAGATTGGCACTGGGGGCAGCGATGGGAACCCCGGCCTCCTTAATGAGCTCCAGAGCCACCGGGTGTTGGGGCATCCGAATGGCCACAGTTCCTAAGCCCCCGCTGACCACATCCGGTACAAAGGCGGTCTTTTCCAGGACCAGGGTCAAGGGACCCGGCCAAAACTTATCTGCACAAAGGGCTGCTTGAGGGGTCCATTCCTCCACCAGCCTTTTGACCATTGCCAAGTCTGAGATATGAACGATCAGAGGATTATCCTGAGGTCTGCCCTTGACTTTAAAAATCTCCTGGCAGGCATGGGCATCCATGGCATTAGCCCCTAAACCATAGACCGTCTCCGTGGGCAAGGCCACCAATTGCCCTTCGCGAATCAGCTGGGCTGCCTCTTTAATCCACTCTGTCTGAGGATGCTGTGCATCGATCGTCACCCGTTTTGTTTGCAAAATTCTCACCTCGCGAAAACTACCCGATCTCTTCCCCCCAAATCCTGAAGGATCTGAGTCTGGAAGCCCTGTTGCTGAAAAAGTTCTGCCACCGAATTTCCTTGCTGCCAACCGATCTCCATCAGGATTATACCCTTCTCCCTGAGCAGGGAACGGCCTTCCCGGGCCAGCTCCCGATAAAAATCCAGGCCGTCTGCTCCGCCCAGAAAAGCCATCCGCGGTTCTTTAGCTAGTTCCGGGGCCAGTTCCCCATATTCTGCCTGGGTTACATAGGGCGGATTGCTTACGATAAGATCCCAGCTATCCCCGCGAAGGGGTTCTAAAAAATCCCCTTGACGCCATTGGATCCGCACCCCAAGCCGCTCGCCATTGAACCGTGCCACATCCAGGGCATCCCTGGATAAGTCTGTCCCAACAACTTCAGCCTGAGGCCAAAAGTGAGCAATACTGATCGCCAAAGCTCCGCTGCCTGTGCAGAGATCCGCGATGTGGGGGGATTCCTCGCTACCTCCCCTATCCGCTGAATGCTGCCATTCCTTTTTTAATTCCAGGACCTTTTCCACGAGGATCTCTGTGTCTGCCCTGGGAATCAGAACTCTTTCATCCACATAAAAATCAAGCCCCATAAATTCCTGGTGCTTTACAATGTATTGAAGAGGTTCCCGCCTGGCCCTGCGGCTAATCATCTGTTGATAAGCAGCCTCCTGCTCAGGGCCAAGGGTTTGCTCTCTCTCCAAATAAAGTTGTTCCCGCCTTAAGCTGAGAATATGCCCAAGCAGGAGATCCGCATCCCAGCGCGGATTGTCCACTTGGGCAAGGTTTAATTCCTGCTCTCCCCATAAAAGAGCATCAATGATCCGCATTATGCCTCCGATTTCAGACGCTCGGCTTGATCCGTTGTAATCAAGGCATTGATCACCTCATCCAGCTCTCCTAACAAGATGGAATCCAGGCGATGGAGGGTCAAGCCGATACGGTGGTCTGTCACCCGGCCTTGAGGGAAGTTATAGGTGCGGATTCGCTCACTGCGATCCCCGGTTCCCACCTGACTGCGGCGCTCACTGGCCAATTCGCCCATAGCCTCTTCCTGAGCACGCTCCAGGAGACGGGCCCGCAGAACCCGCAGGGCTTTTTCTTTGTTCTTCAGCTGAGACTTCTCGTCTTGGCAGGAGACAACAGTACCTGTGGGAACGTGGGTGATGCGAACCGCGGATTGAGTGGTATTGACCGACTGTCCCCCGGGACCGCTGGAGCAGAAGATATCAATGCGCAAATCGTTGGGGTTGATGGCAACATCCACTTCTTCCGCCTCGGGAAGCACCGCCACCGTGGTGGTGGAGGTATGAATCCGGCCGCCGGACTCTGTCGTGGGTACCCGCTGCACCCGATGAACGCCGCTTTCAAACTTCAGCTTGCTATAAGCTCCTTGTCCTTCGATAAGGAAAATAATTTCTTTAAAGCCCCCGATATCGGTGTAACTGGCGCTTAAAAGCTCTGTGCGCCAGCCTTGGTGTTCAGCGTATTTGGTGTACATGCGATAGAGATCCCCGGCAAAAAGCGCCGCCTCTTCGCCCCCCGCACCGGCACGGATTTCCATAATGACGTTTTTATCATCATTAGGGTCTTTGGGCAAGAGCAGAATTCTCATTTTCTCTTCCAGCTCATCCCGCTTTTCGGTGAGTTCCTCAAGCTCCAGCTCAGCCATTTCCTTAAATTCAGGGTCTAACTTTTCCTCAAGCAGTCCCTGTGTCTCTTCCAGATGTTTCACAACTTCAGAATACTCACGGAAGGCTTCCACAATATCCGTCATTCCCGCTTGAGCTTTGGCATATTTTTGCCATTCGCTCTGGTTGCCGATGACCTCAGGATCGCTTAAGAGCTGGGTCAGCTCGTCATAGCGCCTTTCAATTTCAATTAATTTTCTTTGCATTAATTCACACCTCAAGTAGCCATTTAAATTTAGTATTTCCTAGTACTCTGTGACACTTAAAACTTGCATTGCCCGGCGAGGAAAATTTTCGTAGGACAAGGCGGAGGAATGAGCAATACCGGTCGTATGGCGATTGACGACAACGCAGTCATACGGAAATTTAACCGCCGGAAAGGTAAGGATTTAGGTGTTACAGAGTACTAGGCTTCTTGTATTGCATAGCTTAGGTGTCTGCAACCAATCTACCCTCTGCATTGAGTTCCAAGCCTATCAGCTCACTTATTACTGCTCTGCGCAGCCAGCAACTGTAAAGAAAAAGCAGAGCATGCGCTCTGCTTTTTCTCCAGCAACGACCGCAGGCCGTTGTTCATATTACATGCCGTATTTTTTCTTAAAGCGATCCACTCGTCCACCAGCATCTACAAAACGTTGAACACCGGTATAGAAGGGATGGCACTTAGAACAAATTTCCACCTTAATATCTTTCTTTGTGCTGCCGGTAGGAATAACTTCTCCACAGACACAAGTGATAGTGGTTTGTTCATATTTAGGGTGTGTCTTTTCTTTCATGTCGTCACCTTCTTTCCCAACCGAGTCGTCAACTCTAAACATTGTAGCACGTCGGCTTCATGCAGGTCAAGACAAAAAAACAGGGAATGCCTTAAATGTTCTCAAATATTTTTTCATAAAGATTCCTAAAGAATCCGATTATAGTTTTAGATTGGGTTTTGGGGCAAATAGGGCTTGGGGTCCACGGCTTTCCCATGCAGGCGAATCTCAAAATGAAGATGAGGGCCCGTACTTCTTCCCGTATCTCCCGCCAGGGCGATGCAATCTCCCTGCTCAACCCACTCTCCCGGACTCACCAGGATTTTTTGATTATGGGCATAGAGGCTTTGCACCCCATTGCCATGTTCCAAAAGCACAGTCAATCCATAAATATCATGCCATTGAGCCTTGACTACCTTGCCCGCCCGAGCGGCGAGGATTTCCGTTCCATGGGAGATTGCCAAATCGATGCCATGATGAAATTCTCCCTTTCTCCAGCCGTAATCCGAACTGATGGAGCCATAAGCCGGCCAACTCCAGATGAGCGCTGTTCCCCTGGATAATACTTCAGCTGCCTCATGAGTTCCCTGAACAGTCTTTTCCCGAATGGTCAGTGTCGCCCCGGGAGCTATGACGACTGCCGGATTATCCAGCAGAATCTGAGACCTGGTCGTCTGATACTTTTGAGCCAAATCATCAAGGCTTTGCCCCGCCTGGAGCGTGACCACGGAATAGGTAACCCGTTCTTCCTCCTGAGCAAAAGCAGGCAAGGACCAGGCATTAACCCAGAAACAACACATGAACAGGAGAGCACACCCTTTACGACAAAAGCCTCTCCGCTCATGTCCTTCATGATTCATTTTTAAATAATCACCTCAAGGGTAGCTTTACCCATGTCCAGGTAAAAAATACCTGCTGAAGCTGAACAGGCCGCTACACAGCACCCTTCATGGCATAGGCGGGCTTTTTGTCAAAACGATGCCGCGCCTCAATAAAGCGCACTGTCCCCGTTTTTCCACGCATCACCACAGTATGGGTCAGAGCTCCCTGGGAAGTAAAATGCACCCCTTTGAGCAGCGGGCCTTCGGTGATACCGGTGGCTGCAAAGAAGACATCATCAGAGCAGACCAGATCATCCATCGTTAACAATTTAGCGACATCACTGACGCCCAGCTTCTGGGCCCGCAGAACATCCTCTTCATTCTCCGGCCAAAGCCTTCCCTGCATCTCTCCGCCCAGACACCGCAGCGCAGCTGCAGCCAGTACCCCTTCCGGGGCTCCTCCGATTCCCATCATCACATCGACCCCGGTTCCTTCAATAGCACAAGCCACCGCCGGAGATACATCACCATCCGTGATCAGGCGAATCCGGGCGCCCGCCTCCCGGACGTCATGAATGATCTTCTCATGACGGGGACGGTCCAGAATAACTACGGTAAGGTCATCCATACTCTTGCCCAGAGCCCGGGCTACATTGGCCAAATTCTCCTGGACAGGGGCATCCAAGTGTATTTTGCCTTTGGCCAGGGGGCCGACGGCGATTTTGTCCATATACATATCCGGGGCATGCAGGAGACCGCCTTTTCTGGCAATAGCAACCACAGCAATAGCACCGGCTAAGCCCTTGGCGACACTATTCGTTCCTTCCAGGGGATCCACGGCCACATCCAATTCCGGAGCTTCGCCGCTTCCCACTTTTTCACCGATATAGAGCATGGGGGCTTCATCCATTTCCCCTTCGCCAATGACCACCGTTCCCTGCATACGAATGGTGTCAAAGACGGAGCGCATGGCTTGTACTGCCGCATCATCTGCGGCTTCTTTATTCCCGCGGCCAACCCAGCGGGCCGAAGCCAGCGCTGCTGCCTCTGTAACCCGGGCAAACTCCATGGTGAGTTCCCTTTCCATGGCCATTTCATTATTCATAATGATCCCTCCAAATTTTAATTGAATTCCTAACCTAATCCTAATTCAATGAGACATGAGTTATATACAAACAGCGATTTCGCTATTCATAAGCACTATCTTTAATTGTCCCATACTTTTTTTGCGGATGCAAGGCAGAGTATAAAGTCGAATAAGAAAAGCCCTATCAGCCGAAAATCGTCTGTCAGAGCTTTCATCCCAAGGTGGGTTCATGGCCAACCGCCACTTATCATCCCGCTATTTAAGCTTTTGCCAATCGGCTAAAAACTTCTTAATGCCTGCCTCAGTCAAGGGATGCTTAAAGAGCTGGCACAAAACATTGAAGGGCACGGTGGCATAATCCGCACCGATCTTGGCTGCTTCCGTCACATGAACGGGGTTGCGGATGCTGGCGGCGATGACTTTCGTCTCCAGTCCATGGACTCCAAATACCTCACAAATGTCAGCCAGTAAAAGCAGTCCATTTTCACCGATATCATCCAGTCTGCCCAGAAAGGGGCTGACATAAGTGGCTCCCGCCCGAGCGGCCAGCAAAGCCTGCACCGCTGAAAAAACTAAGGTCACATTAGTTTTAATGCCTTCGGCCTTCAGGACCTTGACCGCTTTGAGCCCCTCTTCCGTCATAGGAATTTTGACGACGATATTGGGGTGCATGGCGGCAAGTTCCCGGGCCTCCCCCAGCATTCCTTCGGTATCTAAAGCAATTACTTCAGCACTGATGGGGCCGTTAACAATCTGCACAAGTTCCTGCAGAAGCTGGTGAAAATCCCTGCCTTCTTTGGCCACCAAGCTGGGATTGGTGGTTATTCCTCCGATAACTCCCATGGCCCACGCCTGCCTGATCTCCTCCGGGTTGGCTGAATCCAATAAAAACTCCATGATATCCCTCCTTAGGCTTTCCCGCTGCTCCCGAAGAGCCGGATCTTCTCCCTGATGATCGCGACGGTGGCTTCACGAGCCGGTCCGAGCATTTTTCTGGGATCAATCTCTTGGGGATGATCAACCATTACCTTACGGGCAGCAGCTACGAAGGCCTCCCGGATGTTGGTATCGATATTGACTTTGCATACCCCCAGGGAAATGGCTTTTTGGATGGCTTCGTCCGGCACTCCCGACGAGCCATGGAGTACGATGGGAACATTAACTCTCTTGCGAATCTCAGTCAGGCGTTGGAAATCAAGCTTAGGAATCCCTTTATATTGGCCATGGGCAGTACCGATGGCAATAGCCAGAGCATCCACTTTTGTCTCACTGACAAAGCGCTCTGCTTCAGCGGGATCCGTAAAGAGAGCTTCTTTCTCACTGACGGTGATATCGTCTTCTGTTCCGCCGATTTTGCCCAATTCGGCCTCAACGGAGATGCCAAGGGGCCGGACTGCTTCGATGACTTTATTGGTTAAGGCTATATTCTCTTCCAAAGGAAGCTTCGAACCGTCAATCATCACGGAAGTAAAGGAGTTTCTTACACAGCTCATAATTTGAGCGAAGCTGGTTCCATGATCAAGATGGAGGGCCACAGGAACACTGGCTTGTTCAGCCGCTAAGCGGGTCATGGCGGCAATATATTCAATTCCCGCATATTTAATAGCTCCCTGGCTCGCTTGAACAATAACCGGGGATTTTTCCGCTTCCGCCGCACTGACAATGGCTTGCACAATCTCCATATTATTGCAGTTAAATGCCCCCACGGCATATTGCCCTTGCTGGGCGTCAAGCAAAAGTTGAGCCATTGATACTAAACTCATTCTTATTCCTCCTCAATTGCCTTACAAAAATGTCCGTGCTGTGTACAATTTAACAGTACGGTTTTATTTTCGTCCAAATTTACAGACGCCATTCCCTCAAAGATCCGAATGTTCTCCGTGTTTTCTCCATAAATCACGCCTACCGCATCACAAATCTCACAATAAAGCTCGATACGGTCCGGCAAAAGCTCAAAAGTAAGATTATGGTTGCCGCATTTGCAGCCTAAGGCTCCGTCTCTGGCTAAATTATGGAGATGATCCAAGAGCTTCAGCATAACCTCGGGGTTCTCAAACTCATCTTCATAACCGAGTTCCGAAGCCAGCTCAGCGATGGACTTCTCCCGCTCCTGACAAGCTTGGGCTACTTTCTGTTTGGGACCGACAAAGCCTGTGGACGCCTCCACTTCCGGACAGAGCAAAGGGAGGGCGTTCTTGCCCCAAAAAGCACCCCTTTTTAAACGCAGGTAGTGCATTTTGCCGCAAAAAGCACAATTAAAAGATACATTGAAATGTTTGCGATCTCTGCTGGTCACAGACATCAACACTTCGCCGCAGCGGCAATATAAACTTTCCCGTCCCTTACCTGAAAACGCAAAAAGTGAAAGGGCGTGAAACTCTAATTCTCCACATTTGGGACACTGTATGGCAACGGATGTATGGGTTGTCAGGATCAATTTTCCCACCTCTTTCTACTCGAAACTATACTTCGGCAAGTGGGGGGGTTTTTCCTCCATCCTTTATCTAAAAAAATAAGAGGAAACCTTGCAATAATTTATGCGTTGTTCCCTCAAAAATTCTCCATTATTATTTATTTAAGCAGATCACGAACCACATCCCGCAGCTCAAACAGGTCGAAAGGCTTGCTGATGTAATGCCTTACCCCTTGCTCCTGTGCTCTTTCCATCGTCTGTGCATCACCATAAGCAGTCATCATGATAACCTGAACATCCTGATTAAAGGTACGGATCTCCTTAAGGGTATCGATCCCATTCATTTCCGGCATTTTCATATCCATAATAATTAAGTCCGGCTTGTAGCCCTCAAGTACACGCAGGGCTTCGTTGCCATTCTCTGCCATTTTAACTAGATGACCTTCTTCTTTGAAGGTTTCAAAGAGGAGTCTTCGTACCCCCATTTGGTCATCTACAACCAAAATATTAGCCATAAATTGCCCCCTTTCGCCAGTGGTCCCCACTGCTATTATTTATGGATATTCTGGATAAGATTGTAAAAATCCTTCTTTTATATGACGTTTCGCGATTAATCTTTTTTCAGACCAATATTGTCGCAATAATCGCGGATTGGCTTGGGTCCTGCGCAGAGGCAGAATCACTTCATCTCCAGTTTCACAAGGCAGGTTTCCTACGTCAAGAACCGTTAACTGCATGCCGATTTTTCCGGCCACAGGAACCCTGTGTCCCTGTAAAATTACGCTCTCTTGGCCGATATAGATTCTGCAAAGGGCTAAAAAATTCTTAATGACAATCTTAATAAAGTCCCATACTCCTTGGGGAACAAAATGAGGCTGAACACCGAACCCGTCGGCATAGCCCACAGGAATCACCGCCAACTGGGTCTCTGCCTTGGTTCGATAAATGCTCTGGTAGCCGACAAAAGTTCCTATGGGCACCCGGCGCAGACTGACAATGCGAGCCTTGGCGACCCAGGGATCCTGCAGTTTAAGCTTGCCGGCAAAGGCTGGGGCGGGGATGTGACCGATTAAAAGAGTTCCTGTCCGAATAAAATCATAATGCCAATCGGGATAGTCCAAAAAAGCAGCACTGTTGCACACATGTTTCCACAAGCCGGCAAAGCCTTGTTCCTCAAGAAGGTTTACCCCTCTCTGAAAGCTTTCCACTTGCTGCCGGGTATAAGCCCGATCCCGTTGGGCAGCCCGGGCCAGGTGGGTATAGACACCCACCGGAGTGATGTGGGGAGATTTCTTCAACTGTGCGGCAAGCTCTCCCCATTCTTTCTCGAAGAAGCCGGTCCTGCCCATTCCTGTCTCCAGCTTAAGGTGGACCTTAGCCTCTATGCCCAGCCCGGCAGCAACAGTTTCCCATTCCCTCAGCATATGAAAATCCGACAGAGTCAGCTGCAAATCTCCTGTGAGAGCCTCCGCCATTTGCTCCGCAGACACCGGCCCTAACACCAATATAATGCCCTCTACCCCGTGTTGGCGCAGAATAAGACCTTCTTCCACAGTGGTCACCGCAAAAGCCGGGCAGCCCAGCTTTTGAAGGGTTTGGGCGACGGGAACAGCCCCTAAGCCATAGGCGTCGGCTTTAACGACGGCCATGACCCGGGCAGCCGGGCTGAGCTGCTGAGTTACTTCCCGGTAATTATTCGCTATGGCGTCCAGGTTGATATCGATCCATGCGTCACTCATAGGATATCGCCACCTTTAGTGAGTTTGTTCATTTCTTATCCCTTATTTCTTCGCCGCAGCTTCCCGATCATCCCCTTAACCAGATCGGAGTACACCGGTTCGAGAGTGTTCCAGAGAAAGTAGACCACCGGACGATAGACCAAATCCCATTCGCCGATGAATTCGGTATACTCGCCGTTGAAGCCTTTTTTGAACCGGTAAAGGCCGTAGAGAGGATTGTCCTCGGTGAGATGGCCGGGTACCCCGCGAAAATCGTAGAGGGTGCAGCCTTTGGCTTTGGCCCAGCGGATCATTTCCCATTGAATCAGATAATTGGGCATAACATTTCGATGGGAATTGGAGGAGGCGCCATAGAGATACCAGGCCTTTTCTCCGATAATCAGAGCCAGGGTGCCTGCGATGATCTGTCCTTCATATTCGGCGATAAACAGCTCCGCCATGCCGGCAGCATGAAGCTCATCATACATATCCTCAAAATAGGAGTAGTTCCGAACCAGGAACTTATCCCGCTCCGTCGTTTCTTTAAGCACTCGATAAAAAGCGGGCAAATCTTCTTTCGTGCCGACGCGGATGGCGACGCCTTTTTTCGTGGCCAATTTAACATTATAGCGGGTCTTCTGGTGCATTTGCGCCATAAGCGTCTCCTCATCAGGAGAGATATCCAGACGAAAGACGTATTTAGGCTGGACTCCTTCAAAACCTTTGCCGGTTTCTGCACTGCGGAACCCCCGGCTTTTCAGGTAACCTTCTAAATCTTGATCTGCAGAAGGAATATCCGGGTCGATTTTCAGAAAAATAGCCCCTCGCTTTTTGGCCAGCTTTTTAATCTCCACAAGCAGGGCATCAAACAATTCATGATCAGTCCAATCGAGAACAGGTCCCCGGGAAGCATAAAAGATCGGAATTCCCACCACAGGTATCTTGCGCTCGAGAATGGAGATAGCGGCGACGATTTCGCCACGATCTTCCAGGACTAAGCGCCACGGTTTCCAGCCGGTTTTGCTTTTGAGCTCTCCCCAGCCCCAGGTCTGCAGTACATGACCCTTGGCGTGACGAGCCATAAATTGATCAAAACGCTCTTTTGCAGCGTCATCTATTAACCTTGCAGTATAAGGCATCCCAACAGCCTCCCGTTATATAGTATACTTCTTATGTTAATTTTTGCCATAAACAAGCAAGCCCAAACGGCTTTTAGTTTGCCTAAAACGATTCCATGGCTCGGGGAGCCATGGAATTGCCTTTGTATCACCTTATCTATTGGCCAATGTGGCTTTGACAAACTCTCTGAAAAGAGGATGGGAACGATAAGGACGGGATTTGAATTCCGGATGGAACTGTGACGCCACAAACCAGGGATGATCCGGATATTCGGTGATTTCGACAAGGCGCCCGTCGGGGGAGGTTCCTGAGAATTTCAGGCCGCCCTTTTCCAATTCTGCGCGGAATTGATTATTTACTTCATAGCGATGACGATGGCGCTCATAGATCACTTCATCCTGGTAAATAGAGCTGACCAACGTGCTCTCGATAAGCTTGACAGGAGAGATTCCTAAGCGCATGGTTCCTCCCTTATCTTCAATCTCCTTCTGTTCAGGGAGGAGGTCAATGACCGGATAAGGCGCGTCCACATCGAATTCAGAGCTGTTGGCATTGGTCATGCCGCACACATTCCGGGCAAATTCAATGACCGCCGTCTGCATGCCTAAGCAAATCCCTAAGAAGGGGATTTTATTTTCCCGGGCATAGCGAATGGCTTCAATCTTACCTTCGATGCCCCGGTTGCCAAAACCGCCGGGAACCAGAATCCCGGATACACCCTTAAGCAGCTCTGCGGCTGAAGAGCCTTCAATCTCTTCCGAGTTGACCCAGCGTATCTTAACTTTCGCCAGATGTTCAATTCCGGCATGACGCAAGGCTTCGGCCACACTCAAATAAGCATCGGGAAGCTCCACATATTTGCCGACGATGGCAATTTCCGTTTCACTCTGAGGATTATTGATCCGATCGACCATAGCCCTCCAGTCAGTCATATCCGCAGGAGGCGCTTCAAGGCCCAGAATCTTAAGGACGATATCATCCATGCCTTCTTCTAAAATATTTAAAGGAACTTCATAAATACTCTTGGCATCCACCATTTGAATAATGGCTTCACGATCGATATCGCAGAAGAGGGCCAGTTTTTCCTTCATATCCTCGGAAATGGCATGTTCGGTGCGGCAAACCAGAATATTCGGCTGAATACCGATTCCCCGCAGCTCTTTAACAGAGTGCTGGGTAGGCTTTGTCTTCAGCTCACCTGAAGCATTCAGATAGGGAATAAGGGTCACATGCAGATAAAGGACATTCTCCCGGCCGATATCACTGCGCATTTGACGAATCGCTTCTAAGTAAGGCAGGGATTCAATATCGCCAACGGTACCGCCAATCTCCGTGATCACAATATCCGGGTGATTTTCCCGGGCCACCCGATAGATGCGTTCTTTGATTTCGTTGGTAATATGAGGGATGACCTGTACCGTTCCCCCTAAGTAGTCCCCCCGTCTTTCTTTGTTGAGGACGGACCAGTAGATTTTTCCCGTGGTCACATTGCTATTTTTAGACACAGGCACATCAATAAAACGCTCATAATGCCCAAGGTCTAAATCCGTCTCCGCTCCATCATCGGTGACAAAAACTTCACCATGCTGGTATGGGCTCATGGTCCCTGGGTCAATGTTAATATAAGGATCAAATTTTTGAATGGCAACACTTAATCCCCTATTTTTGAGCAGGCACCCCAGAGCGGATGCCGTGATCCCCTTTCCCAAGGAGGATACTACACCACCTGTGACAAAAATAAACTTCGTCATCTTTCCCTATCCTTTCTCGACCAATTTCTAATATCACTTTGTATTCAGAATTCCGCACAGCAGTATAATGATCATGATCATTGAAAAGCCGAACGCATGCACATAAAAAAAGCTAGTCCGCAAGACGCACTAGCTTTATTTTTACCATTTATACTTATTCTAGCCAGATTTCGATGAGCTGTCAAGGCGATTCTGAGATTCTTTCCGCAAGCTTAAAATCATCAAGACTTACCAGGATTCTTCGTTGTTAAAGGAGCCCTCTTCGAGCTCTGCATCTTCTTCCCCGCCATCTTCACCGTCATCGAAAAGGACATCCTTGCCCTCCAAATCCAACTCCAGTTCCTGGTTATCATCATCATAGGGCAATCCTTTATTCAATAAGGTGATGGTTGGCAGTTTCCGTGAACTTTTGCTGGGAACCCAGACTTTAAGTCCCCACTCTCCATTGCCTGCATAGGCAAAGCGGGCATCTAAATTGATATGGGTCAATACGCCCGAGATGGCAGCCGCATCTTGCGGGCGTTCCTGCCGGGTGAGCACCTCCATGATCAAATCCTGGTAATGCATGGCTCGCCCTTGGGAGGCAAGAATCTCGTAAGCCATATCTTCATCAGAGAGCTTTACGTTCTGTGTTAAGGAATGGGTCAATTTTACACCGCCCTTCATGTTCATCTCCGAATATTTAGACAGTATATTCGACCCATCCCTAATTATTTCCTGCCTGGTACTCTGCAACACTCAAAACTTACATTAATTTCTTACTACATTCTTTCCGGAGCAGTCACGCCAAGGATGCCTAAAACATTAGCCAGGACCTGCTTGGTAGAACGAACCAGGCCCAAACGCGCTTCCCGCAATCCTTCCTCATCCACCAAAACTCTTTGGCTGTTATAGAAGGAGTGGAAAAGCCCTGCCAGATCCAGCACATAACGGGCCAGACGATGTGGTTCTGTCAGACGGGCAGCTACTTCGATCTCGTTAGGCAATTCGGCAATCTTCTTCAGAAGCTCCCGTTCTTCGTTGCTCTGAAGTCTCTTCAGCTCCCCTTCCTGGGGTATTCCCGCTGTATTGTAGCCCTGCTCGGCAGCCTGGCGTAAAATGCTGCACAGCCGCGCATGGGCGTATTGGACATAGTAGACAGGATTATCGGAAGACTCTGCTTTAGCCAGATCCAAATCGAATTCTACGGTAGAGTCGGGATCCCGCATGATAAAGAAGAAGCGGGCGGCATCCTTGCCGACTTCATCCATCAGTTCTCTTAGTGTAATGTATTGGCCGGAACGCTTGGACATACGGACCACTTCGCCATTCTGAATGAGGCGAACCAGCTGCATCAAAATGATTTGGAGGTTCTCAGGATCATATCCCAAGGCGGACATGGCTCCCTTCATACGGGCCACATGCCCATGGTGGTCGGCGCCCCAAATATTGATGACCCGGTCAAAACCCCGTTCAAATTTATTGCGATGGTAAGCAATATCGGCGGCAAAATAGGTGGGAGTCCCATTGCCACGGACCACAACTTCATCCTTTTCATCCCCGAACAAGGTGGATTTCAGCCATTGCGCCCCTTCTTTTTCATAGATATAACCCTGCTGCTCCAGCTTTTCCATGGTGTCCTTAACAAATCCGGAGTCATGCAAGGATTGCTCACTGAACCAACAATCATAGTGAACACCCATATCGGTGAGGGTTTCACGGATACTGGTCAGCTTCTCCTCCAGCGCATAGCGGACGAGAAATTCCCGGCGCAGATCCTGATCGACATTGAGGTATTTATTCCCCACTTTTTCGATTAAGCCTTTGACGGTGTCGATAAGATCTTCACCGTGGTATCCTCCCTCAGGGAAAGGAACATCCTGACCCATGAGCTGAAGGTAACGGGCTTCCAGGGAAAGGGCAAAGTTATAAATTTGGTTGCCCGCATCGTTAATGTAGAATTCCCGGCTGACTTCGTAACCGGCCATGGCCAGCAAAGCGGCTAAGCTATCCCCTAAGGCTGCACCCCGGGCATTGCCCATATGGAGCAGTCCGGTGGGATTGGCGCTGACGAATTCCACCTGGACTTTTTTCCCTTGGCCCAGGTTTACTTTTCCATAGTCTGCTTCCAGGTTTAACACTTCGGGAATGACTCCTGTGAGCCAGTTGGGATCCAAACGGAAATTAATGAATCCGGGACCGGCGATTTCGCTGGCGGTAATGAAGGTTCCTTCAGTGTCCAGATGCTTAATCAGAATCGTGGCGATATCCCTGGGGGCTTTGCGGGCTTGCTTGGTCAGGACCATGGCTAAATTGGTTGCCCAATCACCATGCTGCTTTTCCCGGGGCTCTTCCAAGACATAATTAGGCAAGCTCTCAAAGCTAAGCTCACCTGCCTTTTGGGCCTCCAGGGCAGCTTTGGCCAGATTGGCATAGATAGTGTCTTTAATATTAATGTATAAACTCATTGAGGAGCGTCCTCCTTTATATTAATCCGCAGTGAATTATGGCTGACCCATTGCTCATTAAAAAAAAGATTATATTTTAGAGTAATATTTCCGCCCTGCTCTGTCAAGTCAATCTTCATCTCCTCAGTCAGGACCTGCAGAAATAATGAGCCTTGAGGTGTGACATAGGTTGAGCTGTGGCGGACCCCCTGTTCGAAAATCTGCTTTTGGTCAATGGCTCCCATGCGGTTAAGGGTCACTTTAGCCGGTTCCACCTTAAGGCTGGTGGTTACCTCAGCCGTCCCGGCGGTTGCCGAATCGCGATATACGATATAATAACTGCCTTCCCTCTTATGTAAGGTTCCCGCTGCGGAAAACTCTAGTCGTTCCTCGGACCCTTCTTCATAGCTTTGGGTACTTGCGATCTGAATCAGCACTTCTTTGGCCATGGGAGTCTCCTTTCGCTTTGGTCTGCAGGTATTATTATATAGCATGGCTGGCCTTTTGTGGGAGGGAAAGTGAAAAGAAAGGTGCGCTTCTGTCCCGAAAGTTATTCTCCAGGATTTTGCTTTACTCCCGGTCGCTCAATAAGCTGCGCGGACAAAACTAACGCTCAAGCTCTCCGCTCCGAAAGGTGACCTGCGCCGCCAAGTTGTTCTCTGTGGCGTGGCGGCTTGGGCGAAACCCTCGCCCGGGTTTCGTCCGCCAAATCGCTCCTGCTCAATGGCGGGTTGGAAACGTCCTGTTTCCAACCTTTCTCCGCAGAGGGTCTTTCGCGAAGTTTTGTTCCCGCTCGCTTAAATTCGCTCCCTGGTGTAAAGCAAAATCCTTGGGCTGCTTTTCGGGTCTGAGCAAGCGGGGCGTTGTGGGAGATGTAGGGCAAGACATCCGGCCCAAGCCGCTTTTTCCGTCTTTACCGACGCCACTTGAGGCGGCAAGGTCGGCGACTTCGGAAAGGCTCTGAGAAGACCTGAACTGCCCGGGAATGCCCCATAAAGAGTCTCAGACTCAGGCTTCCCAAACTCCAGGGGCTCCCAAAGAAAAGCTGGAAGAGACCTGCAAGACGTTGCTTTGCGTACAAAAGCGGACGGATTTAGCGGAGGGGTGGTCGGGTGAGCGAAGCTTTCTTAACATAGCGTAGCCACTGGTTCACATCAGGTATTACCCAGAGGTTTGGCGTAGCTGTTAAGAAAGCGAGTGAACCAGCCCCGGAGCTATGGAGTACGCGTTGTGCGTAAAGCTACGCGACCCGGACAACGCTTTTTCACCTACTGCCGACGCCTTCCCAGAGCACGAAGCCGGCATGACCCGCTATCCCAAAAAAGACCTAACACAAAAGCAAGATGGCAATGTCTCATCCATTACCACCTTGCTCCTAGTATACCCTATTTCAGGCTGCGCTTCCCTGCCTATTGCAACATAACTATTGCAGGTACTCCCCGCGAGGAGTTTTAATAATGCGCTGAATCCTTTCCTCGATTCCAGTCTCGGCATTGATATAAACGAGATATTCCTCATCCTGATAGACGCCCCTGAACTCGTAAGCCATAACTTCCTTGTTGCCCATGACCGGAATTACAGCCGTCCGGGTCTCTTTGATTTGGAAGCCCTGTCTGAGCTTGGCTCTTGCCTGTTCCATGGTCAGCTTTTTAGTGAAATTGCGTTTCTGGTGATAGGCATAGTAAGGGGTGGAATCGTAGCCGATAATCTGCCCGTTATCCAGAGCCACTGTGACTCGGAGTTTATCTGGGTAATAACGTGTACCGCTTTCCTCCCAGACATACTCCAGCTGCAGATAGCCACCGAAGTCTTCAGTCGAGGTCAACACGAGATTCCATTCTAAGGCCTTAAGGGTCTGGGCCACTTTTTCCTTGGCCTGTTCCGCACTCATGGTCCGCTCGTTGAATTCCCGTTGATCGCGATAGATCAGCACTTTACCGCCCCGTTTGCTGACGGTCATGAAGAGATCGTTTTGTTTAAAGATGTAAACTCCTAAAGCACCCTGACTGACGCCGGAAAACTCCGGATTGCTTTCCGGGTATCCTACCTTGCTTAAGAAATCCTTGGCGGCCTTTAAGGCTGTCTCCTTATCCACCTCATCCCGGGGCAGGCCCAGAGGTTCTTTTACAGAGCGGGATTCATATTCGCCCACATAGGAAAAGGGCGGAAGTTTTTGCAGGCTGGCATTCAATTGATCCAGGCCGGAGCGCACTGAGCTGGCAGGACCATCGGCCGATTCCGCCGCAGCTTCCGCCGTTCCTGTCCGCCAAAAGCCTACCATACGATTCCATAATGACTGATTATCCAGCCAGGCCAGCCCTTCCGTATCCACTCGCTGCACCAGATCCTGCACCTTTTGATTGACGGCCAAAAGGCGTTCGTGGACATCGGTCAGATTTTTATCATCTTCTGCAGTGGGTGTGTGACCCACTGAGATTTGATAGGCCAGGCTTCGTGTTAAATCCCCTGTGCGATTCAAAAACTCACTGATATAACTCAGGCCGCTTTCCTCAGCCGGAAGCTGAGCTAAATCTTTAACCGCCGATTCACTGATGCTTCCCGCCTGGCTTAGGTAGAGTACTCTTTGGCTGGAAGCGGCAGCCACACGGCCTTTAGCCAAATCTGTTTCCAATTGGTCCAGATGGCTGGCGAAATCCCGTAAAGAACGCTGATATTGATTTATGCTGACTTTTTCCAGTTGTTCCGCTTGCCGATACTCAGTAAATCCCCAAGCCAGGGAGAGGATTAAAGCGGTTCCTAAAATTCCAATCCAAACGTTTCTGCGCATGCCATCCCCTCCTAACGAGTGAAAATATGATTACCGATTTGCATAATTTGGGGCCTGGACCAGATGAATTTATTCTTGGTCTTGGCCGGGTTGAAGAAGAAAAGTGCCCCTCCCGTGGGATCCACTCCCGATACCGCTTCCTGAGCCGCTTTAAGTGCTGAAGCTGTAGGTGCCATATTGATCTGCCCATCAGCCACACTGGAAAAAGCCAGGGGTTGGTAGATTATATCTGCTATGGTATTGGGAAAGGCCGGATCCGACATCCGGTTGAGAAGGACCGCGGCCACAGCTACCTGTCCTACATAGGGCTCTCCTCTGGCCTCTGCACTGACGCAACGTGCCAACAGGTTAATATCCACATTCTTTGGTCCAACGGATTTTCCTGAAGCGTTCGTGCTGTCCCCCGTCAGAAGCTTGAGCTCCTTGATGGTCTGAGCCCCGGCTATTCCATCCACCTTTAAGCCCCGCTCTTTCTGAAAGCGGGTCACGGCAGCCTTAGTCTTTGAGCCGTAGACGCCGTCAACCTTTCCGACCACATAGCCCAAAGAGGCAAGTTTTTTCTGGAGCTCAGTGACCTCAGAGCCTCTTGAGCCTTGACTCAAGGCTCGATCACCCAAAGCGCCATAAGCCCCGCTGGCAAGGATCAAGGCAATACCCAACGTTATTACCCCTACCCACACTCTCTTTTTTGTGATCATCACACTCACCTCACACCTAGATTTAGATCCTTCTTAGTGTGGCTGAGGAAATGAATTATTATCCAGAGATTCGTGGATTTTTCATAGCAACGAACCCAATCCGTAGGGATACCATAAAAAGACAGCCCCTGGGGAGGGCTGTCTCCGTATCCGTTGATGAAGATTATCCATGGCCTTTTTGAGCCGCTGTATTACTTCCCTAATCCTTCATGATAAACGTTTTTAAAGGTTTCCACAGCCTTGGCGGGATCGGCCCGCAAGCCCATCTCGTTGAGGGTTTCACCCACAAGTTCCATGGCCTTAATAAACATCTCTTCAGTAGCGTTGCCCATATGACCGATCCGGAAAGCTTTCCCGGCGAGATTCGCCAGCGAACCGGCAATGACCATACCTTTTTCCGCCAGCTTGGAGCGGAATTCGGCGTCATTTACACCCTCCGGATAGAGGATGCAGCTCAGAGTGGGGGCAGCGATCTCCTCAGGAGCCAAGGCCCGCATACCGTACTGGGCCAACCCCGCCCGAACCGCCTTTCCCAGGGCGGCATGGCGCTTATAACGGGCTTCCAGGCCTTCAGCCATCACGAGCTCCATTCCTTTTTCATAGGCATAGATCATATTGACGGGATGGGTGGCATAGTATTTTCCGGGATCCTGCATCGTCGGCAGCCAGCGCAGGATATCCATATAGTAGGCGGCCACCTTATCCATAGCTTCCCTTGCTTTTAAAGCTTTAGGCCCAAAGGCTACGATAGCTAAACCCGGAGGAACACCGATGGCTTTTTGGGAACCGGTAAGCACCAGATCGATTCTATAGTCGGGATGGCCGTATTCTTTTTGCATATTTTCTTCAATCGCAGCTGAGGCACAGACTCCATCCAAAATGAAGAGAGGACCATATTTTTTCACTGCCGGCACCAGTTCTTCCAGATTGGACATGACCCCGGTGGAGGTATCCGCATGGGTCACCGTGACGGCTTTGAAGCCTCCTTCAGCAAGCTTTTCCTCAACGGCAGAGATTTCAACATGTTTTCCCCACTGGGATTGAAGCACTTCAACCTGAATACCATGGGCTTGAGCCAATGGGATGAAGCGATCGCCGAAATAGCCATGACTAATGACCAGAATCTTTTCTCCGGGGGCCACAGTGTTGACGATGGCCATCTCCATGGATAAGGTCCCGGAACCGGCAACCACAAAGACTTCGCCGTCGGTATTGAACAAGCGCTTGGTCATGTCCAGGCTGTTCTTAAATCTCTTAACCAGCCTGGGATCCGTATGGGAATAGGTCTCTTGGGCTAATGCTTCATATATTTCATCCACAACCGGTGTCGGCCCGGGTATGAGAAGCATTTCTTTATTAGGCATAGGGTCATCCTCCTTTTATTTACGACAATATTATTCCTAATCCATAGAAAATTATCATTTTATGATATTTACAGGAATCAATAAGTGTTCTATAGCAGATTCACTTTTCCTGCCTCTTCCAATAAAAACATTGTATACATGGTGAAAAATGCGGCTATTTCTCAAATTGTGACGCTATTTCCTGAATTGAGATGCAATTCAAGGGAATTCAGCCGACTTATTGAGACAGATAAAGCGCTTATAGGTTAAACCACTAAGCGCTCCAAATTCTGCTTTATATTATAATTTAATTGCTCTTCCTAAACATTCAATAATAGTGCAGCGACTATTTAGAAGTCCGCATTTTTAACCGTTCTTGGGAAAGCCACCACATCGCGGATATTGGATATTCCGGTTAAATACATAATCACCCGTTCAAAGCCCAGTCCATAGCCCGCATGACGGGTTCCGCCGTATTTACGGAGATCCAGGTACCAGCTGTAGTCTTCCTTATGCAGCCCCAGCTCAGCCATCCTCTTCTCCAGATAGTCTAAACGCTCTTCACGCTGACTGCCGCCGATGATTTCCCCTACTCCGGGAACGAGCAGATCCATAGCTGCCACAGTTTTCTGATCGTCATTCAAGCGCATGTAGAAAGCTTTGATATCCTTGGGATAATCGACAACAAACACCGGTTTCTTGAAGATTTGTTCCGTCAAGAAGCGTTCATGCTCAGTCTGGAGATCTGCTCCCCATTCCACGGGAAATTCAAAGCGCTCTTTCTCTTTTTGCAGAATCTCAATGGCTTCCGTATAGGTAAGGCGGCCAAAATCTGAGTTGACAATGTTGTCCAAACGATCAAACAAGGTTTTATCCACGAATTCATTGAAAAAAGCCATTTCTTCCGGAGCATGTTCCAAGACATAGCTGATCAAGTATTTCATCATTTCTTCGGCAAGTTCCATATCATCCTGCAAGTCGGCAAAAGCAATCTCCGGTTCAATCATCCAGAATTCCGCGGCATGGCGGGCTGTATTGGAGTTCTCAGCCCGGAAGGTGGGACCAAAGGTATAGACATTGCGAAAAGCCATGCAATAGGTTTCGGCATTGAGCTGGCCGCTTACCGTCAGGTTGGTTTCTTTGCCAAAGAAATCTTTGGCATAATCGATTCGACCCTCCTCAGTCCTGGGCAGAGCATCCAAATCCAAGGTGGTAACCCGGAACATTTCTCCGGCTCCTTCAGCATCACTGCCCGTAATGATCGGAGTATGAATATAGACAAACCCTTTATCCTGGAAAAACTTATGTATAGCATAGGCCACCAGGGAGCGAACACGGAATACCGCCGCAAAAGTGTTGGTCCTAGGTCTAAGGTGAGCGATAGTCCGCAGATATTCAAAGGAGTGGCGTTTTTTCTGCAGAGGATAATCCCCGCTGCAGGCTCCCTCGATCATGATGGACTGCGCCTTCAGCTCAAAGGGCTGCTTTGCACCCGGGGACTCTACCAGCAGGCCTTTTATGATCAATGAGCTCCCTGTGGCGACTTTGGCAATCTCCTCGAAGTTATTTAAATCTTCTTCAAAAACCACCTGGATACCCTTAAAAAAAGACCCATCGTTGATTTCAATAAAACCAAAGGATTTAGATACCCTCAGGGTACGGACCCATCCGGAAATCTGCAGCTCTTGGTTGAGGTAAGCTGGAGTATCGCGATAAATCGACTTGATCAAGGTGTTTTCCATTACTGGACAATCTCCCTTCATATTTTTGGCTTGCTGATGATTTTAATTCTACATTTTTGTTAAATAATCCTCTATCTTCATGAATACAATACACACTCCCAAAACAAAAAGGGTTTTGACCTATAACAGAGAATATTTCTACGTTACTTCTGTTACATTAATTGGGACAGAAGACGGAAAACTTAAACAAAGACGTTTAGGGGGAAAACTGAATATGACCTATGTTCAAGAAGTTCTGGAACAAGCCGTTAAGCGCAATCCCGGTGAAGCTGAATTTCACCAGGCACTGAGAGAGGTCTTGGAATCTCTCGAACCCGTGTTGGAAAAACGTCCCGATCTTAAGGAAGCAGGAATTCTCGAGCGCATCGTCGAGCCTGAACGGCAGATTCTCTTCCGGGTCCCTTGGGTTGACGACCAGGGCAAGGTCCAGGTGAACCGTGGTTTCCGTGTGGAATACAACAGTGCCATCGGACCTTATAAAGGGGGCCTGCGTTTCCATCCTTCGGTGTATTTAGGTATCATAAAATTCTTAGGCTTCGAACAGATCTTTAAAAACTCCCTGACCGGTTTGCCCATTGGCGGCGGTAAAGGGGGCAGTGATTTTGATCCGAAAGGAAAATCCGAAGGAGAAATCATGCGGTTCTGCCAAAGCTTCATTACAGAACTTTATCGCTACCTTGGTGCCGATACAGACGTCCCGGCAGGGGATATCGGTGTCGGCGGACGGGAAGTGGGCTATATGTTCGGTCAATATAAGCGGATTACCAATAGATATGAAGGTGTTCTCACCGGCAAAGGCTTAACCTTTGGCGGCAGCCTGGGCCGTACGGAAGCAACCGGCTATGGATTGGTTTATTTTATGGAAGAAGCCCTTAAAGCCGTGGGCAAATCCTTCAGCGGCGCTACTGTCGTTGTTTCCGGCTCCGGAAACGTTGCCATTTACGCGACCCAAAAGGCCACCCAGCTAGGGGGCACAGTCGTGGCCATGAGCGATTCCAACGGCTATATCTATGATAAAGACGGTATTAATCTCGATACAGTCCGCCAGTTGAAAGAGGTTGAGCGGAAGCGCCTTAAAGACTACGTCAGCATTCATCCCACTGCCGAATATTATGAAGGCTGTGCAGGCATCTGGACCATCCCCTGCGCTATCGCACTCCCCTGTGCCACTCAAAACGAATTGGACGGGGAAGCGGCCGAAGTTCTTGTTAAAAACGGCTGCTACGCTGTCGGTGAAGGAGCCAATATGCCTTCCACTCCGGAAGCTGTGGATGTGTTCCTCCAGCACAAAATCATCTATGGTCCGGGCAAAGCAGCCAATGCCGGAGGTGTGGCCGTATCCGCTCTGGAGATGTCCCAAAACAGCATGCGCTATTCATGGACTTTTGAAGAAGTGGATGCCAAGCTCAAAAATATTATGGTCAATATCTACCACAATGCCAGCAAAGCCGCTCAAGAGTTCGGCTTTGAGGGGAATTTGGTGGCAGGGGCCAATATCGCCGGCTTCCTTAAGGTAGCCGAAGCTATGAAGGCTCAGGGAACGGTGTAATCAGGAAGCTTACCGAAGCATAGAGTTATCTTTAACCGGTACGAAAAAAACAAGAGAAGGCGTTGTCCCGCAGGGGATAGCGCCTTTCTCTTGTTTTTTCCTCAATCGAATTTGAGGACTCTTGTAAGATATAAATAGTTATTCTGCGTACGAGTCCTCTCACTTTGGTCAGTACAGCTACATATTCTATACTAAAGCTGTCAAAAGGATGGGTACCACTATGACCAAATTGAGCGTCGAACGCACGCCGCTGATTATCGCGGCTGAAATCAATATGATTAACCAGCAAACCAAAAAAGCCCTTCTGACCGGTGCTGTTGAGATCGGCAAGCGCCTGAAGGAAGCCAAGGCCCTTGTTCCTCACGGGGAATGGGGTAAATGGCTGGAAGAATCGGTCAATTATTCCCAGCGGACCGCTGATAAGCTGATGCAGCTCTTTGATGAATATGGGCATAAGCTGCCTGCCTTATCCGGCGATGATAGCAGCCCAAATTCGCCCCCGGAGGCGAATTTGGGCTATACCAAAGCGCTTATTCTGCTTGGAATTCCGGAAGAGGAAAGAGAGCAATTTGTCCTGGACAATGATGTGGGCAGCATGACCAGAAAGGAACTGCAAGAGGCTGTCCAGGAAAAGAAACAAGCCCTTCAGGAAAAGGATGAGGCCAATAAGGAACGGGATCAGGCCATCGAGGAGAAAAACGACCTCCAAAAAGAGCTGGATGAGAAAGACAGCAAAATCACCGAATTAATTACGCAGAACACAGAACTGGAGAGCCAGGTTTCAGACTACAAGCAGAACTATGAGAATGGGCAAAGAAATGTCACACCACAACAAAAAGAACCGGAGAAAGCCCCAGAAGAAACCGCCTCCGCCCGGAAAATCACCGACGTCCAATTTACTATTCACCGTGACAACATGCTCAGCGCCTATAACGAGCTGCTGAAAACTCTTGCCGCCTTAGCCCCCACAGATCCGAAACTTAAGGAAGAATACCGGGAAACGGCCCATGGCATTGTGGAAACCATGGCGAAGCGGCTGAAAGTATACCCCCCTGAGATCCAAACCAATCTAAAAATCAGGACCCATACGACCACCTTGCTGAGTGCTCAGAAACCATCGAACTAGCTCAAGGGGCTTATGACCTGCTCTACGCAGCCATAAGCCCTTACTGTTGTTTTTTGCGGATGCACAATCCCCTTAAAGATGTGAGCCATAATGCTGGCTCATGACTGTGGAAGAATACTTCTGAAGCTTCCATTCCGGTATCCGGCAGTGCGGACACACCCCAAAATGCAGCTTGTTGCGAAGCCAGCGTGCCGCCCGGCTATGTTTGGAATTATAGATAATAAAGCGTCGGTTGCAATGGGTGACAATTTCCGCCGTATTTCCCCTTCTGGTCATGGCTTTGATCCCATGCAGAGTGCCGCTGCGGGATGGCCAAAGTTTGATTTTTTCCACCAAATTAAAAAAATCAACGTTTTTTCGGTAATACCTTTTCTTTTCCTCAGAAGCCTGGGACACTCCTCTCATCTCCTTTGCCTGCTGTCTATCAAGGAAGCTTTATGCCGGCGGTGATATTTTGGCAAGAATCTCATAGAGCATTGTCGCCACACCTAATTGCAGAGGATCATGCACCAAACGCCCCTCAACCTTCTTGATGGCTTGAGCCTGAATACCCAACGGCACCCCCGGCGCAGCTATGCAGGTATCCGTATGAAGATGATCCGCTCTGATCAATCCCCCTTCAGGACAGGCCACCACAATGGCCCGATGCTTGTGCATCGCCGAATCCAATTCCCTCTCAATGCCAATAGAGCAGCTGCGTTGACAGAGGATGTCCTGAGCTAATTTTTCGCTCACGGTCAACTCCTTATCAAGGACATGGACATGGCCCCCGAAATCAAGGACGGCGAAAGCGGCAGCCCGCCCCACCGGACCGGTGCCTATGACCAGAACATCCCGCTCTTTAAGGCCGCCGGTCAAGCAATCAAGAGCAGCCGCAAAGCCCCGGCCTGTTGCCTCGCTGTTGTCCGAGATCTGCCCCGTTTTCAAATGGACCCCAATAAAACGCTCTTCATCGGCCATAAAGATAATTTCCGCTCCGCGTTCCAGCGCTTCAGCGAATCCCTTGACATCGGGAGAGACCGGCACAAAGGCCCTCATGCCCAGGAAACCCAGAATTCCGGCAACCGTCTCCGCAAAACCACTGATCACACCCAGGCCGCAGGTCATCGGCACTACGGCAATTAACCCCGGATCAGGAATATCTGCCGAAAGCCTGCCAACGGCATGGGCGGCAATATGGGCAAGCCTATACCCGGTTTTGGCCAATAGTTCCGCATCATATATGTTCATCTGCCGGAGGATTGATTCGATATCCCTTACCTGAAGACGAGTCATACCTATTCAGCTCCCTCATACCAACTTGGCGGATAAGGATCGAGCACCTCCGGAATCTGCAATTCCTCCTGAATTCGTTTAAGGACCTGATCTCTTTTGGCCCAAACCTCCACAGGGCTTGATCCCCAAGTCATTAAAGTGAGGACCCATTCCTTTTTGCCCCAGGTATAATCGGTTAACACCTCATCCGCTCCAAAAAAATCTCTTAAAACATGCAGCGGGCCGGCTTCCCCTAAAATATGTTCGCCACAAGCTTCTATTTTCTCCGGAGTTACCAGGAAATGCTCCAGGATTACAGGCTTCTCCGCCCCTTTTTGTCTAGCCCGCTTCAGCCTGGGGCCGGGCATCTTTCCCTGCACAAAGGCTTTGCCCAGGTACTCAACCATATTAAAGCCGGTGGAATGAAACACAGCTATTGGGGTCTGACTGGGCAACCTGGCATCAATCTCCAGCACTTTAAGCTTTCCGGCGTGAAGAATAACCTCGACATCCATGATTCCCTGCAGAGAAAGCTCTCCTGCCAGTTTTAAAGCCATCTCTTCGAATTCACGCTTAAGCCCCAGGTCCAGCCGGGCAGGTGCAAGCACCCTTTTGCAATCATACTGGGCATCCATCTCTAACTCCGTGATCTGAAACACTTGATAGTTTCCGGAGAAACCCATCACCTCGATGGAATAAGACGGTCCCTCCAGATACTCCTCCAAAACCCAATTGTCCCGAGACTCCTGATGGAGAAGGCGCTCCAATTTCTCCCGGCAGGGAATAACCTGGACCCCCTCACTGCCACTACCATCCGAAGGCTTGAGCAGCATTGGGAAATGACAGTCGGGCCACGGCCGCGGGGCCGGAACCCCCATTGCCGCGAACAGCTGATTGGAACGCTGCTTGGACGACGAGATCCTATAGGCGTCCAGATCCAAAACACAAGGGATGTGGGTTCTCTGCCCAATGTCTGCAAGGGCTGTCAAAACCTCCAGATCTTCAATGGCCGGCAAAATTAGATTCACCCCTTTAAGCTCGGCCACAAATTCTTCCCTTGACCGGAGTATGTCCATACAGTGGAATACATCCGCCAGCTGAGCCCCTTGGGCTTTTTTCCTGCGATCAAAAAGAACAACATCCCAACCGGCCTTTTTCGCTAAATAAGCAGCTTCAACACCCTGGAGCTTGCCGCCAATGATCCCTACCCGCATTGAACGGCTCCTTTCGCTGAACAAGCAGGATGAGCAGGCCATGATTCCAGCCAGGCTTGGTATTCCAGGCGGGTAGCCGGCTCTAAATGCATTCTGTTGAGGATGGGGATAATCTTCTCCAGGGAACGGTTGCCGTCGGCAATGTCACGGCTGCTCTGGGATACTCCCGCCAGGCCCGCCGCAGGCGGAATAATCGAAGTGACCACATTGGCCCCCGAATTCAAACGCTGTTCCAGCCCCCTTAAGCCATCCACATCAAGGGAAGCCGGGATCAGACGGTCAGGCATAACCAAGCGCATGATGGCAATAATCAAGAGTTCACGGAAATGAGACCCCGTTTTCCACCCGGCTAAAGGGGTGTTTTCCTGAGGAACAAAGCTCATAACCCGGACCTGGGCCGCTTCCATCCTTTTCATGGTGAGGATCGAAGCCGCAATATCTTCATGGGTGTCCCCGACGCCTGTCAGAATTCCTTCTTCGATAAGATACCCCATGGCCTTGGCCAGGCTTTTTTGCCCCATCCGCTCATCATAGCTCTGTCCAATCCGCAAGCGGTTATAGAGGGTCCGATTATGGGTTTCCTGATAACATGCGTACCAATCGACACCCGCAGCTTTGAATTTCTGCAGAACATCTGGGGATACGATCCCCGGCGATAGCATCACCGGCGTTTGGGTTTCCCGCTTAATTTCCCGGACTGTCTGCAAAAGTTCGTTGAATCCTTGGGGAGTATTATGGTACAACGGATCTTCTCCCATGGTCAGATCCAGAAGGTGCACCCCGGAATCCGCCAGCGCACGGGCTGCCGCGATGATTTCAGCACGGTCTTTGCGATAGCGCCGATAGCTATGGTTTGATTTGCGGTAGAGACAAAAGGTACAGTCATTCTTGCAAAACGTGGAAAAATATAAAAAGCCATAAAGAAATATTTTGTTCTGGAAGTACTTCTCACGCAGTTCCCGCGCAACCTGAGCGACACACCCGAATTGGTCCTCAGTTGTTTCCAATAACCTCAAAATATCTTCATGACTAAGCATAGACTCCGCTTTTGCCTTTTCTAAAATCTCTGCCAGCTTTAAATTCTGCATATCATTTTCTGCCTCCTGCCCCTGCAATCTCCTCCCAAATCTCTTGAATCTTTTTGCGCCTGATTGCTTTATTAAAGAAAGAAGAAGCTTCAGTTTATATTATCAATTGATATTTAAGCGTACTCCATCAAGATAGCTCAGGCTTCTGGCCATACTCTGAACATGTTGTGTTCCTTCGCGAATCATCAGAAGCCTTTCCAGACCAAAGCCCAGGCCTACCCAGGGATCAACTATCTCCCATTTTTCATCAAGGAAGTGGGGCCCCATGGCCCCCGAAGCCAGCTCCAGATCGCCCTTCATCACATCTACCGTATCCCCGTAAACTACCGAGGATTCCGTAACCAGCTCAAACTCCCTTATTCCCGCAGCCTCCAGCACCCAACGGGCCATGTCTTCAAGACGTTGATGCCGCTCTTCCAGCGGAGTCCCCAGTTCTGTGAGATTCAGCATGGTAAATTCATTGAGATGTTGTGCCCCCTGGGACTCTTTCCGGTAACAGGTTCCAATCTCGAAAATCCGGATCGGCTTATCCCACAGGCGCTCAAGCTCTCTCCACAAAGTGTATAGATTGGGAGCCAGCATCGGCCGCAAACATTTCTTCCCATCCAACCAAAAAACCTGGGAAAACAAAGGATGGTCCTCCCCTATGGTCATCTTAGCCAAGGCCGACTTCGTAATAATCGTCGGGGTCACCACCTGAACAAATCCCTGTTGGTGCAATGCCTTCGCTAATCCCTCTTCAAGCTCGAGCAAGGCGGGACGATGCTTCACCGTGCGCAGCTGTTCCAAATGGCGTTTTCCCTGGCTCATCAGTTGATGTTCAATCCCCTGAAAAGCGCGGTCACGGCTTAGTGCATCGGAAAAACCCATTTCCAGCTGCTCCCCGGAAGCATTGAGTTCTTTCAGGCGTTGATATTGAACCTTTGTCCAAAAGCTGCTCAAGGGTGGGTCCCTCCTTGTTAAAAACATAAATGTGGCGGGGAGTACGGGAGTTTCACCCGCCTGCACGAATTTAGAGTCCGTGTGATCTATTCGATCCACCCCCCAGGACTTTTTATACTACAGAAAGTATAAGCTTGCGCTATATACTTTCTAAGCATAAGTGCAACCAGCGATTTCGCCTCATTTGCAAGCATCGGTTTAAGGCAACAAGTGCGAAGACAGTGTCTTCGTAGCGAAACCGGGTTTTCTATACAATACTGCAATTTTTATGCCAAAGGCTCCAAGGAACACAGCAGGCCTGGCTCATCAGGAGAGCCAGGCCGCCACGAGTCATTTTTTACATCCGTTAAGTCACTACTACTTCCTCTAAGCATAATTGACTCAATGCACTCTTTACAGTTTCTTGGTATCGAAGACAAGGGTCTTCATGACCACAGGGATAATGCGCCCTCCCATAAGGGGTTTGCCAATATCAATATAATCGCAATTCTCCAGGCAGAGCTGGTCGATACAAATCAATTCTCTGTGTTTCCCGCACAGGGCCGTCAGACATTGACCAAGAATCTTGCCGCAGTCCTTTTCAATAATCAGAATTAAAGGCTTATCCCCAGCGATAAATTCATCTACCCCCAGCACAATGCCTTTGGCTAAGGTTTGGATGTCCAGAAAGGAAAGGGTTCTCGGGCCTTGAAAAGCCAGGGCAAGGTGCTGCGTTTGTCCTTCCGTGTAGAGAAGGGAAACGCTCTTTCTCACAAAATCCCCTATTTCTTCAGCAGCAGCGGGGATTCCAGCAGACCCCTCCGGAAAGGGCTTAGCCACTAAGATATTTCTAAGGGGCAAACTTGTTTGTCCTTGCACATGGATCGTACTACCACTCAGGCTGATGGACTGTGTACCGGTTCCAATCACCGTGGCTCTGACCGTTTCCAGGGGCTTTATCAGGGCGAAGCCTGCGGCAATTATTTTTTCTCTTAACATCCAGCCCAGTAACGGACCCATATCGCCGAAAGCACTGACCTCTTCCACAGAACAGGGCGGTGAGTCCTTGTAGACGTAATCCGCCACTCCCCCGGATACCATGATGCTGTTCAGGGGATAATTTAAAGACAATGGAGGTGCCATCAGAAGTTCTCCCGTTAATGAAGAAAGGTTTTTGCTCAGGATAACCTCGACAATGGACTGGGCCATCAAGGCAGCAATTTCCCTTAGATGCTCCAGTTGAATAACTTCCCCCACCCTGATCCAGCGGCCCATAGCTTTGAGTACAGCTTGCATCGGCTGGGCAATATAAGTAACCCTATCTCCCCCAGGCTCAATTTCCAGCAGACGGCCCCCTATATTCAGACACGTGGTATCAATCGCCTGGCCCTCCCGGAATACGGCGAAATTCGAAGTTCCGCCGCCCACATCGATATTGACAATCTCCTGATGCTTTTCAGCCGAATATGCCGCGGCACCCGATCCTTTGCCCGCATAGATCGACTCCAGGTTGGGACCGGCGGCAGCGACCACAAAATCTCCGGCAAAGCCAGCCAATACGTCTAACAGCGCTTTGGCATTTTCCTTTTTGGCGGTTTCCCCTGTAATAATGACCGCCCCGCTGTCAATGTCCCGGGGGGTCACGGCCGCTAACCGATATTCCTCTTCAACCAGGCGGGAAATCTCCTCCCCATTGATAAGGTGATGCTCCAAAAGCGGCGTTAAATGGATTCGACTCCGATGAATCACTTCTTTAGCGGTGATCGACACACGTGGAACCAGGGTAACGCTGGCGGTATTTTCAATGGTGAGGCGACTTAAGACCAATTGAGTGGTTGTGGTCCCAATATCGATTCCCACACTCGTTATGATTTGACTATCTGACCGGCTCATCAGCACACACCTACGTTCTCCTTAGGATACAACAATCTGCCTGTTAAGACGCACCCCGCTTGCCCTTGCTTTAAGAATCTGCTTAATCACATCCGCCAGATGGGCACCGGCCTCGGCCGGCGGAATTCCACCTTTATGAATGTTGGATATTACGGTTCTGTCCGCTTCCACAGTTGTTTCATCAGGACGATAGATCATGTAAGCGCTGAGACTCTCGGCTGTTCCCAGACCAGGGCGTTCTCCGATTAGGGAAACCACCACATCCGCATTCACAAGGCTAGCCACCTGATCTTCAACCCAAACCCGGCCATATCTGACAAAAAAGGGGTCGCCTGTCTTTATGCCTGAGACGGCAAGCCCTTGGGTTAAGGCAGGCAGGAGGTCGGGAATATTGGCTTCAATAGCGCTGGAACTTAATCCGTCAACGACAATAATCTGCACCTGAATATTTTTTTCACACTTCTGGGTGATGATTTGGAGCGATTCCTCGGAAAGCCGTCTGCCCAATTCAGGGTGGGTAAGAAATTCTTCTTTATTCCGCGCTGAACTTTGCACGGCAAAGAGATTCATCCGGCTTAAAAATTCAGGAGAAACATCCGCAAACACAGCATCCTGGGCAACTGCATGGTCGGCCAGAAATTTTAATAAGGAAGCGGTTTTCATTCTCGCCCCTGCTCTGCCAATGCCAATCCGGGCCGGGGTCGTTGCTTTCATGGCCTTAATCGCCTCTAAATTAGCCGGTTTAGACACCAACACTTCATCGGCCGACATAAGCGTGACCATGTCTTCCTGCCCAAGCTCATGGGCAGGAGTATCCTTTAAGCCCTTGGATATCAGGGTCTCCTTTTCCCCAGGAAGATTCTTTGCAGAAAAAGATGACCCTTCTTTTAACAACTCATCCAGAATGCCTTGTAGTATTCTTTCTAACTCCTTTTCAGCTGTATGCATCATTCTACCTCCCTTCTACTTATCGAAAACAGACGGATCCCCCGCCCGTTCTGTAAGCTGTCCATTCTCCATGATTCCCATCTTCTCCAGCCACTTCTCGAACTCAGGCAAGGGACGCAGGCCAAGAATTTCACGGGTTGCGGCATCATCATGATAGCTTGTATCCTGATAGCTGAGCATAACATCGTCCCCTCCGGGAAGACCCATAAAATAATTAGCGCCCGCCATAGCGCAGAGCAGCGTGGCAATTTCCTGATCATTTTGATCCGCTTTCATGTGATTGGTGTAACAGGGAGCGATCCCCATAGGCAAACCATGGAGCTTACCCATAAACAAATCCTCCAGATCGGCCCGGATGACTTCCCGGCCCGAGTAAATCGTCTCCGGTCCGATAAATCCCGATACATTATTGAGCAGGAAAGGCCGGTAATGGCGCCCAAATCCATAGGTTCTGGACTCTAAGGTCATCATATCCACACCATGGTGGGCAGCCAGGGAAATCTCCGATCCCTGACCTGTCTCGAAGTACATTAAATTCGGCCCGGTGGCTGTTCCGTTGCGCTGGATAAGGGCAAAGGCTTCATCAATAAGCTCCTTGGAGATTCCAAAAGCCTCATTGGCCTTTTGGGTTCCTGCTATACTCTGAAAAACAAGATCAATGGGCACCCCTTTAGTGATCGCTTTCATTTGGGTGGTAATATGAGCAAGGACACAATTTTGAGTTGGAATCTCCCATTGCTGCATAAATTCTTTGACCGTTTCCAGGAGCCGGGACAGAGTGTCCACATTATCTTCCACAGGATTAATCCCAATTACGGCATCCCCCGAGCCATAGGATAGCCCTTCTTTTAAGGACGCCATCACCCCTTCCACTGAATCAGTGGGATGATTGGGCTGGCAGCGGAAGGCTAAAGTTCCCGGAATGCCGATGGTGGTATTGCAATGGGCCTGATGCCGCATTTTTTTCGAACCATAGACCAGATCCATGTTGGACATCAGTTTGGCAACGGCGGCAATCATTTCGCTGGTTAAACCGCGGCTGATGTGATTGAGATGGCTGCCTGTGGTGCCATGATCGAGAATATACTCCCGAAGCTGACCCACTGTCCAACCCTTCATTTCCTGATAGATCCTTAAGTTAAGCCCATCATAAATCACCCGGGTTACTTCATCCTCTTCATAAGGCAGAACCGGATGGTTATAAAGATCTTCGAGGGTAAGGTTGCTTAAGACCAGTTTAGCGGCCACTCGTTCCGAAGCGGACGTTGCTCCTATGCCAGCCAAAACATCACCGGATTTCTCCTCATTTGCTTTAGCCAGAACTTCTTTAAGGTCTTTAAAAGCAAAGACCTTATGATATACCTTCGCCTTCAAAATCACGAAGCCTTCCTCCCATCTCTCCTTTAATCGTCAGGATTATATAGCCAACAGTCATCCAGCCGGCTCACCCTTGGAACGTTTCTTTGTCAATGATCCCGATAACCACAGCATCGATGGGAGCGCGCTGATCCTCCAGGCTTTGCCGAGCCGATGAGCCGCTGGCGATCATGACAATTTCCGTTTCTCCTGCTCCGATGCGATCGGCTGCAATCAGGGTATTTCCGTATTTCTCAAAGCGGGGTCTCCCGCTCTCTTCATAAGTTAAGGTCACCGGTTGTACTACAAGGAATTTAAACCCTTTTAAAGCTTCTTCTTTTCGTGTTGACCAGACATTCCCCAAAACATAGGCCAAGATCATGACTGCTCCTCCGTCTTACGCCTTAATTTGTTGCTCACACGCCAAGACATAGAATGCGCTTGACAGGCGATTAAGCGCCTGAACAAGATCAACCCGGCTGCACTCTCCATTCGTATCCGTAAAGGCCCGGTTAGCGTACAGTTCTACTTCGCGGATTTTAGCCCTGAGTTGGTGGAGCTTGATGACAGTCCCGCCCTGCTTATAGCTCAGGGGGGAATGTGACACGCCATAATATTGATGGGGATAATGAGAACGTTCCCTGATCTCGTCTGCTGTCAGTCCCCAAAGGGTTTTAAATTCAAAGGGCTGCCTTTTGACTTCGGCCGCCATAATATTCCGGGCAAATACTGCCACTTCCTCTAACTTTCTGACCAATTCCAACTCCCCCATGGCCTGAAGGCCTATTTGGGTATCGATCAGCAGGGTTTGAAAAAGATCCAGTTGTCCACGCAGAGCAATGACCGGATGATTTTTGCTGACCAGTTCATTTTGATATAAATGGGTCATTTGTTCCGGCTTGCCGCCTTTTAAATTAGTTTTTTGGGGTAAAGCCTTTTTAACTGCTGTTCCTGCCTTGTCTTCCAGTTGAATCTGTATTTGTTTGGAGCGGACAAAATCCCGTGCTAAAGGTGTGAGCACACTCCCCTCCGGAAGTGTGATGATTGTCCCTTTGGTCTTTTGCCAGATTTCCCGCAGCTCCCTTTCTGTGATGATCATGCCGCCACCCCTTTAATATTTCATTCCGTTTTCGGCTACATCGATGACCGCTCGTTGGAAATCCTCACAGGCAGCCCGGCAGGCGCTTTGCGTACCCGTCAGCAAGGCACCGCCGAAGTTCGTTTCGGTGGGCGGACCATAAAGCACCTTCATCGCCACATCAGCCGCTTTGAGGGCGGCATCTATACCATAGATAGCCTCCAGGGGAGGGGCGATCAAATAGGCAAGGGGTTCACCTTCAGGAATCCCGGCTATTTGGGAAAGATAGCTCCCCGTACTGGAGATTGTATGAGGAAACCACGCGGTTTTCCCCCCATCATGGCTATAGAAAAAAGCTTCATTTTCCAAATAAGCAATGCATGCGTCAATCCCTGCCCGCACATCGGCAGGATTGGCAGCTGCCAGGATGCCGATGACTTCTCCGGAGCGGGGTCCGGAGGCATGGGCCGCCCCCGCATAAAAGCTCTTGGCATAAACCACGGCGACATCGGCCTTTTTCGTGGCCTCATCCAAAGCAACATAAGTCGAATCGTCTATGTTGCAAGTGATCATGCCTATGGATCTTTGATATTGAGCTAAACCGAGCTGGCCGGCCAGTTCCGGTGCTACATTGGGAATTAAACGGGTCGCTAATACCTTGGGTTTAACAGCCTCTATCATCTAAAATCCTCCTTTCTCTACAGTGCTTAATCGCTCATTCGCATTACTTAGTTAAACACTCAATCCTAGTTCTTAGGATCTGGATATTCTTTTTATGGAGAGCCGAGATCTCATAAAAGGGCTGAGCAATCCCTGCATTGTTCAAGAAAGAGCGGGCAGCTTCTAAATTGGCCTGGGGTAAATCGATCTTAGTGATCACGCCGATGACCGGTTTACGAAAAACGCGGACAAACTTCGGAGGATAAGTTAAGTAAGTCTTCGTAGCATCCTGCAGCGCCCAAATTTCCGAAACTTGATGGCTGAGATCGATAATCACATGATAGTAACGGGGAATCTCCAGATACTCCCCAGGACAATCGATAAAAACTTCACTAAAGTTCAGTGCTTGGGTTTTTTGATAGATCAGGGGCAGATCGCTTAAAGCTTGTTTAAGGGTCGTTTTGCCTGTTCCAACGCCGCCGATCAGCAATATTTTTGAATCATGCATTAGCTTCTCGTCACTTTCCCTGCATTTCTAAACATATCTTTTGGAAATTACTGAAATATACAACTATTCTTGCAAGTCACTTTTAGTCCTGATATAATTATTTTTGATATACTAGTGGTCTGTAATATCTAAAGGTTTAGGTGATCCGGCGGGAACCAAATTCTTAGGTGTTACAGACCACTGGCGCATGCTATTGCTTTTAGCTCAATACATTAAGGTAGTGTGATATTATATGAGATTGGAACAACTCTATCATCTCGTTGAAGTTGCCAAATATAATTCCATATCCATAGCGGCAGAACGCATCTATATCACTCAGCCTGCGGTTAGTGCATCCATCAGCAAGCTTGAAGATGAATTGGGAGTCCTCTTATTTAAGCGGACCACCAAGGGGGCCTACCCAACGGACATTGGCCAAACCATTATTGAAGCTGCCGAAGAAATACTGCAAAAAGTCGATTTTATTAAAGAGTTGGCCAACACCTCCGCCTTAGCTGGAAATGTCACCATTGCGACCATCCCCAGTATGTGTGATAAAATCATGCCCCATGTCTTGTCTTTTTTGAAAGAAGCTCATCCAGGCATCAGTGTTTCCCTGCACGTTGGCGAGTCAATCCAGGTATTAAACCATATTCAGTCCGGGACGGCGGACATAGGCATCGTTATTATGACTGAAGAAATTCAAGAAAAAAACATTTATTTTGAAAAGCTCTTCCATGATGAATTTCTCATCTATGTCGGAAAAAACTCTCCTCTTGCCAACAAGCAATCCGTTACTCTCCAAGAGGCCCTTGAATATCCGGTTGTAGCCTATAATGATGAATTTTCCAGAAATAACGGAGGCATCACCAGTCTCTTAAAAAAATATTCTTCACCTAAAATTTCATTTCGTTTTGATAACTTCGAAATGATCAAACGAACCGTTTCCCAAGGAACCTTTATCTCATTTTTCCCTAAGTTTATGTCGAAAAACGATGTCTATCAGTTGTCCCATGAAATTGTTCCCATAGCTATTCAAGATGTTACTTTAGATATAACGATTGCTTTAATATGGGCTAAGCGCCACGTCTTTTCTGCCGCTGAGAAGGAATTTATCGCCATTCTTAAATCCTTTTGTGAAGAAACCATCGTTGAAGACTGTTCTTAAAAGACCCTGTTCAGAAATGGGTCGGGGAACTCCCCGGGAAATCGGCAATTTCCCGGGGAGTTTTAGCTTTATTCAGTCTGCAAGGGATTGATAAATTACGCCGCCTTCCACATCATGAGCCATCGGAGCGCCGGCTAAATGGCAGAGTGTTGGCACAACATCGACGATGCGAACCCGGCGATTGATAACCTCACCCTGTTTCACTCCCGCGCCCGCCATCATAAAGAGGCATTTTAAGGAGTATCCATTCAGACTCATATTGCTTAACCCATTGCCATGGGTTCTGTTAAATTCGGGCTCCATCATATAGAAGATATCTCCGCAGTGGGGGCCTCCCATATTTAAGTACTCCATATCCGACCGATTCAAGGCTAAGCTGATCACCCGCTTGCCCGTTTGCGGATCTCTGTAGGCGTATAAATCGTCAATGATCCTGCGAACAAGGTCATCATAATCTTTAGGATCCACTATCCCCTGAGGGTCTCTTCCTTTGAGATTGATGTAAATATAGGTGGCACGCTGGGCAACAGCCTGGGTATTTTCCCAATCGATTTCCACTTTACCTTTGACTTCTTTAAGCTTGGTGTAGCCCAATTCCCCCAGTACACCCACATTAAATCCCCACATATCCCCGATCAAGGGATGAATGATATGACGATCTCTGCCAATGGCCGCGTGATCGGAAGCGATCACCACCGTTGTCTCCTCATCGAATAATTTCATCATTTTGCCAATATAAGTATCCGTTATCTGGTACATTTTGAGTATAATCGCCTGATAGCGCTCATAATTCGGTGTTGTGGCCGGTATGGTATAATCGAGATAGAAATGATTCAGCATATCAATACCGTGAATATGGCTGCAGAAGAGATCCCATTCCTTATGTTTCAGGAGATATTCCTGAGCTTTGACCTGCCATTGATACATTTCTTCCATGGTCTCCAGGACGATGGTATCCGCGATATCATTATGACGATCAAAGTTCGAGGGCTGCATCATCGGGCCCACCGCTTTGTACAGTTCCTCACCGATTTCCAGGGGGCTGAAATAGTTTTGCGGCTTCAGGTCCAGAGCAAAAGAGTAATAGAACTTCATACTCCTGCCCTCGGCAGCCAGTTCTACCAGCTTGACTTTATAGGCAACCGGTTTGTTTTCCCCTTTATAATGGTAGCTGTCATAGATCCAATCACTCCACCCATTGATCACGACCTCACCGATGGGCTTTTCATCCTGCTTATTCACAAATATCTGCAATTTATTGTAGTTCTTTTCATCATCGGCGACGATTAAGCCATAGCGCCTTGTCTGGCCCTCATTCACAGTGAGCACGACTTCCTTGGCCCCGGCCGGTGCCTTGGCCCACCCCTGGGCCGCCTTGATCGGGGCAATGACGCGGTCGCATTTTGCCGAATCAGCCTCCTCTTCACTTCCCCCTTCTGCCGTGACGCAGCCGGGGTGCTGATACCCAAAGCCGTCAAAATTCTTGATCTCTGCTTTCAGCTCCGAAACCTCGCCCTCAACGCGGCAATCCGTACCGCTAAGGTCAGCTTCATGAGGTATTACCTGAATGGGAAAATCACCTTCGCTGCATTCAAAAATCTTTTCGTAGTCGATATAACCTCTAAGGTTACTGAACATGCTGGTGCCATCCACAACAATAGCATTAGGGTTGGTTGGAGGCCATGAGGTGGGATAATTGAAGATAATACTCTTTTTGCCGGCCCGATCGAAGGCATCCCAGATATACTCCGCCTTACAAAGCTCTGAATTCCAGCCAAAGTCCAGGATGTCCAGGGGATTTCCCAGCGTATGGTTCCAGAAGCAGGTAATGCCATGGGTATTTGGCCAGGCTCCCGTTGCCAGGGAAGCCCAGTTCGGGGGGGTAATCGTGGGCAAAGCCCCCTGCATACCGAGATCCTCGGTCACAACACCCGATTCCATGAACTTTTGGAAATTGGGTAATTTACCTTCCGCAATCAATTTCTTCATGAACATCGGATCAGCGCCATCTAAACCAAGCAACGCAATTTTTTTAGCTTTTCCGTAGCATTTCATTTTCTTTTCCTCCTGTTTCATCGATTGTCCATTTTAGAAATATTTAATATATCGGGAAATCGAGTTTCATGTTATTATTTTCACTAATCACTTTGGGGGGGCACCTCAGTTAAATAACTTTGTTTCCTTTATCCCTTCCCTTCTTAAATATATAACTCAACTTTCGCACCCCAGTTGAGGGAATAGAGCCTTGATATAACTGGGTAATGCAGCAATCCACTTTTGTAATTGACTGAGTGATTCGTTATTCTCTGGTTTATTGGGTAGTAGATTAAGAACAAACGTCATTAACTGACGTAGTGCTGTTTTCAAGTCTAAATCCATAACCTCATCAGCAAAAAGATAAAAGAGTCCCCCAAGAGAGCGTTCATCATTGTTTTCTCTTCGTTCCCACTCCAGGATGAGGTAACGGGTAAAGACTATGGTTGTGTGACTAACCATCATATCGAAGGATCGGCCCTGAAATTCAGTTCCTAGCTTCAAATGCGATTTGGCCATTTTGAAAAACGTTTCGATACTCCAACGCATCCCGTAAATTCTTACGACTTCAGTAGTTTCTAAGGAAAGATCGGTGGTTAAGATCGCTAACCACTCTCTTCGGTTGTTTCGATTCTGGACGAAAACAACTTTTAAAGCTAAGCCTGAAGGGGTATGAACACGCACTGAACCCAGTATTTCTGCTTTCGGGTTCTTTGGGACTCTCGCGTAGAGCTCTCGTAAACTGAGTGATTTTCCTTCAAAGAGATAACGCTGCTTAAGTTCTTTAACCATTCCAATAACGTGAAGCTCCTTATCCCTTAGCTTTTGCAAAAGTGGAGCATGGGTAAACCAACTATCCATTAGGACGTAATCCGCTGAGAATCCGGCTTTGAGAGCTCGTTCAAGCATTTGAACCACGGTGTCCGGTTTAGGGCTCATCGCTTCCAGGCGACGCTTATAGCCTACGGAGCGTTTGTCTAAGTCCTCTCTCATTTCACAAAGACGATTTTTAGCTTTTGCAGAACTCATCAATGTAAAATCAAGGGGTGCGAAGCTGAACCCGTCAGACCAGCCCAAGGTTAGTAAGGTGTAACCGCGAACAAAGCGGCCCGAAACATGGTCAAACACTCGGGCTAAGAGTTCAACTTTCTTGCTTCGTTCGCGCTCCATTACAGAATCATCTACGATAAAAACACGGATACGCTGCGCAGAGGTGAGCTTTTCAAAGCGTCCGACCATCTTGAGGCTGAGTAACTGGTAAAAACGCCTCCAGTTATACCGAGAGTCATTGAGAAACCGATAAACAACATCTTTACCTGGAAGAGATTCTGCCCGGCTTCCTTCTAACAGCCGAAACAGATTTCGACCTTGAAAAACGAGTTGGAAAATGATTTGGAAGACAACGAAGCTTGAAACCCCATAGGACTTGCGGATCCCAGCGGCTCGAAGCAGCTGACTAAGCTTAAGGGAAGAAAAAATTAAAGAAAGCTGATTTTGATGCTGTTCAGGCAGAGAGTTGTGTTGTAACATGGAGATACGCACCTTTCTGTTTTGGAAATTATGGTTGTTTGGTCACTTCCATTTTACCAATTCGAAAGGTGTTTTTCTGTCAATGAACAAAATATTTTTAGCCTAATCCAGTAGTAGACTGAGTTTGAACAGATTTTCGCGCTGCGAAAGTTGAGTATATAATCAAAATATCCTATGTTTAAATATAATTATTCTATGAGCAAAGTATATCCCATGGCCGATCCGTTGTAAAATTACTCATATTTATATGGCCTATAAATACCGAATACTTATTAAAAGTTTTCCTAATGAACCACTAAAGGAAGCCCTGTTCCTTTAGTGGTTCATTGTTAAGCAATCATTATATCAATGATCTGGCAACTCCATATTCATCCTCAGTCTCCTCCACGATCGAGCGCAGCGTGGCCGCTATCTTTTCCGGCAGAGGCTCAGGGGTATAATTCTCCAGTATGGAGATGGCCTCCTCATAGGCCCTTTGGGTGAAGTCTTTGGCCCCGGCAGCCAGCCAATTCTCCCTCATCGACCGGTCTACGAGCTTGCTCTGGGACTGTGTTCTCATATGGGCATAGGTATGATCTTCGCTAATGAAGTTGCCAGCGGTACCTACCGACTTGATAACATCCACTGCGAGGGTCTCGTCCGTAACACTGATCCCACCGACCGCCTTTTTAATCATCCTGGCCATCTCATTATCCATCAGCATTTGAGCATAATCAAAGGTGATGCCGAGTTCCAGCATACCGGCGCCATAAATCAGATTGGCACCGGCTAAGGCGGTTAAGAACCCAGTCAGAGTAAATTCATGACTTGCCTGGGCATCGGGAATCTTGCTGTCTACCTATCCACCGGCAACCCAGCTGGGCAAATTATAATATTGGGCCAGTTTCGCCACTCCGGCATTGATCATGCCCAGTTCAGGGGAACCCACCGGCGCAGTCATATTTTTCATATCCATAATCGTTGTGGAACTGCCGTAGAGAACAGGTGCCCCCTTGCTGGTCAGCTGGCTGAGCACGATGGCCCCCAGCACCTCACAATTATGAGTAACCAAGGTTCCCGCCAAAGTGATGGCAGACGTCGCTCCGGACATTCCCATCGATAACATATTGACCGGAATACCTGCCCGCGCGCCTTCGATAATGACCTCAGAAGCATGATTAACTATCTGCAGGGGACTGGTTGGACAAATATTGCAGGAGAAAAGGGGCCGTTCCCGCAGCTTATCCTCGCCACCGGCGACGGCCGCCGCCATCTTTAAAACCTTCTTAAAATTGCGCCCGCCTTCAACACCTATAAACACATGTTTGGAAGTGTTATTAAAAATGACTTCTGCATTATGCACAACCGCCACACTGGGATGAATATCCTGTGGCGCCACCGGTCTCAGCACCGCATCCATCTGATCCATGGCATCACAGAAACGGGTGATATTGGCCACATCCCGCCTTGTGGTTTTCCTATACTCTTTCGTGTAGGGATCAATGATGGAAACACCTTCACCAAAGTTGATAAACCCAACCCGTTTGCCTCCCAAAACAATATCATTTTTGGGATTTCTCCCCGCCAGCACAAGGGTGCTGGGGGCTGATTGTATGGCATCCTCCACTAAATATTGGGGAATCTTTACTACCTTCGTTTTAAAATCAACTCTGGCGCCGCCTTCAGAGAAAATCTCCAAGGCTTCCTGGCTTTCGATTTTTAGTCCTGTATACTCCAAAACTTCAAGGGTACTCGTGTGGATGGCATAGAGTTCTTCATCGGAAAATCCGGCAAGCCCAAAGCCTTCCACCCGGGCAACGCCCGCCTGAACCATTGATCTCAACCTGGCCACCTCCTTAAATTATTAACGTCTAACTTTTTGAATATAGGACTTAAGCATTTTATCCGTTTCCGGATCGAGGAACGTCTCAGGAGCATTCCGCAAAATTTCTTTAAATTTGCGGTTAGCTCTCATGCCAATATCCTCCGACCCGGCATTTTCCCAATCCGCGTAGGATTCCCAGTCTGCCAAAGCCGGGGTCCAAAGGGAGCGGAAATGTTCAAATGTACTCATTTCAACCAAATAATTTCCCGAATGTCCGACACTTTGAATAATATCCACTGCCAAAGCAGCATCCGACGTATCGATTCCAGCTTTGACCCGCCTGACCCGGCTGATCATCTCTTCATCAATGACAAATTTTTCATAAGATGTGGCCATGATGGCATCCAAGACGCCCAGGCTTTGCACTGTCATATGGGCCCCGCTGAGCATCCCCAGCATCAAGCTTTGCATGGTCTCATAACCGGCCTGGCAATCCAATACCTTGGCATGGGTAATGCCCGCCATCGTTCTGGTCGGCAAATGGTAATAGTCCAGCCCCATCTGCAAACTGGCCGTATTGATCAGCATGGCTTCAGGTGCCCCGGCAGCATAGGTTGCCGCCTTCATATAGCCTGTGGTGGAGGCCACGGAATAAACGACAGGCACTCCGGGGTTGATCAACTGGGCCAATACCAAACCGGCGAGAATCTCGACATTTTGCAGAACAGCCGTGCCCAGCAGGGTTATGGGGCCGCTCACCCCCGCGATAATACAGGGTGCTAAGAGCAAAACCTGATTCCGCTTCACATACTCGATCATCGTTTCCAGGGTCTCCGTCCCATACCCCAAAGGACTGAGGGGATTGACCAGCACAGAGGTATAGTGCTTATCAGCAAGATTACCGCCTACTGCTATTTCGATCAGATCCAATTGCTCACGAACCTCTTGAGCATTCGCACAAAACCCGATATTCGGTTTATCCGTGTTTTTCAAAATTTCATACATCATGGCATGATACTTGTCTTTGGGCGCCACATCGCTGGGATCAACCGGAATTGAGCCGACAAGATCAACCACAGGGCTGGCCTGGCAGAGTTTTTGAATATTAGCGTAATCCTCCAAAGTTGCCTTACGCCGTCCCTGATCCAAATCCTGAATATAAACCGGCCCGACATTAGGCTGCACCAGCATCCCTTCGCCCACTGTAACTGAATGGCGATCATTTCTGGCCTGCATTCTAAAGCTTTTTGGTGCGGTTTCCAGGGCCTTATCCACCATTGCTTCGGTAATGAATACTGTTTTGTTTTCTATTTTGGCACCGTGGGTTCGGAAAATATCTAAGGCTTCCTCATTAAGCAAAACCACCCCTGTCTCTCTGAGGATCTTTAATGAGGCCTCATGGACCCGCACCAGATCTTCCTGAGACAGTACTTCCAATTTTGATTTAAGTGCCATTCCTTCCCTCCATTCGATGCTATAGCTTAACTGCCTTCATACAGCCCATTGCGATGGGCCGTCAGGTAGTTCATGCAATAATCATCCTGTCCCAATAAAGCCTGAGCTGCTGCAATCGTCCCCATCATTCCCTTGTCCGTTGGATTCAGGATGTAGCCATCCATACCTAAGGTCATGGTTTGCACGACAAACAGGCGATTAAGCACTTTGCGGTTAGGAAGACCAAAAGAAACATTGCTCAAGCCGCACATAAAGTGAACATCAGGATAGTGGGCTTTTATGGCTTTAATCGTTCCCAGAACTTCCTCTCCGGCGGTATTTACCGTACTGATGGGTTTTACCAAAGGATCGAAATAGATATCCTGATCCGGTATCCCACTTTCTTTCAACTTCCCATACAGGCTTTCCACCACCCGCATCCGATCCTCGGTTGTTTCCGGCATGCCTGTATCATCCATACACAAAGCGACTAATTTGGCTTTGTATTTCTGGGCAAGAGGGAGAACCGCTGCAACCCGCTCCTTCTCATCTGTAATCGAGTTAATCATCGGCTGTCCGAACTTGCAAAGGGATAAGCCCGCCTCCAGAGCTTTCGGGTCAGGACTGTCAATACAAAGGGGCGCTTCCACAACCTCCTGGATTGCATTGACAAGCCACTCCATTATTTCAACTTCGTTATAGACCATCGTGCCGCAGTTCACATCAATGTAATTGGCACCGGATTCTGCCTGTTCCTTAGCAATTTTTTGGATATAGGCCTTATCTCTTTTTTCTACTGCTTCGTTAATGGCCTTGCGGCTGGTATTGATCAATTCACCAACAATTAACACACCATACCTCCTCTCTCTATTAATTCAAAAATCCTTTGGCCATATCTTTGGCGGCCATAGCATCTGCACAGTACCCATCCGCTCCGATTTCATCCGCGAAATTTTGTGAAACAGGTGCGCCGCCGATCATCACCTTAACCCGATCACGAAGTCCCGCTTCAGCAATCAGATCGATAGTCCCTTTCATGTTCAACATAGTCGTTGTCAGCAGGGCGGATAAACCGACTACTTGAGCGTTGTGCTCTTGAATGGCTTCAACAAATTTAGCAGGTGATACATCGACACCCAGATCGACCACATTAAAGCCGCCGCTTTCTAAAATCATGACAACCAAATTTTTGCCAATATCATGCAAGTCTCCTGCTACTGTTCCGATAACGATGGTTTTAGATACCGCCGTTTCTTTCCCCGCGATCAAGGGTTTTACTAACTTCATCCCTTCACCCAGAGCGCGGGCACACATCATAACTTCAGGTACATACATCTCTCCCGCCTTGAATTTAGGAGACACAATATCCATACCCGCTAAAAGGCCATCCGATATGATCGCAAAAGGATCGGCACCATGATCGAGCATGCTCTGAGTCTTCTCCTTCACCGAAGCGGCATTTCCCTGGAAAACAAGTTGGGCCAATTGGGCAAAATCACTCATTTTCAAAACTCCCTTTCAAAATATTCCCGGAATTCAATATGTTCCGCTATCGATTATATATAGCAAAAATCATGCCAACTTGCCAAATCGGGGATATTCGCCACTCCCTGTCCGGATTGCTCCGGCCACTGTACCCATTTCCATTTCTCGCCATAACTTTTGTGTATACTGGCCAGTAATAATAACTTCTTGACTTATTTTAACAATTCATTCAAACTCAAATTAAGTCAAGAGAACTTAATCACAAAGGAAAGGAGGATGAGCCTTATCATCGAACATAGAGTACATAGCGATTTTGATTTAGACAAAAGCAAACTGATAAAAATTCTTGAAAATTCTTTTGATGAAATCTTTGTCGTCAATAAACACGGTATTGTGATCTATGTTAACGAAGCCTGTCAGAAAAATTATGACTTAAAGCCATCGGACGTCATTGGCAAAACGGTACATTATTTAGTCAGTGAAGGGTATTATACCCCGGCCATTGCCCCGCTGGTCTTTAAAACCAGAAAAGCCGTCACCCTTGAGCAGGAAACCAAATCCGGCAGGAAACTGCTCGTGACCGCTATCCCGGTATTTGATGAAAAAAATGAACTGGATTTTATCGTCATGAATAGTCGCAATATTACGGAAATAGAGCAATTGCGGCAGGATTTAGAAAAAACAAAGGAGTATTACAAAACTCAAATTCAACAATTACGTCAAAAAGAGCTTTCGAACCAGGATGGATTAGTCTTCCAAAGTGAAAAAATGAGAGAATTTATGCACACTGCCCAAAGAATAGCTCCCTTTGACACCACTATTTTAATCTTAGGGGAATCAGGAACAGGAAAGAATCTGCTCGCCAAACAAATTCACACCATGAGCAACCGCAGGCACGAACCCTATATCTGCATAAATTGCGCAGCTATTCCGGAACAACTGCTGGAGTCTGAACTATTCGGCTATACAAAAGGGGCTTTTACAGGAGCTGAACGTTCAGGAAAGCCAGGACTGATCGAGCTCGCCCATAAAGGAACTCTCTTTTTGGATGAAATCGGGGAAATTCCTCTATCCCTTCAAGCAAAGCTTTTACAACTTGTCCAGGACCATACCTTTATACCCATAGGAGGAACGGAATCCAGGCAAGTCGATATTCGCATTATCAGCGCGACGAACTGTAATTTACCGAAGTTGATTGAACAGGGCCGATTCAGATTAGACCTCTACTATCGGCTAAATGTTATTGAAATTGAGATTCCTCCTGTGCGCGAGCGAAGTGACGATATTGTTCTTTTATTGCACTATTTTCTAAATAAATTTGACATCAAATATTCTACATCCCATTATTTCAGCGAGGAATGCCTGGCTGTTTTACAAAATTACCAATGGCCTGGAAATGTTCGGGAAATTGAACATTTGGTTGAACGCTTGGTGATTACCGTTTCAGAAAATTGCATTCTCCCTAAGCATTTACCGCTACCCAAACATGCTGCTATGCCTGAAGATACTGAAAAAAGTCCTTCCGCTCTAATGAAGACGGCACTTAACAAAGAATTAAGGGATGAATTCACTGAGTATTCCTTCAAGATTAAAGAAAGAGAAACCATTCTGGAGTTATATGAAGAATTAAGGAGCTCCTATAAAGTTGCCAGCATTTTAAAAATCAGCCAAAGCAAGGTATCGCGGATTGTGCGGACTTATTCAGAAAAGAACATGTCAAATTCTTAACTGAGACCGGGCGAAAAAAACCTTAAAACCTGTAATGACCGTCATCTTATCTGATAGGTGGCGATTTTTCCCTTGCATCCGGCAGGTAAGAGCCGCCACAGCCTCTGAGCCCGCGATACTGCCGGAACAGGCACGCCTTTTCAAAAATAACTGCCGAAAAAGCCTGGATAAAATTAAAGTTTTTAGGTAATTAAAATAAAAACTATCGATTACTCCAGAGTTTTTGGCTATACTATTCATAGAGGAGGCGATGTTATGATCCTTAGACCGCTCTATATGAACACGCTGAAAGAATACCGAGACGTTCCGCTTGTCAAGATACTTGCGGGAATTCGCCGTTGCGGCAAATCCACCATCCTGGCCATGTTGCGGGACGACCTTTTGAAAAACGGCGTCCCTGCAGATCATATCATCAGCATGCGCTATACATCGGAGGATTTTGATGACGGCCTGACCGATAAGCAGATGTATAACGATATAAAAGAACAAATGAATGACAAAGAGCGCTATTATCTTTTGCTTGATGAGGTGCAGGAGATAGCAGGGTGGGAAAAAGCCATCAACAGCCTGCTTGAAGATTTCCAGACGGACATCTATGTTACCGGCTCAAATTCAAAACTGATGTCAAGCGAAATATCCACCTATTTGACAGGCAGATATATCTCTATCCCGGTGTTTACCCTTTCCTTCGCCGAATATCTGGAATTCAAGAAAGAAAGCATGTTAGCGAAAAAAGAGCTTTTGAACGAGTACTTGCGCCTGGGGGGCTTTCCGATTGTGGCTGCCGGCAGCTTTGATGAGTCCTCCGCCTATCAGATCGTGGAAGGCATCTACCATTCCGTGATCACAAACGACATCACCAAACGGCACAACATCACGAACTTCGATTTGTTCAGCCGTGTTGTAAACTATATCCTTGAGAATGTCGGCAAAACCTTTTCCGCAAATGCCATCGTCAAGTTCCTGAAAAGCGAGGGGCGTGCTCTATCCGTTGAAACCGTATATAACTATCTGCAGTGGCTGGAAAAGGCTTTTGTCATCTATCGCTGCCAGCGCTATGATTTGCAGGGCAAGTCTGTATTAAAAACCCAGGAAAAATTCTATCTTGCGGATACCTCCCTCAAATACTGCATCATGGGATTCAACCCGAAATCCATAGCCGCAATGCTGGAAAACATGGTTTACTTTGAACTGCAAAGAAGAGGCTACAAGGTCTATATCGGTAAAAACGCAACAAAAGAAGTGGATTTCGTTGCGGTGCGGCGGGATGAGCGCATTTATATCCAGGTGTGCCGCCGGCTGCCGGAGGAGTCGGACAGAGAGTTGGCAAATCTTCTCGAAATAAAGGATCATTATCCCAAGTATGTTGTCACACTGGACGAATTCGCCGCAGGCAATATCAATGGCGTAAAATTTGTTCACCTGGCGGATTTCCTGTTAAGTAACGAGTATTAAGCCCCCGCTAAAAAGGCCTGTGCTCTTGCGTTATAAACGCCTGGAGCACAGGTCTTTTAAATTACCTTTTGGGTCAACTTAGGTTGAAATATTCAGCTAAAAGGGCTTAATCTTTAAATGTGGTAAAATATAGCTTAATGCTTTTTATATTTGTTAATGCGTTAGAGTATAATGGATATAAGTGGCATTGTCTCAACTTCATCTACTGAGTGAATAAGCATAATTATAACCTCAACCCATTAAAAATATTTTTGGAGGGATAAGAAAATGAGAAAAATGAGCTATGTTTTCTTCATCATGCTGGTTGCAGCCAGCCTCATGTCAGGGTGCGCCAAAGAGGCTCTACCCGAAGCCGAAGCTAATCTCCCCAGTGCTCCGTCCATGACCCAACCACTGGAACAGGCTTTAAAACTGTCTGATGAAGAACTGGTTGACAACTACTGCGCCGGCATCGACCTCGTGTTGGCCGATAATTTGCTGTTTGCCCAGGCCAAAGATATTCCTTCAGAAACCTTATACAGTTTTTTTTGCTACATAACCAATTCGAGCGAAGAGAACATTCAGGAACAATGGTATAATAAAACCGATGATAAATACCATGTGCCGATAGCCGACATCGAAGCTGTATTAGATCGCTATTTTGACGGCTACCATTTCGACCCCGCTCAATTAATCCCCTATTTTGCCGAAGCCTCCCCTCCTCAGCACGATGTCTACCAGCCGCAGACCAAGGAGATTGTCATCGGTGGACTGGGAGGATTCGGCGGGGAACGTTTCCCGAAATTAGCTGCCAAAGAACAGCTCAGTGATGATACCCTGAAGCTGACCGTCGATTATTATGATGATCAATATACAGAGGTTTTCTATACTAAAGCCTATACTATTCGATTTACTGAAGAAGGCTATCAATATCTATCCATTCAAAAAGTGGAGTAGGGTATCTTTACTCCGCACTCATACCTTCACACATGCTAAAAAAGACCGGAGCACCACCAGCCCCGGTCTTACTCTATTAATTCAATACAATAGACTTTTTGCTTTCAGCTGGAGCACTATTACCTTCCCACCTAAGAACTATAGCTCACTGAAATCCAAGGTGGCAAAATAATCCTCCAGTGTTTCCGCCCGGCGGATCAGCTTCACACTGCCATCAGCCTGCAGCAATAACTCAGCATGACGCAGCTTGCCATTGTAGTTGAAGCCCATGGCATGCCCGTGAGCACCTGTATCATGAATCACCAGAGTATCCCCGATCTCGATTCTGGGCAGTTCCCGGTCCACGGCAAATTTATCGTTGTTCTCACATAAGCTTCCGGTCACATCATAGATGTGGTCCTCAGGCAGGTCTTCCTTACCCATGACGGTGATATGGTGATAGGCGCCGTAGATTCCCGGGCGCATCAGATCGGACATGCTGGCATCGACACCGATATAATTTTTATACGTATCCTTGCGATGAAGGACTTTGGTCACCAAATAGCCGTAAGGTCCCGTTATCATGCGGCCGCATTCCAGGCAGATGCGCAGGGGATCTAAGCCTTTGGCGACGATCTTCTCTTCGTAAACTTTGCGGACACCTTCTCCGATAGTTTCCAGATTGACCGGCTCTTGTTCCGGACGGTAGGGGATGCCGATTCCGCCGCCAAAATTCACAAATTCCAGGCGGATTCCCAGTTTTTCTTTCAGCTCTATGGCCAGATCAAACATCATCTCTGCTGTCTCGATGAAGAAATCCGGGTTCAGTTCATTGGAGATGATCATAGTATGGAGTCCGAAACGCTTCACCCCTTTGTCACGAACGATCTCGTAAGCCTGGAATAACTGTTCCTTGGTCAAACCATATTTGGATTCTTCGGGGTTGCCGATAATGGCATTCCCCGCCCGCAGCGAACCGGGATTATAGCGGAAGGAGAGCACCTCCGGCAGGCCGGTATGCTTTTCCAGATAATCAATATGGGTAATATCATCTAAATTGATGATCGCCCATAAATCCTTTGCTTTTTGAAATTCCTCAGCAGGGGTATTGTTGGAGGTAAGCATAATGTTCTCCTCGGTGATCCCCGCTTTTTCCGCCAGGATCAGTTCCGCCAAAGAACTGCAGTCGGCTCCGAAACCCTCTTCCCCCAGGATCTTCAGAATATAGGGATTAGGAAGAGCTTTGACGGCAAAATACTCCTTAAACCCCGGCGCCCAGGCAAATGCTGCCTGCAGTCTTTGGGCGTTTTTGCGAATGGCTTCCTCATCATAAATATGAAAAGGGGTACCATAGTCCTCCATGATCTTCTGCAACTGCTCTTGATTAAAAGGTAAGTTTTTTACTGCCATATTCTGATCCTCCCCTATATACTATAGACTACCCACCGCTAGAGATTTTAAAGTTTGGTTGCTAAAGAAAACCCGGCTTCGCTGTGCCTTTTAATCACGCATCCAAAAAGGCGAAGTCGTTGGTTGCACTTATGCTGAAGGAAAGTATGCAGCAAAGGTATACTTTCTGACAGTGAAAAAAACGGCTGCGAGTACCCTCGCAACCGTTTTTTAAGGCAAAATCAGCTTAAGCCTCAAACTTCACGAGATAGCACTCCACCGGAGTCCCGGTGACAGTCTTACATTTTTTCAATGGAAGACCAGCTAAGACCCTTTGTCCTGGGCCTTTGCTTCGGCAGCGATTCCTTTCCTTATCCGTCCTAGCCTGACCCGCTCGGGATAATTACTCTTAATACACTGCGCCTCTATCATTCACTCTATGAATTATCTATACATTATGGAACAAGATGTTACCCTTGTCAATACATTGCTTCTGTATACATTGCCCTGCCTTTATTTTTTCTCATTCTGCAGATTTTCCATAACCCCCCGATTATGAAAAACATCCTCCACCTCTAAAGTAATCTGACCGCCTTTGCTGCTGTCTTTGGGCTGCCCGCCATAATCCATGGCCTTTGAGCCGGACTCTTGGGTCTGGCTGATCACACCTGCCGGCTCCCATAATTGCCGTTTCAGCTCTTTGCCGGTATTCTTCTGGTCGTTCATCCGGGATTCCTCCTTTTGTCCTGACCAAATCATGGTCCTGTTATTCTGTCTTTAGAGTACCCGGAATCGACCAAAATCATGTCAAAAAAACAGTCCCTTCAGCGGCTCAGTAAGGGAAGTCACGCCGATGATGAAAAGCAATCCATAGACCAGTTTCTTGAATTGAGCTTCGTTGATTTTCTTTCTAAAAGGCTGACCGGCCACATAGCCAAGGACAACCGCCAAAATCATACTGACGAGGGTGATGCCAAAGGGAAGGGTGAAGCTTTCCCGAAACACAAGAATTTTTAAAGCGCTGGTCATAGCGTATTGAAAAAAGAAAAAGGTAACGGTGGTTGCCTGGAAGACGTCCTTGGTCAGATGCTTGATGAGCAGCGCGACAACAGGGGGACCGGGAATGGCCGCCAGGCCGTTGAGCAAACCTGAAGAAAAAGCAACCATGACAAATCCCTTGGAGGATGCATTGATATCCCCTTCCTCAGGAACTTTCTTCTCAAGGGCACTGCTTTTGAGTTGCACCCATTGATAGGCAACATAGCCGATAAGGATAATTCCCACCATCCCTTTTATGTACAGTTCATTCATATACCCACTCAGGACAACACCCAGGGCCAATCCGGGAATCCCTATAAGCAAAAGCCGGAGGACTAAATCCCGGCGGACTAAGCGCCGCATTTGGAACCCCTGCACCGAGGAACCCATCATGGATAAAATCATTCCCGCCAAAAGAGCTTGTTGGCTGGGCAAAACAAAAAGGAGCAGAGGTACCGCCACCAGCCCGAACCCAAACCCTGTCAAAACCTGAATAAAGGTGGCAAAGAACGTAATTCCACTCATGGCGAGCCATAATTCCCATGATAACATCTCCACACAAACACCCTCTTTAATCTAAACTTAATCTATTTATGACCCTCTGCTTTATGAGTATTCCCTTTTCTTCTCTGAATCTTGACAGCATTCCCTGTATTTCCTATAGTGAGTTAAGAAGGAAAGGTGATTCTTATGGCTCAAAAAACCAACGCCGCCCGCATCCTCGATCAAGCCGGTATAGCCTATGAATTAATCCCCTATGAGGTGGATGAAGCGGATCTTTCCGCCACTACCGTCGCCCAAAAGGTAAACATGCCTCCTGAATTGATCTACAAAACCCTGGTAACCCGAGGAGATAAAACAGGCATTCTGATCGCCTGCATCCCTGCCCATTATGAGCTGAACCTTAAAGCCCTCGCCCAAGTGAGCGGCAACAAGAAAATGGAAGTGGTTCCTCTCAAAGAAGTTCAGCCCCTGACCGGTTATATACGGGGAGGGGTCTCTCCTTTAGGAACTAAAAAAAAATACCCCGTCTATTTTCAGGAAGATATGCTCCAGCACGAGAAAATTGCCGTAAGTGCCGGGACGCGAGGCTTGCAGATCCTTGCTCTGTCTCAGGACCTGCTCAGGATCACCCAGGGCAAGGTTGGGCCCATCGCTCATCCTGCCTGAATCAACATAAATCTTCTCCTCACACCCTGAACTCCCTCCTCTCCTTGTATGAAGACGGACAAGAGGTAAATACTAACCTTATGTCACTTTGAATTACCAGGGTAAAGGAGAGATTCTATGAGCTTCCGGATTCCTCAGTTCAATCCGCCTGATTTTGACGGTGAGCCTTTGGCAAGTGCTCCCAATGCCACCCTTGTCGAAGTCCTTCAGGATGGGGTAGCCCCCGACCATTTCCATGGTATGTCAATCTATCCCGAATACTTTAAAATCAACGGCCAATGGCTCCTTGCTTCCCAAAGCCGCATGGACGGTGTTCCCGTGCTCATGGAGAACGGCACGATGCAAATCATCGAATTCCGCAATCTGAAAAAAGGCCATAAAGTGGTGATCGGGCGGACGGAAGATGCCAGTGAAGGCATTTATGTCTATGCCGAAGGTTTTGCTTCCAAGGACAGCAATAGAGATATTTTTGCCTTTCGCTCCGGCCGTTCCCGGGAGACGGCCTATTCAAAGGATTATAACCATCTTTATGATCTGCTGCGTCACGAAAAAGACAACGGTTATGTGGTCTGGGTGCTGGGACCTGCCGTGGTTTTTGATTACGACTCCCGGGTGGCCCTGGCCGCCTTGATCGAAAAAGGCTATGTTCACGCCATTTTGGCCGGCAATGCCATGGCCACCCATGATCTTGAGGCCGGCATCCTGGGTACTGCTTTAGGGCAAAATATCTACACTCAGGAGTCTCAGCCTAACGGTCATTACAATCATTTGGATATCATCAATATGGCCAGAAAAGCCGGGTCACTGGAAAAACTCATTGAAGCTCAGAACCTGAGTGAAGGTGTGGTCCCTGCCGCATTAAATAAGAACATCCCTTTGATCCTGGCGGGCTCTATCCGTGATGACGGTCCCCTGCCCTCTGTATGGGCCAATGTCTACGCAGCTCAGGATGAAATGCGCCGGCAAACCAAACAGGCCACCACCCTCATCTGCCTGGCCACCCAGCTCCATACCATCGCTGCCGGCAATATGACACCTGCTTATACCCAGAGGGATGGGCAGCTGCGTCCTGTCTACATCTATGCTGTGGATGTGGCGGAGTTCACCTTAAATAAGCTGAGAGATCGGGGGTCTCTCGAAGTCACCACCATCGTGGCCAATGTCCAGGACTTTCTCGTCAATGTCAATAATAATCTTAATGAATAACAACCCTATGCGAATGAAGCCAATTGCATAAGTTAAAACAGAAAAAGGCCCCTGGCCTAGAGGAGGAAAAAAGCATGAAAGTGAAGATTATCCAATCCCTTCGTCAGGAAGGGCTGGAGCAGAAAATGAATGCCTTCTTTCAAGAGCATGAAGGGAACATCGAAATCATTGAAATCCAATGGAAAGCTTTTTTAGAGCATTATGTAATGATCCTCTATAACGAGAAAAAATAGTCACGAATAAACCATCGTGACTATTTTTATACACTAATTATATAACGAAAGAGCTTTTTAAGGAAACAATTAAATTCAACACTAAGCTTTCCGGGGTGGTATAGTTCGGATCTACATTAAAGTAGCCGTGACGGGGAAACTGGAATTTATCCTGGGGTTTGGCCTCTTTCATATAAGGTTCCACAAACCCTTGCCTTATTTCCAGAGAATTGGGATTGATATAATCATCCTGAATTAACGGCTCATAGAGGCGAAACTCTGCCGGCACTGCCTGAGTGGCTTCCACCCAATGAATCGTCCCCTTGACCTTGCGGCCGGTAAATCCTGTGCCGCTTTTTGTTTCCGGATCATAGGTGCAACGAATCTCGATGATCTTGCCCTCATCATCCTTGATGACCTCTTCACACTTAATAAAGTAGGCATCCATCAAACGAACTTCATTGCCCGGGTAAAGGCGGTGGTACTTCGGCGGCGGGACCTCCATGAAATCTTCCTGCTCGATGTAAATCTCCCTGGAAAAAGGAATCTTGCGTTTCCCCATCTCAGGGTTCTCTTTATTGTGATCGGCATCCAGCCTTTCCACTTGGCCTTCCGGGTAATTGGTAATGACCACCTTCAAGGGACGGATGACCGCCATGGGCCGGGACACTTTGAGCTTCAGATCTTCCCGAATAAAGTGCTCCAGCATTTTGGAATCCACCACACTGTCCGCTCTGGCCACACCAATGGCTTGGGCAAAATTGCGGATGGCTTCAGGGGTATATCCCCGGCGGCGCAGCCCGGAGATGGTGGGCATTCTGGGATCATCCCAACCATCCACCACTTTTTCGTCCACCAGCTGCTTCAGCTTGCGCTTGCTCATCACCGTATTGGTCATATTTAAGCGGGCAAATTCATATTGATGTGGGACATGTTCCATCTCACATTCCCGAACGACCCAATCATAGAGGGGACGGTGATCTTCAAATTCTAAAGTACAGATAGAGTGAGTTATCCCTTCGATAGCATCCTCTAAAGGATGGGCATAATCATACATGGGGTAGATGCACCATGTGTCCCCTGTATTATGGTGGGTGGCATGGGCAATCCGATAAAGGACAGGATCCCGCATATTGATGTTAGGTGAGCCCATATCGATCTTAGCCCGGAGAACCTTTTCTCCGTCCTTAAATTCACCTTGACGCATTCTCTCAAAGAGCTCCAGGTTCTCGGCCACGCTGCGGTTGCGGTAAGGGCTTTCCTTACCGGCCTCAGTCAGGGTGCCGCGGCTTTTTCTAATCTCCTCAGCGGATAAATCACAAACATACGCTTTGCCCTTTTCGATCAGCAGAACGGCTCGCTTATGCATCTCCGCAAAATAATCGGAAGCGAAAAAGAGGTTGTCCCAGTCAAACCCCAACCACTTGACATCTTCTTTGATGGATTCTACATATTCAGTATCTTCTTTGACCGGATTCGTATCATCAAACCGCAAATTGGTTTTTCCTTTGAATTCGTCGGCCAAACCAAAGTTCAAACAGATGGATTTAGCATGCCCAATATGCAGGTAACCATTGGGCTCGGGGGGAAACCGTGTCGTGATTTCTTCTACCTTTCCCTCCCGTAAATCCTCAAGGATAATGCTGCGTAAAAAATTAGAGGATTTATTCTCGTTATCCACGAATACCAACCTTTCCTAGGGAATCTTATCTCCTACTGTAACGGAAGACCTCTCCAGTAGTGTTACCCGAATTCTCGTCCTTCACCCATTGCTGCTTATAAATGATAGTCTCCCGCAGCCTCCGGCTGATAAAGAATTTTTTCCACCTTAAAGCGGACGACACCACCGGGAACCTTCCAGTCGATGATATCTCCTTCCAGATAGCCCAGAATAGCCGTCCCTACGGGAGCAAGAATTGAAATCTTATCCTCCAGAAGATCGGCATCCTCAGGATACACTAAAGTATAGACGGTTTCTTCGCCTGTCTCCAGATCCTTCAGCAAGATTCTGGAATTCATGGTGATGGCATTCCCTGGGATCTTTTCAGAAGGCACCACATCCGCCCCATTTAACTCATGCTCAAGATCTTTTAAGTAATCCTTGTTTTTAGCGCTGCCAAACTCTCTTTCCTTATTGATAAGTTTGAGCAGACGCTCACGGTCCACAGCTGTAATACTGATCTTTCTACTCATTTCTCCTGAACCTTCCTTTTCTAATGATGAATAGCTAAATATAGAGCGACTATCGCCAGATAGCCGCTGTCAAAAGTTTATGTACTTCAAAAAAGGGAAAATCACTAAACCATTTTAATTATATACTATTTTCTATAATAAGTAAATGTTAGGCATATTCCCAAAAATAATTCTTGAATAAAATGGGAGCGGTAATTATAATTATAGATACAATTCCAGAAAATGCGGTGGCAATCTGGAATTTACGAAAAACTGCATAGGAATGCTGGATGAGATTTACGGGAGAAGGGCACGGCCCGCCGAAGAAGTTGAAACTTTCAGGTGACTGGAATAAGTCAGGGACCGTAAATTGACAGCACTCTGGAGAGACTCGATTAGAGCGCCGAAGGGGCAATACAATGACGTGTTGTTAAATCTCTCAGGCAAAAGGACAGAGAAGGAACAGGGACTGCTACAGAGCAATCTCTTACTTTTGTACCTATCGTCCGAATATTCAGAGTCAATCGCTAAGGATTGACTCTTTTTATATATAAATTGCCATCCTTTTTGCGGGAGGCTGCCGCAACGGAGATGTGCAGAGAGATGCGAAAAGAGAGATTAAAGGAGGAACACTCAATGGATGCCTTGCATAATTTTATCGTCTGGCTGAACGACTATCTCTGGGGCCCACCGATGCTTGCTTTGCTTTTTGGCACGCACTTATTCCTTACGTTTCGTACTCGTGGTATTCAAAGGCATATTTTTAAGGGGATCAAATTATCTCTTACGAAGGATCCTGATGCCAGCGGCGATGTGAGCCAATTCGGAGCTCTGACCACCGCTCTCGCCGCTACCATCGGAACCGGTAATATCGTCGGGGTAGCTACGGCCGTGGCTTTAGGCGGCCCCGGTGCCGTACTTTGGTGCTGGCTCACCGGGGTATTCGGAATTGCCACCAAATATGGGGAGGCCTTATTGGCGGTGAAATACCGGGTTAAAACCGCTGACGGCACCATGCTGGGCGGCCCTATGTATGCTTTGGAAAGAGGCCTGGGCCAGAAGTGGCTGGCTGTACTCTTCTGCATCTTTACTTCTATTGCCGCCTTTGGTATTGGCAATATGACTCAGGCTAATTCTATTTCCGGCATGCTGAATTCTCAATTTAACGTCAACCCTATCATTACCGGTCTTCTCTTAGCTTCCCTCACTGGAATTGTAATCATCGGCGGAGTGAAGTGGATCGCCCGGGTCTGTGAAAAATTTGTCCCCTTTATGGCGATTGCCTATGTCCTTGGTTGTATCATTATCCTGATTATAAACGCCTCCTATGTCTGGCCCGCCATTGTCTTGATCTGTGAATCGGCTTTCACCCCCACTGCAGCCGGCGGCGGATTCGTCGGTGCCAGTATCATCATGGCCGCCCGTTACGGGATTGCCAGGGGTCTTTTCTCCAATGAATCCGGTTTGGGTTCCGCCCCCATCGTCGCTGCCGCCGCTCAGACCAGGAATCCTGTCCGTCAGGCTCTCGTCTCGGCCACCGGTACCTTCTGGGATACCGTTGTCGTCTGCTTAATGACCGGTCTGGTCGTGGTCAGCAGTGTCCTTAGCAACCCGACCGCCGCCGAAGGGTTAAAAGGCGGTGATTTAACTTCTATGGCTTTTAGCCAGATTCCAGTAATTGGCCCTATCGTTTTAACCTTCGGGCTTTTGACCTTTGTTTTCTCTACCATCCTGGGCTGGTCTTACTATGGTGAAAGAGCTGTGGAATACCTCTTTGGCAAAAAAGGCATCCTCCCTTACCGCCTCCTCTGGGTTCTCGCTGTTTTAGCCGGTTCTTTGGTCACTCTGCAATTCGTCTGGGATTTGGCGGATGCAATGAACGCTATGATGGCTATTCCCAACCTTGTGGCACTCCTTCTTTTAAGCGGAGTTATTGTCTCGGAAACCAGGAAGTATCTATGGGAAGATCGTCTGGATGAAGCCTCTGATGAGCCCATCCCCGTCATTCAGAATAAATAAGCTCTCGGTGGAGCTCAGTCTGCTCAATGATAGTTTTCGCATAGATGACAAACTACGAGACACCTCTCCCTTGCGGAGAGGTGTCTCTCTGTGCCTTATCCTATCCCATAGAACTGGGGAGAATTTCTAGCCAGTAGTTATCCGGATCATTGATAAAATAGATCCCCATGGCTTCATTTTCATAACAGATGCAGCCCATTTTTTGATGGTGTTCATGAGCTCCCTGGAAATCATCCACCGTTAAGGCCAGATGAAACTCATTATCGCCCAGATTATACGGTTCTGTTCTATCCCTTAACCAGGTAAGTTCCAAGGCATGAGCGGTTACCCCATCCCCCAGATAAATAATAATGAATTCCCCGCTCTCCGGAGCTATACGCCTGACTTCCTTTAACCCTAATGCCTCTTCGTAAAATTTAAGACTTTTCTCCAGGTTCAGCACATTGATATTATTGTGTGTAAATTTAAATTTCATGGCCATCATCCCCTTCGTTTATTTTAGACACGCTTTCTTTTCCGAGAATTAATTATCGACGAAACTCTCTATTGTCTTGCATATTCATCCATATTATAGTAATTTTTTATAGAGAACACAATCTTCCGATCATTTTAGATGAGGTGATTTTTATGAAAGCTCCCCTCGAAAAGCTAGGACTTCGTATTGAGTATATTCAGCACAGTGGTTTCATCGTGGAAACCGATAGGGAGTTCCTTGTCTTTGACTATTATCAAGGTCAAGTCCAGTTGCCCAGCCATAAGCAGATCACTGTTTTTTCCTCCCATGTCCATCCGGATCATTACAATCCTGAAATCTTCCAGTGGCAAACCCACTATCCTAATACTCACTATATCCTCAGCTCGGATATCCAGGGCCATCCTCAACTGCCTCCAGGCCAGGAGAACCTTACTTTCTTATCCCCTTATGAAGAAGTTCATCAGCATGACCTGACCATTAGAACCTATGGGTCTACCGATGCGGGTGTTTCCTTCCTTGTGGAACTGGGCGCAAAGGAAAGGCTCCATCTCTTCCATGCCGGAGACCTTAACTGGTGGCACTGGCGTGGAGAACCCGAAGCAGATATTCTGTGGGCAGAGAAAATGTTCAAGGAAGAAATCGCCAAACTCAAAGAAGAGCGGATCGATATTGCCTTCTTCCCTGTGGACCCCCGGCTTGAACAGTCTTCTTGCCTGGGAGCGGAGTATTTTATTCAGGAGATCCATCCCCAAATCCTTGTCCCCATGCATTTTTGGGATGATTACCCCTCCATTGGCTCCTTTGTCGAAAAAATGACCGCTTCCCCTACAGCAATCTTAGACATCAAGCAAACCAATCAGTGCTTTGCCCTCTAAGCAGGGGATGGCGATCCGCTCAGAGGGAATTCACCCAGATACTCAATGGGATCCAAGGATACTATCCCTATGGATTCAATCATCACCTCAATAGAGCGAAAATCTTTTAAGATCTCTCCCAGCACCTTAGGAATATCCTCCACAGCCGTTTCCATGGAAAGGGTGCAATGGGGATGCCAGATCTGGGGTTTGTAATAGTCCCACCCCTGCTCCTGCCAAGCCGCCAAAGCGGCATGGAGCATTCCATGAACTTGAAACAGATCATGAGTCAAGTTAGGGGTCAAAAAGATGGTTCCTTTATGAAGAGGGAAAATCCCTACTTGAAGAAATACCAACTCAAAGGAAGGAACGGCTTGAGCCAGAGTCCCCAATATTTCCTGAGCCTTGGTCAAATCCAGATCATTATAGATAGCTAAAGTGATATGGGGCCGGCCATTGGTGCAGGACATGCATTTGCCCAGATTCAGGAGAGCTAATGACTCCCATAGCCTCATTATCGATTGTTCCGCTTCTTCATTGAAGTAGAGATTAATTGCATAGCTCATTCCATACCTCCCCATAGATTATTGCTTCCTTCTACTTTAAAACCCCCGCAGGATAATTGCAAGCCCTGGACAAAAAGCCAGATATTCCGCACCCGCGGGAATATCTGGCTTAACTTCTTTAGTTCTGACTTCTGAATTACACTTTGAACCGTTTGATTTCTTCTTGTAATCTGCTGACGCTTTCCTTAGCTCTGAGAATCTGCTCTTTAACTTCAGTGGATTTGATGCTTACTTCTGCCGACTGATTGGCAATTTCCGCCGTGCCGACGGCACCACTGTTGGCAGCTTGGGCTACCCCGCCGATGGCATCGGAAATATTTTGGATAGACACCAGAAGCTGCTCCGTGGTAGCACTGAAATCGGCCACCAGCTCATCGACGAAATTGGCATCTTCGCTGTATCGCTCTGCTACATCCAGCATGACTTGATAGTCATTATTGACATCCACAGACATGAAAGACAGCAGCCCATTGGAGCTTTGGGAGAGGTTATCGACAGCACTGGTTACCTTGGTGGTAACCTCCTGTATTTGCATAACCGCTCCTTTGGATTGTTCGGCAAGTTTTCTGATTTCCTCTGAGACCACCGAGAATCCTCTGCCGGCTTCACCCGCCCTGGCCGCTTCAATGGCGGCATTCAGGGCCAGCAGGTTGGTTTGCTCGGTGATCTGCATGATGGCATCTGTCAATAAATCGATTTGACTGACAACCTTGGACTCAACAATCGCCTTTTCCAGCTTGGCCTGGGTCTCGACAAAGATATCGGCGGCTTTCTTCTGGGCTGTATGGACATTTTTCTTGGTATCTTCCGCTCTCCGGGTGATTTCCTGGGATGAGACTGCCCCCTGTTGGGATTTGCCGGCGATCAATTGCACTGCTTTTTCAATTTCCTGGGTCGTTGCCGACATTTCTTCCGATGCTGCCGATGTTTCTTCCGTACTGGCCGCCACATCTCCGGTAGTAACAGAGATCTCTTCCAGGCTTTTGCTGAGATCCACTACATTATCCATGACAGCATGCACTTTTTCTTCGATAGCCACCGATTCGCTCTTAATACTGTTGACCAACTGCTTAATCGAATTCTTCATATGATTAATGGCGTTGGTGATAGCCCCCACCTCATCTTTTCTGGCCAGAAACCTTGAGTCGATTTCCTGGGAAAAGTCCCCGTTTGCCACAAGCTCCAAATACTGAGCCGACTTTTTGATGGGTGTGGTGATTTTATTGGCGGTTATGGTAATCAAAACCGTGGTGAGCAACAACATGACAACTGAGACTATGAGCATCATTAAGGCTACGCTGTTTGCCCCCTGGGTTAACTCACTTTCGGACATTAGGGAGGCTAAAATCCAATCTGTTCCATCAACTTTATGGGGATTAACTATGTATTTTGCTCCGTCAACCATGACATCAAAGGGGGTTAAATCATCAGACCCCAGCTTGTCCAGTCCGGCAATATTAATTTCCTCTAATTGTTTAAAATTATTTTCGGGGTTATTTCCATCGGCCAAAATGATTCCTGAAGTGTGAACAATCATAGAATAGCCGGTTTCCCCAGTCTTCATTGAGCTTAACATATCGCTTATGACAGACTGCTGCACATCAATTCCCAGGGTTCCGACCAACTTACCATCGGCATCTGTAAAGGAGCGAACATTGCTCGTAATCATGGTATTGGACATGGGATCAAGATAGGGATCTGTTCTGACAATGGCTCCATTGCCGTTTAAGCCGGTTTTATACCAGCCTTTCTCAGGAGGATAGAACTTCTCCACAGGTATGGGGACTTCCGGCCACTGCAGGTAAGAGCCCTCTTCCGTTCCGAAATAAACATACATTGTCCCCGGATGGGTGGCGGCATAATGCTCAAAAATTTCGTAAATTTCCTGCTCCACGCCGCCATTTTGCGAAGGAGTCATTTGCACCTTTTCCAGACTGTTGACGTATGACGTAATATTGCTCTCCGCCGCTGCCATAACCAGGGGATGAGTGGCCATCATATTGATGTCTCTATCAATCTGATCATAAAACACTTTAATGGCTTGCTCCGCTATTTTCATCTGTTCATTTGAGTAATTGATGTAATCTTCTTTCGATTGCTGAGTTACCCCATAACAAGTAATCCCACCAACTATAGCTAAGGCGAGTAAAACAATTATGATCGAAATGGTTAAAAATTGGGTTCGAATACTCTTGAATTGCATCACTTAATCCTCCATATTAAAAATTCCAGCGGTTGCTGGCCTAAGTTAAGGCGACGCGCGAACTATTCTGACAGCCGTTACCGTCACACAGGCCCTTGGGATTGCAGCAGCCAACACTTATGCCGGTTGCAAGTCCATGTGAACACTTTCAAAAATTATGGTACGGATTTTTCTATCTATACAATGATTGCACTGGATAAACGAAGACATGGAAAAATGTGCCTCAACATCCTTCAAAGGAGGGAGGCACGCTACTGATTGGTCAGGGCCTGTTTATACTGGAGTCTATTCGCGCGGCTAGGTGCCTAAGTTCGGCTGATCCTAAAGAATTTTTAATGAATACTGCAGGAAAGGCTTTTTTCTTCCACTTATAGCTTATGCTTAGTCTTCAAGCACATCGGCAATCATCTGTTCAACCTCATCATCTTCCACATCGCCGGCCATTTTTCCCTTGTATTCCCCATCTTTGAAGTAAAGAATCTGGGGAACGCCTTTTAATGAGAATCTTTGGAACAGTGTTTTCTCCTCTTCCACATCAACATAATAAAAGCCAAAACTTTCCTCATAATTTAGGCGCAACTCTTCCAATACCGGAGTAACCTTTTGACAGACATGACAGTTTTTCCTTGAAAACATCACTAAGCAAGCTTTTCCCTCATCGTAAATAAGTTGCTCAAACGTATTGGTATCCAGCTTTTCCAGGGACATTTTTTACACTCCTCATTTTTTAATTCTTCTGTCACCTTGATTCAAAACAGACGAAGGTCAAGGTCTCCAAAAGAGAGCGCAGACCTTCGTCCTGCCGGGTTTCTTGCTTGTCTTAACCTTCTTTTTTAACAGGGAGGATCATTTCCACGTCACTGTGGGGACGGGGAATGACATGGACGGAAATGAGCTCGCCAACCCGCTGAGCGGCAGCAGCACCGGCATCGGTAGCCGCCTTGACAGCGCCTACATCTCCTCTTACCATTACGGTTACCAAACCGCCGCCGACAAATTCGCGGCCGATCAGATATACATTGGCGGCTTTAACCATAGCATCTGCGGCTTCAATAGCACCTACCAAACCTTTGGTTTCGATTAATCCTAAAGCTTCTGTTTTACTCATGATTGTTTCCTCCTAAAATTTCATTTTATGATGGTTATTCTCGAAGTGGGTGTGAGATCCATCCCATTGGCTTCATCTGTGTCGATATGACACTCAAGCTGGGAGGTGTTATTGGCTCTGATGGCTACATTGGCGTAAGTTCCTCCACGCAGCCCGTTTATTTGAATCGTTACCAGCTCTCCATCCCTTACCCCAAAGCGTTGGGCATCCTCTAAGGACATATGAATGTGGCGCTGGGCAACGATAACACCTTGGGAAAGAAGAACACTTCCTTTGGGGCCTACAAGGGTCATTCCCGGAGTTCCCTGCAGCTCTCCGGACAGTTTTACAGGGGCTTTGAGACCAAGCTTGAAACAGTCTGTTCTGAGTATCTCCACCTGGGATTCTCTGCGCTCCGGTCCAAGGATGCGGACATTTTCAATCGCCCCTTTAGGCCCGCAGATCGTCAGGGTTTCCTTGCAGGCATATTGCCCCGGCTGGGACAAATCCTTGATCCTGGTCAATGAGTATCCCTCACCAAACAAGGTGTTCACATCTGCTTGGGAGAGATGAATATGCCGGTTGGATATCCCTACAGGTATGGAGCAATCCTCCTGGTGGATATTCGCCCCCTCTTTGACTGCTTCCAGCAGAAGTTCCACTAAAGCGTCATACTTTCCCACTTTAGCAGTCACCCCTTTGTTTCAACAGGGACATGACTTCATTGACCAGAGCCTGAATCCGGTCTTCACTGACAGTGCCGCCGGAGCCGCCCTGCTGTGCATCCCCGGTTGCATAGGAGGAATTCCCATTCTCTGTGACATCTTTGATTCCATAGGCTACACGTTTAATATTGATCAAGTGCATAGGGGTTACATTGTCTGAGGTTGCGCTTCCTCCCCAAGTACCGCAGCCTAAGGTAAAGGCGGGCGCCAGTCCTGTACTTACTCCTACACCACCATGGGTGGATGCTGTATTGACCAAAATCCTGAAAACGGGTTTCTCTGCAAATTTGATAGCCATTTCCGGGTTTTCCGTATGAATGGAAAGGCTATGGCCTACCCCGCCGTTATTGAGTAATTTCATGCATAGATCGCAGGCTTCATGCCAGTCTTTGACGGTATAAAAGGCCAGCACCGTGGTCAGCTTTTCATAGGAGAGGGGATATTGCTCGCCGACTCCCTGTTGTTCTCCCAGCAGAACTTTGGTTCCCGGGGGAATGGAAATTCCGGCACCGGCTGCGATATCTGCAGCGGATCTCCCCACCATTTTAGCATTCATGGCATGGCCCCTGTTAAACAGTTTCCGCCCCACTTGCTCAGTTTCCTCCGGGGTCATGAAGTAGCCGCCCTGACGTTTGAACTCTTCCATAACCTGGTTGCGAATGCACTCTTCTACCACCACCGATTGCTCAGAAGCACAGATAGTGCCATTGTCGAAGGTTTTGCTGGCAATAATATTTCTGACTGCTTTGGGAATATCGGCAGTTCTTTCAATATAAGCGGGAACATTGCCCGGGCCTACCCCCAGAGCCGGTTTTCCGGCGCTATAGGCCGCCTTGACCATGGCCGAACCGCCTGTGGCAATGATCATGGCTACTTCGTCGCATTTCATGAGTTCATTGGTTGCATTCATGGATGGCTTGGAGATGCAGCCGATGATATTGGCCGGAGCACCGGCCGCCACTGCCGCATCGTTCATCAACTTAGCTGCTTCCAAAGTGCACTTCAAAGCCGAAGGATGGGGTGAGAACACAATTCCGTTACGTGCTTTAATGGCAATGAGCGATTTGTAGATAGTCGTGGAGGTAGGGTTGGTGGAGGGGACAATCCCCATCAGCAATCCCACCGGTTCCGCAATCTCCATGACCTTATTGATCTTGTCTTCCTTAATAACCCCGATGGTCTGCATGGGCTTGATAAATTGATAGAGCTCTGTAGAGGCAAAACGATTCTTAAAAACCTTATCCTCCACTTTGCCAAACCCTGTTTCTTCCACCGCTAACTTTGCCAGAGCAACAGCATTTTCCTCCGCTACCTTTACCATATTGCGAATGATTTTGTCAATCTGCTCGCTATTGAATTGTGCCAGTTCAGTCTGGGCTTGTTTGGCCTGACGGGCAAGATTTCTGGTCTCCTGCACAGATTGTAAATCATAATCAAAGTTTAGCACTTACGTTCCTCCCTTCACCGTCATTCATGTTTTTGGTTGTAATACTCCTTGAGTTGCTGGATAAGATCTTCTTTATTTGCTTTGGATATGGCTCTTCCTGCTATGGCAAGTCCTTTGTATTCTCTGGCCAGATTGCGGAGTTTTAAGACGGGGAGAGTTTTCAGGGCATCCACGCATGGTTCAAGGCCAAATTCTTGCACAAAATCATCTATTGTCTGTTTATTGGTTGTTTGATCAAAACCCGGAAGGGCCTTGACTTTTTCCGGTTGCGGCACAGGGGGTGCCTGCTTTGCAGCGGGGCTGGGGCCGATCATTCCTTCGATTTCCTGATGGGGTCTGGGAATGACATGCTGTGAAACCAGCAGCAAAGGGCTAATCTTCTCCACCGCAGCAGCGCCTGCTTCCACGGCTGCTTTCACAGCTCCCACATCACCGGTTACCGATATGGTCACCAGACCGCCGCCGACAAAATCCCTTCCCACAAGTTCAACTTGCGCTGTTTTAAGCATGACATCTGCACATTCGATAGCAGGAAGGAGTCCTCGTGTCTCAATAAGGCCAAGAGCCTGCATAGCCTATCCTCCTATTGTTGAACCTGAATTCAGGCCCGGTTTGCTGGGCAGGTAATAGAGAAGATTTTGGCATATCCTGAGGCCCTCCAGGTCACCTGTGCGCCTTTCGGCACATGCAGTACGTCTCCCTGGCAGGCTTCAAAGGTTTCACCATTGATGGTGAGCCCTAAGCATCCTTCCAAAACAATACCAATTTCTTCACAGCTCAATGTGCGGTCAAAGCTGGATTTTTCGATGGTCAAAAAACCTGCACTCATTTGAGACTCGTCTTTGCCGATGACCTCCCGATAGGCTGCCCTGGTGCCCGGTTTTCCGGTGTCCAAGTCCTCATAATTTACCGTCCTGCCATGGACAATTTTCAGCCCGCTTTGAGGCTCACCCTCGGTAATGAAGGGCAGTTTAGCTGCGGGGGCCGCGACACCTGTCAAAAGGTGATTGGTTAAGACCATTTTGATGGTTTGATAGATCATATCCCTGTCAAACTCTGCTTCCCGCTTCCCTGTTTGCTGCAGATCACTGAATTTGCACTCTTGATTTTGGGCGGCAGCTGCGGCGAAAACGAATTCCACACCCAATTCTTTAGCCAGGTCTCTGGCTGAAGGAGTAACAATCGTTCCCCCTGCCACGCAGAATTCTTTTTGCCCTTTTTCTGCTGCTGATTTGACATCGTCAGCACAAATGAGTTTCTTCAAAATCCCACCTCCTTTCAATCCTTACGGTGATCAAAGTGAATCCTGGGGACCTGGTACTCTGTAACACTCACTGAGTGCTAATATAGGGATGTCCACAATCTATCGGACGGGGAAGGAATGACCTCAATATCCACAAGGAGGCCTTTTTCCATAGCAATGGCCTTCCCTGCCTCAATACCTGCTTCCACAGCGGCCACATCCCCGGTAAAAGTAAAGTACGCTTTGCCGCCCAGTCCGCTGCCCAGGCGCAGTTCCAGAGCCTGAACATCGGCGGCTTTCAGTGCCGCATCAGCAGCCGTGATCATGGAGGCCATGGAGAAAGATTCCATAATTCCCAGGGCCCCGGTTCCGTCCGGCATGGTCGTGGCCGTGATCGCCGGGAAAATTCCTTCATGAACATTGGGCAGCACGAAGCTGTCCACTAAATATTCCCCGGAAATGGCTATCCCTGTGCTGATCGAACTTTCGACGGCCGCCACATCCCCTTGCACGATAGCAATATATTTGCCCGGACAGACGGGGGTTGCACTGACCACATCAACGTAAGCTATTTTAAGCATCTGATCGGTGGCATAGATTCCTCTGGCCACACTGGTAAGCTCAATCATACCTATTGCTCTATACATACTACCCCACCTTTACCACAATAGAATTGTCTTTAATCTCGACAACGGTGCCGGCCATGCTGGCATGGACCGGGGCCCCGAGACTGTTTTCCGGTATTTTGCCGATCATCTGCCCTGCTTCTACATGCTGGCCTAGGTTAACGATGGGCTGGGACGGTGCCCCGATATGCTGACGCAAGCCGATTTCCAGATACTCGGGCTTAAACTGAATGGTGGTCAGGGGTGCCGGTTGATCAAAAAGGGTTAACCCGATTTTGGCCACCAGGCGTTTGCTTGGTATCAGCCGATAGTCCCTTGCCGAGCGGGGCTGGAACTCCACTTGGGTGGGCTGGTAACGAATCCCTTGTTCCGCCAGTTTTTGTTTGTAAAAAATATTCACCGTTTTCGGATGGAGATTGGCCGGACAGGAGAAGAGTTCGCAGGCATTGCATTCACAGCATAACTGAGCGATCTGCAATTCCTTCACATCCTGGAGGTCATAGCTTAAAGCGCGCATGACTTTATGGGGCTGCATATCGTGTCCCAAAAGATAGCGGGGACACAGATCCGTACACATCCGGCATTGTTCACAGGCTGTTTTGCTGATGACCCGTCCCTGGTTGATGTTAACGGATTTTTTGCGGATGAGGAAATGATCCTTTTTAAGCAGAATAAAGCCTTTGCTTTTCTTGGTGACATAGCCATCGATCCCGTCCAGGAGGGAACCCATCATCGGGCCGCCGTCGATCACAGCATAGTCATCCCCATTTTCCAGGCCGCATTGCCTGAGCAGCTCCCGGATGGGCATACCCACCGGTACCTTGACCGTTAAACGGTTGGGAATATCACCGGCAAGGGTGAGATAGGTTTCGGTGACCGGCTTGCCTGACAGGGCATTAAAAATATTTAAAGCCGTTTCCGAGTTGATCACCACGCACCCTACTTTGAGGGGGATGGAGGCTTCCGGAACAACCCTTTTGGTCAGCTCATAGACCAGAACCTGCTCATCGCCGGCCGGGTAGATATCCCGTAATTCCATGACTTCCATATAATCTTCCAGCCCTAAAGCTGTGATTTTTTCGCGCAGAAGTTTGACGATGGCTTTGTGTTTTCCTTTGATGCCGATGACCGCTTTACGGGCTTCTATATACTGCCCTGCCGCTTCCAGCCCTTTGATGATTTCTTCGCTGAACTCCGCCATCAATTGCTGATCCACCCGCAGCAGCGGTTCACATTCAGCCCCGTTCAACAATATATATTCTGCCTTCGCGGCCAGTTTGGCATGGGTTGGAAACCCAGCTCCCCCTGCCCCGATGACTCCGGCATCCTTAACCCTATTCAGCAGATCCAACTTTCCCCACCTCCAGATTCTCAAAACGTACAGTCTTCATCGATGATTCCTACAATGACAGCATCAATGGGTATATCGTCCTGACCCAGCATTTTGCGGGCGGAGCTGCCTGTGCATACCAACACCCGTTCACCGATCCCGGCGCTGATGGTGTCGGCGGCAATGATGAGACGGCCTTTATCGATCCCACCCAGGACCTCCACCAGCATGAATTTCAGTCCTCTCAGTGAATCGGCCTTCCGTGTTGCCCAGATATTATCAATTACTTTTGCTGCTATCATGGGTTCTCACCTACTTTGATTTCTCGCATTTTACATTGGATATCTTTAATAGCAGCTTCCACTGAGGCTGTATCGCCAAAAATGGCGATCATAATCAGATTTTGCGGGCAATGACCTTTAATATCTTCCACAAAAACTCCCGCTGCCTTTTCAGCGATATCGGCAGCCACCACCATATCGATCATCCGCCCCTGAACTAAGCCGACGGCGTCGTAGTTCTCCAGGGGAACACTTGGCGCAGAACCTTTACGGCGAAACAGGAGATCCACCGTCCCTTGGGAAGGAGATTTAATGATCCGGTATTCCATGGCTAAGACTCCTCTCTAAAGGATTTCCTGCGTACAGTTCAGAGCGATACCTAAGGGTGTCACAAACATGGGGTTTTGCGGTTTATAGGTGGGAATACCCGTCTGTCTGGCGATGATGGTTTCGATTCCTTCCAGACAGCAGGTTCCGCCGACCAGATAGATCGTTTCGACTTGATAGTCCCTTAAGTGGCGGTTTAGGATGGAGGACACTTTTTCAACTACCGGCCCCACCACAGGGGTCAATTCCCGATGGTTTTTGGGGTTCTGCTTATAGTTTTCCGCCTCGTCAAAGCTCATTTTATAAGCTCCCGCTATCACCAGGGAAAAATGAGTGCCTCCGGTGGGTTCATCAGCCACATAAATCACTTCTCCATCTTTGAGAATCGTAATTCCTGTGGTTCCCCCGCCGATATCCACGATGGCCCCGTCTTTGATTTTGAGTACGGCATTAGCGGCCGTGGGTTCGTCCAGAAGATTGGTGATTTCAAATCCGGCTCCCTGGACCACATGTTTGATCACGCCTGAATCCAGAGCCATGGTTCCCGGCGGCAGAGCGGCCGCGGCATAGACGAGTTCCGTGTCCAGCCTTTCTTCCAGCTCTTGCTTCAATTCCTTGACGATACGGATGGCGCCGATATAGTCCACTACCATCCCATCTTTAACTACATTGGCAAAGCGATAGGCACCGGCCACCGGCTGATAATTCTCATCGAGAACTGCCAGCACGATATAGGCCGTTCCCAGATCAATTCCCGTATAATAAACGGAGGATTTGCTCACGATAGGATGCTCAATCACTCTTTCGAAATCCTTAACCAGTTGATCACAGTATTCAAAAGCAGAATTTACGTTTTGCATTGTTGACCTCCCAGACACTTCCAGATCATGACGCAGAGGATGTTCATGATCAGATTGATTTTCTCAATGAGATCTTGCCGTGAGCAAACGTTGAACTCCTCATCCCAATAGGCTTCCAAAACAGCGGATTCCAGCTCGCGAAGAGTTGCCCGCAAATGATTTAACGAGGCAATGGCTGCTCCATTTTCCGTCCGCACATGAAATTCGGTAATATCAAAGTGTTTACCCAGATAAGTTGAACAGTTTTTCATCTCTGCCTCAGACCAGTCCTGAAATTGCAGATTAACCGGCGACGTCTGTTCCCATGCCGTTTTTTTCACCTCGCTGAAGCATCTTCCCAAGGCAAATACTTCTTCGGCCAGAACAGTGCTGCCACCGCTCAAAAGATTCGCTCCCACCATCAAAAACAGGGATTCCAGGCTTTCCATCCTGCGTCTTAATCTCAGAACATTCCAGCTTTCCTGTTCCGTTCCTGATTTGCCGTTGCCGGTGCTCTTGCTTTTGCAGTCCTGGGCCTCCGCCAGCTTGATTCCCCTATCGACAAGAAATTGGCGGGCTTCCGGTGTGAGTTTTGTCCGGGGTTCTAAAGTATACGCTGTAAAGGGCTCCGCTTTATATAAATCGCGCAATTCCGTCTCGGTAATAAACCTCATGGTTTCACCTCCGCTTCCTGAATGTTCCTTAATTAATACCCTATAACCAATGCCTTACTAAACTTGATAGACCTAAGAGATACTCCTTCAACTCTTCCACCCCTGTGTTGTCTGTTAACGAGATCCGGAAATAGGGTTCGGAAACCCCGATGCTTTGCAGCTGATGGATACACAAGGGGACGTTCTCCGTTTTCAGGTCAACCTTCGTCATCACACCGCTCACCGGACAGGTGAAGGTTTTGGCAAAGCCGGGGGGATAGACCTCGACGGGCCTGGATGAGTCGATGAGCAGGAGCACATGGGATGCCGTTTGAGCAGTAGCAATCAGGTATTTATACATAGAAGGGTTTTCAATATATGAGCCGGGAGTGTCAATGGTATTCTTCCCATAAATGACATCCTGGGTTTTCTTCAAGGGTCTGGAGGTATCATTGAGGATATTCGCCAGGGTGGATTTGCCGGCCTGGGTGGGTCCGACGATCATGATGCGCTTTTTCATGTGCTGGTTATCCTGGCCGGAGTAAAGTTCAACAGTTTTTCCAGGGTGTCATTGATGGCTGCCATGGCGGCTCCCACACTTGCCACATCCCCGGATATAACCAAGGAACCGGTAAAGCGGTCTAAGAATCCGATCTCCACATCAGAGGCCTTGGTGGCGATATCAGCGGCGATAATCGCCGTCTCACTGGGAGTGAGAGTTAGGATCCCAATCGCGCCCCGTTCTTCAATGCCCAGGCGTTCGTATAGGTCCTGTACCGGTGAAGCGATGATATGAGCCAGGGTGACCTGCTTGCCGGGGACGTATTCCTGGATGATCCGTTTTCTGTCGAAGTCGTCGGTAGTGCTCATACAATCCCTCCGTTCGGATAATGGCTTTGCAGCCGGGTTTGGTGGGGCTTCGTAAGATTTCAGCGGGGCTTCTTAAGGTTCCGGCAGGCTCTGTGGGTCCCGGAAATGGTCTCCAGGATTTTGCTTTACACCGGTCGCTCCATAAGCTGCGCGGACAAAACTACCGCTCAAGCCCTCCGCTCCGAAAGGTCCCCCGCCAAATCGCTCCTGCTCAATGGCGGGTTGGAAACGTCCTGTTTCCAACCTTTCTCCGCTGCAGGCTTTTCGCGAAGTTTTGTTTCCGCTCGCTTAAAGTCGCTTCCCTTGTGTAAATCAAAATCCTTGGGCCGTTTTTCGGGAGTGAGCGAGCGGGGCGTTGCAGGGTGGGATTCCTTACTTGGGTTACTTTTTCCGTCTTGGCCGGGCCGCTTGCGGCATGGCCGGCTGTTCAAGTTGGTTACCTTAGTTGGCTGCTCAGGCTGGCTGGTTTGGCCGGCTATCCCTGACCGGCTGCTGAGAAAGGCTCTAAAGATGACCCCCGTTAAGTTCCGCAAAAGACCTAGAAGCAGTGCTGAGAAGGAGACCCGCAAGACGTAGCTTTACGTACAAAAGCGGATGGATTTAGCGGAGGGGCGGTCAGGTGAACGAGGCTTTCTTAACGGAGCGGAGCCACGGTTCACATCAGGTATTACCCTGAGGTTTGGCGGGAGCTGTTAAGAAAGCGAGTGAACCAGCCCCGGAGCTATGGAGTACGCGTTGTGCGTAAAGCTACGCGACCCGAACCGTCTTTTCACCCCGCCGTTCCCCTCCGGCATGACCTGCGAAGTCCGCCCCGACTAATGCCTGATCACCGCCGCCCGCAGGTCATACCCCCCAATAATGCGGGCGATCTCATCCAGCTCTTCGGCCTTAAAGCTCAAATCCTCAGTAATGGTGTAATTCATATCCAACTGCTTATATTTGTTAATCCCTAACTTATGGTAGGGCAGCAGGTCGATTCCCTGAAAGTTCTTGCAGCTGCTGAACGGTTGAAGGAACTCCATGGTGCGGCGGATGGTGTCCTGGCTGTCATTCATGCCTCTGATCAGGGGCATTCTGATTTTGATATTGAATCCCCGGTGGATCAACTCAGTCAGATTATCCAGGATCCGTTCATTCCTTACCCCTGTCAGTTCGTAATGCCGCTCCGGGTCGATATGCTTAAGATCATACAGAAACAAATCGGTGAACTGAGCGATCATGAGCAAAGTATCCAGCTTGGCATACCCACAGGTTTCGATGGCGGTATTGATTCCCATCCGTTGGCATTCCATGAGCAGATTGGTGGCAAATTCAGGCTGGGCCGTTACTTCCCCTCCCCCAAGGGTGACTCCTCCGCCTGAGCTCAGGTAGAAGAGTGCATCCTGCTGGATGATTTCCAGCACCTCGGAGATTTTCAGATCCTTACCGGCGATGGAGAGTGCTTTTTTCGGACAGATTGTTTCACACTTGCGGCAGCCCACACAATCAATATTCCGGTTGATGGTATGCTTCGGCGGTTCATAGTGAGTGGGTACCGTCTCGCCGTCACGGTTGGCAAAAGAATGGATGTTGACAGGACAAACGGGAATGCAATTGCCGCAATGAATACATGAGTCCTCCATATACATGACCTGATATTTTCGCTCAAGTCCCTCAGGGTTGGAACACCATTTGCATCTCAGGGGGCAGCCTTTGAAGAAAATCAGTGTTCTTATGCCCGGTCCGTCATAGAGAGAATACTTCTGAACATTGAAGATCCTCGCCTGCCGTTCTAAAATGCTGCAAATTTCAGTATTCATAATGTCTCCATTTTATAGAAGCTATCTTAAAGAGCCTACCTATTTAAAAATGCTACCTGATTAAAGAAACTACTTTTTAAAAATGTTCCAGAACGGTCCGGCTGATGATTTCATCCTGAACCTCTTTGCACAATTCCACGAAGTAGGCGCTGTATCCAGCCACCCGAATGATGAGATCCCGATATTTATCCGGTTCGATTTGAGCCCGTTTCAGGACTTCATTATCCACATAGCTGAATTGCATCTGGCCATTGCCGAGGATGGAGGCTGTTCTGAGCAAGGTGATCAGGCCGTTTTCCCCTTCCGGGGTTTCCAGAATACCGCGCAATAGTTTAAAATTATGAACCATGCCGATATTCATGGACTCGACGCTCAGCTTACTGACGGATTTGATGATGGCGGTGGGTCCAAACTTATCCGCACCCTGGGTGGGACTGATTCCGTCGGACAGCGGTGTCCAGGCCAGTCGGCCGTTGGGGGTAGCGCCCGTGATTTCACCGATGGGAGTGTTGTTGGAGATGGAAAGGGTGCCATGGGTGAAATGTGAGAAGAGCATTTTAAAGGAATTGTGCACCCGTTCGGTCCAAATGATCAGATCTGAAGCAATTAAATCGGCATAATCATCATCATTTCCGTATTTCGGCGCATTCAGACAATCGGTCCGCAATGCTTCATAGCCTTCAAAATTGGCATTGAGAGCATCCCTGATTTGTTTCAGAGTGTACTTCTTTTCTTCAAAGACCAGCTTTTTGATGGCCGCCATGGAGTCTGCATAGGTTCCCAGGCCGGAGAAGATCAATCCGGGACCAAAATTGATCCGGGCTCCACCGCTTGTCACATCCGTCCCCTTTTCCATACAGCCTTCCACCAGCAGGGACATCAGGGGTTTGGGAACAAGCTCTTTATGAACACGCTGACTGATGATGGTACCAATGGCTGATAAGCGAATAATGTTCTCTATTTGTTGCTTGCAGGCGGCATCAAATTCTTCATAAGTCTTGAAGTTATCGAGATCGCCGGTGTCAAGACCTTCCATCGTGCCCCGCCATTTCATGACCCCGCGGTTCAGAACAAATTCGATGGCGATAGGCCATTGAGTATAGCCGGTGGAAGTCCACTGATAGATACCGCCGGATTTCTGAGGTTCCACACAGCCCATCAGGCAATAATCCCGGGAATCTTCGATGCTGAAGCCTTTGGCCAGCATCATTTTGATATGACTGTCATCAAAGTGGCAGGCGGGGAATCCCAATCCGGCTTTCACCACTTCCACAATCTTTTTCAGATACCTTTGGGGGGATTGATTATGAATCCGGCAGGCCAGGGAGGGCTGATACATCTTGGTAAAACGAACGGCATCCATGATCAGATAGGTCAGCTCGTTGGTAGCATCCCCTCCGGTTCGCTTCTGCCCCCCTACAGTACAGTTGATGAAGGGTTGATAACCGGCGAAATATTTGGCGCCCTGTTCGCTGGACAGCCACATCACTTCCGAGCATTTGATCAGGAAACAACTCATCAATTCGAAGGCTTCCAGCTTGTTGAGCCGGCCGGCATCCATATCGGCCTTGAACATGGGGTAGATATATTGATCCAAACGTCCCAGAGAAATGCCTGTCTGGTTCTCTTCAACGACAAACAGCGATTCCAGGGTCCAAATCGATTGGAGAGCCTCATGGAAAGTACGGGGCGGATTAGCGGGAACCCAGGTCAAAACATCAGCGATCTTGTGCAATTCTTGCTTCCGTACAGAATCCACTTCCCGGTCGGCTGATTCCCGGGCATAATCGGAAAGCCGCCGAGCATAAGCCAGAATACCGTCGCAAGCCTCAATCTCCGCTTTATAGAAGTAAATCTTGTCGATATCCTCCGGGTTTTCCATGGACAACCTGCTCAATCTGTCCTCTGCTTCTTGTCGTACTCCTTTGATCCCTTTTTTAATCAGGATCACATCATATCCGGGAGCAGTATCACCGCCGCCGTTGATCTGATGGTAGGAAAGATCACTGACAAAGGACTCCCCGGAAAAGGACCAGATCCCGGCATCTTCGTATTGTTTCTGACAAATCTCATCCACGCTTTTCCCTTCCCAGAAAGGGAAGATTTCTTCCCGGAGGATGCGCTTATCTTCTTCACTGATTTGGAAGGGATCCTGGGGCCGGGTGGCCATGGTATCCAATTCATCCCTTACCCATCTCCAGGCAATATCCGGTGAAAAAGCACCGGCCCGCGGTTTTCCGCAAGGATGCCCCACAATAAGCTCGTCTTTTTGAATAAGGAGGGGGGCTGTCTCACAGGCTCTCCTGAAACACTTGGCCCGGAGCAGAATCTTTGGTAAACCGGGATTTTCCCTGGTTACTTCTGTGAATGCTCTGGCCCGATCGATGCTGACACTGGGTTTGGCTTGCAAATAGACTGTGCGCAGATTGTTTAAACGCGGTGTAAGGCCGGTGATTTCCCCTTCGTACACGGGGGACTTCCTCTCCTGGTACGCCGGGGATGGGGAATTTGCCGCCAGTTCTTTGGAGATCTCCTGAAATAGTTTCATAACAATAGCTGTTTCTTCTGGGGATAAGTTCTTAGTTACATCGGCAAATTTTGCCGAAAATTCTTTGCTATCCATCCTTTGCCCTCCCTTTAGTTATTGGCTCCCTTTTATTCATTGACTTTTAAGCATTTCTATAAGGTAAAAGCTGTTCCAACAATGTTTCCAACAGCTCGTTGAGGTCCTGGGTTCTTTCCTTAGGGTAACCGGGGCCGGGGCAAAGACTTCCGTTCAGCCCCGTTAGCCTCGTTAATCCTGCTGATTCTGATGATCCTACCGATTCAGCCTGCACACCACAGGTTATATCCTCCAATTTCCTTACCCCATAGCCCACCTTGCGGATGTTAATCAAATTCAGCGGTGAGACATTATCTGAAGTGAATCCGCCGCCCACTGCACCGCAGCCAAGGGTCAAGGCCGGGAAGAGATTGGTTGTCCCTCCGATTCCTCCCAAAGTGGCGGGGGTATTCACAAGTACTCTCGATACGGGTTTTTTCAGGGCGAATTCCCTGATTACCTGCTCATTCCGTGAATGAATGACGAGGGTATGCCCCCGGCCATCGTTGAGGAGCAGTTCGATACACTTTTCACAGGCGTTGAACCAATCCTTCTCCACATAAAAAGCCAATACCGGACAGAGTTTTTCTTTAGCATAAGGGTTAGTTGGTGAGACAAATTTTTGTTCAGAAATGAGAACCTTGGTATTTTCCGAAACGGTGATACCGATTTTCCTGGCCAGCTCCACAGCCGATTTACCGACGATGTCCGGATTGACGCTGCCGTCAGGGCGCAGAAAGAGCTTGCCGAGTTGCTCCGCTTCCTCTTCGGACAGAAAGTAGCCGCCATTCCCCCTGAGTTCCTGTCTTACTTCGTCGGCAATGCATTCCTCAGCTACAACGGATTGTTCTGAGGCCGACACGATGCCGTGATCAAAGGTTCTGCTGGTAATAATGTCTGCTACCGCCTGTTTTATGTCGGCTGAACGCTCTATAAAGGCCGGGCCGTTCCCAGGTCCGCCATAAATAGTCGGTTTTCCGGCGGCATAAGCTGCTTTGACCAGCTTGGGCACTCCTGTAACGATGATCAGGGCTGTATCCTTATGATTCATCAGTCCCAGTGTCCCTTCAAGGGCCTGGGTTCTCTGATAGCCAATGGCCCCGCAAGGCAGTCCGCTGGCTTCAGCGGTCCGCACCAGTATCTCCAGCACTCTTCTGGTGGTCTTTTTCGCTTTGGGATGAGGTGAAAAAACAATGGCATTGCCTGATTTGATAGCAATTAAGGTTTTATAGATGGCGGTGGATACAGGGTTGGTGGAAGGAAGCAAAGCGACAATGACTCCCACGGGTACACCCACATCCAGGGTCTGATTCTCTTTATCTTCGGCAATAATGCCGACAACTTTCATCTTCCTGATTTTCTTACAGAGAAAATCACTGGCAAAAATATTTTTGATATATTTGTCCTGCCATTTTCCGAATCCCGTTTCTTCGTGGGACATCATAGCCAGCTCCCGGGCGTATTTCACCACTTCCCCAGCCATACGCTCCACAATCCGGTCCAGCTTTTCCTGGGAAAAGGTGGCCAAAGCTTTCTGCGCTTCACGGGCGTTTTCGATCAGAATCCGTGCTTCTTGAATTGCAAGCAAATCATTGTCCATTCGATTCATTCTTTATCCCCCTTTCCACTTGAGGATTGAATAGCACCAGCAAAACTGCACTGTTTACCAGTCAATAAGGTGTTTGGCCACAATTTTCTCCACATCGGGATGGGGTCTGGCAATCACATTGGTGCTATAAATTTGGCCCACCTTGCTGGCTGCGGCGATGCCGGCCTCTACCGCCGTTCTCACTGCCCCCACATCGCCGCGGACAACCACGGAGATCAGACCTGAGGCCACATTCTCATAACCCACCAATTCCACTTCTGCAGCCTTGCACATAGCATCCGCAGCTTCCAGCACCGAAACCAGACCATAGGTCTCTATAAACCCTAATGCATCATTTCTCTCCACGGGGTATTCCTCCAAAACCTTCAGTGTTAAGCATCGATATCATGCCGTGAAACAATCTTGCCCACCCGGCTGACAGGACGCGGCATAACATGAGCAGCCGTCAGTTCTCCAATTGCTGCGGCGGCCGCTGCACCTTTTTCTACCGCCGATCTCACTGCGGCCACATCGCCCTTCACCATCACGGTAACAAGTCCTGAGCCGATATTTTCATAGGAAACAAGCACTACATCTGCAGTTTTGCACATGACATCCGCTGCTTCAATGGCCGGTACCATTCCCCGGGTTTCAATAAGTCCTAATGCTTCTTCGCCAAAGTACTCCATAAATTGCTCCTCTTTTTATAATGTTAAACCCGTTGGTACTTTTCAGCTTATTTGCCCGAATTTTGTTCAATATTAAGTTGTGTAGGATTGCACATGTTACTTTTATTATAGTGCCTACCGGGATAACTGTAATATACTAAACACTTATACGGGATATAATCGGAGGTGTAGCACCGGCGGAGAGTGAAAAAAGCGGCTATCAGAAACGAAAGCCCTGATAGCCGCTTAGTTAAGTTGCAGGAATTAATTATGATTAGTCTTCTTCCGGATAATCGATAACCTGGACTTCTTTTTCTTTGCCGAAATCCTCCTTAAGCCACTTGCATAAGGACATCCCTAAGATAACGATAATAATTATAGTAGGTACGCTGGTGGCAACAGAGGAGAGCTGCACTACCGGTAATCCGCCCACCGTCATGATCGCCACTCCGATCACAGCCAAGGCTGAACACCAGAAAAGTCTGGTCCAGCGGGGGGATTCCTGATCATTCTTAACCTCTTTGCACGCGATCATGGAAATAATATAGGCATTGGAATCGATGGTCGTAGCCTGGAAAATAAGCATTACAAATAAGAAATAGGGAATCACTATGGCCGTTAAGGGCAAGGTATTTAGAACTTGGGTGATCATTGCCCCGCCACCGAACTCAGCCAAAGTCTGATCAAGGGCCACTCCTTGATTAAGCTGAAGATCGACTGCATAGCCACCAAATACCAAGAAGAACAGTGAACAGCCGATGGTGGTTACGATCATCATATTGACAACAACATTTCTGATCGTTCTCCCCCTGGAGATTCTGGCCACGAATAATCCGAAGTACATGGCCCATGCAGCCCACCAGGCCCAATAAAATACTGTCCAGTCCTGAGGAAAGCCTGATTTGGTAATTGGATCTGTATACAAACTCATCCGTAAAAAGTTAGTCGCCCAAACCCCTATGCTGTCAACATACATGGATAACATAAACAGCGTGGGGCCTACAAGCATCACAAAAGCCAGTAATCCCATACAGAGCCAACTGTTTAATTCCGATAATTTCTTAATGCCGCTATTTAACCCTGAGTAAGCACTATAGCCAAATACCGCCGAAATCACCAGGGTGACCCCAACTTTTACCGTCATAGAATCCTCGACACCCAGCATATTGGCGGTTACCGCTGATATCATGGGGACAACCGTTCCTAAGGTGGTTCCTAATCCGCCTACCAGACCGATAATAACAAAGATATCGATAACTCTGCCCAGCCAGCCGTCAACCCGGTCTCCCAATATTCCCCGGCAAGCATAGCTTGGGTAAAAATAGGGCTTTTTCCTTACATAAATCATGTAAGCGAAGGCGATGGCTCCCGGGACAAAGATAGCCCAGGCTGAAATACCCCAGTGAAATATTCCATAAGCAAGAGAGAATTGGGCAGCTTGCGCTGAAAATGCCTCACCCCAGTAAGGAGGCCACTTAAGATAAAAGATAGGCTCAGCCATGGTCCAATAAACCAGCCCTGCTCCCACACCGCCTGTGAACATCATCGATATCCAGCTGAAGTTTGAGAATTGAGGTTTATCATCGGGTCCACCCAATTTGACATTGCCATATCTGCCAAAAGCCAACCACAGTGAAAATATGACGCAACCCAAAGCAAATAATAACCATAACCAGTCCATTCTATAGGTGATCGCTTTCAATGCGGCTGCAACAAAGGGCTGTAGTTCTGTGCCAAAAATCATCATCGGGGCATATAGCGCCACACATAAGATAGCGCTGCCCCAGAAAACAACAGGATTAATACGAGCATCTACACTCTTGGATTTGGGTATTTTCTCCAGCTTCTCTTGTAACAAGTTTTTCACCCTTTCTTGTGATTTAATCTGAGAACCGGGTTTAAGAAGATAAGTCAGCTGATAAATTCCACGTGTCTATCTATAGTATGTGTTATGAAAGCAAAATCCTTGGTTATTACCTTATTGGTATTTCAGGTCCGTGAAAAACAATCCTATGCCGATGCCCGCTAAGAGCCCTGGGTTATCCGCTTTAGTATCGCTATGCTTACCTCCTTTTTAAAGATTAAACAGAAATTTGCTATCTTTCACACATAACTTATAGCAAAAATAGGGGGCTGTTGTAAAACGTTAAGAGAAAAGTGTACGGCGACAGGTTCTTTTAACATTGCAACAGCCCCTGGTCAATTCAATCTAAATATCTTCGGAGAAAATCTGATAAATTGGGGCCCCTTCGCATTGGGCAGGGAACCGCAATCCGAGCAGTACGGAAACTGAAGGTGCTACATCAACTTGGCGGATGACCCGCTCTGTGGTAAATCCTGATTTAATACCACTGCCGGCCGCCACGAAAATGGGGGAAACAGATGTTTCGAAATATCCTTCGGAAGTGGAGATGCTATCTCCATGCAATCGGTTGTATCCTTCTTCGATGGAGAAGAAAATATCACCGCACTCCGGGCCATTGGTGCCGATCAGCACAGCATCCTTATTTCTCAGGCAGATGCCGACCACACGCTTGCCGGTTCTCTCATCCCGGTAGTTATACAAATCGGAGATGAGCTGCTCCTCTAAATCATACTTATCTTTCGGATCCACAATCCCGTATTTATCCCGGCCCTTAAGATTGATATAAATGTAGTTGCTGCGGATCTGGACAGCCCTGGTTTTTTCCCAATCCACTTCTCTGAGGGAGTTGCCGTTTTCATCTTTTTTCATGACGGTGTAACCCAGATCTTCCATGACCTTGGTGTTAAGGCCGCCGTATTCTCCCAGAATGGGAGGTACGTTTTCCCCAACAATCAGACCATGATCACTGACGATCAGCACTGTCCAGCCCTCGTCCAGCAGATGAAGGAATTCCCCGAAATAATCGTCGGTTTGGGTATAGAACTTTTCGATGAACCCTTGGTAAACTACTTCATCTGTGTGATCCCATGGCGGCAGGGTCTTGCCCAGATGCCATAACTGGTGACCGGCACAATCGATATTATGAAGATGGGAGAATACGACTTCATACCCTTTTTCTTTAATGCAATGATTGAGACAATCTGCCTGCCACTTATCGTAGATTGCCCAGGAAGGTTCAAAGATTTCCCGAACCAATTCAGCATCTTCTCCGCCAATCAGGCTGACCGGCGGGACATGACCGACATTGTTCACAATATCCTGATAAAGGTCTTTGGTATGCCATAATTGATCATTGCTGATATCAAGAGCATTGCTGATCCAGACTCTCACGTTATTACCCGCCGGATCAAGTTCTAAGATCTTCATGGAACGGCAGGCAGGTTTAGTGACTTCTTTTTTGGTCACATCATCAATAATGCCTGTTACCATTTTGTCTTTCTCTAAAATAACGATGGGCTGTTCCGCTTTTTTGTTCTTGTAAACAGCTACTCGATCGTATTCTCCGTTTTCATTCTTGAGAATCAAAGCAGGGCGTCTTACGATACCGCCGGAGGTCAGAATCGTGAATTCTTTAGCTCCTTCCGGGGCATTGCTCCAGCCTGTCGCCTCCTTGAGAGGAGAGTTGACAATATCATAGGCTACTTTACTGCCGATCACCACTTCGGTATCTTCATCATCCATGACATAGGTACGGATTTCACCGCCTTGGCGGGCAGTATCACCCCACCAAAGTTCCATCATTTCATCATCGACTTCATCATCCAAAGTATCTTCCAAATCCGTAATAATGCAGCCTACCCCTGCCGGCTTATCTACTCTTGGTGCATAGCGGACTTCTTTAATCTCCGGTGAGGCTACAATGACTTTTTCCCAGTCAAGCTGGGCAACACCCATGTTGACAGAACCGGGCTGGGTACCATCGACCACACTTAAATTTTCACTGTGGGAGGTTGGGGGCCAGGAGCTCCCCGGCCAATGCCAGACCAGAGTCTTCAGGCCGGCTTCAGAAGTAATATTCCAGATTTGTTCTGCAGTGCAATTGCGGGAGTCCATATTGTAAACCACCGCGTCCAGGCTTTCCGGCGATTGTCTCCAATAACAGGTGATGCCGTGAGTTCCCGGATAAGCGCCTGTAGCAAGAGTCGTCCAACAAGGTGGTGTAATGGTTGGAATAGCTCCCAGAAGCTGTAAATCCTTTCTGGCTGATCCCTTGGCAATAAATTTTTCTAAATTAGGCATTTTCCCTTCAGCCAAGTATTTGCGACTAATTCTTGGGTCCATACCGTCGACCCCTAGCACCAATAGTTTATCGGTTAGTGCCGCTCTCTTCATAGATTTCATACTCCTTTTATAAATTTTGCTTCGTCTCCAACTATCTGCTGAATCTTCGGCAAGGTGTCCTCACATTTATTTAATAGTGAACGTGTTATCGTTCACCAGGGAAGAGCTCAGGAAGTTTGTTAAGAGCATCTGCCTGCTCATAATTTTCCATAATTCCCCCAACTCAGAAATTTCCCACAATGAGGAAGCCCCTGATACCTACTGATTTTTTATCCCTCCTTGGTCAAATAATTGGATCTTTGATTGTTCTTGTGATATCTTTTACTTGCCCACATTATAAGCAATCCTTTTTTTCCTGTAAAATACTTAATGATTATGCCCCCTATAACCAACACATTAAACAATTATAATTTTTGCTAATACTGCTTATTGAGTATTGTTATTTTAATCTCAAATTCGTATAATTTAGTCAGGCTCAGTCCGCGGGTTTATTCAAAGTAAAAATACCCTATAAAAGGTAAATACTAGAAGAAGGTAATTAAAATGCGTCTAGAACAATTAATGTATTTAGTTGCAGTCAACGAATCTAAGTCCATTTCCCTTGCCGCGGAACGTTCCCACATTTCGCAGCCTGCTCTTAGTTCTGCTATCAGTAAGCTCGAAGATGAACTTGGTGTAGTTCTGTTAAAAAGGACAAATTCTGGCGCTTATTTAACGGACGTGGGGGAGCTCATTATCGTCAAGGCTAAGGAAGTGCTAAGCGGAATTGACGATATTAAAGCCATTGCCCACGGTAACTCCCTTGTGCTCAATGGCAATATATCTATTGCCGCCGATCCTGGCGTCAACATTACGATCATGCCAGATATACTGACTACTTTCAAGTACAATCATCCGAAAGTCAATGTTTTGCTTAAAGTGGGAGAATCCAATAATATCTTGCAGGACATTGAAAAGGGGAAGGCGGATTTTGGTATAATTTTAAGTACCGATGCCTTTCGCAAATCAAAGGATATGCAATCTATCGAACTCTTTGCCGATGAATTTGTCGTGATTACAGGGAGCAATCGTAAATTGGCTTCTGAATCGACTATAACACTGAAAAGAGCCTTATCCTTGCCCATTCTTCTGTACAACACCGAGTACATTACTGAATGTGGTGTATCAAGTCTGCTGCAAAAACACGGCTCTTTCAACGTCTCGTATCGGGTCGATAATTTAGAGATGATGGAAAAGATCCTGACACAGGGAGAGGCTATTGCTTTTGTCCCTAAGTTTATGGCTGATGAGTATATGAAAACCAGTAAAATAAAAAAAATCCCGCTCAGTGATGCCCGTTTGGATGTATCCGTAGTCTTAATTTGGTCGGATCGCCATCATCTTTGCATGATTGAAAAGGAATTTATCAGAGTCATCAGGGCCACCTGTTCCCGGAAAGCAGAAGTCAGGTCCTAGTAAGGCAAGGCCTGGTTTTTAATGCTGAGATAACTTTGTTTATCTCAGCTTATTTATGTCGATGACGAAAGCTGCACTTATGGGGGGCATATCTACAATGTATTTTACTTTTCCCGCCGAAGCATGTTAAATGTTTCTCATGAGGGTAAAATGATACTCTCGACAAATTTCTTAGCTGCAGGTGTCAATGGGACACTTTTTAGATAACATAAGCCGATACTTCTTTTCGGAATGTCTTCTTCCAGCTTCAGCTCATACAAGCTGCCATTAGCCAGATAGTCTTCGGAAAACTCTTTAATGACACAGGCAATTCCCAAGTTTATTTTGGCAAACTCCAGCATCAGATCATAGGACCCCAGCTCAAATACGGGGGAAAGGGGAAAGCCCTCCTTTTTCAGGAAACTCTCCACATAGTTTCGGGAATTTGATTTCTCCTCCAAAAAGATCAGCGGTAGTTCCATAAGCTGCTTGAAGGGAATGGGTTTTACCGTCATGTCTTTATATTTTTCCCCGCCGACAAAGATGTCGTGAATCTCTCTGCAGGGGATGACGTACAGGCTTTCATCCTGAATCGGCAAATTGCAGATTCCTACATCTGCTTTTCCGGACTTGATAAAGTCTTGGATCTCTGTTGTCGTGCCATTGAGTATATTGAGCTTGATGCTATGGTAGGCACTGTGGAATTCCTCCAGGTAAGGCAGCAAAAAGTAACGGGTGATGGTATCGCCAACCCCGATCCGCAATTGTCCGGCTTTTAATTCTTTAAATTCAAGGATTTTATCTTCTGCCGCATGGATCATGCCCAGGGCGGAGTTCACATGCTCATTTAAAAGATTTCCCTCATTGGTCAAGAGGACGCCCCTTGAGGTCCGATAAAAAAGCTGTACTTCCAATTCACTCTCCAGCTTGGCAATGGCTTGACTGACAGCCGACTGGGTCATATAGAGTTCCTGGGCTGCTTTGGAAAAGCTTTTATTCCTGCTTACTGCATTGAAGATGCGATATAAATCTAATTTGCCAATCATATTAGCTCTCCTTGTATCAGATATTATGAATATTAATTTTACTTATACCCTTATTCAAGAGTATAGTAGAATTGATTGAAAATTTCTACTTGCTTTAGGCAGACTATACTCTGATCAGAGGAGAGAGCGCATTGGAAAGAGTCGTTGGAACTACAGTATGCGGACTTCGCGGGCCGATCATTAACCAAGGGTGTAATATTCAACAGATCGTTGTGGATACTGTCCTCAATGCAGCAAAAGTTGAAGGCTTTTTGATCGAGGATCGTGATATTGTCACGATCACAGAATCCATTGTGGCCCGTGCTCAGGGAAACTATGCTACCATTGACCATATTGCCACGGATATTAAGGCTAAATTCGACGCGGAGACGGTAGGAGTTATTTTTCCCATCCTCAGCCGCAACCGGTTTGCCGTCTGTTTACGGGGAATCGCCAAAGGGATAAAACAGGTTGTCTTAATGCTGAACTATCCCTCAGATGAAGTGGGCAACCACCTTGTGGACCTTGATAAACTGGATGAAAAAGGCATCAATCCCTGGACCGATGTCCTGACTGAAGCTGAATTCCGCCGGCATTTCGGTTATATCAAGCATCCCTTCACCGGTATTGACTACATCGAATACTACCGAAACTTGATTGAGTCAGAAGGGGCAACCTGCCAAATCATCTTTTCCAATCATCCCAAGACTATTTTAAATTACACCGACCAGGTCTTAACCTGTGATATTCACTCCCGCTTCCGGACCAAACGCATCCTGAAAAACAGCGGTGCTGAGAAAGTCTATGGCCTCGATGAGATTTTGACCGAATCCATCAATGGCAGCGGCTGTAACGAAAAGTACGGCCTCCTGGGGTCCAATAAAGCAACCGAAGAGCGGGTCAAGCTATTCCCGAATAACTGTCAGCCTATCGTTGACGGCATTCAGGCGGAAATCAAAGCACAAACGGGTAAAACAGTGGAGGTCATGGTTTACGGTGACGGAGCCTTTAAAGATCCCGTCGGGAAGATCTGGGAGCTGGCCGATCCGGTGGTTTCCCCCGCTTATACTGCCGGGCTTGACGGCACGCCCAACGAAGTGAAATTAAAATACCTGGCCGACAATAATTTCTCCCATCTTTGCGGAGAGGACCAGAAACTGGCTATCTCAGAGTATATTCAAAATAAATGTGAGGATCTGGTCGGGTCCATGGAAGCTCAAGGGACCACTCCCCGCAGGCTGACGGATCTCATCGGTTCCTTATCGGATTTAACCTCCGGCAGCGGCGATAAAGGGACACCTATTGTCTATATCAAAGGCTATTTTGATAATTATACAAAATAATAAAGCACTAAAAAGAAACCCTGGCCGCTCCTTGGAGTGACCAGGGTTCTTTGCGCTGGTAAATTCCCAAGCGCTTGGGAATTTCGGGGGGAATCAAGGGGACAGGTCCTGTTTTTCAAATTTCCAAACGTTTGGAAATTTCAGTTTGGATAAGTTCCTCTATTCTCCTCTCTATTTATGATAAGGCTCCCCCTTGCTGATGCGCATGGCCCGATAGATCTGCTCCAGCAGCATCAGCCTCATCAGAGGGTGGGGGAAAGTCAGACGGGAAAAAGACCAGCGGTAATCCGCTCTTTTCCTTACTTCCCCAGAGACCCCCAAGGAACCGCCGATGATAAAAGTTACGCTGCTTTTTCCCATTAAGGCAAGTTCATCCATATATTCAGAGAAGTCCGGCGAAGTGAATTCTTTTCCCTGCAAATCAAGGAGAATAACATGCTCCTGAGGGCCGATCCCTTTCAGAAGCCGTTCACCTTCTCTATCTTTGACCCGCTCTTCATCAGCGGCGGAAAGACGCTCCGGACAAGGTTCATCGGCAATCTCCGTCATCTCCAGGCGGATATAAGCACTTAAACGCTTAGCATATTCCTTAATCCCTTCCATAAGGAATCTTTCCCGGATCTTTCCTACCGCCACGATCTTAATCTGCAGCATTGTGATATGATACTCCTTACTGATTTACATTATATTATGTAAAAAACAAAGGGAGGGTGATCACTGCTCATATCCTCCCCCCAATTATATAGCTACCCTGAATCTATTTAGTTGGCGATGATCTCAACCAATTTCACCTGAACATCGGTATTTTGCCCATTACGGTAATAGGTCACCGTAACGGTATCTCCCGGTTTAAACTTAAATAACTCATGGGTTAACTCCAGGGAGCTCCTGACCGTGACTCCCTCAATCTTCACCAGAACATCCCCGGCCTGGATACCGGCTTGAGCCGCCGGGCCGCTGGGGTCCACATTGGAGATATAGGCACCGGCAGGCCAACCTCTTTGGGCCGCCCATTCGGGTGTGTAGCGGGTGTCGATGGAGACCAGAAATCCGGGATGACTGAAGTAACCTTTGGCAATCAGCTGTTCGATAACGGGTATGGCATCCGTAATCGGGATGGCAAAGCCCATGCCCTCAAAACCGGCTTCCGCATTCTTAGCTGAATTGATCCCCACCACCTGGCCGTTGTAGTTGACCAGAGGACCACCGCTATTGCCTGGGTTGATGGCAGCATCGGTCTGAATTAAGTTAAAACTGGACTCTCCCTCGATTAACAAAATCCGGTTCTTGGCCGACACAACACCCTGAGTCACGGAACGGGCAAATTCCTCCCCACCGGGGTTGCCAATAGCCACTACCGGTTCCCCCACTTGGACTTGCTCCGAGTTTCCCAGCTGTGCCACGGTAAGTCCGTCCGCAGAGATTTTGAGCACCGCCAGGTCTGTACGAGGGTCCTGACCCACTAAAGTGGCCTCGGCATTTCTTCCGTCGGCCAAACTCACCATCAACTTTGAAGCATTGGCGACGACATGGTAGTTGGTAACAATATAACCATATTGGGCGTCGATGATAAAACCGGAACCTGTGCCTGCTTCAGTCAGACCGGCGCCGCCAAAAATCCGGCCCCGGGATTGAAAGTTGGCAATGCCTACGACAGCGGGTCCCACAGCTTTGGCAACCTCTACCGTTGGAAATCCGGTAGGCTGGGTAATCGTCACCGGCGGTGCAGAGGATCCTTGGCCGAGAATGACCTCTTTTCCTCCCCCAGGCTGATTGCCATATAAAGAAGGCACTAAGGCTACGGAGATAAGGCCGCCGATGAGCGCACTGATTAAAGCCAGGGCTATCGTAGCGAAAAGTCCGGGTCTGCGCCTCTTTGCTGAATAGTCTGAGTAATCGTTTTGATCATAATAACCCATGCCATGACCTCCTCGTCGGCTTAGTATTCTTCCAAAACAATCAGTTCATGCGGTGTATAGCGCGGTGCCACCCGCAATCTTAGATCCCGGTTTTCCTTGGCCACCCGGGATTCTTTGAGTATACGCAAAATGGTGGACAGGGCCGTTTCCGGTGTATTGTTTTCGTCGCTTAAATGGGCTAAAACAATGCGCTGGGTGTTTCCCTCGATCCACTGCAGAAGGCCCTCGGCCAACTGACTGTTCTCTAAATGGCCATAATTCCCGCTGATTCGCTTTTTGAGATACCAGGGATATCCCCCTTGCCAAAGCATTTCCCGGTCGTGATTGGCCTCCACCACTAAAGCGTCACAACCTTTTAAGGCTTGATGCATCTCTTCAGTGACGATTCCCGTATCCGTAGCAATCCCAATAGCCTTGCTTCGACCCCTGACCGGCTGCTCAACCTCCACCCGCACACCGAAGCTCTCCTGACTGTCGTGGGAGGTAGGAAAGACACGGACCCGCAGGCCCGCGCAAGTAAAAGCATCCCTGACCACCACCCGTTGTTCATCCTTGAGTTTTCCTATGGAGGGATTTAACTCATCCCAGATCTTTGCCGAGGCATAAATGGGGATTTTAAGCTTGCGCGCGACAGCCCCAACCCCTTTAATATGGTCACTATGTTCATGGGTAATGAAAATTCCTTCGATTTCTGAAGGAGCTATATCGAGGATGGCTAGATTATGTAGGGTTGCCTTGAGGCTAATACCGCAATCAACAAGAAAGTTCCTCTTTTCATGCCCCACAACAATGGAATTGCCGGAGCTCCCACTGGCCAGTGTCGCTAAATGCACATAATTCCCCTCTTCCGTTTAAACAAGGATATTATATCAAATCCTTTGTCTATAAAAAACATTTTCAAAATAATTTTGCGGCAAAATACTTTAGAAATGAAAAACTGAGGCTTATTTAGCCTCAGCGTTTGCGTCAGACGAATCTCCGTTTTCCGGTTGTTGAAATTGCTGGACAATCCCATCCTGGGCCAGCTTAATATTTCTTTCCAGTCTCTCTTTATTGTCCGGGGAGATGTTTTCCAAAGCGAGAGCCTTCTCCCACTGTTCAATAGCTTTGCCATAGTCTCCCTGGGAATACAGGAAAACCCCGTAATTGTAAAGACCGTTATAAAAATTCGGATCCTCTTGCAAAGCTTCCTGGAAGGTCTGATCAGCCAACTCATTTTGGCTTGTGTAAAAAGCGGCAGTAGCCATATCGACCAGGATGTTGACATTCTTCTCGGTCTTGAGAACCTCCTGATACTCCGTCACCGCCTGCTGAAGTATCGAAGTCGTTGTTGCCAGATTTTCTTCCGCCATATCCTGGGATAATGTTTGCATACCCCAATCATAATAGGTGTCAGCAAGAGCCAAGCGGGTTTGGGTATCCTGAGGATTTGCTTCCAGGGCTTGCTTTAAACTATTAATTTGATCCTGATAGTTTTTTCCAACTGTAGGGCGCATATCCCCCAGGAACATAAAGGAAGTTCCTACCAAGCTGATAATCAATAAGCCCACAATAACATACACGGTTAATTTTTGGGTTCTTTTCTGCACCGAACCGCCCCTTCCTATCCAGCAATCTTAATTATACATGCTCTTATTTTAACATTTTGCCCAAAGTTAGTCTATAAAGGATTGTGCACAAGAGAACAGGGGGCCTGTCTGCTCAGTCCACCAGCCATTTGCGCAGCTGGCACCGTGCTTCGTAGTAGGGTGTGCTTTCGCCAAAATCGGAAGCTTTCCCCGCCAGCAGCTGGTTCACTCCCCAGCCCTCCTCGGTGCCCCCCTCGGGCAGAACCACCGTTTGCGGGTGAATGTCCTCGGAGACAGACACCCAGGCCAAAAGCTGGCCATGCTCCGTCTCTACCAAGGCCCGATCCCCGGTGGAGAGGTAATACTTCTCGGCCAGTTGGGGGTGGATATAAAGGCGAAAGCCTTCTGCCTCCTGAAACTGGGAATGAAGGGCATGGTGGGGATGAGGGGTGATGAGATACCAGGGATACTCCCCTTGACTTGGGGTCTTGGTAAATTCCAGATTCATGTTCAGAGCATCCCGGGAACCTTCGAGAAGGGGATCAGCCACGGCATCCCCGTATTCAGCCAGGGCGATCTCTGAAGCCAGTTCAATCTTGCCGCTGGGTGTCTTAAACTGCAAATCCTGCCAGGCCACTTCAGGGATATAAGGGGTCCGCAGAGGGCCTTTCCTTAAACTCTCCAAAGTTATTCCATACTCGGCCAAGGGTGCCAGGACGTATTCCAGCCACTGCTCCGGGGTATAAGGAAAAACCTCTTCCAAACCCAGACGCTGGGCCAGCTCCGTAAAAATCACCGCTTCGGATCTCGCTTCATACCGGGGCTCCACGATCTTCCGGGTAAGCTGAAGGATGGGACTCCAGGAGGTGGCGATCAGGTCCTCATCTTCAAAAGCCGTGGTGACAGGCAGAACCAGATCGGAATGGCGGGCCGTCTCCGTCAGGGTGATATCAAAGGTCACCTTAAAGGGTATTTTCCGCCAGACCTCCCGCCAAAGCAGGGAATTAGGCTGTTGGACCAAGGGATTGGAGCGGGTCACTACAGCCAAACGAACCGGAGGATCCGCCTTGCTGATCTCTTCGGCCAGAAATGGATGAGGAAAAGTCCGGGACTGATAATCCTGAGGATCCATGGTGACTTTGTTGAGATGACGGCTATGGTATTGATAGCCGTAATGGATGCCTGCTCCGGGCTGGCCCAGATTGCCGGTCAAGGCTAAAAGAGCATCGATAGCGCGGAGAGTATTGCCGCCGCCGCTATAGCGCTGTAAGCCGTATCCGGCCAGGATCGTGACCGGCCGGGTACGGCTTATGGTCTGGGCTAATTCTTCTTGTTTTTCCACCGGTATCCCGGTCAGCATGGCCACTCGTTCCGGGTTGTATTCCTTCGCCCTGAGGGCAAAGGCTTCCAGCCCATGGACGGACCTGCGTACAAAATCCCAGTCCAGCCAGCCTTCCCGTAAAATAATATGGGCGATTCCCATGGCCAGGACGCCGTCACTGCCGGGATGAACCTGAACATAATCCTGAGCAAAATCAGCACTTTTCACCCGCACCGGATTAATCACGACGATCTTGGCCCCGACTTTCTTAGCCTCCAGCAAAAGGGGCACCATATGCAGATTGGTAACGGCCGGATCCCTTCCCCACAGGATAATGACCCTCGCCTGGCTGACCTGGGTCCAATCCCCGGCCAGAACTCCCCCGAAATCAATCTCCTGGGCCCGGTAGCCTGCTCCCCAGCACATACTTCCTCTGGGTTCCGTGACCCCGCCCAAGGCCTGGAAAAAGCGCCGGTCCAGCTCTCTTAACTTCCCATTGTGACCATAATCATAATGGTGAAGAATCCCCCAGGAACCCACTTCTTCAAGGGTCTCTTTGATTTTATCTGTTAAGAGAGTATTGGCTTCAGCCCAGGAAATCCGCCGCAATCCTCCCCGGTCCCTGAGAAGGGGGAAACGCAGCCTTTCGGCCGAGAAGACCCGTTGCGCCTGAGCCTGAGCTTTTGAACATACTATTCCCTTGGTTAGAGGATGCTCCTTATCCCCACGAACCTGGAGTCCTTTATCCTCGCTGTACTCCACAACAAAGCCGCAGCTGTCTGGACAGTTCAACGGACAAGCCGAGCGCAGAACGGTCATGTTTATCCCCTCCACAAACCATAATAGAATCTTTTATGCCTCTTTGATCTTCATATAGAGGGCTACTTCAAGGCGTTTCTTCTGAAACTCACACCCTAAAGCATAGACCTCGTTAAGTTGGCCGCTAAAAGCATGATTGGCCGAGTGGCAGCCGCCGCTGCAGGAAAAACGCGCCCAGCATTGACGGCAGGCCGCTTTGCTATAGACATGGGCGGAACGGAACTTTGCGATGATCTCCGGATTAAGAGGAACACCCTCTTGCCCCAGGGAACCCATTTTGAACTCCTCCTGGCCGACAAACTGATGGCAGGGATAGAGATCTCCTTCCGGTGAAATCGCCACATATTCATGGCCGGCTCCGCAGCCGGAGAGACGCTTGGGCAGGCATGGACCTTGGTCCAGGGCTACGTTAAAATGGAAAAAACTAAAATCTTCACCTTTGCGCCGGCGAGCCAGCAGCTCTTCCCCCAGGCGATCATAGGTCTTTAAAATTTCGGGAAGATCCCCTTCCTGGAAAGCATAGGGATCGCTGGGCTGAGCCACCACAGGTTCCAGGGATATTTGTTTCATCCCCAGATCCAGCAGATGGGTGACGTCTTGATCAAAGTCCAGGTTGTAATGGGTATAAGTTCCCCGGGCATAATAGTAAGTACCTACGGCATAGGGAGAGCTCTCGGGGCGTTTCGCGGCAAACTGCTGCAGGCGCGGAGCTACTTGGGCATAGCTTCCCTGGCCATTGGCATAGGGGCGCATCCGATCATGGACTTCCGGACGTCCGTCAATGCTGAGGACGACACTGATATCTTCCTGCTCCAGAAAGTTTTGTATTTCTTCGCTCAGCAGCACCGCATTGGTGGTTATGGTAAACTTAATGGTTTTGCCTTTAGCCTGGGCCGCCTCTTTCCCGTACCGGACAACCTCTTTGACCATTTGATAGTTCAAAAGGGGCTCACCCCCGAAAAAGTCCACTTCACAATGCTTACGATGAGCGGAGGCCTCCAGGACAAAGTCGATAGCCTGCTTGCCGGTTGCCACGTCCATAAGACCCCGCTGTCCGCCAAAGGCCCCGGTTCCGGCAAAGCAGTAATTGCAGCGCAGGTTGCAGTCGTGGGCCACGTGAAGGCAGATGGCTTTGACAATAGGCTTGGCCGGATAGGCAGGGCCTTTCTCTTCGGCTTCCTTTGAGAACAGGACACCCTCCTGCTGCAGCTCTTCCATCTCGGCAAAGATTTCCTCGGCTACTTCCTGAGGAAGAGGCATACCCTCTGCCTGTAACAGGGCTGTGACCGTTTCCCTGGCCAAAGGCTGATGCTCCTCCTGTAGTCTTTCCAGAACTTTCAGGATTGAAAAGGTCGTGTCATCTAAAATATGCAGGGAGCCGGAATTGACATCATAGGCAATCTTCAGATCTCCCTGTTGGTAGCTATGGACATTTTTTTTAAGATCATATCCTTCAAGGAACATGGGCGGTTTTCCCTTCTTTCTTAAACAGATAAACATAGAAACAGAACCCGCCTGAATCAGGTGGGTTCTCGCGACCTATGTTTAATCTTTTCACTTCGTCACACTATGTTCTGGTCGGGGCACTACTGACGAATACTACTTAACACAGACTTGATTGCCTACGGTGCAGGATGTTTTGCAGGCCGATTGGCAGGAAGTCTGACACTCTCCACAGCCACCTGTTTTTAAAGTTGCACTTAAATTGGCTTTGACAACTGTTTGAATATGTTTTGCCATCTTTATAGCCTCCTCTCGAACACATAAGAATTCGTCACTCATTATATCATGAGGACAAGTTAGTGTGCAAAATATAATTTACTTGGTTACTGTTCCTTGTTTGGGCTGACTGAACAAATAAAGAACATCGCCTTTTTCCGAGTATCCGGTAATATCGGCGTCAACCGAGGGAACCTGAGCTTTGCTGATCATAGCATACCAAAGGGAATACTCCCCGGACTGCACAATCGTTGCTTTAACGGCTTCCCCCCAGGTGGTCTTCACTTCAATGGAGCTGATTTTGGGTTCTTCCACAAATCCATAATAAAGATAGAACTTAGCGGACTTGTCCCCTAAATCCGAATAGCGCCACGACAATCCTTTAGGATAGGTTACCAAAGAGCCGCCTTCGGTTCCCAGCCACTTCCAACCAAAGGCATCCTTCTGAAACAAGCCTGCCCCCAGTTCATCATTATTGATATAAAAGACAATCGTCGCCTCATTTTGAACCTGTTCGGTATGGATTACCTCCCAATCGCCTGGAACCACCTTTTTGGCCTCCTGAACAGCCTCTTCAAGGGAGCCGCAACCACTGACTGAGAAAATCAGCAGAAGTGCAACAGTCACCAGCACTTTGTTCAATTTCACAGGGCTTCCTCCAGTTACATATAATCTGGGGTTTAAACATAATGTGACAAGGATTCAGTTTATAGTGTAGCTTATTTTATGTCTATTGACAATAGAATGATTGTTTGGCATAAGCCGGTTAAGGCACGAACAGCAGCCAATACAAAAGCCACACTGCTTGGTATACAGCATGGCTTAAAAACAACTTCCTTTAAAATCAAATGGTGCCTCAGGGCGGAATCGAACCGCCGACACGAGGATTTTCAGTCCTCTGCTCTACCGACTGAGCTACCGAGGCATACATGGTGACCCATACGGGATTCGAACCCGTGTTACCGCCGTGAAAGGGCGGTGTCTTAGGCCGCTTGACCAATGGGCCACTGATGGTGAGCCGTCTCACTCACGCTTTTGTAGTATACACAAAAGATGCCTATAAGTAAAGACCTTTGGACAGATTTTTTTCCAGCATTTTTTCTGAACGCTTCCGGGAGGCTGCTCAGCCTCCCAGATAGGCCTTGCGGATCTCATCGCTCTCGGCCAGTTCCCGGCCGGTGCCGGAAATGGAGATGGAGCCGGTCTCCAGAACGTAGGCTCTATCAGCAATAGATAAAGCCATCTGGGCATTCTGCTCCACAAGAAGGACAGTGGTTCCGGCTTTGTTCATCTCCTGGATAATGGTGAAGATCTGCTCCACCAGTATCGGCGCAAGGCCCATGGAGGGCTCATCCAGCATCAGAAGTTTAGGCTTGCTCATCAGCGCCCGGCCGATGGCCAGCATCTGCTGCTCCCCTCCGGAAAGGGTGCCCGCAACCTGTCTGCGGCGTTCCAGAAGTCGCGGAAACAGAACGTAGACCTTTTCCAACTCGGCCTCGATATCGCCGGAAGGACGGGTGTAGGCGCCCATTTCCAGATTCTCCTGGACGGTCATTTGCAGAAAAATCCGCCTGCCTTCAGGGACATGAGCCAAACCGCGTTCCACAATCTTGTGGGGTAGCGTGGAAGTGATGTCTTTGCCCAAGAAGTTTATGCCGCCGGTCTTGGTGCGCAGCAAGCCGGAAATAGTCTTGAGCACGGTGCTCTTGCCGGCTCCATTGGCCCCGATCAGAGTCACGATCTCACCTTCGTTGACCTCCAGGGAGATACCCTTGATGGCGTGTATCGCACCGTAAAAAACGTTGATATTATCGACTTTCAACATAGTGGTCAGCCCTCCCTCTTCTTGCCTAAATAAGCTTCGATGACCTGAGGGTTGTTCCGGATCTCGCTGGGGTTGCCGTTGGCGATGACTTTACCGAAATTAAGCACACTTATTTTCTCGCAGATGCCCATGACCAGATTCATGTCGTGCTCGATGAGCATAATTGCGATCTGGAAGGTATCACGAATCTTCACGATATTATCCATTAATTCGGCTGTCTCGGAAGGGTTCATCCCGGCGGCAGGCTCATCCAGGAGCAGCAGCAAGGGTTTCGTGGCCAGGGCACGGACTATCTCAAGCCTGCGTTGAGCGCCGTAGGGCAGAGATCCTGCCTGCTTCCCCGCCAAACCCTCCATATCGAAGATGGACAAAAGCTCCATGGCCTTCTCATGGGCCTGCTTCTCGCTTTTCCAGTAAGCAGGGAGGCGGAGAATGCCATTCCACATACCATAGTTGATATGATTATGCATACCAAGCTTTACATTGTCTTCAACCGATAGATTCGAGAAAAGGCGTATATTTTGAAAGGTCCGGGCGATACCGGCTTTATTGATTTGCACTGTGTTCATATTCTGCGTGTCACGTCCATCCAACAGGATGGTGCCATGGGTAGGCTGATATACTTTAGTAAGCAGATTGAAGACAGTAGTCTTTCCTGCACCGTTGGGGCCAATGAGTCCGGCTATCTCCGTACGTCCGATGGTCATGTTGAAACCATTGACAGCCATAAGTCCGCCAAAGTTTATACCCAGGTCCCGGGCTTCCAGCACCGGCAGCATGTTCACATCACCCTTATCCATTTTCCGCGCCCCCCTTTTCTTTTCTGAGCTTTGCAGGAAGCAGCCTTGCTTTTAAAGCTCCCAAATGGCTCTTAAAGGCGTCATTGTTGGTGGCCAGCATGATCAGGATGAGAACGATGGCATATAAAAGCATGCGGTAGCTGTTAAATTCACGCAGCAGCTCAGGGAGTATGGTAAGTAGGGTGGCGGCGATAATCGAGCCCCGGATATTACCCAGACCTCCCAGGACCACAAAGACAAGAATCAGGATCGAGGTGTTGAAGCCGAACTTAGAGGCAATAATGGTGGAATAATTCATGGCAAACAAAGTACCTGCGGCACCGGCCAGGGCGGCGGAGGTGACAAAAGCCATCAGCTTATACTTAGTGATATGAATACCCACACTCTCCGCTGCAATGCGGTTGTCGCGCAACGCCATAATTGCCCGTCCCGAACGGCTGTCAACCAAATTCAGTACGATAAACAAAGTAATCAGTATGAGGACAAAACCGATGGTGAACGTGGAAAGCTTAGGTATACCTGTAATGCCCAGGGGGCCGTCGATAATGACTCTGCCGCCTTCACCAAGGTTCAGGGCATTGGAGTCGCTAAGGAAGCTAATGTGCAGTCCTGCTTTATCCAACCCTACATAAAGGATGTTGATAATATTTTTGATAATTTCTCCAAAAGCCAGAGTGACGATGGCCAAATAGTCGCCTTTAAGACGCAGGACAGGTATCCCGATCAGAAAACCGGCTACTCCGGCGAAAAGAGCACCGACGATAAGAGATACGATCAGGCGCAGGATCGTGATGGGTATGATCTGCTCCAGGCTTATGCAAGCCACCACACCCGCAAAGGCACCGATACTCATAAAACCCGCGTGGCCTAACGACAGCTCACCAAGTATGCCCACAGTCAGGTTCAGGGAAATAGCCAGGATCACATAGGCGCAGATGGGAACCAGCTGCCCTTGCAGGGAGGAGCTGATATTGCCGCCGCTGATCAGCAATTGGACAATAAGATAAGCCACTATAACTAAAGCATAGGTATAGAGGTTGTTGCGTGTAGTTTTTTTCAATACGATCATAGCATCCACCTCATACTTTCTCGTTGATCTTTTTGCCCAGAAGACCAGTGGGCTTGACCAACAAAGTAAGAATAAGGACGGAGAACACGATGGCGTCGGAAAGCTGGGTGGAGATATAACCCTTGCCGAATATCTCAATGACGCCCAGCAGGATACCGCCGATCATAGCGCCGGGTATGGAGCCGATTCCGCCAAGTACGGCGGCAGTGAACGCCTTGATGCCGGGCATGGAGCCCGTGGTGGGCATCAAGGTGGGATAAGCGGAGCAAAGGAGAACGCCGGCAATCGCCGCCAGGGCAGAGCCGATGGCAAAGGTAACGGAGATGGTAAAGTTAACGTTGATGCCCATCAGCTGAGCCGCCCCCTTGTCCTCTGAGCAGGCGCGCATCGCCTTGCCCATTTTGGTCTTGCCGGTGAACCAGGTCAGCACGGCCATAATAATCAGGCAGGCGACTATGGTGACGATGGCGATGACGGAGATGGTCAGCTGGCCGTCGAAAAGCTTCAGAGAGCCATTTCCTACTACGGAAGTGAACACCTTGGGATTAGAAGACCAGAGCAGCAAAGCGGCATTCTGCAGAAAATAGCTCACACCTATAGCAGTGATAAGCACGGCCAAGGAGGTTGCCGCTCTAAGCGGCTTGTAGGCCAGGCGCTCTATGACCACCCCCAGGATAGTACATACCACCATGGCCAGAAGCACACCGAAGACCGGGTGCAGATTCCCCCGTGTGGTAGCGAAGAAGCAAACATAGGCACCGACCATGATCACATCGCCATGGGCAAAGTTCAGCATTTTGGCAATGCCGTAGACCATTGTATAGCCCAGAGCTATGATGGCATAGACGCTGCCAAGACTGAGTCCGCTGATCAGAAAGGAGAGAAAGGTCATAACTCACACACCTTCATTTAGTTTGAGCATATTTTTTGAGCATATTCGTAGTTTGAGCAGATTCGGAAAAGGCCACATAACGGATAAAGGGCTGCCGAGTATGTACTCGGCAGTCCTCTCGACAAACCATTTGAAAGGGCAGCAGTTTCTTAGTCCATACCGACGTAGGTACCCTTTTCTATGACCATTCCTTTAGGTTTCTTAGAAACTTCACCAGTCTTGGCCCAGGTCATTTTCTCACCGGTAAGTCCGTCAACAGAAATAGTGGGGAATACTTGGACCAGTTTCTCACAGATATCGGCGGCCTTCATATCAGGGGTGATGCCGGCAGCCTCAATGGCTTTCTTGTAGGCATACACCACATCATAACCGTCGGCGGCGAACTGGTTGGGAGTCTCTTTAAATAGTTCCTGGTATTTCTTGACGAAGTTGACGGTACGCTCATCGGTAGCGTCGGCACTGAAGGGGGTCAGGAGCATAACGCCTTCAGCCAGGGATTTATCAAAGTTCTCCAGAGTCAGGATGCCGTCCATGCCGTCCACACCGAAGTATTTGGGGGAGTAGTCCATAGACTTAGCCTGCTGGAAGATCAGAGAGGCCGGGGTATAATACATAGGCAGGAAGATTAAATCGGCGCCATTTTTCTTGGCATCGGCCAGCTGAACGGAAAAGTCGGTCTGGCTGTCCTCAGTGAAGGTGGTTGTGGAGACGATCTCCAGATTCAGTTCTTTGGCTTTGCTAACGAAAGTATTATAGATTCCCTTGGAATATACATCGTCATTCTTGTAGATAATCGCAATTTTTGTGCCAAGCTTTTTGTCAGCGATATACTGAGCGGAAGCCGAACCCTGGTTGGGGTCGGAGAAGCACATCTGATAGATATTATCCTTGCCCTCAATGACAGCGGGAGCGGACGCGGAGGGAGTCAGGGCAAATATACGATCGCTGAACATCTCAGCACTGGTGGCCACACCGGGCGTGCTGGTCACGGAACCGAGGGACATCTGCACGCCCCAGTCCTTCAGCTTATTGTAAGCATTAACGGCCTTCTCAGCATCATGCTCATCATCTTCATATTTGAGTTCGAACTGGATGCCGCCCAGGGCATTAATCTCATCAACAGCTATCTGCGCGCCATTCTTGGCCGCGTTGCCGTAAATGGCTGCTCCACCGGTCAGAGGACCGGTACCGCCAATCTTAAAGGCGGCGGTTGCAGCCGGTTCTTTGCCGCCTGCGTTGGGTTCTCCGCCTGGAGCTGGAGCTTTATCCGTTCCTCCGCAACCGGACAGAAGACCAAGGGTCAGGACGAGAGAGAATACGATACCGAACATTCTTTTCATTATACCTTCTCCTTATAACAGATTTTATGATTATTCAAGTTTGCTGATATACCTATTCTGTCCCTCGAATAATCAGAAAGATAGGATAATTTTAGCCTCCAAGAGGCCTGCCTGTCAAGGTAAATATTATGCAACAGATAAATATCATTATGCAATAGAATATAACAGATAAATATTATGCATGGTATCTATTAGGGGAGATTCTTATCCATACAAATTAAAAAAAGCTTGCATTCCTTAGAACACAAGCGTTTTTGATAGATAATGGTGAGCCATCCGCGACTCGAACGCGGGACACCCTGATTAAAAGTCAGGTGCTCTACCGACTGAGCTAATGGCTCAAAACTCACTCACGAATACGAATTCTACAGCAAATTTAACGGCTTGTCAATATTTTTACTAAAAAATATCTTTCTCAAATAAACCATGCAAAATTAAAGCCGTCCATTTCTGAACGGCTGAACATCGATGTGCTTTATTCATCTGGCATTGCTGCGATACCTATCTACTTAGAAAATCTCACCGCGGACAATGGTCTGTTCTCTGCCGGGTCCGACGGCAATGAGCGTAACCTGGGTTTCCGTGAGCTGCTCAATCCGTCTGACATAGTCCTGAGCGGCTTTCGGCAGATCCTCAAAGCGAGTCACTCCTGTGATATCCTCCTGCCAGCCCTCTATAACCTCATAGACGGGCTCACACGCTTTAAATATCTTCTGACTTTGGGGGAATTCATAAATCACTTCGTTATTGACCCGGTAACCCACGCAGATTTTAATCTTTTCAAAACCGGACAAAACATCCAATTTCATCAAAGCAAAATCAGAGATGCCGCTGACCCGCACAGCATAGCGGGCGATCACCGCATCAAACCAGCCGCAGCGGCGCGCCCGGCCGGTGGTGGTGCCGAATTCATGACCATTCTGACGCATGAGCTCCCCGGTCTCGTCCGCCAGCTCGGTAGGGAAGGGGCCTTCGCCGACGCGAGTGGTATAGGCTTTGATGACTCCCACCACCCGATTGATGCGGGTAGGGCCAACCCCGGCACCGGTACAGGCTCCGCCGGCAATGGGATGGGAGGAGGTGACATAGGGATAGGTTCCGTGATCCAGATCCAGCAGGGTGCCCTGAGCGCCTTCAAATAAAACCTTTTCCCCGGCTTTCAAGGACTCGTCAATGACTAAAGAGCTGTCCGCCACCAAGCCCCGAATCTTTTGGGCATAGCCGGAATACTCCTGATAGATGGCGTCGTAGTCCAAAGGCTCAACACCGTATACTTTGGTCAGGAGGTTATTCTTCTCCTGCAGATTACGGCGGAGCTTAGCGGCAAACTCCTCATCATCAATCAAATCCATGATCCGAATGCCGATCCGCAGGGTTTTGTCCATATAGGCCGGGCCGATGCCCCGCTTGGTGGTCCCTATTTTATGCTCGCCCCGGGAATCTTCTTCCAAAGCGTCAAGTAAGCGGTGATAAGGCATGATGACATGAGCGTTGGAGCTGATCAGGAGTTTTCCCGTTTTTACTTTCCGTTCGCTCAGATAAGCCAACTCTTCCAGCAGCACTTTAGGATCAACCACCACTCCGTTGCCGATGACGCAGGTCTTATCTTCATAGAGAATTCCTGAAGGGATCAAATGAAGTTTAAACTCTTCTCCTTTGGCAACGACGGTATGTCCGGCGTTGTTCCCCCCTTGGTAGCGGACCACTAAATCCGCCTTTTCGGCCAGGAAGTCCGTTACCTTGCCTTTTCCCTCATCGCCCCATTGAGTACCTATTAACACTACGGATGCCATACCTGATTCCCCCGTTCTTTCTTCTTGAGCCACTAAACCATTAAGCCATTAATTGCCTAAGCCCAAGCGTTTAAAAATATCGTCAATATGCTTAAGATGGTAACTCCAATCAAACAAAGCGTTGATTTCCTCAGCAGTGAGCAGCTCCATGACCCGGGGATTTTCCTGAATCACTTCCCGGAAATCCCGGCGGTTATCCCAAGCGGCAAAGGCTGCCTGCTGAACCCACTGATAAGCCTCTTCCCGCATACAGCCCTTATCGACTAAAGCGAGCAGAACCCGTTGGGAGGAGGTTAAGCCATAGGTTTTGAGGAGATTCTCCATCATCTGATCGGAACGAATGCGTAAACCTTTAATAACTCGGGTCATTTGCCGCAGCATATGATCCAGCAAAATGCTGCTGTCAGGCAGAATCACTCTCTCAACAGAAGAATGGGTCATATCCCGCTCATGCCAGAGAGCTACATTTTCCATGGCAGCCAGGGCATTGCCCCGGAGCAGCCGGGACATCCCCGCAATCTGCTCACAGGCGATGGGATTTCGTTTATGAGGCATGGCCGAAGATCCCTTTTGTCCTTCGGCAAATGGCTCCTCCACTTCCAGAATATCTGTGCGCTGAAGGTTGCGAATCTCTGTGGCCATTTTCTCAAGAGTGCTCCCGAGCAAAGCCAAGGCTGTGACATAGTGGGCATGACGATCCCGCTGAAGAATCTGATTGCTGACCAGGGCAGGCTTAAGCCCTAATTTGGCACAAACCGCTTCTTCAACTTCCGGTGATACATTGGCATAGGTCCCTACGGCACCGGAAATCTTGCCGACCCCGATAGACTCGACGGCGGCTGCCAAGCGCTCGATCTGACGGTCGATTTCAGCCATCCATAAAGCCAGTTTCAAGCCGAAAGTCAGGGGCTCGGCATGAATGCCATGGGTACGTCCCACCATCACGGTAGCTTTGCTTTCCACGGCCCGCTGGGCTAAGGCTTCACGCAGTTCCCGCAAATCTTTAAGCAAAAGCTGCCCGGCATCTCTTAAGACCAAGCTGAGTCCCGTATCCTTAACATCGGAGGAGGTTAGCCCCAGATGCAGATATTTGCCCGCTTCGCCAATCTCTTCCACAACTCCCTGCAAAAAAGCGATGAGATCATGGCGAACCACCTTTTCTATCTCAGCAATTCGTTCCGGATTAACTTTGGCTTTGCTGCGAATCTCGGACAGAGCCTGGGAGGGGATCTCACCCCGCTCAGCCATCACCTCAGCCACGGCCAGCTCGACTTCCAGCCATCGCTCATATTCATAGCCTTCCCGCCATAATTGCCCCATTTCAGGATGTGTGTATCGATTAATCAACAAAAAAGTCCCCCTAAATCTTCATTCCTTTCGGATCCTTATCCGAACGATTCCTTAGTTGACTCCTTAAGCTGGGCCTTACTGGAGTAAGTCCTCAATATTCTTCCCTTAATAACATAAATCATTCTCAGACCTATTTTATCTTAGCAGTCGCCCCTGTTTCTTGTCAATAAAAAATTCGAACGTTAAAGTTCTTTCATTCGTCAATGTTCGCATATATTTAACATTTCTAACAGCACCTATTAATCTGAAAAGCCTAAAGACTTTAGTCCTTAGGCCGAAAGATGCTGGCGATCCAGGTTCACAAACTTTGTAAATTCTTTAAGATAACCTAATTCCACCGACCCCACCGGTCCGTTCCGGTGTTTGGCAATAATGATTTCAGCGATCCCCTTTTTATCCGATTCAGGGTTGTAATATTCATCCCGATAGATAAAGGAGATGACATCGGCATCCGCCTCGATGGCACCAGATTCCAATAAGTCGGACATAATCGGCCGTTTATCCTGACGCTGCTCCACACCCCGGTTAAGCTGAGAAAGGGCGATGACCGGAACATTCAATTCCCGGGCAATCCCTTTGAGCCCCCGGGAAATCTGGGCAACTTCCTGCTGGCGGCTTTCCGCCCGTCTGCCTAAAGACATGAGCTGCAGGTAATCGATGACAATCAGGCCCAGGCCGTGTTCCATCTTTAAACGTCTGGCCTTGGAGCGCAGCTCGGCAAGGGAAATCCCTACGGTATCATCAATAAAAATCTCCGCCTCGGAGAGAGGGCCTACCGCCCGGGTAAGCTTAGGCCAATCCGTGTCCAATAAATCTCCGGTCCGGACCCGCTGCTGATCCACCATCGCCTCTGAGCAAAGCATACGCTGGACCAATTGCTCCTTGGACATCTCCAAGCTGAAGAGAGCCACCGGGACCTTCCCTCTTACTGCGGCATTTTGGGCCATATTCAGCACCAAGGCCGTTTTACCCATGGAAGGACGGGCGGCAATCACGATCAGATCCGAGGGCTGCCAGCCCGAGGTCATGCGGTCCAGTTCCGTAAAAAAGGTCGGAATCCCTGTCAGACTGCCTTTGTTGGCATAGAGGGCTTCAATTTTTTCAAAGGTATTGAGCAGGATATTGCGTATGGACTCGAAGCCGTCTTTCACCTGTCTCTGGGACAGATCCATAATCATTTTTTCGGCTTCTTCCAACAGGGATGTGGCGGCTTCTCCCGGTTCATAGCCTTTCTCGGCAATCTGTCCGCTGCTGCGGATAAGTTGGCGCAATAAGGATTTCTCCGCCACAATCCTGGCATAATACTCACAATTGACTGCAGAGGGGACAGAGCGGGCGATTTGGGAAATAGTGGCGATCCCACCGATTTGTTCAAGGCGTCCGCTTTGGCGAAGACTTTCCGCTACGGAAACCAAGTCAATGGGATCTCCCTTTTCAAAGAGATCCCGCAGAGCGAGAAAGATCTGGCGGTGATTATCCCGATAAAAATCCTCGGGTTGCACTACTTCAAAAACGGAGCTTCCCACTTCCGGATCAAGCATTAAAGCGCCCAAAACCGATTGTTCCGCCTCTAAATTATGGGGAGGAACTTTGGTTAGTTCCATGTCCTTCTCCTCCTAAAACCTTAAAATAAGGCATGTTCAAGGGCTTCCCGGAAAGTTTCGATGGGGATCACCTGGATTCCCTGCAGGCCGGAGGGCACATCTGCTTGATTTTCTTTGGGGATGAGGACGGTTTTTACCCCGGCCTGCTTGGCGCCAAAGATCTTCTCGGCAATGCCCCCTACGGGCCGTACTCTTCCTTGAATGGATATTTCACCGGTGACGGCGATATCCTGCCGCAGCGGTATGTTTTTCAACGCGCTGTAGATGGCCAGGGTGGTGGCGCATCCTGCGGAGGGCCCGTCGATATTCCCTCCTCCGACCACGTTAACATGAACATCGTAATCTTTGAGGTCTTCGCCGGTGAGGGAACGAATCACGGCCGTGGCGTTGAAGACAGCGTCCCGGGCCATGCTGCCGGCGGTTTCATTGAAGCGGATGGTGCCTTTTCCTTCCCGGCCCGGGAAAACGATAGCCTCCAGCTCAAGGACGGAACCGACAAAACCATGAACGCCGAGACCCAATATCTTTCCTGTTTCACCGCGGTCTGCCGCCTTATGGGAGATATAGGGGGTAAGCCGGGCTGAACGCAATACTTCATAAACTTCCTCAGCCTTCACCAGAACTTCCTGTTCCGGATGGCGGTAACGGGACAGTCCATAAGCATCGGTAAGGATGGTATTGGCCTTCCTGCCTTCAAAGACATACTCACTGATAACCTCCGGTACTTTGGCCTCCAGGTTCGCTCCCAGCTTTTGGGCAGCCTGGGAAACGATATGCTGAATATCCCTTGGTTCCAAGGGATTAAAATAAATCTCCCCACAGCGGGAACGCAAAGCAGGGTTGAGTTCCCTGGGATCCCGGGTGGTTGCCCCAATTAACACAAAGTCGGCAGGGGCACCCTCTTCAAAAAGCTTTTTGATATAAAGAGGCACCTGAGGATCGTTGGGGTCATAATAAGCGGATTCGAAAGCAACCCGTTTATCCTCCAGGACTTTAAGAAGCTTATTTAAAAGGACAGGGTCCATCTCCCCGATTTCATCGATAAATAAAATACCCCCATGAGCATCACTGACTAAACCCAGCTTCGGCTCAGGAATCCCGGTCTCGGCCAGATCCCGCTTTGCTCCCTGATAGATGGGATCATGCACGGAGCCCAATAAGGGATTGGTAACATCCCGGGGATCCCAGCGCAGGGTCGTACCATCCACTTCCACAAAGGGAGCACTCTCGGCAAAGGGAGAATTGACATTCTTTTTGACGGCCTCTAAGGCTACCCGGGCCGCCGACGTTTTGCCCACACCCGGAGGTCCATAGATAATGATGTGCTGGGGATAGGGCGTAGCCAGCTTAGCCAGGAGAAACTGCATGGGAACTTCCTGGCCGATGATTTCTTCAACAGCCTGGGGCCGCAGTACCTCCGCAACAGAACTGGCCAGTTTCACCAGATTCATCTTTTCGATATGGGCTAATTTCTTGAGGGTCTGGGCATTATCCGGTCCGGAATTTTCCTTGAGAAGCTGGCTTTTTATTTCTTTGACATAATCCTCATGCCGCTCCTGCATTTTATCTGCCACCGCTTTATCCAAACGGTCTTCAACAGCCCTGCGGGCGATCAGCTCAGCTAAATGGTCCTCAATTTCCATCAAAAGCTGAGGAATCTCCTCTTCACTGGGCAGGGGGCGGTCTGTGGGATCGTCCAAAATGATCTTGAGCAGACCGGCCGTACGCTCCCCGATGGTATCGGATTGGATAAGATGAATAGCTTCCAGGCGGGTGGCCTTTAAAACCAATTTATCGCTCCCGTAGTAATTAACGAGCAGACTATAGAGGGCATCCACTTCATGATGCCATTGCTCATGGCTGTTCCGGACATCCTCCTTCAGCTCTTCCACTTGGCTGCTTGGTTGGTTGGTTTCCTCTGCCTCTTGAATTGGTTCGGTTTCGTTCTTTTTAAACCAATGATTTAATAACCCTTTCATTAGGGACCCCTTTCACAGTTGCCTGATCATGATGCTTTGACATGGACTTGAAATTGTGCCGTGACTTCCGGGTGCAGCTTGGCCTGCACATTAAAGGTTCCCAAGGCTTTGATGGGTTCTTTCAGCTCCAGCTTGCGGCGATCCAGATTAATGCCATGGCTTGCTTTGAGCGCCTCGGCAATTTCTTTATTGGTAACAGAGCCAAAAAGCCTGCCGCCTTCCCCGCTCTTGGTGTGGATCTCTATGGAAAGGGAGCTGAGCTTGGCCGCCAGGGTTTGAGCCTCCTGCTTCTCCTGCTCTTTCTTCTTCTCTTCATTGGCTTTTTTGGAAGCCAGGTCATTGAGATTGCCCGAGGTGGCTTCTACGGCTAAGCCTTTGGGAAAAAGGAAATTTCGTGCGTATCCATCGGAAACCTCATAAACTTGCCCTTTCTTTCCCAACGCTTTGACATCTGCTTTTAAAATAACTTTCATTGAAAACCCTCCATTCTGCTATCATGGCCCTTTGAGCACTGGTTAATCCGAATCTTCTTTTTTGCGGATGGGCATATGGCGAAAATCCAGCACCAGATCCAATAAACCCATGATAATTAAGACTATAGCCGTCACTTGTATATAAAGAACACTGGAGAAGAGCAGGACGAACCGGAAAAACCCTGATAACCAAGGTTTTTGGAGCAGGGCAACAAAAAGAGCGCTTCCCAGGACAAAAGCAACGACTCCGTAAACCAGCATAAGATTGATGCCGATGCTCTTAATAGCCAACCATTGGAATTGGTCGCCCAGAAGGTAACTGACAATGGCAAAATTCATTCCCCATATAGCATACCAAGGCAGCCGCCATTCCGTAAAAGGACGGTATTCCCGGCCTGAAATCCGTATCCAGCGCAGGAAAGCATAATAGACGGCCCCCCACTTGGCAAGGGCTGTAATGGCTACCAGACCGGGAGTCAGCATAATCAGAGTATTGACGATTTGTTCAAATAAGGACTGAAGCTCCAGCTCAGATATGCCTTGAGTTTTTAAGCTTTCCAGCATGCCCGCCTGACGGTATTGCTCCATCATATTTTGCACAAAGCTCTGGATGCTTTCCTGGGGAATCCCTTGCATGAGCATGGCCAGGGTAGGCAATACTCCCAGGATCCCTGCCGCGACTAAACTCCAGAAAACAAGAGCCCGCTGGGGAACATTGGCCCCTATTCCCCATAGGGTGACTAAGGCTGCCCAGGGAACAAAGCTAAAGTAGTGGAAAGAAGAAGCTCCACCGAAAAGCAAGGCCAGCCCATACCCTGAAATCAAAAAGACCAGCCCATAGCGCAATCCTTGTCTTCCCACACTTCGTCCAACCCATAGCAAGGCGATAAGCAAGAGAATATCCAGCATCCATCCCCAAACCTGCATAGAGACTCCGAGCCAGGGTCCGATCACCAGGATAAGCACTGCTAGGGTATTGGTGGTTTTTTGGTCACTGACGTACATTCCGATGCTCCAATCTATTACTGAACGCGGTCTCGTTCAATCTTCAGGGGCCAGATAGCTTAATAATAAGCTGATATCACCCCATTGAGTTTCTACTTTATGGTGATCCTCGGTTTTCCATTCCTCTAAACGCTGCAATAAAGTGCGATCCAACTTTGAAAAATCGAACCCCATGCGGCGGGTCAGCAAATAGCTTAAAGCAACAAGATCAGCTAAACCTTGGAGCGTATCTCCTTCCGATCCACGCAGAGATCCCTCCTGCATGGCCCACTGTGCTTTAAGCATCTCTACCTTAATCTCTTCAATGGCTTTTAACCCTTTGACGATATCGACTTCAGCCACGGGTGCCCCTCCCGTCATATTTTATCACTGTACCGTATGTTATAACCTTATTAATCCCCATCTAAAAAATGTTCGCTAATCCGGCACTGATTTCCTGCAAGGAAAGTATAAAAAGGGGAGCAACAGCTCCCCCTCATTCTTTATTCTACGATATAAGGCAATAACGCAATGTGGCGAGCTCTTTTAATCGCTACTGTCACCTGACGTTGATGCTTTGCACAATTTCCAGAAATACGGCGAGGTAGAATCTTGCCGCGCTCGGTAATATACTTGCGTATTTTATGTGTATCCTTGTAGTCGATGGACTCTACCTTATCGACACAAAAGCTGCATACCCGTTTTCTTGGACGGCGTCCGCGTTCACGTTTCATAAAATTCACTCCCTTTCCGATTTAGAATGGGATATCGTCATCTAAGCTCACTTCATGACCATAAGTCCCTGCATCACTGGCTCCTGAAGATGCTCCATATCCGGAATTTCCGCCATCTTTGGGACTAAGGAAGCGCACGTTCTCAGCGACGACCTCATAAACCCAACGGCGTTGCCCATCTTGAGCATCATAAGTGCGAACCTGCAACCGCCCGTCGACAGCTGCTAATTTACCTTTGGCAAGATAATTCGCACAAAGCTCAGCCAGTTGTCTATATACTACACATGGAATAAAATCCGCTTCCCGTTCCCCGTTAGCATTCTTGAAATTGCGATCCACAGCTAAGCTAAAGCTGGCCACCGCAACTCCGTTCGGGGTATAACGTAACTCGGGGTCTTTCGTTAAACGGCCTATTAAAACAACCCGGTTCAACATAGTAACCCCTCCCTACTAATCTTCTTTTTTTGTGGTCAGGAAACGCACAACGGCATCGGAGATCTTCATGATCCGCTCCACCTCTTGTGCCGTACGAGCTTCACCATTAAAGTTCATCAGGATGTAAAAACCTTCCCGATAATCGTTAACTTCGTAAGCTAAGCGGCGTTTGCCCCATTTATCAATAGCGACATCTGCTCCGCCGTTGTTGGTAACAACTTCGGATAACTTGTCCACTGTTGCGGCAACTGCCTCATCGTCCAAATCAGGACGGATGACATAAAGTACTTCGTACGCTTTCATAATTGCACCTCCCCTCGGACTTGCGGCCCCCATGACAGGGGCAGGGATACATAGTCTGGAAGACTACATAAAGACTACCATTTAAAGATTATAGCACTTTGACCAAAACTATGCAAATGGAAATTCTTATCGTAGCGGCAAATGTATTAAACATTAAAGCGAAAATGAACGATATCGCCGTCATTCATGACATATTCTTTTCCTTCTAAACGAACCAGACCCTTTTCTTTGGCCCCATTAAGACCGCCATTTTCCACGAAGTCCTTATAGGCAACCACTTCCGCGCGGATAAATCCCCGCTCAAAGTCAGTGTGAATTACTCCAGCCGCTTGCGGCGCTTTCATTCCCCGGCGAATCTCCCAAGCTCTTACTTCGATTTGACCTGCTGTAAAATAAGTCATCAGGCCAAGCAAATGGAAAGCGGCACGAATCAGGCGGTCCAAACCGGATTCTGTAAGACCTAAGTCTTCCAGGAAAACCTTTTTCTCCTCTTCTTCCAGCTCGGCAATCTCAGCCTCGATCTTGGCGCAGACCACCACTACCTCTGAATTTTCCGCGGCGGCTATTTCCCTTACTTTGCGGACATAAGGGTTATTGTCAGGCTGGGCTATTTCCTCTTCACTCACATTGGCGGCGTAGAGAACCGGCTTCATGCTTAAGAGAGGGAAGGATTTCAGGATTTCCCGCTCCTCATCGCTGAATTCCAAGGAACGGGCTGCCAGACCGGCATCCAGGGTCTCTTTTAGACGGTTGAGCAGAGCCACTTCAACCTGGGCCTTTTTATCCCCTGATTTCAAGAGCTTAGCCGAACGCTCCAAACGCTTTTCTACGCTTTCCATATCGGCGAGGATAAGCTCCAGCTGGATGATGTCGATGTCCCGCTTCGGATCCACACTGCCTTCCACATGGACCACATTGCTGTCTTCAAAGCAGCGAACCACATGAACAACGGCATCCACTTCCCGGATATGGGATAAGAATTTATTTCCCAATCCCTCTCCCTTGCTGGCTCCCTTGACCAATCCGGCAATATCCACAAATTCCACCGTAGCAGGGACTATTTTATCAGGATGAACCATCTCCGCGAGAACCTGCAGGCGGGCATCCGGTACCTGTACCATTCCTACATTGGGGTCAATTGTGCAAAAGGGGTAATTTGCGGCTTCTGCACCCGCTTGAGTTATGGCATTAAATAATGTTGATTTTCCTACATTAGGCAAACCAACAATCCCTGCATGCAATGTCATGTTTAAAAAACCTCCAGCTTATTTTCACTCAAACCCTCTAAGATTATAGGGGAATCTCGGCCAAACCGCAAGCTTTCCCTTAGGATTGCTCAGGATGAGCTTTTTGAAGAACCTCTTTCAGCTGCCGTTCCAGCTTGACCCGGGGAATCCAGGCCTGATGCTGACATCCCAGGCACTGAATACGAAAATCCATACCGGTGCGCATGACTTTCCAGTCCGTGCTCCCGCAGGGATGTGGTTTGCGCAGACGAATTATATCTCCTATTTGCAAAGAAATCACAACAATGAGCCCCCTTTTTCTCGTTTGCCATTACACATTGTGCCCTCGGCTGCCGATCATAAATCAACGTTATGCAGATTAGGCAAAGGAATATCCTTAAGGTCGATGGGCAAATTCAATTCCTGTAAATCCAGGGGCCACTTCAAACCCTGTTCAATATTAAAACGCAGGAACTCCCCTAAGTAGGCGAAGGTGTCTTTTAAATAGGGATAAAGCGTCGAGTTCTCGAAGAACCCTATGGTCTCATCTGGGTTAGCCATCGTTATCAAGGGAGAAAACAGCCCGACAAAAATAGCCAGACCGAGGAAGGTAACCAACCCGCCGACGATGAATCCGCCCCCCCCATTGATGGTGGTCGTCAATAAACCCAAAGGAGCCAGCAGTATGGCGGAAACGATCTCCACGAGCAGAATCACCCCAAAGTAGATCAAGGCAAAGGAAATGATCTTTAAAGCATTATCGGCGAAAGCCTGGGTGAAGTTTTGGGCAATGGATTGCATGACACTGTCCGTGTAGATCTGCATATCGGGCAGATTAGAGCCGCTGAGAATATCTTTGAACTCTTCAGGAAACATGGAGAGGATTTTATCCAGGGTCTCTTCCTGAATCATGGCTGCCTTGGCTTGCACGGAAGGAAGCATGCGCTGATACATGACTGTTTCCAGCCAGTCTCTTAAAGGAGTGTTTTGCTCTAACCATTGCAGCAGGATTGGATAGTTTTTGGCAGCGAGAACAAGTCCAAGAAGCGAGCCGCCCAGACTGATCAAGCCGGAAATAAGGCCTTTGCGGTATCCTTGGATTGCGCCGATAAGCATGATAGCCAAAATGAGCATATCGAAGCTGTTCATGGACTTCCCCTCCTTGTAAGCTCAGGATACTACCCCTAAAAAATATCCAGAAGCTAAAGATTCGTTTCTATAGGGTAACTTTGCAATCACTCTCTTCGAACCCACGGTGTATCGTCTCACTGCAGACGCAATCATAGCAGGTGACAGGCTACGGCTCAATGCGTACTCGACAACCGTCGCATCCTTCTTAGTACAGAGGATAAGTCCTACGCTCGGGTTTTCATCCGCTTTCCTGATGTCGCGGTCAAGAGCCTCAAGGTAAAATTCCATCTTGCCGAGGTGTTCCGGCTCAAACTCACCAATTTTTAGCTCTATTGCTAATGAGCAGAGTCTTCTTTATTATACTTCATGGCGCGAGAAGATTAAATACAGAAGAAAGCTGCGTTCAAACAAACCCCGCCTATAGCAGAAAAGCACCCTCAAGGTGCTTTTCCGCATATCAATGACTTAAACTGTAGCCTTTAGCCACGAGACTTTCTTTGACTTCATTCACCCGGTCCCCGTTAAGGCGGGCGAGAATCTGAACTCTGTTATCTTTTAAATGATAGACCGCTAAGCTGGTAATATCCACATCGTGCTCTTTCATGATGGAGGATAAATCCACCATGACGCCTACTTCATCTTTGGTCTCAATAACAAAGCGCTGACCAGGGCTGCGGAAGCCCATAATGTCCAGGAAGGTATCAAAAATATCCGACTCGGTCACAATCCCCACCAGCTTGCCGTTCTCGACGACCGGCAAAGCACCTATGCCATGTTCCCTCATGAGCAGGGCTGCATCTTCAATTTTGGTATCCGGGGTACAAGTGATGACTTTTTTGACCGCCACATCGCGAATCGACGTTTTCCCCACCAGATAATTCAATTCAAAAATGCTGAGTGTCGTTGCCGGCGAGGGGGATACCTCGCGCAGATCTCCGTCCGTAACAATCCCCACGAGCTTGCCTTTATCAACTACAGGTAAACGGTTGATTTGCTTCTCTCGCATGAGAGCCATGGTATCGGCAATATTATCTTCCGGGCTCACTGTAAATACTCGAGAAGTCATAAATTGCTTCACATACATTAAGATCACCCTTTCCATTCAACGCTCTTTTCTTGCTAAGACTATTCGACCTTTGCCCTTTAACTTCCTCTAAATTTAAGGGCCCCTACTCACCAAGATAGATTTTTACGGACCATGGACAATCGATAAGAATTAGTCTCTATTTTTCCCGAACAGGTCCTTTATTCTTGAAAAGGACCATTTGGCTTGTCTTTGTACCCTCTTTAAATTCTTAGCGGGAATCGGATTAATCGGGTCGATATCTACTGCCTTTTGGTAATAACGAATGGCTTGATCCAGGTCGCCGTCTTGACGGGCTATGTTCCCCAAGTTATTCCAGGCATGAATACATCCTTCGTCCAATGCGATGGCTTTAAGGAAACACCCTTTAGCACGTTCAAAATCATGGCTTTTCCCATAGACCAGGCCTAATTTATTATAACCCATCGCATCTTCCGGACATTGAGCCAAGTGCTGCAAGAAGTCTTCTTCTGCTTCCCGAAGCTGCCCAGCTTCGAGGTGATCTAATCCTTGCTGGTAATGGTTGCTGCTCATGCATTCTTACCTTTTGCCTGCCTTACTTGTTCATCAAGCCACTGGACCCATTCTTGCAAACCCTCTCCGGTACGGCAAGAGACCTCAAAAATTTTAATCTCCGGATTGATGTTAAATATATCTTTCTTCATGGCGTCCAAATCCGTTTCCACCAAAGCCAATAAATCCATCTTATTTAAGACGGCCACTTTTGAATTGCGAAAAATCACCGGGTATTTTGCAGGTTTATCATCCCCTTCAACGACGCTAAGGACAACCACCTTAAATTCTTCCCCCAGATCAAAATCGGCGGGGCAGACGAGATTGCCCACATTCTCAATAATCATCAGATCTAAATTATCCCACTGAAATTCAGGAAGAACTTTCTCGACCATTTTGGAATCCAAATGACAGCCGCCGCCGGTGTTGATCTGAACCACAGGAATATCATGCTGGGCTATCCGATCAGCATCTCTGCTGGTGAAGATATCCCCCTCGATCACGGCGATGCTGTGCTTCTCTTTTAAATGGGACAGCGTTCGTTCCAGGAGAGTGGTTTTTCCTGCCCCCGGAGAACCGATCATATTAACGGCTAAGCAGTTGTTATGTTCAAAGTGCTTGCGATTGATTTCCGCATGAATGTCATTATTCTGCAGTAAATTGGCCATAACGGCAATTTCACGCTGGCTGCTCATTCTTCAACCTCCAAACTTTCCAGAAGCAATTCTTCTCCCTGTGTAATATCAATCCCCAGATGTTGACAAACCGGGCAGGCAAAAATAAGTCCCGGCACCATAAATTCTTCACTGCAGCTCCGACAGCGGCCCTTTACCGGCAACATTTCAATCTGAAGTTCAGCACCTTCGCACACAGTTCCTTGGGCAAAGGCGGCAAAGGCCATCTGTAAGGCATCAGGCTCCGCATTGGTTAATTGTCCGATTTTAAGCTTTACCAAAAGCACCTTTTTTACATGATGATGGGCTAAAGTTGCTTCAATAGCTTCAAAGACCCCACCCATCAAGGACATCTCATGCACCCAATCACTCCTTGCCAATCCATGCTTACAAGTCTATCACTGAAAAAGTCCCTTTCAATCTATCTTATCCCAAAAATAACCGTATCCGCAAGGGTACCCACCTATCTTTTTAACCAGGACCAACAGAGCACGGGAATAAACACCAAACCCAGATAGCCAAATAGGGGATAGATCATCTTTACTATTAAAGAAAATTTCACCCCCGAAAGAGGAACGACCAACAGGAGGAGGAAGGCTGCCGCCTTTTTATAATGGAATTTGAATTTCTTCTCCATATGGGTGATCAGACTAAAACCATTGCCAATGGCTGCCGTAAGCATCGCTAACCAAAGGACAGTCACATAGCAAAAGCCCGGCCATGATCCTAAGCTTCCCGCTACGGCAACCATGGGTATCTCAAACCCCCTGACTTCAGGAAACTTCAAAAGTGTCAGGGCAATCACCAGGGCAAATAGACCAAGAGCCATTCCGCCCAATAAAGCTCCCAGACGGCCTTCCGGCCTCTGAACTTCCTTGCCGAGAGAAGCGAAGACCACCATAGCCAAGGTTAGATTAAATGAAACATAGAGAATACTGGAGAACAGCCAATTATGGATAAGAGGATTGGTGACAAGTTCTATCCCCGCGTCTTTTGTTCCCATTGCAAAGAGTATGGCCCATAAGCCGATGCCGATGCAGAACACGAATTTCAGGGGTATAAGCATGCTATTGATCCAAAGCACACCTTCTCCCTTGAACCACAGGGCCAGGGATATGATCAAAGCTGTGATCAGAATGCCCAGCCAAGGGGATAAGTTAAAAAACTGCCGAAAGACTGCCCCAGCCCCTGACATCATGGCCACCATGCCGATGAATAAAAGCAGGCTCACGAGGATGTCCATTCTGCTGCCCCAGCGCTTGCCAAATAAACGTTCAAAAAAATCGGCATAGGAGGTCACTTGCCACCGTTTCTGCAGATCAAGCATGATCCACCCCAAGCCGGCGAAGAGAACCGTGCTGCACAGAATCCCGATGATTCCTGCATTGCCGAAATTAGCGAAAAACTGTTGTATCTCCTGACCAGAGGCAAAGCCTGCTCCCATAACTGCCCCAACATAGGTTGCAGCAATTTGAAAAATGACTCTTTTATTCATAAAATACTCCCCCCTGCCTCATGCTTATGGCTTCTTCTTACCACTCATGCATAAATTCCCGGCAACAGGGGAATAATTTAGACATATATTGTTTTACATATTTTGGGAGGGGAACTCATGAGCATACTTTCGGTGTTTACCGAGTCTCATAAATACAAGGCCCATTTTGATGATAAGATTGGCACCCAGAAAATGGAGGCCCGTCTGATCGATGTTCTGCACAGTGAACGCCACCGCCCTCTGGTGATTTTATGTATTGGCACAGATCGCTCCACCGGTGATGCCCTTGGTCCCTTAATCGGTACTTATTTGAGCCAAAGGGGTTTACCTAAGCTCAGTGTTTTGGGTACCCTTGAGCAGCCGGTACATGCCACGAATTTACCGGAGTATATTAAGTATATCCAGAACTCCTATTATAACCCTTTTATCATCGCCATTGATGCTTGCCTGGGCAAGATGGATTCTGTGGGCAATATCACCTTGGCTAATGGGCCTTTAAAACCTGGAGCAGGGGTCCACAAAGAACTTCCCTCTGTGGGAGAAGTTCATCTCACCGGTATTGTCAATGTAGGAGGGTTTATGGAATACATGGTTCTGCAGAATACCCGCCTCGGTTTGGTTTGGAAGATGGCGGAGACGATGAGTGAGCTCCTGGCCAATGCTTATATTAAAACAAGGATCTCTTAATTCATCATTGTATATTTTATATAAGGTTATTCAGCTGATATTCATAACTCAACGAGCAAAGAGACCGTCGCCATAAGACAGTCTCTTCGTCATTGAGGGGATCGCTATATGGATTTCAACATATGGATTCAGCTTTCAGGCCCTCCCATTCTTGGGGAATTGCATCCGGCACGAACTTTGTCCCCAAACGCGACAACGTTGTCGCGTTTGGGGACAATATCAGGCGGCCGGGAACTCTCCTTCTTCTTCCTTATTCAGAATCACGGTTTTCATCCTGAAGGGCAGTGCCTTTGAGTCCGGAACAGGGCCCTCCATCCACGAATTCCTCCTCTCTATCCTGCCTTGAGGGAGACAAAAAAGATGCCGCTAGAGCCTGATGGGGCCTTGGCGTCAACTTATATTTTATATTATATCGCCTGCTGTCTGTTTTTTCCTTTACAATACGAGTGAATTGTAAACAATAAAGCCTTCAATCATTTTAGCTTGAAGGCTTTTCCGCAATAATGATGCCATTTGAAGCCGGTGCCCCCTTGGTAGCAGGGTTCTTTTTCACAAGGATTTAGTCACATGGTAAACTGCAGTCCACCGTTTTGTTGTTCATCTCGCTCCAGATCCTGTCCCTTCAGTTTCATGAGTTTTTCCATGCTGTAATCAATGATTTTTGCCTTTCGCTCTGAGATTATTACAGTATAAAACTCCTTTTGTACTGGAAGCAGCGTCGGTGTTTTATCAATGAGCATGCGTATTTTTTCCATATCAATCCGTGCGGAAACTCTTTTTAGAGCCGCCGTGCAGTCTGGATTTCTCAGGGAAGAGATAAATTCGAAGTAGGAAATCTTCTTTCCGTCTTCCTCAATGGATGAGGTAGGGAAAACATAAACCCGTCTGTCAATCTCATCTTCACTGTTCAGGACATCCCCCATATCCTTGGCTGCCAGCTGCGGGTAGAGACAGGAGCCGCAGTCGTAAACGGGGGCAATTTCAGCCGTCTTAGACTGTTCATCTACAAGAATGCCCCAGTTTCCATTGTGTCTGTCAAAATTACCAAGCAGTGCATCGGCAATAAACATATCCCAAAAGAAGTCCCGAAGCTGATCCGGCGGCAGAAGCATCTGCTCATCTATTGCCTGCATGATGGATGAAAGTTCTTTGCCATATCCATTCTGTTCACTGCTAATACAGGTATTCTTCAGATGCGCAAACTCAATGAGTCTTTTGCCGCCTTCTGTAAAATCTCCGCAGGCCACTACCACTTTTTCCTTCCCGCGTGGATCAGTATAGGTACCAAGCAGGGTCTCCTGGGTTTTGAATCCGAGGGATGCAAAGATATGGCAGGCAAGGTATTCACTGATACATCCGTTGGTGTAACTCATGGCTTTATTGCGGCTTGGGACAGGCGAAAATTTAAGCATATAGCTATTGCCCTCATAAAGAATATTGATTTTATTCCCATTTGCCCCACCGTAGGCTCTGAATTTATTTACTTCACACAATGAAAAATCAATCATCACTGCCATCCTCCTTTCCCTCTGTACCAAGATATTTCGCACGCAGATAGCTTGCCTGTTCCTCAGTAATTAAGCCAGCCCAAAGGTCGGCATTAATGGCTCCATATAACTCATTCCACAAGCAGTCAAGATAGAGCACCTGCGCCTTTTCGCCTTGCAAATAGTCTTTTATTGCTTTTTGGACACTCTCCGACAGCCCGGTTTCCAAGTAAGTTTTTATGTTTGGTTGCCCGGCGGCTGTGTTTTTTTCCGGCTCTGTTTCCAGTGCCAACAGTTCCTCAATGGATAAACCAAGTGTTTTGGACAGTTTGGAAAGGGTTCCTGCACCACATCGGTGCAAATGGGTTTTCCCGGAATAAATATCCGCGAGAGTTGCCCACGGAATCCCACTGATTTTCGATAAACGATAACGGGACATTTGCATATCATGCAAAAGCTTTTGTATTGTCATTTTTATCACCTAAATTCATTATATCGGTGTTCCGATATAGTGTCAAGGGAAGTAATAACACATAATTCCAATGGGATATCTCTTTTGCGTTACCCTTCGCGCTGTAACAGGACTTCAACTTCTGAATGCTGTGCTTTTAAAAGGATATCCACAGCATCGGCGACCTGAGCCGCCAATTAAAAATACATCTTTCTATTGCAACGTGAAGGACCTGCTTAAAGGAACTCAAAGAGCAAGCGGTTAGTGATTACCTATCTGGGACCTACTCGCTTAGACAAATAGTCCATCACTACGGGGTGTCAAGCGATTCTGTTTTGAGAAGGCGGGTAAAATGGTTGCTTCTTTCTTTGGAGAACTTTTCAAGTATACAGTAGAACTATCAATAATGAGAACTATTAAAAATGGGGTTGTCGCAGTCCACACCAACGTTGCGACAACCCCTTCTTCATTTAAATACCAATACAGGCTTTATCTCATATTGTCCTTAAATCTTGATCGTTTCCTTGGCTTTTCCTATGGCTGCCTTTTCTTCCTGAGACAGATGATAGCTGGATTCGCCATGGCTTACCGGTTTCGCATAAACTCTTGATTCCTCACGATTATTAATCGATGAGAGAACGACACCGTCTCCCTGTTGATTAAGCAATGCTAAAGCAAAACTCAGATCGCTGCCCATATTGTCAAAGGCGTTGAACCTCACCAACTCAGCTCTATCGATGGCAGAACGGAGCTTAAGCTCTACTTGGTCCATTCTCTTTTCCATCTTTTCCGCATTGCCCTTAATATAGTTAACTCCGCTTATATATTCTTTAAGCTGTTGGTCCAGTGAGCTCCCATCAAGAAAGGTTTGCAGGGCGAGATAGGATTTTTGAAACCCTTTCAGGCGATTCTGCAAACTAACAATCCAAATAAATTCAACGATACATAATACAGCCACCAAAGCAATCGCCCAGTAGGATAAGGGCATTATTTCTTCCAGATTCATAGTATCCTCCTCAATCCATTTTTAACGGCTACGCCATCTGCGCTAGCAGCATCGTGATGGGTACCGCAACAAATATTGCCGGCAGTAGATTTCCTACCTTTATTTCTTTAATCTCCAGTATGTTCAGACCAATTCCAACAATGAGCAATCCACCCGTAGCGCTCATCTCCGCTATAACGGGATCGGAAAGAAATCCTTGCAGGAGTGCAGCGGAGATTGTTATCCCGCCTTGATAAAGAAAGACAGGAACAGCGGAAACCAAGACACCGATCCCCATGGATGAAGCCAAGACAATGGAGGTAATGCCATCCAGCATGGATTTGGCATAGAGTGTGTCATGGACTCCTTTAAGTCCACTTTCCAGAGCCCCCATGATAGCCATGGCCCCCACACAAAACATTAAGCTTGAGGAAACAAATCCTTTGGTGAAATTGCCATTTCCTCCTTTAGCAAATTTACTTTCCAGCCATTTCCCCAGCTGCTGAAGCTTATCCTCAATATCAATCCATTCTCCGATTATTCCTCCTAAAACCAAGCTCCCGATAACCACCAGCGGGTTATTGGTTGTCAAAGCCATCCTTAAACCAATGAGAATAACCGCCAATCCTATACCTTGGATCACTGTCTTTTTTATTTTTTCAGGCAGGGCTTTACCGAAAAGTATACCCACCAAGGCCCCACCAATGATCGCTAACGAATTCACAATTGTACCCAGCACATTTTCACCTTCATCACTGTTCCACGTGGAACAACTTTTTTCCAACTCAACCCCGCAGTTCATTTTCGCCCAATATCGTTTCCTGTTTCTGAATTTGCTTATCTATGTACAGCAACTCCCCTATGGCCGCAGCATTATCGAATCAGTTACACTTAATGATCATTGAACCCGACTCAGTTAATAATAGGAGTGTTCCACGTGGAACATCACTATTATAAGCTGACTCCTGATCCACAAGGAGTCTTAAATAAACATTACAAGGATTATAGCTTACAAAAACCTAGAAATCAATACTCATTCCCCCGAAGTCTCTTTATCAAATACAGTTAATATCTACCACTGAGGATTTTAATAAGTGCAAAAGAAAATGTTCCACGTGGAACATTTCTAATCAACTTTGATATTCCATATCTCCAAAAGACGATTAAACTCATCTTCAGAAAAATACTCAATTTCAATTTTGCCTCTACCGGCATCTCCTTTAACTTTTACCTTCGTTTGAAATGAAGACCGCAGTTGATCTTCAATCTGAGTGAATAGGAATGAATTCTTCGTTTTAGCTTTTTTTGGCGTCTCCTGCTGCTCAGTATATTTTAAAATCAGACTTTCTAATTCTCTCACCGGTAAACTTTCTTTTGCCACCTTCTGAGCCAAAAGCACTTGCAGGGATGAATCCTTAATCCCTAAGAGAACCTTAGCATGACCAAGACTCAATTTACCTTCCTGAATCAAATGGAGCACCGGATCCGGCAATTGAATGATACGGAGGAGATTGGCCACTGTGGGGCGCCCCTTGCCGACTCTCTCGGCCACCTGCTCCTGGGTCAGATCGTATTCTTTAATGAGGCGGGCATAAGCCAGGCCTTCTTCAACTGGTGAAAGATCTGATCTTTGGATGTTTTCGATCAAAGCTTTTTCAGCTAACTCCTGCTCGCTTCCTGTTTTGATCAGGCAGGGAATCTTGGCAAGTCCGGCTAATATGGCGGCACGATAACGTCTTTCACCGGCAACAATAATATATTCTTCATCTTTAAGTTGAACTAAGATGGGCTGAAGCAAACCATGAGTCTTTAAGGAGGCTGCTAACTCTTCCAGACTTTCCTGATTAAAACTCCTCCTTGGCTGATCGGGGTTAACACGTATTTTATCCAGCTCAATCTCTTGAACTGAGGCTTCATTGCCCACGGGTTCGGCACCAATCAAGGCTTCCAGGCCACGACCTAAAGCTTTTTTAGACACGCTGCAATACCTCCTCTGCTAAATCGCGATAAACCTCTGCGCCCCGTGAACGATCATCATAAAGGACAATCGGCTTGCCATGGCTTGGAGCCTCTCCCAGCCGCACATTCCTCGGTACAATGGTCGAGAAAACCTTACTTTTAAAGTACTTTTTAACTTCATCAACCACTTGAATACCTAAATTGGTCCGGGCATCAAACATAGTCAGCAGCGCACCCAGGATATTTAAGCGAGGGTTTAAGCGGCCCTTGACCCTTTGAATCGTATCCATCAACAAACTAAGACCTTCCAGAGCATAATACTCACATTGAACAGGAATAAGGACATCCGTTGCGGCGGTTAAAGCATTGAGGGTAAGCAAACCCAGGGAGGGAGGACAATCAATAATAATAAAATCATAGTCACCTTTAATGCTCATGAGAGCTGAAGCAAGCTTGCCTTCTCTTTGTTCCAGTCCAACCAGCTCAATCTCAGCACCGGCCAGCTCGATTTGAGCAGGCGCAATAAATAAACCGGTTAACTCTGTTTGTTTAATAATCCTCTCCATGGGAACTTCATTAATCAGTACATCATAAATACTATTCTTCAGTTTACTTTTAATTACGCCACAACCGCTTGTCGCATTTCCTTGGGGATCCAGATCAAGGAGCAGCACCTTTTTTCCCTGTTCAACAAGGCAGGCACTTAAATTAACGGCTGTAGTCGTCTTGGCTACTCCACCTTTTTGATTGGCAATGGCAATAATATTAGCCAAAGTGTGACTCCTCCTTTTCAACACTGCAAGGCTGAATTTCAGACATACTATAGTCACTATATTGATTATCAATTGACTATAATCAATAATTCACCGTCTATTGACTATAGTATCAAATCACACCCGATAAAACTAGAGATTTCGCCGGAAAAGCATCGCAAAAAGATAAATAAAAAAGCGCCCAAGGCGCTTCTCTTAAAATCTTCGGCAAAACATGCCAATCCCAGTGCTACACTAAAGGCTTCTTTCCGGGAGTGCCTGCCTTGCGGGGATAAGCGGGGGGAGTTGATGACGTTTTCTCCACCAGGATAATGGCCCGGTGCTCGGCTTCGGCTCCCAAATTAAAGAGTTTAATATCTTTGATCTCAGCCCCTAAGACTGTCAAGGCTTTTTTAGACTCCATAACCTCTTCCTGCGCTTGAGATCCTTTGGCCGCTAAAAAATATCCGCCCTTTTTAAGCAGAGGGACAGCATACTCCAGCAATACAGGCAAGCGGGCGACTGCCCGGGATGTAACGCAATCAAAGGTTTCCCGGTAATGAGGGTCTCTGGCAAAATCTTCGGCCCTGGCGTGTACAGTTTGAACCTTGGTCAATTTCAATTCTTTAATAACTGTTTCTAAAAAGTCCAAGCGTTTAGCCAAAGAGTCCACCAGATAAACCTCGACTTCAGGCAAAAGAATTTTCAGCGGAATTCCGGGAAACCCAGCCCCTGTGCCAATATCGGCAAGCCTCTTCCCCTGAACTAAGGAAAGCAAAGCAAGGGAATCCACAAAATGTTTCAGAATTATTTCTTCGGGTTCCGTAATACTTGTTAAATTGACCTTTTCATTCCATTCAACCAATCGATCAGCATATATAGAAAACTTTTCAATCTGATCTCCACTCAGTTCGATATTCAAGCGTTGGCGGGTTAATCTGCCCAGAAGTTCCTGATGCTCAGGTAGCATGGATCTGACCCCCTCTGCGCTTTTGTTCCAGATAGACCAATAAAACGGAGATATCCGCCGGTGTCACTCCTGTAATCCGGGTGGCCTGGCCCATATTGGCGGGGGCAACCTCTTTCAGCCTTTGCCTGCCCTCTGTGGATAATCCCTTGATCTGATCATAAACAATTTCCTCAGGAATCATGCGCTCTTCCATCTTGGCGAAACGCTCAATCTCGGCCAGCTGCTTTTCAATATAGCCCGCATACTTGATTTCAATCCCTGCTTCCAGCAGAGCTTCTTCATCATACTCTGCCAGCTGAGGGATAAGCTGTTTTATTTCGTTAATCGTAATTTCCGGTCTTCTCATCAGTTCCTCGCCGCTGATTCCGCCATGGACCGGCGCAGAATGAACCCCTGCCAGTACCTCTGCCAAATGTTCATTAAGGGGTGAAAAAGTAGTCCCCCGCCATAAGGCATTGATTTCAGCGATGGCTGCCTTTTTCTTTTGAAAAGCCGCCCAGCGCTCATCCTTAACCAAGCCGATCTCCCTGCCCCGGGGAGTTAAGCGCAGATCTGCATTATCCTGACGGAGAATCAAACGATACTCCGCTCGGGAAGTCAGCAACCGATAAGGTTCCTTGACCCCTTTATTGACCAGGTCATCGATCAATACACCCAAGTATCCTTCAGAGCGGCGGACAATAAAAGGTTCCTTCCCTTGAACCCGCAATGCCGCGTTAATTCCCGCCAATAAACCCTGGGCCGCCGCTTCCTCATAACCGGAGGTTCCATTAAGCTGGCCTGCCGTGAAAAGTCCGGGAATCTTGCGCACTTCCAGGCTCAGGGAAAGCTGATAGGGCTTCACATAATCATATTCTATAGCGTAGCCGGGACGCAAAAGCTCAGCCTTCTCCAATCCGGGAATACTATGGATAATATCGTACTGTATTTCCTCCGGCATACTGGTGGATAATCCTGCCATATAGAGTTCGTCACTATTCCAGCCCTCAGGTTCGAGAAAGATCTGATGTGTTGGACGATCGGCAAAGCGAACAACCTTATCTTCGATGGAAGGACAATAGCGGGGGCCAATCCCTTCGATTTTTCCCGAATATAAAGGGGCCCGGTGGATATTGTCCTGGATGATCTGATGAGTCTCCGGTGTGGTATACCCTAACCAACAAGGAATCTGTTTGTCCACATCACGGCCCCAAAACATGCTTTGGGTAGGCATAAAGGAATAACGCCAGGGAACAGAATCGCCAGGCTGAACAGTGAACTTGGTGTAATCCACGGAACGGCGATGAATCCGGGGTGGTGTCCCTGTTTTAAAACGTCCCAGCTCCAGGCCAAGCTCCTTTAAGGCACCGGAAAGGTTCATGGCTGTCTGCTGCCCATTAGGGCCCCCTTCATACATGGTGTCGCCGATAATGATCCGTCCCCGCAAATAGGTCCCACTGGTTAAAATCACATTGGGCGCAGCATAGAAGGCTCCCGTCCGGGTTACGACACCGCTCACTTTCCCGTCTTCAGTCTTGATGCGCTCCACCAGAGCCTGGTGAAGAACTAAATTTTCCTGACCTAAAATCGCATTGCGCATATGAAGATGATAGGCCTGCTTATCGGATTGGATCCGCAAAGCATGAACCGCCGGGCCTTTTCCCGTATTCAACATACGGACCTGCAGGGATGTCTCATCGGCGGTAATGCCCATTTGCCCGCCTAAAGCATCGATCTCCCTGACCAAATGGCCTTTGGCCGGCCCTCCCAAAGAGGGGTTGCAATCCATATGGGCTATATTATCTAGGCTGAGAGTGATCAACAAGGTTCGGCCGCCCATCCGCGCGGCAGCCAAAGCCGCTTCACAGCCCGCATGTCCGGCACCTACCACAATCACATCATAGTTTCCCGCCAAATATTCCACGGTTCCTCCTACTTTCCTATACAAAATCGTGAGAAAATATCATCCAACAAGGACTCTTGAACACTATCCCCCGTCATTTGGGAAATTTCCTGAAGAGCCTGGCGGATATCAATGGATACCATATCCCAGGGCAGGCCGTTCTTAACCGAATCCCAACCGTTTGCCAAGGCTGATACGGCCCTCTCTAAGGCGGTGATTTGACGGATGTTGGAGAGTAAGGGCTCTTTAGTTTTTTCTGCCTTGCCCTGATAGACCCTTTGCTTAATCTCTTTCTCCAACTGCTTAAAGCCCAAATTCTCTTTCACCGAAAAAGGAATCCATACCCCTTGCTGAGTGGGGTAATTCTCAAGAACTTCCTCCCCCTGTTCCTTGCCGACCAGAAGGTCCATTTTATTAATTAAAACGATCACACTTTGATCATACTGATTTAAGATCTTCAACTCTTCAGCCTTGAGCTCCTGGCCGGCCTGGATGATGAGAAGTATCAGTTCAGCTTTCTCCATAGCCTTCCAGGATCGTTCAATGCCCAGTTTCTCAACAAGATCCTCGCTTTCCCGAAGTCCCGCCGTATCCACCAACTGCAAAAGTATGCCGCCGATAGTGACCGATTCCCGAATCTCATCCCGGGTCGTCCCCGGTATATCTGTAACAATAGCCCTCTCTTCCCCCATCAGAGCATTGAGCAGGCTGGATTTGCCCACATTAGGCTGTCCGACAATCACCGTCAGCATGCCTTCCCGGAGTATTCTTCCCGTCTTGCTCCCATCAAGCAAATCACGAGCCAGCTCAAGACCCTTGCTGATGCGCTGGAGGAGAGCATCCCGATCCAAACTTTCCACATCATCTTCAGGAAAATCAATACCGGCCTCGATAAAAGCCAGGGTCTCCATCACCTGATCCTTAAGCAAAAGGATTTTTTGAGAAAGCAAGCCCTCCATCTGGGCAAGGGCCAGATCAGCCGAACTGTCCGTTTTGGCTGCTATCAAATCCACAATCGCCTCCGCCTGAATTAAATCCAGCTTGCCATTAAGAAAAGCGCGCTTCGTGAATTCTCCGGCCTCAGCCAGACGTGCCCCCAGGCCTATACATTCTCTCATAATCCGCTCGGCGACATAGAGACCGCCATGACAATTGATCTCATAGACATCCTCCCCTGTATAAGAGCCTGGGGCTGACATTCTGCCGATGAGCACTTCGTCCAGGACCTTTGCCCCCGCCCGAAAATAACCTAAGTGCAAGGTAAAATTGCTTTTTTCCTGCCAGCGCTGAGGGTGGTGAGGTGTAAAGGCTCGCTCAATGATCTCCTGGGCCTGGGGTCCGCTTAGTCTTAAAACATGTATACTTCCTTCACCTACAGCCGTAGCTAAAGCAATAATCGTATCATCCATGGGATCCGCTCCAATTCAATCAATATCCAAAATCCAAAACTGCTCCTGCCTAATATACCATGAAAAACAGTGTCTAATACTCATGTAAACTTTCTGACAGTAAAAAAAAGAGGGGTAACCTTACCCCTCAGGAAATTTCTTTTGTCCGTTTTAAGGAAATAACCACTTTACGATTGGGTTCTTCACCTTCACTAAAGGTGGAGATCCGTGCATCATCCTGCAAAGCAGTATGGATAATCCTTCTTTCATGAGGATTCATAGGTTCTAGGACAACACGAGTTCCGGTACGCTTCACTTTATCAGACAGTCGCTTGGCCAGGCGGACTAAAGTCTCTTCCCGCCGCTGACGATACCCTTCCACATCAATAATAACCCGAACTTTTTCGGCAAGCTGCTTGGCTACAGCAAGATTGGCTAAGTACTGGAGAGCTTCCAGAGTATCTCCCCTGCGGCCAATTAATATGCCCAGTTCTTCACCGGAAATATCAATGAGCCAATGCTGCCCCTGTTGTGTATAGTTAAACTCAGCAATAACACCCATTGAGTCACATACATCTTTAAGGAACGAACAGGCCAGCTCACCCGGACAATCTTCATAACCGGCCCGTACTTTGGCAAGAGTGGTCCCCAACAAGCCGAAAAGACCCTTTTTCATAGGTTCTGCCAATACTTCGATCTTAACCCGCTCCCGCTCGACCCCTAATTCGTTCAGACAAGCATTAATAGCTTCTTCCACAGTTCTACCTGTTTTCTCAGCAAATCTCATGGATATCCTCCCTTTATAACTTTAGGCAACCTCGACCTGTTCTTTGTTCAATTTGCGATTAATATAAAGCTGTTGCAAAACAGAAACAATATTCATCGTAAAAAAGTACAAACCAAGGCCTGAAGGCACAGTCCAAGTAATATAGGCCATAAACAGAGGCATGAAATAAAGCATCATCTTTTGGGTTGACTGAGCAGCGTCAGGCTTTCCAGTGTTGTTTTGAGCCTTCATAGCCGGATTGGATGCCGTAGTAAGCTTTGTTTGCAAAAAGGTTGTGGCACCTGCCAGGATGGCGAGAACCAAGTTGCCGTTCTCGGTGATGCTGAACCATAAAAACATCGCTTGACTGGGATCGGCAATATAGTTATCAAAATGAAAGAGGGTATTATACAAAGCCCAGAAAATCGGCAATTGAACAAGTAAAGGCAAACAGCCCCCGGCCGGATTGAGATTATGCTTCTTATAAAGCTCCATGGTTTCCTGATTGAGCTTTTCAGGGTTATTTTTATATTTTTTCTGAATCTCTTGAAGCTTAGGCTGAATTTCCATCGTCTTGCGCATGGATTTCATCTGCTTCCAGGTAAGAGGGTAAATCAAGGTTTTGATAATAATAGTAAGAAGAATAATCGCCAAACCATAGCTGGCGAAACCAACCAAATCGGTTAAATTATATAACCATTTCAGCAACTCGGTCATCCATACAACAAATGTACTCACAAAAACCCTCCTTAAACTGGATCATAACCACCAGGGTGAAAGGGATGGCATTTTAAAATCCTGACAAAGGATTTCCAGCAGCCTTTAACAACCCCGTACTTTTGTATCGCTTGAATAGAATATTCAGAACATGTGGGGTAAAAACGACAGGATGGTCGTTTAAGAGGCGAAATATAGCGTTGATAAATCCGAATCATACCAATTAATAAACGCTTCATCAATCAACGGTCCTTTATAACCTTTGCTTTATATAAGCTTTTCAAAAGACTATTTTCTACTTGAGAATAGGAAACTCCTTTAATTGAGGAACGGGCAATACAAATTATTTGCGTATTTTCTTTCATCTCCGCAAGATGAAGCCGGATGACTTCTCTCATCAAACGTTTAGCCCGATTACGAACAACGGCATTGCCGACCTTTTTGGAAGCAATAAACCCGAACCGTGAGGGGCCCTCTGCTACATAGATGACTACATATTTGCCGGAGAAACTTTTCCCTTGTGCAAAAACCTTTCTATAAAGAGATTTTTGACGCAATCTAAGACTCCTCTGTAACATGGCCCCTCCGTAATTCAAAACATACTAACCCTAGTTTTACTCACAAACTTCAGAATAAACCTATTTCGGAAAGAAAAGACAGCAAATATCCCTATTCATTTGAAAAAGGCCACAAGATTGCGGCCTTAAGCTGATAATTTCTTCCGCCCTTTTAAACGACGGCGTTTAAGCACGTTTCTTCCTGATGTACTGCTCATTCTCTCTAAAAAGCCATGTACTCTCTTATGACGACGATTCTTCGGCTGATAAGTCCGCTTCATACTGCTATTGCACCTCCTTCAAGGGAAAAAACAAATAAAAATTGCACATCTCTAGAGATTATACTCTAAGTTTTTTAGCCCTGTCAAGCAGAGTCTACAATTAGATTGTGGATAACTTAAGCTCCGGAAAAGTTATCCACCTGTGAATAAATTTATATTAGGACTAACTTCCTGTTGATAACCCCCAAAAAAATTGGTATTATGATTTTACACCGCCTTTAATTTCCATGCTCTCGTTTTTATCATTTGTACACAGCAATAAT